>JAGHZU010000029.1 GCA_017745235.1 Caulobacter sp. | reverse complement strand
GCGTCGTGTAGCTCGTCGCCTCGGCCCACTCGTAGAGGTGGTTCGAGGATTCGGTCGTGCGGGCCACGCAGCCGTCGAGGCCGCCGAGGCCGAGGCCCTGACCACCGTCTTCGCCCTGCCGGGCGGCGGCGACGTCAGCATCGAGGCGACACGGGCCCTGGTGGCCGTCGACGTCGATCTGGGCGCTCGCGAAGGGGATT
Organism: Caulobacter sp.; assembly: GCA_017745235.1. Classification (GTDB taxonomy): domain Bacteria; phylum Pseudomonadota; class Alphaproteobacteria; order Caulobacterales; family Caulobacteraceae; genus Caulobacter. Next base: position 47,325 of record JAGHZU010000029.1, on the reverse strand, counting down.
CGAAGAAGGCCGCTCGCGCCGCCAATATGGCGGCGTTCTCGACGGCCGCCCGCATCCTGCGCCTGAAGGGGCTGGCGGGGCTGGTGGTCTTCGACCTGGTCGGCCGCGGCCACGACGGTCCGGCCCTGACCACGGCGGCTCGCAACGCCTTCGCCATCGACAATCCCGGCGTCGGGATCGGGGCGATCAGCAAGTTCGGGGCGCTGGAGATGATCGTGCCGCGCCGGACCAAGCCGATTCTCGATCGGTTGCTGGACGAGACGGGCGCCCTCACGGCCCGCGCCGGGGCCCTGCGTCTGGTCCGCGCCTTCGAGCGCGAGGGCAGGGCGGATCCCGGCGGGCGGCTGGCTGGACGCTGCTCCGCCGCCGTGGCCGAGGCTTTCGCGGCCTTAGACGCCGCCCTGGCCGACAAGATCGGCCGCCGTTTCACCCTGGCCATCGTCGCCGACTGGCCCAACGACCGCCTGGAGGTCTCGTCCTCATGAGCGCCTGCCCTATCTGCAAGAAACCGACGGACCCGGCCTTCAAGCCGTTCTGCTCCAAGCGCTGCGCCGACATCGACCTGAACCGCTGGCTGTCGGACCGGTACGTGGTGCCCGGGGCGGAAGAAGATGAGGAAAATCCGCCGTCGACGGACTTCGGTCGGGAATAGTTCGAGTTCGCTGCAAGAGGGGCTGGACTTCGTTTTTAGCCTCCCCTATAGACGCGGCTCCCCGCCGTCGGGCGGGCGCCGGAGCGGTTTTCGCCGCTCTTTAGGCCCAGGGCCTGGGTAGCTCAGTTGGTAGAGCAGCGGATTGAAAATCCGCGTGTCGGTGGTTCGAATCCGCCCCCAGGCACCACTTCCTTTTCTTCAAGGATTTCAGGCTCTTCGATAGGCGGGCTTTTTCGGCCTGCTTCGCTCGATCCCGAACGTTTTCCAATCGCGTTTTCCAATCGTTGTTCCGTGTCCGTTTCTGGAGGCCCGTCTGGGCGCGAGATTCGGGAGTGTTGAGCCGGGGAGAGCGTGCCATTTGCCAGCCTCAGTCCGATTTTTTTGAGCCGGGGAGCGACGGGATCGCGGCCGGGTTCGAGAACGCGCGCTGGACGTCGATCAGCACCTGGTGGGCGGCGTGCTGTCGATCAGCGTCGCGGCCGTAGATATCGGCCATGGCCGTAGTTCGGTCGCCGATGGCGGCCGCAACGCGGTAGTTGGATTCTCCGGCGTTGCGCGCGAACGTGCCGATCGTGTGGCGCAGGCCGTGGAAGGTCGCCCCCTCATCGATGCGGCCGGCGGCCTTCAGCCTAGCGATCCGCTTGAAGAAGGACGCGCGGAAGCCCGACTCGGTCCAGGGCCGGCCTCGGCTGTTCAGGGCAAGCTGGACGGCATTGCCCTTGGTCTTGATCGCTTGATCCAGGACGACCTTGAAGGCGCCGGTGACGGGGGCAACGCAGGCCTCGTCGTTCTTGCTGGCGATCCAGCTGATCGTCAGGCCGTTGTAGGCGCGGCGGGTGACGCGCAGGGCGTCGCCCTCTCGCATGCCGGCGAAGAGGCCTAGGCAGAACGGGACGAGCAGGTGGAACGGGCAGTCGTCGTCCACGAAGGCGGCGACCTCGTTCGGCATCCAGGGGCGGTTGAGCTTCCGCTCGCCCTTAGGCTTCTTCAGCAACTTGACGCCGATCGCAGGGTTGGCCTGGTCGCCCAGCCAGCCGTGCGGCTTGCTCCAGCTGAGCACCAGGCGCAGGACCTGGACGACGTAGTTGGCGAACCGCCGGCCGTGCTGCAGGTCCGCGCGGTCGCGGAGCTTGATGATGTCCTTGGGCGTGATCGTCTTGACGATCGCCTTCTCGGCCGCCGGCCCGAGCCAATCGCGGACCTTTTGGTAGTCCGACCTGGTGCGCGGCTTCAGGGCCCGCCATTCAGGGCTGCCTGGGAATTCGTCACGGCGAGCGGGGTCGCCCCTGTAATCGCGCCATAGAGCAGCCAAAGAGCCGGGTACGAAGCCGGCGATGGGTTCGAGGGCCTGAGCCTTGGCGTCGAGCCGCTTGACCTCCAGCAGGCCGTCCGTCGTCGTAGGATCGTGCGTAAGGCGCACGCCGGTGGCGCGGTGATACCAATAGGTCACCGTCACGCCGGTCGCGAGCCTTCGCTTTACCGGTTTCAGGCCCTTAGGCACGACGTACTTCCGTCTCGCCGGCAAGGTCGACCCAGCTCCCGCCATCGTTAAGATCCAACGGTTGGAGGCCGGCCGGGGATTCGGTCAAGAGGATCACGTCGCCGTTGGCGCACAGTCGGGCCGCCTTCACCGGGTGGCCCTGGGCGTCCATGGCGGCGATCGCGCGCTTGATAACGGCCTGGCTGAGGCTGGAAGCGGTCATCGGCGACGGATCCTCACCAGGCGACCGAGCGCGTTCAACTCGACGGCCTGGCCGGGTTCGAAGTCGTTGTCGGAAACGATCTGCTCCTGGCCGCGACCACGCGACCAGACGACGATCCACACCTTGTCGCCGGCGGCGTTGACGTAGCCGCCGGTGATTGCGCCCCGTTTAGGATCACTCGCCATCAGCGTCCTCTCGGCTGAAGATCCAGGCGAAGAGAAGCGTCACGGGCCCTAGGGCCACCATGACCAGCTCATACCTAACGGGCAGAGCCGGAGCCCCGCCCGCGTGGTCCCATATGATCAGCAGTGCGACGACCGCCGAGCAGATGAGCCAGAAGTCGCCGGCAATGGTCCAGAAAAGGTCCATCAGGCGCGTTCCGCCACCAGGGAGGCGGCAGCGGCGTGGAAGCGCGCCTCGGCCGCCGCAGCGTCCGCAACGGCTTCATGGCGGTCAGCGGCCACGGGAAGGGCCTTAGAGCCCCCCTTGGGGCTCCTGTAGGCCTCAGCAGCGTTCCTGGCCGCCTGGGCCCGCAGGGCGGCGTTGTTGGACGAGGTCGAGTGCCAGGCGGCCAGGTCCTCGATCGTGAGGCCAGGGCCGTCCGCAGGCGCGTCCTGAGAGGGCAGGGGGCCGAACCCTATCGCCACGAAGCCGTTGATGACGCCGTGCTGCTCCTCGGTCAGGAGATACCGGATCATCCGGTGCTCGACCTGGCCGGTGTAGGACCGGCTGACGGGATCCCATTCCTGCAGGACCACTTCGTCGCCGACCTGGAACTCACGGTCGTTCAAGCGGATCTCGAAGGTCTTGATCTGGGCTCGCACGGCCGCAAAGGGGTTGGGCCAGCATTTCAGCTCGTGGACGGCGCGTTGAAGCATCCTAGGCGGCCGTCTTCTCGGGCATGGCCGCCATGGTGCGGGCCAGGCCGATAAGGTGGACGCGGAGGGCCGGAGGCAGTTCGCAATAGGCGCGCGCCAGCTCCGCACCACCATGTTCGACCAGGAAGCCGATCACGGCCGAGGCGCTCTCAGTGTCAGCGGTGATCAGGCCCTCTTCGTGCTTGAGGCCTTCGAAGAACGACTCGATCGGCGCGTCCAGCAGACCGGCGATCTGAAAGAGCTTGGAGGCGCTGACGCGATTGGCGCCGCGCTCGTACTTCTGGACCTGCTGGAACGTCAGGCCGAGGTGCTTGGCCAGCTGCTCCTGGGAGACGCCGATCATCTTGCGGCGGATGCGGATACGAGCGCCGACGTGGACGTCGACCGGGTGTGCGGACGGCTCTTTCACCGGGAACTCCTCGAGAGGGACATGAGCAGGGCGCCGATCATGCTGGTCAGGGCCAGCAGGGCGGCGAGGACATTGCGGGCGGCGGGGCGCATCAGCGGGAGATCAGGTCGATCGCGAAGCCGACGCCGAGGCCGGCGAGGCCGAACAGGGCGGCCAGGCCGAGCCAGACGGAAATCGTGAAATGGCGGAAGTTGGCGGGACGCCGGCGGCGGGGAAGTTCCTGGAACATCACAGCAGGCCCCGCGCGATCAGCATGGCGCGAAAGCGCTCGCGCCCTCGTGACCAGAAGGTCAGGCGAAAAACCAAGTCGACCCGGTCGCCGTCGAACGATGGCGGCGCGTAGGGCGATCGGGCCATGTTGTCGTTGGCGGCGCGGGGGCTTGCCAGGCACCGCGGCCGCAGGGTCTGCGTCGCGAGCGCCATCAGATTTCACCCATGGCGGAGAGGTAGAGGTCGAGGATCGCGTCTTCTTCCTGACGCCTGGCGCGGTCCTTCTTGCGCAGGCGGACCACCTTCTTCAGGACCTGGACGTCGAAGCCGTTGCCCTTGGCCTCGGCGTAGACCTCCTTGATCTGCTCCATCGTCTCGGTCTTCTCGACCTCGAGGCGCTCGACCCGGTCGATGATGCTCTTCAGCTGGCCTTGGGCGGTCGCGTTGAGCACGTCCGCATGCGGTACGGCCTCGTCTGACATGAACTCCCCCTTGCAACGTGAGTGAGAGCCATCACGTTGACGGCTCGATCAAGTCGAGAGTTCACATGGTGTGACCTTGCCGTCAAGTAGAACGTCCACGTGATGTGAACTTCTGCGACGTGCCAGTAGCGACCTATCTAAAAGGTCGGTGGATCAGCGATGAGGTCTAAGCTCGCTTCGGTTGGCGTCCCAGCGTCCGGACAACGGGCGCTTGGGGGAGGAATTGGTTGGGATCACCAGCAGCGGCGATAGCAGCGGCGTGGGCTCTGACCTGACGAATTGCTTGCGCCTCGGCCGGGGGCATCAACAGCTCAAACGGCTCAATTCCAAGCCATTTAGAGACTTCATTGACCTGGTCCCGCCGGTACGGCTGCTCGCCATGCCAAAGGCGGAACGCAGAATTTTTATGCCAGCCCAGCTCGTTGACTAGGTCTGCCTGCTTCTTCCCGAGAGCCTCCGCCCACTCTTGCAGATGCCAATCGGGGCCGGTGTCGTCGGAAGTAGCCATGTTCACAGTATGTGAATGGCCGCAAGCGGGCGTCGTCCCCGCCAGTTTGAACTCTGCCGCTTGATTCAAAGTTCAAACCATGTGAACTCTCGCCGCATGAGACTCGCGGAGTATCGGAAAAGTCTCGGCCAGACCCAGAAGCAGGTTGCCACCGCCTTGGGTCTGAAGTCGAAGGGCTTGATCAGCATGATCGAGGCCGGCGTTCGGCCGGCCTCCCTGAGGCTTGCCTTAAAAATCGAGCGCTGGTCGCAGGGCAAGGTGCCCGCGAGCGAGATCTCTGCCGAGGCCAAAGCGCTCCTAGATCACCCAGCTGAAGGTCGGGCATGATCGACAATGACCAGCGGAGCGGCGGGTACTGCCCTGTCCGGCTAGGCCTGTGTGGAGACTCGGCCGAGCGACAGCTCCAGGATGTCGATGCGAGTGCGCAGCACCAAATGCTCGCCGGGGAAGGCCTCCCGGATCCGCGCGCTTTCGATTTGCTGAAGGCGGACGCGACTGACGTGCAGCTGGTGGGCCAGGGCCCCTGGCGCCAGATCCTCCAGGATCCGACCCAGCTCGACCACCACGCTGCGCATGGCGACCGCCTCGGCGGCGTCGGGCGAAAGCCCCTCGTCGATCCTCGGTTTCGCGCCGATCGCCAAAGGTCCACCCATAACGCACTCCTACACAAAGAGCTGGGCGCATGGCTGATCAGGGCTAGACGGAGCAAGGGATCGCCCCCCAGAGGGCGACCATATAACGCCGCAATTCCCTCCGGGGCCGGTGTTGGACTCGCATGGATTGCGGGGCTCAACCCACGGGAAGGCAGGTAAGCATGGGGCTCGGGGGGCGCCTGCTTAGGACCGCTCCGCCAGCCAGTGCCGCCTGGAAAATCGCGTTCCTGATTCGATCCAGAACTTTCCAAGACCTTAACGCGACAGCCTGCGCGGCCGCCGCGCGCGCCCGCCTTCTGGGCTGCATCGCGCGGGACCGAGAGCGCCAGGCGCGCGCGGCGTAACCCGAAAATCGACCCGACCACTCCTGACCCCGCCGCCGAGCGCCGGGGGGTGTTGGCCGCAGCACCTGCTCCCGAGCGGGCCTGAGGCGTCGCGTCAACATCAACGATTCCGACCAACGGCCTAGCGCCCCCGCGCCGCTTGTGAAGCAGCGCGCGGGTTTCCTGTTGCCGGTCGCGAGGACCCCCGCATTCGCATGCTGCGAAGGCGGCACCGGTTCTGCGCGCTCGGCGCAGGCTCCCCGCGCACGATCAGGCTTCACCGTGAGCATGGGCGACGTGCGGCCGTCAGGCGGAATCTCCTATGGAGTTTCCCCGTGAACGCTGAGCGTCACGCCGACCTTGCGCGCGAGCTTATCCTCGCCTGCGGCGGCTTTGAGGCGGCGGCCCTGATTTGCCGCCTGAAGAAATCCCAGCTGCAGCGCTGCTGCGATCCTGGATCCGGTCGCTTCCTGCCGATCGATGTCGTCGACGCGCTGGAGCTGGCCTGCAAGCGCCGGATCTACACCGATGGCCTGCGCGAAGCGGCCGAGGCGCGGCCGCCGATCGAGACCTTGATGACCGAGGTGGCCGAGCTGACCGAGATATCGGCCGAGGCCCAATGTCTGGTCCGGACGTCGACGTCCGATCTCAAGCTCGACGCCGGCGAGAAGCGAGCCCTGCGCCGGATGGCCGCGAAGGTCCGATGCCGATCGGCCGACTTCCAGCTCGCCGTCGAACAGGCGACAGCAGCATGAGCGCCCTGGTCGGAACCGCACCGCGGATCAACACGCCAGGTTCCCGCACAGGGGGCAAGCCAAGATCCGGCGTCCGCCGCGACAGCCGGCCGGCCGACGCGGCCAGGTCGTTCTGGCGGGCGATGGACAAGGACCAGGTCGTGCGGATGATGAAAGTCGCGCGACACTACGCCGAGGCGCACCGGAAGAAGGGTGTGGCCCCCCTCACGCCAGCGACGTTGAAGGTTCTGGAGACGCTGCTCTTCAAGGCCCTGGACTGGGCCACCGGAAAGCTCGACTGGTCCTACTTGCAGATCGCCGAGGCTTCCGGTCGCAGCGTCGACAGCGTCTGGCGCGCGATCTTGCAGTTGGAGGCCGGCGGCTGGCTGGAGCGAATGCGCCGCTGCGAGCCCAACCCCGATCCCGCGCCTGGCGCGCCGCCCTGGCGCCAGATCACCAACGCCTACCGCCTGGACCTCCCCAAGAAGGTCAGGCTCTGGTGGCAGTCCATCGGGATCCGCAACAGGCGCGCGCCCGTCTCGGCCGACCTCGAGCACGACCAGGTCGTCCGCGCCGGCGAGCGGGCCCTGATGGAGCCTCAAAACGACAGGATGATGGGAGAGCGGGAGATCGAGCGCAGGAAGGCCCAGCGCGCGGCCAGCCAGGCCGCCAAGCGCGAAGCGCAACCAAACCTCTACGTCGCCGCGAACTCGGCCTCCACGGCCCTTCCTGGGCCCGGAAGGGAGACCCAAGCCGAGATGGCCGCCAGGTTGTACGCGGCGGCCGAGGCGCGAAGTCGTTCGAGCTCCGCCGATTCCGAAGATCGGTGAGACTTCCCTGGTCTCTATTCCATAGAGGAGAGGAAATGGCGTCGATCTAGCGATCGACAACATTGACGCCACCGCCCTGCAGAACCCTGGCTCCGCGCTAAGCCCCCCGGCTGCTCGCTGCAGCGCCCGGCGCCGCGTCCGCATGTCCGTCGCGCGGCGCCGAGGCGCGAGCGCGTCGGACTTGCCGACTCGGCCGAACCAGCCTTGCGCCGCCGGCGGCGGCCGACCCTCAGCAATGGCTCTTCGGGGAAGAGCTTGGGTCGACGCGTTGTGGCCCGCCTCGATCGCCACGGGCTCCGGAGGCGCCGTAGACTGGGCGAACCCGGCCCGGCCTGAGGCCACACCGTCGCGAGCCGCCCTTATGGCCGCGATTGCGTTTGTGCACAACTGCACAAGTGCACAAACGAACTTTTCTTTCCTGGACCCGCCGCGCGTTAAACTGAGCCATGGCGCGCCAGCCGAGTTTCGGCGAGAAAGCCGGAATGAGTAAGCGTGACCTTGAACAGCTCGCCCGCGAGCTGATGGACGATCAGAGCCTGCCGGCGGACCTGAAGGCGGTCGCTCTGCGGGGAACCATGGCGGCCAGAGCGATACTGGCGGAGCTTGGTGCCGAACCATTACCGGCCTGCGCCGAGACGGCGAACGAGGCTTAATAGGCGCTGCATTTGCGCACAACGGAACAACTTGCTCCCCATCGGACCGATCAAAGGTCCGCTAGGGGTGGTTTGCGGAACAACGTCTAGATACAGTGCCACACCGACAGCGCCGGAAGTTTGCGATGCCCATCTTCTATTTCCTGGCGTCCGCCCTGTTTGGAGGAATGTGGGCGCTCGGCCTTAAGTCAGGCGCGGTGTGCATCGGCGGCTCCCCATGGAAGCCTCATTTCATCCGCCGCCGGGAAAATCTGGCAGGCTATGTCGGGGTAATGCTTCTGCTTGGTTTGCTGACCCTCTTCGCACTAGCCGAGGGCGTCGCGGTGCTTGGCTAAGGGGTCAACAAGCGTCCGAGTTGGGCCAGATTCGGAAATCGGCGCGGCAGGCGGACATAGGGCCTAGCCGCCCAAGGGCAGACGTCGGAAACGTCAGCTAAGGGTGGTGAGGAGACATTCCGCGCGCGAGCGCTACAGTGGAGGGATGATAGCCAGAAAGCTTCCCGGTCTCCCGCCCTATGGAGAGCCGGCCAAGAACTTCCCCGACCCCGATGCCTTCAGGGAAGGCTTGGTGGTTGAGTTCACGCCCAGCACCGGTGAGCGCTGGATTGGCAATTTCGCGACAGGTGGGAAGCGCCTCGATGGCGTCCATGACGACCTTGGAGAAGCGGCTGTCGTGGTCGTGTCTGGAGGGGATGTCTACTTGGTCGACGCGAGGGAGCGGCACGTGGCCTTGGTTACGCCGTGGGTCAAGACCCTGAGGTTTGAGCCTGACCTCGGGCTGTTCGTTCTTGTCGACGACTGTGAGGTTACGGCACTGGGACGGTCTGGAATCAAGTGGCGTAGCCGTCGCGTTTCCTGGGACGGGATCACGGAGGTGCATCGAGATGGTTCGGTCCTAAAAGGGCTAGCTCACTATCCCCAAGAGCTGCCGCCCGCTCCTTTTGAAATTGATCTCATGACTGGCGAGGCTACCGGCGGAAGCTACTAAGAGGTCCGCCATGGGTCGTGAGCGGAAATGGCCACCCCGCTCGAACTCGACCCTCGAAGCTGTGAACGGCCTGGCCGCCCGATCGATTGTTCCGTCGTGCAATTGTGCACAGGTGCACAACCACATGACGGAATCGCGATCTAGGCTTGCTCGACCTCTTCGACCAGCGCGTCGTCGTTGGCCGGGGCCGACCGAACATCGCCGAACGGAAGCCTTATCTTCGGGTTGGGCTTACGGCTCGCGCTGAGCGTGCTGATCACACTCAAAGCACCCTTGAAGGTGTGCCCGCACTCGACGAAGTCTTCGCATTGAAAATAGATGTCGCGATAAAGCGGCGTGACTGACCGGCTGGTCCGGACGTGGGCCAGACTATTGCAATGCGGACAGTTGATCGAAAACCGGCTCAATAGTCTTCTCCCCGAAAGCGGCCAAGCTTTAGCATAGGTTGCGACTTTGTTCCATGCGACGTTTTCAACCGGCGGCGGTATTTCGTCCGGTCGATGAGCTTGAGGTCTCAAGCTCCAGGGCGGTGACCAGGCCCCGGTCGGAGTAGCTGTGGGTCGCCTTGGCCACCAACCAGGTCGCCTTGTCGATTTCGGGCTTTCCGAAACCGGTAATCGAGCCCTCGCATTCAGGAAACAGGTCTGGGCGCCCCAGCGCCAAGTTCATCGACAGCAGGCCCGTCGTGCGGCCGATCCTCGACCAGGCGCTGGCCGCCGCGCGCTTGGCGTCGGCCTGGGTGGCGTAGACTTGGCGAAGATGATGGACCTTCCCCGCTTGCCCCGACCTCTCCGAGTGACGCGTGGCGCCCGTTGTCGATCGCCAGGATGCAGTGACGCCCGTGAAGGCGCTGTCGCGATCGGCGGCCCGCCAGGTGTGGGTGTCGCCGTCCTGCCGCGTGAGCGCGAACTTGGCCAAGGCCTTGCCAGATGGGGTCTTGGCCGCGCCGATCGGCGAGAAGAGCAAGGCGCCGGCCTTGATCGTCGCGACGGCGTCGAAGCGCCGGCCGAGCTTTTTCAGGACCTGCAGGTCGCTCTCGCGGCTCTGGGCGAGGACGGGGAGCGCCTGGTTGGCCAGGCCGTCGCTGATCCTGGCCGTCAGGCCGTGCCGTGCCGCGATCTCCTGCAGGACCGCGCCGACCGTCGTGTCGGTCCAGCTCTTCTCGCGCCGCAAGCGAAGATCCGCGGTGAAGTCGGCGCTGCGGGCCCGGAGGGTGACGACGTCGGGAGGGCCGGAATGTTCGACCTCATCGACCTTGAACTTGCCTTTGCCGACCAGGGGAGAGCCTTCCCAGCCCAGGCTGACCACGAGTTCGGCGCCGCGCTTGGGAATGGCGAGTTTCCCGTCCGCATCGTCCAGGACCAGGTCCAGCTGGTCGGCCTCGTTGTCGCGGTCCTCGGTCAGGGTGAGGCTGACCAGCCGGGGCGCGATCTTGGCGGTGATGTCGACGCCGGCGAGCAAGATCTTGCAGGCCGGCTTGGGGGAGGGCGCCGTCATCCCTGCGCGACCTGTTCGGCGCCCTGGACCCGGCCGTCAGCGCCGTCAGGCACGCGTCGCAGCTCGAGGCCAAAATCGATTCTCATCGGCGAGCCGTCATCCAGGAAGGCGGCTTGGCGCTCCTCGAGGCTTTCGATGACGAAGTCGCCGTAGACCTGGCCCCGGCCGTCGACCAAGGGCAGGGCGTCGCCGGCGTCGGCCAGGTCGCGCAGCGTGGCCAGCGAGCTGACGTCGGAGAGTTCGGGCGGGATCCGGCCCGAGAGGCTGACCAGGTCGTCGCCCGGGCCCAGGAACTGGTTGGCCGCCCGGGCGCCGAAACGCGGGTTCTGGACGTGGCGCCAGGACGTGCGGCGCTGCAGCTCTTCGTAGGCCAGGGTCGGCAACGAGAACACGAACATGCCAAGGGCCATCATCATGGTCAGTCGCCTCGATCGGCCAGGCTGGAGCGGCCGGCGGCCGCCCGGGCGCGCTCGCGACGGTCGATCACTCGGCCGACGAGGCGCGCCAGCGCCTCTTCGTCCATGCCCGGCGCTGCGTGGATGTGGATTTCGTAGCGGGCGGGCCCGCCGCCAGCGGGGAGCGCGCCTGATCCTGCAGGCGCGGCGGCCGCTCCAGGCCCGGCCGCCGAGACGGTCATGGCGGCCGCGCCCATCGCAGCGCCCGCTACCAGCCGATCGGCGATCTGGCCGACCTTCATCATCGGCCCCTTGGATCCCGCCTGCAGGCCGTTGCTAAGGCCGCTCATCATGTGGCCGCCGAGGGCGGCGAACACGCGCGAGGGGGAATGGATGCCGAGCTTGGCCTTGAACCACCCGATGACGCTGGATCCGGCGTTGACGATCGTGTCCTTCACCAGGCCAAGCGCGGAGCGGATCCCGCCGACAAGGCCGCTCATCAAGTGCGCCCCGGCCTGGAAGAACAGCACGTGAAGCCGGATGAAGGCCGAGAGGAAGCCGACCACGCGTTCCTGCACGGCCTGGAACGCCGCGCCGGCGATGGGCGCGAGCTTGTGCCAGCCCTTGACCAGGCCGATCACCGCGAAGACGACGGCGACGATCGCCGCGATGATGGCGGCGATCGTGCCGACCACGGCGCCGACCGAGACGCCCAGGGCGGCGGCGGCGGAACCGACCGCGCCGATCACGATTAGGATCGGCGCCACCACCAGAGCGATGGCGCCCAGGACGCCGATGATCAGCGCCCCGATCACGGCGATCTTGCCCAGTGCGCCGGCGAGCTTTGGGTGCTCCTTGGTCCAGGCACCGAAGTTCTTGGCGGCCGCCCCGACCTTGGCGATCAGCGGCGTGAGGATCGGCAGGAGGGTGTTGCCCAGGGCGATCTTGGTCTGCGCCATCTCGACGTTGAATTTTCGCATGCCCTCGGCGTCGTCGATCATGCGATCGGCGAAGTCGGCGTCGACCACGCCCTTGGCGTTGGCCGCGTCGCGGCGGATGTCGAGATACTCCTGATAGTTTTGGATCAGCGGCCGCATGGCCTTCTGGACCTGCGCATCCTCGAACAGATAGCCGAGCCGGCCCAGATCGCCCTTCAGGGCTTTGTTGGTCAGCGTGGTGATGGCCTCGATCGGCGTCTTGCCGGCCTTGGCGGCCTTCTTCATCTCCGCCTCGAGGTTGACCCCCATCTTGGCGAAGTTCTTAGCGGTCTGCGGCGAGCCGATCTTCTGCAGCAGGTTGTCGAGGTTGGTCGCGGCCTCCTCGCTGTTGCCTGCACCCTTGCGGACGATCTGCAGGGCGGCGGCCAGGTCCGCCACCGCTGGTGCGCCGCGCTGGCCCAGGGCCTGGGCCGAGGCGGTCAGGGAGGGGAAGGCGGCGGCCATGTCCTTCAGCTCGAAGGCACCGCGCTTGCCGGAATAGGCCATGATATCGAGCGCGCGCGCGGCCTGGTCGGCCGGAAGCTTCAGGTTGTCGATCGACGAGAAGGTTGCGGCGCCGACGTCGGCCATGTCGGCCTTGTAGGCGGTGGCCACCTTGCCGATCGGCTCGGTCAGCTTGACGGCGACCCGAGGATCCAGACCAAAGCCGGCCAAAATGTCGGTGGCGGCCTGGACGTCTTCAGGCAGCTGGTTGACCCGGTCGGCGATCACCAGCAGCTGGTCGCCCATGGCGGCCGACGCGGCGCGGCCGAGGTCGGCCTTCTGCGCGATCGTCGTCATGACCGTGTTGAATTCGGCGGCGTCTTGGCCGAACTCGAACAGCGGCCGGCCCATGGCGCCGGCCGAGGCGCCCAGGCCGACGCCGGCGGCGGCCGCGCCGGCGGCGCGCCCGCCCCACTTGCCGAACATCTCCTTGCCGGCGGCGACCCGGGCCCGATGGGTCGCCAGATCCTTCAGGCTCCGGCGCTGACCGTCGAGGGTCGCCGTGGTGGCCTTGATCTTGGCGGCCAGGCGCTGCTCGGCGCCGGCCATGTCGCCCAGCTCGACGCCGGCGGCCTGCAGGCGATCGCGGACCTGGCCCAGCGTGCCGGCATGCTGCTTTTGCGAGCGTTCCAGGTCATCGACCGTACGGCGGGCCTTGGCCAGGGCCGCCTGCAGCTTTTCGCTTGGAGCCTTGGACGCTGAGATCTCGCTTCGCAGTTCGGCAACCCGCCGCCGCGCCTCGGTGGTCTTCAGGCCAAGATCGACCGTCTCCTTTTCGAGACGCTGCAGCTTGGTCAGATCCGATTGTGCGCGCTTGAGATCGACCAGCTCGGTCGTGGTGGCCTTCAGCTTCTTGCCGAGAGCTTCGGAGGCCTTATCGACGGCCTTGATCGGCGCCACCGCCTTGTCGACGGCCTCGAGCAGGATCCGTAGGCGCAGGTCCTTGTCCAAGGCCTACTCCTTGCTGTTCATGCGGTTGTAGCGGTCGATCGCGTGGCCGTGCCAGTGCGCCAGGTCCTCGGGCGTCATCGCCTCGAGGATCGGAATCGGCTGCATCATGATCACGGCGATGTCGGCGATGGCGTCGTCTACGCTGGCAGGCCAGCGGCGGTCTTCTCCGCCCTCGTCAGAAAAAAACCGGCCACCTCGGAGCCCAGCGTCAGCAGGTCTTCGGAATCGAGCTGCTCGACTTCGTGGGACGTCAGCGGCGGCATGGTGATGCGGGGGAGCAGGGTGACCAGGCTTTTGACGTCCAGCTTCAGGACGTCGACCAGCTGCAGGCCGCGCAACTCGCCGGCGCGCGGTTTGCGCAGCTTCAGGTCGGAGATCTCGGTCTCGCCGCGGATGACCGGGTTGTCGAGGGTGATGGCGACCAGCTTGTCTTCGGACACGGAAATTCCCCGTTGGCGTTGAGGTCTCCATGTCGCCGCCGGCGGCCGCCCAAGGAAAAGGGCCGGCGTTGTGCGCGCCGGCCCTCACAACATCGATGGAGCGGGCGCTAGATCCCGATCGCCTGGCGGATGTTGGCGTAGACGTCCTCGCCGAAGGCCACGAAGACCGAGTTGAGGATGTCGATCTCGATGACGTCGACGTTGTCGACCGTCAGCTTGTAGTACGAGCAGGCGGTCTTGATCTTGGTCGAGCCTTCGTCGCCCACCTTCTGATTGCCGGCGTCGATCTCTTCATGCTGGCCGCGAACGGTGATTTCCACGGCCTGGACGGCATTGGTCTGCGGGTTTTGGTAGGCGCCGACGAAGCGCAGCTGCACCCCGTCGATGGAGGTGTTGCCGAAAGCCTTGTAGGGCTCCAGGGAAAAGCCCGAGGCGGTCCATTCCATGTCGAGATCTTCCAGCCCGTCGAAGAGCTTCAGATTGCCGAGACCGTGGCGATAGGACTCCATTTTCTTGGTCAGCTTGGGGGGCGTGACCTCGGTGGCCACGCCCCGGAAGCTGACGCCGTCCTGGAGGATGTTCATGTCGCGCAGTTTGGCGGGCAGCATAGTCAGCTCCTAGGTTGAGGGCAGGGCGGTTCAGCCGGCGACTTGCGCGGCGAAGTTGGCCAGGTAAGAGGTCGTGATCCGCTGCCGCAGCTTCAGCTGCTCGAGCGGCGGGACCGGGGTGAAGTCGTAGTCGATGTGCAGCTGCCCATCGCAGAGCGCCGCCGTGGTGTTGGCGCTGTCGTTCAGCCAGGCCCGGCCGTCGACGATGTAGCCGCCGGCCTTCAGCGACCTGAAGGTGGCGTTGATGCTGGCGATGATGTCCTTGGCCAGCGAGGGGTGCAGGGGTTTATCCAGGAACGCCGCGACGCCGTTGGCGATCGTGTCGGCCAGGACCTGGGCGGTGCGAGTGGCGCTCTCGAACGCGAACAGCGGCTCGTCCGAGCAGGTTCGCGAGCCCCAGAAACGGAAGCCGTTCTGGCGCACGAGGGTGGTGACCTGGCCGGCGTTCAACAGGCCGGCGTCGGTCGCAGGATCCTGCAAGTCCCAGCTGATGTCCTTGGAAACCCCGGTCACACCGTTCACGGCCACGTTCGATAGGGTCTTGTGCCAGCCCTGCTCGGCGTCGATGCGAGCGCGAAGACCGAGGGCCCGGGCGACGGACGACGCGGCCACGGTGGTTGACGTCGCCGTGTCGAAGGCGGTGAAGTCGGGCCACAGGACCATGACTTCGCGCTGAGAGAAGTTCTCGCGATAGGCCAGGACGGCGGCCACGTCGGCGCCGTTGGCGTACACGTAGGCCATGGCGCGAAGCTTCTGGGCGACCGTGGCCAGGGCCGTCGCGACGGCTTGGGTGTCCAGGCCCGGGCAACCCAAGATCCGCGGTCGAACGCCGACCTGGGCTTCGGCCGAAAGCAGGACCTGCATGCCGGTCGCAACGCCGGCGACGTTGCCGCCGATCACGGCGGTGCTGGTCGCGGCCGCGTCCGCGCCGGCCGTCACGCGAACGACCACGACAACGGCCTGGGTCTGGTCGTAGATCGCCTGCAGGGCCTTGGCCAGGGTGCCGGTCGTTCCGGCCTTGCCGATCGCGGCCGGAAGGTCGGTGATCAGCGCCGCCTTGTTCAGAGGAAAGAGCGTGGCGTCAGCATCAGCGCCGGTGGCGACGATGCCGATCACCGCCGTCGAAACGACTTGGATCGGGCGCTCGCCCTCCGTGATCTCGATGACTTCGACGCCGTGGTGATAGGTCATGGGCCTGGGCTCCAGCTAGAGGACGGCGGCGCCCGCGCGCAGCGGGACCGTAAGGCGGGTGAGGGTGTTGGCGGTCGGCCCGCCGGCGCGAACGCCCACCAGCTCGAGGACGAAGGAGCCGGCGGCCGCGCCGGCGGCGATCGAGACCTGGCGCAGGGTAATGCGCGGCTCCCAGCGGCGCAGGGCCAAGGCCGTGGCCGCGTAGAGGCGGATCCGGGTCAAGGCGTTGAACGGCTGGTCGATCAGCTCGGCGAACAACGAGCCGTAGTCGCGTCGGCACACCCGGGTGCCGATCGGCGTGGTCAGAATGTCGGCGATCGACTGCGCCAGGTGCGCGTCGCCCTCGAGAGGACCACCAGTGGAAGCGGAAAGGCCAATCATTGCGGCACGCCCGAGATAGCGCCGCCGGCCTGGACGCCGCCATGCTTGTGGGTCTTCAGGCTGATCGCGCCGGCTTTGACGTCGTCGGTCGCTGTCACCTTGCCGGTGACGGCGACATTCCCGGTGATGGTGACGTCGCCAGTGATGGCCACGCCACCTGGCGCGACGATCGCGGCGGATCCGCCGGCGACGAGGGTGGCGGTCAGGGCGTGCGCAGCCGGGTCGTAGGCGATGATCGACCCGTCGGCCATCTTGGCGTGGAAGATCGCCGTCGACGCCGGCGGCGGGTTGCTGTCGGAAAAGATGCCGCGAACGGCGATGGCCGAGGCGATGTCGCCCTCGGGGCAAAGGACGAGGACCTGCTCGCCGATCGACGGC
The DNA here is from genome assembly GCA_017745235.1 of Caulobacter sp. Taxonomy (GTDB): domain Bacteria; phylum Pseudomonadota; class Alphaproteobacteria; order Caulobacterales; family Caulobacteraceae; genus Caulobacter. The sequence continues at coordinate 30,981 of JAGHZU010000029.1, read as the reverse complement.
GGCGCCCAGACGGAAAGTCCTCCGGCGAAGGCGAGCCAGGGGATCGGCCCCGTGACCAGGTCCTGCGTGATCGACACGCTGCAGCGTGCGGCGGCCAGGTCGAGCTGGGCCACGACGCCAAGGCGGATCATGTCACCCGCAAGCCTGGAAAATTCGGCGGCTTCGTCCATGCAGGCATGTCGCCGAGCGCTTGCCGCCGGCGCGACACGGCGGTGTTGTGGCCATGGTGACGCACAACACCGCCGCTCGCGGCTCAATGGATGGTTCCGTTGACCTTGTATGCCTCGATCAGCAAGCCGCCGGCCTTGGCCAAGGTGTCACCTTCGTGGACCTGGTCGCGGGTGTACGAGCTGGTCACCGCCACGCCGCTGCTGTGCGACTTGGCCAAGGTCCCGCCGAAATGGAACGTCAGGTTCGGCAAGGTCCCGGTGACGTTATCCAGGATCGCGGTTTCGGAGTTGGCCTGGCCAGGTTCGATGACGATGTTGTCGCCGCGCGAGGGCGCGAAGTTCACCGAGACGGCGCAGGTCCGCTGGGCGGACGCGCAGCTCGCCGTGGTCGTGCCGACCAGGGCGGGGCTTGGAACCTTCCAGCGCGTCGGGTCTGTGGCGTCCTGATAGGCCGACGACAGGTCCAACGGGATCGCCCAGCTCGGAAGCCAGGAAGGGTCCTTCAGGGCCGCATTGACAGCATACTGGGTCGAGATCGTCGCCGCCGGGACCTGGTCGGCCAGGGTCGAACCATAGGTGTTGTTGAGCGGCGTTCCGCCCCACGGCTCGCCGAACACCATGTAGTGCCGGCAGGTCGGGCACTTGTTGTGCTCGTAGTTTAGGTGGTCCAGCGCCAGGGCCTTGGTGGTGGCCAGCGAGCCGTCGCCGCAGGTCCCGCCGTTGACGCCGTTCGGGTCGGAGGGGAGATCGCTGATCTCGATCGTGTAGGGCACGTTCGGCGAAGCCGCGCGCAGCCCGGCGTTCCGGATGCCCCAGGCCTGCCCGATCGACGACGAGGTGTAGAGGGCGCACATGCCGGGCAGCGACAGGTTGCCGTAGGTGATCCGGCCGCCGACCGCGCTGCTCAGCCCGCGCTCGATCGCCGTAAGGGCGCCGCGCGCGGCCAGGGTACGGTCAAAGAGGTTGGTCCCGTAGAGGCGGCTCGTGCCGTTGATCAGGGCGACCGGCGAGCCATCCCAGCCCTTGGCCACGGCGAAGGCTGGCCCGTAGCAAAGTGAATTGCTCTGCATGGCCGTGATAGCGCCGCTGCCTTGGACCAGAAGGTTCTGGGGCGTGGACGAGTTGACCCCGCCCTCATTCATGTCGCTGCCGGCGAGATTGCAGAACGACCCGGTCAGCGAGTTATCGCCGACCTGCATGGGCCGATAGGTGCGGATGAAGACCTGCGTGTTGGCCGGCGGGGCGAAGCCCGGAACGTCGCCGATCGCCCAATCGCCGGGCTGGACCACGATGCTGTAGCAGGTCGCGCACCCGAAGGTGACCGGATAGACCGTGCCGCTGAAGTCGTAGCTCAACGACACGGCGGCGGCGAACCGCACCGGCGTGGTCAGCTTGCGCTCGGCCGCCGCGCCGCTGCCGGTGATGATCGCCGGCCAGCCCAGCCGATAGGTCCCGGCCGTGGGCGTCCAGTTGGGCGTGATGCATGACACCTGGTTGGTGCGGTAGCGGTTGCCCGGGGCGGCCGAGCCGTCGCTGGTGTAGCTGAGACGCAGACCCTCGCAGGCGAATGCGTAGTCGTTCGACGACGTCAGGGCCGGCCAAGGCTTGACCGTGGGCAGCAGTTGAGCCGAGGCGGGCGCGCCGATCAGCGCGGCCGAGGCCAGGGCGATCAGGGCCAGGAAGGAAGCGAGGAAACGCCGCATGGCCTAGAACCCCATCGCGCGAAGGTCGGCCGTGCCGGTGGCGACGACGGCATAGACCGTCCCCGTCCACATCGGCAGGTCGAAGGTGAAACAGGTGTTGGCCGCCAGAGGCAGGCCGTTGCTGGTGGTGACGTTGAGGTCGAGACCCCAGAAGATCACCACGGCGCTGTTGTTGCAGATGCGGCGGAAGACCTGGCTGCTGGGCGAGGTGAAGACCTGGGTCGCGGTCGTGCCCACCGACACCGCCGCATAGGTGCCGGTCGAGACCTGGTAGCCTCGGACGGCGCTCGGGGTCGCCGGGTCCAGGTCCGCGCCACCAGCCGTGAGGGCGACCCGCAGCGCCCCCCAGCTGGTGCACGACGAGCTGTTGCTCGTGCCGCTGGTTTGACCGGGCGGGGCGAGGGCCGACCTGCACAGCAGATTGTTCAGGCCGGAGATTTGAGCATCGAGCCTGGCCACCTGGGCTTTCAGGATCGCAATTCCAGAACCGTCGCCGGCGCCAGACCACGCCGCCTCGGACTTAGAACCCTGAGCTGCGGCCAGGTTGGAGAGGGCGGTGATTTGGGCGTCCTGCTTAGCGACTTGGGCCTTCAGGATCGCGATCCCCGACCCGTCGCCAGCGCCCGACCAGGCGGCCTCGGATTTCGAGCCGTGGGCAGTAGCCAGGTTGGATAGGGCGGAGATCTGCGCGTCCTGCTTGGCCACCTGAGCCTTCAGGATCGAGATTTCGGAGCCGTCTCCAGCGCCCGACCAGGCGGCCTCGGATTTCGCGCCCTGGGCGGTAGCCAGGTTGGTCAGGGCGGAGATCTGCGCGTCCTGCTTGGCCACTTGGGCCTTCAGGATCGCGATCTCAGAGCCGTCTCCCGCGCCGTTCCAGGCCGGGTCGGATTTCGCGCCCTGAGCCGTTGAGAGAGTGCCGATGCCGGCAGCAGTGGCGCGAACGGCCGCGTCCTGCCCAGGCGTCATTCCGCCGGCGGACTGGGCGAACGCCGGCGCGGCCATGAGCATAGCCACGACGGCGGCGGCGGAGGCGAGAATCCTCACGTCTGGGTTCCTTTTTCGAGGCGAAAGGGGATATCGACGCTGCCGGCGGCGATCACCGAGATCCCGTCGATCGGCGGCCCGGCGGCCGACCAATATTCCCAGGATCCAGGCAGCAGCTCGTGGCATTGGCCGACCACGGCCGGGACGAGGTCGCCATGCTCATCGACGACGTCGCTCCACCAGATGCTTGCGCCGTCGACGGCAGGATTGCCCATGCGAAGGCCCTGCAGCTTGGGATCAGCGCCGAAGCTTTGGGCCTGGCCAGCCTTGGCCACGGTATTGGCGATCCGCCGCCACTTCAGGCCGCCGCTGCGGCCGCCGCCGCCCACATTCATCTGCAAGCTCATCGGATCAGACCCCCAAGCCGTTGATGGCCACCACGGCCGAGCCGCCCTCGATCGAGACGCACCGGACCCGCCACCAGGCGATCCCGGGCTCGGTGTAGGCGCACGTCTGGATCCCGGCCGAGGGATCGCCCGAGATCGGTTCCCCGGCCGGCGCGGTGTTCGGTTCGACCGTGCGGGTGGGGCGCCTGGTCGAGCGCTCGACCTGCAGCGTGATCTGCGAGGCGTCGCCGGTGATCTGGACGGCGAGCTGGCCGTGCAGGCCCACCCACGACGTGGTGTCGCCGGCGGCCGCGAGCACTTCTTCCACCGTGGCGGCGAAGACGCCGTAGGATCCCGGAACGGTTTGGGTCACGAGGGACATGGGCGCTCCAGGATCAGGTTCGGCTTGGGGCGGCGGGCCAATGATCGGCCTGGGTCACGTCGAGGGCCTTCAGCTGGGCGACAGTCATCGCGCCGATCGCCGCCTCGAGCGCGTCGGAGGCCTGGCGAACCGCGTCGATCGCCGCGCGGCGTTGCCGCGCCTCGAGCAGTTGGGCGGCCTCATCGTCGGACAGACCTTCAGGAGCGCGCCAGGCCAGCTCTCCCAGGACCGCGTTGTCGTTGGACTGCCGCCAAAGCGGTGTGATGGCCTCGATGCGCCGGCCGGCTTCGACGCGGGTGGCCGTAAGCTGCTGGGCGCGCCGGTCCGCCAAAAGGGGTTCTGGGGGCGCGAGCGCCACCGGTTTACCGGCGGCGGCGTCGAACGTGATCGGACGGCCGCTGGCCTGAGCGGTCATCAGGGCCGTGTGAGCGGCCTTGTTGATCTTGACCGCGTCGTCTGGGATCGATGCGTGCAGGGCGTCGTCGAAAAAGCCCTTGAGCGAGGGTGAATAGTACAGGCCCATCACCAACCCCACGCAAGATAGAGATACCCCGACGCGGCGCTGTCGTTGATCATGTCGAAGCCGAATTGGTCGCGCCGATAGATCGACCAGCCGTAGCGAGACGCGCCGGAATTGATCCCGCTGTTGACGGTCGGCACCGCCGTGACGCCGGCGCAGTAGTTGGGGAAGGCCGTAGGGAAGACGCAGCTGCCGGCGGTGTCGCCGGCGATGAACCCGATCTCTCCCCATACGAGCATCAGCGACCCGATGCGCATGTAACCGTTCGCCGCGATCGACTGGACCGAAGAGGCCAGGCCGGCCAGGTCGTGGCCATGGGGGTCCGGAGGGAAGGTCCCGGGCCGCCCGGTGACCTGGCTCCAGTCGTGAGTGTGCCCCGAGGGCGGGAAGGTGGCGGGAACGCCGCTGAGGTCACCCCAGACGTGGCCGTGCGCGCTGGGCGGATAGGTCGCCGGCTTTCCGGTGACCTGGGCCCAGTCGTGGGAATGCACCGCGGACGCCTTGGACGACGGGTCGAAGTTGTTGGACGTCCAGATCGAATAGGCCGCGCCGGCGTCGTTGAAGATCTCGCCGGCGCCACTAGGTCCGGTGCGGAGGCGCCAAGCTCCTAACTTGTTCAGCAGGCCGACATAGTCGCTGCCGGCTTGGAGAGCGCCGACCTGTTGACCATCCGCGCGTGCCAGAACCAGCAAGGAGTCGGTCGCGTGCGCTGACCGCAGACACCAAGCGCTTCCGCCCGCGCCGCCAGAGTAGAAGTAATACCCGGCGGCGTTGAAGAGCCCAGCGCCGACCTCGGGGTTGAACCAGGTGGCGCGCAAATGGCCAGAGCCGTTGCGCTTGGCCACGGCGTCCGCCGTGGGGTTGACGTCCGGAACCAGGTTGCCGGCGTGCCAGATACCTTGGCCAGCGACGGTGGGTTGAACGGCGAAGTCGACCGCGCGGCTGTTGCCGTCGACCGTGAGGAAGGTCTGGGTGACCGCGTCGCCGGCGTCGTATAGCTGGCGCAGGGTCAGGGAGCCCTTCGTCGGCCCCGAGGCCAGGAAGCTCCAATTGCGATAGTTGGCGGACGCTGCCGGGTTGCGTACGGCCAGGTCGCCTTGAACCGTGACCGGACGCAGCGGCGGCGCGCCGCCGAACCCGACATTGCCGGCTACGGTCTGACCACCCGCGAGTTTCAGGAGGGCGTCCACGATCGGCTTCAAGGTTGCCGGCGTCACGGCGGTGTTGGGGTCCATGCCGGCCAGGACCTGGCCAAGGCTGGCCAGCGCGATCACACCCTGGCGATCGACCGTGGCGGGCGGATTGAGAAAATCGGTATTGCCGAAGTTGATCGTCGCCGCGTCGCCGGCGGCCAGTTTGATGTCCACGGCCAGAAGGACGATCGAGCTGGCCGTCTTCTGAACGATAGGCGTGGCCTGGCTGTAGGTCGCAAAGAGGACGCCGCCGGCAAGGTAAAGGCCCAACCCCCGCAAGCTGTACTCATCCACGCCCTCGTCCTTCACGACCAGGTGGATCGTGTCGTCGGCGACGACGTCGCCGCTGAAGGTCGACAGACGGCCAAATTCATCGGGGATGACGGTCGTGCCGGCGGTTGGCGCGAAGGCCGTCTGGGTCAGCCCGAGCTGGGCGATCTCCACCGAGTTGGTGCCGGTGTTACGGGCGTTGACGATCGCGGCCAGGCCGGCCGTAGTCAGGACGAGGGAAATGCTCATGCGTAGGCCGCCTGTGCCTGCAGGCGCACATAGGTCGCCACGCGGCCTCGGGCCGTCAGACCCATCCGCGCCAGCGCCTGCAGGCCTTGGGTGAAGGTGAAGTGCGCCCTGGCCGGCTTGGTGCGGCTGACTTCGGCCATGACCTGGTCGACGAAGGCCGGCGTCGGCGGTGCGCCGTCATGGTCGTTGAGCGTGACGGTCAGGGCGAAGGTGTAGGGATCGCCCGGCGGATCCTGCTCGAACCATTCCCGCAGCGCCACGCCGCCGCCGAAGCTCTGGACCGTGTCACGCACGGAGGCGACCGTGCCCTTGCGTCGCTGGATGGCGATCGCGTTGCGGATCCTGGTCCGCTTCAGGGATTCGGACCAGGTCGGGTCCCACAGGTCGATCGACAGAGCCCAGGCCAGCCAGGGCAGGTCCTCGACGGGGCAGGTGTCGGGGTTCCAGCAGGCGCGCAGCGGCGTCTCGACGCGTTCGATCCGCGCCGTCGCGGCTTCGATCGCCTTCTCGGCGGCCGTGGCGTTGGGGGGAAGAAGCGACCTGAAGGCCGCCAGGTCAGTCGGCGACGCCGCCATGGGTCACCGTGCTTGAGGTCAAGTGCGCCGCCTGGGTGGCCGAAATGGCAACGTCGGCCGCCGGCTGGGTGAGGGCGACCCGTTGGACGCCGCCGACATGAAGCGCCGCGTAGAGGCCCGAACGCGTGATGTCGCGCCCAAGCTTGCGCTGGGCTTCCACATAGGCGGCCAGTTGCGCCTGGGCTTGGGCGAGCACCAGGGCGGAATCCGGCCCCTCGAAGGTGAAGATCTGGGCGACGACGGCGTAGTCGACGATCGCGGCGCTCTGGACCAGGACCTGGTCGGTGAGGGGGCGGACACTGTCGGCCGATACGGCGGCCGCGACGGCAGCCAGCAGGCCCTCATCGGCGACGCCGTTGCCCTGGCGGGAGAGGACCGTGACCACCACCTGGCCCGGGGTGGGGCTGGAGACGCTGGCGTCCAGGACGTCAGCGTCGGCCGATAGCGCGTGGAAGATGTAGGCGCCCTCGGGCCCGGCGACGGTGAAGCCCTCCGGAGCCAGGACGACGCGTTTGCGCAGGTCCTCGTCCTCTTCCATCACGGCCGCCGCGCCCGACTCCGGGTCCGCCGGCGCGATCTCCAGCCTCGAGACGCCCATCAAGGCGGCCAGCTGGTCGAGGTCGGTGCCTTCCGCGTAGGCGACCATGACCGCCTTGGCCGCGTCGTTCACACGCTGCCTCAGGATCAGTTCGCGGTAGGCGCAGACCTCCAAGAGCTTGTTGAGCGGCTCGGACTCGATCGCCAGTGCGTCGGCGAGGTCGGGCTTTCGGGCGACCAGGTCGGCCCGCATCGCTGCCAGGATCGTCTCGAAGTCGAGCGGCTCTACGACTGTCGGCGCGGGAAGGCGCGACAGATCGACGGCATTGGAACTGGCGACAGGGGAGGTCATTCCCCTCATGTCGCCGGGCGAGCTTATACCCTGCGACTAGAGGGTGTTGTGAGCATCCCGGCGCACAACAGAAACAGGAAAAGGTGGGCGGCTAGAGCACCGGTGGGACCGGCGGAAGGTGGTTCACGAGTTCATATTCTTTGGTTTGAACGACGAACTGAGCCTTATCCATTTCCTCCTGTAGTGCCGGCGGCGGGATTTCATAAGGACCCAGCGCAAATTCATTCATCGCGGAGATGATCGCCTGGACCGCGTCGGTAATCACCGGATCGGCGGGCGCGAGTGGCAGCATGCCCTGAAGTGTGTCGGCGGTGCGCCGGTTTTGTTCACGCCACTCACGGGTCCATTGAGCGAGCGGTCGGATACCCAGCGCGATGTCTTCACCGTTTAAGACCCATAGGTTCTCGTAGAATTCGACCCACGGGCGGACCACACTCACAACGGCTCCGATGAATCGTCGCGCCGGGGCTAGCCGTTGCTCCGCTTCCGCTTCGCGTGCGCGCCTTTCAGCCCTTCGTTTGCCGATCCACTCCCCCACGGCCAGGCTGAGCGAAAAGCCAAACGCCAGGGCGGAGAGAAAGCCCTGGTTCGCTTCGGCCCAGGGCCACCAAGTGCCCCATAACGCCCAGCAATATTGGTCGCAGCTCATAATCACTTCGCTCCGCTTGCGGCGCGCGAAACGAGTCCAGCAAAAGTGAATTCGGGAGGCCCGTCATCTTTCACAATTCCGTCGGGCGTGTTGCGGAAGATCGGAAGCAGCACTAGTTGGCGATCACTCGGTTCCAGTCCTGCTTCTTTGATCAGAGCCAGATACGTCTTGATCATCACGACCCTCTCGTCGGAGTCGTTTCGAAGGTGATGCTCGCTTAGATAGAGTCGGGTCAACAATCTGCCGATCCAGAAAAGGGTGCCGATGATCGTCGCTAACCCCGCACCTGCTAGGATCGAAATCCCGGGCTTGTCGTGTTCAAGCACTATGCGACTGACGACATAGAACATGGCGGCAATCGCTGGCACAACGCACAGAAAAAAGGCGATTACTCGCGTACGCGCAGGCCCTTCGCGACTGGCGTGAGAGCGAGATTTAGTATCCCAGTAGTCAACAGCGGCGGCCAAAGACATGTATTCGGCATAGGTCTTCTTGGTAAGTTCCAGATCTGAAATCGCGCGCCGTACATCAGTCTGTAACCGTTCAACGTTCTCGATCGCATCTTGGTGCTGCAATCGATACGCGTTCGCCAGATCGTCAGGATGGATGGTCCCTGGCATGGCGACCATCATCGCTCCAGCAAGGTCCTCAGGTATTTGTGCATCGTTCAATGTCAGGTGCCGCGTGGCGAACGCGTAAGCGAACAAGCCAGCACGAGGGCCTTTAGCATTAAGAACAGCAAAGATGCTTGAGCCGAGAGGACTCGTACTGCTCACCAATCGAGGGCTTGGCGCGAATTCGCCAGATCGGAAAAAACCCTCAATGTGATTTGCGTCTACGTTACCGATCGCACTGCCGCCCTCCTCGACTTCGTCGATATAGTTCAGCAAATCGGGATAGTAAGATTTAATTCGGTCATCCATCGACCACGGGTTACGTACCTGCTCAAGCCAGCGCCAGATGTCACGTTGCGACTCCGCCCACTCACGCAGTTCTGCAAAAGTCGTGAATGTGTGAGGAACCTCGTTGAGCGTTACCTTAAGTTCTTGTCCCGACATTCCCGCCCTCTCAGCTTTTGCTTCAGCGTATAACGGTGAAGCTCGAACGTACAAGGCTACGTTGCGCCGCGACGCTCACCCGACGTGGTTGACCAACAGGGCGAGCAAAGCTTGGCGCTCATCTAAGGATAGGCCTAAAATCTGACGCTGGGGGTACCGAGCCTCAGGACCGTTCAGGGTCACTTTGTCCTTCAGGCCGTACTGGTGGGGGCGGGCGATCCGCGCCGCGCGGCCAGTAAAGCCGACCCAGAGGCCTCCAGCATCGGCGCCTGACTTCAGGTTCGCGTTCGTCCGGATCTTCTGGAACATGGCGGCCGCCCGTCGACGTAGCGCGCCCTTCTTGTTGCGCAGCTGGCCCTCCAGCGCGCCGGGGTCAGCCTGCCCTTCGGCCGGCAGGTACCGTTCGACGCGCGACTTCAGGAAGGTTCGAATGTCGCCGGCCTCGCGATCGAAGCCGGTGATCTGTTCCTTGCTTCCGGACCAGCTCTTCAGATCGGCGACCCGGGAGACGCCACCTGGCTTGCGATAGAGGAATCGGATTTCGCGGCTGGCCGCCGGCGCGCCCTCGCGGGGCTTCCTGGGGACGTAAGGCGTTCCATCAGGGTTCTGCTGCTGGCGGATCCGGCGGGCCTGCGACATGCGAAGGGCGTGGGCCATCTTGCGCAGAAGCGCCGATCGGGCGGGGGCTTCCAGGGTGGCGAGCAGCGCGCCGGCCGCGCGCTCCAGTTCGGCGACCTGGTCGTCGAGGGATTTCATGCCGCCGGCTGCCAGGTCGCGATCAGCTCGTCGCCAAGGTAGATCTTCAGGGGGGCGTCGGTGCAGCAGGCCGCGTCGATCGCCGGCTCCGCCGGATGGTCCAGCATCCAGCCGCCGTCCGGCCTCTGTACCGGCACCACGACCTCGCTGAGCTCGAGCTCGATCGAGACGTCGGCCAGGTCGTGCGACAAGATCTCGGTCTCGAACTTCACCCCATCGGCGTTCCCGGGGGCCAGCAACTCCCGCTGGTTCGATGCGACCCAGCTGACCAGGGGGGAGAACAGCGCGTCGGGGTGGCCGGCGAAGTCGGTGATGATCAGCTGCAGGCGGTAGCGGTATTCGAAGGCGCGGGGGTGGTCGGCGCACAACGGGTCGCCGGGCGAGAGGATCTTCCCGCCCTCGATGAAGATCTGCAGGCGCTCGGGATCGCGCTGCAGGTCGGCCACGGCCGCCGTCAGGAAGGCGCGCAGCGACGCCGGCTTCATCATTTCGAGCGATCCCGGAATTTCCAGCTCGGCTTGGCCGGCGCGACGATCGCCGCCGCCTTGTCGATCTTGGCGACCAGGCCGCCGGCGCGCTGGCGCTCGGCGGCCGTGGTCTTCTCTTGCGCCAGGCTGAAGGTCAGCAGCGGGCGGAGGATCGTCTCGAGCAGGTAGGCGCGCTCCAGCTCGCCCGTGGCCGCCGGCGGCGGCAGGGGGGTGACGATCGCCGGCTTCACCGGATCGACCGCCGGCGTCCGATCAGCGCTGGTCAGCAGGATCCTCGGCGACGGGGGCGGCGCCTTCGACGCGCACGCGGTCAACGCCACGGCTCCACTGAGCAAGAGCACTGTCGAGATCCTGGGCCTGGTCGACGTCATGGATGGCCTCCTGTGCGGCCGCAGCGGCCCTGCTGGTGTTGGCGGCGACCCGGGCCCCGATCTCCGCCCCGGCCTGGTTGATCTGGCCTTGCTGAACGGCCGGCTTGAGCTGGTCCCGAGCTTCGGCCAAGTCCGCCTGGAGACCACGGACGTAGAGCACGCCGGCGACGATGAGGGCGGCGCCGAACGCCCAGGCAAGGATCCTGCTTTCCATCAGGCGCGCCTCGCCCACAGGGTGGCGGTCTGGGCCACGCCGTTCAGGCGGCGGACCCACCCGGTGCCGAAGGTCGGGAAGGTGTCGAGCGAGCGATAGTGGGCCAGCCGCGAGCGACGCACCCGCTCGATCAGGCCGACCAAGTCGTTGACGCCGGCGACCGCGCGTAACGTCACCGGCCCGACCGCCCCATCGATTGAAACGCCCAGGGCTTCCTGCAGGCAAGCCCCCGCTCGCCGGCGGCCCTGGTTCACGGAGCTGTCGAACACGATCAGGTCCAGGCCTGGCGGAAGCTCACCGGCCCGGACAGTCGCCCAGTGCTTCACGCGGTAGATGGCGGAGATCTCGTCGTCCGACAGCGCCCTGAGCTGTTCCGCGGTGCAGAGCTTTCCTCGCCACTCGCTCAGCGCCCGCAGGGTGATGCCCTTCCAGGTCGCGCCGCCCGGGTCCTTGGGATTGTTCGACCACAGGCCTTCATAGCCAAGGATGACGGCCTCGCTGCGGCGGTAGCGGAAGTCTTCGGTCAGTGCGGGCGCCGTGGTCATCGGCCACCCTCGTGCTCATCATCGCCGCCGACCTCGAGGCCGACGCCGCCGACGCCGGTGGCCTTCACCTTGACCATGGCCAGGGCGACGACGATGACCAGGATGATCCCCAGCACGATGTAGATCGCGCCCTTCAGGATCTGCAGCTGCTGCTCGGCCCTATCGAGCGGCCAGGGTGCGGCGACCAGCGAAACCATCCAGCCGGCGAATAGAGTGAGTGGCGGGGCGGCCAGGATGATAGCGATCAGCCGTAGTTGCACCGGCGAAAACAGGAATCGGATGAAGCGGCCGATCGCGACGGCGGTCGTGGGCGCGGGGCGGTTCATGGACGGCGGCCTTCTTCAATGATGTCGAGACGATGGTTGAGGCGGTCGACGCCGGCGCTGATCGCCAGCGTGCGCTCGTCCAGGCGCGAGACCACGCCGGCGTCGAGGGGCTGGGTGCTGGCTTCGACGGCCGCGATGCGATGCTCGGCGCCCGACGCCCACCAGACGGCGGTCATGGCCTGGACGGCCATCGCAAACACGATGCCGACCAGCTCCCAGCTCACGCGGGGCGGCGGGTCCAGGCGGGGCCGGGCTTGGTCGGTCATGGTCAATCCCAAAGGTTGATGAGGGCGGCGTCGGCCTGGATCGCTTGGGCCGAGGCCGGGATGACGACGAGCGTTCCTCGCGGGAGGACGGGGCCCAGGTCGGCGAGGCCTCGGTTGGCGAGGAGAACCGCCTCGATCGCGTCGGAACCCTTGCCGGCTTCGCGCCAGACCAAGGCGTCCAGGGTATCGCCATCGATGGCGCGAACGGTCAGATCGCTGGCCATCAGATCAGCTCCACCGTCGCGCGCGCCCGGCCAAGGATGTCCCGGACGGCATGGCGGCCGGCGCGGCGGGCGACATCGGGGCTTCGATCCTCGCCAGCCGGCTCGCCAGCCTTGGTCAGGTCGTAGTCGACGTAACCCTCGAGGAGCTCGGCCTTGGCGAAGGCGGCGACGGCCCGGCGATAGAGGAAGACATTCCGGTTCTGGCCGGCGATCGTCGTGGCGGGCGCCGCCTCGAGCGAGGTTGCGCCTTCCGCCTCGCGAAGCGCGCGCCAGGCGGCGAGATCCTTGTTGACCAGGAGCATGGCTGCCGTCGTGGCCTCGGCCAGGCGCTCGGCCGTGACGGCGCTGTCGATGCGTCCGATCAGGCGCACAGTCTCGAGCTGGATGGCCGGGAACCAAGGCTCGTTGGTGATCGTGGCGGGCGGAGCGGGCGCCGGGGGATCAGCAGACGGCGGGGGAAGAGTGACGAAGCCGGTCATGGCTAAGGTCCTTTAGGTGTCCCGTCTCTGAGGCCCCGGCGCCGCCTCGCGCCCGGGCAACGGCGGTGGGGGGCGAGTTCCGCGCGCGGGGGAGGGGAGCCCCGGTTCGGAAATCGCCCCGCCGCCGAGCGCCGGGGGGCGAGCTTTGGAGCGGACGATCAGGTCGGGGCCTGACCGCCCGCCGATGGCGCGAGTGCCTTGGCGGTCTCCTCGAGCAGCGCCTTGAGAGCGCGCTCGAGGCGTTCGATGTCTTTCTTGACGCCAGCCTTGGAGTTCAGGACCAAGGCCCGCCGCAGATGGGCCAGGCCCGCCTCAAGGCGCGCGCGTCGGCCGCCAGCCACGCCGTCGTCCCCGTCCTCGCCTTCATCGACACGGCGCGCGATCTCCAGGCCCATGGCCTTGTGGAGTTTGGCGCGCACCTGGTCGTGCATGTCGGACGCATTGGTCAGCGCCGCGACCCTGGTCAGGACATCGCGCGGGAAATCTTCGCCAGCGCCGAAGGCTTGGAGGGCCGCCTCCGAAATCTCCTCGGTGACCAGCGTCGGCAGGTCCCGCACGATGTGCTCGGGCAGGGCCAGCTTCCAGCGCATGGCGTAGGCGGCCATCTCCAGCGCATGGCGATAGTCGCCGACGTCGATCCGCCACAGCATGGTGGTGGTGAAGACCTCGTCCTGCACGCCCTGGCCAGTGTCGCGTTCGGCGTCGAACACCCCGCCGATCCAGGCGTCGTATTCGGGCAGGATCTGGCGCTTCAGCTCGATCTTGCGCTCGACGCTCTGCAGCGCCTTGAGGCTGCGCATGTGGTCGGCTAGCTGCGTGCGGATCTGGGCATAGGCGACGGCGCGCGATCCGGTCAGCTCCGGGGCGCTGACGACGCCCAGGCGGGCGCTGCCCGCGAGCTGGGCGGCCAGAACGCGCTGTTGGTGGGCGCGAGCGTGGCTCATCACCAGCTCTCCGGATCGGTGTTGATCCCCTGGATCAGCACCGCGTAATCGTAGTCCTCGACCACATAGTCGTCGTTGCTGGACTCGAAGGTGTCGATCCGGTCGAACTGCGGGTTGTCGATGACCCGCGAGCGGCGCCCGCCCTCCTGCCAGTAAATCGACAGGTTGTCGGGACGGGTGATCAGGATCGAGTTCGGCGGCAGGAATGGCGCCTCCGACACCGGCTTACCACCCATGCGCTTTTGGCTCATGATCTGGCCGGCGGCGATCTGCTCGGTGGGAGCCTGGTTGACGTTGACCAGCGGGAAGTACTGATCGTGCATCAGGTCGTGCGAGGTGAAGCACTCCAGGCCGGTGTCCAGACGGGCCCAGGCGGGCATCAGCTCCAGGGCGTCCATGACAAGGGCGTCGAGATTGCCGTAGTCGCCGCCCTGGCCGACCTTGATCACGCCCGAGGCGGCTTCGACCTCATGGAAGTAGTGCGAAGGCGCGTTCTGGCGGATCTTCTCGAACCAGCCGATGTTGACGTCCTGCAGCAGCGGATTGGCGACGCGGTCGGTGGTGGCGGCGGCCGACGTACCGTTGAACCCGATCATGATGCGGTCGAGCGCCTGGCGCTCGATGACCAGGTTGCGCATGCGCTGCTGGAAGTCCGGGAACTTGGCCCAGGTGTCCAGCTTGGCGTACTTCACGAAGGTGTCGGAGTCGGTCTTCCGGCACTCGTAGCCGTCCTTGGTCAGGCCGGTCGGGTCCACCGGCTTGCGCCCTTGCGAGTTGGCGGCCGAGGTGTCGGTGCGGCTGGCGATCGGGCCCGAGATCCCCATGCCCAGCTTCTCGCCCTTCATCTCCGTGACCGGCATGATGTTGATGCGGCGCAGGAAGGCGCTCGACTCCTGGACCTTGGTCTCCAGCTTCTGCTGGACGGTCGGATCGACGGTGAAGCCTTGGGCGCAGGCGTCGGGGCCGTAGCCGCTGAGCGCCGCGAGGCTGGTGGTGTAGGCGAGGAAGGCGGCGCGGGCGTTGGGAGTCATGTCACCTGGGTCCTGGAAGGGAGCTGAGGGAAGGCGAAGCGGCGGGCGGACGCCCGATCAGCAGTCGATGGCGGTGAAGGGGGCCGTGCCGGTGGCCGGCGCGCGCGCTGGGCCGCTGGGCCGCTCGGTGGTGTTGAGCTTGGTTTCCAGCTCGCCGAAGCGCTTCTCCAGGCCGGCCGTGGCGGCCGCGCTCGTCTTGACGGCCTGGTCGACGGTGCTGGCCAGGGTGATCATCGCGCCCTGCAGAGCGGCGAATTGGGCGCCGTCGTTGGCGGCTTGAACCGGCTTCGGCTCGGCGGGCTTGGTGTTGTCGTTGGCGGGCTGGCCAAGGCCGAGGCTGGTGAAGAAAGACTTCAGGACGCCGGCGACGCTCTCGGTCTCGGCGGTCGGCTCGTCGAAGCTGAAGTCGGCGACTTCCTGGCAGGCGCTGAAGACGTTCGTCGGATCCTGCTTGCGGCTGTCGAACATCGCCTTCAGCGGCGCGTTCGTGGCCGAGAACTCCAGGATGTCGGTTCCCAGCGAGGCGGGGCTGTCGGTCACCGCCAGGCCGACCAGACCGGCCTTGCCCGTGGCGGCGAAGTTGGGGGCCACCTCGATGGAGGTGTAGATCTTCTGCTTGGCCTTGCTCAGGGCGATCAGGGCATCGGTGGGCTCGACTTCGGCGTAGAGCGCGCGGCGCTTTTGGGGCTTGCCGGCGATCTCGATGATGTCGTCCTGGGCCTTGACCGACAGGACGTCGCCGTAGGCGTTGAACGGGGCCTCGGGCGAAAAGCCCCGGATGTGCTCGAGGTTGACCCGGGCACCGTAGGTGGCCCGGTTGTAGGTGGCGACGATGTCGTCGATCCACGAGCGTTCGATCACGCGGCCATCGGTGGCGGTGGCGCCTTCGACGGCGACGCGGAAGAACTTCGACTTGGCCATGTGAGCTCCGGCGGCGGGGTGGCCCTCTCCGGGCCCTGATTGATCGCCGTCAGCCTGCCGTTCGCGCCGCTCCTCTCAACTCATCGGCGTTGTGGACCCCCGGCCGCACAACACGGTCGCGTCGATCCGATCGCCGCCGCGCGCTCAGGCTCGCGCGCAATGCAGCTCATCACCAACCTCGAGATCGACCCCCGGCGTCAGGCGCGGCTGCTCTATTGGGCGCTGTGGACGGTGACCGACATCGCCGAGCTGCTGGGCAAGCCGGTCGCGACGATCGCCGCCTGGAAGTCGCGCGACCAGTGGGACAAGGCCTCGCCTAGTACCCGGGCCGAGGACGTCACCGAGGCCAAGTACGTCCAGCTTGTGCTGAAGGAGCCCAAGTCTGGCGCCGATGTCCGCGACATCGATCTGCTCGGCCGGCAGATGGTCAATTTCGCCCGGATGCGCCGCTACGAGGAGCCGGGCGGCCACGAGGGCCACCTCAACCCGAAGATCGCGGCCCGGAACGCCGGGCCAAAGAAGAAGCCCGTCCGCAACTATTTCAGCGAGGAACAGGCGGCCAAGCTGGCCACAGCCTTCCGCGACGAGCTGTTCGGCTATCAGAACCTCTGGCTCGACTCCTCGTCCCTGCGCACGCGGATGATCCTGAAGTCGCGCCAGATCGGCGCGACCTGGTACTTCGCCCGTGAGGCCCTGCTCGACGCGATCGCGACCGGCCGAAACCAGATCTTCCTCAGCGCCAGCAAGAACCAGGCGCATGTCTTCCGCCGCTACATCCTGGATTTCGCCAAAGCGGCCGCCGGCGTCGATCTGACCGGCGACCCGATCGTGATCGACCGTGGTGAAGGCCAGGAGCCGGCGACGCTTTACTTCCTCGGCACGAACGCCCGCACGGCCCAGGGCTATCACGGCAATTTCTACTTCGACGAGTTCTTCTGGACCTTCCAGTTTCAGAACCTGAACAAGGTCGCCAGCGGCATGGCGATGCACAAGAAGTGGCGAAAGACCTACTTCTCCACGCCCAGCTCGATCACCCACGAGGCCTATCCTTTCTGGACCGGTGAGCTGTTCAACAAGCGCCGCCCCAAGGCTGAGCGCGCCGAGTTTGACACCAGCTGGTCGGCGCTAAAGGGCGGCTTGGTTGGGGCCGACCGGATCTGGCGCAACATCGTCACCCTGGACGACGCGGCCGCCGGCGGCTGCGACCTCTTCGACATCGACGAGCTGCGCCTCGAGTACAGCCCCGACCAGTTCGCCAACCTGCTGATGTGCGAGTTCGTGGATGACACCTTGTCGGTGTTTCCCATGCGCGAGCTGCAGAGCTGCCTGGTCGACAGCTGGGAGGCCTGGACCGACTTCTCGCACGTCGACCTGGCCATGGGGCAGCGGCCCTATCACGGCAAGGTCTGGGTCGGGTACGACCCCTCGGCCACTGGTGACAGCGCCGCTCTGGTGGTGGCCGCGCCGCCGCCGATCCTGGGGCAGGGGAAGTTCCGCCTCCTGGAGCGCCGCCAATTCCGGGGCATGGACTTCACCGCCCAGGCCGCCGAGATCAAGAAGATCTGCGAGCTTTACGACGTCGAATACATCGGGATCGATGCCACCGGGATCGGTCTGGCCGTCTATCAGCTGGTGGTCACCTTCTTCCACCAGGCGCGCAAGATCCTCTACTCGCCCGAGGTCAAGACGCGGATGGTCCTGAAGGCCAAGGACACCGTCAGCCGAGGCCGCCTGGAATACGACGCCGGCTGGAGCGACCTATCTCAGGCGTTCCTGGCCATCCGCAAGACCCTGACCAACTCGGGCCAGGCCGTCACCTATATCGCCGGCCGGGACGAGAACGGCCACGCGGACCTAGCCTGGGCGACCATGCACATTCTGGACAACGAGCCGCTCGAAGCGGTCGCCGGCGGCGTGCGCCGGAGCAAGATGGAGATCTCCTGACATGGGCGAGTTGATCACGGCGGGCGCCAAGGCGCCGGCGCGGGCCCAAGCATTTTCGTTCGGGGATCCAGAGCCCGCATTGGGCAACCGTGGCCTGCTCGACTACGTGGCCAGCTGGAGCAACGGCAAATGGTACGAGCCGCCGGTGAACCTGAGCGGCCTGACCCGCGCCTACAAGGCAGCGCCCCACCACACCAGCGCGATCGGCGTGAAGCGGACATTGCTGACCAGTCTGTTCGAGCCGACCTCGCTGTTGAACCGCAAGACGTTCAGCGCCGTCGTCCTGGACTATCTGGTGCTCGCCAACGGGTATTTGGAAACCAAGCGGAGCTGGACCGGGAAGCCGGTGCGTCTCGATCGCGCGATCGGGAAGTACACCCGGCGGGGCGTCGAGCCGGGCCGGTTCTTCTTCCTGGGCGACCCGACCGGGCCGCGCGGCAGCGAACACGAGTTCGAGCGCGACTCGATCGTCCATATCCACGAGCCGGACTTGGATCAGGAGATCTATGGGATCCCCGAGTACTTGAGCGCCCTGCAGTCGGCCCTGCTCAACGAGAGCGCCACGCTGTTTCGCCGGCGCTACTACCTCAACGGCTCGCACGCCGGGTTCATCCTGTACCTGAACGACGCCGGCATGAACGAGGAGGACGTCGACGACCTGCGCCAGGCCCTGAAGGATAGCAAGGGGCCGGGCAATTTCCGCAACCTCTTCCTCTACAGCCCCAACGGAAAGAAGGACGGCGTGCAGCTGATCCCGGTCAGCGAGGTCGCCGCCAAGGACGAATTCCTGAACATCAAGAACATCAGCCGCGACGACATCCTGGCCGCGCACCGCGTGCCGCCCCAGCTGCTGGGCGTGGTGCCGATGAACGCCGGCGGCTTCGGCAAGGCCAGCGAAGCGGCCGAGGTGTTCGTCAAGCACGAGATCGAGCCGCTGCAGCGGATCCTGCTCGACATCAACGACCAGGTCGGAGAGGAGGCGGTGCGGTTCCGGCCGTACGAGCCCATCCGGACGGGGGCGACGTAGCTGGCGGCTACAAACTGCTGAAATCCAAAATATTGAGCGAGATGAGCGGCCCCTGTGTCCGGCAAGATGGCGCGCACATATACCTACTGCGGTTCCGGCATCGTTTTGGGGACCATTCGGCCCTCGGCCGCTTTGACGTCGGCAAGGATGTCGGCGGCACGGCGTACGGCGTCTGAATCATTTTGCTTCCCGATCATCGTCTCCTTTAGCTGATCGAAGAGCTTTTCCTGTAGAGGACTAATCACCGCGAACATGTTGCCGCCGTCGATGTCGTCAGCATGTTCTGGCAGGACTTCCTTCAGTGAAGTAAAAAAATTAGGTAGCCGGCCTAGTACGTTTCCATCTCCAGATTTAATCATAACGAGCTGAAATACGGAGCTCACGATCATAAGTCTGTACGCGCAGTACAGCGACCAGGACATGGGATCTATGAAAAGTCTATCATTGAGTGCGCCGTCTGGTGGCACGATTTTCAGAAGATCCGTTTCAGCGCCCAAATTATCCAGTATTTGTGTGGCCAATTTTTTATATGATTCCGTCTCGGCAGCGGTCAGCTCGCGCCCAGCGACCAATTTCGCCATTACGGGGGCCATCATGGCCGCTAAATTGAACCGCTGAAGTCCCATCACTTCGGACCAAATGCGTTCAATTGCCTGCAGCTGGCGGTTCATGAGGGCGGCTTGTCTTCCTGCCATGCCGGACAGTGCGCCAGACCGAAGAGCGGCGACCTGCTCGTCAGCGGATCTGAGGGCTGCCTTAAGTCGTTCTTCGTCGGAGCGTAACTCGGCCTTCCAGCTCTCAAGGCGGCGATCGAGTCCGTGCTGGACGGCCTTTTCCGCTAGGCGAGCGAAGAAATGCCGCGCCCCCACTAACGTTAGGGCGGCCGAGACGAGCGACGCGATAACAGTGCCGAGCCAAGAACTTTCGATCATGTTCGCAAGCTAGCTGAGCAGCCGGCAGCGAGCCATCAAAAGCAGACGAGCGGGCTGCTGGACCAAGTTGTATGCTGTCGGCCGCACAACACTCGTCTGTGTTAGCGCGCGTCAGATCGGTGCAGCGATAAGCAGTCCGCGACGCAATAGCGACGGGGGCCAGGGCGCGCTAACGCCCTGAGCCGCGAGTACTGGAGACCCGCACTTCCGGGGGTGCACGCCCCTTCAGCCCCGCCACCGGCGCCGCCGGCGGGGCTCCGTAGAAGTTGAGTCTGCTGTGAAGTCCAACAGTTTCGTTGAGGTCGCCCCGACGCGGCCGATCGCCCCCTATATCGGTGGCAAGCGCAATCTCGCGACGCGCCTTGTCAAGATGATCGAGACAATCCCACACGCCACCTATGCCGAAGTGTTCGTCGGCATGGGCGGCATCTTCCTGCGCCGCCGCTCGCGGCCGCCGGCGGAAGTGATCAACGACTGGAGCCGTGACGTCTGGACCTTCTACCGGGTCCTTCAGGAGCACTACGCCTTCTTCCTGCAGATGCTGAGGTTTCAGATCACCTCGCGGTCGTCGTTCGAGCGCCTGATGGCCGTGGATCCAGAGACCCTGACAGACTTGCAGCGGGCCGCGCGCTTCCTCTACCTTCAGCGCGTGGCCTTCGGCGGCAAGGTCGCCGGGCGTAACTTCGGTGTTGCCCCCGGCCGGGAGGGGCGGTTCAACGTCAATCGCCTCGAGGCGATGCTCGAGGACCTGCACGAGCGCCTGGCCGGCGTGACCATCGAGCGCCTGCGGTGGCAGGACTTCATTCGCCGCTATGACCGACCCGACACGCTCTTCTATCTGGATCCGCCGTACTACGGCTGCGAGGGCGACTACGGGCCCGACATGTTCGCGAGGGGCGAGTTTGAGGAGATGGCCGCCATGCTGCGGCAGATCCGCGGTCGTTTCATCCTGTCACTCAACGATCGACCCCAGGTGCGCGAGATCTTCGCGGGCTTCACGATCGCCGAGGAAGCAACGACTTACGGCCTGCCTTCGGCCGGTGCCGTCAAGGCGGCCGAGTTGGTCATCACCAACTTCGTTGGCGGGGGGAGAAGCGGCACAAAGAAATAGCGTTTTCCGCCCGAATGCGGTAAGGTAGTCACAAGGTCGGAAACGGCCAACGGCAATCCGCGCGTCGTCGGTTCGAGCCCGACCGTCCCCGCCACTTCACTGAGGGGATGTAGCTCAGTTGGTAGAGCGGCGGACTGCACTTCAGCACTGTTTGGTGCTCCGAAAGCCCTCGACATAGTCGGGGGCTTTCGTCGTTCTGAGGTGAGCTAGGCGAAAAGGTCGGTCGGCTCCGGCGGGGGGAAGTCACGAACGACCGACAAGGCACCGGCGGGGGCGGGCGCCAGGATCTCGGACTGTGGGCGGGTAAGGTCGAGCCAGTCGAGACCTGCCTTGGCCGACAGCAGCACGATCTGCCGATCATGGTACGGCTTGATGTCCGGCCCAGGTTCGGTCGTCAGCATCGTCCAGCAGCCGTTCTTCACGATGCCGGCGATCCAGAAGAGCGGGTTGTCCACCATCGTGAACTTCCATCGGGTCAACCGCTTCTGGCCGGGTGTCAGCTTGGCGGTGAACTCGTAGAAGGCGTCGGCCGGGATCAGCACCCGGTCGCTCTTGGAGAAGTCGCGCTTCTCGGAGACGTAGTTGAACACCGGCTTGCCGGTGGGCGCCTTCCAGGCCCACTGGGTCATGGAAACGACGGCCTGGTCGCCGACGTGACGGACGATCGGCGCGACCTCGGTCATCTTGATTTCAGGGCGCGGCTCGAAATTGGACGCCTGGCCCTCCCAGACGACGGGGAGCTTCAGCACCTTGTTCCAGGTCGCGAAGAGGTCACCAGTCTTGAGGCTGTACAGGTTGCACATCAGTCACTTCCCTTCAGCCAGACCCTCACGTTCCAAAAGTCGTCATCCATCGAGTCCCCGCCTGCCCAGTTGATAATTTCGAAGTGCTGTACCGCCGGGTGGCGTTCCCAGAACTCCGGCCCCATTCGCCCGCCGCCCCGGAAGGTGAAGTCCGGCGGCCCGTCGACCTTGTTCTGTTCGACCCGGGGCGTCCAGACCAACGGCTCCGGGGTGAGCCAGACGTCGATTTCATACTCGCCCGTTTCCAACACCTCGTCGGCGGTTGTGGCGACGGCCGGGTGAATGCGCCAGAAACCCAACGGGTGAGGCTGGCCTATCGCGACGAACGCCTGACCGTCGCGGTACCGGCGCACGTACTCGCCGGTCTTTGGGTCGAGAGTGACGAAATGCTTGACCATCGGATCAGATTAAGCGGGCGGGGACCTAGTCCAGGTATCGACTAAGTCGGTTAGAATTTCCTGCGCGACCAGGTCCGGCTTGCGCCGGCCGACCTTTCGGCGATCCGAGCCGAAGGCGCTGGAGACGCAGACGTCGCCGCCGACCTTCTCCCATGTTCCCCGCCACTTCTGACCACGGGCGTTGACGCTGAAGGTGTATCCGTGAGGCGTTAGCATCCCTGGCCAACGGAGCGTCGGGTGAGAGCGATCCGACTCAGTCTATTCGGCCGGGCATGACCGCCGATGAACTCGACAAGATGATCGATCAGTACGCCGACGAGGGCGGGCCGGGTCTGATCAGGCTCAAGGACACGACCTGGTGCGCCTTGCCGTTCAACCTGGGCGCCGTGTGCACCGCCGTGGGGCGAGGAATTCGCTATCGAGGCGTGCGCATCCAGGTGTCGCGCCAGTTTGAAGATCAGGTTCTGTCGCGCGCAGAAGCGCTTGCCCTGGGCTTCGACGCCTTCGAAGACCTCGCGCCTCCGCCGGAGCGGAGCTGAGCCTCAGCGTCCTCGGAAAGCCGTCCACGTGAAGATCGCTGATCCGGGCCTTGAGCTGCCTGCGTTGAAGCAAAACGCCACGGGCCGATCCCATTCATCCTTTACTGCGACCTTACCGATGACGTCGCCAGTCCAGCCGGCTTTCAAGTCGGCTGGGATTTTCACAACCCAGACCTGCTTCCGATCATCAAACGAAACCGTTGGACCGGTGGCGGCGGGGTCGAACACGACAAACACCAATCTCCGGACAGTCGGCAGTTGGATGTTGAGGGTCCCAAACGCAAGCATAGACCCACTGTCGATGACGGTATCCCCCGCGCCGCAAAAAGTCGCCGGCATGTAGTCCCTCCTAGGGTGTGCCCATTAAATACGACTATCGCTGGTCGTTATTTCAACGGCGTAGCACGATGCGAGCAACGCGTCCCAGGCCTACGCCGGGTCCAAGTTCTGAGCCTTGTCAGCGTCGCTATCGATAGGTCCCCTCGATCTGCACCTTGGGTGGTCCCTTCGCGCCGCACCCCGTACAGCTCACACCGCTGCGAAGTTCAGCGGGGCGGACCCAGGGCCCGATCCGTTTCAGAATGACGTGGCGCGGCCACACGGCGCTGTAGCCGCACGTGCACCAAATCCGCAGCGACGTGAGGCGCCCGGATCGGGGGTCCATGTCCGCCACGGCTTATCGCAGGATATCGGACGTTAGGCCGACGTCGTTGGGCATGATGCCTTCGTCGAGCAGGGTCTCAATCAGCCAGGCGCGGCGACGACGCACATCGGCGCGGTCGAAGCCATCCTGATAGCCGCCCCTCATCAGGCGGAGGATCGGCATGGGACCTTTGCAGCCGTTGATGGGGCACACCAGCGCGCGCTGCACGCGATCCAGGGGCCAGGCCAGGACCTTCCGAAGCTTGGCTCCGAGCATCTGCCGACGTCCCCAGGTGCGGTCGTGCCCGCAGTACTGGCATTTCAGCTGTATGTCGTAGCCCAGCTCGACGCAGTCGATCAGCAGCGTGGTGGCGATATCTGGGGTTAGCCGCGCCGCCTTGCGGCGGTCGCTGTCGCTAGGTTCCGGCATCGGTCACCGCCCCCTGCCGACGGCTCCACTCCGCCGAAACCTCGGCGCGGACCAAGTTGATGTCCATGGTCTCCTTCCAGCGCTGGACGCGCGCGATCCACAGCTCGACCAATTCAATGGGCAAGCCGTACTCAGGCGCGACCCGGCGCAGCCGCCGCGCGCCAAGTTCGAAGGTGTCGTGGATGATTTCGTCCCCGCGTTCATCACGGAAGTCGTAGCCGGCCATCGCGTGGACGCGCAGCCGGCCGACCTCGCCGCAAGGGCACTTGGCGCGGGCGAATAGCTCGTCGAGGTGGGCGGCCGGCCACTTGCCGAACAACCGGACGATATCCTCGCACCACCAGCGACCGTCCGCGCCGCAGGCCTGACATCGGTAGTGATAGCTCCACGCCATCTCGATCGCCTCGATGACCAGCGTGCCATTGTAGCGGGGCGCTCGGAATTTGATCTTCACACCGTCATTCCAGCCGAGGTCGTCCCGATCGCCGGGGCGCGGTCCTATGATCGCCATATCTAGCTCCTCTGGGCGGCGCGTAACCACAGGGCAGGGCGCTCGGCACGACGGCGTCGGGACCATGTAGGCGCGTGGGGTCTCGCGCGCTGAGGGGCACGTGGATGGGACATTTGACGGGCTCTCGATGTTCCCGAAATGTTCTCATTCAAATGGTGTGGGGAGTCAATCGCCTCGCGTTGGAACTAGAACGGCACCGGGCAGGGGGCGGGGGCTTGACCCCGAGCGCGGCGCTTTTCCCCCCGCCTCGCCCGCCGGCTTTTCGCGTCGAAAATAATGCAGTTTCAATGGCTGGAGAAATCCAGGTCCACTTAGCTGGCTCGGCCCGCCGGCGCGCCGCGCGCACTTTGCAGAATCATGCGCGTCCGGGTGTGTGTCCCAGCCGTGCGGCTGTAACAACGAGTCCGGGATATACGATTGAAATGCGAAGATGGCACCGCCAATTCGGCGGTGCCATCTCGTTAGTTGTGGCCGGAATGATCGGAGCGATCCCGAAATATCAACGCCAGAGCGGCTGTCATGACGGCTGTTTCTACCGCTTGCGCCCATGCTGGGGCGTCCTGATGCTGGAAGAAGCTATACATTAGGACAGTCATGCCGCAGACGGCGAAGACACTTACAACTAGGACCGATAAGATGAGTGCCCAACGGGCATGCAGCAGGGATTGCTTCTCTTTAGGATCTACCTGGATTTTCTCATCTTTTAAGACGACAAAGTCGTCAGGCTCCGAAGCCACGGTGCGCGGTCCTAACCGGCAAAGCGCACAAATTCGCGCTCCAGCCGCTGGCCGCCGTCAGTATTCCAGGCTCCAACCTTGAAGCCTTCGTCAACCGCACTGTCGGCCACCATAAGCAGCTCTACGGCGCTTCGCAGAGCTTCGGCTTTGGTCACTCCATGCTTTTCAGCATAGTTGTTCAACGCGGCGGTCATCCGGGTAGAAAGGTCAAGCGTGAGCCGGCTACGATTTTGAGCTGCTTGTTCTTTCTGAGACATATCAATTTCCCAACTACATAAGAGAGGTATGCGCTTCCACGGGCCTCTCTTATTTCTCCGATATCCCTGCTGGCGGCAGGGCGCTTTGCCCCTAGCTGACGGGCGCTAGCGATCAGGTTTCTTTGACATGGTTCTCCAACTCTCCTCTTGTCAGGGTGCTCCCACCTTAGTTCCGGGCGTTGAAGTTATCAACCAAAAACATGCCGTCCGGGCATAAAATAGGCGGAAAAAACATTGCTAACGATCCATGAAGCTGGCATATAGGTCCTGACGGTATGCGGTGATGGGTTCCATGCAGGGGGGGTGGATGTCCAAGCTGAGTGGTTTTCGATGGGGGTAATTCGTGCCCGAACTAATAGAATTTCCGCAGAATGGCGTTAGTTATAGCGAAGCTGCCTTCATAGCGCTGGAAAACAGCCCCTGGCTTGAAGAGCCGGTGACCACGGCGATCGAAGGGCTTCTAGAAGATTTGCTTGTGCTCAAGTTGGGACAAGAGATTGTAAGTCACACCAGTGAAAGCCTTGAGGCCCTGAAATATTTTCTCGACGGTGGACTGTTCATTGTATGTGAAAATGACTCGGTGACCGTTTGTGTGATCAGGGTATCAGGAAGTTGGGTTGTGGCCTCAGTGAAAGGCAAATCAGCCGCATTGAATTAATAATCCAACGGGCGCGTCTTTGACGCGCCCGTTGCATGTTCAGCGGTATCGCATCATCCGTCAGAAAATACCCGGCGCGCCTCCTCGTCAGCCCAAAGGCTGTCGATCGCGCGCTTGAGTAGTTCCGAATTGTCGAGCTTCAGACGGGTCTTCAGGAGCACGACACGCTCCTGCGTCGCTCTGTCGAGGTAACCGCCAATGTGCTTGAGATGCGCCCTTGCGACCTGACTCGGGAACGGCTGACCGCGCACCGCGGAGCTCGCTGGCGCGGCTTTCGGCGTGGGAGCCTGGTCGGCCGCCGGCGCGCTCGTCGCTAGCCGTTCCAGGAAGGCGGCGGCGGACTTGTCCAAGCCCTTCATCTTAGGCCTTCCCCTTCGGCCACGTTGACCTGGAAGCTCAGCTCGGAGCAAAGCCAGGTCCAAAGTTTGCCGATCTCAGCCTTGGCCTTGCTCTCGGTGATAGCATCGATGGCGGTCAGACCTTCCGCGCCGGCGTCGCGGTGCTGGGCGCGACGGTGAAGCACAACCGGTGCCATCTCCAGCTCGAAGCTCTCAAATACCGCCCGGGACACCCTAGCCTCGGTCTGGCTGTTAGGGGTGGCCAGGTTGAGCACGGCGATCGACCGTTTGCCCGCCATCCGGGCCGCCTTACTGGTGCGGTGGACCTGCTCATACGATTCTATGCTGGGCGTGCAGGGGATCAGGACCAGGTCGGCGTGCTCTACCGCGCACAGCGCCTCGGAACTGCGCGCCGGCGGAGTGTCGATGACGACCAGGTCGCAGCCGGCGTCCCGCATCCGCTCCAGTTCGTCGACCAGGTTCAACTCGGGAACGAAGTCGGTCACCGGCAGCTGCTGAGCCAGATGGGCCCGCCTGAGCCGCCACATGACGCTGGTCTGCTGCGGATCCATGTCGAAAACCGCGCTGTTGAGCCCGTCATGGGCAGCGGCGACGGCGATCGACCGGGTCAACATCGACTTCCCGACGCCGCCCTTCTGCATGGCTATGGCGACCGTTTTCATTTGCGAACTCGCACCGTCGTTCGGTTGTGCTGTTGTGCCTTTGTGCACAAGACGGCGCGCCGGCGCGGCGAACCGGCGGCCACAGCGGGAGGAGAGGGGAGGGGAAGAAGAAGCAGGACCACGCCCAGATCCGGCAGGGCGGCCGAGGCTCGCCGGCGGCTTGCTTTCATTTTCCAATGGGGCGAAAAGCCCTTGCGTCGCTTAGGCGCGTTTTCCATTCGCTCCGGGGCGAAGCGGTTGATCTGGTTGGCCGAAACCGGCGATTGAAAATCCGCGTGTCGGTGGTTCGAATCCGCCCCCAGGCACCACTTCCTTTCGCACGCACTGTGGTTGCGACCGCCTCACGGTCCGTCTGGTCGTCGGGGGGCGTGGCGCCGTTAAGTTGGTCACTCGCGTCCGGCTCAGGGCAGATGTGAAATTTTAGCTGTGGCCTTTACCGGGCGACGGCGAGATCGGCGGCCGGGTCTGACCGTCGCAACCGGATCGATTCCCGAGAGCCCGCTTTCGCCGATCGCAGGGACGTGGGGAGAAGGCGTGAACGGGCCGGATCGGTTCAGCGCTGCTTTGGAGTAATCGCCGGCCGCGTTGGGCGGGGAGGGCGCTAGATCCGGTTTCAAGGACGAAAAAGCCGTTCAGAGGCGAAAATCCTCCCATATTCGCCGTGACCGCCGGTGGAGGAGGTCAGATCTCCGGTGGGCATCTTTCCCGGCTAGATTGAACCCAAAAGCGATGCGCGCTCCGATCCGGTCTTTAAGACCGGTGTTTTGTCGGCATGCTGCACCGCAACATCGTTATTCCCTTTGGCAGGGAAAAACCGCCCTCAAATCCTGATTTCCCATTTGTGCGATGCGGCGAAGGCCCTGGACCGGCCGAACGGTCGGTAAATTTATGCGACCTCGCACCCCTTGACGGTACGAAAAGGGGTTGCCAAAGGACCCCTGCCGCAATTCTAACATTGCGGTAAGGTCGAAGCCTCTTCGGGGGCGGCGATCACGCGCTTCGAAACGATCCTTCTTGATGGGCATGAGCCCGGCTTGGGGGGCGTAACGGGTCGAGCGCAGCGAAGCGGGCCGGTGAGGCATTCGAGCGATCGGACGTCTTATTGGCTATTCAATTAGGGTGGAGACGCTCTCGCGCGACGACCCTCGGTCCAAACGTGCTAGACCAATCAGGAACTGGCGACAGATGCTCGACATTAAACGGAAAACCCCCCTCATCGCTCTCGTCGGCGCCATGGCGCTGATGGCGAGCGCCCCGGCTTTCGCCCAGGACGCTGCTGCTCCTGCGCCGGCCACCACCGAAGCCGCCGCTCCGGCCGCTGCCGCCCCGGCCCCCGCCGCCGCAGCGCCCGCTGAAGAGCCCCTGGACGCCGGCGTCGCCGCGACCGAGAAGATGAAGTCGCACTCCCTGACCCCGATCGGCATGTTCCTGTCGGCCCAGGCGGTCGTTAAGGTCGTCATGATCGGCCTGATCCTGGCCTCGATCTTCTCGTGGGTCCTGCTGATCACCAAGCTGTTCGAGTTCGGCGCCCTGAACAAGCAATCGGACAAGTTCCTGGAAGCCTTCCGGGGCGCTCGTTCGATCGCCGACATCGCCCGCATCGGCTCGTCGGAAGAATTCGAAGGCAACCCGATGGCCGACATGGCCGCCGCGGCCGCCCAAGAAGTCGAACTGTCGCGCCAAGCTGGCCTGGCCGTCGGCGGCGAGCACCGTGACTCGACCCTGAGCCGCGCCACCTACGCCATCAACGCCGTGCAAGCCTCGCTCGCCAAGCGTCTGTCGGGCGGCATGGTGTTCCTGGCCTCGGTCGGTTCGGCCGGTCCGTTCATCGGTCTGTTCGGCACCGTTTACGGGATCATGACCTCGTTCATCGGCATCGCGAACACCAACACGACCAACCTGGCCGTCGTCGCCCCCGGCATCGCCGAAGCGCTGCTCGCCACCGGTATTGGTCTGTTCGCCGCTATCCCGGCCGTTATCTTCTACAACTTCTTCCAGACCCGCATCTCCGGCTACGGCACGCGCTCGGAAGGTTTCGTTGCTGAACTGATGAACGCCATTTCGCGTCAGCTCGACAAAGGGGCGTAAGACCGATGGCCGCCAAACTCTCAGGCGGTGGGGGCGATAGGTTTAACATCGACCAGAACAGCGAGATCAACGTTACGCCCTTCGTGGACGTCATGCTGGTCCTCCTGATCATCTTCATGGTGGCGGCTCCGCTCGCCTCCGTGTCGGTCGAAGTGAACCTGCCGCCGGCGGTCGCGAAGCCGTCGCCTAGCCCGCCTAAGCCGGTCTACATCTCGATCAAGGCGTCGGGAAAGGTCTTCATTGGCGACGACCCGACAACGGTTGACGAGATGGGTGCGGACCTGACGAAAAGCATTGGTCGTCGCGATCCCACCAAGGAGCGCATCTACATCCGCGCCGACGAAAAGACGCGCTACGGGGCCTTCATGGAGGTGATGAACACCCTCCAGGATAACGGCTTCTATAGCGTGGCGCTCATCGGCAAGGATCAGAACAGCTAGGGGTGATGCATGGCTGAACAACAAACGCCTGAGCATCGCCACTACGATCCGCTCACTTCGGACGGTCCGCGACGCAAGAAGGGCCTCGGCGCCTTCGGTATCGCGACCATCGTCGTCGTCGGCTTCCACGCTGCTTTGTTCGCGTATCTGGCGAAGCAGAAGTTCGAAGCGGTGATGAAGGAGTATCACGACGACGCCGTGGACGTGGAGCTGCCTCCGCCGCCCCCGCCGCCGCCGCCGCCTCCTCCGCCTCCGCCGCCGCCGCCGACCAACGCTCCGCCGCCGCCTCCCGCGGTGGTGCAGCCGAGGCCGCCGATCGCGCCGCCGCCGGACGTGACTCCGCCGCCGCCGCTGCCGATTCCGCCCGTCAAGGAGCGGGTCGAGCAAACGGCTCCGCCGGTGATCTCGAACGTGCCGCCGGTTCCTTCGAACCCGCCGGCTCGAGCTTCGGTGATCACCAAGCCGGACTGGGCCCGCAAGCCCACCGGTGAGGACATGGCTCGTTACTACCCCGACCGCGCTCAGCGGATGGAAGTGGGCGGCCGCGCGACCCTGTCGTGCACCGTCACCGCCAAGGGGTCGCTGGAAGGCTGCTCTGTCGTGTCGGAAAACCCGGCCGACTACGGCTTCGGCGATGCGGCCATGAAGCTGTCGAAGCTGTTCCGCATGAAGCCGAAGACGCTTGACGGCGCTCCGGTGGACGGTGGCCAGATCACGATCCCGATCGTGTTCACGGTTCCCCGCTAGGAACGAGGCTGCAGGCCTAGAAACGAGCGCCCCGGAGCTTCACAGCTCCGGGGCGTTTTCGTGTGGAAGGGCCGTTTCGGCGCTTGATCCCGGGGGCCGATCCGACTAAAGACGACGCCTCGCGATGAGCCGGCTTAGCTCAGTTGGTTAGAGCGCTAGATTGTGGATCTAGAGGTCCTCGGTTCGAGCCCGAGAGCTGGTACCATCGCAAGACTTTGAAAAGCCCTGGGTTCGCCCAGGGCTTTTTCATTTCCGGCTCCGTTAGGCGTGGTGGCCGCTCAAGGCGCTCCAGACGCGCCAGCCGACCAGGGCGATGGCGATCCAGCCCGCCGCCAGGCCGACCATGGGGTGGGCCTGCCACCAATAGCGAATGCGACCGCCGACGGTTTTCGAGGACGCGCTCACGTTCATACTCCCGGCTTTGACGCGCTTCTGCGCGCTGGCTCCCTTACCCTGGAAGCTGCGCCTGAACGGGGGGCGGTGGAATGTGGCGCAACGCCGCTGGGGCGGCCGTCGAAGCGGTAGTCGGCCACCGGCGTGGAGCGGAGGAAGGCTTCGATCTGTTTGCGGCGACGGATCGCCAGCTGGTGGCGGCGAACCACCTCGCCGACCGGCGGGGTGATGACGGCGCAGATCAGGAACAACGAAACGATCAGAAGCATGCGGGCTCATGGGCGGCGTCGAACGCCCCTCGGCCCATGAAACGCCTGGGAGAGGGGCGGCGATCCCGCTGGATCGGCCCGGGGCGATCGTCAGGGCGCGATCGCCCCGGGCTCGTCGTCGACCATCGCCCGGACCAGGTCGACCACCCGACGACGCAGCCGGCGGTCGTTGAGCCTGGGGAATAGCCCGGCCAGCTCCAGCCCCTCGGGGGTGGCCACGAACTGGGTCATGCGCTGAGCGAAGCCGTCGTCCACCACACCTCGGGCGGTCTCGTCCAGCCCCTCGAAGAAGTAGGACACCGGCGACTGCAGCAGGCGCGCGGCCTCGTACAGCTTGGAGGCGCTGATACGATTGGCGCCGCGCTCGTATTTCTGGACCTGCTGGAAGGTGATGCCCAGGGCGTCGGCCAACTGGGTCTGGCTGAGGCCAAGGACCTTGCG
>JAGHZU010000028.1 GCA_017745235.1 Caulobacter sp. | reverse complement strand
GAGCGGAAGCGGGGGCGGCGGCCGGGGTCGCCGGAGCGGCGGCGGCCGGAGCGGCGGCGGCGGTCGGGGCCGCGGCGGGCGCGGTCTTGGACTTCACCCACTCGTCGAACTTGGCCTGGCTGACCACGTGGATCTCGATGGGCATGTTCGAGTGGTCGACGCCGCAGAGTTCCGAGCACTGGCCGTAGTAGACGCCTTCCTTCTCGGCCTTGAACCAGGTTTCGTTCAGGCGGCCGGGAATGGCGTCGATCTTCAGGCCGAAGGCCGGCAGGGCGAAGGCGTGGATGACGTCGGCGCCGGTGACCTGCACGCGGACGACCTGGTTGACCGGGACGACCATCGGCTTGTCGGCGGCCAGCAGGTACGGGACCTTCTTGGCGTCGGCCTCTTCCTTCTTGAGCGGCACCGAGATGATCTCGCTGATCTTCTGGTCGGGGTACTCGTAGCCCCAGTACCACTGGTAGCCCGTGGCCTTCACCGTCAGGTACGGCTTGGGCATGTTGTTGTACGAGAACAGCAGCTTGAACGAGAAGATGGCGATGACCATCAGGATCAGCACCGGCACCACGGTCCAGATGACCTCGATGACGGTGTTGTGGCTGAACTTGGCCGGAACCGGGTTCGCCTTCTTGTTGTAGCGCACCACGATCCAGATCAGCAGGCCCAGCACCAGCAGGGTGATGGCCGTGATGATCGGCAGCAGGACGTGGTTGTGGAAGGCGATCGCCTCGTGCTTCAGCGACGACGCCGCCGGCTGCAGGTCGATCGCGCCGGGCGTGGGCTGCCCCAGCAAGTCACCAGCGAGGGCCTGCCCCGCGAACGCTCCCGAGAGCACCGTCGTGGCGGCGAGGACGGCAAGACCCGCCAACTTCCGCCGCATCCCCTGATTTTGCGCCTTCATATCCCTCACGGCCCGTTTCGGCGGCGATTTGGCGTCACCAGGAGCCACGCCGCGCCGACTTGCACAATTACGACCAGGGACACCGGGTCAAGACCAACGCCCTCCGTCATCGACGGAATCGGCTGGCAGCCCCCCTCATCACTGGCCGGTCGCTGGCGTGCATACGCGCTCCAATCCCGGTTGCCAAGCACCCGAGGCGTTCCCAGGAACGCCCTGCCGCAACGACAGGGACGCCAGTTGCGAGGCGCTCTCAACAACCAGCGAAGAACGCCGGTTCGCGGCATTACTAACATGTAATGACAGCTACCTTGCAATAGACACTACCTTGCGTCACAAGAGTGGGGCCAACGGGAACCTGACGCCGTGACGGAAACCATAGAAATCCAATTGAAGAAGGGCGTGCTGGCGCTGTGCGTGCTGGCCCTGCTGTCGAGAGCCGACAGCTACGCCTACGAAATCGCCAGCAAGCTCGCCAAGGACATCGATATGGGGGAAGGGACGATCTATCCGCTGATGCGCCGCATGCAGTCGGATGGCCTGGTGGAGACCTACCTGGTGGAGAGCCAGAGCGGTCCGCCGCGCAAATATTACCGCCTGACCGACACCGGCCGGGCCAGCTTCGAGGCCCAGAAGGCCGAATGGGCGGCCTTCACCGCCGCCGTGGAAGACATACTGGGAGCCGCCGCATGACCCGCGCCGAATTCCTGACCCGCCTCAAGCGCGGCCTGGCCGGCCTGCCGGCCTCGTCCATCGCCGACATCGTGGCCGACTACGAGGCCCACTTCGCCGAAGGCCTGGAGGCCGGACGCACCGAGGCCGAGGTGGCCGCCGCCCTGGGCGACCCCGACCGCCTGGCCCGCGAGCAGCGCGCCGAGCAGGGCGTCAAGCGCTGGGAGGAGGCCAAGAACCCGTCGGCCGCCGCCGGCGCCATCTTCGCGGTGATCGGCCTGGGGGCCATCGACATCCTGGTGCTGCTGCCCCTGCTGATGGGCGTGCTGGGCGGGCTGTTCGGCTTCTTCATGGGCGCGATCGGCATCTTCGTCGGCGGCGGGGTGGTGTTCGCCGCCGGTCCGTTCGCCGCCCCGCCCGGGGGCCCGGGCACGGCCATCCTCGCCGGCGTCGGCCTGATGGCCGGCGGCGTCTGCCTGGCCGCCGTCACCACCCTGGTCACCATCGGCCTGGTCAACGCCCTGGTCTGGTACGGCCGCCTGCACTACCGGCTGCTGAAGCCGGCCATCGAAACCCAGGTCTGAGGGGGCCTGACATGATGATCCGCAACCTCACCATCGTCGCCGTCGCCAGCTTCGTGCTGTGCATGGGCTGCCTGGCCGGCGCCGCCGCCCTGGGCGGCCGGGAACTGATACAGCACGGCTGGAGCATCCCGTCCAACTGGCGCGTCGACATCGACGACGACAACGACCACATCCATATCGGCCCGGGATCGACCACGGACGAAAGCGAGGACACCAGCCAGACCGAGCGGCAGCTGGCCTGGTCCGGCGGTTCGTCGCTGCAGGTCGACCTGCCCGCCAACGTCACCTACACCCAGGCCGCCGCCGGCGCGGCTCCGTCCGTCAAGATCAGCGGACCCCGCGCCCTGGTCGACCGGGTGGTGATCGAGGACGGCCAGCTGCGACTGAAGGAAGGCTCGGGCCGGGGCGTGCTGCGCATCGGCGGCCACGGCTTCGACATCTCGCGCGACACCGACCGCCTGGAGATCGAGGTCTCGGCCCCGGCCGTGCGCGACTTCACCGTCAACGGCAGCGGCGACCTGCACCTGAAGGGCTACGACCAGCCCGACCTGGTGCTGGCCATCAACGGCAGCGGCGACGTCGAGGCCGAGGGCCGGACCAAGCGGCTGGAACTGCGGGTCTCCGGCTCGGGCGACGCCGACGCCAGCAGCCTGGAGACCGGCGACGCCCAGGTCGAGATCTCCGGCAGCGGCTCGGCCAAGGTGGCCCCCAAGGGCCTGGCCCGCATCGACGTGGCCGGCAGCGGCGAGGTCAGCCTGACCAGCAAGCCCTCGAACCTGGAGACCAACGTCGCCGGCTCGGGCGAGGTCCGCCAGGACTGGTAGCCAAGCCCATCCCTCCCCCTCGCGGGGAGGGAGAAGTCTCCGGCCGGCTCAGAATCGCGCAGGGTGATGACGGCGGCGAATGAAAGTCCTACCTGTAGGCCCATGACCGCTCCCATCACCGCCCCTTCCCTGCTGGCCTCGGCCAATGTCGATCCCGAGCGCGCCCGCGCCATACTGGGCGAGGCCCTGGCCGGAGCCGACGACGGCGAACTGTTCGTCGAGCGCTCGGAAAGCGAGGCCTTCGTGTTCGACGACGGCCGGCTGAAGAGCGCCTCCTACGATTCCGGCGAGGGCTTCGGCCTGCGCGTGGTGGCCGGCGAGACCGCCGGCTACGCCCACTCCGCCGAGATCAGCGAGGCCGCGATCGGCCGCGCCGCCGATTCGGCCAAGCTGGCCCGGCGCGGCTACAGCGGCGTCAGCGCCGAGCCGCCGCGCGCCACCAACGAAAAGCTGTACGGCGAGGACGACCCGGTCGCCTCGCCGGCCTTCTCCGACAAGGTCGCCCTGCTGCAGGAGATCGACGCCTTCGCCCGCGCCCGCGACCCGCGGGTGGTGCAGGTGATGGCCTCGCTGGCCGGCGAGCGCCGGGTGGTGGAGATCCTGCGCGCCGACGGCCGGCTGCTGCGCGACGTGCGCCCGCTGGTGCGGGTGAACGTGCAGGTCACCGTCGAGAAGGACGGCCGCCGCGAGAGCGGCAGCTCGGGCGCGGGCGGCCGCGCCGGCTTCTCGGCCTGGATCAGCCCCGACAAGTGGCAGGGCCAGGTGGACGAGGCCCTGCGCATGGCGCTGGTGAACCTGGACGCCGTGGCCTGCCCGGCGGGCGAGATGGACGTGGTCCTCGGCCCGGGCTGGAACGGCGTGCTGCTGCACGAGGCCGTGGGCCACGGGCTGGAGGGCGACTTCAACCGCAAGGGCATCAGCGCCTTCTCGGGCCGTATCGGCGAGCGCGTGGCCGCCAAGGGCGTGACCGTGTTCGACGACGGCTCGATCCCGGGCCGCCGGGGCTCGCTGACGATCGACGACGAGGGCACCCCGACCGAGCGCACGGTGCTGATCGAGGACGGCGTCCTGGTGGGCTACATGCACGACCGGATGAGCGCGCGCCTGATGGGCATGAAGGCCACCGGCAACGGCCGGCGCCAGTCCTACGCCCACATGCCCATGCCGCGCATGACCAACACCGGCATGCTGGCGGGCAAGGACGACCCGGCCGAGATGATCGCCTCGATGAAGAAGGGCCTCTACTGCGCCAATTTCGGCGGCGGCCAGGTGGACATCACCAACGGCAAGTTCGTGTTCCAGTGCACCGAGGCCTACCTGGTCGAGAACGGCAAGATCACCGCCCCGGTCAAGGGCGCCACCCTGATCGGCGACGGCCCCAGCGCCCTGACCCGGGTGACGATGATCGGCGACGACTTCGACTTCGATCCCGGCATCGGCGTGTGCGGCAAGGCCGGCCAGGGCGTGCCGGTGGGCGTGGGCCAACCCTCGCTGAAGATCACCGGCCTGACGGTGGGCGGCACGGCGGTCTAGGTCGCTCGGCGCCGCAGCGCCCCCTCCGGCCTTCAGGCCACCTCCCCCCGCAGCGGGGGGAGGACGGGATGCGATCCTCGCCGGGACCACGGTCATTGGGGAGCTTGGCCGAAGGTGATCGCCGGCAACATTTCACAATTGTAACCTACATGTCCTGTTTGTAACTGGTCCTGTTCTCCACGGAACCTCACCGTCGCGCCAACAAAGCTGGGGGGCTTTGGGGACGCCGTAGATGAGCCTTGCTTCCGTCATTCTCGCCGTGGGTCTGGTCGCGCCGGGCGCACAGGACGCCGCATCCGCGCCAGCCGTTCCGGCGCCCGCCGCCTCGACGGCGGAGCCCGAGCGCGGGATCATCGCCTATCCGCCCGACTTCTTCGCCGCCCAGAGCCCCAGCACGGCCCTGGACATGGTCTCGCGCCTGCCGGGCTTTCGCCTGGACAGCGGCGGCGACGCGCGCGGCTTCGCGGGCACGGCGGGCAACGTGCTGATCAACGGCGAGCGCCCCACCACCAAGAGCGAGAACCTGGAGGACATCCTGCGGCGCATCTCGGCCACGGCGGTGGAGCGGGTGGAGCTGATCCGCGGCGGGGCGCCGGGCATCGACATGCAGGGGCGCACGATCCTGGCCAACGTGGTCATCAAGTCGTCGGTGCAGGTGGAGAAAGTCGCCAACATCCAGACCTACCTCTATCCGGACGGGCTGTTCGGGCCGCTGCTGGAGTTCCAGGCCTCGCGGCGCGACGGGATCAACCAGATCGAAGGCTCGCTGAAGGCCACGATCGACCGCACCGACCAGACCTATGACGGCGGCTCGCGCGTGCGCAGCGACGGGGCCGGGAACGTCACCTCGCGCGAGGCCCTGAAGGGCTACGACCAGATCCAGAACTACGTGGCCCGCGGCGCGGTCCAGCGCGGGATGCTGGGCGGCAAGGTTCGGGTCAACGGCAAGGTCGAGTACTTCAGCTTCGACCGCGACGTGACCTACACCCGCTACTTCCCCTTCGCGGGCCGTCAGGACAGCGGCGAGACCGACGAGAACTGGACCGGCGAATTCGGCGCCCGCTACGACCGCAAGCTGGGCGCGGCCAGCGACCTGCAGCTGGTGTTCCTGCAGAACCTGGGCAAGGAAACCTACGGCGCCACGTTCCAGGCGCCCGGCGAGCACGAGATCTATTCCGAGATCGACAAGACCGGCGAAAGCATCCTGCGCGGCGAGTTCAAGCAGCGGCGCTCGGACGCCCTGTCGATCGAGGCCAGCCTGGAGGGCGCCTACAACTTCCTGAAGGCCGACGTCAGCGACCTGCTCAACGACGTGCCCCAGGACATCGGGGCCCCGCGGGTCAAGGTCGAGGAGCTGCGCGGCGAGGCGGCGGGCAAGGCGGTGTGGCGGGCCACCCCGAAGCTGACGGTCGAGGCCGGCGCGCGGATGGAGGTCTCGCGCATCACCCAGCACCGCCACGATCCGCGCGGCGACAGCGGCCTGGAGCGCAGCTTCTTCTATCCCAAGCCCCGGGTGCTGGCGACCTGGAGCCCCAACGACGTCGACCAGATCCGCGTGCGGCTGGAGCGCGAGGTGGGCCAGCTGAACTTCGGCGACTTCGTGTCCTCGGCCAGCGTCACCGACAAGTCGGTCGACGGCGCCGACGCCGAGCTGCAGCCCAGCCGCTCGTGGGTGGCCGAGGCGGCCTGGGAGCGGCGGTTCTGGAACGCCGGCTCGATCTCGGCGACCCTGACCCACGCCGAGATCTCGGACGTGGTCGACTACAAGCCCCAGGTCGACGACCAGGGCCGGCCGCTGGGCTTCGACGCGCCCAGCAACATCGGCAAGGGCCGCTCGGACCAGTTCGTGATCGCCCTGACCCTGCCCACCCAGCGGCTGAAGATCCCCGGCGGCCAGGTGAAGGCCCGGCTGAGCTGGTACGACAGCGAGGTGACCGACCCCGTCACGTTCGAGAAGCGCCGCATCACCGGGGCCACGCCGTTCGTCTGCGACGTGCGCTTCACCCAGGACGTGCCGGGCGGCCGCTGGACCTGGGGCGTGACCCACTTCTGCGCCAACAAGAACAGCCGCTATCGCCTGGTCGAGGTGCGCGACAACCGGGTCGAGCCGTGGCTGGAGGGTTTCCTGGAGTGGAAGCCCAGCCCCGACCTGACGGTGCGCACGACCCTGGCCAACTGGACCTCGCGCAACATCACCCGCAAGCGCACCGTCTATGACGGCTCGCGCGCCGACGGCCAGGTGAAGATGGTGGAGTACCGCTCGATCCCGTTCGAGCCCTACCTGTTCATCCAGGTGCGCAAGCGGCTGGGGTGAGGGGGCGGCTCTGGGCCGAGAATCCCGCGCGTCCTGCGCGGGATGACGGCGAGAGCCTAACCCCTCACTTGTCGATGATCTTGATGATCCGCTTGGACGAGGGACGGCCGGCCACGCCCTTGCCTGGGGCGTAGGTGACGGTCAGGTCGCTGCCCTTGAGGCTGGCGCCGGGCTTGTGGCCCTCGGCCAGCAGCACCCGAACCACGCGGCTGAGCAGGCTGCGGTCGCCGTCCCGGGCCATGCGCTCGAAGGCCTCGGCCGTGACGGTGGCGGTGTCGGCCACCAGGACCGAAGTGGCGGGGGTGGCGTCGTCGACGGTCTCGAACGAGACGCGGTGCTGCGCCGCGCGGCTGGCTCGGGCGCTGGCGGCCACCAGCCGCTGGAACAGGGCGTTGACCGAGATCAGGGCCGGCGGCTGGATCGAGGCGGCCCGCCCCTCCAGCGCCGCGGCGTCGCCGCCCGGCCGCTCGGACGTGAACAGGGTCATGCCACCCAGCTTGGTGGCGCGCAGGACCGGCTCGCCCAGCTCGTTCTTGTAGATGGTGTCGCCGCGCGGAGCCGGCTGGGCCGAAAGCACCCAGACCTCGGAGCTGTTTTCGAACTTCAGCAGGGGCTGGGGCGCGGCGCGATCGAAGATGAAGGCGTCGCCGGTCTCGGACACGTAGCGGGCGACAGGCGGGGCGGCGGACCGCCGGGTCTCGGACGCACCGCGGCTTCCGAACAGCTCACGCAGATTGTGGGTGGACTGCTGCGCGTTCACCGCGCCGGCGAAGGCCGTGAAGGCCAGCGCCAGCAGGATCACGCGGCCCCCTGGCCCCGTCTTCGCCGCCGTAGATTTCATGCTCGAGGTCTTGCCCCCCGAGTGGGGCGAATCTTGGACGCCAAACACCTTGTTCCCGCCACGCGGCGTTCCTGCAAAGCTGTGTTGCCTCGGCGATACACCCCCGCCGCGCCGACAGTCGACCCGGCGGGGGAGAAATCGTCAAGCCGCACCTTGCGTAAACGCACGGACAAGACCGTCCGCAAGGGCCCGGTCAGGCGGCCATGTACTGGCCGCCGTTGAGGCTGAGCGTGGCGCCGGTGACGAAGCCGGCCCGCTCGCCCGCCAGGAACGAGACCATGTCGGCGATCTCCTCGCCCTTGCCCAGGCGCCCGACCGGGATGCCGGCGATGATCCCGGCCAGCACGTTCTCGGGAACGGCGGCCACCATCTCGGTGTCGATGTAGCCCGGGCAGATGACGTTGACGGTCACGCCCTTCTTGGCGTTCTCCAGGGCCAGGGCCTTGGTGAAGCCGATCAGGCCGGCCTTGGCCGCCGAATAGTTGGTCTGGCCCATCTGGCCCTTCTGGCCGTTGATGGAGCTGATGTTGATGATCCGCCCCCAGCCGCGGTCGCGCATGCCCTCGATGACCGGGCGGGTCATGTTGAAGGCGCTGTCCATGTTGACGCGGATGACCTCGGACCACTGCTCGTAGCTCATCTTGTGCAGCATGCCGTCGCGGGTGATGCCGGCGTTGTTGACCAGCACGTCGACCGGACCCAGCTCGGCCTCGACCTTCTTCACGGCCGCGGCGCAATCGTCGAACGAGCCGACGTTGCCCTTGACGACCATCACCCCCAGTTCCTTGGCGCAGGCCTCGGCGGCCGTCTCGTTGCCGGAATAGCCGGCCGCCACCTTCA
Organism: Caulobacter sp.; assembly: GCA_017745235.1. Taxonomy (GTDB): domain Bacteria; phylum Pseudomonadota; class Alphaproteobacteria; order Caulobacterales; family Caulobacteraceae; genus Caulobacter. The sequence continues at coordinate 39,269 of JAGHZU010000028.1, read as the reverse complement.
ATCCGTCGGCCACCAGCCGCTCGCAGATGGCCCGGCCGATGCCCCGGGTGCCGCCGGTCACGAACGCAACTCTCGCCATGTCTCTCTCCCGCTGAGGTTTGCCATGGTTGCACGTGACTTCCGGCGGGGGACAAGCCCCCGCCAGCGATCGTCATGAAGATTTGGCCAACAAGCGTTCCGTCGGCCACGCCTCCGGGTTCGGGTCAGAGGGCCTCCACGCACATGGCCACGCCCATGCCGCCGCCCACGCAGAGGGTGGCCAGGCCCTTCTTGCCGCCCGAGCGCGTGAGCTCGTGGACCAGGGTGGTGAGGATGCGCGCGCCCGAAGCGCCGATCGGGTGGCCGATGGCGATGGCGCCGCCGTTGACGTTGACCTTGGCCGGATCCAGGCCCAGCTCGCCCACCACGCACAGGGCCTGGGCGGCGAAGGCTTCGTTGCTTTCCACGAGGTCGAGGTCCGACACCTTCCAGCCGGCGCGTTCCAGGGCCTTCTTCGAGGCGGGGATGGGGCCGGTGCCCATGATCTCGGGCTCGACGCCGGCGTTGGCCGACGAGACGATGCGGGCCAGGGGCTTGAGGCCGCGCTTCTCGGCCTCCTCGGCGGTCATCAGCACCAGGGCCGCGGCGCCGTCGTTCAGGCCCGAGGCGTTGGCGGCGGTGACCGTGCCGTCCTTCAGGAAGGCGGGCTTGAGGCCCGAGATGCTTTCGTAGGTCACGCCGTGGCGGATGTACTCGTCCTTGTCGACCACGGTGTCGCCCTTGCGGCCCTTGACGGTGACGGGGGCGATCTCGGCGTCGAACTTGCCGGCCTTCTGGGCGGCTTCGGCGCGGTTCTGGCTGGTGACGGCGAACTTGTCCTGGGCCTCGCGGGTGATCTGCCAGCGGGCGGCGATGTTCTCGGCCGTCTGGCCCATGTGATAGCCGTGGAAGGCGTCCCACAGGCCGTCCTTGATCATGGTGTCGACGAAGGCCAGGTCGCCCATCTTCTGGCCGTTGCGCAGGGCCTGGGCGTGCGGGGCCTGGCTCATGCTCTCCTGGCCGCCGACCACGACGATCTTGGCCGAGCCGTCGGCGATCTGCTGGGCGCCCAGGGCCACCGCGCGCAGGCCCGAGCCGCACAGCTGGTTGAGGCTCCAGGCCGGGCTCTCGACCGGGACGCCGGCGTTGACCGAGGCCTGGCGGGCCGGCCCCTGGCCGGCCGCGGCCTGCAGCACCTGGCCCAGGATCACTTCGTCGACATCGGCGGGGGTTACGCCCGCGCGCTCGATGGCCGCCTGGATCGCCACCTTGCCCAGCTCGTGGGCGGGCAGGCCCGACAGGGCGCCGAGGAACGACCCGACCGGAGTGCGGGCGGCGGAGACGATGACGATGTCGCTCATGGCGATGTAGCTCCCGTGACGAGATCCCGGGCGCTTCTCGCGGGTGCGGCGCCCGTGTTTGTGCAGTGCGGTAACAGAATGCATAATTGAACCGCGTTCGTCACCGGCCCATTTTCACGCGATGTTGCGGCCGTCAGCGCTCAGGGGCACTGGCGCCATGCCTTTGCATTGGCGATAGTGCGATGCGAAAAGGCGGAGACAACGCTGTCCCAGGGAACGAAATGTCCGACAACCACGAAAATGGCGAAACGTCCGGCAAGACCAGCGGCGGCGAAAAGGCCCAGGGCGCGCGCGTCGTCATCAAGAAGTACGCCAACCGCCGGCTCTACAACACCGCCTCGTCCTCGTACGTGACCCTGGAGCACCTGTCGGACATGGTGAAGGAGGGCGTGGACTTCGTGGTCTACGACGCCAAGACCAACGACGACATCACCCGCTCGGTCCTGACCCAGATCATCTTCGAGGAAGAAAACCGCGGCGGCGGCCAGAACCTGCTGCCCATCCAGTTCCTGCGCCAGCTGATCGGCTTCTACGGCAATTCGATGCAGGCCTTCCTGCCGTCCTACCTGGAAATGTCGCTGGAGAGCTTCGCCAAGCAGCAGGAGCGCATGCGCAGCCAGTTCACCGGCGCCAAGGGCGTGCCCGGCATGGGCGCCTACGAAGAACAGATCCGCCAGAACATGGCCCTGTTCGACCGGGCGATGAAGATGTTCTCGCCGTTCGCCTACACCCGGCCCGAGGACGCCGCCCCCGCTCCGGCCGAACCGCCGCCGGCCCCGCCCCCCGCCCCCAGCGAGGACAGCCTGGCCGACCTCAAGCGCCAGCTTGAGGCCATGCAGCAGCAGATCGAAAAGCTGGCGACCAAGCCGTAAGACCCCCTTAACCACGCCGCCCCATCCGTTCTTAACGGTCGGGCGGATAGATTTTCATGATGAACGGTCCGATCGATCCCATCCGGCGCGCCGGCGCGACCCGCAAGGCGCTACCTGCGCCTCGCGATTCCGATCGGCCCGAAGCCGGCTCGGACGAGGACGTGACCTTCGTGCGCGACGAGGAGCCGGCGGCCCCGCCCCCTCCCCCGCGCCGGGGCGCCTTCGCGACCTTCGCCGCCCACCTGATGGGCCAGAGCGGCCAGAAGCGCGGCCTGCGCGGTGGGCAGGAAGTGCTCGACGCGGCGCGTTCGACCTACCTGGGCACGGAATATTCCGGCACGGCCGACCGTCGCCCCAAAGCCGGGCTGATCAAGAAGACCGAGATCTGATCAGCGCCTGAGCCGCGCCAGCTCGGCCTCGAGCGCGGCCACGCGGGCCTCCAGCACCGCCACCTTCTGCTCCAGCGACATTTCGACCAGGCCCGCGGGCGCGGCCGGCGACGGCGGGGCGGCGTGGACGCCGACGCCCGCGCGGCGGGCCGTCTCGGCCAGGGGCGCGCCCAGGAGCTCGGCGAAGGCGGCGATCTGGGCGGCGGTCAGCTCGCGCTGGTCCTTGTAGGCGAGCTCCAGCTCCTCGGCGCTCATGCCCGCAACGGCGGCCAGGACCCCGCGCGTCAGGCCGCGCTCGGCGAGGCGGGCGTCGTACCATTCCTGGTCGAAGAACAGGGCCATGGCCGCAAGCTAACGCCGGAAGGCGGGCTGGCGCCAGTCTTGCTTGTGGGCGGACGGTAACCGCCTTCGAGACCCGATATGCTGCTCGTCCTGACCCGCTTCTTCGACATCGCCGTGGTGACGTTGATCTTCTCGGCGCTGACCTAGTCGGGGCGCGCCCTCTCCCCTCCTTCCGGGCGCAGGACGTCAGGCGCTTTCCAGCAGCATCATGGTGCCCTGGCCGCCGTCGGCGCAGATGCTGACGACCGCCTTCTCGCCCTTGGGCCGGGTGGCCAGTTCCTTGACGGCCTGGCTGAGGATCCGCGCGCCGGTGGCCCCGAACGGGTGGCCGACGGCGAGGCTGCCGCCGGTGGGGTTCATGCGCTCGCGCGGGAACTTGCCCAGGTCGGTCTCGACCCCGGCCTTGGCCCGGCGGAAGGCCTCGTCCTCCCAGGCGGCGATGTGCGACAGCACCTGGGCGGCGAAGGCCTCGTGGATCTCCCACAGGCCGACGTCGGCGTACTTCAGGCCGTTGCGGTCGAGCATGCGCGGCACGCCGTAGGCCGGAGCCATCAGCAGGCCCTCGTGGCGCAGGTCGATCGAGGTGACCTCGTAGTCGACCACCCTCACCTTGGGCGTGGACGCCGGCAGGCGGGCCATGCCGGTTTCGGACCCGACCCAGATGCCCGCCGCCCCGTCGGTGAGGGGCGAGGAATTGCCGGCCGTCAGGGTGCCCTTGCCGCTGGTCTTGTCGAAGGCAGGCCCCAGCTTGGCCAGCTTCTCCAGCGTGGAGTCCTTGCGCGGGATGGTGTCGCGCTTCACCTCGCCGACCGGGATCACCAGGTCGTCGAAGAAGCCGGCCTCCCAGGCCGCGACGGCGTGCTGGTGGCTTTCGAAGGCGATCTGGTCCTGGTCGGCGCGGGCCAGATTCCATTCCTTGGCCGTGATCTCGGTGTGCTCGCCCATCGACAGGCCGGTGACGCGGTTGGCCACCCTGGGGATGTAGAGCTTGAGGTCGCGGGGGTTCAGCTTGGAAAGATGCGCCAGCTTCTGGCCGGTGGTCTTGGCGGCCTGGAAGCCCTTGAGCCAGTCGGAGAAGGCCACGCTCATGCCCACCTGCACGCGGCTCATGCTCTCCACGCCGCCGACCAGGGCCAGGTCGCGGCCGCGCCCGTCGATCATGCCGGCGGCTTCCAGCACCCCGACCATGCTGGTCGAGCAGGCCATGATCGTGGAGAAGGCCGGGATGGTCGGGTCGGCGCCGGCGTCCAGCAACACCTCGCGGGCGATGTTGCTCCAGGTGAGGTTGGGAATGACCGTGCCCCAGACGGCGAAGTCGGGGCGGGCTCCCCCATTCTGCGCCAATTGCGCCAGCATGGCCTTCACCACCGGGACCGACAGCGTGATCGCGTCGTAGCCCTTCAGCGCGCCGTCGACCTTGGCGAAGGGGGTGCGCAGGCCGGCCGCCAGCCAGATATCGGGTTTGGTCGCCATGGTCTTGTTCCCTTGCAGAGCCTGCGTCGCCACGAAGATGTCAGCATGGAGAGGCCGGGCCGCAAGAGTCTTGTCGGATTCGGCTGGGGACGGCCCTGGCCGGCGCCTAGTGCGCGTCGCTGAAGTCGATGTCGCGGCGGGCCGAGACGATGGTGACGATGAAGCCGGCCAGGACGTCGAGCAGCACCATCAGGGTCAGCAGGAAGAAGACCGAGCTGCCGAAGGCCGGCAGGAGCAGGAACTCCACCAGGCAGACGATGAACAGCACCATCGACAGCGAGTGGTTGATGATCGCGATCTTGCGGCTGGTCGTGGACTTCAGCAGCTCGACGAACAGCACCACCAGCGAGGCGGCCAGCAGCAGGTCGCCCAGGCCGACCGACCAGTCGCCGCCCGAGGTCATGTGGATGGTGAACAGCTGCTCGGACAGGCGGTATTGCGCGGCGTTCGAGGTGAAGCCGCCGGCGTAGGTCAGGACGATCAGGTTGTAGACCAGCACCGGCAGGGCCAGCAGCGGAAGCGCGGCGAACATTCTTGGCTCTCCCCCGAAGGCCGATGCACGATCCTCACGGTTAACCGGTTTCGGGGATTCCCGGAAGACGGCGCCGCGCGGGACGCGAGCGGGAGCCTACGCCTCGTCGACGCCCTGGGGATTGCGCGCGCGGGTCTGCAGCCACATCACGCCCAGCAAATCGCTGACCGAAGCCTTGAGGCGGCCGAAATTGGTGTATTTCGACACCCCGGTCTCGCGGTGGCGGTGGTTCACCGGCTGGAACGCCACCTCGTAGCCCTCGCGCAGCATCAGGGCGGGGATGTAGCGGTGGATATGGTCGAAATAGGGAAGCCGAAGGAAGGCCTCGCGGCGGAAGGCCTTCAGGCCGCAGCCGGTGTCGTTGGCGGTGTCCTTCAGCAGGCGCTTGCGCACGCCGTTGCCGAACTTGGAGGCGAAGCGCTTGGCGCTGCTGTCCTGGCGCTTGACCCGCTCGCCGCCGACCAGGGCCAGTTCCGGCGGGGCGGCCTTGAGCGCCTTGGCCAGGCGCGGCGCGTCTGCCGGATCGTTCTGGCCGTCCCCGTCCAGGGTGATGACGATGGGCGCGCGCGCGGCCAGCACGCCGCTGCGCACGGCGCGGCTCTGGCCCGAGTTCTTGCGGTGGCCCAGCACGCGCAGCTGGGGGATTTCGGCCTTCAGCGCCACCAGCAGGGCCTTGGTGTCGTCCCGGCTGGCGTCGTCGACGAAGATGATCTCGTGGTTCTCGCCCGCGAAGGCCGCGGCGATCTCGCGCGCCAGGGCCGGCGCCGCGCCGCCTTCGTCGAAGACGGGCACCACGACGGAATAATCGGGCGAAGGACCGGAGACGGCGGAAGCGGAAGCGTTCATCGTCCTCCTATTACCCGAAAAATAGCCAGAAAGAAGGATCGTGCTATTCCACTGTCATGACGCTTGAATCTCGCCTGGATGACTGGAGCCGCGGCTGGCGCGGCCCGCTGTTCGCGGCCCTGGTCGCCCTGATCGCCGGACTGCCCGGCGTGTTCGCCATGCCGCCGCTGGACCGCGACGAATCCCGCTTCGCCCAGGCCACGGCCCAGATGCTGGAGACCGACGACCTGGTGGTGATCCGCTTCCAGGACCAGCCGCGCTTCAAGAAGCCGGTCGGCATCCATTGGCTGCAGGCGGCCAGCGTCACGGCGTTCTCCGCGCCCGAGGATCGGGGGATCTGGGCCTATCGCATCCCCTCGATCCTGGGAGCGATGCTGGCGGCGGCGGCCTGCGCCTGGGGCGCTTCGGCGCTGCTGAGCCCGCGCACGGGCCTGCTGGCCGGCGGCATGCTGGGGGCGACCCTGCTGCTGTCGACCGAGGCGTTCATCGCCAAGACCGACGCCAGCCTGTGCGGCTTCACCACCCTGGCCATGGCGGCCCTGATGCGGCTCTACGCCGCCGGCCTGGACGGACGGAAGCCCAGCCGGTGGATCAAGCTGGCCTTCTGGATCGGCCTGGCCATGGGCGTGCTGATCAAGGGCCCGGTGGGGCTGATGGTCATCGTGCTGAGCCTGACCGCCCTTTGCCTGTGGGACCGCAAGGTGGGCTGGCTGAAGGCGCTGGGCTGGAGCTGGGGCCTGATCCTGACGGCGGCGATCATACTGCCCTGGGCCACGATGATCACGGTCGCCACCGACGGCGCCTTCTGGTCGACGGCGGTGAAGGGCGACCTGGCCCCCAAGCTGGCCGGCGGCCAGGAGAGCCACGGCGCCCCATTTGGCTACTACGCCCTGACCAGCCTGATCGCCCTGTTCCCCATGACCCTGCTGCTGCCGGCGGGCCTGGCCGAGGGCTGGCGCGGGCGCAGGGAGGCGGGGATCCGCTTCGCCCTGTGCTGGCTGATCCCGACGTGGCTGGTGTTCGAGATCCTGCCCACCAAGCTGGCCCACTACACCCTGCCGACCTATCCCGCCCTGGCGATCCTGATGGCCGCGGCCCTGCGCGCGCCGCTGGGCCGCGTTCCCCGGGCGATCGGGGCGGGGCTGGTCCTGTTCGTGGGTGCGGCCCTCGCGGTGGGTTCGGGCTACCTCTACAAGACCTATGGCGATCCGACGGACCTGCCGGCCGCCATCCTGACGGGCCTGCTGTTCCTCGCCACCGGAATGGCGGGCGCGGTGCTGCTGATGCGCAAGACCGCCGCCACGGCCGTGGTCGCCGCCGGGGTGATCGGCATGCTGGCCCACGGCGCGCTGGTGGGCCTGCTGATCCCGCGGCTGGAGCCCCTGCTGATCGCCCCGCGCCTGGAGACGGCGCTGGAGCGGGCCGGCATGGCTCCCCGGTCGGGCGCCCCCGGCCCCGTGGCCGTGACCGGCTACGCCGAGCCGAGCATGATCTTCCTGCTGGGCACCGCCACCGAGCTGACCGATCCGGCCGGGGCGGCCCAGGCCATCGCCGAGGGCCGTCCCGCCGTGGTCGAGGGCCGGCAGGAGACGGCGTTCCGCAAGGCGCTGGACGCCCTGGGCCAGCCGCCGCGCCCCGTGGGCGTGGTCGACGGGCTGAACTATTCCGACGGCGACAAGGAACGCCTGACCCTCTATCGCGGCGCGCCGATCAAGGCCGACGAGGACGACGGCGAAAGCACGGGCGACGACGCCCAGGCCCAGCCCGTGGGGGACGATGCGGACGCCGCGCCGCCGCCGGCCAAGGTCCCGCCCGCCAAACGCTCCGCAAAACCCGCCAAGCCTGTCCGGGAGCACCACCGATGAGCCGCTTCATCGAGATCGTCGAGGTCGGCCCGCGCGACGGGCTGCAGAACGAGAAGCTGTCGCTGCCGGTCGAGGAGAAGGTCGGCCTGATCCGCCGGCTGGAAGCCGCGGGCGCCCGGCGCATCGAGGCCGTCTCGTTCGTCAACCCCAACCGCGTGCCGCAGATGGCCGGGGCCGAGGAGATCATGGCGGCCCTGGCGCCCGAGCTCGATCGCTCGCGCATCGGCCTGGTGCTGAACATGCGCGGCTGGGAGCGCTGCGTGGCGGCCCAGTGCGACGAGGCCAACGTCGTGGTCTGCGCCACCGACGGCTTCGGCGTGCGCAACCAGGGCGCCACCTCGGCCCAGCAGCTGGACGTGCTGGGCGCGATCTGCGAGCGGCGGGCGCTGGAAGGCGGGCCGCCGGTCACCGCCACGATCTCGGTGGCGTTCGGCTGTCCGTTCGACGGCGAGGTCTCGGAGGACCAGGTGGTGACCATCGCCCGGGCCGCGGCCCTGTTCGGCGTGGCCGAGATCGCCATCGCCGACACCATCGGCGTGGCCGATCCCTGGACCGTGCGCAAGCGGATCGAGGCCGTGCGCGAGGCCTGCCCGGACACGCGCCTGCGCCTCCATTTCCACGACACCCGCAACACGGGCCTGGCCAACGCCTTCGCCAGCGTCGAGGCCGGGGCGGACGTGCTGGACGCCTCGGTAGGCGGCCTGGGCGGTTGTCCGTTCGCGCCGAACGCCACGGGCAATATCGGGACCGAGGACCTGGTCTACATGCTGGAACGGGCGGGCTTCGAGACGGGGTACGACCTGGACGCCATGATCGCCATCGGGCGCGAGATCAGCGAGCGCCTGGGCAAGGCCCCCGCCTCGTCCCTGGCGCGGGCGGGGAAATTCCCGGCCTGATCCTTCCGCCAGGGACCTTCGGTGTCACGCATTCTAGCGACAACCGGAAATTGACTCGCGCCCGGGGCGCAATTCTAGTCCCCCGCGATCCAGCTGGGATCGCCGCGCCGCCATGCGCAAGGGGACAGTCATGACGACCACCATCACGTTCCAGGACAATTTTCCGGCCGGCTGCCCCTCGGCGTCGGGACCTTATCGCGAGGCGGGGCTGGTGTTCACCAACTCGGTCGGCAACGCCTGGTGCAGCCCGTTCGTCAACAACTTCGTCGGTTCCTACGGCCTGCCGTTCCAGCTGTTCGTGAGCCGCGACGACGGCGGCGCGTTCGACTTCAAGTCGCTGCAGGTGTGCAACATCAACACCGCGATCACGCCGCAGACGATCACCTTCACCGGGACGCGGGCGGACGGTTCGTCGGTCAGCGCCCAGTTCACCACGCCCAACGCCGACGAGTCGCCCCAGACCTTCGCCCCGACGGGCTTCGACGACCTGGCCAGCCTGGTGGCCAGCATGGGCTTCGTGGCGTTCGACAACTTCGTGTTCGAGGGCGTGACGGCCAAGACCGTGCTGTTCGACCAGGACTTCCCGCAGGGCTGCCCCTCGGCGGCGACCGCCTACGTCTCGCAGGGCCTGACCTTCACCAATTCGCGCGGCGACCAGTGGTGCAGCGGCTTCGTCAACGGCTTCGTGGGCGTCTACATCACGCCCAGCACGGTGACGGTGACGCCGGCGGCGGGCGCGACCTTCGACTTCCTGTCGCTGCAGGTCTGCAATCCCAACCCCGCGATCCCCGCCCAGGGCGTGACCTTCACCGGCCATCGTCCCGACGGAAGCACGGTCAGCGCCAGCTTCTCGACGCCGGCCAACAACACCTCGCCCCAGACCCTTGCCCCGACGGGCTTCGGCGGCCTGTCGTCGCTGACGATCGACCTGGGCTTCGTGGCGTTCGACAACTTCGTGTTCGCGGACTAGCGCGCGAGGTTCGCCTTCCCGGCGGAGGCCGGGACCTGCATGGAGCCCGTGAGCTTCGGGACGCGTCCGCCGGGGGAAGACGCGACGCCCCGAACGGCCCGGGCTCGCGTGCGGGCTCCCTTTCCCGGGAAGGCGGAGGGAGCCGCGGCGGACACAGCCTCCCCCGCCCGGTTCCTCCTCTTTCGTCTCCCCGGCCCAAGCTGGGGAGACGAAAGAGCGAAACTCAGATCGGGCGGCCGGTGATCTTCCAGAGCAGGGGGCGGAAGACGCTCATCAGCATGATGGCGGGCGCCAGCAGGACGGCGATCACGTAGCGCTGGACGGTGTCGGCGCGCTTGATGAAGTAGCGCGACAGGCCCACCCCCTTGTGGAACTCGACCTTCAGGGGGTGTTCCAGGCTGGTGTGGCCCAGGTGGATGACCTTGGCGTGCGGCTGGAACAGCACCTGCCCCCCGGCCTGGCGCGCGCGCCAGCACAGGTCGATGTCCTCGACGTGCAGGAAGTAGGCCTCGTCGAAGCCGGCCAGCAGCTCGAAGTCGCTGCGGCGCAGGGCGAAGCAGGCGCCCGAGATGGTGGGCATGGGCGCGGGCGCGTCGGGCAGCGGCTCGCGCTCGCGGTGGATCTCGAACTTGGCCAGCGCCTTGAAGCGGCTGGTGACGTGGCCGAAGCTGAGCAGGGTGGTGACCGGGGTGACCTCGCCGCGGCGGCCGCCGCGCTGCTCGGTGCCGTCGACATTGAGCACCCGGGCGCCGACGACGGTGGGCACGGGCTGGCCGGAAAAGGCCTCGACCAGGGCCGACACGCAACCGGCCTGGAGGTTGGCGTCCGGATTGACGAAGACGATGTATTCGCCGCGCGAGGTCTCCGCGCCCATGTTGGCCGCGCGCGCGAAGCCCACATTGCCGTGGCCCTGCTGCAGCACCACGCGCGGCTCGGTCAGGCCCAGCGAACGCAGCATCTCGGCGTCTTCCGGCGGCGAGCCGTTGTCGACGATGACGAACTCATCGACCAACGGCTCGTCCAGCACGTGGCGGATGCTCTCCGCCAGGGCTTCCCCCGTCTGATAGACGACCATGACCACCGATACGCGCGGCCGCGCCGGCCGCACGCCGGAGACGAAGGTCGAATGCGAGGGAAGAATACTGTTCATCAGGCCTGAGCCAACTCCACCGGGCGGACCAGTCCCCGTTCGCGCGCGAGGTCAGGAGGCGTTGCTTCATCCGTCAACGCACGAATGGCGTCTTCGAGCGACAACACCCTCTGCCCCTCGCCCCCCAGGCGACGCAGAGCGACTTCGGCGTTCTCGGCTTCCTTGCGGCCCACCACCGCGATTACCGGAACCTTCGCGAGGCTGTGCTCGCGAATCTTGTAATTGATCTTCTCGTTTCGAAGGTCGACTTCTGCGCGAATGCCGGCCGCCGTCAAGCGATCGGCGACGGACTGGGCGTAGCCGTCGGCGTCCGAGGTGATCGTGGCCACCACGACCTGAACCGGCGCCAGCCAAAGCGGCAGGGCGCCGGCGTAGTTTTCCAGCAGGATGCCGATGAAACGCTCGAACGAGCCCAGGATCGCGCGGTGCAGCATGACCGGTCGGTGCTTGGCGCCGTCCTCGCCGATGTATTCCGCGCCCAGGCGCTCGGGCAGGACGTAGTCGAGCTGCAACGTGCCGCAGGTCCACTCGCGGCCGATGGCGTCCTGGACGATGAAGTCCAGCTTGGGCGCGTAGAAGGCGCCGTCGCCCTCGGCGATGACCGGCTCGACCCCGGCCTGGCGCGCGGCCTCGGCCAGCATGCCCTCGGCCTTGTCCCAGAACTCGTCGGAGCCGGCGCGCAGTTCCGGGCGCGTGGCCAAGGCGATGTACTTGGTCGTCATGCCCAGGTCGCCGTGGATCATCCGCGTCAGGCGGATGAAACGTTCGGTCTCGTCGACGATCTGGTCTTCGCGGCAGAAGATGTGGGCGTCGTCCTGGGTGAAGGCGCGCACCCGCATCAGGCCGTGCAGGGCGCCCGACGGCTCGTAGCGGTGGCAGGCGCCGAACTCGGCCATGCGCATCGGCAGTTCGCGATACGAGCGCTGGCCGACGTTCCAGATCTGCACGTGGCCCGGGCAGTTCATCGGCTTCAGCGACAGGATCTCGCCCTCGACCGTCTCGCAGACGAACATGTTGGCGCGGTACTTGTCCCAGTGGCCGGACTTCTCCCAGAAGCTCTTGTCCAGGACCTGGGGCGTCTTGACCTCGATGTAGCCGGCGCGGTCGAGGCTGCGGCGCATGTACGCCTCCAGCGTCTGCCACAGCTTCCAGCCCTTGGGGTGCCAGAAGACCATGCCCCGGCCCTCTTCCTGCATGTGGAAAAGGTCCAGCGCCTTGCCCAGCTTGCGGTGGTCGCGGCGCTCGGCTTCCTCGATGCGCTTGAGATAGGCCTCCAGGTCGGCTTCCGACGCCCAGGCCGTGCCATAGATGCGCTGGAGCTGGGCGTTGTTCTGGTCGCCGCGCCAGTAGGCGCCGGCCAGCTTGGTCAGCTTGAAGGCCTTGCCCACGTGCTTGGTCGACGGCAGGTGCGGACCGCGGCACAGGTCCTTCCAGTTCCCCTGGCGATAGACCGTGATCGTGTCGGTCGGCGGCAGGTCGCGGATGATCTGCGCCTTGTACTGCTCGCCGATGTCGTCGAAGTGCTTGATGGCCTCGTTACGGTCCCAGACCTCGCGCGTGATCTTCTCGTCGCGGTCGACGATCTCCTTCATGCGCTTCTCGATCGTGGCCAGGTCGTCCAGGCTGAACGGCTCGTCGCGGGCGAAGTCGTAATAGAAGCCGTCCTCGACGTTCGGGCCGATCGTCACCTGGGTGCCGGGGAACAGCTCCTGCACGGCCTCGGCCAGCACGTGGGCCGTGTCGTGGCGGATCGTGTCGAGGGCCTCGGGGGCCTCGCGCGTGATGATCTCGAACTTGGCGCCCTTGCCCAGCAGGTCGGGCGTGATCGGGCGGTCCAGGTCCAGCAGCTGGCCGTCGATCTTGATCAGCAGCGCCTTCTTCTCCAGCGACTTGGAGATCGAGGCGGCCACGTCCCGGCCCGTCGAACCGTCAGGATACTGGCGGGCCGAGCCGTCGGGGAAAATCAGGTCGATCATTCTTCACATGTCCACTTGCGCGGCGTCGCCGGCGGAGGCGGCGGGTCGTACCCCGAGCCGCCGAACGGATTGCATCGGCAAATCCGTCCCACCGCGAGCCAGGACCCCTTCAGGGGTCCATGATCCTTGAGCGCCTGGGCCGCATATTCCGAGCAGGTCGGGAGATAGCGGCACTGACGCCCGATGAAGGGCGATAGCGTCGTCTTGTAGGCCTTCAGGCCCAGGTCGACGGTGCGTTCGTAGAGTGTCATGCCGGCGCTTTCGCGAACGGAGTCGGGGACTTATCGACTAGCGACAAATACCGATCAAGCGGCGCCGGCGCGGCTAGTTCGGGTTTCCCTCGCCGCTGTGGCCTTGCGGACAGCCTCGGCCGTGGCCTCGAACGCCAGCAGCGTCGAGGCGTGACGGGCGGGATAGTCCTTGACCGGCTCCAGCACGGCGAGCTCCGAAAAGCGGCCCAGGGGAGGCGGACCGTTCGACTTGAGCATAGCGTGCAAGGCGTCGCGGGCCAACTCAATCTCGGCGAGATCGGCCCCGACCACCGCCGCGCCCAGCACGGCGGCGGAGGCCTGGCCCAGGGCGCAGGCGGCCACGTCCTGGGCGAAGTCGGCGACCCTGCCCGCCTCGTCCAGGGCCACGTCGACGACGATGCGGCTGCCGCACAGCTTGGCGGTCTTCTCGGCGCTGGCGTCCGGCGCGGCGAGACGGCCCGCGCGCGGCATGTTCGCCACCAGGGTCAGGATCCGCGCCGAGTAGAGGTCGTCGATCATGGGATCTAGATGGGGGCCTTCTGGCGCTGCGACCAGATGGCCTCGGCGCGATCGCGCAAGGCCTCGCCCATGGCCGTGAAGGCGGCCTTGAGCTTGCGGCGCTCGTCGCGCGGCACCAGCCGCACCAGCAGGCCCATGTAGAGCTCGCCGTTCGAGAAGGTGGAGCTGGCCGGACCCATGTTCTCGATCTCGAGATAGCGGATGGCCGTGACGAAGCCGCCGACCTTGGTCGAGCGCCAGTGCAACTGCTCGTAGGGCACCCAGTCCTGGACGACCGGGGTGATGACCCGCGCCGGCTGGCCGGGCAGGACTTCCTCCAGCTCCAGGGCCGTGCCGATGCGCATCTCGCCGGAGGCCTTGGTGTAGAGCGGGTTCCACTCCTTCCAGCCTTCGAAGTCGGAGACGATCTCCCAGACGATCTCGGCGGGGGCCTGGATACCGATGCGATGTTCGACAGCTCGTTTCATGGGTGGGTCCATATCACTACCGCTCATCCCCGCGAAAGCGGGGAGCCAAGCGGACTGTCCGTCTCGAACGAAACGAGCCGAGCGGGCCGGGGCTCATCCTTTTGACCCGGCTTGGGTCCCGCATTCGGCGGGGATGAGCGAGGTTCTGGAGGAGCGAGCTCAGTCCTTCATGCGCCAGGTGGCGCCGGCCGGGCCGTCCATGACCACCACGCCCAGGGCGTCGAGCTCGGCGCGGATGGCGTCGGCGGCGGTCCAGTCCTTGGCCTTGCGGGCCTCGACCCGGCGGGCCAGCAGGTCCTCGACCTGGGCCTTGAGGTCGTCGGAGGCGTCGCCCTCGAACCAGGCGTCGGGATCGGCCTGGAGGAAACCCAGCAGGCCGGCCGAGGCCAGCAGCCGGCCCTTGGCCGCCGCGATCGCCGCCTCGTCGCCGGCCGTGACGGCCTTCTCGATGGCGCTGGAGATCTCGAAGAAGCCCGACACCGCCAACGGGGTGTTGAGGTCGTCCGACAGGGCGGCCACCACCTCGTCGGACGGCCCGCCGGCGGCGGCCTCGACCGTCTTGGCGCGGCGCAGGGCGCCGTACAGGCGGTCCAGGGCCTTGCGGCTCTGCTCGACCAGCTCGGGCGTCCAGTCCAGCGGCTGGCGGTAGTGGCCCGACAGCAGAGCCCAGCGGATCACCTCGCCCGGCGTGGTCTCCAGCAGCTCGTGCGGGATGATGACGTTGCCCAGGCTCTTGGACATCTTCTCGCCGGACATGTCGAGGAAGCCGTTGTGCAGCCAGTAATTGGCCAGCACCGGCGTGCCGTGGGCGCAGCGGCTCTGGGCCAGCTCGTTCTCGTGGTGCGGGAAGGCCAGGTCGATGCCGCCGGCGTGGATGTCGATCGTGCGGCCCAGCTGCTTCTCGATCATGGCCGAGCACTCGATGTGCCAGCCCGGGCGGCCGGGGCCCCAGGGCCCTTCCCATTCCGGCTCGTTGGCCTTGCTGGGCTTCCACAGCACGAAGTCGGCGGGGTGGCGCTTGTAGGGCGCGACCTCGACGCGGGCGCCGGCGATCATGTCGTCCAGGTCGCGGCCCGACAGCTGGCCGTAGTCGGGGAAGGCCTGGGTGTCGAACAGCACGTGCCCTTCGGCCGCGTAGGCCGCGCCGCGGTCGACCAGCTGGCCGATCATCTCGAGGATCGCGCCGATATGGTCGGTGGCCTTGGGCTCGAGGTTCGGGCGCAGGGCCCCCAGGGCATCGGCGTCCTGGTGATAGGCGGCCAGGTAGCGGTCGGTGATGACCTTGATCCCCACGCCCTCGTCGGCGGCCTTCTTGTTGATCTTGTCGTCCACGTCGGTGACGTTGCGGGCGTAGACCACGTGCTCGGCGCCGTAGACGTGGCGCAGCAGGCGATAGAGCACGTCGAACACCACCACGGGGCGGAAGTTGCCGATGTGGGCGTAGTTGTAGACCGTCGGGCCGCAGACATACATCGTCACCCGCTTGGGATCGGCGGGAACGAAGTCGCGCTTCTCGCGCGCCAGGGTGTCGTGGAGCTTGATGGTCATTGGATCGCGGCAATCTGACGTAACAGAGGTGTTGCTCCGGGACGGAGCGGGCCCCATATAGCTTCCAGATACGGCGAGGGCCATGTCGCGATGCGTCTAATTCGCTCGCCCGGCCGTATGTGAAACGGGTGGCACGCGTAATTCCGGGGCGAAGGGCGTCCTGGCGCAACTCAGCCCGTGGAAAGACCCTTCCCGCACATGGACGCACTGACCCGCGAGCGAACCCTGATCGGTCTCGATACGAACACCGGTCTTGATCTTGAACCCGCCCAGCGCCCCACCCGAGACGAGGCCATGGCCGCCGTCCGGACCCTGCTGGCCTGGGCCGGCGACAACCCCGACCGCGAAGGCCTTCTCGACACGCCCCAGCGCGTGGTCGACGCCTACGGCGAATGGTTCGCCGGCTACCAGGGCGATCCGGCCAAGGAGCTTTCCCGCACCTTCGAGGACGTGCAGGGCTATGACGACATGGTCATGCTGCGCGGCATCGACGTGCAGAGCCACTGCGAGCACCACATGGCGCCGTTCCTGGGCAAGGCCTGGGTGGCCTACATGCCGACCGGCAAGGTCGTGGGCCTGTCGAAGCTGGCGCGCCTGGTCGAGATCTTCGCCAAGCGCCTCCAGACCCAGGAGACCATGACCATGCAGATCGCCGACGCCATCGAGGACCACCTCAGCGCCGCCGGCGTGGCCGTGCTGATCGACGCCGAGCACCAGTGCATGTCGACGCGCGGCGTCCACCACCACGACGTCTCGACGATCACCACCCAGTTCCGCGGCGTGTTCAAGACCGACAAGGTCCTGCAGCAGCGGTTCATGGACCTGGTGACGCGGAAATAGTAGGCCTGCCCGCGAGAGCGGTTCCCCCCCCCCGGTCGCTTCGCGACGGCTCCCCCTGAGGCGAGCGGCCGGCGGCGACAGATCCTCCCCTCAAGGGGAGGCGGCCCGAAGGGCCAGAGGGGGGCCGCCGCAGTCGGGAGGGCGTACATGACTTGGAAGACCGGGCTGGCGGCGATCGCCGTCGCGATGACGGCGGGTGCGAGCATGGCGCAGGTTCCCACAGGTCCTCAGGCTCCCTGGGACGATATCCTCCCGCCCGCCCTGCCGTGGCATGGGGCCAGCGAAAAGCTGGTCGCCAAGCCTTCCGATCCCTGGATCACGCCGTCCGAGCTGACCGGCCTGACGGCCTCGCCTACATATTCCGAGACCCGCGCCTGGCTGGAAAGGCTGGACGCCGCCTCGCCCCTGATCCGGATGGAGACCTTCGGCAAGTCGCCCGAGGGCCGCGACCTGCTGGTGGTCTACGCCAGCAAGGACGGCGCGGCGTTCGATCCCAGGAAGCCCGTGCTGCTGGTCCAGGCCGGCATCCATCCGGGCGAGATCGACGGCAAGGACGCCGGCATGATGCTGCTGCGCGACATCGCTTTCGAGAGGGGGGCGTTCCACGGCAAGGACAACCCGCTCGACAAGGTGAACCTGGTCTTCGTGCCGATCTTCAGCGTCGACGGCCACGAGCGCGCCAGCCCCTACAGCCGCCCGAACCAGCGCGGCCCCGTGATCCAGGGCTGGCGGCACACGGCCCAGAACCTCAACCTGAACCGCGACTACGGCAAGCTGGACGCGCCGGAGATGCGGGCGATGATCGGCCTGATCAACAAGGTCCGGCCCGACCTCTACATGGACGTCCACGTCACCGACGGCGAGGACTACCAGTACGACATCACCTACGGCTGGGCCGGCTATCTGGGCGATTTCGCGCGATCCAAGGCCACCAGCGCCTGGCTCGACAACACCTACCTGCCGGCCACCCAGGCGGGACTGAAGGCGGCGGGGCACGTGCCCGGCCAGCTGGTCTTCGCCCTGGACGACCGCGATCCGAAGAAGGGCCTGGGCTCCTCGCCGGCCTCGCTGCGCTATTCCAACGGCTATGGCGACGCGGCGCGGATCGCCACGGTGCTGGTCGAGAACCACTCCCTGAAGCCCTATCGCCAGCGGGTGCTGGGGACCTATGTGCTGATCGAGGAGAGCCTGAAGGTCCTGGCCAAGGACGGGGCGGCCCTGCGCGCCGCTGAGGATGCGGATCGCGCCCGGCGCCCGGCCGTGGTCGAGGCCAATTTCGGCACGGGCTTCGGCGGCGCGGCCAGCGACAAGCCCCTGCGCACCGTCAGCTTCCTGGGCGTGCAGTACGAGACCTACGATTCGCCCGCCACGGGCGGCAAGGAGGTGCGCTGGCTGGGCAAGCCCGACCCCAAGCCCTGGTCCCTGCCGCTCTACGCCGCCGAGCCGTCGCTGCAATTGACCCCGGCCAAGGCCTATTGGATCAGCTCGGCCAAGCCCGACGTGATCGAGCGCCTGCGCGCCCATGGCGTTGCGATGGAAACCCTGTCCGCGCCGAGGACGGTGGCGGTGGACATGATCCGCTTCGACGCGCCCAGGATCGCCACGCGCGCCAGCGAGGGCCATGTGGAGATCGCCGCCGGGCCGGTGACGCACGAGACGCGGACGGTCACCTGGCCCGCCGGCTCGGTGCGCGTGCCCACCGACCAGCCGCTGGGCGAACTGGTCACCCTGCTGCTGGAGCCGCAGAGCGACGAGAGCTTCTTCGCCTGGGGCCTGTTCCCCGAGGTGCTGCAGCGGGTGGAATATATCGAGGGCTACGCCCTGGCCCCGCTGGCCGAGAAGATGCTGGCGGCCGATCCCAGGCTGAAGGCCGAGTTCGAGGCGAAGCTGGCGGCGGACCCGAAGTTCGCCGCCGATCCCGACGCCCGCCTGGCCTGGTTCTACGCTCGGACGCCCTATTACGACGATCACTACAAGCTCTATCCGGTCGGGCGGGAGCCTTAAACTGGTGAAGACCCAGCTCAATCGCGGCCAGGAGCGCCGGCTGATGTATGTGGAGAACAAGGCCGGGACGATCGACGGCGTGCGCGCCCGGATCGGCTGGGCCACGTTCTCGCGCTCGGGCCGCACGGTCTATTATCGGGACCTGGCCCTGACCCGGCTGAAGGGCGGCGGCGTCAGCGGCAACCACTTCGACGAAGCCACCGGCGACGAATATTGGGTTTCGGGCGTGAAGGTCCGGGGCTCCAACGCCCACTGGGCCGAGCGCGCCGACATCGTCGTCGATCCCGACGCCCTGGAAGCCTACCAAGCCTTGCGAGCCGCCTCATGACCGACGCCGCCGAACTGCCGCACGCCGTCTATGACCAGATCAAGGTCCTGGGGGCCGAGGGCGACGGCCTGGCCGAGGCGGGGCGCTTCGACGAGGCGATCGCCCGCTACGAGGCCGCCTGGGAGGCGCTGCCCGAACCCAAGCAGGTGTGGAACGCGGCGACCTGGATCCTGGGCGCGATCGGCGACGTGGCCTTCCAGGCCGGCCAGACGTCCCTGGCGATCGACGCGCTGGGCTCGGCGATCCAGTGCCCGGGCGGAACCGACAACCCATTCCTGCGGATGCGCCTGGGCCAGGCCCTGCTGGACGCCGGCGACGAGGACTCGGCCGCCCACGCCCTGGGGCGGGCCCTGGCGCTGGCAGGGCCGGAGATCTTCACCCGCGAGGACGGCCGCTACCTGGCGTTCGCGGCCGCGCGGATGAAGGCCTAGTCGCCCGCCCCAAGAGCCGGCTTGCCAGCGGCGCCAAACGCTGAACTATGCCGCCAATCCTGTTTCGTCTCGCGAGCAACCCGTCGATGGACATCGCCGCTTCCGGCCACGCCGCCGCCCTCTGGGTGGGGCTGCACGTCTTCCTCCTCCTGATCCTGTCGACCCTCGTCGTGCGCCTGCGCCAGAAGCACAAGGTGGCGCTGGGCGACGAGGGCATTCCCGAGCTGGCCCGCGCCATCCGCGCGTTCGGCAACGCCAGCGAATACGTGCCCGCGGGCCTGGCGGCGATCATCCTGCTGGCCATGGTCGGCGCCCCGCCCCTGGCCATCCACGTGGTGGGCCTGATCCTGTTCGCCGGACGCCTGGTGCACGCGGTGGGCCTGTCCAACAGCGGCGGCGCCTCGATCCCGCGCGCGGTCGGCATGATCTGCACGTGGCTGGCCTATCTGTTCAGCGCCGTGGCGCTGCTGTTCTACGCGATCGCGTAAGGGGCCTGGGGAGCGTGGAAGCGACGTCCGCGCCCCAATCATCCGTGTCGTCCGGCACTTCGCTGCTACGGCCGGGATGACGCCCAAGTCCGTGATGATCGAAGCCGCCTAGGTCGACCGCAGCGGGCTGCGCAGGACGACCACTTCTTCCAGCGAGCCGTCCGGCGCCCATTCGAAGCTGCTGGCCAGGACCTGGTCGCGCCGGACGCCGTCGGCCAGGCGCACGGTGACCGTGAAGGCGCAGTCGGGCGCGCCCGACAGGTCGCGGCAACGGACGTCCTTGACCGCCAGCAGGGTCGGCGAGGCCGGCGCGCCGTCCAGGCGCCGGGCGTAGTCGTCCCAGTTCTCGCGCACATAGGCCGCCACCTGGTCGGCGGTCGGCAGGCGGGCCGCGGCGACGGCGGGACCGGCCAGCAGGGCCGCGAGAAGGACGGAAACGGTCAGGACACGCATGGCCGCACGCCTAGCACGGAGCCGCGGAAAGCGCACCCGCTCCGGCCTGCGGCCTTGCCCCCGCCCTTCCCCGTCGTCCATAAGACCCCATGGACGAAAACCTGTTGCATGACGTGCTCGCCGCCGCGCGGAAGGCCGGCGCCGACGCCGCCGAGGCCGTGTTCGCGCAGCGCCAATCCCTTTCCGTCAGCGTGCGCCTGGGCGACCTGGAGGAGGTCGAGCGCGAGGAGTCCCGCGACATCGGCCTGCGCGTGTTCGTGGGCCGGCAGAGCGCCACGGTCTCGGGTTCGGACATCTCGCCCGAGGGCCGGGCCAAGCTGATCGACCGGGCCGTGGCCATGGCCCGCCTGGCGCCGGAGGACCCCTACGCCGCCCTGGCCCCGGCCGAGCGCCTGGCCAAGGGACCGTTCCGCGACCTCGACCTCTACGACCCCACCGAGCCCTCGGCCGAGACGCTGGAGGACCAGGCGCGCGCCGCCGAAGCCGCCGCCCGCGCCGTGGCGGGCGTGACCAATTCCGACGGCGGCAGCTCGTCCTGGAGCGCCTCCACCTGGCGGCTGGCGACCTCCGAGGGCTTCGACGGCCTGCACCAGGCCAGCGGCTTTGGCCTGTCGGCCTCGGCCATCGCCGGAGAAGGCGCGGGCATGGAGCGCGGGGGCGAGGGCCGCTCGACCCGCCACGCCGCCGACCTGCCCAGCCCCGAAAGCATCGGCGCCAAGGCCGGCGAGCTGGCCGTGGCCAAGCTGAACCCGCGCAAGATCGCCTCGACCACCGCCCCGGTGATCTTCGAGAACCGCCTGGCCATGTCGCTGCTCAGCCCGCTGATCGGCGCGATCTCGGGCCCGTCGATCGCCCGCGGCACCTCGTTCCTGAAGGACAAGCTGGGCCAGGCGGTCTTCGCCCCGGGCTTCGACCTCCTGGACGACCCGTTCCGCGTGCGCGGCCTGGGCTCGGCCCCGTTCGACGACGAGGGCGTGGCCTGCGAGGAGCGCAAGCTGATCGACGACGGCGTGCTGACCACCTGGCTGCTGAACGTCAGCTCGGCCCGGCAGCTGGGCCTGCAGTCGACCGGCCACGCCTCGCGCGGCCTGGCCGGTCCGTCGGGCGTGTCGACCCACAACCTGACCGTCAAGCCGGGCGAGCGCGACCTGGCCGGGCTCCTGGCCGACGCCAAGACCGGGGTTCTGGTGACCTCGATGTTCGGCCCCTCGCTGAACGGCAACACCGGCGACTGGTCGGTGGGCTGCTCGGGCTTCTGGTTCGAGGACGGCCAGATCGCCTATCCGGTGACCGAGATCACCGTGGCGGGCAACCTGGTCGACATCTACGCCCGCCTGGTGGCCGGCGCGGACCTGGAGATCCGCGGGGCCAGCAACAGCCCGTCGCTGCTGGTGGACGCCCTGGCGATCGCCGGCAAATGAGCGACCTGGACCTGATCCTCGACGCGGCGCGCGAAGCCGGCGCCCTGGCGCTGGCCGCGCGCGAGGGCGGGCTGAAGATCTGGTCCAAGGACGGCGGCTCGCCCGTCACCGACGCCGACCTGGCGGTCGACGCCCTGCTGACGACGCGCCTGCGCAAGGCGCGGCCCGACTACGGCTGGCTGTCGGAGGAGACGGTCGACGATCCCGCGCGCCTTTCCACCCGCCGCCAGTTCCTGGTCGATCCGATCGACGGCACCGTGGCCTTCATGAAGGGCAAGCCGTGGTTCGCCGTGTCGATCGCCGTGGTCGAGGACGGCCGGCCGATCGCGGGCGTGGTGCACGCCCCGGCCCTGGACGAGACCTACGCCGCCGTCCTGGGCGGCGGAGCCACGCTGAACGGCGGGGCGATCTCGCCCAGCGCGACGAGCGACCTGGAAGACGCCGCCATGCTGGGCGACGCCAAGATGTTCCAGCACCCGGCCTGGCCCACGCCGTGGCCGGCGATGCGGGTGGAGAGCCGCAACTCGATCGCCTACCGCATCTGCCTGGTGGCGGCCGGCGCCTTCGACGCAGCCATCGCCCTGTCGCCCAAGAGCGAATGGGACCTGGCCGCCGCCGACCTGATCCGGGCCGAGGCCGGCGCCGTCCTGACCGACCACAAGGGCCGCGATTTCACCTACAATCACGCAAAACCGCTCTTTCCGAGCCTGGTTTGCGCCAATCCTGCGCTTGCCCCGTTGATCCTGTCACGCGTCGGGCATATCGACCTGCCCTAACGATAACTCCGCGCAGGATCTTCCCCGATATGTCTGACAAGCAGCTTCTTCATCTCGTGATCGGCGGTGAACTGAAGAACGTTTCCGACACCGAGTTCCGCGACCTGAAGCAGGTCGAGTTCGTCGGCGCCTACGCCAACTACGCCGACGCCCACGCCGCCTGGAAGGCCAAGGCCCAGGCCACCGTCGACAACGCCCACGCGCGCTACTTCATCATCCACGCCCACAAGCTGCTGGACCCGAGCCTGGACTAAGGGCGGAGACCCCCTCAGCCGCGCCGCCAGGTGGGGGCGCCAGGTGGGGGCAAGTGTCGACACGCCGCGCGGTCCGCCTGGATCGGGCCCGGTGCGCGCCGACTTGCCCCCTCCGCGCCTTCGGCGCTCCTCCCCGTAGGAGGAAGAACGCAGACCCCTACTCCCGCCGCAGGATCCCCTCGGTCACGATCCCGCCGATCATGCCGGCGCGGAAGTCGGCCTTCATCGCCACGGGGTCGTAGTCGGGGCTTTCCACCCACTGGGTGAAGGTCAGGCCCTTGGGAGCGGCGTCGGTCAGGTAGCGCTCGAACACGTAGTCCAGCACGCCGGTCTTGCCCTGCTTGATGTGCAGGTACTTGAACGACAGCTGCTCCTTGGCTTCCTCGATCGGCAGGCCCAGGCGGAAATGAGCGTAGAGCACGCTCATGATACCCGCCCGGTCCGCGCCCGACTTGCAGTGCATCAGGGCCGGGTATTCGATCTCCTCGAACAGCTTCCTGGCGCCCAGCACGCGGTCCTTGATCGGAACCTCGCGCGAGGTGATGACGAAATCGACCATCTTCAGGCCCAGCCGCTCGCAGGCGTCCTTCTCGAGCGCGTAGAAGCTGCCGTCGAACCCGCCGCGCAGGTTGATGATCGTCTTGATCCCCTTGGCCTTCCACTCAGCCAGCTGGTGCGGCCAGGGCTGGTTGGTGCGGACCATCTCGGGGCTGATCCAGTGGTCGTTCTTGAAGCCGAGCCGCAGGTAGGCGTGGTCGTTCCACAGATAGTGGAGATAGGTGCGAAACCGCCCCCAGCGGGTGGTGAGGTCGTAGCCGGGCAAATGGCGATCCTTCGGTGAAGGCCCTAAGTAGGCGCCACAGCCCTGTAATGCAAAAGCCACAGCGCCGCACCCCCGCCGCAATGACGGCGCAGACGGGCGTTGACACCCAGCGCGCGAAATCCGACCCCTCGCCCATGACCGAACCCGTCGCGCCGTCCCCGAAGGCCTCGCTGGGCAACCGCGCCCTGGCCGCGCGCGTCTGGCGCGACTTCCTGCGTCCGCGCTGGAAGGGGCTGCTGGCCTCGATGATCTGCGCCGCGATCGTGGCCCAGCTGAGCGTACGCCTGGCCAGGATCGTCGAGCCGGCGATCGACCAGCTGATCACCCACCCCAAGCCGGGTGCGATCTGGGCCATTCCGCTGACCATCGCGGGCCTGGCCCTGGGGCGGGGCCTGTTCCAGGTGATCCAGGCCAACCTGATCAACCGGATCGGCAACGGCGTGGTCGGCGACATGCAGATCAAGCTGTTCGGCCGGCTGGTGCGCTCGGACCTGGCGCGGCTGCGCAGCGCCCACTCCGGCTCCTACGTCTCCTCGGTGCTGTACGACGCGGGCCTGATCCGCGAGGCGGCGACCACGGGCGTGGTCAATTACGTGCGCGAGTTCCTGACGGTGATCGGGGCGCTGTGGGCCATGTTCGGCTTCGACCCGCTGCTGGCCGCCGGCGTGCTGATCATGGCCCCGCTGGCCAGCCTGATCATGCGCCGCTTCTCCAAGCGCACGACCAAGGCGGCCAAGGGCGCCATGGGCGAGACCTCCAACCTGTCCACGGCGATCATGGAGAGCCTGGACGGGGTGAAGATCGTCAAGATGGAGAACCGCGAGGCCTATGAGGAGGCGCGCGTGGCCCAGGTGGTGGAGCGCCGCCAGGAGCACCTGATCAAGGGCTCCAACGCCAAGGCCATGGCCGCACCGGCCACCGAAAGCTTCACCACGATCCTCGTGGCCCTGGTGTTCGTCTACGCTGGCTGGCGGGCCACCAGCGGCGCGATCGCCCTGGGGCCGTTCGCCCTGAAGCCCATCACGGCCGGGGTGTTCTTCGCCTTCCTGACGGCCCTCCTGATGGCCGCCCAGTCGCTGCGCCAGGTGGCCAACCTGCAGACGGTGTTCGGCGAGGGCCTGACCGCCGGCCGCCGCCTGTTCGCGGCGCTGGACGTGGAGCCGACGATCCTGGACCCGGCCGACGCCAAGACCCTGCCGCACGGCGACGCCGACATCGCCCTGGACCGGGTCAGCTTCGCCTACGGCCCCGACGCCCCGGCCCTGCACGAGGTGTCGCTGGTCGCGCGCAAGGGCGAGACCGTGGCCCTGGTCGGCCCGTCGGGCGGGGGCAAGAGCTCGATCCTGAACCTGATCCCGCGCTTCTACGACGTGACGGGCGGGGCGGTGACGATCGACGGCCATGACGTGCGCTCGGTCACCCTGGCGTCCCTGCGCGACCGCATCGCCCTGGTGACCCAGGAGCCCTTCCTGTTCGACGACACCATCCGCGCCAACATCGCCTATGCCCGACCCACTGCGGCCGAGGACGAGGTCGAGGCCGCCGCCCGCCAGGCCGCCGCCCACGACTTCATCAGCGAACTGCCGCTGGGCTACGACACGATGGTGGGCGAGGCCGGCGCGCGGCTGTCGGGCGGCCAGCGCCAGCGCATCGCCATCGCCCGCGCCTTCCTGAAGGATGCGCCGATCCTGCTGCTGGACGAGGCCACCAGCGCCCTGGACACCGAGAGCGAGGCCCAGGTCCAGGCCGCGCTGGAGCGGCTGATGGCCGGCCGCACCACCATCCTGATCGCCCACCGCCTGTCGACGGTGAAGGGCGCGGACCGCATCTACGTGATCGACAAGGGCCGGGTGGTCGAGACGGGGACCCACGCCCAGCTGGTGCGCCAGAAGGGCCTCTACGCCCGCCTGGCCAAGGCCCAGGACCTGGACCACCTGCCGTCGGATCGCCCCAAGGACCGTGAGGACGCCGCCGAATGAGACCCCTGCGCTGGCCGCTGGTGATCCAGGTCGTCTCGTCGATCTTCGCCGCCTATTCCAAGCTGGTCTTCCGCACCCTGCGCATGACCCGCGAGGGGCAGGAGCACGCCGAGGCGGTGTGGGCGAAGGGCCGCGAGACCGGCTCGGGCGCGATCCTGTGCTTCTGGCACGCGCGCATCCCCATGTCGCCGCTGACCTGGCCGCAGGAGCCCTCCCGCCAGGACATGCGGGCCCTCATCTCGCGCTCGGCCGACGGCGAGTTCATCGCCCAGACGGTGGAGAAGCTGGGCTTCCCCTCGATCCGCGGCTCGTCGACCAAGAAGTCGGACCCGGCCAAGAACAAGCACGGCGAGCAGGCCTTCCGCGACATGATCAAATGGGTCAAGGACGGCGGCGGCGTGGCCATCACCCCCGACGGCCCGCGCGGACCGGCCGAACGCATGGAGAAGGGCACCCCGTCCCTGGCGCGCGTGACCGGCGCGCCGGTGATCTTCGTGGGCCTGGCCGCCAACCCGTGCATCCGCCTGGGCTCGTGGGACCGCACGGTGATCCCGCTGCCCTTCGCCAAGGCCGCCATGGTGTGGAGCGCCCCCACCGGCGCGGGCCGGGGCGACGACCCCGACGCCCTGGTCGACGACTGGGCCGCGCAGCTGTCGGCCGTGACCCGGCGGGCCGAGGCGATCGTCGGGCTGGAGCCGGACGAGGGCTAGGCTTGGACGGGGGACTTCCATGACGCGGAGCCTGCTGGAGGTCGCGGCGGCCGCGCTCTTCCTGCTCCTGCTGCTGGGCTGGCCGGTCTTCCAGTTCGTGGCGCTGCCGCTGTGGATCTGGCGGACGACGCCGGTCCGCGACGCCCTCAGGATCAAGCGTGACTTCGAGGGCCAGGGCCGCAACGTGACCAAGGTCCACCGCCGGGGAATCCGGTGGGGCGGTCGGGGCGTTCCCACCTACCGGCTCTACGACGTGACGGTTCGGCGGCACGACGGCGCCGCGGCGGACTTCAAGGCAGGCGTGGCCTTCACGTTCGGACCCGATCCGGACCTGCTGGTGGATGACGAGGCGCGCTGGAAGACCTTCCGCCAGGGCTCGCATTCGCATTTCTGAGCGGACAAAACGACCATGCGCCCCTACGCCATCGCCGCGCCGATCGTCCTGATCCTGAGCGTTGCGTCATCCGTCGCCCCGGCGTCCGCCGCCGCGCCCGGCGAAGGTTTCGACGTGACGCGCTACGACCTGGCCCTGACGCCGGACGTCGCGAACAAGGCCGTGTCCGGCCGCGAGACGATCACCCTGCGCGCCATGGCCGACGGGCTTTCGCGCCTGAGCTTCTCGGCCAACGCCCTGACCATCGACCACGCCAGCCTGGACGGCGCGCCGGTCGCCGTGACGACGCGCGGCGAAAGCCTGGACTTCGACCTGCCCCGGCCGCTGGCGCGCGGGCGCACGGCGCGGCTGGAGGTGACCTATCACGGCCGGCCGGCGCGCGGCCTGGAAGGGACGGGCGCCTCGCTGCACACCAGCTACTTCGCCTGCGACTGGATGATCTGCGCGCAGGAGCGCTTCGGCGACAAGGCGGCCTTCGCCCTGGACCTGACCGTGCCGGCCGGGATGGACGCCCTGGCGGCGGGCGAGCGGGTCGGGCGACGGCCGCTGCCCGGCGGCGGCGAGGTCCAGTCCTGGCGCACGCCCCGGCCTTATTCGGCCTACCTGTTCGGCTTCGCGGTGGGGCGCTTCGTCCGGGCCGAGGACCGGGCCGGCGGCGTGAAGCTGGCCTATCTGAGCGACGTGGCCGACGCGGACGCGCTGAGGCGGCGGTTCGGCGAGACGGGCGAGATGGCGCGCTTCTTCGCCGACAAGGCCGGGGTCCCCCTGCCCGTCGCCGAGTACGGCCAGCTGCTGGTCGCGGGCCGCGAGGCCCAGGAGGCGGCGACCTATTCGGTGCTGGGGCTGGACGCGGTTCCCGCCGCGCCGGGCGATCCCGCCCAGGACTGGGCCGTCGCCCACGAGCTGGCGCACCAGTGGTGGGGCAACCTCGTCACCTGCGCGACGCTGAGGGACTTCTGGCTGAACGAGGGGATCACCACCTTCATGACCGCCGCCTGGAAGGAGCGCCGCCACGGCCGGGCCGCCTACGAGGCCGAGCTGGCGATGGCGCGGAGCCGCCTGGACAAGGCGCGGGCGGCGGGCTTCGACAAGCCCCTGGCCTGGGACGGGACCTATCCCAGCCTGGGGGCGCGGCGGGCCGTCCAGTACAGCAAGGGCGCCCTGTTCATGGACCGCCTGCGCACGGCGCTGGGCGAGGAGGCCTTCTGGTCGGGCCTGCGCCGCTACACCCGCGACCATGCCGGCGGGACGGTCACGAGCGCCGACCTGCAACGCGCGATGGAGGCCGCCAGCGGCCGGGACCTGGACACGCTGTTCGCGGAGTGGGTGTTCGGGGCGCCGCCCGGCTGAGCGGTCTCCCCTCGCCGACTTAATAATGAGAATAAATATCATTTGCATATAGGTCGCGCCGCTGTTATCCGCCCCCGGCGCTCGCGTACCGGGCGGCGTTCAGGGGGACTGACCAGATGGACTTCAAGAAGTGGCTGCTGGCCGGCGGCGTGAGCCTGGCCCTCGTTTCTCCCGCGCTCGCCCAGACAGCGCCACCCACGGATCACGACGGCGGGGACGAACACGCGGTCGAGGCCCTGGTCATCTACGGCCACGCCGACCAGTCGACGAACGCCGCCATCGGCTTCGAGCTGACGCCGCGCCAGACGCCGCAGTCGATCACCGCCATCACCCGCCAGCAGATCGAGGACCAGGCGCTGTCCAACGTCTCCGACGTGCTGGCCTTCGCAACGGGCATCTCGGCCAAGGCCGTCGACCGGGGACGCAACACCCTGTCCTCGCGCGGCTTCGAGATCAGCAACTTCCAGATCGACGGCGCCCCGTTCCAGACCGGCAACGTCGGCTTCGACGAGACCTCGACGGCCATCTACGAACGGGTGGAGATCGTGCGCGGCGCCACGGGCCTGCTGAACGGGGCGGGCGAGCCCTCGGCCGCCATCAACCTGGTGCGCAAGCACGCCGACAGCCGCGTGACCGCCGGCGAGGTCAACCTCGAGGGCGGGTCATGGAACCGCTTCGCCGCCACCGGCGACCTGAGCGCCCCGCTCAACGCCGCCGGCACGGTGCGCGGACGCGTGGTGGCACAGGGCTACCGCCAGGACGCCTTCGTCGACCTGGAGAAGACCAAGGGCTACGTCCTCTACGGCGTGGTCGACGCCGACCTCGGCCCCGACACCCAGCTGAGCCTCGGCGCGGCCCACCAGAGCGACAAGCGCAGCGGCGTCCTCTGGGGGCAGCTGCCCTACTGGTTCAGCGACGGCTCGCGCACCCACTGGGACCGCTCCAAGACCACCGGCACGCGCTGGAACCAGTGGGACACGTCCGACCAGACCGCCTTCGCCGTGCTCAAGCACCAGTTCGCCGGCGGCTGGTCGCTGCGCGGCGACCTGGGCTATCACCGCCAGGTCGAGAATTCCAAGCTGCTGTTCACCACCGGCTTTCCCGACCCCGTCACCGGCCAGGGCATGTCCGGAACCGGCTACTGGTACGATTCCCGGCCCAAGCAGTGGAACCTGGGCCTGATGGCCCAGGGCCCGTTCGACCTCTTCGGCCGCCGGCACGAGCTGGTCGTTGGGGCGATGTACAACCACCTCAAGGGCGGCTGGACCAACCAGGACCCGACTCCGTCCGAAGCCCCGCTGGGGAACTTCTTCCAGTGGGACGGCTCCTACGCCGAGCCCGCGTGGGGACCGCGCTACGACATGTCCGAGAAGGGCGTGACCACCCAATATGCAGTCTACGCCGCCGCCCGCCTGAACCTGGCCGACAACCTCAAGGTCATCCTGGGCGGGCGCCTGAGCGACTGGAAGCGCGAGGAGGTGGTCACCGTCTACACGCCCGCGCCCTTCACCCTCGAGCACGACAACATCTTCACCCCCTATGCCGGGGTCATCTACGACGTCACCGCCAACGTCTCGGCCTACGCCAGCTACACCAGCATCTTCAAGCCGCAGAACAACCGCGACCGCAACGGCGCCTATCTCGACCCGCTGGAAGGCGACGCCTACGAGGCCGGGCTGAAGGGCGAGTTCATGGGCGGGCGCCTGTTCGCCTCGGTCGCGGTGTTCCGCATCGAGCAGAACAACTTCGCGGTGGTCGACGACGGCCATTTCGTGCCCGGCACCGTCAATCCCGCCTTCCGCGCCGCCCGGGGCACGGTGTCCGACGGCTACGAGATCGAGGTCTCGGGCAAGCTCGCCCCCAACTGGGACGTCAACCTGGGCTGGACCGACTTCAGCGCCAAGGACGAGGCCGGCGCCGACGTGGTGGCCCACCACCCGCGCCGGATGCTGAAGCTGGCGACGGTCTACGACCTGGGCGAGCGGGTCGCGGGCCTGCGGGTGGGCGGCTCCCTGCGCTGGGAAAGCCGGCCGCCCCAGGTGGCCGAGAACCCCGGCACGCACAAGCTGGAGCCCGTCGGCCAGCCGGCCTACGCCATCGTCGGCCTGATGGCCGAGTACCGGATCAACGACCGCGTCTCGGCCCAGCTGAACGTCAACAACGTCTTCGACAAGACCTACATCAACAACAACGCCTGGTTCGCCGGCTTCGTCTACGGCGAGCCGCGCAACGCCCGCGTGACGCTGAAATACGCGTTCTAGGGCCGGGATCGACGAGGCGATTGATCGCGGCGCCCCTTGGTGGGATGAAGACCCATGCCGCACGCCCACGACGACCACGCGCACGATCACGACCACGGGCATGACCATGGCCACGGCCATGGTCATTCGCACGGCCATTCCCACGGCCATGGGCATTCGCACGGCCCGGGCGGGCACAGCCACGCGCCCAAGGACTTCGGCAAGGCCTTCGCGATCGGCGCGGCGCTGAACATCGCCTTCGTGGCCGCCGAGGCCGCCGCGGGCCTGGTCACCCACTCGCTGGCCCTGCTGGCCGACGCCGGCCACAACCTGTCGGACGTGCTGGGCCTGTTCATGGCCTGGGGCGCGGTGATCCTGGCCAAGCAGGCCCCGACGGGCCGGCGCACCTACGGCCTGCGCAAGGGCACGATCCTGGCCTCGCTGACCAACGCCGTCTTCCTGCTGGTGGCCGTGGGGGCCATCGCCTGGGAGGCCGCCCGCCGCTTCGCCGATCCCCAGCCGATCGAGACCGGGCCGGTGATGATCGTCGCGGCCATCGGCATCGTCATCAACACCGCCACGGCCCTGATGTTCATGAAGGGCTCCGAGCACGACCTGAACATCCGGGGCGCGTTCCTGCACATGGCCGCCGACGCGGCGATCTCGGCCGGAGTGGTCGTGGCCGCCGCGGCCATGTCGTTCACCGGCTGGCTGTGGCTGGACCCGGTGGTCAGCCTGGCGATCGTGATCGTCATCGTGATCGGCACCTGGGGTCTGCTGCGCGACAGCCTGGACCTGGCCCTGGACGCGGCGCCGCGCGGCATCGACCCCAAGGCCGTGCGCGCCTGGCTGGCCGGGCGTCCGGGCGTGACCGAGGTGCACGACCTGCACATCTGGGCCATGAGCACCACCGAGACGGCCCTGACGGCGCACCTGGTGCGGCCGCAGAACCCCGACAACGACCAGTTCCTGCACGACCTGTGCGGCGAGCTTTCGAAGCGGTTCAACATCGGCCACGTGACCATCCAGGTCGAGCAGGGCGGCGTGGCCACCTGCCACCTGGCCGCCTCGGACGCGGTGTGAGCCTTCCCCTTTCGCTCAGCCTCTACCGCGCGGCCACCACCGCGCTGGAGCCGCTCGCGCCGCTGCTGCTGTCGCGCCGCGCCAAGGCCGGCAAGGAGGACCGCGCGCGGCTGAACGAGCGGCTGGGCCGGCCCAGGCACGCGCGGCCGGACGGGCCGCTGGTCTGGCTGCACGGCGCCAGCGTGGGCGAGAGCCTGTCGATCCTGCCCCTGGTCGAGCGGCTGCGGGCCGAGCGGCCGGACGCGGCGGTGCTGGTGACATCAGGCACGGTGACCTCGGCCCAGCTGCTGGCGCGCCGGCTTCCGCAAGGCGCGATCCACCAGTTCCTGCCGGTCGACACGCCGGGCGGGGCGCGGCGGTTCCTGGACCACTGGCGGCCGGACCTGGCGGTGTTCGTCGAGAGCGAGCTGTGGCCGAACCTGCTGCTGGAGGCCAAGGATCGCGGCGTGAAGCTGGCCCTGGTCTCGGCCAAGCTCTCCGACAAGAGCTTCGCCGGCTGGAAGGCCCGGCCGCTGGCGGCGTGGACGATGTTCGGCGGCTTCGACCTGATCCTGGCCCAGGACGCCCGCGCGGCCGAGCGGCTGGAGACGCTGGGCGGCAGCGTGGCGGGCCTGGCCGACCTGAAGTTCGGCTCCGCCCCCCTGCCCGCGGACGATGCGGCGCTGGCCAGCCTGCGCGTGCGGCTGTCGGACCGGCCCGTGCTGCTGGCGGCCAGCACCCATCCGGGCGAGGACGAGATCGTGCTGGAGGCCTGGCGGGGCCTCCCGAACCGTCCGCACCTGGTGATCGTTCCCCGCCACCCCGAGCGCGGCCCGGCGATCGCCGACCAGGCCCTGGCGGCCGACGCGACCGTGGCCCTGCGCAGCCAGGAGCCCGACGATGTGGCCGAGGTGGTGGTGGCCGACACCCTGGGCGAGCTGGGCCTGTGGTTCCGCCTGGCCGACCTGGCGATCGTGGCCGGCAGCCTGGTCCCCGGGATCGGCGGCCACAACCCGCTGGAGCCGGCGCGGGTGAACTGCCCCGTGGTCTCGGGCCCGCATGTCGAGAACTGGCTGACGGCCTATGCCGACCTGCGCGAGGTCGAGGGCGCGGCCTTCGCCGATGCGCCGGTGCTGGGCCAGCGCCTGGCCGCCCTGCTGGCCTCGCCCGAGGCGCTGGACGCCCAGGCCGCCCGCGCCCGCTCGTTCGTGGTGCGCCGCGACGCCGAGACCCGCGCGGGCCTGGACCGGATCGTGGGCCTGCTGCCCCCGGAGACCCCGGCATGAAGCTCGCCACGCCCCGCTGGTGGTATCGCCGCGACGACGCGCCCAGCCCCGTGACCCGCGCCCTGCTGACGCCGCTGTCGTGGATCTGGGCGGCCGAGACCGCGCGCCGCATCGCCCGCACCCAGCCGCGCGGGGCCAACTGCGCGGTGATCTGCGTGGGCAACTTCACCGTCGGCGGGGTGGGCAAGACCCCGATCGTGCGCGAGCTTCTGCTGACCCTGACCCAGAGGGGCCGCAACGCCCACGGCCTGGCGCGCGGCTACGGCGGGCGGCTGAAGGGCCCCACGCGGGTGGACCCGCTGCGCCACACCGCCCGCGACGTGGGCGACGAGCCGCTGATGCTGGCCCAGGACTTCCCGATGTGGATCGCTCGCGACCGGGTGCTGGGCGCGCGCAAGGCCGCCTCCACCGGGGCGGAGGTGGTGGTCATGGACGACGGCCACCAGAACCCGGACCTGAAGAAGACCCTGTCGCTGGTGGTGGTCGACGGCGAGACGCGCGAGGGCGAGTGGCCGTTCGGCGACGGCAAGGTGTTCCCGGCCGGCCCGATGCGCGAGCCGCTGGAAGCCAGCCTCGCCCGGACGGACGCGGTGATCGTGCTGCTGCCGGCCGACCTGCCGACGGCCGATCCGGAGCTGCTGGCCCTGTTCGGCGACACCCCGGTGCTGATCGCCCGCCTGGAGCCCGCCAGCCCGCCGCCCAAGGGCCGCCAGCTGGGCTTCGCCGGCATCGGCAAGCCGTGGAAGGTGGAGCGCGCCCTGAAGGCCGCCGGCTGCACCCTGGTGGACTTCGCGCCCTATCCCGACCACGGCGAGTACGACGAGGCGACGATGCGGTTCCTGTGGGACCGGGCGCAGAGCTTCAGCGCCGGACTGGTGACCACCGAGAAGGACTGGGCGCGGCTGACGCCGGAATGGCG
The DNA here is from genome assembly GCA_017745235.1 of Caulobacter sp. Classification (GTDB taxonomy): domain Bacteria; phylum Pseudomonadota; class Alphaproteobacteria; order Caulobacterales; family Caulobacteraceae; genus Caulobacter. The sequence goes on along the minus strand of JAGHZU010000028.1, from coordinate 6,036 downwards.
CGAGAAGGTGACGCCCTGGCCCGTGCGGGCGCGCTTCGAGGACGAGGCGGCGCTGGCCCGGCTGCTGGAGGGTGCGGGGCTGTAGGGCTGACGCGGCTCCGCCTCCTACGGGGGCGGACAGACCGCGTGGCGGTCAGGTGGGGGCAAGGCGTTAGGCCGTGCGCGCCGGCTTGCCCCCTCCGCGCCTGCGGCGCTCCTCCCCCTGAGGGGGAAGAATGAGTGAGGCCGCCCGCTTGAGGGGAGGCTTCCTCGAGCCTACGCCCCCGCCTTCCTGGCGAATTCCCACGCGCCGCGCGCCAGAACGGGCACCCTCGCCTCCATCAGCTCGGCATGGGCGCTGGCGGCCGTGCCGTCGCGGACGCGGCCGACGATGCCCTGGCAGATGCCGGCCAGGCGGAAGAGGTTGTAGCTGAAGTACCAGTCCAGCTGGGGCAGGCCGTCGCGGCCGGTCAGCCGGCAGTACTGGGCGACGGCCTCCTCGATGGTGGGGATGCCGTAGGCGGTGAGGTCGGCGATGTCGGACAGGCCGCCGCGCTGGTCGGACGGCATGACCCAGTTCATCAGGAAGTAGCTGAAGTCGGCCAGGGGATTGCCCAGGGTCGACAGCTCCCAGTCCAGCACGGCCACCACGCGCGGCTCGGTGGCGTGGAGGATCATGTTGTCCAGACGGTAGTCGCCGTGGACGATCGAGGTCTGGTCGTCGGCCGGGACGGTCTTGGGCAGCCATTCGATCAGGCGGTCCATGTCCTCCAGGGTCTTGGTCTCCGAGGCCCGGTACTGCTTGGTCCAGCGGTCGATCTGGCGGGCGAAGTAGTTGCCGGGCTTGCCGTAGTCGGAAAGGCCCACGGCGGCGTAGTCGACGTTGTGCAGGGCCGCCAGGGTGGCGATCTCGGCCTCGTAGATGGCGCGGCGCTCGGCGGGCGCGTAGTCGGGCAGGGTCCCGTCCCAGAGGATGCGGCCCTCGACGTTGTCCATCACGTAGAAGATCGTGCCGATGACGTCCTCGTCCATGCACAGGGCGTAGGCCTTGGCGACGGGGAAATGGGCCTTGTTCAGGCCCGAGATCACCTTGTACTCGCGGTCGACGGCGTGGGCGGAGGGCAGCAGCTTGCCCGGCGGCTTGCGCCGCAGGACGTATTTCTTGCCCGGCGTGACCAGCTGGTAGGTCGGGTTGGACTGGCCGCCCTTGAACTGGCGCACCTCCAGCGGGCCGGCGTAGCCCTCGACGTTCGCCTCGAGCCAGGCGGCCAGCCTGGCCTCGTCGATGGCGTGGCGCGGGTCGACGGGCTTGGTGCCCGAGTTCATATCCTGGGCGGACTGTTCGGCCACGGCCATCGCTCAACTCCCCAACGCTTGTTTGAATGGGAGTTTAGAGGGTGGGACGCGGGAGGCAAGCGCGGTTCGTCGGTTTCGCGGTTTGAGGCGGCGTCGCCCCCCCGCCCCTCCGAGCCGCCTCCCCAAAGGGGGAGCTGTCGCGGAGCGACTGAGGGGGCCTTCCCTCAGTGCTGGCTCAGCGCCCGCCAGCCGATGTCGTTGCGGTAGAAGCCGCCTTCCAGGCTGATCGTCCCCAGCGCCGCATAGGCGACGTCGCGGGCCTCGTGCAGGGTGGCGCCCAGGGCGCAGACATTCAGCACCCGGCCGCCCGAGGCGCGGAGGTTCCCCTCGGCGTCGCGGGTCGTGCCGGCATGGAAGACCACGGCCTCGTCGCCGAAGTCGGCCTCGGCGTCCTGGATCAGGCCGCCGGTCTTCGGCGCGTCGGGATAGCCCTCGGCGGCCAGGACCACGCAGATCGCGGCCTGGTCGCGCCACTTCGGCGGCTCGGCCAAGGCCAGTTCGCCCTTGGCGGCGGCCAGCAGGATCGGGACGATGTCGCTTTCCAGGCGCAGCATCAGGGTCTGGCACTCGGGATCGCCGAAGCGGGCGTTGTACTCCACGAGCCTCGGACCGGCCCGGGTCAGCATCAGGCCGGCGTAGAGCACGCCGACATAGGGATTGCCCTCGGCGGCCATGCCCTCGACGGTCGGCACGATCAGCTCGCGCCACGCCTGGTCGACCAGGGCCGGGGTGAGGACGGGCGGCGGGGAATAGGTGCCCATGCCGCCGGTGTTGGGGCCTTCGTCGCCGTCATAGGCGCGCTTGTGGTCCTGGGCCGCGCCGAACAGCACGGCGGTCTTGCCGTCGCACACCGCGAAGAGGGACGCCTCCTCGCCGTGCATGAACTCCTCGATGACCACCCGGGCGCCGGCCATGCCGAAGCGGCCGCCCAGCATGTCGAGCACGGCCGCGTCGGCGGCGGCGCGATCGGGCGCGATGACCACGCCTTTGCCCGCCGCCAGTCCGTCGGCCTTGATCACGAAGGGCGCTTGCAGGGTGTCGAGGAAGGCTCCCGCCGCGGCGGCGTCCTCGAACACGCCGTAGGCCGCCGTCGGCAGGCCGTGGCGCTGGCAGAAGTCCTTGGTGAAGGCCTTGGAGGTCTCCAGCCGGGCCGCGCGTTGCGAGCCGCCGAAGCAGGGGACGCCGACCTCGGCCAGCTTGTCGGCCAGGCCGACCTCCAACGCCGATTCCGGGCCGACCACGACCAGGTCCGCGCCGATCTCCCGGGCCAGGGCCACCAGGCCGTCGGCGTCGACAGCCTTGACGTCGCGCAGCTCCGCCACCTGCTCGATGCCGGGATTGCCCGGGGCGGCGACGAGGCGGCCGCACCGCGGCGACTGGGCGATCTTCCAGGCCAGGGCGTGCTCGCGCCCGCCCGAACCCACGAGGAGAATGGTCAGCTTTTCCATGAGGCCGGGATGTCGCCCGGCGCGGGCCACCGGTCAAGACGCCCTCGCGGGATAGCGAAAGCGTGAGCGGACTCGTCCATTCATCGCATATCGTTGTTATGCTTCTCAGGGTAGCATTTCGCAAACCCGTTCGAATTGGGGCCGGCCCCGGCCGGGAACGTCATGACGCTCAAGAACATCGAACACATCGTCGTGCTGATGCTGGAGAACCGTTCCTTCGACAGCATGCTGGGTTGGCTGTACCAGCAGGACAGGCCCGAGGCATTCGTCCCGCCCAACGCCCAACCGGTGTATCGCGGCCTGCAGGCGGTCAATCCGGACGCCTTCGTCAACACCGCCCTGGGCGGCACGCTGAGCGCCAAGCCCATGCGCGGCGCCAAGGGCTTCACCGTGCCCGACATCGCCCCCGGCGAGGAGTTCGAGCAGGTCGTCACCCAGTTCTACGGCTCGGCCAAGCCGCCGCCCAACGCCCAGATCACCATGAAGGGCTTCCTGCAGGACTATGTGGAGGTGCTGCAGAAGCGCGGGCTGAAGGATCCCGACGTCCGCCGCCAGGCTCCCATGGTGATGCAGAGCTTCACCCCCGGCCAGGCGCCGGTGCTGAACCAGTTGGCCCGCCACTACGCCGTCTGCGACGGCTGGTACGCCTCGGTGCCCTCGCAGACCAATCCCAACCGCTCGTTCCTGATGTGCGGGACCTCGGCGGGGATGATCAACAACGGCGACCTGGAGACCAATCCCCAGGCCAAGGCCCTGGAGAAGATCCTGGGCATGGCCATCGGCGACGACCGGGTGGACGCCACCACGATCTTCAACGCCCTGCACGAGGCCAATGTCGACTGGGACGTCTACTACCAGACCAGCTATCTGCCGCAGAAGATCTCGGTGCTGCTGGAACAGCGCAAGGCCCTGCTGGCCCTGCTGGCGGTGGTCAGCCCGGCGATCGGCGCGGCGGTCGCGGCCCTGCTGGTGCTGCTCAATCCCTACGTCCAGTACCTGACCGACCTGACCTCGGGCCAGCTGGGGTCGTGCTACACTTGGCGCCTGTTCCCGCACATCAAGGACAAGATCCCCCACGCCGACAAGCACTTCCACAAGCTGGACGAGTTCCACCGCAAGGCCCGGGCCGGCAAGCTGCCGAAGTTCAGCTACATCGAGCCGTTCTGGACGATCTCGCACACCACCGTCAGCAACCCGGTGCACGAGAACCTGTTCACGGCCCTGGGCAACGACTACCACCCGCCCGGCAGCGTGCTGGCCGGCGAGCAGTTCGTGAAGGAGGTCTACACCAGCCTGATCGCCAACAAGGCGGCCTGGGAGAAGACCCTGCTGCTGATCACCTTCGACGAATTCGTGGGCTCGTTCGACCACCAGACCGCCGACCTGCAGCCGGGCAAGGTGCAGCCGCCGTGGGCCCCCAACGGCGCGCCGATCTACAAGAACAGGGCGGGGTTCAAGTTCGACCGCCTGGGCGCGCGGGTGCCCACGATCGTGGTCTCGCCCTACGTGAGGAAGGGCACGGTGTTCCGCTCGCCGACCGCCACCCCGTTCGACCACACCTCGGTGATCGCAACCACGCTGGAGGCCATCAACCGCAAGGATCTGCTGCCGCGGTTCGGGGCCCGGGCCGGGAACGCGCCCAGCTTCGCCGAGGTCGTGACCCTGGACCGGCCGCGCACCGACCCGATCCTGCCGTTCGTGGACGTGGCCCGGAAGAACGGCGAACCGGTGCGCTACGGCGAGACGTTCGTGCTGAAGAACCAGCACGGCAAGTACCTGAGCCCGGCCTATTGCACGATGAAGGTGGCGGGCGGCGGCTCGGTGATCCCCACGGCCCTGATGGGCATCTGCGTCGACCTGGGGGTGGCGGCCTACTTCCCGACCCTGGGCCACGACGGCAAGGCGCCGCTGTCGTTCGTGACCCAGTCGCCCGATCCCGCCGGCCAGATCAACAACAACGCCCAGGTGCTGCTGATCTCGCGCGAGTCGGGCCCCGGCGCGCGCAACGTGCTGGGGGCCTGGGCCGATTCCCACGACTGCTACTATTACGACGAGTATCTGGACGGCGATAACCTGCGCAAGCAGACCTGGGTCATCCAGAAGGTCGACAACCCGAACCAGCCGCTGCGCTACGGCGAGAAGGTCAAGCTGGCCAACGTCTTCTACAAGGGCCAGCACCTGTCGCGCGACAACCGGCCGTTCCAGTCGGAATGGCTGACCACCTCGACCAATGGCGACTACTGGACGGTCGAGCCGGGCCCGGCGCGGGTCTGAGCGCGGGAGGGGGCGGCCCGCGCCCCCTCCTTCTCTACAGCCGCATCAGCACGATCAGGAACGCCGCCACGCCCACGAAGATCACGACATAGGCGGTGATGTAGCTGGCCGAGCGCATCGACTTGTCGCCCGGCGGCGTGAGCGCCGCAAAGTTCGGCCCGTGCATGTACCGCGTGGCGGCATGGGCCTGCCAGACGAACAGCACCAGCGACGCCACGCCCGCCGCGATCAGGGCCAGGCCCAGGTTGCGGGGAGCCTCGGGGCTCAGGTGATGCTCCGGCGTGCTGCGCAGCACTTTCTGGAAGAACTGGGCGACGGTGAAGCCGAAGCCGATCAGCGACACGCTGGTGCGCACCGCAGCCATCAGCGTGCGCTGCATGGCCATCTGGGTGCGCAGCCAGGCGAAGTGGTTGCCGACGTTGGGCTGGGCCTCGAACTGGGGTTCCGGAACCATGCGGGCCTCCGTGAAGGACGGCCGTATTCTGGAACCGCGACGCCGCGCGCCAAATCGGGCCGAACCCGCGCCCGACGCGGGAAATCCGCCAGTTTCGGGACGCCGGAACGACGACGGCCCCGACCCGGGCGGTCGGGGCCGTCATGACGCGTGGGTCGGGGCCTCAGGCCGCGTCCAGGTCCAGCGAATAGCCGGCCGAGCGGACGGTGCGGATCGGGTCGCCGTCGGCGCCGCCGTTCAGCGCCTTGCGCAGACGGCCGATGTGGACGTCGACCGTGCGGGCCTCGACATAGACGTCCGAGCCCCAGACCGCGTCCAGCAGCTGCTCGCGGCTGAACACCCGGCCCGGGTGCTGCATGAGGTAGTCGAGCAGGCGGAACTCGGTCGGGCCCAGGTGCACCTCCTTGCCCGAGCGCTTCACGCGGTGGGCCACCCGGTCGATGACGATGTCGCCGACCGTGATGCGGTCGTCGGCCAGGCCCGGGCGGATGCGGCGCAGGACGGCGCGGACGCGGGCGGTCAGCT
>JAGHZU010000027.1 GCA_017745235.1 Caulobacter sp. | reverse complement strand
CGCGGTTTTGTAAACCGAAGGTCGCGGGTTCGATCCCTGCATCCGGCACCACACTCGCCCCTTATGCCGCAAGGGATTTCAGCGTTTTTGCCTCCCACTCTGCACCCGGCGAAAAACGGGAACGAACGGCGAAAATTGGCGAACTCCGGGAGGTGATTCCCCGGAATGGTCCCGGATAATGTTCTCGGTCCGTTCACGCGAGTCGAGGCCATCTCATGCCCCAGGATCCCAGTGTTCCAGCTCACAATTGCCCGCGTGCGCCTAAGCCGCCCCGCATCTATCAGCGGTCCATCGAAAAACTGACCCGCGTGGTGCAGGGTGATTGCGGCCGGACCCTGCATTTCACGATCCCACGGAGCACTAAAAGCCGTCGATCGAACGTCTCGTTCATCGATGTGGAGAACGTGCCGGCCGAGGCCCGCGACGCGACCTGGCGCGAAGCTTGGTTCGAAGTCGAAAAGGTCGAGGGCCACCCGTGGAATTTCTGGCGCGCCGTGCGCCAGGTGGAGCCGCACAATGCCCGAGCCTAGCCCCAGCGATCGTCGCAAGGCCGCCGAGCTGGCCCACGAGGTGGCGCGAACGCTTCTGATTGATTGCGTCGAGCTTGGCTACGATATCAGCTTCAAATGCCAATACTGCGGCATGGAACGGACCTGGGGCCGCCGGGAAATGCTGGGCGAGAGGCTCCGGAAGTCCCTCGCTTGGCCGATCAGCCGATTGCAACGCGCCGTCGTCTGCCCCGTGCGCGGCTGCGGCGGGCCGATGCCTATCCTGCGCCTGATGAAGGGCGGCTATCAGGACGGGTTCGATCGTGCAGACCAGGAACGCCGGCGCGATTGGCTGATCAACACCCTTCTCGATGCGGGGATAGCACCCGACGCCGTTGGTCTGGCCTGGAAGCCGGGGCAGTGACGACGTGGCGCATATCTGGCCCACCCTACAGCGGATCAAGAGCCCGCTGACGATCACCTGTCGTCGCTGCGGCTATAGCGTCACTTGGCCACGAGCGATCGCGGTGCAGCGTCTGGGCGGCCATACCCAGCCTCACGAGATCCGCGGTAAGCTCAAGTGCGGACTGTGCGGCGCACGCGGCCGGGACGGACTGATCATCACCCATGCCGAAATGTAGCCGTGGTTTCCCTAGCTAAGTGGCTCCAAATCCTCGAACACGCCCAGCATGTCGGCGTCCAGCCCATCGGTCTCGGCGCGCGAAATGATCCGGTCTTCGAACTTGCTCGACACCCACACGCGCACGCCCCGGATGCGCATGCCGCGAATGAGGCTCGTCGTCACCGACTGGATGCGCCGGCTGATGTAGGTGTCGGCGCTTAGGTAGATCAGGCCCGGCAGCTTGCCCTCGTCGCCAGTCGCCGCCGCCTCGGCCGCCATCGCGTCGAGTTGTCTGTTGATCTCGTCCTGGTCCATGGCGCGGACCTAGCGTGAGTCGGATCGCTCTCGGCACCGAGATCAGAGCGATATCGCTATTTGGCCGTCGCATATATCCGAAGGGTCCACTCTTGCGACCCCAGTCTATATGAGCGAGTTACTTCGCGAGAACATCGTTGTCACGTTGAGACGGAAATATCGGATTGCTGAAATGCAGCAGCGACAACACTATCGATTGGAATAATGACTTCGCAATTAGCTGCTAGCCGGCGACGTGTTGCCTGTCTTTTCTTCAGCGCATCGCCCCGAATACCGCCATGATACCAGTTTCCCGCCACCGGGTGATGGTGAGCCTCTAGGCCCTCATCGTGAACTTGCTTTACACGAACCGCTATCAGCCCAACCGACCGCGGCATCGAAGGGTAAAGAGTCTTCACGCCCATCCCATCATCGGAGAGTAACTGCTCCACGTCCACGGAGCAGGATGCGTCTTCGCGCGAAGGGGAAAAAGCAGCCGATGACGGGCGCCAAACGCCGTCTTCGTGCTGAACATGATGTGGCGCTTGGAGCGTGCGCAGCAATCGGCCGTCAGGCCGCAATCGATCGCTCGACACTGGCGGCCGCGCTGCCTTCATTAGACGCATCGCGCACGCCTTGAGCCACCCTCCGCGCTCGACGCAAAAGCAAATGCATCGCCTCATCGCCTTCAGCTTCAATCTCCACCCCGGCCTTGCGGTCTTCAAAGTACCCGGTCGTCTCGCCGGAAGCCCAGAAGGCAACTTCGAGCGCTGCGCCAGACCGATGCCATTCGACCTGAACACCCCCATCAGCCAATGGCACAAGGAATGGCGCGACTGGGCTGGCAACTTGAGCCAGAGCCGTACTTAAGATTGATTCTATCCGATAAATCACCTCAGGCTTGACCGCCAATGCGCCCTGTCCGTCCCAGTTTGGGCCAAGGCCCTTCAAGCTGGTCACTGTGGAAATCAAGCGCTGCTTCCAAGCGGGTAGATGCTCACCTGCCAGTCCCGGCTCACATGTTGGCGATGCGCCTGCACGCTCCGCCTTCACTGCGAAGGCGGGCACGCCAAGAGAGGCCGAAGTCCGGACAAAGGGCGACGACGATGTATCGATGACGTCGATCACGCACACATCTCCAACACCTGCGGTGTAAAGATATATGGCAACAAACTATGGATCGTCGAGTGCACCTCATCAAATCGCCCAAACACCGCGTCTTTCGTCAAATCCTGCACAACAAATCGAGCCACTAGGCGGACATGGACCGCAGGTTCGCCGTCGGGCATTTGCGTGATGCCGCAATGCACATGAATGGCCCCAGCCATTGTTGTGAGCACCTCGGCCCAAGCCATCTTCAGGCCCGCCACAGCCACTTGCCGTCCAGGCTGAAAAAACATCAAGATTTCAGAAAGGCGCCGCCCTTCGATAGGCACCGCGTTTTCATAGAAGAGTTCAGCCACATCAGGTGAAAATTGACCGAGAGCTTCCCGATTACTCCAATCGAGAACACGCTGAATGTTTTCTTGAAAGGCGGATTTTACAGCTTCATACCCCGGGTATTCGGCCGCAGTATCATTTGGCCCAAATCGCCGCCAATTTTGCGATAAGCGATCCTCCTGGAATTGGAACAACTCCTTCAAGTCAGAACTCAAGAACCATAACCGCGGCAAATTATATTCATGCAGTGAAAGCGATGCCTCTGGCGCTGCCAAGTCCAGCCTGCTCATAGGGGCAACTTGCTGGAATATTGGATAATGCTCTTTAAGAACTTGATGCAGAGAACCAGCATCAAGAACATTCATCGCAAAAGACGTCTGCGATTGGATCGACATAGCAATCTCGACCAGCGGAGTGCGGACGTTTGGCATGTTTCCTTTGGGCGTAGCTTAATTCCGATGCGCTTTAGCGGATCGATTGAGTCCCAACAACGATTGCGTGCAGAGGTCAACCCAACCAAAGCGCGACCGCAAGCCTTTTTGATGGCCCTGCAGCTCCGGCCGGCGGAGCTATGGTTCGCTCAAGCCGATCGGCGAGCGGTCAAGGCAGCGGCGCGACAGCCTTCATCTCGTCGAACGGTGGGCTTCCCCGGGCTAGTGGGCCGCCCGTCGGCGCAGCACCGCCGCTAACTGGTGGTAGACCCGCGCCCCATCCGGCTGGCCTTCCCGGTCCAATTGGCGCGCGGCGCCCTCGGCGTATGCCAGCATCTCACCCATGGTCATGTTTCGCGCGGACTTTACGAACGCGTCGGTGGCCCGCTCCCAATCGACGTCGTCCAGAGTTTTCGGGCGCTTCGTCATGTGATGAGATAACTACGCGCTTCCCTCGCCGTCAAAGAACGCCATGACTCCCGACCGCTTCCTTTACACGACCCATCCGGTGACCAAGGCCATCACCCGCCGGCATGCGGACGGAGCCGCCTTTGTGGCCCACGGCCACCCCCACGCCCTGGGCTTCTGGGCTCGACACCCCAACGTCGCCAAGATCGTGGACGACAGTGAAGGCCTGTCCGGAAGCCCGACGGACGTGGCGATCCGGGTCTGGCTTCGGGACGGATGGGCCGACGACAACACGGAGGAACTGAGCGAGACGACGGCCCCGGATGGCGCGCCCGACCTTGAGTTCAACGGACCCGGCCGGATGGGCGACGCATTCTGGCTCACCCATCCCGACATCGAGCACGTCGAGGTGTTCAACCACCTGGGCGACGATTCACCTGAGCAGGATAGCTGGCTGGTGAAGGTCTGGCTGAAAGGCGGCGACTGATGTGCAATCTGTACTCCCAGAACGCCAGTCAGGACGCGATCGCCAAGGCGACCAAGGCATTGCTCGACAACCTCGGCAACATGCCGCTGCTACCGGGCATCTTCCCCGACTATCAGGCGCCGATCGTCCGAACCGCCGCGACGGGTGAGCGGGAAATGGCCTGGGCGCGATGGGGCATGCCTTCATCGAAGAAGGCCCTGTTTGATGCCGCCACCATCCGCGCCAACAAGCTTCGAGCCAAGGGCCAGGACGTCGACTTCGACGAGCTGCTGAAGATGGAGCCCGACAAGGGCACGACGAACGTCCGCAACACCACCAACGCCAAGGGCCTGCCCAATGCGCATTGGCGGCCATGGCTGGGCCCCGAGAGCCGTTGCCTCGTGCCCTTCACGTCTTTCGCCGAGCCGAACCAGGACGGCCCCGGCAAGAAGTTCGAGAACACTTGGTTCGCCTTCGACGAGAGCCGCCCCCTATCGTTCTTCGCGGGCATCTGGACCCCGCACGCCTGCGTTCGGATGATCAGCAAGGGCTGGGAGGAGTTGGAAGCGTTCGCCTTCCTGACCACGGAAAGCGCCGAGCCGGTGGCGACCTATCACTCAAAGGCCATGCCAGCGATCCTGACCACCGAGGAAGAGCGCGAGGTTTGGATGCGCGCCCCCTGGGATGAAGCCAAGGCCCTCCAGCGTCCGCTCCCGGCCGGGATGCTGCAGGTCGTCGCCAAGGGCGGCAAGGCCGATGGAGCCGAAGCCACTGGCGGCCTCCAAGGCGACGGCGAGACGGCGAATGCGGGCCAATTGATATGAGCGGCCTCGCCAATCTGCCGCTCCAGAAGCTCCTGAACGGCTTTTATCTCCTGGTCGCGGCCTGGGTGGCCGCGTCATACGGTTACGCGTCATTCCGCATCTGGTGGTCCGAGCGCCGCAGGCGCGACCGATAGCCGTCGGCCCGGCGGCTCCAGACCGCAAAAAGCCCCGCCGGATGTAGCCGATGGGGCTTTCGTTCGCTCAAGCCGATAGGCGAGCGGTCAAGGCGGCGACGCGGCGGCCTTGATGTTGTCGCGCCAGAGATCGGCCTGACGGGCGCGCCACACCCGCCATGCTAAGGCCTCAGCCCGCCAGTCGTAGGCGACGCCCGCGAAGGCGATGTCGGTGGCGACGAACTCTGAGAGGGCCACGCCGGAAGGGGCTTCGTCAGATCCACCGGCGGGCTCGGGAACGCGCAGGCGCTCAAACTGCGAGGAGGTCAAATCCGGTGACGGAGTCGACCTGAAGTGGTAGCGTCCAGGCATGGCTTACGATGCCTCGTACCGATCCGACGCCGACGTCTTGAAGGACTTTCTGGTTGACGCCGGATTCAGCCGAGACGTCTATCTCCGCTTCAATCCAGACCTTGCCCATTTCGATGACAATGGTCTTATCGGCCATATGCTTGAGGCTGGCCTTTCCGAACATCGTCGTCTGCCGATCGTCGACCCGTTCGCCTCCGCTGCCAGCCTCCTGCATCTAGACCCTGAAAGAGTGTGTTCAAGGTTGCTGGCCAGAGCGCTGGCGTCGGAGATGACCGTCTACCAGCGCGACCGCTTTGGTGCTGAGCTGAGCGCCCAAGAGATCGCCATCGCGACCAGCCTGCGCGCCCTGGGTATACGAACGATCCTCGTGGTCGGCGACAGCCATTCAGAAGCCTACGCTCAACCCATTATCGCCCGTGAAGGGATTCTGCCCCTTTGGATGCGTTGCCCGGGCGCCTCAGCTAAAGGCTTGGCCAACTCCCACTCACAGGGCGGCTACAGCGGCGCCATCCGCCGGTTTCTGGATATGGCGCCCGGGTTGCCGGCACTGTTCCAATTCGGCCAGGTCGATTTGGAATTCTGCCATGTCTACCGATGCCTGATGGAAGACCGGCGTGAAGCCTTCTCCGAACCGACTTTCAGCGAAGAGATGGCCGATGCCGTTGCTGCCTACAGCAGCTTCTTAAACTCCCTGGAACGCGAAATATTGGTCGCGGGCGTATTTCCCTCCACCCTCGCGGACAACGAGTTCAGGACTGCGTTCGCTCGGGCCCAAATAGGGTTCCTTCAAGCCTATCCCGGGGATCTCCGGGCGGATTTAGACAAGATCGCGATCCCGACCGAGCTTGAACGCAACCGCCTTCATCGCGATCTCAACGCCCAGCTCACACGCATGGGCTTCCCCATGGTCTTGCCCTCCCCCGCTATTGTGGGCGATGACGGGCGAGTGGCGGCCAACCTACGCGGCGAGGCCGATCACCACCTTTGCTTCGAAACTGCCAGCTACTACTCGCGTGACTCGCTATTGGCAGCTCTATCCTAGACGGTTTTCCGACTCGTCTCGAACCATCGGCCGTAAGCGCCGCGCAACTCCAAAATGCTAGCGTTGGCCGTGGTGGTGAAGTTTCCATCCAGCGCCAAGTTCCCGCCATCGATGGCGGTGAGAGCCCCCTGAAATAGCAGGCTGATCTTACGGCCCTCTTGGTTATCGCAGCCGATGACCGGCGTGCCTGTAGCGGTTGTGCCGGAAATCGGGGGGGCGAAAGTAATAGCCTGCGGCGAAGCGGACGTGAAACCCGATCCGTAGTTGGACGGTATTACACCCAAGATACGACCTTGGTTTGAGACGGCAGCCACTGCGACAAAGCCAGAACCAGGTCCCGCGGCGACGGTTATTCCGCCGTTTGCTGTCGAGGGAGGGTTGAGAGGGTCATAGCCACTGCCGTTGTTCGTCATGAACACCGAGCGAAGCTTTCCATCCCATAGGGCCTGAGATGCCGTCCGGATATTGGCAATGTTCGTCGTCCCCGAGACATAGAACGTCTCGCCAACGTCGGAAATGATCATCGTGGATGCTGAGGCGGCGGTTCCGCTCGCGGAATTTGGGATAATGTTGGTAAAGTCGGTATTGCCACGCTGCTTGACCGTATGGACACTAAGCACGAAAGCTTTGCCAGCCGCCGCACCATAGACAGCGTTATCATTCACCTCAGCGAAATCGAAACCATTTATGACGACGATCCCAGCGCTGTCGCTGCTGGCGTTCACGAAGATGATGTTGTTGGCAATAAGCGCCTTAGCTCCACTCCAGTTATAACTGGAGACGCCGTCACTATCGAGGCCTGAGACGTAAATGCCGGTAGTCTGTATGGCGCCGGCCTGGGTGATCGTGTTGCTGGACACAAGGCAGCCCACCGAAGCGCCAATGTTGATGTCGATGCCGCCGAAGCCGCTCGTCACCCCTGATCGGGTGATCTGGTTCCCCGTTACCGTGCACCACCAAGATGCGCCCGCGTCCACACCGAAGTACGCGGCATCCTCAGAGGCGTTTCCCGTAAAGGTAGACGCGTAGGCGTTGAACAGGAAGTTTCCATTGTTGACGGAAGAGCCGTTGCGATAGCAGGTGTTGCCGGAGACGGTACCGAACGCGCCCTGGTAGGCAATGCCGTAGCTGCGGTTGAACGAGCAGTTGTTCCCGGTGATTATGATCTGACGGCTGTGGGCCGGGAGAACGTCGTAGAACGGCTGTGACGGCGTGCCGCCAACTATGTTGCCCAGGACCGTGATCCCGGATCCCGTACCAGTCGTGCCGTTGCCGTGGGCCTGCATGTCGGCAACAGTGATCGCCTGCTGCACGTCAAACTCGGGCGGAAATGCGTAGTGTCCGATGAAAACGCCGTCTCGGCCGTTGTTGCTAACGTTCCCCCCCTGCACGGTCAGCCGGCGCGCCTTATCGATGAACAGACCTGAGGCGTCATTGCCGAAAGCATTGATGTTGCGGATCGCAGACGACGTGTTGTGGTCGGCGTCTTTTCCATCAACAAATACGATTCCGGCTCCGTAGCCGCCGGCAACCGTCTTTGCCCCTGTTGCGGTCACGCGGTCGATTTGAATGTTCCAGCATTCGGAGAATTGAAGGTTATGACCGCCAGTAACCTGGTTCGCGGCATCGCCATCAAATTTCACGTCGCGGATCACTACTCCGGATTTCTGATAGAAATATGCGATTGGGGCATTGAGAAGCGTTCCAGCCGGGCGACGCAGGACAGAACTGTCGCCGTCGCCTACGAGAACTAGGTTCGATGGGGGTTGCCAGTTCACGATGATGTACGGTTGCGTTCCGCCAGGGATGTAGAGCGGTCGCCCCGCCGCCACAGCCGCCGCCGCCGCCAGGGCGAATTTGGCGGTTTGGTCACCCAGGCCGGGCAGCGCATTGTAAGGCGCGTCAGTGACGCTGATCGGCAGCTTGGCGTCGAGTTGAGCGCCGATCTGGCGGATGACCGACTTGATAGGCTTGTACGGCCCGGACGTGGGAACACCGTCGGTGTTGTAGTCCCTAAACGCCGCGCCAAACGCGTCGGTCATCGCGCCCATTAGGTTGTCTCTCTCTATGAGCCGCGGCGTCGTCCGACGCTGCGTAGGGGTAGGTATGCCGCAGGCTTAGACGATCGTCACGCTGAAGGGGCCGATAGGCGCAGAAGCTGTATTCGCGGCGTTTTCAGCCGTTATCCAGTAGCGATACGTCCCAGCAGCCACACCAGTCTGATCAAAGCTCGCCAGGGCTCCAGGCGCGCCGACAACGACACCTTGGCTGACCGCGGATCCAAAGGACGAACTCGCTCCGCCTCGCCAAACCCGAGCGTGATCGAAGTTCGAGCTGGAGGGATTGCGCCAGGCGATGTGCGCTTGCCCAGCTCCGGTAGAGGAGACCGCACCGTCGGTAGGCGAGTCAGGCGCCACATTGCTCACCGACGTCGATACAGTGCTCGGGGTGGCCGGCCCCCAAGGCGAAAGTGTTCCACCGCCAGTCTGGTAGGCGATCTGAAACTCTATGGTCACATCGGCCGGCAGGAACTCACCAGTCACCATAGTCACTCCGGCCGTAGGATCAGTGTCGCCCCCGGTTCGCTCAGTCCAGCTCGTCGCACCAAGCGTCCGCCAGCGATAGAACCAGGTCAGATCCGACCGGTCCGGTCCGGTTCCGTCGATGCGAACCCTGACTCCGTCGCCGCCGACGCCCGTTGAGGCGAAGAAGGGCGTCAGAGTTGAGATCGATGGCGCCGAGAGGGCTTCGGGCGGCGGGCGGAACGACGTGATCGGACCGTCACCTTCCTCCGTCGCGGCATTCCATTCGTAGCGAGCAGCAGAGGCAACCCGGTAAGTCCATTGGATCGTGGCGGTATCCAGTTCGACCGACGCATCGGTGATTTCGACAACCGCGTCATTCAAGTCAGAAATGTCACTGATCCGAAGACGAGTGTAACGCTCTCCAAGACCTCGCCGTGCAGAGAGCGGCGTTCTGAATGTGCCGTCCGGGGCAAAGTTTCGGTCCATGCCCGCCTTGGCGAGGCGGCGGACCTGGCTGTTCCCCTGCACGCCCTTCGGCGTGAACTCCGAGGATTGTTCGGCGCCGCGCGAGGAAATGTCTTCCTCGTTTCGCCAGGAGTCGGTCTCCATAGTGGCGTACGCGTTGCTCGGATCGCAGAACGACACAGCCAGGACATTGATCGCCTGATCGGGCGTGGGGCCTGGATTGAACGTGAAATCGATGATCTCCTCATCGCCAAAGGCCACGGTCGGTTCCTGATATCGACCAGCGCGAATGATGTAGGCCCCATCCTTCCTCACGCTGAAGTGGCCATCCATCGCCGCCAACAGCGTCTGGAGCAGAACTTTTCGTGGTGTGGTCGCCTCGAACCAGAAGCCTACCTCGTAGCGTTTGACCGATCCGCCATCTTTCAGAGAAACCAACTCGTCACAGGCGTTGGCTTCCGCAGTGAGGATCGCCAGAGCGGGCGCGAAACGACGGTCCCAATCGGCGCCATAGCGGCGCCAGAGAACATTGACCGTCCACACCACCACATTCCCGGTTACCTGCCAGGTCGACTGATCATTCCTAATCTGTGCGGGGTCTCGCCAGTCATAGGCGGTGTACGAGGCTTCACGGGTGATCTCCGTGGCGGCCCCGGCCGGGAACTGCTTGAATGCATCGGCAAGCTTTCCGTTCTCGCAACGAAGGTAAGTCGAAGGGACGCCGTCGCCCCTGCTTGTAGGAGGCCAGATGGACGGAAACGCTGATGTCAGATCGGCATATACGGCTTCGGTGGGCGCACCGACCCGTTGATAAACCCGTGCGCGGCCAGTTTCATATCGGCCATTGGCCAGCGCCTGAACGGCATCGCCAACGATCGTAACCTCATCATCATTGAGCCAGGTGCGCCCGAATCCAGTCACTGGCCCTTCAGGATAGGCAAAGACCTGATGATATCGGTTGCGCTCGGCCTCTCTGAATACGGCGGCGCCGGAGACCCGCGTTGTTCCAATGCCGAACCGCCGTGCCGGCCTGGCTTGTTTGATGTTGGTCTGAGCTGCTTCAGGTTCAGGAACGCTGGGAGCGAGCGAGGCCGACAGAGACCCAATGGCGTAGAGGCCGGCGCCAATCGTTGCGAAACCTGCAGCCGCCGAAATAATGGTCGAAGCCGTGCCGCCAAACGGCAGCGCCGCGGACACGGCGAAGGCGACTTTCGTGCCAACGGCGATGATAGCTTCAGCCATCAGACACTCCAGCTTTCCAAGGCCGACCAGTTCCCGACGGCGACGCCCCGGAAGGTCAAAACAGCCCATCCCAAAATTGTGCGAATGCCCGCGACCTGATTGCGCCCGTCGCGTGAGCAGACGGCGAGAACCCCAACATCGCCACTTCGCGGCGATGCAGTCGAAACCAGACCTGCATGTCGGGCGCCACGCTCCATTAGCGCGTGAAGGCCACCGGACCGGTCCAACAACTCCAGGCATTCCTGAAGGTTGGCGTACCGTCCACGCCACGGCTCGGCGGGGTCCACACTGCGTTCCTGCTCGATCCAGCGCGCCACGAAACCAGCCGCGCAGTCCCAACCATCAGCGTAATTGATCGCTCTTCTGGACGACGCCGAAATGTAGGCGCTGAGGCGCTGATCCCTGGTTACGCCGGCCATTCGATCACCATGCCAGCGCTGATCGTTGGGATCTGGTCGAAGAAGGTGTCGTCCGGCGACCTGGCGCGCTGTCCGGTCGGGCTCCAGTACGCCACTGCAGAAAGGTTTCGGTCGAAGAAGTCCGTCGAGGCCGGAAGGGTGATGGAGCGTACCGCGCCATCACCACGCCCGGTCCTGGCCGTTCTCGGCTTTCCAGCTTGGGCCTCGAGAAGCCAATCGCAGGAGCTCACGGGCTGCTGGTGCTCATCAAGGTCGACAATTCCGACGTACAGCAGCGAGCCGTCCACCTGATCGCGGTCCACGCCGGCAAGCGCCAAGGCGTTTGCATCTACGCCCGAAAGGGTGAACTCCAGACTAGCCGCGGCGCCGTTGATGGCCTGGGACAGGGCTGGAAGGCCGACCGGAAACCCCAGGCCCATATATAGGCCACCGGTGGTATCGGTGGCATCGGCCAGCAACGCGTAGTCTCCTTCGCCAGACCATACCCTGATCCAACCTGCCGCGGCCCCGCCGACCTTCATGAGAAAGAAGATCGCGAAACTCGGCGGGTCAGGGACATATGCGGCATCGCTGTCGAAGCTCACCTGAATGTCTCCCGAAAGACGATCGAGGTCGACGCATGCCAAGCAGTGTCGTAGTCACCCCAATCTGCTCCATCGGCTAGCTGGGCGCGCATGACGCATCGTGGATCGGCAAAATCGACCACTGTTCCGGCCGCATAGGCCTCTCGGGCAGGCGGCCCAAATCGCACCGTGGCCACGCCTCCGGACTGGCTAAGCACGGAGGCAACGCCATAGAGCCGGTCGCCATACTTTGGACCGGTCATCGTGAAGGACTCGCCGCCCACGAGTGCGTATCCCGGCTCCAGGACAATGGTCGCGATCGTGGCCCGCAGCGAGATGTCGGAGGACAACGAGCCGGCCAAAAGCGCCGAGGCATATGGCATCTCGTCAGAAAACGGCGTTTCGTCGCTGTGAGGCACAAAAGCTGCCGGGCGGCTGAAGTCCGCTTTCATTCGACCGGCGCAGCGCGGCACGATCACTTTCGTGTCGCCGAGGTGGAAGCGAAGCATCATCGCCTCCCAAGCGCGCGCATCAGCCGTGGTCAGGATCGGGATGCTCTGAAAGGAGGCCTGCCACGCCCCGCCGCCATCGGTCCGGCGTTCCTGGGTTTCGCCATAGATGGTCTGACCGCCGGAAATGAACGAGCCGACGAGCCCCCAGCGCAATACTCCGGGCGAGGCGAAGTCATGCGGAACGCGATCTACCATCAACCACGCTCCTGCTGCTTTTTGGCAACCGCCGCCGGCGCGTCCCGCATCGCCTGGGCGTAGGATTGAAAACCTGCCTTCACCGCCTCGGTCCGCGCCATGCGCTGGAAATCGGCATAAACACGCTCGGTGACGAGGTTTCCTTGGCCCAGGCTGTAGTTCTGGTTGATGATCGTGGGCGAACCTCCGCCGAGGCGAGACAGCGGAACCATCCTCCCCGACACCGGCGGCACGAAGACCTCCGGTCGGCCCTCGTTCACCTGATAGGCACGGCCAGCCACCACGTTGCCGCCGTTGGCGCGGCCGAAGATCGAGGCTCCGATCGCGGCGACAGAAGAGAAGAGCCCGCCATTCGATCCAGAACCTCCAGGACGGGCGCCGCGGACCAGGTCGGTCAGGCCACGCGCCAGTCCATCGAGCAGTTCGGTCTGAAGAGACCGCGTGAAGTACTCAAGAACGCCAGGCAGGCCCTTCTCAAAGCCCGCCTGGAGGCCTCCTCGGATCCCTTGGTAGGTGTTGTCATAGAGTTCTTGCTGAAGGGACTGAAGTTTGGCGGCAGCCTCGGTCGCCGTCTCCCTATCGAAGGCATCGGCGGCGGCCTTGAAGGTAGGATCAATACCGGGTTTGAAATCACGAAGCTTGTTGACCGAGTACTGGTTGGCCGACACCAGCGCGATGCTTTGAACGCCACGGTCGGTGCCAGGACTGCCTGAGTATCGTCCCTCAGCGATAGCCTTGCGCTTCTGCTGGTCGGCCTTACTGCCGAGGGCCTTCCTCGCCGCCGCATCTTCAGCGTTGGACGAGGCAAAGCCCCGCGAGATCGACGCCAGTTCCTTCTTTGCTGCAGCAATAGCCTTGTTGGCTTGTTCAAGGTTCGAGACCGTACCATCGGCGATGGATCGCTGGATCCGTGCGATCTGCGCCTCATACTCGGCGCGCCTCTTTCCGCCTGGCGTAAGGGACTCAATGTCCTCGGCGGCTTGGGTCGATAGACGGTTACGGCGCGCGAGGCTGGCACGCCGAAACGCCGCCCGGTTGGCTTGCCTTTCTGTTTCTCCGGCAGGAAGGGGAACGCCTCCTAACGCCCGAGCCTGGGCTCGCTGATCAGCTTCTACTTGGGCCTTTCCGTAGTCCCTGGCCGCCGCCGCTGCATCGCTGATCGACCGCGTCAGGCGGTCCCACCACGCCTTGAGCCCCCCCACTTTCTCAGACTGCCCATCGATTGCGAAACTCAGCCGGTCGAACAGCAGAGCCTGGGCGCCGGCGGTATCGCCAGAGTCCTGCATAGACTTGATCAGAGCTAGCGTCTTCGCATCCAACAGTCCAAACTGCTTCTGGAGCAGCTCGGCGCCCTTGGTCGGGTCGGCGAACGCCGCTCCAAGCGCCTTGGTGGCTTCCTTAGCGTCAACGCCGGTCGCTCGGGCATAGTCGTCGGTGATCGTGATCAGGTCGCCGATGATCTTGCCACCGATCTCGCCGGTGTTGGCATAGGCGATGGCCATCTCTTCGGCGGAAGCGCGGCTGACATTGCCCGCACTTGCGGACGCTTCAGCGATATCGCGCAGCCCTTGTGCAGAGACACCGGACGCGCGACCGAGCCCTATCACGGAGTTTTCCAGATCGGCGAAATCAGCATCCGCCTTCTCAGCCGCCAAGACGGCCGCACCTAGCGCAATGCCTGCGGCAGTTAGTGCTCCGGTCGCCGAGAAGGCCACTGGAGCCAGCGCTTTGAGCGTACCAGACAACCCGCCGAACGCCTGCGTGACTTGACCGCCCTGCTGCGCAAGGATCGTCAGGGGATTGGCTCCAGATGACAGCGACGCGATGACATCGTTGGCCGTGTACTGGATCGTCAGAGCCTGGTTGCGGCGCTGAGCCGCCAGCTTGCGGGCCGTTTCCTCTAGCGCCTTCTGTTCTCGTGCGGACGCCCTCTCAACGGCACGGGCTTGCGCGGATGCGGAGGCTTCCACGGCCTTCTGGCCGCGCACAGCAGCCTTCTCGACCTGGGCCTGAGACCGGTCATACTGGTCGCCCCATGCCTTGACCGTAGCCTTGCCTTGGTCCTCTGCCTCCAGGATGACCATCACGCGGTCGGCGATCACATCGGTCATCAGTTCGCCCTTCCAAGAGCAGCGGCGGGCACACGAGCGAAATTGCGCATGACGCGGTCAGAAGTCGGCGCCTCCACCGGTTCGCTATCCGGATCGTCGACCTTGCGGCGCTCGTTCAGCACCCACAACATGGCTTGGTACTCGCCCCACGGCAGCGCCTTGGCGTCCTCGATGGAGATGCCGAACCCATCGACGCAGTTGGCCAGGTAGCCGGGGTAATCGAAGAAGCCGTCGCCTACCCCGGCTGGTCTTTTTTTGGCTCGTCGCCGCCCTCCTTGGGCGGGATATAGCCCTTGCAGGTCGTCCAGAGGATCAGGAAGGCGAGGTCCCACAGTTCCATCAGCGGGCGCTCGCAGGTCTCGTACGGCAGGAGCAGCCTCTTGGCGTCCACCGGCCCGACCTTGACCTCCTGTCCACGCAGCTCGCCGCGTCCGCCGCCGATCAGCGCCAGACGCACGATCTCATAGAGCCACGCCTCATTGAACCGCGCCTCTTCCAGCAGGCCCGTCGTCTGGCCGTTCTCACCGGTCTTGTACCGGCCGGCCATCACCGCCGACAGGATCGCTCCAAGGCCCGTCGGAACTACGATCTCGCCATAGAGCGGGTGTTGCGCCTTCACGCCGCACCGGTTCTGCAGTTCGTTTCGCTGGGGCGCATTGAGTTGAAAAAGGTAGGTCCCGTCCGCGAACTCGAACTCGCCGGCGCACAGCGGGACCGCCGCGCGCGTCACCGTCACAGCTGGGTCTCCGTCCACTCGCCATCCGACCCGATGGTCAGCTCCGTGGTGACGAAGTCGTCGTCGTTGCCCACGATCTGGCGCTGCGTCATCATGGCCGGGCCCTGGAAATACGAGGTGTAGACGGCGTCTTCGGCCGGCTCGCCGATCAGGAAGCGGTAGTTTTTCCGCACGCCCACCAGCGTACCCATCAGAGCGCCCTGGGCCCTATTGTACTGACCCGAACCAGACAGGTCCCACTGCTTTCCGGTCTGGATCAGCCGGCGAAAGGGAATGTCCTCGGGGTTGTCGCAGTTGCGCGTGAAAACGTCGTTGGTGTTGACCTGTTCGGTGAGCGTGCGGGCGCTGATGCCGCATAGCGCAATGTAGGTCCCGGGATTGGCGTCGTCCTCAACGAGGATCGACACATAGGTACCGCGAACGATCGACGGCGTAGTCATGGGCCGGGGCTCCATCTATGGGTTCGCGGCGTCATCCCGACGCTGCTTTCATGCCCCTCCGCCCTAGAGCTTGGGGGCCCAAGGGTAGGTATGCCGACGAGGCCAGGGGTTGGGAAGGGCCGATATCAGGCCGTGACAGTGCCTTCGAACGCGACGATGGCGTGCCAGCCGGTGGCCTCTTCCGGATCCCGGATGATGTCGGTTCCAGTCCAGCGGATATCGGTGAGGCGCGCCGGCCATGGTGCGTCAGGCAACGCGATCGAGCGACCATCCAGGCAGGCGGAGATGGCCGCTCCCAATGTGGCCACGGCTGTCTCATCCGCCCCCTTGGCGAACCCGCTGACGCGGATGGTGTAGCGCGAGCCGTCCAGACACGTGGCCCGCATCGGGACGGCCGTGAGGGGCTGGAGCTTGGTGAAGGGCCATGTCGGGTCCGCCGGCGGGTTCTGCCCGTAGACCCGAGAGCCCACGACACTGCTCACCCCCGCGTCAGCCTTGAGGGCCGACACGAGGGCCTTGCGAACCCAGAGGGAAGCGTCGCGGGCCACGGCTTAGGCGGCGACCGTGCGGCCGATCACCACGATGTCGTAGGAGACCGGAGTGCCCGAGCCACTATTGGCCACCAGGATCAGATCGCCGGTGCCGGCCGTCACCGTCCAGCCGTTCTTGCAGGTCAACAGAGCGAAATCGCCCGGCGCCAGCGTCAGCTTGGGCGTGGTGCCCGACAGCGGGCCGTTGAAGGCGTTCGACGCCGCGCCGAACAGCACGACGCTGTTGGTGTTGCCTGCCGCAGCCTTCACATAGATCGCCACGACCTCGGCGGCGGTGAAGGTGGCGCCGAGGGCGTCGGCCAGCGCGCCGGCCAGGTCGAGGTTCTCGGTCGCCGAAGCCGCCAGGGTGCGGGTGTCTGCGAACAGCACGTTGGCCTTCGACGTCGCGTCCGTCCCGGCCGTGAGGCTGAGCAACGCCTCGACGTTCACCGGAACCCGCGGGGTGCCCAGGTCGCCGACGCCGACCAACTGCGACTTGATGTTGACCGCGATGGATGCGGTTACGCCTGCGACCATGGGTGGTCCTCCAGCTATGGGAAAGGGGCGTCTCGCGACGCGCCGAGGGGGTGCATGGGTAGGTATGCCAGCGGTTGGCAGGTCGGCCTACCCCCTCGGAATTCCCCTCCCCGCCTGGTCAACCACCTTCTTGACGGCGCGCCGGACGAGTTCGACAGCCTCGGCCTTCTTCTTCTGCGCGGCCGGACGCATGAACGGGCGCGCCGCCATCTTGGACGTGCCGAACTCCAGGGCCGCTGAGTACGGCGCGTTGGAAGAGATTTCGACCTTCAGCGGCTCGACCAGCACGGTCTCAATGTTGCCATCGAGCATGCCGGTGTCTCGATTGGGGGGCTGGCCTGGCTTGGAGGGCACATGGCCCTTGCCGCTCACGGAGCCGGTCGTGATGGAGATTTCGGCCTCCACCTCGATCATGTTGCCGGCCACATAGAGCGCCTTGCCCACCTCGCGCACCATCTCCTCACCCTGGATCCGCTTCAGGCGGGCCGCGTGGGCCTTGGCGCCGGTGATGCGGGCCATCAGGCTGGGCTCGCGCGGACGACCCAATGCGTGCCGGCCGGATCGCTCTCGCACGACTTCACGGCCCAGCGTCGTTCCGGCTCGGCCGGCGCCTGCTTGGCGGTCAACTCGGCGTCGGTGTTGAACGGCTCGACACCGGCCTGGAGGATCAGGAACGCCGCGTCGCGATCGGTGTAGCCTTCGGCCTGCCTCATCGCCTCAGTGACCTTGTCGGGCTGATAGCGGATCAGGCTGTCGGTCCAAGCCACCTCAACGTCGCCGTCGTCGGTGTCGGTGCGGGTCTGCTTGTGCAGCGTGCCAGGCAGGTAGAGCGGCGCGAAGGCCGCGCCGAACACCGCCTGCATGTCGCCGTCTAGAAGCCCCACGGCCAGCCTCCGCAGTACGGCACGGCCCCTGCGCTAGTGACGCGCGGCCCTCCGACGTTCTGGGCCCGAAGCGCGGCGAACTCCTGTCCGTAGCCTGTCGCCAGGACGGGGTCGGTCTGGCCGCCGCCGCTCGACGCGCCGTTGTCGAAGCGCTCGAGCGAAAGCTGACCCGACTTCATAACTTTGAATCCAGACGCGCCGGCGGCGGCCGCCTCGCCCTCGGCTCCGGGCCAGAAGCCCTCATTCGTCAGCCAGGCGGCCGCGTAAAGCAGTTGCCCCTCGGCGAAGTCGCCCTCCGTCCACGTTGTGTCGACCTGGCGGGCGGCCCGAGCCAGCGCCTGGGCCACCATGGTGTCGGGGACCTTGTCCGCCGTCGCTCGAGGGAACCGGGCGCGGAAGTCGGCGATGGTGGGGGCGAGGAAGGCCACGGATTAGGCCTCGCCCGTGCCGGCCAGCTTGGCGATGATCGTTTCCCGCTTGGCGGCATGGTGCGGGGCCTTTCCGAACTTGTCCTTGTGCATCTCGGCCAGCTCCGCGTCGGTCGCGGCCTCCAGCAGTTCGGCGTCGAAGGTCTCGGCGACTTTGCCGGTGACGCTGGCGGAGGACTCTTCGGGTGAGACGATGCCTGCCTTGATCGTCTGGTGCATCTCTACAGCGAAGAACGGCAGCGACTTGACGCGGTCCACATAGTCTTCGGCCACTGTGATGGTGCGCTGCGCTCCTGGCTCGATGAAGCGCAACCCGTCATCAGCGTAGACGCCCTGCGGCGCTTTGGAGTTGTTGGTGATCGTGACGCGCATGTGATGCCTCCAGGCTGCGCTCAGAAAAAGACGGCCCCGCCGTTTCCGGTCGGGGCCATAGGGTCAGGGAGCTTGTCAGCCGGCCTTAGGTCGGCGGCGCGGTGATCTCGTCGGCGTAGGCCATGGCGCCGGGCAGACGCACCTCGACGCCGCCAGTCCGGGCGATGATCCCTTGCTCGAAGCCCATGAGCGACTTCTGGCGGGGAGCCAGGACGCGCTTGGGCATCGGCAGATGGAAGCGGATCACTTCTTCATCGCGCCGGAAGGCGACCATGCGACCGCCGCCGTCCTGCGAGGCCGTGGCCAGCGCGCGAACCGAGAAGATGTTCAGCGGCTGCTGGGTCTCGGCCGTGTAGACGTTGTTCTTGCGGATGTATTCGAGCAGCGTGGCGAAGCCGTCGCCCTCGCCCAGGCGGCGGGTGGCAATGATGCGGAACGCCTCGGGCGGCAGAGCCAGACTGTCGGCGTACTCGACTTCCTTCGTCTGCGTGTTGACCCGCGTCAGCGCGCCGTTCACGTCGGCGAGGATCTGCTCGTTGGTCTTGCTGCCCCAGAACGTGCCGGCCGTGGCGACGTCCGCGCGGCTGACGTTCGGATCATTGACGAACCCGGTCCAGCTCTTCTCGGTCGAGCCAGTCATGGCGATGTTGTAGAGCATCCGCTCCACGCTATCGGAGGCCGTCATGGCGTCCGTGGCCGTCAGCGGGACGCCGTACATCGACGCCTGATTGATCTGCTCGATCGTCCAGTCCCAGCCAGAGCCGATCATGGCGAAGTCGTGCGAGTTCTGGTCGCGGGTCTGCGAGACCATCGGCATGTCGTTGGCCGAGCCGGAGATGAACTTGGCCTCGCCGGCGACGTCCACCGTGAAGAAGGTGGTGCCGATCGCCCATTCGTTGCCTTCGGTCACCACGGGGATGACCGAAGCATAGTCGTAGGACGGGTACCGCTTCTTGTAGATCTTGGTCTCGATGTTGCGGCCCTGCCCGATCACGAACGGCAGGGCCGCCTGGGCGTCGAAGACCCCGTTGGCGTCGATGAAACCTTGGCGCATGGCCTGTTTTCCTTCTCAGGGAGGTCGGGCGTCTCTCGACGCGCGAGGGTCTGGGTTAGCGGTTTTTGAGCGAGACCTCGACAACGTCACCATCGGCGCCGCTGGTGTCGAAGGTCAGCCGCGGGATGCGAATGTGCGAGGTGTTGTTGGTGTAGCGCTTGGTCGCGGGATTCCAGTAGGCGTCCTGACCGTCCTGCACCGAGGCGCCGGCCGTGACGTACATTGGGCCCTGCGTCATGAAGGCGCCGGTGAAGTACTGCGGGTAGCCGTCCACCAGCGTCGAGCCGGGCGCGACCGGCGGCACGGCCGGGTTCAGCACGGCCAGGCCGACGAACTGAGCGTTCGCGGTGTACGTCACGTCGATGTAGTAGGTGTCGCCCGCCGTCATGGTGCCGGCGTTCGAGACCGTGAACGGGCCGATGCCGTCGATAGTCGCGGCGGTAGCGACGACACCATCGCCGACGACGATGCCGGTGGGGTCGTAGACCAGGAACGGCGCCGTAGCCCCGGTAGCGATCAGCACGATCCGGTAGCGCCCCTGCTTGGCGGGAGCGGCGACGGCCGGGGTGGCGGTGATCGTGCCGGTCCCAACGTTGCCAGAGGCAGCGGCAGAACCGGCGCCGGTGGCGGCGAAGGCGCCGCCCACAACCACGCCATGATCGCCCACGCCACGGAAGGCGGGCTGGCCGAACTCGATGCCGGCAGCGCTCTCGACGGTGCGCGAAATGACGTTGGCCAGTTCGGCATTGGCGATCTGACCCGACAGGCCCTTGGCGGGGGCCTCGCTGTAGGTGGTCTGGTAGGTGGCCATTTCTGGCGCTCCTTCTTGAGGGAAAGGGGCGTCTCGCGACGCGCCGGGTGTTTGGGTTAAGCCTTCTCACCGCGAAGGGCGGCCATGTAGCTGGCGCGGGCCGCTTTTGCGGCCTGTTCGGCGGCATCGCCGATGATCGCGCCGGCGCCCGCTCCGATCGCGTCGGCGAGGTGGTTGCGCTGGGTCGAACTGTCGCCGACCTGGGCCAGCTGGATTTCGAAGGCGTGATCGAAGAAGGTGGCGTCGCGTCCGGCGTAGGTGTCGCCCAGCTTGGCCAGCACGGCGGCCTTCTTGATCTCGGCGTCCGATTTGCCGTCGGTGACCAGGGCCTCGCCCGCGATCTTCTTGGCGTCGCCGATCAGCTTGCCGCGCGCGGCGATGGCTTTGTCCAGAGCGTCGCCAGTGAGCACTTGGCCCTTCAGGGTGGCGACCTCGGCGTCCAGCTTGGCGATCTGCTCGTCCTTGGCCTTGATCGCCAGGGCGTGGGCGGCATCGGCCTTCGCAGCAGCATCCTTCAGGGCGGCGTTGTCGCCCAGCAGCTTCTTGATCGCGGCTTCGCCCGCGTCGGTCGTCTCGACCTGCAGGCTATCGACCAGGATGGTCTTGAGGGTCATGGACTTGTCCTTCACGGGATGGGCGTCATCGTCTCGATGAGGCCAGGAGTCGCCAATGCGACAGGCGGAACCGGCCCGGCCGCGATGGACCAGGGCCAGGTGATTGGCTCGGATGTTGGTCTGGCGGGCGTCGTAGGCCTCGCCGCCGTCGGTGACGCCAGGCGTCCAGTCGACGTCGCAGGTATAGCCGACTGACAGTTCGCGCTTGCCGGCGCGATACTGGCTGATGGCGTCGCCGTCCATCATGGTCAGGGGGACGCGGATGTACTCGCCGTCCTGGGCGGTCTCGCGCTTCACCGCGTCGCCAAGCTGACCGATCGCGTCGCGCCGCCAGGTCTTGGCGGTCACCATGTCTTTAGGGTGGTCATTGGTCAGCGGACGCCAGGCGATCGAGGCCATGGAGGCCTTGTCGAACACCTCGTCGGCGGAGCGCAGCACGCGGATCACCTGTCCGGGCTGCGCGTCCTTCATGCCGAGTTCCGAGGCTAGATAGGTCTGGATCCCGGTGCGCGCGATACGGGCGTCAGCCACGAGGTAGCCGTCCGCAGTGATGCGAACGGACTCCTCGTCCAGCGCTACGGTATCGACAACCCGCATACCAACCTCGTTCTAGCGATCGGGCGTCATCTCGACGGCCAACCGACCCAATCTCTTGGGCCGTGAGGGTAGGTATGCCGATGGTTTCGGCTGATGCAAAGGGGGTGGCGGGCTTCTGTTGCCAGGCGCCCGCCGAGCGAAAAGATCTTGTCAGCCGACAACTTTACCGCAGCCAGTGCACATAATTTTCGTGTCAACGGCGCTGCGTCCCCGCTTCGCGACTGCGAAACCCACACTTACGCTATCAACCTGAAAATCCGGGTCTTTCATGTACGGGTGGTCGTCTTCAGACACCTTAACCGTACCACTTGTGCCGCAATCGTCACATTTGACAGACCATGACCACCTGTCGCGCGCTGCCATTTGCTCCTCTCCACCTGTTGGAAGCGCTACAGCATCAAAATGGCCTGCCGCTTGCAACCGCAGAACGGAAGCTGCCCCGGCAGGTCCTTCGGCGCCGTCTTGTCGGTGTAGATGTTCCCGTCCCGCTCCTTGTGCCAGAGCCGGGGGTGGAGCTTGCCGGAATGGCGCCACTTCCATTCGTCGAGACCCGCCTGGCGCTGGCGCTCGGCGTCTAGCTCCGACGAGAGCTTGTTCAGCTGATCGGATGCGATGTTGAGCGAACGGCGGCGGGATGTCTGGAGCACGGCCTGGATGCCCTTCGCCACCTCGCGCGCGGGCGCCCGGCGCTGGTAGCCTGCGAACACCTCGGCCGCGATCTTGCTCTGAGCCTGGGCGGACACATCTGAGATCAGCGAAACGTTCCAAGCCAGGATGTCTGCCATGGCCTGCTGGACCTCCAGGGGGCCAAGCATGGTGGTCAGGTCGACGCCCGTGGCGGTGTAGACGGCGGCGATCCACTTCTCCCGGTGCCAGCGCTCCACGAGGACGGTCCAGTCGCGCAGCTCTGGCGTGAGGGTCAGGAGCAGGCGCTCGAACTCCGGGCCCAACTCGCGGAACAGGTCGCCCAGCGGCCCGGCGTCGTCGCGCACCATGCCGTCGCGGGCGGCGCGGCGCTCCAGGGCCTGCGAGTAGGCCGGCAAGATGCGGTCGCGCGCCACGGTCGCCCAGGCCCGCAAAACCTTCATGTAGATGCGGGCCAGGTCGTCCTGCAGGGCCTTCGTCGGCACGATGATGCGGAAGTCCATCGACCGGCTGACGCCGGCGCGGCGAGCCATGGCGGCGAGGTCGAAGTCCATGACCTAGGCCTCGCTGATCGACTTCGCCCAGTCTTCCTTCACCTCGGCGAAGATCTCCGGTCCGAACACCAGCGGCCCGGTGTATGGCTCGACCTTCGACAGATCGAGGTCGCCAGCGTCCCAGGTGATGGTCACGTGCGGCTGGTATGCGGGCCAGTCCCACGAGGCGCCGGCGTTGATGAAGCGCTCGTGGCGCCAGGTCAGGCTCTCGTTGACGAAGGCGAGCACGACAGCCTTGCCTCCCTCGCCCAACCGCTCGATCAGTCGCGGGCCGCCGGCCGGTACGCGCAGCCAGCCCTTTTCGTCTCCGCTCCAGTCGGTCCCCATCTCCATCCAGTCGACAGGCGCGCGGCTGAAGCAGACGGTGACGTGCATGTCCTCCGCCTTCTGGGTGGTGGTGAAGCCCTGGCCCTTGGCCCAACGGATGAACTCGTCGGCGTTGAGCAGCTTGCGGGACACGTAGAGGGTCCGCGGCGCGGCGTCGTTGGCGGCCTGGCGCTGGCCGGCGGGCGGTTGGGTGAGCGCTGACGGGTCTTGCTCGTTGGCTGGATCCGGCCCTCCCTCCAACGCCGGAATGTCGAGGCCGTCATCCGCTTCCGCCAACCCGACCTCTAGGCCCGGGAAACGGCCGCTCTCCACCATCCGGTTCTGGGCAGACTTGGCCAGGGCTTCGATCGGGATCAGGCCCGTCTTCTGATAGAGGTCGATCGTCTCGGCCTCCAGCTTCTCGATCTCGGCGGCTTCCTTAGGCTCCGCATCGGCAAGAGGCGCCCAAGCGTAGTGGATTTCCTCAGGGCGTTCGCCAAGAGCCGAGCGGATCAGCACCTCATCGAGCGGAGCCAGGGTTGGACGCGCCTCGTTTTCCTGCTTGGCCGCGATCATGGCGTTGTAGTTGTCTTCGTCCCCCTGGCCGGTGGCATTGAGGCCCTTGGGCGCCTCGCCCAGGAAGCGGGTGACCGGAATGTCGCAGGCGGCCGCGACGAGCTGGAGCTTCTGACGCTCCACATCGGGCAAGCCAGCGAAATTGACCTGTTGGGTGTCCCATTCCTCGTCCTTGTCGATCAGCCGGGTGCGCATGACGGACTTCGACAGGTTGGCCAGCTCGACGCGGCGGAGGAAGCGCGCCTCATACTCGGCAGTCCCAACCTGCGACATGAAGTTCGGGACCTTCAGAGTGTCGGTCTTGGCCTCTTGGACCAGGGCCGCGATGCCCGCTTGGACGAGGTCAGCGTTCGTCACGGCGTCCCAGATGGAAACCATGAGCGGATCGCCCCAGAACTGATCCGTGGCGCTTTGCATGCCGACGGTGGGCTGACCAATGAAAGGGATCACGCGCGACGGATGGATATCGATCGAGACGCCCTCACCGGTGAGCTGCCACATCTTGGGCTGGCCAAAGGTGGTCGAGAGCGGGTTTCGATCGATCTCGGTGTAGCTGATCTGCCATCGGGAAACGGCGTGGATGAACTGCAGACCACCCTGCGCCACAGTTTCGGGCCTCATCGGGAGGGTCGGGTCGTCAGCAGCGCCAAGGATCAGCGCGCCGCCACCGTAGAGCCGGGCATAGAACAGGGCCAGCCGCGTCTTCGCCCGAAGCCCAAGGCGGCGCTCCTCATCCTCGATTTTCTGGATCTGTTCAGCATCCGCCTGCCAGTTTCGCCACTTCCGCGTCATGTCGAAGGGCGGCAGGTCGTGAGCCTTCCGAACGACCCAGGACGTTCGGTAAGCTGCCTCGCAGTCGGTGTGTGAGTCCAGGAACCGGGTGTCGAAGCCGTAGCGGTTGGCGATGTTCTTGTCGGCCGAGGTGCCTACGCCGCTGATCAGGCTTGCAAAGCCGTCGCTGACAGCCAGACCGCCCTTGCGACCGGTGGATTGCGGCGCGCTGCGCATGCCTGCTCCTACAATGGGACCGGGGCGTCATCTCGACGCTCCATAGGGTCAGGTATGGCGGGCCGGGCGGCCCTTGTCACTTGCGGGCGTCGCACCAAGCCTTCACGGCGACGAGGCGGCGGGTCTTCTCGGCGTTGTCGGCTCCCTCGGCCGTCAGCCATGCGCCGTACTTGGCCACGGCGGCGCGTTCTTCGGGGGTGACGGGCAGCGGAAAGCCAGCGCCATCGGGCACGCGGGGCGTCGCTGGAACGGCGGCGGTCGCCTCACCGGGGCAGCGCTCCGGCGACAGGTTCGGCCTGGCCGGCAAGCTCGCGCACGCACTGATCGTCACACATGCCGCGAGAGCCATCAGGGTTCGGCTGCGCATTGGTGATCCTTTCGAGGGTTCGGCCGGCCTGGATGGTGATCGGCAGGCGTCCGGCGCAGGCGACGGCGAGGCCTTCATAAGACACAGTTGCGCCCTGCCCTTCCTTGTCGCGGAGGCGTTCGCTGGCGGACTTGGCCTCGCCGAGAGCCTTGATCTCGCCGGCCGCGACGTTGGCCTCGAACTTCAGACGGCCGATGCGCCAGGTCTGGACAGCGCCGAACGCAGTCAGGGCGATCATGACGCCCGCGACGTAGGGTACGATGGGCGCGAGCGTCATCACCGCAGCCAGCTCCGGATCAGAAGGAAGCCGGCAAGGATCAAGAGACCTGGCGCCAGGAGGATGCCTAGGCAGGCGGCCATCAACAGAGCCGTCACGCCTCACCTCGATAGATCTGCGCCTCCGCGGCGCGCCGGCGGGCGAGTCCGACGAGGGGCTTTCCAGCCTGCTTATCCCAACGGGCGAACTGGAGCGCCGCACCGGCATAGTCGCCAGCCTTGTGCATACGTAGGAGGGTCGACGTCTTCAGGCCGCCATCGCCGTAGCCCACGTTATAGGCGAAGCTGACCAGGGCATCGAACTGCGCCTGGGTCGTGGGCGAGGAGCCGGTGAGAGACGCCACCTTGCCCGCGAACCTTGCTAGGTCGGCGGAAAAGCGGGCGTCAGCCTGGGCCTGGGACCACACCATGCCGAGCCTGATATCAGGTCCGGTCGATCCCCACCCGATTGTCGGAACGTCATCCTTGGTCGGCAGATAGGCTTTCAGCCGGCACTTCTCGTAGCCCTTGATGAAGTCGATGATGCGCTGGCTCGGGTTCATTTCAGAAGCCCCTGAACCTTGTCAGCGATCAGCCACCAGATCGCGATGATCATCAGTCCCATCCCGGCCGTGGCGCCGGTCGCGTACTTGCGCATGCCGTCGAAGGCGGTGACCTTGGCCTTCAGGGCGTTCTCCTGGCGCATCACGCGGCCCGTGAGCCCAGTTCCGATGGGTTCGCCCTTCTCGTCAGTGCGCTCCCAGCCGATGGCGTCCTTAAGGGCCGCGATCTCCCGGCGGGTCTCGTCGCGGAAATCTCCTAGCGCTTTCTCGATGCGCTGCAGGGTGATCCCGTTGAGAATGTCCTGGTTGGTGCCGTCACCCATCACACGCCCCCTGAAGCAGGAGCCGTAACCTTGGCCACTTCAATGCTTGCGGCGTGCTTGCCGGCCTGGGATTGCTCCCAAGCCTTCGCGGCATAGAGCGCCGACAGGCCCGTGTAGACGGCGCCCACGAAGATCGCGGCCGCCGCTGCGTCGCCGCTGACGCTGAAAGCTACGATGACCGTGGCTGTATTGGCGCCGATGGTCGAGCCGATGATCGCCAATGGCCGAGCGGTTTCGGCAAGGAAGACCTGAAGCCGCTCCGACCAATGCACGGGTGGCTTGGACTCGTTCTCGGTCACTGACCGCTCCATCTTGGGATCGCGACGTCATCTCGACGTTGCTTGCCTATGGGTATGCCTAGGTTGCGACCGGAGCGGTAGTGGCCTGACGCGCCTAAGTGCCAGTCACGCGGTGGCAAAACTCCAGGAGCTTCCCGGCCGCCCACGAGCCGTACATGTAGTGGCCGCTCAGGGCGAGATTGACGTTGTCGCTGGGGTGCAGACCGTCGGTGTTGCCGGGATCGCCGATGAAGATATCCGCATTGCCGTCGCCCTTGGGCGAACCAACTCGGCCTGTTCCAGTGACCAGGCCATAGGGGTCAGCTTGGCCCATGCGTCGAGGATCGGCGACGTCATCCCAGCCCATGCGTACGGCATCGCTGATGGATCGCGGGGTGCGGCCCTGCGGCTCCCACATGGGCATGATGTTGAACAGCAGGGCTCGGGGATTCGCCAACATCAGGGCTTGCGTGGTCGCCGCGACCTGCGCCCGAACGTCGGCAGGGCTTCGGTTGCGGTCGTTGATGCCCAGGCCCACGACGATCAGCTCGACCGGACCGCGGCGTCCGGCGTCCGCAACGCCTCGGTCGCCCAGGTTCTTCGCTGGGCCCCGCTCCAACCAGCCC
This sequence comes from Caulobacter sp., assembly GCA_017745235.1. GTDB lineage: Bacteria > Pseudomonadota > Alphaproteobacteria > Caulobacterales > Caulobacteraceae > Caulobacter. Next base: position 24,377 of record JAGHZU010000027.1, on the reverse strand, counting down.
GTTCCACCCGATCCCGAGACGTTGGCGTCAGGAATGCCTAGCAGCTCCATCATGCGCCAGTACATGTTGTTGCGGTTGCGCAGGGTGTTCTGGATGACGCCGTAACTGTCAGTCAGGACGACCGACTTGACATCTCCTGTGATCGGCGCGGTCTGGATCGTGGCGCCTGGCGCGATGTTGAAGCCACGAATGGTCGAGGAGTTGGTGAAGAACGCCTCGATCGTACGCATGGCGGAAGAACCAAAGGTCAGCTTCACATACCTGTTGCCGCTGTCGGCCGTCACCCCGGTATCGGCGGTTCCGACCCGCTCCCCGTTCACGTTGAACTGGATCCGGTGCGTCGCTCCCGCGGTCGAGTTGATCGAAAAATCGATCGTCTGGCTATCGGTCCTGATAGCCGCACCCCAGCCGCAACCCCGGCGAACGTCGACATTAGGATAGACGCCGATGTCCACGTTTCGCGCGAAACCTGTGCCGTCGATGATGCAGCCTCGTGGCGTGACAGCAGGATCCGCGAAGGTGCGAGAAGGCGTGAACACCGACTGGCCGGAAACGACGGTGCTGGTCGCACCGTTGGCTCCAATGCTGATCGTCGGCGGCGATGCCATGACAGGGATCAAGCTTGCGCCCGCAGCCCCAGCGATGATCCTCTGAGCCGTATCCACCCACGGTGTCGGCTCTGCGTACGGGCGATAGGCGCGCATCAGACCCGGAAGCCCTGAGCATTGAGGGTAGCGTTCGTGTTGCCGGCTCCGAGCGAAGGGACGCTCAGGACGACGTCGGTAGCGGTCGCCGCGGCCTTCAACGGGGGATCAAAGCGCAGAGCCAGGGGTTGCCCGGCCACATCCACGCCGGCGGGAACCGCAATCACATAGCTCCTGGTTCCGCCCGCCAGGCCTGTGATCGTCGCGACCACCTTGGAGGTCGCCGTAGCGCCGGTGAAGGTGAAATCGAAGCCGGTCAGGTAGACCGTCTGACTGGTCGCGCTGGCCAGAGTGACAGAAGCCGAGGCGGCGGCGACGTTTCCGCTCGACCCCTGCAGAATGGTTGAACCCGCGGGATATCCGGCCGCATCGGTGTAGCCGATCGACACCGGCGCTCCGGCCGCATCCACTCCAACCGGATACACCGGCGTGGCCGCAATCGACTGGCCGACCTCGTCCGAAACGACCGGGCTTCGGATCACCATCGCAACCTCCATCTCAGGGCATGCGGCGTCATCCGACGGCGCTTTAGGTCAGGTATGCCGAGAGGTGGATCGGTTGGCGAGGGGCGGTTTTGACGGCGTACGCCAACGGCGCGACTGCTCCCAAGGTCAGCTTGCGCAACCCTATTCACAAGTGGTTACCCAATCCGCCCACAACATCCGGTGCGCTCCACAATAATGACCACTAGATGGTGTGCATCATGTTGTGGGAAAGTGTAGCTGCCGCTCCGCTATCGGAGCGGTTGTCCGACCCGCTCCTCCACCTAGGCCTCAGAAACCGAGGAGGAGCGGGTCACCACCCTGCCGTTTGGCGGCCGGTGCTGTCCTTGGTGTCTCCCGAGGGCCCCGGTCCGTCAAGCCGCATATGGATATGACGACCATGTCCCACTTCATGATGACCTATGACCTGCGCGCTCCGGGGCGCAACTACGACGATCTCTACAAGCTCCTTCGCGAGAACTGGAAGGCGAAGAAGGTTGCCGAGTCTGTTTGGTTGGCTGAGATCAACGGCACCGCTGGCGCTATCCGCGACTCCATGAGGTCGGTGGTTGATAGCAACGACCGCATCGTGGTGATCGAGCTGAAATCTCCCGGTCAGTGGGGGACCTTGCACGGCATTCCCGAAGGTGTTGACTGGCTCAAGAAGAACATCAGCGCGTAGGAGCTAAGGGCCGGTCTTCGGGCCGGCCCAACCTTACAGGTTGTCGAGGGTGTAGCTCGACCCCAGGGCCACGATCTCGAATGCCCGCGAAGTGCTGTCGGCGTCGTCATCGTGCTTTGCGGTCGGGAAGCCCTCCAGCGCCGTGAACCACTTGTCGTTCCAGGGACCGCGTAGCACATCCACATTGCCGTGCTCGGCCTGCGACGAGAACAGCGAGAAGCGGGTCACCTTGTCGCCGGTCTCGGTGGATGACTTCACGGTGTAGCCGCTGAGCATCTTCACCAGACCGGCGACCTGGCTCTTGCCTGCTTGGCCAGGATCCTGCGGAAGCGAGATCGTGCACATCAGACCGTCTTGCGAGGCGGTGTTCCTGATGAGCTGTTCCACCTTCGCCGGGCTCAGGGCGTCGCTGTGGTTGTCGACCACGATGTAGCGGCCATCTGGCGTGCGCCCGATCTTGGTGCTGCTGGTCTCGTCGGGGTCAGGGCTCTCCGCAGTGCGCGGGGTGGCGGCGAGGTCATAGCCGCGGCCAAAGACCGTGCCTGCGGGTATAGCGTCCACGACCCTGCACCACGACCGTTGGAAGTAGAGGCCGGCGGCGGGCCGGATCTTCCAGTTGCCGCCCAGCAAGCGCTCACGCTCGACCAGTGGCAGGGCCAGCAGCGACGCCATGTAGGCCGGGTCCGCCGCCATCAGCGCCTTGTTGTCGGTCAGCTTGGCGGGGATGAAGGTCAGGGACTTGGCGGGGATCGGGACGGTTTCGCCGTCCTCGTTGACCATCGTGTAGATGGCCAGGTCTTCCGGGCTGTCGGCCCACTTCAAATCTTCGCCGACACGGACGAACCAGCGCAGGACGCCGGACCGCTCCGGGATAGGCAGGCCGGTTTCCTGGTCGATCCACCACTCGATCAACTTGGCGACCCAGCTGTCCGCGTCCGGGTTGCAGGTGGCCCGGATGTAGGGCCGCACGCCGCACATGGAGCGGTTGCGGCTGACCATGTACCAGAACTGGACCGCGCTGAAGTGCGTCAGCTCGTCGAACTTGATCAGAGGGATTTGCGACCCCTGCCAGTTGAACCGGGTCTTGTCGTGCTCGAGGTGGGCGAAGCTGGCCGTCGCTCCGGACGGGAACCTCCACGACAGCACATGCTCTTTCGGCTCGGCGCCGACGAGCGGGTAGAGGTTGGCGCTCTCGTCCCAAAGGCCGCCCTCGTTTCGGATCTGCACCGTGGAGCGACGGAAGGTGACCGAACCGAAGCCTGGGTTGTGTATGTGGCGCAGGTCTTCAAGCAGCAGCGCCCAGGTCTTCCCGCCGCCGGCGCCGCCGCCATAGATCGCGATGTCTGCCGACGTGGCGAGAAAGGCGGTCTGCGGGCCTGGTTGCGGCTTGATCGTGGTTTCGTCAATCGCCGGGCCACCGTTGTGACCGATAGTGGGCCGCTCGGCGACCATGGCGCTCATCGCGCTACTCCGCCTTGCATCAGCCTCGGCCGTTATCCGGCAGGGCGAAGATCGCCACCGCTGACACCGGCGCAACGGGCAGGTCCTTGCCGTCCTTGCCCGTCAGCTCCCGCCGGTTCGTGTAGGCGTTGCCCATCTCCTTGGCGATCTGCTCGTAGAGCTGGGCGGCGACGACGAGGTTGCCTTGGGTCTCGGCGCGGCGCGCCATACGCTCAAGCGCCCGGACGCGCACATTCTTGTGGCTCGCGCCGATCGAGGCCGAGTCCTTCAGGAACTTCTCTCGTGTCTCTTCGAACATGGCCCGCCACTTGGCCGAAAGCTTCCGGCCGGCGCGCTTGGTTGGGTCGTAGGCCTCGACGCTCTGCGGCGTGATCTGAAGACCGAATTCCTCCCTGACAGCCTTTGCCACGACCCCGGGCGGGTCGAAGCATGCCAGGGCCGCCACCACATAGGCGCGGGCCTCGTCGTTGAGCGTGGGTTCTGGGCGCTTTGCCATCAGGTCAGCCTCAGGCCGCCTTCAGCATGCGACATGTGCCGCACGCCTGGCTGATCTGCGCCGCGGCGATCTCGGGTCGACGGCTCGCCGCTTCGACGAGAGCCTGGGTCGCGCCCGCGGCCGGTCCGGCCCCATAACGGCGCACGATCCCGACGAATTCCTCCACGTCATGTCCCTTAAGGCCGAACTTTGGTCGACCGTCCCTCGTGAACTTGGGCGCTCCGAACTGATCCAGCTCCTGGGCGGCGTGGTAGAGTTCGTGGTCAACAAGGGCGCAGAACTCGGGATCGTCGCAGACCTGGGCATAGTTCGCGTCGATCGTGATCAGGAAGTCCGGAACCTCGCCGAACCACTCGGCAATCTGCTGCTCGGCGCGGGCCCGTTGCCATTTCCCCATCGCCATAGGCGGCATGATCTCGCACTGGCCGGCGACCAAGTTCCCTCCCCGCCTATTGGGGACAGTCGTCCAAACGAAGCCGAGCGCGGCGCGGTTCAGGTGGTCGTGGTCCTCGTTCCAGAGTGCAGCGCCCGGGGCGATGAACGTCGCGCGGGCCCATGCATCGAGCTCCGGGCTCGGCATAAACGAGCGGACCAAGCTCTCCATCAGGTCGGCAGGCGGCATCGGTCTGGATAGGCCGGACATGGTCCAGATGCGCCTCAGTCTTCGCCCTTCGACGGCCAGCGAGAGCCTGCCCACTGAGAAATGGCGTAGGCGATGGCCCAGAGAACCGGCACGCCGCCGTAGACGGCTACAGTGTGGATGGTGTCCATGCGGGTGTTCCTTTCTAGGATGGTATGCCTGTTGTGGTGGTGGTCGTCACGCGGCGGCTTCTGGCCAAAGCGTCGAAGCGTCGGCGGGCGTGACGGTTTACGAGTGCTTCGCCTATGCCGGTGATTACCGATTGTCGGTTGACGAATTTTCTCTTGGATGACGGAGCAGGCTGCGCGCCTAACTCTTCCCATTCATCAGAGTCCGAGAGTGACTGAACCAACAGCCGCCCTTTGCCGAGTTGGATCATGTGCTCCGCTCCCTAAAAGCCGCCCATGGGTCTCGATATGGCCCCTTGTCGTGGTCGGGCCGGTCGAATGTCAGGACGGTGGCCTTCGGCGGCGGCGGGCCCTTGCGGCAGCACTTCCGCTCGGCGTGGCGGGCGCCACGGTGGAATCCGATACCCAGGCGCACAAGGATGCGCTGGGCCTGCTGGCGCTGGAAACTCAGGACGGCGTCGGCGTCGCGCGGTGATCCGCTGACTGGCATCTTATGCTCTTCACCGTTCGGGCCAGTCACGATCACGCAGAGGTGCTTGCCGCCCTGCTGGGCTCGCCAGGGAACGTCCGCGGTGTCGAGCACTTCGGCGATGCCTTTAAGGGCGAGACGGTGGGACTGCTTCATCCGACGCCTCCGGCGATCTCGAAACGGGACCGGCTCTCTCGGATCCCATTAATGTCTCCACGCTCCGCCAAATCGCGCCGTAACCGCTTGATCTCGGCATTTGCGAGGGCCAACGCTTCACCGAGAGCTGCGGCATCGGCTGCAGCCTGGATTACGGCGTGACGCCGGCGTTCGAACCACTTAGCAACGGTGTCGTTTCGGCGCGGCGAGGCTTTCGCTATCGCGATCAGGTCATCTGGCGCCTGAGCCTCAATACGCCGAACCATGTCTAGGACTTGGACCAAGCAAGGGTCGCTCATGGCGACTGCGTAGCGGTTCGACTGCTTCATGCCGCCGTGCCTTGGTCTCTCTTGGCCAGCAATGCCCGCATGGCCGGTGTGACGCCCTTCTCATCGGCAGGTCCCGCGATGCTGGGACCGTCATTTCGGCGCTTGTGGTCCGCTTTGGCGCGGCGGTCGTCGTCCTTGGCGAGGAAGTCGCGCATTTGACGCCTGACGTGTTCTCGGTCGGCGGCGGTCGGGAGCGGCGGCGGTCGGCGCATCGTAGAGCCGAAGTCGTACGGGCTCTCGATCGGTGGCTTAGGCGCCTCGTACTCGACAGCGGCTCGGCAGCGGTCGACAGCTCGGACGAGCCTCGACGGTGTGGCCAGGGCCAACGCCCTAAGCTCTCCAGGCTTGGGCATGAACTGGCTGTCTGGTTTGGCCACCCACGCCTGCATTCCGACTTCAAGGGCGGTTTCTGGCAGGTCGGCGCAAACATCGTAGTAGGCGCCGTACCAGGCGTCCGACTCCTCCGGTGTCCTGACTGGCTGAGGAAAAATCACTCTGCGCGACGCGAGGACGCGATAGACCCCTTCCGGCCCGGCGGGCTGGGTCGCATATCGTTGCAGGTCGGGAAGCAGCCGTCTGGCTTCGTCCAGCAGCGCTGGCGTGCTGACGATCTCAGAAACCGCTCGCGAGTTTTGCGGTTCGACGTTCAGCAGCGCGCCGAGCCCCCTCGAAATCATCGGCATGGGCAGCTTGGCGTTGGTCGAATTTTCGCTGTGCGTGGTCAGGTCGGTCATGGCTTGGCCTCTTGGCCTGCGGGGTGAAGCTTTCGTCTGGGCGGGTCCTGGCGGCATGGGCGCGGCCAATGGCCTCGGTGAAGAATTTCCAGCTTGAGACAGGGTCTGGCCCTGCCCGCTGGCCGTGGGCGCGGACGGCCGGCAGGACATCGAGCTCCCAGCTCCACCCGAGCTGACGCCAGCGCGCCACCTCCCCCAAAGTCGTGATCAGGCCGGGCTTGCGGGCCGTGTCGATGTTGCGGTCCATCGTGGCCAGACGAGCGGCGTGGTCCATCGCGGTCTCGCCAGCCGGCCAGTCGTCCGCCTCGTACGCGTGCGTAGTCACACCACCACGGGTATGGGTGGGTGGTTGGGGGGTCTGGGGGGAAGGAGGGAGGGAAAGGGGTTCAGACGTTTCAGACGAACAAGACGGATTAAGACGCTTTTCAGACGCCTCAAGACGGGCTTTCCGAGCCTCATAGTAGCGGGCGTTTCGCTCCTGGCGGGCGGTTCGCGCCGGCTCCGCCGGGCGCACAGCCTCCATCTCCTCGACAGCCGCGACGATCGCGTCGTGCGACATGCCGGCGGCAAGCATGTGCTTCAGAGCGGCGGCGATAACGCTCACGTCCACTGACCCTCGTCGCTGACGATCAGGCGGCCATGCGCGGTGATGTCCCAGACGATCGGAACCCTACAGTCACTGCGTCTGCCGCTTCCGCCGCGCTCCAGCCGACCAAGGGCGCCGTTGACGTTGTCGATCGAGGTGCCGAGCATCTCGGCTATCGCCAGACTGGTCGTGCAGCCGTCGCCGACCAACATCAGAACGGCGCGCTCCAGACCACCTGGCTCGCGCCGGACTCCGGTCGTCTTGCGGACATAGGCGACGCGCGTCATTTGACCGTCGCCATGGTTGAGCTAGGCTTCAGCTTATGGAGCCATCCGAAGAAATTGAGCACACCATTCGCCGGATCGAACAGGAACTCGATCAGGTGAGGAGGTTGACTGACGGCGCTGAGGGCAAAAAGAAAGCTGAGCTTTTGATCCGGCGCATGAATCTGACGCACCAGTTGGACGCGCTTCTGCCTAAGCTGCGCGCAGCCCGTCGAGCTGAAGAGCGTACCGCGAGACTTGACCGGGAGAAGGCTGCCGCCGAAGGGGCGAACTTCTGGTTCCGTCGGTTTTTCACAACACTTGGAATTGCAAATGCTGCTGCTTTCGCAGCGCTGTCTAGCGGCCTTCTCCAAGCCGACAAGCCAGCAGAAATTGCACCACTCGTCGCACCCGCCATGGTTCAGTTTGCCTGGGGCCTGTTGACTGCCGGATCGATCCCCTTGCTGCTCTGGTTGCGATTTGGCGCCGACGACTGGCTGTCGGCTCGCTACGAGCAGCCGCCAGGCATCAGGCGCGCACGTGAGGCCATCCGGTTCTGTAGTCAGGGAATAATGGTAATCGCGTCTACTTCCTCGGTCTGCTGTTTTGCCAACGGTCTTTTCAGTGCCCTGGGCTCGATCCAGGGCATCATCAAGCACTAGCCTGGTCATGCCGCCTCTCCACCGAAGAGGGGCAGGTCATCGGCGGAGACCTGTACGGCCTTGCTGAGCTCCTGTGCGGCAAGGCGGCCCTCGCCGCGGTAGTACTCCACCTTGCTCTCGTTGCGGGTCATCTGGCCCACCTCATGACGGATTTGATGTAGGCGGCGGGCAGGAGCACGCCGGTGCGGAAGGCGCGGCGCTGGTGCGCCGGGCAGTACGGGGAAGCCTCGCCGTCAGGGCGCTTGCCCTTCGGAGCGCCGCAGAACCGGTCCTCACCGTCGAAGGTCACGACCCACCGGCAGTGGTGGGGCTTGGCCTTGTCGATCTCGACCGGCCGGGCGTCGGGCAACGGCTCGCAGTGGTAGCGGACATGGCGCGGCGGCAGGCTTTCGGCCTGGGCCCTGCGCTCAGGCTCCACTGGATCGGCGACGGGCGGCGGCGGAGCGACCGCAACCAGGCGGGGACGAGGAGCCGGCGGCGCAGGTGTCTCCACCTCGGGCGCCGGGGCCAGCATCAGCTCCAGGAGGGCTGGAAGAGCACTCATGAGAAGTCCTCGAACGACCATGCGCCCCGGGCCTTCTGAACAGCGATGAACCTGAAAGGGAAAAGGGACGCCGCGACCTTGATCTTCACGCGCGCGTCGTCCTCCCAGAAGCCTTTGACTTCGTGGACCTCCAGCTCGCCGTTGGTGAGCATCACGAGGTAGTCGGGGCTGTAGAAGGTCAGGTCGGCGAGGCGAAGCTTGATGCCTTCGAAGGCGTACCAGGCCACCTCCCCTGCTCGCTTGCGCACCTCAAGCATGGCGCCGTACTCGGCCTCCATCTTGTTCATACGGCCGGCCTTCATTCGGCCAAGGGCGCGCTGCTTCATCGGGATGGCCTCCCGCAGACGAGGCCGGCCTCGCACTCGGCGCGAAGCTGGGCGTTCAGGGCGTCTCGCTTCTCGCGAAAGGTCAGGTCAGCACGACGGCGCGCGTCAGCGGCACGCTTGGCGAGAACCTGGCCGGCCTCGTGATCCGAGACAGGACCGCGCAGCCAGCGAATGCGGAAGATGTCGAGGAGTCGGGCTGCGCGGCTCATGCCTCAGATCTCCCCGATCGCGGAGAGGTACAGGTCGAGGATGGCGTCGGTTTCCTGGCGCTTGGCCTTGTCGACCTTGCGCAGTCGAACGATGGCTTTCAGGACCTGGACGTTGAAGCCGTTGCCCTTGGCTTCCGCGTAGACCTCTTTCTTCTGCTCGCGGATCTCGGCCTCTTCAGTAGCAAGGCGCTCAACCCGGTCGATGATGGATTTGATCTGCTGTTGGGCCGTGCTGTTGAGCACGTCATGGTGGCTGCTGGCGTCTTCGGCCATGTGCTGGTTCTCCCTGGCGCCGGTCGGGTGCGCCCCGGCGCGTGGCGCATGGGGTCAGCCGACGACGCGCAGATGACGGGTCGGCGTCAGGCCGTTGGCCACGTCATGGGCTCGGTCGACCTGCTTCTTGAGCGCTGCGAAAGCCGCCCGAACCTCGTGGATCTCGCCGGCGTCGCGGTGGCCGTCGGCTTCCATCTCGTGCGTGGCGGCAAGCGCCTCGGAGGCCCGGTTCATGGTCTCGACCATGGCGCCGAGAATGTCGCCTTGGGGGTCGTCCTTGATCGCCCGGCTGGCGGCGCCTGTGACGATGTCCGTTTGGGCCGCGGCCTGCAGGGTCAAGATCCCCATGAAGGGCATGACGTCGGGGTGGTTGGCGTTCTGCCACTGCGACACGCGCTGGTGGCTCACGCTCAGCATGATCCCAGCCGGGATCACACCACCTACGGCCGCGACCAGTTGGTGCGTCAGGGCCTTCACTTCTTCCAGGGACAGGGCGCGGCTCATTGCACGGTTCCGATCTTTGCAAGGGGACGTGCGGCGGCGCGGCGGAGCATTTTGCGCCGCACAACCGAGGGGAATTGGTGGTGAGTGACGAGTTGATCGCGAGCGTGAACAGCGCGGCCAGGGCAGCGTCGCTGCGGGCGCAGGCCTGCGGCCTGATGAGAGAGGCTGAGCATCTGACCCAGGCGGCGGAATTCCACTCCGCGGTCAGTCGAGCCTACCTGCGTGATTGGTTGGGGCGCCAAGCCGTAGAGGGGGGACAGCTTGGCGCCCCGGTTCGCCGCATGGGGGATGCGAGCGAAGGGGATGCTCGTTGAACGAGCTTGTTGGGATCCAGCCGGAGACGCGGGATGGACGACGAACGCCTCCGGCTGGCTTTCGCGCCCGGCACCATCAGTCGCCGCGTCCGTGTAGAACGGCGACCGATCCCGACCCTGCGCAAAATGAATGGATGAGCTGCCGCGCGCCGTGGCAGCGTCAGGCGCTGAACCACGGGGAGCGACATGAAGAAGATCGAACAGGCCATCGTCTACGGAGCGAAGGCCGCGGCCCTGCGCGAAGAGATCGAGGCCACAGACCAGGTCACGGACGACACCGAGCACCTCGCCCTGGTGGGCGAGTTCTACAGCCTGCTTGGCGAGACCTTCCTTGCCGAGGCGGCCGAGGAAGAGGACGGGTGACATCTGCCTCATGCCCCCGCGATGCGCATGGCGTAGCCGAGGCTGGCCAAGGCGCTGCCCAACCCACACAGGACCAACAAGAGGGCGCGAAGCGATTTGCCCTCCTCCCAGAACTGGATGGCGAGGATCGGGTTTGCGATGGCCAGCGCGGCGCTGCCGATCGCGTTGAGGGCCAGCCAGATCATCACGCAGCCTCGCTGCGGGACTCGGCAGTTTCGCGTTCCGCGATCACAGCCTCGATCTTCGCGACACTGGGTATGGCCGCGCCTTTGGGCTGCGGGTTCCTTTCGCTCAGCTTCCAGCGACTGAAGGTCGTCGGATGGATGCCGGCCCGTTTGCAGACCTCGGCCATGGGAAGCCCGACGCGCTTGGCGCGGTCTTCGAGCGCGGAGATGATTTGCTGCTGGTCCATAGGCGGACGGTATTAGCAATGTTGCTACGACACAAGAGCAATTTTGCTAACAGCGAGTCATCAGCATTTTTGCTAAGTGAGGGCATGACTGGGCTCGAAGAAGACACGAAGCTGATCCGCGCCCTGTGCGAGTGGGCCGGCAAGACTCCATCGCGGCTGGCCAAGGATGCGGGCCTCACGCCGACAACCATCACCCGGCCGTTCAATGGCGAAGCAACCAGTCGGCTCAGCATCCCGACGATTGAGAAGTTGAAGGCCACATTTCCCGGTTTTGATTGGGGAGCGCCGGCGCCTGATCTTCCGGTCGCGGATGCGCTCCAGGCCTACGTCGAGGTGAAGGTGCTTCCGACGTACGCCGGAATGGGGGGCGGCGGGACGGGAGACGGCGACCAGCAAACCACCTTGCTCCCTCGTAGCCTCGTCATTGAAGACCTTCGCGCCAGGCCTGAAGACCTCCTCGTCATTGATCTCCGCGGCGACAGCATGGAGCCGGACTTTTTCAATGGCGACCGGATCGTTGTGAACACCCGTGATACCAATCCTGTTCAGCCAGGCCCATTCGCTCTGTGGGACGGTGACGGATACGTGGTGAAAAACGTCGAACGCCGGCGAGGCTCGCTCCGCATCTTCTCATCAAACGCCAAGTACTCGGACTGGGAGTCGGACGGCGAAGACATCCAGATCATGGGCCGGCCAGTGTGGTTCGCACGGCGGCTCTAACAGCCCCGGGCGCATTGCTTAGGGAACAGGGGGAAGATCATGAAGGCCATTACCATTCTGGCGATTGTGGCAACCGTCGCCATCGGCGGCTGCGCTACCAAGCGCTACCCGATCGCCACGCCACTAGGCATGTCGGAAGCATCGATGCTGACCTGCCACGACATCGAGCTTGAGTTGACCCGAGCTGAAGAGGCCCGGCGCCAGATCAGCGACACGGCCAAGATCGACTGGCGCTCGGCTGCTGGATTCCTTGGCGACTTCGGGATCGGCAACGCCATGGCCAAGTCCGATGCCGAGCGGGCCATCAACAATCGGGTCGTGGCCCTTAACGACGCCAAGACCAAGAAGAACTGTCAGGCTCCACAAGCAAGCCTGGCCGACCGGATCGGGCGCGCCCTCGGCATGATGTAGCCACTTCTCAGCGACCTAGACGGAAAGGCCCGCCGCACAACCCGGCGGGCTTTTTCATGAGCGGCACCCAAAAGTTAGCAATGATGCAAATATCCTATTGCAAGCCGTAGCAATCTTGCTAACTTGCTCCTGTCACCACGCAGGAGCACCCAAGTGCCCAACGCCTCGAAACAGTCCGCTCTAGAAGCCGCCCTGGCCGACTTGAACCGCCCGGTTCCGGCCAAGACGCGGGCTGAGCACCTTCGCTATTTCGCTTCGGTTCAGCGCCGCCAAGCCCTGGCCTCGCTGCTGACCGTGACGCAGACCCGCCGCTGGGCCGCGAAGGTGTCGGCCTACAATCCCGGCGTCGGCCAGTTCTACGGCGTCCCTGCCACGGCTGAGACCCGCGCTCGGGTCGCTAAGTTCGCCGCTCACTGCCGGAAGCTGGCCAACAAGGCCTGTGCTGAGGCTCGCGAGCTGGAAGCTGTTGAGGCCTCGGCCGCTCTGAAGAGGGCGGCGTAGCCATGGCTTATCCTGTCGCCACCTTTGGCTGGAACCAAGCCAAGCTCTCGGAACATTCGTTCGACGACCTTGAGCGGCTTCGTCAGGCGATCGTGAACGATCCAGCCAGCGCCAACCGCGCGCATGCCGCCGGCAAGTCGATCTATCTGCACACCCCTGCCGCGCGCCGGAAGCTCGACGCCATCGCATGGGCAGTGACCACCAAGCTTCGCGAACAGCGCGCCCTCCAATCGGAGGAGCCCGACCGATGACCTCCACGGATCAAAACGGCGAGCTGCTGAACGACGTAGTTCACGAGCACGTCGGCGCGTCGCGAGCGATCGCAGGCGAACTCTGCTGGCTGGCGGACGCCTTCTCGGCCACTGGAAACCAGGCCGTCGCCGACCGTCTCGTGAATATTGCTCAGCATGTCGAGGCGCTTTCGAAACGCCTCAGAGACGCATTCAGCGCTGATTTGAATGAGCGCCTGCGGGAGAGCGAGCAGGCGACCATGAACATGATTTCGGGCGTGCTCGCCGGGATGAACATCGGCGCGCGGTCAAAGCAAGAGGGCGCCTCGGCATGACCTCCTCCCTCGACATTGAAGCGCTGAGAGCGGCGGCTGAGAAGGCGACGCCGGGGCCGTGGATTGCAAGCGCTCAACAAACCCAGTGTGAGTATCGCTGGTTCGTGCTGCACCTTGATCAGCAGGGCCAGCCGTTTGCGGACATCTGTCAGGCAAGCAATAGCAACAAGGCCGCCAACGCCGCCTTCATCGCCCTCGCCAACTCCGCCGCTGTTCTCGCCCTGATCGCCCAGCGCGATGCCCTGCTGGAGGCGGCTCGGGAATTTTCCCGCGAGTACGACGGCTTCGAGGACGGCGACGGCAACCCATGCCCAACGCTAGCCAAGACCCGCGCCGCCATCACCCTGGCTACGGGAGGTGGAGAATGACCTCCTTCACTAAGCCCAATCGACCCCTCCTCTTCTGGCACGTCGGTGGCGAGATCGTCATGCAGATGGAGCCAGGCCCGTTCGCCATTGACACTGACGCGCAGCGCTTCCTGCTGGAAGTACTGGACGACGAGGCCAAGAGCGCGCGTGCGGCCGGCGACACCGACGGCTGGCTGGCTGCGCTCGACAAGGCCCATCAGCTCACCGAGGCGCGGATCCAGGCCCAGCGCTGGGCGCGAGCGTCAGGCTGTCTCACTGACCTGGATAGGAGGGCGGCATGACCACGTCCTCGATCTTCACCGCCCGCGACGGCTTCGTGTTCTTCGGTGAGCGAGCGGTTCCAGAGTACCGGGCCGTCGCCCTTCGACAGCGCCTTGTGACGATGGCGCTGGCGGACTTCAGTCGCGAGGCGACAGTGGCTGAAGCCGCGCTCGCTGAGGCGCAAGACGAGATCCGCCGTTGGAAACGGGCCGCGCGCTGCCTCACGCTCGACGGGCTGAGCTTCGCCGACATCGTTCGCGACACCATTGCTGACTACGGCCTGGATATCGCTGCCGCCTCTACCCCCGTAAAGGGAGGCGAGCATTGAGCGACCCGTGGAACGACGACGCCCCGACGGTATCGCTGATCTCCGACACGACCCAGCGGGCGCGCAAGGCCTACACTTGCGACACGTGCCCGCTACCTGGCGCGCCGCGAACCAACGTCATCCCGAAAGGGCAGATGTACCGCCGCGAGCGTGGGGCCATCGACGGTGAAATCTACGTCGTCCGCCGCTGCGTCGGGGGTTGCCCTCACACGGCTGACTGCCCGTCGTGCAAGGGGCGCGGCACGATCAGCGAGGACGACCGCCTCTATGCCGACCCCTGCCCATCCTGCGACGGCGCCGGGAAAGCCCGCGCCGCTCTCGCCTCTGACGGGGAGGCTAGCCGTGGGTGAGCGCACCTTCATCGCCCGCGACGGCGCCGTGATCTTCGAGGGCCGCGAGGTCCCCGAGTACCGCGCCATCGCTCTTCGCCAACATCTCGTGAGCCGCGCCCTGGATCGGGCCGCTTCCGAGCCGCGCGCGGCCGCCTTCTGGCGGCTGGCCGGCGAGCTTCGTTCCGCCCTGGCCGCCAGCCGCGACCAGCGCCGCACCACCGACAACCCGCCGCCGCGCGCGGCCTGAGCCGACAGGAGAACACATGGCTGTCGACATTCCCCATGACGTCCTGGTCCGCGTCACCGCGATCAGTTCGGACGTCGCCGCCCTGAAGGCGACGTGCTCCACGGGCTGGACCACCGAGGCGCAACTGGCCCGCGCCGAAGTGGCCATGGCCCATCTGCGGGGCGAGAGCCGCCGCCTGCACCGGCAGTTGAAGGGCCTCCGGGCCTCGGCTCGCCAGAACGAAGCGCCCTTCGTGGCCATGATCGGGGACGCGGCATGACCTGCTCCACCGCCGCCATGGTCCGCCGGATCGTCGCCAACCGCCTGAAGGTGGACCCGGCCGATGTGGGCCCGGGCCTGACCTTCGCGCAGGTCGGCGTTTGCGACCTCACCATGATCGAAGTGCTGATGGAGGTCGAAGACCACCTGGACGCCGAGATCAGCGCCTGGCCGGCGATCTGCCGGCGGCAGCGTGACCGACGAGGAGACCATCATGGCTCTCGTCTCCCTCTGCATCGGCCTGGCTCGAACCCCTGGCGACCTGAAGGCCTGGGGTGAGGCCAACGCCGCCGCCCTCCAGTCCCACCCCGAAACCCTTCCCGCCAACCGCGCCGCCTTCGCCGCCCGGATGGCTGAGCTTCAGCAAAGGAGCAACTGATGGACGACCTACCTACCCACTACCAGGGCTCGCGCGGCGCGACGGAGATCGCGACCATGCCGCACAGCTACCTGCTGAACGCTCACGACAAGCTGGTGCGTGACGGCGATCCGGCCCGCCGGCCGGAAATCCTGGCCATGGCCCGTCAGATCACCCGCAACAACGAAGCCTACGCCGAGGCGGAAGCCGCCAAGGCTCAGATGGAGCAAGGCGCGTGAACGCTCTCATCGCCCAACCCTTGACCAACGCGGACCTATACCGCGCCAGCTCCGACGCCGCCGGCCTCTGCCGCGACATCGTCGTCAACACCGCCAAGAAGATCGGCGATCGCAAGTTCGTACAGGTCGAGGGCTGGCAAGCCATTGCTATCGCCCATGGCTGCGCCGCATCGGCCCGGGAGGTCGAGAAAATCGACGGCGGCGTTCGCGCCATCGGCGAAGTGCGCCGAATGTCGGATGGCGCCCTGATCGCACAAGCTGAGGGTTTCGTCGGCGAAGACGAGGCCACTTGGTTTGGCGGAGAGCAGATCTCTTACGGCAAGAAGAAGGTTCTGCCCAAGCGCCCTGACTATGCCATCCGCGCTATGGCGCAAACCCGGGCTATCAGCCGGGCGTGTCGGTCGGCCTTCGCGCACGTCGTCGTGATGATGAACGCAGGCCTCTCGACCACGCCGGCCGAAGAGGTGCCTGACGGTGGGTTCCCGGACGATTTCCGTAGCGAACCTCGCAACACCACGCCGAGGACGCAGGAGGACGAGCGACCCGCTGCCGTGGTTGCGGCGGAAGCAGCGATAATCATGCTGCGCACGATCGAGGAGTGCGACGAGTGGGCCGCTTCTAACGGTGCAGGGTTCGACAAGCTTCCGACTGCACAGGGCAAGGCTATCCGCAAGAAGTTCGACGAACATCGCGCGTCGCTTCTGCCGCTTCATCCAAACGCCCGCGCCCACAAGGCAACGGCTGACGCCGACTTCCGCGCCGAAGAGCTGGAGGACGCGTTCCAATGACCAATGCCTTCAACGAACGCGCCGTCATCGGCGCCAACAACCCGCCCGTCGATCCCTTCGAAGCCCTGAAGGTCAACGCCGATGACCTGATCGAACAGGTCCGCACCATCACCATCGTGTCGACCGCCGACCAGCTGAAGGCCGTCGATGACCTGGCCGACCACCTGCGCGACGCGGCCAAGGCGCTGGAAGACGAGCGGGTCGCCCGCAAGAAGCCGCTCGACGACCAGATCGCCGAGATCCAGGCCACCTTCAACGTCTATCTCGCCCCCCTGATCAACAAGACGGTCAAGGGGAAGATTCCCCTCGCCCTAGACGCCCTGAAGAAGGCCAAGGAGCCCTACCTGAAGGAGCAGGAGAGGCTTCGCCAGGAGGCGGCTCTCGAAGCCCAGCGCAAGGCCCAGGAAGCCGCAGACGCTGCGGCCGCTGCCGCCCGCGCCGCAGCGCCCGAAGACATGGAGGCCCGCGAGGACGTGGAGCTTCAAGTCAGCGCCGCCCAAGCCGCCCAGCGCGACGCGGTGCGCGCCGCCAACGCCGCCTCGCGCGGCTCGGGCCTGCGCACCTACTGGATCCCGACCCTGGACGATCCCATGGCGGCGCTGAAGCACTTCATGGCCACCCGTCCCGACGACCTGAAGTCGTGGCTCCTCGAGATGGCCCGCCAGCAGATCGCCGCCGGCGTCCGCACCATCCCCGGCGTCATCGTGACCGAAGAGCGGAGAGCCGCATGAGCCGGGCGCTGCTCGTTCTGTCGGGCGCGGACATCCGCGCCAAGGCGCGCCACTGGGTGGACGTCGCCCCGATCAACACCCGGGTCGAGTTCAAGAAGCCCCAGCGCACCCTGCCCCAGAACGCCCGCATGTGGGCGATGCTGACCGACGTGGCCGAGCAGCTGCCCTGGCATGGCGTGAAGCTCACCGCCGACGACTGGAAGCTGATCTTCCTTGATGGACTGAAACAGGAAATGCGCCTGGTGCCGAACATCAACGGCAACGGCTTCGTCAACCTGGGCCGCTCGTCGTCGGACCTGTCCCGCGAAGAAATGGGCGACCTGATGGCCTTGATCGAGGCCTTCGGCGCCCAGCACGGCGTGACCTTCCACGAGCCGGATAGGAGCGCGGCATGAGCGTCACCGCTGAAATCGCGGTCGTCTATCGCGGCGGCGGCCGGCGCTGGCTTTCCCTGGAGGCGGCCTGCCGCGCCGAGGCCAAGAAGGCTGTGCGCGCCCGTGCCTGGGCCGCCGACATGGTCACCACCGACGAGCAGGGACGGGACCGCCTGAGCATCCCGCAGGACTGGTACGTCCGCATGGTCCGCACCCTGGCCCACTTCCACAAGAGCGCCTTTCGGCGCCGGGCGGTAAAGGCATGACCCTCCACCGCTCCCAGGAAGACCGAGAGACCCTCCGCGCCGCCCAGGCCATCAAGCGCCGGGAGAGCAAGGCCCGCCGGGTCGCCAACAAGAAGGCGGCGGCCGACCACATCCGCGCCCTGGTGGCCAGCAAGGCGCCGGGCAAGCGCGCGCCCCGGCAGAAGGACAACGTCTACCTGTCGTGGATCCGCCGCCTGCCGTGCGTGGCCTGCGCCGTGGTCGGCGGTGCCTGCGGGCCCGTTCAGGCCGCCCACCTCCGCTACTCCGACGCCGACCTGGGCCGGATTAACTCGGGCATGCAGCAGAAGCCTGACGACAAGTGGGTGACGCCCCTTGGATCCGGCCACCACGCCGAGCAGCACGCCGGCAACGAGCGGGCCTTCTGGGAGCGCATCGGCATCGAGCCCGGCGCCCTTTGCATGGCCCTCCATGCCGCCTTCCTCGCCGGACAGGACGGAGATCCTGTCATCCGCCGTTTCGCCGCGGCCATTCTTACAGACGGAGGAGTGGAGTGAGCACCGTCGCCGCCCTCTATGTGGAAACCGACGGCGCCTATGTCGGCCTGCCGGGCGTCGACCCGTGGGACATTGCCCGAGACGCGCGGACCTATGCCGGGCCTCATCCTGTCGTGGCGCATCCGCCGTGCCAACGCTGGGGCCGATACAGCGAGGGCTCGCCCCGCAAACCCCACCAATACAAGACCGGAGATGACGACGGCTGCTTTGCCGCGGCGCTGGCGGCCGTCCGTGCCTGGGGAGGTGTTCTGGAGCACCCGGCCGACAGCAAGGCCTGGAACCCCGAGTGGTTCGACCTGAACAAGCCGGCCCGCGGCGGCGGCTGGATCCGCGCCGACTGGCATCAGGGCTTCAATGGGTGGACCTGCTATGTCGAGCAGGGACAGTACGGTCATTTCTCCCGCAAGCCGACCTGGCTCTATGCCGCCGGCGTCGAACTTCCGTCCCTCATCTGGGGACAGGGCGCCCAGCAACTGCCGCAGTGGATGATCGACCGCTACGGCTACGCCAAGGCCCGGCGCATCGGACAGATGGCCATGATTGGCGGCAAGGACAAAACCCGGATCCGCAACGCCACACCCGAGCCGTTCCGCGACTTGCTGCTCGAGATCGCTCGATCGGCCTACCAGGTCCGCGCCCACCTCTCCCATCAAAGGCCTGTCGCATGAGCAAGAGCACAACACCTGACGTGGGTGTATCCCAACCCTTGACCCGCACCAACCTTGCCAGGGCTGCCCTTGCGGCGTGGTGCGGCGTAACGCCCGACAAACTTCCTCCCGAGAAAGCTTGGATTGAGCATCCTGACGACCTGAACCGCCAGGCATGGGATCGCGTCGTCTCCGCCATTCTCGAAGATCAGGGGCGACAGCTGGCCGACCAAGCCGCCACCATCGCCAGACAGGCGTCGGAGATTGAGCGGTTGCGCGTGGAGGTGATGCAGCTACGTCCTCCGCCTCGGCCTAAAGCCGAAGAGATCATCAGGCACATCAAGGAACATCGAACGGAATTCCGTTCCAGCATTCGCGAGGCGTACCACGCTGTTCAGAGCGGCTGGCGCTCATCCGCTCTCACCACCCAAGGCGAGGGCTGACCATGACCGGTACCGAAAGCCCTGAGGTGAAGGGGGCGATTACCGATGCGGACCTGAAGCGCATTGAGCGACTTATCGGTTCTGGCTTCCTGCAACACTGGGCCGATGGCGCCACCAAGGCGTGGCCGCAGGAACTCATCGACAAGGTTCGTCGCCTCCTCACCGCCTATCAGGAGCGGAGAGCGGAGATCGAGCACTGGGCGCTGGAAAACCAGCAGTTGCATGAAATGCACATGGCCAACCGCAACGCCCTAGCTGCCGACCTCTCCACCGCCAGAGACAGGATAGCGGCGCTGGAGGGGGCGTTGAACGGCGCGATGCCGCTAATTGAGATCGGCGCAAAGGTCGAGTTCAGGCGGTACAGCGACATGCACCATCCGGGCGACACGTCGATTGCCGGGTTCATCGGCGAGGACAAGACGCGCGCAACGCTTAAGGCCGTGAAAGACGCCCTCTCCCCTACCGAGGAGGCGTAACCATGGCCCTGTCACCAGAGAACCATGCGCTCCTGATGAGCGACTTCGGCTGGGCGGTCGCGGATGATGCCGCCGAACTCCACACCCTTGTCGACGTCGACACTGAAAAGCTCGACGCCTGGCTGAACGCCGCCCACGCCCAAGGCCGCGCCTCCCTAGAGGTCCCGGACCCGCAATTCGGCGGGGAAGTCGCGCCCATCACGGTAGACCAGCGCAGGGTAATCTGCGCCGTCGCCGTGCAGCGGCCGGCTGGCCACGGCTACCTGCACTACGCGCTCTCGTATGAGGCCTTGGCCGCCTCCCTAGAGGAGAGGGTGCGGCTGCTGGAAGAAGGGCTTCGCGACATTGACGGCGCGTGCTCGTCCTTCTGCGATAGCGACGTCGACTTTGTGTCCGGCCAAGTTCAAGTTCGCATCCGCGCCCTCCTCTCCAGCCCTGGGGAGCGGGAGAATGGGTGAGCGCCTCATCTTCTATGGCCCATTCGAGCACTTCGACGAGGCAGCACGCATCGTTCGCGAAGAGCTGACGCGTTTCCATCGATACGATCGCATCGGTTGGGGTTGGAGCTTTCGGAGCTCCAGCTACCCCGAGACCACCTTCTTCGTTCGCCGGATCAAGGATGGACTGTCCATCACTGCAACTCCGCGCGCCCTTACCATTACGGAGCCATCCGCATGAGCGATCCCCGCTACCTTCAATCGGGCCGAGACGCTCAAGCCGCCCATGTCGTCGAGGAGATTGGCGAAACCGTGGGGCCGTTTGGCGATCTGCTAGCAGCGCTCGGCAAGACGGGCCGCTGGGGATGGGACAGCACGAACCCGGAAATCCCGATCCACATGCGCGAGACGAACCGCGATTGGGTGCGCCGCGCGCTTGCTACGGCCAAGCCGGAAGTCGCCGACCTTCTGCAGGCCATTGAGCGCCTAGAGCGCACCCTCGACCAAGAGGCATCCTGATATGACCCAGGACACCACCACCCTGAGCGAGCGCGAGGCGCTCGACGCGGAAATCTTCGCGATCCTCAAGGCGACCTATCCCGGCCGCTCCGCCGACAACGCGCAGGCATTATCCTGCATCCGCAATCTTATCGCCCGCCGCGCCCCCGCGTCGGCTGCGCTGGTGGAGGCGCTGAGGAAGCTCGCCGGTGATCTCGAAGCGGAGGCGTTCAACGACCGCGCCGAAGCTAAAGCCGGAGGTGCATCTTCGGTTGGATCTGCATCGGCTCTGGCAGGAAATCTCTTCTCGGCCGTCGCGAACGAAAGTGCCGCCCGACGCATCCTCGCCGCCCTCCAGGCCTCAGGCTCCACCCTCGGGGTGACGGAGGAACGCAACAGCCTGACGACCGCCGGCCTGATCATGGCGGCCACCATCGTCATGCATGGGCACGGTGAAGACACGATAGCCGGCGAGATCCTCACAGCCGCAGGCGTCAGCACCGAGGCGGACATCCGCGCCGCAGGCCTGGACGACTACGACATCGACATCCTGCGGCCGGTCCTCGCCGCCCTCGCCCTGACCTCGGAAGAGGGGGCGTAGATGGCGCTGCATGAGCAATCCTGCGGGACGACCGACGAGTGGTATACGCCCGCCTACGTGTTCGACGCCCTTGGCGAACAGTTCGACCTGGACGTCTCCCATCCGGGTCGTGAGTTTGCGCCCTGGACGCCGGCCGAACAGTTGATCACGGCTGATAGCCTGACCAAGCCCTGGTCCGGATTCGTTTGGATGAATCCGCCCTTTGGAGGAAGGAACGCCCTCGTTCCATGGCTCGCCAAGTTCTTTGAGCATGGCGATGGGATAGCGCTGGTTCCGGACCGAACGTCAGCCCCATGGTGGCAGCAGTTCGCGCCGAGGGCTGACGTCGTCCTTTTCGTCGATGGCAAGATCCGCTTCATCGGTCGCGACGGTCGGCCAGGCACAAGCCCCGCACAAGGAACCACCCTTTTGGCCGTAGGTCAGCGAGGCGCTGCCGCGCTGCTCAGGGCGGCGAGTGCGGGCCTTGGCTCAGCCTGGGTCTCTCGACCCCAGGCTAAGGCCCTTGTTAGCCCCCTGACCTCGGAAGAGGGGGCATAGATGGCGAAGCTGACGAAGGCGCAGCAGGCCATGCTGGAGCAGGCGCGCGAACGCCCCTGCCGCGCCGATCTCATGACAGGCAGCGAACGTACCTACGCTTCCCTTCGGGACCGAGGCTTGATGACCATCGAGCGTCAAAGCGGGGGCCTGCGCTGGGCGGCACTCACCGACGCCGGCCGCGCCGCTCTCGCCCAGGCCGAGAAGTCCCGCCGGTTCATGGGTCCGGACAACCGTTATGGCCATGCCCTCGCCGCCCTTTCCGCCCCGGCCTCTGACGGGAGCAAGTAGATGGACGCCTTCATCTCAGGCTGCTGCAAGGGCGAGCGGTGCTTCTGTGGCGAGCCAGCGGCTCGGAAGGTCGAGGAGGTCATCTTCGACGATGATCCGATTCAGCACCGCCACCCGCTCACGCGCTACGTCTGCGCCGGGCATTTCGCCCAGATCATGGGACCGGCCGGCGCTCGATCGGTTGGTCAGGAAGACACAGTGGAGATTGTCACCGGAGACCCGCGCTTCCCGATGGTTTGCAACGAGACCGCCGAACTGATCGAAGTTGCAGTTGAGCGCCTTGGCCTGGATGTAGGCGTGGCCGTCTGCCTGGTTGCTCAGGTTGCCGCCGACTACGCCCGGAGCGAGTACGGCAACGCCTACCTCGTCAAGCTCGCTGGCGTCGTGACCGCTCGCGGATCCATGCCGCTTCCCGAAGCCGTTCCGGCCTCTGACGGTGAGGGGTGAGAGCGATGGCATTCCCGCTCACTCACGCAGAGCACAGGGCTATCGAGGCCTCAATCCAGGCGCTTCCTGAGCTAATCGTAGCCGTCGCCGCCAGGACGCCACTCGGCACGATCACCAGGGAACGGCCGGCGCGTCATGGCGACCTGTGGGCGCTCCTGCCCAAGGGTCTAAACCCGAGCGATTGTGACGTCGTGCACGGCTTCATGACGTCGCGCGGCCGGTTTGTCGATCGTCAGGAGGCCGCGAAGATTGTGTTGGCTTCAGGTCAGGGGACGCCGCGCATTCATGAAGGATACGCGCCGGCGCTGTTCTCAGAGGACATGTGGCTCGACCTTTTCGAGCTGAGCGCCGCCGCCCGCCCCACCAACACCGGCGAGGAGGATAAGGGTCATGGGTGAGAAGCTGTCAGACCTGCGCGACTTTCTCGCCTACGTCTTCATCCTGCACTGGCCTGGACACAAGGGCGGCTGGTGGTCCCGTGTGCAACTCGCGGTTCTGCCCTACGCCGGCCGCTGGGCCTATCGCGATGCCCCCACCCACCCCAACCAGGAGCCCTAGAGCCGTGAGCGCCGCTGAAACCCTAATCGGTCCGGCAACCGAAGCTCGGATATGTCAGGCCTTCGCCACCAGCGCCCTAATTACGGCGGATGCTACGGCCGAGCTGCTGGGCCTTGACGTGAAAACCCTCCGGGCTCTTTCTGAATCTGCGGCCATTCGCTCGGTGCCTGTCGGGAAAGTCCGACGCTACACCGAGGCCGATATCCGCACCTACCTGATCGAAGGACCTGCTGGCGAATGTCAGTCTACAAGACGCCCAAGAGCCGCTTCTGGCAGTTCGATTTCGTCATCTCGGGTCGTCGGTTTCACGGATCGACCGGCCAGACTACGCGTCGTGCCGCCGAAGCGGTAGAACGGCAACGACGCCTGGAAGCGGCTACCGGCCAATTCGGCGCCGTCGCCAAGATGACGATCGACCAAGCAGCCGGTCGGTATTGGGCCGAGGTAGGGATCGATCGCGGAGATGCGAAGGACGTCGAGCGCCGCCTTGAGAACCTGGTCGCTCTGATCGGTAAGACGCGCCTCCTGGGGGATATCGATCAGGCGGTCATTGCCGGCGCCATCGAACGCCGACGCGGTCAGGCCCTGGTCCGGAGCAAGAAGGATGGCGCCAAGCAGTACCTGCCCTCGAACTCGACCGTGAACCGAGATGTGGTCGAGACGCTTCGCCCAATCCTGCGTCGGGCTCGCACTCATTGGGCGACCGCCGCGGCGCCCCACGGTCTTCCCGATATTGACTGGACCGCCCTGCGCCTGAAAGAGCCTCGCGCGCTCAGCAGGCTCTACAGCGACGCCGAGCGAGCGCGCTGGATTCATGCGTGCGACGAGGACGTGCGCCTCGCTCTCGATATCATGCTCACCTACGGCCTTCGTTTCGGTGAGCTTCTGTTCCCGCCGGCTGCTCTCAGCCTCGACGGTGATGAGCCCACGCTCACCCTGCAGAAGGGCCGCAAGAAGGACGTGCTGCTGCATCTGCCGCTGCGCCAGGACCACGCCCGCAACCTGGCCGCCAGGCTGTCCCGTGCGATCGAGGCCGAACTACCGCACCTCTGGTATTTCCAAGGCGCCAAGAAATTGGAAGCCTACACCTACGCTCAGATCGAATACCGGTTCAGCAAGGCGGCCGACCAAGCCGGGATCTCTGGCGGCCGGCGCATCCATGGCGCCCGCCATCACGCCGCCTCGACCATCCTGAAGCGTACCCGCAACCTCAAGGCCGTCCAAAGCCTCCTTGGCCATGCCACGATCAACAGTTCGCAGCGCTACGCGCACGTTCTGACATCGGATCTCCGCGCCGCCCTGGAAGACGACATTCCCCGGAATAGTCCCGGAGCCGATGCGCCTGACAGCAAGCAAACCAAGGCCAGATAAGGGATTGCTCATCATCGCGACGCGGTTTTGTAAACCGAAGGTCGCGGGTTCGATCCCTGCATCCGGCACCACACT
>JAGHZU010000026.1 GCA_017745235.1 Caulobacter sp. | reverse complement strand
AAGCCGGGGTGACCGATGACATATAGTGGCAGGAGTGGAGGGACTCGAACCCACGACCCTCGGTTTTGGAGACCGATGCTCTACCAGCTGAGCTACACTCCTGCGGAACCGCGATCCCCTTAGCGGAGATTCCGGCTGTCTGACAATAAACAGCGCGCCGGTAGGCTTCTCCAGCCCGCCGGCGCGTTGGTCTCATCGCCAGAGCCGCGTCATCTAGCAGGGTCGTTCCCGCCGGGCAAGCCGCCCCGGACGGCTAAATCGCGGGGAGGTCGCGATGGCGCGACGCACGGCCGGAACGACCCGCACGGATCGTCCCTCTCCGCCCGCGCGTTCAGTCGTGACGCCAGGCCGCCCGCCGCCGGCCAAGCCGCCCCCAGGAGGAACCGCGCATGTCGATGCCGCACGCCCCGTCACACAGCCGCCCGTCGAACCGGGAGGTCGAGAACGAGAACCAGCGGACGCCGCGCGCCGAGGGCAAGCCGCCCCGCCCCGCGACCGAGCCGCGGGGAAGCGAGGCCAGCTCGACCTCCCCGAAGACCCGGACGGATCCGGGCTCCGGCGAGGCCTGAGTCGCCGCCGGCGCTTCGCCTAGCCGTGCTTCTCCGTCGCCGGGGCCGCCGCCGCGGGCGCGGCCGCGCACTGAATGTTCAGGTACGTCCACTTCACGTCGGTGAGCTGGCGACCGCATTCGGTGTTCTTGCCCAGGTCCCGTCCCTGCAGCGAGATCGCCACCCCCTTGGCGGGGTCGGGAGCCGGCGAGACGCCGGAAATGTCGTAGTAGCCGCCGCCAGGGCCGCGAACCACCATACAGGACGTGGACTCAACCGGGCGGACGCAGCCCGAGGCGGTGACCGCCTTGCCCTCGAGGGCCACTTGCTGGGCCTGCGTCGCCTGCGGGGTGTTGCCCCCGCCGTTGTCGCACGCCGATACGCCTAACGCTAACAGACTGGCCGCCGCGGCGGCCTTTACGAACCTCACCCGCATACGTTCCTCCGTATCGTTGGCTTGACGCCTTTTCAGGCGGCGAAGCGATAGGAAGAGTGCGCCCCGTTTGGAGAGGCGGCAATCACAATTTTGACGCAGTTCAAAAAACGGGCGCCGCCCATTTTGACGCTTTTGGGGAAGATTTTCTCTAGGGGCTTTCAGACCGCAAAAGTTGACATCCGGGCGGGTCTGCTCACATGAGACACGCGTCGCCTCAGGGCCGTGGCGACGCCCTTTGAAATCATGCGCCGCCAGATCTTTGGACGGCGCGCGCCGAGGACTGAAAACCAGATTATGACGGCCACCGCGACCACCGCCGCCGCTCCCGCCAAGGAAGCCCCGTACCACACCGAAACGGTGCTGTGGGTGAAGCACTGGACCGACCGCCTGTTCAGCTTCGCCATCACCCGTCCGGCCAGCTTCCGCTTCCGCTCGGGCGAGTTCGTGATGATCGGCCTGCCGCCCCGTGAGGAGCTGGGCGAGAAGAAGCCGATCCTGCGCGCCTATTCGATCGGCTCGCCGCACTTCGCCGAGGAACTGGAGTTCTTCTCGATCAAGGTGCCCGACGGCCCGCTGACCTCGCGCCTGCAGCAGATCAAGGCCGGCGACGAGATCCTGCTGGGCAAGAAGCCGACCGGCACCCTGGTGCTCGACGCCGTCCGCCCGGGCAAGCGCCTGTTCCTGTTCGGCACCGGCACGGGCCTGGCGCCCTGGCTTTCGGTGGCCCGCGATCCCGACGCCTACAGCCGCTTCGAGCAGGTGATCGTCGCCCACGGCGTGCGCGAGGTGCAGGAACTGGCCTATCGCGACCTGTTCACCAGCGAGATCCACGACGACCCGCTGGTCGGCGACGAGGCCAAGGCCCAGCTGGTCTACTACCCCACCGTCACGCGCGAGCCGTTCGAGCGCCAGGGCCGGTTCACCGACCTGATCGCCAGCGGCAAGCTGTTCGCGGACCTCGGCCTGGACGCCGTCAAGTTCGATCCCGAGCACGACCGCGCCATGCTCTGCGGCTCGATGGCGATGATCAAGGACACTGCGGCCCTTCTGGAAGCGCACGGCCTGGTCGAGGGCTCCAACGCCGAGCCCGGCGACTTCGTGATCGAACGCGCCTTCGTCGGCTAGGTCGCAGCGGGACGGGCCTTCGGGCCTGCCCCCTCGGGGTCCGCCCCCTGACGAAGCCCCTCCTTGCCGAACGGCTCGCCATCCGGCCGCGAGCCTCGCCGCATCGCGGTTGCTGTAAGGTCCGGCGAGCAGAACGCGAAGCCGCACGAAGGGGGCTGCAACCGCCCCC
Source organism: Caulobacter sp. (assembly GCA_017745235.1). GTDB lineage: Bacteria > Pseudomonadota > Alphaproteobacteria > Caulobacterales > Caulobacteraceae > Caulobacter. The sequence goes on along the minus strand of JAGHZU010000026.1, from coordinate 52,831 downwards.
TCCATGGCCGCTTGGCCAGCGCCGCCCCAAGCCGGCGCAACTCGGCCGCCGAAGAGACAGCCGGCGGCAAGGCTACTTCATGCCAAAGGGATCGCTCACCGCAGGGGCGCCGACATTGTTCCAGAAGTTCTCGAGCACGAAGCCGTACTCGGAAAGGTTCTGCTTGAACGGCGCAAGCATCTCATCGGCCGTCGGCTGCTTCCAGTCGGCCTGCAGTTCGCAGCCGAGCGCGAAGGTGGTGACCAGCTCGGCTCCGGCGTTGGCCATGCGCGACATAGCCGCCTCGGCCTCGTAGTGGTTCCAGGCTCCGCAGGCGTCGACGACCGGAAACACCTTGTAGCCGTCATTGAGCATCGAGAGCGTCGGAAAGGCGCAGCACGTGCCGATGGTCACGGCCGCAATAATGATGTGCCTGCGGCCGGTCGCCGCGACCAGATCCTCGAAGGCCTTGCGGAAGGTCGGATCCTCATACGCGTTGATGATCCCCGTGCGTCGATAGATCGGTTGCTCGGGGAAGAGCGCCTTGATTTCCGGGAGCGTGTCGCCGTTTTGCCATTGGGCGTTGGACGACGTGACGAGCGTCGGGATGTTCAGAGCCCTGGCGATGCGCGCCAAGCCTACGACGTTGCTTTTGTACTCGGCGATCGACGTGAAATCACGAACGCCGGCCATCAAGCCGATCTGGTGGTCCACCAGGAGGACGATGCTGTTTGCGCGGTGGGCTTGTCGTGGCCATAGCGCCCGGCTGCGCGGGCCTCAGCTGCGGAAATCCTGTTGGGAAGGACAGAGTCCGTGATCGGGCTGACGATGTCAGCGGGACGCGAGCCAGTGTCGGTAGTCATGACTGGTTCCTCCTTTGTCGACCGCAAATCTATAGAGTAGGATACTACCCGCCAGTATGCATTTTATCTCACCCATGAGAAATCGATGTGAACCAAGAGCACGATCTCATGATTTCAAGGAGATATAATCATGATGATGCAAAGATATCTTCGCGTAATCGGAACTTCACTATTCGCCGGAAGTCTGCTCTCCGCGATGCCTGCTGTCGCCGCGGATACAGACCCCTGGCCCGGCACGAGCGTCAATAAGCCGACTCCGAAAGTCGCGGGCATGCCGGAATTCCTAGCCAGGAACCTCGCGAACTTCGATGACCTGGACTTCCACGTCTACACTGGCCAGCAGTGGGAAAAGCTTCACAAGAGCCACGGGCGAGACATCGTCGTGCATTATCCCGATGGCCACACCACCAAGGGCATTCCAGATCATATCAAGGAACTGGCGTTCATGTGGACGTTTGCTCCGGATAATCGGATCACCGAACATCCGGTCCGCTTTGGCTCTTCGGACGGCGAATGGACGGCCGTCATGGGATTTCTCGACGGCACCTTTTCCAAGCCGATGACGCTTGCGGATGGCACGGTCATTCAACCGACGGGCAAGACGTACCACCTTCCCATGGCCACGCTCGGGCGCTGGAACAAGGAAGGCGTCATGGATGAAGAATACCTCTTCTGGGACAACGCCACGCTCATGCAGCAGATCGGCGTCGGCAAGTAACTGACGGGTAGAGAGGGTGATGGAGCCGGGACCCGAGGGCCGCCGCTTTGCGCTGGCCCCAGGGTCCCGAACAGCCCCCGCCAGGCTTCCGGGATGAGGACGAATTGGGGTTTTGATTTCTACAGCCTCAGGAACGCCCGCCCCCGGCGCAGGTGCGTGGCCAGGGTCCAGGGCTTGAAGACGCTGGCGCCCGGCTCGAACGACCAGGCCACCAGCTCGGCCCGTCCCACCAGGTCGTCGAACGGCACGAAACCCATGCCGATCTCGGGCGGCAGGTTCGCGCCCGGCGCGCCGCTCCACGGACACGACGACTGGCCCTTGGCGATCGGCCCCGGGTCAAAGCGGCTGTCCAGGCTGTTGTCGCGGTTGTCGCCCATCATGAAGTAGCAGCCCGCCGGCACGACATAGACCCCGGTATTGCCCCCAGGCGTCGCCGAGCCGTAGCTGTTGGTCACGTAGCTCCGCCCGTCGGGCAGGGTCTCGCGAAACCGGCCCACGGCCATCGGCTGGCCCCAAGGCGCCTCGACGGCCGAGTCGACCAGCCGGCGGCTCACCGGGCGGTCGTTGAGGGTCAGCACGCCCTCGACCATGCGGATGCGATCGCCGGGCAGGCCGACCACGCGCTTGATGACGTCGGTGCGCCCGTCGCCCGGCTTCTTGAACACCACCACGTCGCCCCGCCGGGGCTCGGCCCCCATCAGCCGCCCCGCGGGCAGCGGCGGGTCGAACGGGATCGAATGCCGGCTCCAGCCGTAGGCGAACTTGTTGACGATCACATAGTCGCCGACCAGCAGGGTGGGCTCCATCGAGCCGGAAGGGATCGTGAAGGGCTGGCCCAGCACCGTGCGCGGCGCCAGGCATATCGCCAGCACCATAGCAGGGTCCGCAGCCACCCGCCCGTCCGGCCCGTCCGGCTCGTCTGCGTCGCGGGTTCGCCGCCCATGGACGCTCTCCGTTGGTCGCCGCCCCCGGCCATGTGAAAACCATGCCAGCGCTCGGCCGCGACGCACGTTACAAATGCCTCATCATCCCGGAGCGTCGCGTGAGCCCGTTGAAGAATCTGACCGTCGAGGAAGCCCGAGGCCGCATGCTGGCCGACGCCGTCCGGCTGGACGTGGAGGCGGTCGACCTGGCCTCCGCCCTGGGCCGGGTGCTGGCCGCCCCCATCGTGGCCGACCGTGACCAGCCGCCGTTCGACGCCTCGGCCATGGACGGCTGGGCCGTCCGCCGCGCCGACCTGGCCCCCGGGGTCCGCTTCGCCGTGGCCGGGGAAAGCGCCGCCGGCCGCGCCCATCCCCGCCCGGTCCAGGCCGGCCAGGCCGTCCGCATCTTCACCGGGGCCCCCGTGCCCCCCGGCGCCGATCTGGTGGTGATTCAGGAGAACGCCACGCGCGAGGGCGAGGCGGTGAGCTTCACGATCGACCGCGACCCGCCGCCCGGCAACATCCGCCCAGCCGGGGGCGATTTCCGGAGCGGCGAGACCCTGCTGGCCGAAGGCGTACGGCTGGACGCCTGGCGCCTGTCGCTGGCCGCCGCCGCCGGCCGCGCCCGGCTGGACGTCGCCCGCCGCCCGCGCGTGGCGATCCTGGCCACCGGCGACGAACTGGTCCCGCCCGGCGCCCGCCCCGCCCCCGACCAGATCTTCGAGTCCGGCTCGTTCGCCCTGGCCGCCCTGGTCGAGGCCTGGGGCGGCCAGGCCGTGCGGCTGAAGGCCCAGTCCGACGACCTTTCGGCCATAGCCGGCGCGGTGCGGTCCGCCGAAGCCGACCTGGTGGTCACCGTGGGCGGCGCCTCGGTGGGCGACCACGACCTGGTCAAGCCGGCGCTGAACACCCTGGGCCTGTCGCTGCGCGTGGAGACCATCGCCGTGCGCCCGGGCAAGCCGACCTGGTTCGGGACCCTGGCCGACGGCCGCCGCGTGCTGGGCCTGCCGGGCAATCCCGCCTCGGCCCTGGTCTGCGCCGAGCTGTTCCTGCGCCCCCTGCTGGCGGCCCTGACCGGCGCCGACCCCGCCCTGGCGCTGGGCGTCGGGGTCCTGGACGCCCCCCTGCCCGCCAACGGCCCGCGCGAGCACTGGATGCGCGCGGCCCGGACCGTGGACGCCGACGGCCGCGTGCGGGTGACGGCCTTTCCCGACCAGGACTCCTCGCTGATCGGCGTCTTCTCCCGGGCCGACTGCCTGGTGGTCCGCCCCGCCGGAGCCCCGGCCGCCGCCGCGGGCCAGACGGTGACCCTGCTGCCCCTGGCCCGGGGGTGAAATCCCGGGGCTGAGACAAAGTGCGCGGCCGCCGAATTCTGGCCACAACCGGAAGGGACATCCGGGCGCCGCGCGTCGCCTGACGGGCGACGACGGGAACGGAGCATGCTAAGCCGCTTCGAAGCGGTTCGGCGGCGGCGAGCGCAGCGGGAGTAGGCGTCCATGGGGCGGATGGCAAAGATCGTGGCGCACATGGTGCTGGCCTTCACGGCCTTGCTCCTGGCCCAGGTCCTGACCGCCGGGCCCGAGGCCCTGGATCCGCCGGTCCTGGTCCACGCGGTCCTGTTCGCCATCTGCGCGATGCTGGTCGAGATCCTGTTCCGGGTCGAGCGTTCGCCCTGGCGCTTCTTCGCCGCCAGCGACGGCCTGCGCCTGGCCCGCTCGGCCCTGCTGACCACGCTCACCTTCGCCCTGGTCGCCTATGTGATCGGCGTGCGCCAGCCGGGCGGCCTGCGCACCCTGGTCGCGGCCTTCGTGCTGATGACGGGCCTGCTGGCCGGACTGCGCATCGTGCGCCGGGCCCTGCACGAAAAAAACCTGGCGGAGTCGCTGACCCGCCTGCGCCCCGCCCCCGCCTCGCCCAGCCTCCCGCGCCTGCTGATCGTCGGCTCGGCCGCCGAGGCCGAGGCGTTCCTGCGCGGCCCCGCCGCCCTGGGCGAGCGCTACGCCCCGGTCGGCGTCCTGACCACCCAGGCCCGCGAAACCGGCGACGAACTGGGCGGGGTCTGCGTGCTGGGCGCGCTGGACGACTTCGATCAGGTGATGGCCCAGTTGCGCGACGGCGGACTGCAGCCCGCCGCCCTGCTGTTCCTGGGCGACGCGCCCCTGGGGGCCTTCGGAACCGAGCGCCTGGGTCGGCTGAAGACCGAGGGCGTTCGCCTGCTGCGCCGCCAGGGCCTGGTCGAGATGGCCGGGGCGGCCACCGGCGGGGCCCTGCGCGAGATCAGCCTGGAGGAGCTGCTCAGCCGCGCGCCCGTGCGCCTGGATCCCGCCCCCGTCCGCGACCTGATCGCCGGCCGGCGGGTGCTGGTCACCGGCGCGGGCGGCAGCATCGGCTCCGAACTGGCCCGCCAGATCGCCGCCTGCGGTCCCGCCCAGCTGATCCTGCTGGACGCGGCCGAGGCCAACCTCTTCCACATCGACCGCGAGCTGGGCGAGGCCTGGCCGGGCCTGCCCCGCCGCGACGTGCTGTGCGACGTGCGCGACGCCGCCCGCCTGAACCTGGTGTTCGCCGCCGAGAAGCCCGAACTGGTCTTCCACGCCGCCGCCCTCAAGCATGTGACCCTGGTCGAGAACCACCCTTGCGAGGGCGTGCGCACCAACGTCCTGGGCAGCCGCAACGTGGCCGCCGCCGCCAAGGCCGCGGGCGCGGCCCACCTGGCGCTGATCTCCACCGACAAGGCTGTGGCTCCCGCCAGCGTGATGGGCGCGACCAAGCGCGTGGCCGAGGCCGTGGTCCGCCAGTTCGGCGCGGGCGAGGGCGGGGCCGGCCCGCGGGTCAGCGTCGTGCGGTTCGGCAACGTGCTGGGCTCGGCGGGCTCGGTGGTGCCGATCTTCCAGCACCAGATCGCCCGCGGCGGGCCGGTGACCCTGACCGACGCCGAGGTCGAGCGCTACTTCATGACCATTCCCGAGGCGGTGCAGCTGGTGTTGCGGGCCGTGGCCCTGTCGGCCGCCGACGCCCATCCGCCCACCGGCGTCCTGACCCTGGAGATGGGCGAGCCGGTCAAGATCATCGACCTTGCCCGCCGGATGATCGAGCTGCAGGGCCTGGTCCCCGACCGCGACATCGAGATCCGCATCACCGGACTGCGCCCTGGCGAAAAGCTCACCGAGGCCCTGGTCGACGTCAACGAGACCGCCCGGCCCAAGGCCGAGGGCGTGACCGAGGCGGCGCCGCTGGCGCCCCTGCCCCTGATCCCTCCCGCCGCCCTGGCCAAGCTGGAGGCCGCGGCCCTGGCCGGCGACGAGTTCGGCGTGCGCGCCCAGCTGTTCGACCTGGTGGAACGCCTGCGCTCGACCGCGCCCGAGAAGGCGCGGACGGCCAAGGCGCCGCAGGCCTAGAACCCAGCCAGACCCGATCGCCCGGCTGTCCTCCGGAGACTCGCGGAGGCGCCGCTCCGGCTCGCCGCCCCACGAGCGGCTCAATGGAAGTCCCGGCTCCGCTGCAGCCGCCCCGTCTTGCGCATGCGAACCTGGGGCGCGGGGGCGTCGGGGGCTTCGCGCATGCGGGCCAGCTCGGCCGACAGGTCGGTGAAGCGCTCGGCCACCAGGTGGATGACGTTGTCGGCCCTTTGCACCCGTCCGTGAACCACCAGGAACGAGGCGCTCATCACCGTGCGGCGGTTGGCGTCGAAACAGTCCTTCCAGACCACCGCATTGGCCACGCCCGTCTCGTCCTCCATCGTCACGAACACCACGCCCTTGGCCGTGCCCGGCCGCTGGCGGATCAGCACCAGCCCCGCCACCGACACCCGCTTGCCGTCCTTGATCGTCTTCAGCCGCTCGGCGCTGATCACGCCCATCCGGTCCAGCATCGGCCGGAAGAAGCCGCAGGGGTGGGCCTTCAGCGACAGGCTGGTGGTGCGGTAGTCCTCGGCCACCTGCAGCGGCAGCCCCATGGACGGCAGGGCCACGGCGTCCTCGAACAGCGGCAGGCCCGCCAGCAGCGGCGCCTGGCTGTCGACCTTGTGCTCCCCCTTCAGCCCCTTGACCGCCCACAGCGCCTCGCGCCGGCGCAGGCCCGTGGAGGCGAAGGCGTCGGCCTCGGCCAGCAGCTCCAGCCCCCGCTGCGAGACGCCGTGGCGCGCGAAGTCGGCCGGCGTGCGCGCGCCCGCCGCCCGGGCGGCCACGACGAGATCGGCGTCGGCCTCCTTGAGCCCCTTGATCTGGCGCAGACCCAGGCGGACGGCCTTCCAGTATGGACGCGTGTCCTCGTTGGAGATCTTGTCGGCGGCGATCTTCCCCTCCCCCGCGTGGCGGAGGAGCTGGCCCGGAGAGCCGGAGAGGGCGTTCGTGGCCCTATCCTCCAGCGTGCAGTCCCAGTCGCTCGTCATCACGTCCGGCGCGCGCACCTCCACCCCGTGCTCGCGCGCGTCGCGCACCAGTTGGGCCGGCTGGTAGAAGCCCATGGGCTGGGCGTTGATCAAGGCCGCGCAGAAGACGTCGGGCCAGGCCCATTTGATCCAGGCTGAGACGTAGACCAGCTTGGCGAAGCTGGCCGCGTGGCTTTCCGGAAAGCCGTAGTGGCCGAAGCCCTCGATCTGCTTGAAGCAGCGCTCGGCGAAGTCGCGCTGGTAGCCGCGCCGCACCATGCCCTCGACGAACTTGTCCCGATACTCCGCCGGCGTGCCGAGGTTGCGGAAGGTCGCCATGGCCTTGCGCAGGCCGTCGGCTTCGTCGGGCGTGAACTTGGCGGCCTCGATGGCCAGGCTCATGGCCTGCTCCTGGAACAGCGGCACGCCGAAGGTCTTGCCCAGGATCTCCTTCAGTTCGTCCCCGGGGCCGTGTTCCGGTGAAGGCGCCGGCCAGTCCACCGGCTCGAGCCCGTTCTTGCGCTTGAGATAGGGGTGGACCATGTCGCCCTGGATCGGTCCGGGCCGGACGATCGCCACCTCGATGACCAGGTCATAGAACTCCCGCGGCTTCAGCCGGGGCAGCATCGACATCTGCGCCCGGCTCTCGACCTGGAACACGCCCACGCTGTCGGCCTTGCAGAGCATGTCGTAGACGCCCGCCTGCTCCTGGGGCACGTCGGCCAGGTCGCGGATCGGCTGGCCGTGATCGACCCGCAGCATGCCGAAAGCCCGCTGGATCGCCGTCAGCATGCCCAGGGCCAGCACGTCCACCTTCATCAGCTTCAGGCTGTCGATGTCGTCCTTGTCCCACTCGATGAAGGTGCGCTCGTCCATCGCCGCGTTGCCGATCGGCACCGTCTCGTCCAACCGCCGCTTGGTCAGCACGAAGCCGCCCACGTGCTGGGACAGGTGCCGGGGAAAGCCGATCAGCTGGGTGGCCAGCAGCACCGCGCGCAGGATCGCGGGATTCTCGGGGTCCAGCCCCACCTGGCGGATATGCTCGTCGGGCAGGCCGTCGCCCCAGCTGCCCCAGACGGTGTTGGCCAGTTGGGCGGTCACGTCCTCGGTCAGGCCCAGGGCCTTGCCCACGTCGCGGATGGCGCTGCGCGGGCGGTAGTGGATCACCGTGCCGCAGATGGCCGCATATTCCCGGCCGTAGCGCCGATAGACGTACTGCATCACCTCCTCGCGCCGCTCGTGCTCGAAGTCGACGTCGATGTCGGGCGGCTCGCCGCGGTTCTCGGAGATGAAGCGGGTGAACAGCAGGCGATGCTGGGTGGGGTCGATCGCCGTCACCCCCAGGCAGTAGCAGACCGAGGAATTGGCCGCCGAGCCGCGCCCCTGGCACAGGATCCCCATCGACCGCGCCTCGCGCACGATGTCGTGCACGGTGATGAAGTAGTTGGGGTAGTCCATCTTCTTGATGAGCTTCAGCTCCATCCGAAGATTGTTCTTCACCTTGTCGGGCACGCCCTGCGGATAGCGCCGGCGGGCGCCGTCCCAGGACAGCTTGGTCAGGTGCTGCATGGCCGTCTTGCCCGGGGGCACGGGCTCGTCGGGGTACTGCTCCTTCAGGTCGCCCAGGTCGAAGCCGATGCGGCCGACGATCTCGGTCGTGGCCTCGATGGCGGCGGGCCAGCGCGCGAACAGGCGGGCCATCTCGGCCGGGGTCTTCAGGTGGCGCTCGGCGTTGGCCTCAAGGCGGAAGCCCACCTCCTGGATCGAGCAGCCCTCGCGCACGCAGGTCATCACGTCCTGCAGCGGCCGGCGCTCGGGCCCATGATAGAGCACGTCGTTGGTGGCCACCATGGGCGCGCCGGCCGCCCGGGCCAGCTCGTCCAGCCGGGCCAGGCGCTTGAGGTCCTGGGCGGCGTAGGCCCGGCTCGCCGCCAGCCAGACGTTCCCGCGCAGCGCCCCGGCCAGGCGCGGCAGGTCGGCCTCGAAGGCCGCGTCCAGCCGTTCGGGCGGCACGATCAGGGCCAGCTGGCCCTCGGCGTGATCCAGGAAGTCCTTCCAGCCCAGATGGCACGCGCCCTTCTCGGCCCGCCGCTGGCCCAGGGTCAGCAGGCGGGTCAGGCGGGCGTAGGCCTCGCGGTCGGTGGGGTAGCACAGCAGGCTGGGCGTTCCGTCCATGAAGTCCAGCCGGCAGCCGGTCAGGGCCCGCACCTTCAGCTTCTCGGCGGCCGCCCAGGCGCGCACCACCCCGGCCAGGGTGTTGCGGTCGGTCACCCCCACGGCGGCCAGGCCCAGCCCCTCGGCGGTCGTCATCAGCTCGCCCGCGTGCGAGGCCCCTCGCAGGAAGGAGAAGTTGGTGGTGGCCTGGAGCTCGGCATAGGCGGGCATGCTCATCGGAGCCTCCCCCCGAGGGGGGAGGTGTCGCCGCAGGCGACGGAGGGGGAAGACCCCCAGACGCCGGACATGCTGCCCCCTCCGGCCGTCGCGCGGCCATCTCCCCCCTCCGGGGGAGGCCTAACCAAACAGGCCATGCAGCCACCACTTCGGGGCCGTCTCGCCCCCGTACAGCCCGGCCCGGAAGATCCAGAACCGTTCGCCCGCCTCGTCCTCCACCCGGTAGTAGTCGCGCACCTTGCCCGGCCCGGCCTCCTCGAAGGCGCGGCGCCACCATTCCTGGCCGATGCGCTCGGGGCCCTCGGCCCGCAGCACGCGGTGGGTCTTGCCGCGCCAGCGGAACTGGACCGGCGGATCGTCGGGCAGCATGGCCACGGCCTCGATCGGCTCGACCCGGCGCAGCAGGCGCGTGGGACGCGGGCGCTCGGGATCCCATGCGGCGGCCTCGGCCGGCGCGGCCAGCGGCGCGCGGCGCACCACCGCGCGCTCGGGCACGTGGCTTTCGTAAGGATCGGCGCGCCAGACCCGGTTCTCGCCCAGGCGATTGACCAGCCGGTCGACCAGCGGGGCCAGCCCCTCCTCGACGCTGGCCCCCGCCTCGGCGTCCAGGCCGCGCTGGGCCGGCGACAGGGTCTCGACATCGGCCGCCCACAGGGTGACGACCTCGATCCCGAAGCCGGGATCCACCGTCTCCAGCTTCGGCTTCAGCAGCCGGGCGATGCGCGGGGCCTCGCGGCTGGGCCGGGCCAGGCCCACCCGCACCGGCTGGTCCTTGCCGTCCAGGCGGTGGAAGACCAACTCGAACCGCCGCGCGCCCTTGCCCTCGGCCTCCAGCCGCGCGGCCAGCAGGGCGCAGATGTCGCCGGTCACCCGCTCCAGGTCCGGCAGGGCGCTGATCGGCTCGAAGAAGGCCAGGCGGTCGAACCAGGGCGTGGCCGGACGGCGGAAGGCCAGGGCCTCGCGCGCGCTCCCCAGCGCCTGGTCGATGCGCAGCACCGCGGCCAGGCCGAAGCGCTTGGCCAGCTGGGCGCGCGGCAGGCCCAGCAGCTGGCCCACATGGAACAGTCCCAGGCGCGGCAGCTGGGCCTGGGCCGCCTCGTCCAGGCGCAGCGCCGCCACCGGCAGGGAGGCCAGCAGGGCCGACTGCCCGCCGGGCGGGGCGATGGCGCGGTCGGCGGCGTAGCGGGCCAGGGCCCAGGCCGCGCCCGGCGTGTCGGCGATCGCGCCCCGGGCCGGCACGCCCCAGCGGGCCAGACGGTCCAAGAGGTCGTCCAGCATGGCCTGCTCGCCGCCCCACAGGTGGTCGACGCCCTCGATGTCGAGGAACAGGCCGTCGGTCCCGTCGATCGCCACGGCCGGCGAGAAGCGCACGCACCAGTCGCACAGCGCCTCCAGCGCCGCGCGGTCGGCCTCGGCGTCGGCGTCGGCCGTGGCCAGGTCCGGGACCAGGGCGGCGGCGTCGGCGGCCTTCTGGCCCACGTGCAGGCCCAGGGCCGCGGCGGCCTCGTCCACGGCGGCGAGACGGCGCACGCCGCCCTCGGTGACCAGCAGGGCCAGGGGCGGAAGGCCCTCCCTCCGGCCCTCCGGGCCGCCTCCCCCCGAGGGGGAGGATCTAGGCGGCGTTCGCTGCCTCCCCCCTGGGGGAGCTGTCGGCGAAGCCGACTGAGGGGGCGCCCCAGCCTGTAGCCGCTTCCACGCCGTGATCGGCCAGTTGCGACACCAGACGGAAAGGATGCGGGCCATCGCCGGCCTCCGTAGCTTCCAGGATCCAGGCGCCGGGACGTCCGCCCCGGCAGCGTTCGAGTTCGGCCCGCCAGCGCGGCGGCCCCAGGCCCGGCTCGCCCGGCGGCGGCTGGCTGGGAGCCGAGGCGATGCGCCAGCGGGTCTGGGCCGCCGCGCCCGACACGTCCCGCCGCTGGCCGGCCGGGCCTCCGAACGGTCGCCGTCGCAGCAGCAGCCCCGTAGCCCCGCGCCGCTCGCAGGCCAGTTGCAGGCGGCGACCGGCCTTGAGGTCAGGAGCCTCGGCCTCGCCCACCGCCGCCACGACCCCGACCGTGGCCAGGGCGTCCTCCAGCACGGCCAGCACCTCGGCCTCGTCGCGGGCCTTGACCAGGATCAGCCGCCCCGCCGGAAAGCCCATCGCCGCCAGGCCGGGCGCATAGAGGTCGTCGCGCCGCATCACCCAGACCACCGCCCCCAGCGAGGCCAGGGGGCGTAGCAGCAGGGCCGAGAACGCCGTCGAGGCCGCCGTCGTCTCAGCCTCCAGGCCGCCGCCGCCCACCTCGTGCCAGCCGCCGCGCGGCAGGCCCCCGGCCGGAAAGCAGCCGTCGATACGCGGATCGCCGAACGGCAGAACCGGAGGCGGAGTCCGAGTCCCCGCCTCCAGGGCGGCGATCCGGGCTCTCAAAGCCGAAAGGGCGGGTTTCGCCCCGGGCATCCTCGCATCTCCATGGGGAACCACATGTTCCGTTTTTGTTCTGATCCTCCGGGCTTGGAGAGTCAAGCCGAGCCCGTCATGGTGCGTCAAACGGCCGTATGAAGCCGCGTCCGCGTCCAGGGAGTTCCGATGTCCTTCGCCTTGCCGTTCTCGCGCGTCCTGATCGCCAACCGCGGCGAGATCGCCGTCCGCATCGCCCGGGCCGCGGCCGAACTGGGCCTGGCGGGCGTGGCGGCGTTCGCCGCCGACGAGGCCGGCGCGCCCCACGTGGCGGCGGCCGACGCCGCGATCGCCCTGCCCGGCTCGGGACCCCGCGCCTATCTCGACGTCGAGGCCGTGGTCGCCGCCGCCAAGGCGGCCGGCTGCGACGCCCTGCACCCCGGCTACGGCTTCCTGTCGGAAAACCCCGCCCTGGCCCGCGCGTGCGCCCAGGCCGGGATCGTCTTCGTCGGCCCCTCGCCCGAGCACCTGGCCACGTTCGGCGACAAGGCCGCCGCCCGCGCCCTGGCCCAGGCCCGCGAGGTTCCGGTGCTGGACGGCACGGGCGTCCTGGACCTGGAGGGCGCGCGCGGCTTCCTGGCCCGGCACGGGGCGATCATGCTCAAGGCCATGGCCGGCGGCGGCGGTCGCGGCATGCGGCCGGTGCGGTCGGAGGGCGAGCTGGACGCCGCCTTCGCCGCCTGCGCCCGCGAGGCCCAGGCCGCGTTCGGCGACGGCGCGCTCTACGCCGAGCGGCTGATGGAGAACGCCCGCCACATCGAGGTGCAGGTCGCCGGCGACGGGAGGGCCGTCGTGGCGGTGGGCGACCGCGACTGCTCGCTGCAGCGCCGCCGCCAGAAGCTGGTCGAGATCGCCCCCGCCCCGCACCTGCCCGAAGCGACCCGCGCGGCCCTGTTCGACGCCGCCACGCGCCTGACCGCCGGCTACCGCACCCTGGCCACGGTCGAGTTCCTGCTGGCTCCCGGCGGCGACTTCGCCTTCATCGAGGTCAACGCCCGGCTCCAGGTCGAGCACACCGTCACCGAGGAAGTGACCGGGATCGACCTGGTCCGCGCCCAGTTCGAACTGGCCGGCGGCGCCAGCCTGGCCGAGGCCGGACTGGCGGTGACGCCCCCCGCCCGAGGCTACGCCGTCCAGGGGCGGGTCAATCTGGAGACCCTGGCCGCCGACGGCGCGCCCCATCCCTCGACCGGGACGATCGGCGCCTGGGCCCCGCCCGGCGGTCCGGGCGTGCGGGTCGACGACGCGGGCGCGGCGGGCCTGGTCGTCACCGGCGCCTATGACAGCCTGCTGGCCAAGGTGATCGGGCGCGGGCGCACGGCGGCCGAGGCCGCGGCGCGCACGGCCCGGGCCCTGGCCGAGTTCCGCATCGGGGGCGTGGACAGCAACATCCCCCTGCTGCGCGCCCTGCTGGCCGAGCCGGCGACGGTCGACGGGACGGCCACGACCGGGTTCCTCGACGCCCACGCCGCCCGCCTGTTCCAGGCCGCCGGCGCCCTGACCCCCGCCCGCGCGGCCGAGCCGGCGTTCGAGGCCGAGGCCGGAACCGTCGTCGCTCCGCTCCAGGCCGTGGTCGGGACGATCGAGGCGGCGGTCGGCGACCTGGTGCGTCCCGGCCAGGCCGTCGCGGTGCTGGAGGCCATGAAGATGGAGCATCTGGTCCACGCCGAGGCTGGCGGCCGGGTGGTGGCCGTCGAGGTCGCGCCCGGCCAGGCCGTGCGCCCCGGCCAGCCCCTGCTGCGCCTGGAGCCGGCGCAGGTGGAGGGCGGCGCGGCCCTGGCGGCGGAGGAGATCGATCCCGACGCCATCCGCCCGGACCACGCCGAGGTGATCGCCCGCCACCGCTTCACCCTGGACGAGGCCCGCCCCGAGGCGGTGGCCAAGCGCCGCAAGACCGGCCACCGCACCGCCCGCGAGAACATCGACGACCTGGTCGATCCCGGCAGCTTCCTCGAGTACGGAGCCCTGGCAATCGCCGCCCAGAAGCGCCGCCGCTCGGTCGAGGACCTGATCCAGGCGACGCCCGCCGACGGGCTGATCACCGGCGTGGGCAGCGTCAACGGCGCCCTCTTCCCGCCCGAGAAGGCGCGGGTCGCGGCCCTGGCCTACGACTTCACGGTGCTGGCGGGCACGCAGGGGGCGATGAACCACCGCAAGAGCGACCGCCTGCTGGCGGTGGCCGAACAGCAGCGCCTGCCGATCGTCTGGTTCGCCGAGGGCGGCGGCGGGCGTCCGGGCGACACCGACACCACGGCCGTGGCGGGACTGGACGTGCCCACCTTCCGCAGCCTGGCGGCCCTCTCCGGCGTCGTACCCAAGATCGCTGTCGTGGCCGGCCGCTGCTTCGCCGGCAACGCCGCCATCGCCGGCCTGTCGGAAATCATCGTGGCCACCCGCGACAGCAACCTGGGCATGGGCGGCCCGGCCATGATCGAGGGCGGGGGCCTGGGCGTCTTCCGGCCCGAGCAGATCGGCCCGGCCGCCCACCAGTGGGCCAACGGCGTCATCGACGTCCTGGCCGACGACGAGGCCCACGCCACGCGCCTGGCCAGGCAGGCCCTGTCCTACTTCCAGGGACCGGTGAAGACCTGGACCTGTCCCGACCAGCGGCTGCTGCGCCGGGCCGTGCCCGAGAACCGCCTTCGGGTCTACGACGTGCGCGCCCTGATCGCGGGACTGGTCGACGACGGCTCGTTCCTCGAGCTGCGCGGCGGCTTCGCGGCGGGGATGATCACCGGCCTCGTCCGCATCGAGGGCCGGCCCCTGGGGCTGATCGCCAACGATCCGCGCCACCTGGGCGGGGCCATCGACGGCGACGGGGCCGAGAAGGCCGCGCGCTTCCTGCAACTGTGCGACGCGTTCGGCCTGCCGGTGCTCTCCCTGTGCGACACGCCCGGCTTCATGGTCGGGCCCGAGAGCGAGGACGCCGGGGCGGTGCGCCGGGTCAGCCGCCAGTTCATCGCCGGCGCCAAGCTGCGCACGCCCCTGCTGACCGTGGTCACCCGCAAGGGCTACGGCCTGGGCGCCCAGGCCATGGCCGGCGGCAGCTTCCACAGCCCCCTCTTCATCGCCGCCTGGCCCACGGGCGAGTTCGGCGGCATGGGCCTGGAAGGCGCCGTGCGGCTGGGCTACCGCAAGGAGCTGGAGGCCGAGACCGACCCGGCGAAGCAGAAGGCGCTCTACGACCAGCTCGTCGGCCGGCTCTACGCGGCCGGCAAGGCCACCAGCATGGCCGCGGCCCTGGAGATCGACGCCGTCATCGACCCGGCCGACACCCGCCGCTGGATCCTGGGCGGGCTCGACGCGGCGGCGGGCGTGGCCCGGCCATGGGAAGTGCGGGTGGACAGCTGGTGACCACGCGGCTGACGCGGGACGAGCTGCCGGTGGACACCGCCGCCCTCGCCCGTTTCCTGATCGGCAGGATCGTGGTGCGCGAAACGCCCGAGGGCGTCATCAGCGGCCGCATCGTCGAGACCGAGGCCTATGTCCCGGGCGACGCGGCCAGCCACGCCTTCCGGGGCGTGACGCCCCGCACGCGTCCCATGTTCCTCGAACGGGGCCACGCCTACGTCTATCTCAACTACGGCACGTCCTGGATGCTGAACGTCTCCGGCGAGGCGGCCGGGATCGGGGCCGGCGTCCTGATCCGGGCGCTGGAGCCGCTGGAAGGGATCGTCCTGATGCAGCGCCACCGCGGGACCGACAAGCCCCGCGACCTGGCGCGCGGTCCGGGCCGGCTGTGCAAGGCGCTGCAGATCGGCCCCTGGGCCGACGGCCTGGACCTCTGCGCGGAGGGCCTTCTCTGGCTTGGGCGCGACGGCGCCGACTCCGGCGAGGTCGGCGTCAGCACCCGGATCGGCATCACCAGGGACGCCGACCGGCCCTTGCGCTTCTATGTCCGCGGCAGTCCGTTCGTCAGCGGGACCAGGGCGCTCAATGTCTGAGCCGCTTCCCGACATCGTCGCGCCAGGGCTGTCGATCCTGTTCTGCGGGCTGAACCCCGGATTCCTGGCCGCCGAAGGAGACTGACATGAACGAAGTCCACATCGCGTCCAACGGCCCCGTCTGGACCGTCACGATCAACCGGCCGGAAAAGCGCAACGCGGTCAGTCCCGCCGTCGCCCAGGCCCTGCGCGCGGCCTTCGACGCCTTCGAGGCCGACGAGACCGCCGCCGTCGCCGTGCTGACCGGGGCGGGCGGGACGTTCTGCGCCGGGTTCGACCTGGCGGTGGCCGCGTCTGGAGAGGGCGAGCGCTACGATCCGGTCGGCGAGGGGCCGATGGGGCCGACGCGGCGGCTGCTGAGCAAGCCGGTGATCGCCGCCGTCGAGGGCCACGCCGTGGCCGGCGGGCTGGAGCTGGCCCTGTGGTGCGACCTGCGGGTGGCCTCGGAGGCCGCGATCTTCGGCGTCTTCTGCCGCCGCTGGGGCGTGCCGCTGATCGACGGCGGCGCCGTGCGCCTGCCCCGCATCGTCGGGCAGGGCCGGGCGCTGGATATGATCCTGACCGGCCGTCCGGTCGCCGCCGCCGAGGCGCTGAGCTGGGGCCTGGCCGACCGCGTGGTCCCGGCGGGCCAGGCGCTGGAGGCCGCGCAAGGCCTGGCCCGCGACATCGCCGCCTTCCCCCAGCTGTGCCTGCGCGCCGACCGCGCCTCGGCCTTCGCCCAGTGGGACGTCCCGCTGGAGGAGGCGCTGAAGGCCGAGGGGATCGGGGGCCTGGAGCCGCTGCGCCGCGAGGCCCGCGCGGGGGCGGCGCGGTTCAGGGACGGCGCGGGACGCGGCGGGCGTTTCTCGGCGGATTGACGCCCCCCAAGAGCCGGCGGAGCCGTTCCCGAGGCGCCAGAACATTCGGGCGCGCGCGTGGATCGAACGGCTTGACCTAGAGCGCCGCTCCGATCGCGTCCCATACCGCCAGGGCCTGGGCCGTTTCGCGCACGTCGTGGACCCGCACCGCCGCCACGCCGTCGGCCGCACCGCGCAGGTGGGCGGCGAGGGATCCGCCCAGGCGGGCGCCGGCGTCGGCGGCCAGCGGGTCGAGGGCGGCGATGAAGCGCTTGCGGCTGGCGCCCAGCAGGATCGGATAGCCCAGGGCGACGAAGCGCGGCAGCGCGGCCAGCAGGGCCAGGTTGTGCGCGGGCGTCTTGCCGAAGCCGATCCCGGGATCCAGCCAGATCTTCTCCCGCGCCACCCCGGCGGCCATGGCGGTGAAGGCGCGGGCCAGGAGAAAGGCCTCGACCTCGGCCACGACGTCGTCGTAGCGCGGGTCGTCCTGCATGCCGCCCGGTTCGCCCTGCATGTGCATCAGCACCACCTCGCAGCCCAGCTCGGCGGCGACCTCCGGAGCGTCGGGGGCGAAGCGCAGGGCCGCCACGTCGTTCCAGATGCTGGCCCCGGCCGCGACGGCGGCGCGGGCGACGGCGGGCTTCATGGTGTCGATCGAGATCGCCACGTCGCTCTCGGCGCGGACCGCCTGGATCAGCGGGACGACGCGGGCGATCTCCTGGTCCGCCGGCACGGGGACGGCGCCGGGCCGGGTGCTCTCGCCGCCGATGTCCAGGATGTCGGCCCCCTCGGCGATCAGCCGCCGGGCCTGGGCCAGGGCCGCGCCGGCCTCGAGGAACCGCCCGCCATCCGAGAAGCTGTCGGGCGTGACGTTGACGATCCCCATGACGCGGGGGCGCTGGAAGGTGGCGCTCATGGGGCGTGTTTAGCCCCCTCGGTCGCCTCGCGACAGGTCCCCCGGAGGGAAGCGGCCGCGAGGCGATTAAGAGGGGGGGCGCCGAACCGGCTACCAGTCGATGAAGGTGGTGAATTCGCTGATCATGCTGGTCCAGACGCCGAAGTCGTCGTCCAGGCCCGACAGGGTGCGGCCGGCGTTCACGTTGACGTCGTACTGGACATAGGGGTCGCCTTCCTCGTCCACATAGGCCTTGAGGTAGCGGTGGCCCTTGTTCCACTCGTTCATCTTCTCGGCCTTGAGCCCGGTCTTCAGGTCGAAGCCGGCCGAGAACTGCAGCGCCTTGCAGCGCGCCTGCTCCTTGTTGCAGTCGTAGAAATAGATCTTGAACTTCGTGCCCTCGGCGGCGCTGTCGATCAGCGGATCACCGCCGTCGTCCTTGCTGAGCTCGGCCTTGTAGCCGGCCTTCTGCAGCCAGGCGACGACCTCGGGGCCGGTCATGCCGCCGTCGTGGATGGTCTCCACGCGCGGCGCCGTCCCGCGGTTGTTCTGGGCCAGGGCCGGGGTCGCCGCCAGGACGCTCGCGCCCAGCGCGGCCGTTGCGGTCAGGGCGATCATCGCCGTTTTCGTCATCCTGGAAGCCTCCCGTTGTAGAAACAACCCAGGTCTAGCGTCCGGCAAAGCTCGCGCCAAGCGGGCAAAGAAAAAGCCGGGCTCGACGAACGAGCCCGGCTTGATCAGGAAGGCTGGCGATCGCCTCAGGCGGTGACGCCGGCCGAGACCGGAACCGCCGAGGTCGGACCGGAGGGCTTCTTCTCCTCCTCGACCTCGCGCACGGGCTGGACGCCCTTCATCACGCCGATGATCTCCTCGCCCGACAGGGTTTCGTACTCCAGCAGGGCCTTGGCCACCGAGTGCAGGTCTTCCAGCTTCTCGGTGAGGATGCGGCGGGCCTCGTCCTCGCCCAGCTTCACCAGGCGGCGGATCTCGGCGTCGATCTTCTTCATGGTCTCGCCCGAGACGTTCTGGGTGCGGGCGACCGAGTGGCCCAGGAACACCTCGTCCTGGTTGTCGCCGTAGGCCACCGTGCCCAGCTCGTCGGAGAAGCCCCAGCGGGTGACCATGTTGCGGGCCAGGTTCGTGGCCGCGCTGATGTCGCTGGAAGCGCCCGAGGTGATCTTCTCCTTGCCGAAGATCAGTTCCTCGGCCACGCGGCCGGCCATCATGATGGCCAGGCGCGAGGTCATCATGTCGTAGCTCATCGAGTAGCGGTCGCCCTCGGGCAGTTGCATGACCATGCCCAGGGCGCGGCCGCGCGGCACGATGGTGGCCTTGTGCACCGGATCGGCGACGGGGACGTTCAGCGCCACCAGGGCGTGGCCGCCCTCGTGGTAGGCCGTCAGCTTCTTCTCGTCCTCGCTCATGGCCATCGAGCGGCGCTCGGCGCCCATCATGACCTTGTCCTTGGCGTGCTCGAAGTCGTGCATGGTGACCATGCGGCGGTTCTTGCGCGCGGCGGTCAGGGCCGCCTCGTTGACGAGGTTGGCCAGGTCCGCGCCGGAGAAGCCGGGCGTGCCGCGGGCCAGGGTCTTGACGTCGACGTCGGCGGCCAGCGGCACGTTCTTCATGTGCACGCGGATGATCTTCTCGCGGCCCTGGACGTCGGGGTTGGGCACCACGACCTGGCGGTCGAAGCGGCCCGGACGCAGCAGGGCGGGGTCCAGCACGTCGGGACGGTTGGTGGCGGCGATCAGGATGATGCCCTCGTTGGCCTCGAAGCCGTCCATCTCGACCAGCAGCTGGTTGAGGGTCTGCTCGCGCTCGTCGTTGCCGCCGCCCAGGCCGGCGCCGCGATGGCGGCCGACGGCGTCGATTTCGTCGATGAAGATGATGCAGGGGGCGTTCTTCTTGGCCTGCTCGAACATGTCGCGCACGCGGCTAGCGCCGACGCCCACGAACATTTCCACGAAGTCCGAACCGGAGATGGTGAAGAACGGCACGCCGGCCTCACCGGCCACGGCGCGGGCGATCAGGGTCTTGCCGGTGCCGGGAGGGCCGACCAGCAGGGCGCCCTTGGGGATCTTGCCGCCCAGGCGCTGGAACTTGGCCGGATCCTTCAGGAACTCGACGACTTCCTGCAGCTCTTCCTTGGCCTCGTCGACGCCGGCGACGTCCTCGAACAGCACGCGGTTCTTGTTCTCGGTCAGCAGCCGGGCCTTGGACTTGCCGAAGCCCATGGCGCCCTTGGTGCCGCCTTGCATCTGGCGCATGAAGAAGATCCACACGCCGATCAGCAGCAGGATCGGCAGCATGTTGATCATGATGCCCAGCACGCTGAAGCTGGCGTTCTTGTACTGGATCTCCGCGCCGGCCCGCTCGAGGCGGCCGACCATGTCCTCGGAATTGGAGGGCACGTTGACGGAGTAGGCCTTGCCCGTCTTGGGCTCGACCTTGACGACGTCGCCGTTGATCTCGGCGCGCTTGACCTGCTTGCCGTCGATGTTGCGCAGCAGCTGCGAATAGGTGACCTCGCCGCCGCCGCCGGTCTTGCCGTTCTGGCTCATGACGGCATAGCCGGTGACGAGCAGCGCCGCGATCACCGCCCAGATGGCCAGGTTCCTGAAATTCATACGCGTTGTCTTCCCAACGAAGGTCTCTGACCCACCAAGATAGGACGATCGGTCCGGTTTCGCCACGCACGCGATGTCATGTCGCGGGTTCTTGATCGACCAAACCGACGGCGGCGGCGAAACGATCCAGGACGAGACAGCGCGTGCGCGCGATCGGCGTTGTAGCAAGGACCGGGCAAACAGGCACGCCATCCGCGCCGAGCAGGGCCGGCAGGGCCCCGCGCGCGGCGGCTGGAACGGCCTTCAGCGCCGCGCGCTGGGCCGGCGGCAGGCGCGCGGCCAGGCCGCCCAGGGCGCGGACCGAAAGGCCAGGCGACAGGGCCGTCAGCTCGAAGCGACCGTCCCAGACCGCCGTCGCGCCGACCGTGAGAGGCCAGGCGTCTCCCAGGGCGCGGCCCGAGGCGGCGCGCCCCGGCTCGCGGAAGACGCCGATCGTTTCGGCTCCCGCCTCGATGCGGGCCCCGGCCAGGGTGGCGACGAAGGTCTCTCCGCCCGCCAGACGTTCGGCGAGGCGCTCCAGGCGCTCGCCGCGCGGGGGGCGGGTCGTGCCGGCCGCGCAGAGACAGGCGGCGGCCAGATGGGCGGGGGCGATGTCGCGGGGCAGGCCCAGCCAGCCCTGGCCCAAGCTCCGGACGCCGTCGGGCGGAAGCTCGCTCCTGCCCGCCCCGTCCGGCCCAGCCGCCCCGCGCGCCTTCCCGCCGGGGGAACCTTGCAGGCGCCGGCGGGCGCGGGCGCGGGCCGAGCGCGGATCGTCGTTGGCGGGGTCGTCCAGCCAGGCGTGGCCGCGAGCCGCCAGCCAGGCGCGCAGCTCGGTCCGCCGCGCGCCCAGCAGGGGACGCAGCAGGAAGACGCCCCGGCCCTGCGGCCAGGCGGGCGAGGGCGACCACTCGCGCGGATCGGGGGTGGTCGAGCCCTCGGCCCTCATCAGGGCGGCTTCGGCCAGGTCGTCGGCGGTGTGACCCAGCAGCAGGACCCGGGCGCCGGCCTGGCGGGCGGCGTCGGCCAGCAAGGCGTGACGGGCGGCGCGGGCGGCGGCGGAAAGGCCGGTGGCGGGCTTGGACCCGGTCCAGGCCAGGGTGCGAGCGTCGGCGCCCAGGGCCCGGGCCTTGGCCAGCGCCTCGCGCGTCCAGACGGCGCTGTCGGGGTTGAGGCCGTGATCGACGGTCAGGGCCAGCACGGACCGGCCGTGGGCGCGGGCCCAGTCCAGGGTCAGGACCAGGAGGGCCAGGCTGTCGCCGCCGCCCGAGAAGCCCACCGCCAGGGGCGCGCGCGCGTCGGGGCGCAGGCGGCGGTCGAGGATGGCGGCGAAGGACGAGAGGATCAGGGCCGGGCGGGCGTGGTCGGGGAAGTCATGCAGCGACATGCTCGGCAGGATTGCACGTCGCGCGCGCCACGGCATAGTCTGGATCATGGCCTTTCCAGACCGCCTGCGCCTTCCGATGACCTTCCGCCCGGAGCGGCTGCGCGCCGACCTGGAAGCGCTGGCGGCCGTGGACTGGACGGCCCACTTCGTGCGCCAGAACTACGAGGGGAACTGGAGCGCCCTGCCCCTGCGGTCGCCCGCCGGCGAGACCCATCCGATCCGCATGATCAATCCCGATCCGGCGGCCACCCATTTCGTCGACACCGCGCTGCTGGACGCCACGCCCTATTTCCGCTCGGTGATCGAGACTTTCGCCTGCCCCGTGCGCGTCGCGCGGCTGATGCGGCTGACTCCCGGCTCGGTGATCAAGGAGCACTCCGATCCCGACCTGGACGCCGAGGCCGGCGTCGCCCGCATCCACGTACCGATCACGACCAATCCGGACGTGGAATTCAAGGTCAACGGCGCGCCGGTGGCCATGGCTCCGGGCGAGACCTGGTACCTGCGGCTGTCGGATCCCCACACCGTGGCCAATCGCGGCCAGACCGACCGAATCCACCTGGTCATCGACATGGAGGTCGACGCCTGGCTGAAGGACGTGATGCGTCAGGCCCAGGCGATGGTCACGGCCTGACTCCTCCGCGGCTCCCTCCCCCGCGACTCTATGTCGGCTGGTTGACGGACGGGCGACGCACGATGATGCAGGGTGTCGGTCCAGCCATGGAGGGGACCGCGGGAATGACCTACTTCTGCTACGTCTACTCCAAGGGCTCCGCCACGCCGTACATGGAGGCGGTGCCCGTACGCGACCAGAGCGAGGCCGAGGCCCTCTGCCTGAGGATCCTCTGCGACCACCGCGACGCCACCCGCGCGGAGCTGTTCGAGAACGACCGCCCCGTGGCGGTGATGCGGCGTGAAGCTCCATACGAGCCCCCACGCGAGGAAGCCGCGCCTCCCCAGCAAAGCTGATCGCGGCCCGCGCATTCCTCCGCCCGGCCCCGGCTGGCCGTTCGCTGCGGCGATACCTACATCCGCTGGCGTTGACGCACCCGTCTTCGCCCGGTACCGCCCCTGTCCATGACTGATTTTCCCGCTGGCCTCTCCGCCCTCGCCGACCGCTACGACGTGCTGCTGTGCGACGTCTGGGGGGTGATCCATAACGGAGTGCGCAGCTTCCCCGAGGCCTGCCAGGCCCTGGTGAACTGGCGGGCCCATCACGGACCGGTGGTGCTGATCTCCAACGCCCCGCGCCCCTCGTCCGACGTGGTGGCCCAGCTGGACAGCCTGGGCGTGCCGCGCGAGGCGTGGAGCGCCTTCGTCACCAGCGGCGACGCCACGCGGGCGCTGCTGGCCGAGCGCGCGCCGGGCAAGGTCTGGCGCATCGGCCCCGACCGGGACGCGCCGCTGTACGACGGCTTCGACCTGGACCTGGCCGGCTCGCCGGAGGACGCCGATTTCATCGGCTGCAGCGGCCTCTATGACGACGAGACCGAGGCGCCCGCCGACTACGCCGACCGCCTGGCCGTCGCCGCGGGGCGGGGCTTGGCCTTCATCTGCGCCAATCCCGACCGGGTCGTGCAGCGCGGCAACAAGCTGATCTATTGCGGCGGCGCCCTGGCCGACCTCTACGAGACCCTGGGCGGCGAGGTGCTGATGGCCGGCAAGCCGTTCGCCCCGATCTACGACCTGGCCCTGGCCGAAGCGGAGGCCCTGAAAGGCGGGCCGGTCGACCGCTCGCGCGTGCTGTGCGTCGGCGACGGCGTGATCACCGACGTCAAGGGCGCCCACGACCAAGGCCTGGACTGCCTGTTCATCGCCAAGGGCATCCACGGCGAGGCCGCCATCGGCCCCGACGGCGCGCTGGACCCGGCCAAGGTCAAGGGCCTGCTGGCCGCCGAGCAGCTGGGCGCGGCCCACGCCATCGGCGATCTGGTCTGGTAGCGGCCGACCGGGCCACTAGGATCGACACGGACAACAACAAGGGGCGCGCCGTGCAGGGACTGTTTCTGGAGGACCTCAGCCTGGGCCAGACGGCCGAGCTGGTCCGCGTGGTGGCGGAGGGCGACATCACGGCCTTCGCCCAGGTGACGGGCGACACCAATCCCGTCCACCTGGACGCCGACTACGCGGCCGCCACCAGCTTCGGCGAGCGCATCGCCCACGGCATGCTGTCGGCCGGCTACATCTCGGCGGTGCTGGGCACGACGCTGCCCGGGCCGGGCGCGATCTACCTGTCCCAGACCCTGGCCTTCAAGCGGCCGGTGAAGATCGGCGACGAGGTGACCGCCAGGGTCAAGGTGACGGCGATCGACGAGGCGAAGGCCCGCGTGACGCTGGCCACCGCGTGCCTCGTGCGCGGCAAGACGGTGGTCGACGGCGAGGCCGTGGTGATGGTTCCCAGGAAAGGCGCGTAAGGCATGGCGTTCAAGACCATCCACGGCTGGAAGGATCTGGCCGCCGACGAGCGCGGCGCGGCCGTCGCCCTGGGCAATTTCGACGGCGTCCATCGCGGGCACCAGCAGGTGATCGCCCAGGCCGCCGGCGCCGCCCGCGCCCTCAAGGCCCCGCTGGGGGTTGTCACCTTCGATCCGCATCCCCGCCGCCTGTTCCGCCCCACCGAGCCGGCCTTCAAGCTGATGACCCATGGCCAGCAGGCCCGGGCCCTGGAAGGCCTGGGCGTGGACCTGCTGTACCTGCTACCGTTCGATTTCGAGATGGCCAGCTTCGGCGATCGCGAATTCGTCGAGAAGGTGCTGGTCCAGGGACTGGGCGTGAAGCACGTGGCCGTGGGCTTCGACATCTCGTTCGGCCGGGGCCGCACGGGCAGCGCCGAGCTGATGAAGGCCTATGGCGAGGAGTACGGCTTCACCGTCTCGGTGGCCGAGCCCGTGGCCGGTCGCGACGGGACCAAGTTCTCCTCGACCGGCGTGCGCGACGCCCTGCGCGAGGGCCGCCCGGAAGAGGCCGCCCGCATCCTGGGCCGGCCGTTCGCCATCGAGGGCGTGGTGCGGCGGGGCCAGCAACTGGGCCGCCAGCTGGGCTTTCCCACCGCCAATGTCGAGGTCGAGGACTACGTGGTCCCGCGCCTGGGCGTCTACGCCACTCGCACCCGCCTGCCCGACGGCCGCCTGGTGCCGGGCGTGGCCAATCTGGGCAACAACCCCACCACCGGCGAGGTCGAGACCCGGCTGGAGACCTGGCTTTTCGACTTCGACGAGGATCTCTACGGCCAGGTCATAGAGACCGACCTCGTCGCCTTCCTGCGCCCCGAACTGAAGTTCGACAGCATCGAGCTGCTGGTGGAGCAGGTGCTGAAGGACGAGGTGGCCGCACGGGCGATCGTCGCGCCGCCGTTCTGAGACCGGGCGCCGGCGCGGCGCCCCTCGCCAACCCGCGTTCGCCCCGTTAACCTTCGCCTTACGCGAGGCGGGGGCCGGGATGTTGAAGGCGCGGAAGTACGACACGTTCGCCAGGGCGCGGCGCCCGGTCCCTGCGCGCTCGCGCGAGATCATCGCCTTTCCCGAACTCGACGCCGCGACCCCGGTGCTGGACGCGGGGACGCCGCCGGCCTGTCCGGTTCCGTCAGACCAGGGCCTGCTGGACGCCTATTCCAACGCCGTGGTGCGGGCGGTCGAGACCGTTGGGCCCAGCGTGGTGCGCATCCATCCCGTGATGGACGACCCGCGCATCCGGGGCGTGGGCTCAGGCTTCGCCGTGGCGCCCGGCGGGGTGATCCTGACCAACAGCCATGTGGTGCAGGGCGCGCGGCGCTTCGTGGTCGTCACCGCCGAGGGCCGCAGCCTGACAGCTCGCTGCGCAGGCGACGATCCCGACACCGACCTGGCCCTGCTGCGGCTGGACCAGGAGACGCCACTGCCCGTCGCGAGGCTTGGCGATTCCAAGGCCCTGCGGCGCGGCCAGCTGGTGATCGCCATCGGCGCGCCGCTGGGCTTCGAGGCCACGGTGACCACCGGCGTGGTCTCGGCCATGGGCCGCTCGCTGCGTGGCGAGCGCGGCCGATTGATCGAGGACCTGATCCAGACCGACGCGGCCCTCAACCCCGGCAACAGCGGCGGCCCACTGGTGGCGTCGAACGGCGAGGTGGTGGGCGTGGCCACCGCCGTGATCGCCGGCTACCAGGGCCTTTGCTTCGCCGTGGCCTCCAATACCGCCGCCCTTGTGATCGCCGAGCTGCTGAAGCACGGCCACGTAAGGCGGGGCTCGATCGGCCTCGTGGCCCAGCAGGCGCCGATCCCGGCCGCCCTGGCCCGCGCCACGGGCGTGACCCAGGCCTACGGCGTCTTCGTGGCCCAGGTCGACGCCGGCGGTCCAGCCGCCAAGGCCGGCGTGCGCGAGGGCGACCTGCTGGTGGCGGCCGGCGGCGCGCCGCTGACGGGCCTGGACGACCTGTTGCGCGCGCTCGACCATCACAGCATCGACCGCCCCCAAGCCTTCACCCTGATCCGGGAAGGCCGCCTGCTGACGATCACCATCACTCCACGCCAGCGCAAACGTGGATAACGGCGGTTTTTCACCGTGGACGCAAGCGACGGGCGCAATTACACTTTTTGCGTCAGTGGGGGCGTTCGGAAAGAATGGGCGGGGCATGAAACGCATTGGACGGCCGGTTTGGCGGGGGATGGCGCGGCTTCTCCCTCCCAAGCCCGCCCTGAATTCGTGGGAGGCTCAGCTGGGGGCCACCCTCTGGGCAGTCGGAGCCCTCGCCACCCTCGGGGTGGCGCTTTCCCAGGGCTTGCAGATGTTCGTGCTGTCGGGTCTGGCCGTCGGCTTCGGCAGCCTGGCGGCCCTGTGGCTCCTGCACGGCGCGCGGGGGCGTTAGGCCCATATGAGGTAGAACCCAGGCGCCGGACTTCTTCCACCCGCCATCACGACCTTGCGCCGTGATGGGCGGCCAGGATTTGGAGCCCCTGGTTTGGCGCCCTGGGATGCGGAGCTTCCGCATCGACCTTCCCTCCCGCAAACAATCCTCGTCGCAAGCGCCACCATCACCCGCCTCGTGCGTTTGACAGCTTTAGGGGGGCGGGTTCAGTGTCCTCCCTGGCGGGACAACGATCGCGAGGGGCCGGGTGGGCAAGGCGTTGGAGCGTGGCGGATCGAAGATCCTTGGCCTGCTGCTGTCCGTGATCGCCGCCACGTCCGTCCACGCCCAGACCCAAACCCAGACCCAGACACCGGCCGGCGTCGCCAAGCCGATGAGCTTCGAGGAAGCCCGCGCCCAGCTGGAACAGCGCTCGGACCAGATCGCCGCCGGCCGGGCCGGGGCCAGGTCCAGCCGCGCCCAGGCCGACGCCGTCGCCCGCCTGAACCTGCCGGTGGTGTCGCTCGACGCCCAGGCCCTGAAGTATCAGAAGAGCGTCGACATCCCGCTGGAACCCGGCAAGGAGGCCGTGGGCACGGCGGCGGACGGGTTCATAGGCAACCTGCCCAACCTGTTGCCGGCCGTCCCCGGCGACCTGATGGCGGCCATCCAGTCGGGCCTGGCGGGCAGGGTGCAGGACGCCTTGGCCCTGACGCCCAACTCGCTTGACCTGCAGACCCGCCAGACGGTGTTCCGGCCCACCGCCACGGCGATCATGCCGCTCTACACCGGCGGCCTGATTCCCGGCGTGCAGGGCGCGGCGCGGGCCGAGGCGGCGGGGGCCGAGGCCCAGGCCCAGGCGACCAGCGACCTGGCGCTGCTGAAGCTGATCCAGGCCTATTTCGGCCAGCAACTGGCCGCCCGCCTGCTGGCCGTCAGCATCGAAAGCCAGGGCACGTTCCAGCACCACCTGGACAACGCCCGCAAGATCGAGGCCCAGGGGGTGATCCCCAAGTCCCAGCGCCTCCAGGCCGAGGTGGCGTTCGACGCGGCCCAACGCCAGGCGTTGAGCGCGGCCGACACCTACCAGACGGCCACCGAGACCCTGTCGCTGCTGCTGCGGGAGGACACGCCCGTGGCGCCGACGACGCCGCTGTTCGTGGCCTCCACGCCCTTGCCCCCGGCCCAGACCTTCGTCGACGCGGGCCTGGAGAACCAGCCCGAGCTCAAGCGCCTGCAAGCCCTGCGCGACGCCAGCCAGGCAGGGGTGAGGGTGGCCGAGAGCGCACTGAAGCCCAAGGCCTACGCCTTCGCCGAATACAACTTCAACCGCGATGACGCCCTGATCATCGACCCCGACTGGATCCTGGGCGTGGGGGTGCACTACACGCTGTTCTCGAACCTGGATCGGGGAAAGTCGGTCAGCGCGGCCAAGGCCAAGAGCGACCAGGCCCAGGCCGCCGTGGGCGCGGCCCGCAACGATCTGCGCGTGGCCATCGCCGCCTCGTGGCGTCAGGTCGAGACGGCCCGCAAGCAGTTCCTGCTGCTGGACACCAACATCACCGCCGCGCGCGAGAACCTGCGGGTGCAGACGATCGCCTTTGACGAGGGCGAGGCCACGACCTCGGCGGTGATCGACGCCCAGAACGCCTTGAGCCTGGCCGAGACCCAGAAGGCGGCCGCCGCCTACGCCTACGACCTGGCGCTGGCCCAATTGCTGGCGGCCAGCGGCCAGATCCAGACCTACGGCGACCACGTCGCCCGCGCCGACAGAGAGGTCCGATGAGCGAACCCGCCCCCGCGCCGGCTGCGTCCAGGTCCTCGCGTCCGATCGTGCCGATCGCGATCGCCGCGGCCGTGGCCCTGTTCATCGTCGTGGGCCTGTGGCTGGCCTATCGCCCGGCGCCGCGCCAGCTGCAGGGCATGGTCGAGGCCGAGGAGCTGACGATCGCCACAAAGGCGCCGCTGACCCGCGTCGAACGCCTGCTGGTTCACGAGGGCGACCGGGTGAAGGCGGGCCAGGTTCTGGCCGAGCTGTCCAGCCCCGAAATCGCCGCCAAGCAGCAACAGGCGCAAGGGGTGCTGGACAGCGCCCAGGCCGTGAACCAGCGAGCCGAGAAGGGCGCGCGCCAGGAGGACGTGGCCTCGCTGAAGGCGATCTGGGCGGGCGCCCAGGCCGCCGCCGACCTGGCCCAGAAGACCTATGTGCGCGCTTCCAACCTCTACGCCCAGGGCGTGGTGGCCGCCCAGCGCCGGGACGAGGCCCTGGCCGCCCGCGACGCCAGCGCCCGCCAGGCCGAGGCCGCGCGGCTGCAATATCTGAAGGTGGCCAGCGGGGCGACGGTCGAGGAGAAGACCATCGCCGCCTCGCAGGTGAAGATCGCCCAGGCCGGCGTGGCCGAGACCGCTTCGCTGCAGGCCGAGACCACGCTGCGCGCGCCCGCCGACGGCGAGATCGCCAAGAAGCTGGTCAACGGCGGCGAGATCGTGCCGCTGGGCTTCCCCGTCTTCACCCTGACCGAGGTGGACGATCCGTGGGTGACGCTGAACGTGCCCGAAAGCCAGTTCCACGGCCTGCAGACCGGCAAGGTGCTGAGCGGCGACATTCCGGCGCTGGACCTCAAGGGCGTGAAGTTCAAGGTCAGCTACATCAGCCCCGCGGGCGACTTCGCCACCTGGCGCGCCACCCGCCAGTCCAGCGGCTACGACATCCGCTCGTTCGAGGTGAAGGTCCGGCCGGTCACGCACGTGGCGGGCCTGCGTCCGGGCATGAGCGTGCTGTTCGCATGGCCGCGCTGAGGACCTGCTGACCGTGGGGGCCTTCGGCCGCGCCTGGCGACGCGAGATCGCCTTCCTGGGCTCCAGTCCCTGGGACCTGGGCGTGGTCGTCGTCGGGCCCCTTCTGCTGCTGGTGGTGATGGGCTGGCTGTTCATGGCCGGCAGCGCCCGGCACCTGCCGATCGCCGTGGTCGACGCCGACCACTCCGCCCTCAGCCGCCAGCTGGTGCGGAACCTGGAGGCGTCGGACACGGTGCGCATCGCCGCCCAGCCGGCGAGCCTGCCCGAGGCCTTCTCCCTGGCGCGGCGGGGCGAGGTCTGGGCCGTGGTCTATGTGCCGATCGGCGCCCAGCGCGACGCCGTGGCCGGGACCGGCGCGACGATCACGGTGCACGACAACGCCTCGTACTATTCACTGGGAGCCCTGGCCTCGCGCGGGGTGGGAACGGCGGTCACGGCTCTGTCCGCTCAGCTGGCCCCGCGCCTGCAGCGCATCCACAACCTGCCCAGCGTGCGCGTCACCGCCCCGGCGGTGCAGTCGACCGTGCTGTTCAACCCTGGCCTCAGCTACGAGTGGTTCCTGGAGGCCCTGATCCAGCCCGGCGTGCTGCACCTGATGATGAGCTGCGCCATCGTGGCGGCGATCGGGCGCGAGTTCCGCGACGCCACCTTCAGCGCCTGGATCCGTGGCGCGGGCGAGATCGTCCCGGCCCTGCTGGGCAAGCTGGCGCCCTACGTGCTGGTGTTCACGGCCTGGAACCTGGCGGGCACGGCGTGGCTGTGCGGCTTCCGGGGCTGGGGCGTCCACGGAAGCCTGTTCCTGCTGATCGCCGGCCAGTTCCTGATGTACGCCGCCTACGCCGCCTTGGCGGCCGTGGTCACGGCGGGGGTGCGCGACATCCCCACGGCCCTGTCGGCGGCGGCGGTCTATGGCGGCCCGGCCATCACCTTCTCCGACGCCACTCTGCCGACCCTGACCGCGCCGCTCTTCACGCGAGCGCTGTCCAACCTCCTGCCCTTCACCAGCTACGTGCGGCTGCAGATGGAGCAGATGTTCATGGGCTCGCCCGGGGCCGACTCCCTGCGCTGGCTGGGCGTGCTGGCCCTCTTCTCGGCGGTGCTGTTCCCGGCCGCGTGCCTGCTGCTGCGCAAGCCGGCGAGGGCTGCGGCGTGAGGGCCTTCGTCGCTGCGTACCTGGCCGCCTGGCGGGCGATCCTGTCCAGCCGCCCGGCGGCCTCGATGCTGTTGCTGGCCGTGGTGGCCTACGCCTTCTACTACCCCATGGCCTACCGCTCGCAGGTGGCCACACGCCTGCCCATCGCCGTGGTCGACCAGGACCACAGCGGTCTCAGCCGCAAGCTGGTCCAGCACCTGTCGGGCGCCAACCGGGTCAGCGTGGCGATGCGCACGGGCGACTTCGCCCAGGCCCAGGCGGCGCTGCAAAGGCGGCAGGTGGACGCCATCATCCTGGTCCCCAGCCGCCTGGAACGCGGGGTGCTGACCGGCGCTCCCGCCACCGGCCTGGCCGTCTATGTCAACGGGGCCTACCTGGTGCGGGCCAGCACGGTCGGGGCCACGGTGCAGGAGGTGCTGGCGGGCGCGGTCGAGGAGACCGTCGGCCCCATCGCCCGCGCCGCCGGGGTGCGCGCCCTGATCCCGGTCAAGACCGATACGCGGCCGATGTTCAACGTCGCCCAGGGCTACGGCAGCTACGTGGTGCCCGGGGTGTCGGTGCTGATCATCCACCAGACCCTGCTGATGGGCATCGTGGTGCTGGCGGCCGGACGGCGCGGCGGAATCGTCCCGACCCGGCGCGACTTCCTGGGCGTTGCGGCGGCCTTCGCCACCATTGGCGTGGCCGGGTGCCTGTTCTATTTCGGCTTCGTGTTCTGGCTTCAGGACTATCCGCGCGGCGGCAACCTGCTGGGGATGCTGCTGGCCACGGCCCTCTATGTGCCGGCCGTGGTGTTCTTCGCCCTGTTCCTGGGCAGCGCCTTCGACCGGCCAGAGCGCTCAGCCCAGGTGCTGGCGGCCAGTTCGGTGCCGTTCTTCTTCCTCAGCGGCCTGGCCTGGCCGTTCGACGCCATGCCTCCGCCCCTGGCCTGGGCCGCGCGGCTCATTCCCTCCACGGACGGCATCCAGGCGTTCGTGAAGCTGAACCAGATGGGGGCGAGCGTCGCCGAGGTGTGGCCCGAGCTCGCGATGCTGGCCGCTCTGGCGGTGGGATACGGGCTGTTGGCGTGGTGGCGGTGGCGGCCCTCCCCTGACGCCGAACGCGAGTCTAGAGCCGCAGCACCATGAACGCCGCCGTCTCGCCGTAGCCCTTGGCGGGATCGCGCAGGCCGGGCAGCTCGTGGGGCTGGAAGCCATGGCGGGCCCAGAAGCCGTGGGCGTTGCCGATCGCCACCAGGGACAGGTTGTCCAGCCCCTCCGCCCGGGCGCGGGCCACCAGGCCGGCGACGATCACCGCCGCCTCGCCCCGGCCGCGCACGCTGGGCAGCAGGGCCACGTCGTGCACGTAGTAGGTGTCGGGCGCGGCCGGGAGCGCGCCGACCAGACCGTTGAGCGGCGGCGGGGCGGCGAAGGTCCAGGGGTGGCTGAGGGCGTAGCCGCCCAGAGCCGAGCCGACGCCGTCGGCCTCCAGCACCAGGCAGCCGGGCGGATAGAGATCGCGCCGCTCGGCCAGCACCGCGCGGTCCTCGGGGTGGTCGGGATGGACCACCTCGGCGATGGCGACGACCTGGGCCAGGTCGTCAGGCTCCATGAAACGCCACGCCATGTTCGATCCTCGCTTTCCAACCGCCGTAGTGGTCGTCGCCGCCCGGCGCGCCGTCAACCGTGGCCCGGTTCTTTGGCACACAGCGCATAGCAACGGGGCGACTTAAGGGAAACGCTCAACCTCGACCTGTTGTCGCGAGGTATCCCATGCCCGTCACTGTCGCTTGCCCTCCCCTGTCTGTCATGGTTCGGAACAAGGGAGGCCAGCGATGAGCGCCTCCAGCCTGACCCTGGGCATAAGGGTCCTGTTCGTCGGCAACCCCTATGACGAACCCACCAGCCGGGGCCGCGCCCTGCAGGCCCTGCTGAGCGACCTGGAACGGCGCGACATTGACGTGGTGTCGTCGTTCGATCGCGACGACGCCATCGCCATCCTGAAATCCGACCCGTCGATCCAGGGCCTGCTGCTGTCGTGGCAGCTGGGCGACCTGACCGGAGCGGACACCAGCGCCGCCCAGGCCGTGCTGGACGCCGCGCGAGCGGTGAACGAACGCATCCCGATCTTCCTGCTGGCCAACCGCAGCCTGGCCTCCAGCCTGTCGGCCGAGGTGCTGACCGCCGCCGACGACTTCATCTGGTTGCTGGAAGACACGCCCGACTTCATCGGCGGGCGCGTGAAAGCGGCCCTGACCCGCTATCGCGACCAGGTGCTGCCGCCCATGTTCAAGGCGCTGGTGCGGTTCGCCGACACCTACGAGTACAGCTGGCACACCCCGGGGCACACCGGCGGCACGGCCTTCCTGCGCTCGCCCTCGGGCCGGGCGTTCTTCGAGTTCTTCGGCGAGAGCATGCTGCGCTCGGACCTGTCGATCTCGGTGGGCGACCTGGGGTCGCTGCTGGACCATTCCGGTCCGATCGGCGAGGGCGAGAAGTACGCCGCCGGCGTCTTCGGCTCGCACCGCACCTATTATGTCACCAACGGCTCCTCGACCTCGAACCGGGTGATCCTCATGGCCAGCGTCACGCGCGGCCAGGTGGCCCTGTGCGACCGCAACTGCCACAAGTCGGTGGAGCACGCGATGACCATGTCGGGGGCCACCCCGACCTATCTGACGCCCACCCGCAACGCGATGGGCATCATCGGCCCGATCCCGCCCACGCGGCTGAGCAAGCTGGCGATCCGCAAGGCGGTCGAGGCCAATCCGCTGGTCACCGGCGACGTCGATCCCAGCCCGGTCCACGCCATCATCACCAACTCCACCTATGACGGGCTCTGCTACAACGTCAGCCGCATCGAGGAATTGCTGGGCGAAACCGTCGATCGGCTGCACTTCGACGAGGCCTGGTACGGCTACGCCCGGTTCAACCCGATCTATCGCCAGCGGTTCGGCATGCATGGCGAGCCGGGTTCGCACGACGCCAGCCGGCCCACCGTCTTCACCACCCAATCGACGCACAAGCTGCTGGCGGCCCTGTCTCAGGCTTCGATGATCCACGTCCGCGACGGCCGCCGGCCGATCCCGCACGAGCGGTTCAACGAGAGCTTCATGATGCACGCCTCGACCTCGCCGTTCTATCCGATCATCGCCTCGTGCGACGTGTCGGCGGCGATGATGGACGAGGCGGGCGAGGCCCTGACCACGGAGTCGATCCGCGAGGCCGTGGCCTTCCGCCAGACCGTCTCGCGCCTGCACGCCGAGTTCGCGGCCAAGGGCGAATGGTTCTTCAACTGCCTGCAGCCGCCGGAGGTGTTCGATCCCAAGACCGGCCGCAGCCAGCTCTTCCACGAGGTGGATCCGGAACGGCTGGTCAGCGATCCGCTGTGCTGGGGCCTGACGCCGGGCGCCGACTGGCACGGCTTCGACGAGCTGGAAGACGGCTGGTGCATGCTGGACCCGATCAAGGTGTCGGTCACCACCCCGGGCATGAGCATGCGCGCGGGCCTGCTGCCGGTTGGCGTGCCCGCCTCGATCCTGACCGCCTACCTCGCCGATCGGGGTATCGTGGTGGAGAAGACCACCGACTTCGCCGTGCTGTTCCTGTTCTCGATGGGCGTGACCAACGGCAAGTGGGGCACGCTGCTGAACGCCCTGCTGGACTTCAAGAAGGACTACGACGCCAACACGCCGCTGGCGCGATCGCTGCCCGGCCTGATGGCCGCCCATGCCGAGCGCTACGCCGGACTGGGCCTGCGCGATCTGGCCAACCTGGTGTTCGGGGCGGTGGCCGAACTGGGCACCACGGTGCAGATGTCCAACGCCTTCGCCGCGCTGCCCAAGCCCGACATGGCGCCGATCGACGCCTATGAACGGCTGGTGAGGGGCGAGGTCGAGAAGATCACCCTGGACGCCCTGGCGGGCCGCACGCTGGCCACCGGCATCGTGCCCTATCCGCCGGGCATCCCCCTGCTGATGCCGGGCGAAAACGCCGGCGCGGCCAAGGATCCGCTGATCGGCTACCTGAAGGCGCTCGAGGCCTTCGACGCCCGGTTCCCCGGCTTCACCCACGACACCCACGGGGTCGAGGTCGAAGACGGCGTGCACCACGTGCTTGTCATCAAGGGCTAAGGGGAGAACCGCCGATGGCCGACGCCGCTGCAACCGCCGCTCCCGCCTCGTCCGGCTCGTCCGGAAAGGGCGGCAAGATCGGCTTGGTCCCCGCCACC
Source organism: Caulobacter sp. (assembly GCA_017745235.1). Taxonomy (GTDB): domain Bacteria; phylum Pseudomonadota; class Alphaproteobacteria; order Caulobacterales; family Caulobacteraceae; genus Caulobacter. The sequence goes on along the minus strand of JAGHZU010000026.1, from coordinate 18,503 downwards.
TTGATGGTGGCCGGCAACATGATGGGTTCGGGCGTCTTCATGCTGCCCGCCAACCTGGCGGCCTTCGGCGGCATCGCCGTCATCGGCTGGCTGGTGACGGTGGTCGGGGCCGTGTCCCTGGCCTTGGTGTTCGCCAAGCTGGCGGCGCTGGATCCGGCCGCCGGCGGTCCTTACGCCTACACCAAGAAGGCGTTCGGCGACTACATGGGCTACCAGACCAACCTCGTCTACTGGCTGGCCAACGTGGTCGGCAACGTGGGCCTGGCGGTGGCGGGCCTGGGCTACCTCTCGCACTTCTTCCCGGCGCTGCGGAACCCGCTGATCGCGGCCATGGGCCAGATCAGCCTGATCTGGCTGTTCGCCTACGCCAACATGCTCGGACCCAAGCTGGTGGGCCGGCTGCAGTCGGTGACGACGATCTTCGCCCTGGTTCCGATCTTCGGCATGGCCTTGCTGGGCTGGTTCTATTTCAGTCCCCAGGTCTTCGCCGCCGGCTGGAACGTGTCCGGCAAGAGCGAAGCCAGCGCCGTGATGGCCACGCTGAACTTCACCCTGTGGGCCTTCATCGGGGTAGAGAGCGCCTCGGTCAGCGCCGGCGTGGTCGAGAATCCCCGCCGCAACGTGCCCATCGCCACGGTGGGCGGCGTGGTGCTGGCGGCCGTGGCCTATGTGCTGAGCTCGACCGTCATCATGGGCATGATCCCCAACAAGGAACTCCTGGCCTCGTCGGCCCCGTTCGCCGACGCCGCCCGCATCGCCCTGGGCCCCTGGGCCGCCAACGGGGTGGCGCTGTGCGCGGCCATCGGCTGCCTGGGCTCACTGGCCGGCTGGACGCTGCTGGTGGGCCAGACGGCGAAGGCGGCGGCCGACGACGGCCTGTTCCCCGGTGTGTTCTCGCGCATCAACCGCAACGGCGTGCCGGCCGCGGGCCTGGCCATCGTGGCCGCCATCATGACCGTGCAGGTGCTGGCCACCATGTCGCCGACGGCCGGCGCCCAGTTCGGCAAGATCGCCTCGATCGCGGTGATCATGACCCTGCTGCCCTACATCTACTCCTCGATCGCCATCAAGCCGCTGGGCTACGGCAAGATGCCCCACGGCCAGTACACCTTCTTCGTAGGGGTGGGGCTGGTGGCGGCCGTCTACTGCATGACCGCCCTGATCGGCTCCGACGGCAACCAGACCCGCTGGGCCCTGATCCTGGTGATCGCCACCATGGTCTTCTACTCGGCCACCCTGACCCGCAAGCGGGACATGGAGGAAAAGCACCTGCACCCCGGCGGCCGGTCGCCGGTCTGGGTGCGCTGGCTGGCCCTGACCGTCACCATCGTCGCCCTGGTCGCCATGTTCTGGCTGTCCGTGGGGCGGCGCACCGACCTTGACCTGCGCACCCGATCCCCCCAGCCGGGCGCCGAGGCCGTGGAGAGCGGCCTTCCTCTGAAGCAGGAGGTCAAGTGAGCGGCGGCGGGAAGCACGAGGCGCACCTCCCCCTCGTCCACGCGTTTCTCGCCGTCGTTCTGTCCGCGGTCCCGCTCATCGGCGGCGGGGCCAGGGCCGAGGACAAGACCGTCCAGGTCGCCGGGTTCGAGCTGGATCCGTCGATGAACACCCAGGCGGCCTTGTTCGTGCAGAAGAACTCATGGTTCGGCGAGTCGCAGGCCAATCTCGGCCGCAAGTCCGGAACCTGGTTCGAAGCCGCGGTCGAGCCCACCCTCGGCTGGACGCGTCGCCTGCCAGGCGGGGGCGAGCTGTTCGGCTCGCTCAGCGTGATCGGCGCCTTGTCCAAGGGCGTCGACGCGGGCGGCAGCAATGTCGAGGACAGTTCGGTCACCGACGTCGATTTCGAGGACGCCTTCATCGGCTGGCGCTCGTCGGCCAAGGCGGGCGGAGGGTCGGACGATCCGGCCGTGACCCTCCAGGCGGGCCGCCTGCGCTATGCGATCGGCACAGGGTTCCTCTTCTGGGCCGAGTCGGGCAACGGCGGCTCGCGGGCGGCGGCCTGGATCGGACCGCGCCAGAACGCCCGCTACGCGGCCCAGGCCACGTTCCGCCACCGCGACTACACCCTGAACCTCGTGGCCCTGAAGCTGGACGACAAACCGTCCAGCCACACGCGGCTTGCCGGCCTGGACCTGGCCTACGACCGCCCCTGGGGCCAGTTGGGCGCGGGCTATTACCAGATCCTGGACAGCGACATCCCCACGCGGGACGACATGAACATCTACGACGTCCGGGCCAGCCTGCACGACCTGCCTCACCTGGGCGGCCTGCGACTGGCCGGCGAGTACGTGCACCAGCACAACGGCCGCACCCTGAAGAGCGACGCGGCCTATGGCGAGATCGGCTGGGCGTTCGAGACCACGCCCTGGAAGCCGGTCGTCTCGTACCGACAGTCGATCTACAAGGGCGACGACGTCGCCACCGATCGCGACGAGGCCTACGATCCCCTTGCCCTGGGCCTGTCCAGCTGGGGCACCTGGTACCGGGGCGAGATCGTGGGCGAGTACGTGCTGTCCAACAGCAACCTCAAGGCCCACACCGTCAGCCTCGCGGCCCAGCCCAGCAAGAAGCTGACCCTGACGGCCCTGCACTACCTGACAAGCCTCGACCACCTGACGGCGGGCACGACCAGCCGGGAGTTCGCCCGCGAGTTCAACCTGATCGCCGACTACGAATGGCGCGCCGACACCACCTTCAGCGCCGTCCTGGCCGTGGCCCGCCCCCGCAACGGCGCCCGGCAGGAGACCGGAGGCGACAAGGACTGGCTGTACGCGATGTTCTACGTCAACAAGCGGTTCTGAAACGCGGCCGCTTCATCGCCGCGTTCCATCCTATTCCGCCGCGAACGATCGCGCCTCGGTCAGCCGGTGACCCCGCAGGGTCTGGGAGGGGCTTTCGCCGAACATCTGGCGATAGGTCACCGAAAAGCGGCCCAGTTCCCAGAAGCCGTGATCCAGCGCCACCTGCGTGACCGAGGCGCCCAGGCGGCGACCGTCGGTCAGGGCCTTCCGGGCCGCCGACAGCGACCTCAGTCGCAGATAGGTCTTGGGGCCCATGTCCAGCACGTCGTGGAACGCCCGGTGCAGGGTGCGGCGCGACAGGGCCAGGGCCTCGCAGATGTCCAGCACGTTGACCTGGCGATTGCGCTGGCCGTCCAGGTAGTCCTCGACCTGGCGAAGGATGCGCGCGCTGTTGATCCAGGGCTGCGGCCCCTGGTCGAGGTCGAACGATGACGCCGCGGCGCTCAGACAGCGCTCGACCAGGTCGTCGCGGGCGGCCAGGACGGCTCGCGCCGACAGTTCCGGCCCCAGCTTGGCCAGCACCGACAGGCAGCCGGCGACGTCGCGGCGCAGCATGGCCGAGCCGGGCGGCGACAGTCGCATGCCCGACCGCCACAAGGCCTCCTCGCCCAACCGGCCATAGGCCTCGGCCCGGCGCAGCAGCAGGTCCATGGGGATCTTGAGGGCGGCGTAGCGCGTGGAGCCCTTGTAGCGGGCCTCCTGCTCGTTGCCGGGCGGGAAGACCAGCAGGTCGCCCGCCCGCGTCTCATGGCCCCATTCACTCAAGCCCTGGGTCTGCTCCAGGATCAGGCCGAGGGTCACCGCGTCGTGCGCCATCACCCCGCGGATCCGCAGGTCGCCGGTGAAATGGCCCCGAGTGATGGCCATGTCGTCAAAGACCGTGTGGAACAGCGATCCCCGGCACGGGTCGGCCGTCAACTGCGTCACGCTGACGTCCGCGCCATGCACTTTCTGGCGGAGATCCTCGACCCCGCCGATGGCCTGGCTGGTGAAACTCGCCACCACGCCGCCGCCCTCAGGCGACGCCAACCCTTCCGATGTCCCGTCCATGGGTTGAGCGTTGGCCGAGCGCTCGCGGGCTGTAAATAGAGGAAAACCCTGATCCGCGCCTGCTGTTCGAAATCAGTTGAAACTCATGTGAGGCGTGTGACAGTACAGATTTTCAAGAACCGGCGTTATTCGACCTTAACAAGCTTGACCATAGGTCACCTGCATTCGCTTTTGGCGCACGGCGCATAGTGAGTCCTCCCGGGACAACCCAGGATCGACCTGGGCTCGGGAGGCTGATCATGCGACACTATCTATGCGAAGGCGTGGAACACTTCGGAACATTGGACCTGGACCTGACGCGTTGGTCGGGCCGCGAGCGCTGGACTCCGGACCAGCAGGACCTGCAGGCTCAACGTGACGGCGAGCGCCGGCAGGAACGCCAGATCGCGGAAAGCACGGCGCGCCTGGTGGCCCGCCTGGTGGCCGAACGTTGGGCGGAGGCGGGATAGGTCCCTCCGACCCACGACCGGACTTCCCCGAAGGATCCGCGGACTTGCGAGGTGACGCGACACCAGAATCGGCGACGGGCGCCTGGCGTCGCCCTAGCCGCCGCCCACCGGCGCGGCTAGACTCGGGAGCATGACGCAACGCCCCTTCGTCCGCCGCGAGTTCCTGGCCCTGGCCGGCATGCTGGCCGCCTTCCCGGCCGCCGCCCAGAGCACGCCCGAGGCGCCCGTCCAGACCGCGCCGGCGCCGGCGCCCGCTCCGGCCGGTCCGCCGCCGGTGCGCGTGGCGCTGGAGACGGGCGAGGGGCGGATCGTCATAGAGCTGGCCACGGCCCAGGCGCCGATCACCACGGCCAACTTCCTGCGCTATGTCGACCGCAAGCTCTATGACAAGGCCACCTTCTTCCGGGCCTCGCGCGCGCCCAGCGCCGTCGAGTACGGCCTGATCCAGGGCGGCCTGCAGGGCATCGGCGCCCTGCCCCCGATCGCCCACGAGCCCACCACCAAGACCGGCCTGAAGCATGTGGACGGAACGGTCTCGATCGCCCGCACCGCGCCCGGCACCGCCACCTCGGACTTCTTCATCTGCGTGGGCGACGCGCCTTATCTCGACGCCGACCCAGCCGCGCCGGGCGACAACCTGGGCTTCGCCGCCTTCGGTCGCGTGGTCGAGGGCATGGACGTGGTCAAGAAGATCCTGGCCCTGCCCACGCCGGGCAAGGCGATCAACCCGGTCATGAAGGGCCAGATCCTGGACCCGCCGGTGCCGATCAAGTCGGCCCGGCGGGTTCCCTGACTATTCGGCCTTGAGGCCGTAACCCGCAAAGCGCTGGGCGATATCGCGATCGATGGCGCTCGCCGCGGCCAGGTCGGCGCGACCGCCGGTCTGGTCGCCCAGCTTCTCCTTGGTCAGGCCTCGCCCGTACAGCGATGCGGCCTGCCTGGGCTCCAGGGCCAGGGCGGCGTCGTAATCGGCCATCGCCGCCCTCAACTCGCCCCGGCGCAACTGAACCAGGCCCCGGCTGTCGAGGATGGCGGCGCTGCGCGGCCTGAGCTTCAATCCGGCGTCGCAATCGGCCAGAGCCTTGTCCAGGTCCTTGCCCGCCGTGACGCGCGTCCAGCAGCGTGTGTTCCACGACATCGCCGCCTCCGGCCAAAGGGCCACGATGGAATCGGCGTCCGCCAGCGCCAGGTCGTAATGTCCCTGACGGTTGTGGAGTTCGGCGCGCCAGCTCAGGGCGCCGGTGTCGAAGGGATCGATACGCAGCGCCTCGTCGGCCAGGCGCAGCGCTTCCTTCGGCCGCTTGGCCTGGTCATAGGCGTTCGACAGGTTCATCAGCCGGTATTGGTCGTCCGGATCCTGAGCCGCCATAGCTTCATAGCGCGTGATGGCGTCGTCATACTCCTTGGCCTGTAACGCGTTCCAGGCCCGCGCCCGCTGGACGGCGGGGTCGGTCGGGGCGGCGGCGACGGCGCGGTCCAGGTCCTTGCGGGCCAGGTCGGGCTTGTCTTGCCTGGCATGGGCGCGGGCCAGGACCAGAAGCAGGTCCTTGTCGTCAGGCTTGGCGGCCAGACCCTTCTCGAGTTCGGCCACGGCCTCGTCGACGCGGCCGGCGGCGATCAGCACTTCGGCGCGGCGGGACCGCCAGCCGTCCGCCCCGACCGAGCTCTTGCGCGCCGCCTGATCGCACAACTTCAAGGCGCCGGCGTAGTCCTTGCGGCTGGTCAGCAGGTTGACCATCGCCAGCCACGCCTTGTCGTTTTCGGGTTGGGCGTCGCGCGCCTTCTGGAAAAGGCGCAGCGCCTCGTCCTCGCGATCGGCGCTCCACGCCTCGTAGCCCGCCGAAAGCGGCCCCGGGTCCGGAATCTGCGGCAGCGCCTTGGGCGCGTCCTTGGATTCTTTATCCAGCGTCAGGACGGCGACCACCCCCACGCCTTCGCGAGCCCGCTGAGTGGAGGCCTTGGCCGCCTCGGCCGAGATCTCGTTCGACACGGCGCGCAGGCTGCGCACGGCCACGACCCGGCCATGCCGCTGGTCGTAGGATCGCAGCACCTTCATGCCCCCGACCTCTTCGTCCAGCGGCTTGCCGCGCGCCTGGAAGCCCTCGCCCCTGTCGGGCAGGATCACCGCCGTCGTCCAGCGTCCGAACGCCGGATAGACCACGGCGTAGGGCGCGGAGGCGTCCATGACGCTGTCGCGCTGGTAGCTGCTGAAGGTCACGCCGCTGCCGTCGAGGTCCCACTGGCGCAGGCCGCCAGGCACCGGCCACCAATGGATCTTGCCCTTGCCGCGCAGGTTGGCGACGAACAGGGCCGCATCGGCGTCGTAGCTCCAGTCGATGTCGGTGAAGTCGACCCAGCTGAGCTGCTCGTTCCAGGCCCGCAGGCTGGAGCGGACCACCTCGTCACGCGGGGTGCCCAGGATCTGGCGGTTGGACTCGATGGCCTGGTCGCCGCGCAGCACCGCCTGGATCGTCACTTCGGCCGGAGCGTCTGCGCCCGCCGAAGCGTCGATCTTCATCACGGTCTCGCCATACGGGAGGATCACGGGGCCGCGCTGGATCTTTTCCAGTTCCGCGCCCTCGGCGCGCAGCGGCAGGACCCAGCGGAAGGTCGGCGGCTCGATATTGGCGATGTTCTCGTCGCCCGAGCGCGTGCCGTCCAGCCAGTAGACCTTGCCGCCGATCGTGGCGCGGACAAGCACGTGGTCGAACATGTCCTGGCCCGGCAGGCGCTGGTCGATGCCGTCGCCGCGGCCGCTGGAATTGGCCAGGGCCGCCTCGGCCGGTATGTCCAGCCGCGCCAGCAGGGCCAGCAGCAGCGCCGTCTTGCCCTTGCAGTCGCCGAAGCGATGGCGCCAGGTGTCGTCGGCCGCCGCCGGCTTGCGCCCGGCGCCGTCCAGGCCGACGAAGACGTAGCGCACCTGCGACTGGACCAGCTTCAGGGCCAGGGCCGCGCGCACGGCCGGATCGGGACTGGCGGCCTTGATCCGAGCGACTTCGGCCTCCAGAGGGGAACCGGACTCCAGCGTCGCGGCCTTGGCGTACAGCGGCGCCATCAGGGCCGAGACTTGGCGCCAGGTCTCGAACCCGCTCAACGACAGCTGGTCGATATAGGCGTAGCGCATCGGCGCCCCGGTCGGGGCGTTGGGCGCCTTGACGTCCTTGAGGTCCAGCAGCAGTTCGCTGCCCTCGGCCGTCTCGGTCAGGGTCGGGGCCGGCAGGTCGGAACCCTTGAGCCAGCGCATCGGCCGGTCCTTGGTCCACAGGGCGCGGATGCGCACGCGCGGCGCCACGCCCGAGTGATCCACCGACGAGCGCCATTCGGCCCGCGAGCCCGGGATCGGATCGCGATAGCGGCGGGTTGTGGCGAACAGCAGGGTGTCGCCGACGCGCAGGCCCTTGACCTGCAGCGCCGCCGTCAGCCGTCCGTCGAGCATCGCCGACTCCAGGTTGGTCTCGCGGCGCAGGACCTCGAACTTGTCGGACTTCAGGACGTCGATCTCCTGGCCGTCGCGCAGGATGGCCAGGCGGTGGACGGTGACCGATTCCGAGGCCGGGTCCCAGTCCAGCGTCAGCGAGCCGGCGGCCAGTCCGTCCTCGGTGAGGATCTTGAACGCCAGGTCGGTATAGCTTTCGTCGCCGTCCGGCGTGAACCGCGCCTGCTGGTCCAGGAGCCGCCAGCTGAACGGCGTGCCGGGCTCGACCTCGGGCGCGGGCGGCGTTTCGGCGGGCTTCACCCAGGCCGACGGCGGGCCGTAGAGCACCGTCCGGACTTCCTTCGAGACGGGCCCCGAAACAGGCTTGGACACAGGCTTGGCGGCGACGCTCGCCGCCCGGACCGAGCCCGGCGCGGCGACGCCGACTCCCACCGTGGCCGCAACGGCCGCCACGGCCAACGCTTTTACAATCATGACATCCCCCAGATCCGGCCAAGCTTAGCGTTCCGCCGCGCCCGCGCAACCCCAGGCCGAGCTTGCCGCCACCTGCCGCCAACCTGCTGACATTCGCTGTCAGCAGCCCCTCTGGTCTTCGGGCCCTCGCGGACCTACGTTCCGTGCATGGCCCGCACCCCCACGACCCAGCCGGACGGCGTCGCCGACGCCTCCACGCCCTTCGTCCATGATCCGGCCCTGGAGGCCGAGCTGGACGCCGGCGTCATGCCCATGCTCTGGCAGCCCCACCGCCCCGCGCGGCCGGAGAAGTCGGAAGGCGGCCGCAAGTTCAAGCTGGTCAGCGACTACCAGCCCGCCGGCGACCAGCCGACGGCCATCGCCGAGCTGGTCGAGGGCCTGGAGAGCGGCGAGAACGACCAGGTGCTGCTGGGCGTGACCGGCTCGGGCAAGACCTTCACCATGGCCAAGGTGATCGAGGCCACCCAGCGCCCGGCCCTGATCCTGGCGCCGAACAAGACCCTGGCCGCCCAGCTCTACAGCGAGATGAAGTCGTTCTTCCCGGAGAACGCGGTCGAGTACTTCGTCAGCTATTACGACTACTACCAGCCGGAGGCCTACGTCCCGCGCACCGACACCTATATCGAGAAGGACAGCTCCATCAACGAGCAGATCGACCGCATGCGCCACTCGGCCACGCGGGCGATCCTGGAGCGCGACGACGTCATCGTCGTGGCCTCGGTCAGCTGCATCTACGGCATCGGCTCGGTCGAGACCTACACGGCCATGACCTTCACGCTGGAGGTCGGCCAGCGGGTCGATGAGAAGCAGATGATGGCCGACCTGGTGGCCCAGCAGTACAAGCGCAACGACGCCGCCTTCGAGCGCGGCACGTTCCGCCGCCGCGGCGACACCATCGAGATCTTCCCCGCCCACTACGAGGACCGCGCCTGGCGCGTGTCGATGTTCGGCGACGAGGTGGAGTCGATCAGCGAGTTCGACCCTCTGACCGGCAAGAAGACGGCCGACCTGGAGATGATCAAGGTCTACGCCAACAGCCACCACGTGACCCCGCGCCCGACGCTTCGCCAGGCGATCGTGGAGATCAGGAAGGAGCTGAAGGAGCGCCTGGACTGGCTGGTGGCCAACGGCAAGCTGCTGGAGGCCCAGCGCCTGGAGCAGCGCACGACCTTCGACCTGGAGATGATCGAGACCACCGGCTCGTGCGCCGGCATCGAGAACTACAGCCGCTACCTGTCGGGCCGGAAGGCCGGCGAGCCGCCGCCCACCTTCTTCGAGTACATCCCCGACAACGCCCTGCTGTTCACCGACGAGAGCCACCAGACCGTGCCGCAGATCGGCGCGATGTACCGGGGCGACCGCAATCGCAAGTGGACCCTGGCCGAGTACGGCTTCCGCCTGCCCAGCGCCCTCGATAACCGCCCGCTGAAGTTCGAGGAATGGGACGCCATGCGCCCCCAGTCGATCCACGTCAGCGCCACCCCGGCGGCGTGGGAGCTGGAGCGCACCGGCGGCGTCTTCGCCGAGCAGGTGATCCGCCCCACCGGCCTGATCGACCCGCCGGTCGAGGTCCGCCCGGTCTCCAAGGACGGCGCCAGCCAGGTCGACGACGTGGTCGACGAGATCCGCCAGACCAAGGCCCGCGGCTACCGCACCCTGGTCACCGTCCTGACCAAGAAGATGGCCGAGGACCTGACCGAATACCTCAACGAGCAGGGCATCGCCGTGCGCTACATGCACAGCGACGTCGACACCATGGAGCGGATCGAGATCATCCGCGACCTGCGCCTGGGACAGTTCGACGTGCTGGTCGGCATCAACCTGCTGCGCGAGGGCCTGGACATTCCCGAGTGCGGCCTGGTGGCCATCCTCGACGCCGACAAGGAAGGCTTCCTGCGCTCGGAGACCAGCCTGATCCAGACCATCGGCCGCGCGGCGCGGAACGTCGACGGCAAGGTCATCCTCTATGCCGACCGCGTCACCGGCAGCATGGAGCGCGCCATGGGCGAGACCGCCCGCCGGCGCGAGAAGCAGCACGCCTACAACGTCGAGCACGGCATCACGCCCGAGAGCGTGCGCCGCGACATCAAGGACATCCTCAACAGCCCCTACGAGCGCGGCGACCGCGTCCTCGTCCCGATCGGCGGCGTGGCCGACGAGGGCAAGCCGTTCAGCGGCGACAACTTCAAGGCCGCGCTCAAGGACCTGGAGGCCAGGATGCGCGAGGCCGCCGCCAACCTCGAGTTCGAAACCGCCGCCCGCCTGCGCGACGAGATCAAGCGCATGAAGCTGATGGACCTGGAGTTCGCCAACGAGGCCCTGACGGCCGAGGGCGAGGCGGTGGACCGGTCACTGCCTGGGCGCGTGCGGAAGGAAATCCGGGCGGAGAAGGCGGAGGCGTTTCGGAAGGGGCGGTAGGGTTGCCTGAGCCAGAAAGACAAGCCCGCCCAATAGGGCGGGCCAAGATTAGCTAGTCCAATTCCTTCTCAAGTATTTCAGGTATCTTTCGCGGGACATTGCCGCGCATCACTGGCAGCGGCGGCATTTCAGCGCCAGCGCCGCTACAAAGTTCCGCAAAATGAGCCCTGAAGTACGGGTAGCAAACAAACTTCCCTATGCGACGAAGATAAGATAGCGCACCTTCTTCAGAAGGGTCACCTTCAACATCGAACACCACCAGATATGTGGATTTCGCCCTCAAAACCCACTTTCGGCCAATTTTGCTACCAGCTTCCATCAAAAAGGTGCCGATAATTTTCCGCTCATCCCGAAGATAAAATTGGGTCGCCACTTCACACCCAAAGGACAAGTTCATCTTGCCCTTGTCTTGTGAGAAAAAGACCGGCTCAACATTAAATGTAGAGCTTATGAGCTTTACGTCTATAAGGTCAGCGCCAGTCACAACAGCGTTGTATTCGCCGGGCGCAACATCGGATACAATTTCCTCTTTAGGCATCTGCTACGCGACTCGGCAAAGTGCATTGAGCCAAACAACAGATTCTTCCGGGGCGCGAGTGCTCGTCGCGATTTCAGGAACTTCCACATTCCAGGTATCGTTGGCGCAGGTGACGTCAAACCATCCGGGGCGCGAAATATGCGCGCCTCCTTTAGATTTCACCTCTCCCCCTCGAGCCGTAGAAATAACCGCAACGTCGCCGAGCGCATCAAACACCCGAGCAACGGTCTTCAGCGTGAGATTAGCCCCTTCATTTCCCAAAATCTGAGTCACATAAGGCGCAGAGACCCCAAGGCGGCGCGCCAACTCGGCCTTAGAGATGCCATTCCGCCTCATCAATTTGCTGATCTCAAATTGAACATCAGCGATCAAAGCTTCCTCGACATACTCATGGCGAATTTCTCGATCATCAAGATCAAAGAAGCGGCCCATATTACTTCCCCTGCGTCATCTCAGATTCATTACTTCTAGGATACGAAAAGCCTCCAATTTTGCCCTTTTGAGGACCTTTGGGTCAGCATCGTCATCCTTTTTGTCAGGATCAATCGCTGTAACAAAGAACGTGTCCCGTTCAGCGACCCTCCGAATAAAGCCATAAAGTCGCGCCTGATAAGATTTGAACGCTATGATAAGAACCGTTCTTCCCTTCACATCGGAGAACCGTTCCTGAGCTTTCATTCTCGTATCAGGCATCGCGCCCTCAACATCGCCACACCAGTTCTCCATCCAACGCCGTAGCGAGGCTTTGTCCTTGGTGGCGATCTTCCGATAGTCCTTATCCAAACCTCCAGACATGACCACGCGCCGGCCGTCGCCTTCAACGACAACTTCGTAGTCGGGCAATTGGCTGCACCACTCCGGCACGACCTATGCGACCTCGGGAGTTAATATAGGACTTAACAAAGAAATATGCGAGAAATTGATTCTCGCCTCCGCGCAAGTGCCTCTTTCGATGGATAGGTACGCAGGAAACTAGCGCCACCATTGCCGATTCCCGCACCCTTTACGAGCCCATTTGGCTACAGCGGAGATCGGCTCCTAAAGCTAGTATGAGATAGCGAACCCTTCCTCATATCAAACCGCTGGCTCACCGCTCAAAGCCCCCAGAACACCTCCGGCGCGTACCGCCTCGGGCTCACCGGACGCGTGCCGTCCGCGAAGCAGCCCTGGATCATCTGTTCCGCGCGCGGGTCCTCCTCGCCCTCCACTCGGCCCACCGCGACAGCGCAGGTGAGTTCCGGGATGGCGACCTCGTAGCCGTTGGGGAAGACTTCATCGAGCAGCCCTGGAACCAGCAGGCGGGACGGGCCCAGGCCGTCGTCGTGCAGGAACACGACGAGGATCATTCGCCCTTCGTCATCACGCAGTTCGCCCGACCAGGGTTGCGTCGCCACCCGCCGCGTCAGGTTCGCGGTCGCGGCGGCCCGCCAGTCGGCGCCCTGTTCCTGCCAGGACGCGACCATTGCGTGGCTCAGGTAGTTCACCCAGTTCGTATCGGCCTTCTGGACAGCCCAGCTTAGGTCGAGCCCATCGACATCGAGCGCCTCCACGGGTCCGACCCAGGCGCCGGTCTCGGCGAAGGTCTTCGGGATCAGGATCGGATAGAGATCATCCAGCGCGCAGGTCTTCACCCCTTCGGCTTCCGGCGCGGGCTTGCCGCCGAACCACCCCTGCATACGCTTCCACATGTCGATCGCCCCGCCCGCCGGACGGGGACCCGTCCTTACATCTCTCGGAGGCAAGCGTGCCGGCCTGGACAGGTTAGTCAAGGACTGGCCTACGGCCAGCCGCGGCGCGGAGCGCCGTCCTTGAGCAGCCTGTCCAGACCGGCGATCGTCTCGCCGTCAGATGAAAGGCTGGCTCCCCTTCGCGAGGAAGAGCAAACATCGCCGCATGACGACCAGCCCCGTGCGCCGCTTCCTCGATCGCTTGACCGGCCGCAAGCCGGCGCCGCCCGCGCGTCCGACAAGCTGGGCCTGCGCCACCTGCGGCGAGGCCCATGACGATCTGCCCGCCGTGGCCTTCCCCGCTCCGCTGGCCTGGGCCCAGGCCAGCGAGCAGCAACAGGCCGATGACTTCGACCTGACCAGCGACACCTGCATCTGGCGGAACGACGAGGGCGAGCACTATTTCGTGCGCGGCGTGCTGGATCTGCCGCTGACGGATCGCGAAGGCGTGCTGAGTTTCGGGGTCTGGACAAGCCTGAGCCGCGACAACTTCTTCCGCTATTTGCCGACGTTCGAAGACGAGAACGACGCCGACCGCGTCGACATGCCGCCCATGTTCGGCTGGTTCTCCAACAGCCTGCCCGGTTATCCGGAAACCTTGAGCCTGAAATGCATGGTCCATGTCCGGACTGGCGGCCTACGGCCGCTGATCGAACTGGAGGAGACGGACCACCCGTTGGCCGTCGCTCAGCGCGAGGGAATCCCGTTCCAGCAGGCCATCGACTACGTCCACGCGCACCTGGGCGTCTAGGATCGCGTCGAAGGAGTCGAGAGACGCCCAGCCGACGGAAACGACACCCAGCTTACCCCTGAAGCGCCGTCGACGGTCGCAGCACCCGCCGCTCCCACGCCCAGGCCGCCAGCCAGCAGACCATCGCCCAAACCGCGCCCAGGCTCCAGCCGGCCAGGACGTCGGTGGTCCAGTGGACGCCCAGGTAGATCCGCGAGGCGCCGACCAGCAGGCTCATCACCACGCCCGCCGTGATGGCCAGGATCTTGACCCGCTTGAGCGTGGCGAAGCGCGCGGCCAGCGTGCCCAGCGTCAGGAACACCACGGCCGAGAGCATGGCGTGGCCGGAGGGGAAGCTGGCGTTGGCGGCTTCGACCGCGCGATAGGCCAGGTCCGGCCGCTCGCGCCCGAACAGGTGCTTGACCGCCTGGCTGATCTCGACGCCGCCCACCGCTCCCGCCAGGAGGGTCAGGGCCTCGGCCCAGCGCTTGAGGCACAGCATCAGGGCCACGGCGAACAGCACCACCAGCCCCAGCACCGCCACCGACCCCAGGGCCGTGACGTCGACGGCGGCGATGTGCAGCCAGTTCGGCCCCACCAACTGGTCGGGATGGCCCGGCGCGCGCAGGGACGCCAGCACCGCCATGTCGAAACCGTGGGTGTCGCCCTCGGCCATCTCGTCGGCGATGCCGAGGAAGGCCAGGAGGCCTCCGGCCACCAGGGCCAGGGCCGCCACCGCCCCCAGTTCGCGACGGGCGGCGGCCAGGAAACGCGGCACATCGGGCCGGAAAACAAAACGCGTCATGTCGGATCAAGCACCTTCCATCCGATTTGAGCCGTTCAGTATTCGGAGGACAAGGTCAAATGTTTCATGCGCGAAACATGATGAACCTAACCTGACCAGAGCCGTTCATCCCCGGTCCAAACCGCCCTCGTTAGTGTCGGACTAACGATGAGGTTCGGCAGTGTCGGACTGCCTCACAACAGGAAAGGACCTCCCATGAAGCGCCTGATCATCACCACGCTGGCGGCCACCCTGATGGCCGGCACGGCTCTGTCGGGAACGGCCATGGCCGCGGGCCAGCGCTACGACGACCATCGCTACGATCACCGCTACGACCGCCACGACGATCGTCGTGACGAGCGGCGCGCCTATCGCGACGGCCGCCGGGACGAGCGCCGCGACTATCGCCGCTGGCAGCGCGGCCAGCGCCTGGACGCCCGCTATCGCGACAACCGCTACTATGTCAGCGACTGGCGCCGCCACGGCCTGCGCGCCCCGCCCCGCGGCTACCGCTGGCAGCGTGTCGACGACAGCTACATCCTGGCCGCCGTCGCCACCGGCCTGATCGCCTCGGTGATCATCGCCAACAACTAACGCGGTCCCCGATCGCGTCGGAACGCCCCGGACGGCTCCCGTCCGGGGCGTTCTGCGTTCGCCAACCCGCATTTTTTGAACTCGGGATCGCCTCGCCCCTTCCCCTCCCCCACGTCAAGGCGGTAAGCGGAAAGCATCATGCCCGAACTGACCGACAGCCACGCCGCCGATCCCCTGATCACCCTGGCCCCCGACAAGTGGGTGACGCTCCGCGACGCGTTCGGCGTCGACAGCGACATGAAGGTTCCGGCCTTCAGCCATCGCGACGCCCACGTGCCCGAGATCGACCCGGCCTACCGCTTCGATCCCCAGACGACCAAGGCCATCTGCGCGGGCTTCGCCTACGACCGCCGGGTGATGGTCCAGGGCTATCACGGCACCGGCAAGTCGACCCACATCGAGCAGGTCGCCGCGCGCCTGAACTGGCCGCTGGTCCGGGTGAACCTGGACAGCCACGTCAGCCGGATCGACCTGGTCGGCAAGGACGCCATCGTCCTGAAGGACGGCAAGCAGATCACCGAATTCCGCGAGGGCATCCTGCCCTGGTCGCTGCAGCGCCCCATCGCCCTGGTGTTCGACGAATACGACGCCGGCCGTCCGGACGTGATGTTCGTCATCCAGCGCGTGCTGGAAGCCGGCGGCAAGCTGACGCTGCTGGACCAGAACCGCGTCATCCGCGCCAACCCGTATTTCCGCCTGTTCTCGACCACCAACACCATCGGTCTGGGCGACACCACGGGCCTCTATCACGGCACCCAGCAGATCAATCAGGGCCAGATGGACCGCTGGTCGGTCGTCACCACGCTGAACTACCTCGACCACGACGTCGAGGCGGCGATCGTGCTGGCCAAGAACCCCTCGTACGACACCGCCGAGGGCAAGCGCACGATCGCGGCCATGGTCCGCGTCGCCGACATGACCCGCAACGCCTTCATGAACGGCGACATCTCCACCGTCATGAGCCCGCGCACGGTCATCACCTGGGCCCAGAACGCCGAGATCTTCGACAAGGACGTGGGCCTGGCCTTCCGCCTGACCTTCCTGAACAAGTGCGACGAGCTGGAACGCCCCACCGTGGCCGAGTTCTACCAGCGCGCGTTCGGCCAGGACCTGCCGGAGAGCGCGGCGCGGGTGAAGGTGGCCTGATTTCCTCTCCCCTCGCGGGAGAGCGGCCCGCGAGGGGAGAAGGCGACAACGGCTGTTCCGTTCAAGACAGGGGCTTGGAACCGTGGCCTTCGGGGCGCAGTTTCCTATCCAGCCTGCAACGGAGCCCGCGCATGACCGACATCACCTACACCATCGTCGAGCACGACGGCGGCTGGGCCTACAAGCTGGGCGACGTCTTCTCCGAGACCTTCCCCAGCCACGACGCCGCCCTGAAGGCCGCCAAGCGCGCGGCGGGCGAGCAACGCGTGGCCGACGATAGCGACACCGGCATCGTCTACGAGGACGAGAAGGGCCGCTGGCACGAGGAGATCTCGGAAGGCGACGACCGCCCAACCACGCACGTGAAGGGCTGAGGCGCTTTCGCGCTGGAGGCGGTTCAGGCCTTCAGCGCGATCAGCCCGAACAGCGCCCCTTCGGTGTCGGACAGGCGCCAGCCGCGATGAACGAACACCGCCCCGCGCCGGAAGTCGGCCGCCGCCGCCCGGCGCAGGCGCTGCAGCGCGCTCCGGCCGTCGGGAAAGAGGCGGCGGGCGAGGCTGGCCGTATTGGCCGAGGGATTGGCCGCCAGCCAGGCCCGGCCAATGCGCTCGGCGGCGGCCGGGTCGAGGCCCTCCAGCGCGTCGCCCGGCGGCGTTCCGGCGGCGATCGCCGGCGCAGCCGCCAGGGCCACGAGGGCCGCCAGCAGGTCGCGGCGGGCTGGAAGAGCGCTCATCGGACGGCTCCGGACTTGAGGTGGTCGGCCAGGCGCATCGCCAGGGCCAGGATGGTCAGGGTCGGGTTGGCGATGCCCGAGGTGGGAAACACCGAGCTGCCGGCCACGTAGAGATTGTCCACGCCGTGGACCTTGAGGTCGGGATCGACCACGCCCCGGCGCGGGTCGGCGTCCATGCGGGTGGTTCCCATGTGGTGGCGCGAGGCGCTGGCGATCGCCAGCAACTGCTCCCGGCGCACGGGCCAGCACAGCCGCCCCTGCCCCGCCGCGCCCAGGGCGTCGCCCAGGCCCGCCGCCGCCCGCTCGAACCCGTCCCAGTCGGCCGCGCCGTAGGTCCAGTCCAGCCGCACGCGCGGCATGCCCAGAGCGTCGTGGTGTTCGCGGTCCAGAACGACGCGGCTGTCGGGATTGGGGAAATGCTCGGTCATGGCGAAACAGCCCAGAAGCTGGCCGTCGCCCGCGCTCCCGCCCTGCCCGTCCACCCGCGTCGCCAGCCGCGCCAGGGTCTGGGTCTCGGCCTTGGCCGGCGCGCCCGCCCCGGTCTCCTGCCCCCGGAACAGGGTCAGGGTGAAGTTCCCCGCCTTCAGCCGCGACTGGGCCTTCTCGCCCGCCGCCAGCACCGAATAGGGCGCTGTGCGGGCCTTCGGGGCGTAGAGGTCCATCGGCGCGGCGCGCGAGACATGGACGGCCGTGCCCTCGCTCTCCTCGTCGCCGTCGACCGAATAGGTCATGTGCGCCTGGAAGAACCGCCCGACCAGATCGTGGTCGTTGCCCACCCCGGCCGGGCGCACGTCGTCGGACGCCAGCAGCAGGCGGGCGTTCTCGATGCCGCCCACCGCCAGGACGAAGGTCCTGGCCCGCGCCACGTGGCGCTTGCCGTCCAGCCGCGCCACCTCCAGCTGCTCGACCCGCGAGCCGTCGGCCGCCAGCCCAATCCGCACGACGTTGGCGTTGAGATAGACCGTGACGTTCGGCGCCTGGGCGAACGCCGTGCGGAACCGGTCGAAAGCGGCCTTGTCCGCGCCGCCGGAATAGCGGCTGTAGGCGCGCGGGGCCGAGAAGAAGCCGTCGGCGGGATCCAGCTCCAGCGGCCGCAGGGCCGGGTCGGCGGACGTCGGGGCGGTCTCGGCGAAGCGCGGGATCTCCAGCAGGTCGCAGGCCCGGTCGTAGAACGGCTGCAGGTCGCGACGGCTCATCGGCCAGCCGCTGTGGGGAGCCCAGTCGCGGGCGGCGAAATCGGCCGGGTCCAGCGGCGCGCACTTGCCGCCCCAGACGTTGCCCGACCCGCCCAGGGCCCTTATCCGCGACTGGATCGGATAGGCGTCCATCGTCCGCTCGGGATTGCCCGGCGCGCGCATCGTCGCCGAGCCCGCGTAGAGGGCCTGGACGTTCATGTCGATCTCGCGGTCGCCGCTTTCCAGCACGGCCACCTTCAGGGCCCCGCCAGCCAGTTCGCGCGCCAGGGTGATGCCGGCCATGCCGCCGCCGACGATGATCAGGTCGGCCTCGATCGGGCTGGCGTCAGGCAAGCCTCGGGCGTCGATGAAAGCCATCGTGTTTCCTGTCCGGTTGTAGGAGGGGGATGGGGCGCGCGGCTAGGGTCTGGACTCAATTGAGCCAGTA
>JAGHZU010000025.1 GCA_017745235.1 Caulobacter sp. | reverse complement strand
GATCATGACCGTCCTGCACGCGGGCGGTAAGTTCAGCGGCAAGGCCTACGAGACCTCGGGCGGCCTGCACGGCGTGGGCGCCAGCGTGGTCAACGCCCTGTCTGAACTGGTCGAGGTGACGGTCTGGCGCGACGGGTTCGAGCACCGCCAGAGCTTCGCACGCGGCAAGCCGCTGGGCCCGGTCGAGAAGATCCAGCCCAGCCGGAAGCGCGGCACCCAGGTGCGCTTCAAGCCCGACGACCAGATCTTCGGCGAGGGCTGCGCGTTCAAGCCGGCGCGCCTTTACCGCATGGCGCGGTCGAAGGCCTATCTGTTCCGGGGCGTGCAGATCAAATGGTCCTGCGCGCCCGAGCGCATCCACGACCAGACCCCGGCCGAGGCCACCTTCCACTTCCCCAACGGCCTGGCCGACTTCCTGGCCGAGCGCACCAAGGGGCTGGAGACGGTCACCCCGACCAGCTTCTCGGGCCGCATCGAGCGCGAGGGCGAGGCCGGAGCGGTCGAATGGGCCGTCACCTGGACGCCGCGCGGCTTCGGCGAGCACGACGGCTTCATGCAGTCGTACTGCAACACCGTTCCCACCCCCGAGGGCGGCACGCACGAAAGCGGCTTCCGCGCCGCCCTCACGCGCGGCCTGAAGGCCTATGCCGACCTCAAGGGCGAGAAGCGCGGCGCGATCATCACCGCCGACGACGTCGTCGCCCAGGCCGGCGCCCTGATCTCGGTGTTCATCAAGAACCCCGAATTCCAGGGCCAGACCAAGGAGAAGCTGTCCACGACCGAAGCCCAGCGCTTCGTCGAGGCGGCGCTGCGCGACCCCTTCGATCACTGGCTGACCGGCAGCCCCAAGGCGGCCCAGGCCCTGCTGGAGTTCGTGATCGAACGCGCCGAGGAGCGCCTCAAGCGCCGCAAGGACAAGGAAGTCCAGCGCGCCAGCGCCACGCGCAAGCTGCGCCTGCCCGGCAAGCTGGCCGACTGCGCCGGCGGCGCGGTGGACGGCGCGGAACTGTTCATCGTCGAAGGCGACTCGGCCGGCGGCTCGGCCAAGCAGGCGCGCGATCGCAAGACCCAGGCCATCCTGCCCCTGCGCGGCAAGATCCTGAACGTCGCCTCGGCCAGCGGCGAGAAGTTCACCGCCAACAAGGAGCTGAGCGACCTGATGCTGGCCCTGGGCGCCCAGGGCGGCAACAAGTATCGGGAAGAGGATCTGCGCTACGAGCGCATCATCATCATGACCGACGCCGACGTCGACGGCGCCCACATCGCCAGCCTGCTGATCACCTTCTTCTACCGCACCATGCCCGACCTGATCCGGCAGGGGCATCTGTACCTGGCCCTGCCGCCCCTCTATCGGATCAGCCATGGCGGCAAGAGCGCCTACGCCCGCGACGACGCCCACAAGGACGAACTGCTGGCCACCGAGTTCAAAGGGAAGAAGCCCGAGATCGGCCGCTTCAAGGGCCTGGGCGAGATGATGGCCTCCCAGCTGAAGGAGACCACCATGGACCCCAAGGTGCGGACCCTGGCCAAGATCACCCTCCCCCGCTCGGAGGAGGCGGTCGAGGCGCTGGTCGAGACCCTGATGGGCCGCAAACCGGAGCTGCGCTTCCGCTTTATCCAGGAGAACGCCGAGTTCGCGGCTGACGACCTGGACCTGTAGGCGACGCAATGAACCGCTGAAACTTCCAGCGCGCCGGCCATCTCGGATGGCCCGGCGCGCCTTCTATTGAAGAATCTGAAATTTCACATTCGCGCCGCTTAACAGCGCTAACCCCTCAAATGAATTCGACTTTTCGGGCGAAGAAATTTGGATTCGCTTGGTTTTTGACCGTTTTGTCGACCGAATTTCCTTTTCCCGGCGGCTTTTTAGGCAGACAGAGAATCCGTGACCTCAATTTCGAGGCGAGATCCACAGGGATTTCGTCCCGGACCAAGCCCCGAGCGGCGCCCAAAGACGCCGCCGACAGTCAGGGAAGCCGCCTATGAAGACCATGATCGCGTCCGCCGCCGCCCTTCTCCTCCTCGCCGGTGCGGGTGTCGCCACCGCCGCCTCGGCGGCCGACGAAACCGTCAGCATCGCCGTGCCGCGCGCCGGCCTGGACCTGAACAACCCCCATGACGCCCGGACGATGATGAAGCGCATCGACACCGCCGCCCTGGAGGCCTGCGGCGCCTATCCGCAAAGCGCGCTGGGCGTGAAGCGGGCCATCGCCAGCTCGACCTGCCATCGCGATGCTGTCGCCAACGCGAAGGCCCAGCTGGCCTCCGACCAGGCCTCGCTGACCGTCACGGGCGTTCGCGCCCGCTAAGCCATCGGCCTTTTCGGATCGAACGGGACGCCCGAAGCGCAGGCTTCGGGCGTTTCGCGTTTCAGCCGAACCTTCGTCGGCCATTTCGCCGCACCGCAGCATTCTTTTGCCCGGACCCTTGCTTTCCGGGCCGTTTTGGCCTCTTAAGGCCGCTCATCGGACCGTCCCTTCGCCGCGCCCTCATCGGCTCACCGACGAAAATGGTCTATTCTCTGAAGATATTGACCAAGAAAACGGTCCGTTTGGGGGTCGTCATTTGGTCGTGGTGCGAACCGCGCGCGTTTGTGTGTGCGCCGTTCGCTTGAACCGAACTGGACCCGTATGCCCTTCCCCGCCTCCCACCCCGCTCTCGAGCGGGCTCTCGCCGCTCAAGGTTACGCCGAGCCCACCCCCGTCCAGGCCGCTGTGCTGGAAGCCGACGCCGAAGGCCGCGACCTGCTGGTCAGCGCCCAGACCGGCTCGGGCAAGACCGTCGCCTTCGGCCTGGCGGCCGCCCCCACCCTGCTGGGCGATGCCGAGAAATTCGATAAGGCCGGCGCGCCGATGTGCCTGGTCATCGCCCCGACCCGCGAACTGGCCATCCAGGTCAATCGCGAGCTGACGTGGCTGTACGCCGAAGCCGGCGCCGTGGTCGTCAACTGCGTGGGCGGCATGGACGCCCGCCGTGAACAGCGCGCCCTGAATTTCGGGGCCCACATCGTCGTCGGCACCCCCGGCCGCCTGCGCGACCACATCGAACGCGGCCACCTGGACCTGTCGGAGCTGAAGGTCGCCGTCCTCGACGAGGCCGACGAGATGCTGGACATGGGTTTCCGCGAGGACCTGGAGTTCATCCTCGACGCCGCTCCGGCGGAGCGCCGCACCCTGCTGTTCTCGGCCACCCTGGCGCGCGAGATCATCGCCCTGGCGCGCAACTACCAGAACGACGCCCTGCGGATCGACACGATCGACCGCAACGAGCCGCACCGCGACATCGAGTACCGGGCCGTGCGCGTGGCCCCCAACGAAGTCGAGTTGGCGGTCGTGAACCTGCTGCGTTTCTTCGAGGCCCCTGGCGCCCTTGTGTTCGCCAACACCCGCGAGAGCGTGCGTTCGCTGCACGCCAAGCTGCGCGAACGCGGTTTCGACGTGGTGGGCCTGTCGGGCGAGCTGTCCCAGCGTGAGCGCGCCGACGCCCTGCAGGCGCTGCGCGACGGCCACGCCCGCGTGTGCGTGGCCACCGACGTCGCCGCGCGGGGCCTGGACCTGCCGGACCTGGGTCTGGTGATCCATGCCGAACTGCCGGTCAACAAGGCCACACTGCTGCACCGCTCTGGCCGCACCGGCCGCGCGGGCAAGAAGGGCGTCAGCGCTCTGGTCGTGCCTTACACCCGTCGCCGCAAGGCCGAGCAACTGCTGATGTCGGCCGGCCTCGACGCCGAATGGGGCGGCGCCCCGACAGCCGACGAGATCCGCGCCAAGGACCAGGAGCGCCTGCTGGACGATCCGATCTTCGCCGAGACTTCGACCGAAGAGGACATCGCCCTGGCCCAGGCCATGCTGGCCAGGCGCACGCCGGAAGAGATCGCCGCGGCCCTGATCCGCACCCGCCGCGCCAAGCTGCCCGCGCCGGAAGAGATCTACGACGACCCGCGCCACGGCGCCGATCCCGGCCCGCGCGTCCGGGGCGAACGCGGCCCTCGCGAGTTCGGTGAACGTCCCGAGCGCGAACCGCGCGTGGACATGACGGACTCCGCCTGGTTCCGCCTCAGCGTCGGCCGTCGCGCCAACGCCGATCCCAAGTGGCTGATTCCGCTGATCTGCCGCCTGGGCCACATCACCAAGAAGGACATCGGCCAGATCCGGATCTTCGACTACGACACCAAGTTCGAGATTTCGGCCGAGGCGGAAGTGAAGTTCGGCGCGGCGGTCCAGTCGACCGTACGCGAGGACGTGACCATCACCCCGACCACGCCGCCCGCTCCGCGCGAGGCCGGCGCGCGCCGCGACTTCGCCCCGCGCCCCCCGCGTGACGAGGCCCCGCGTCGCGACTTCAAGCCCCGCGCGCCCCGCGACGGCGACGACGTCCGAAGCGAGCGGCCGCATCAGGACCGCCCCAAGCGGGACTTCAAGCCGCGCGACAACGACGATCGCCCGCGTCCGCCCAAGCGCGACTTCGCCCCGCGCGGCGCCTACTCGCCGATGGACGAAGCCGCCCCGGCCAAGCGCTCGCCGTCACGCGCCGCCAGCCGCCCGGACCGCGAAAGCGCGCCCTATGATCCTGCCGCCGCGAGCGAGGCCCGTCCCTTCCGCAAGCCGCACGCCGAGGCCGGCGCCAAGCCGTTCAAGGGCCCCAAGCCCTTCAAGGCCAAGGGCGACTTCGCCGGCAAGCCCGGCAAGAAGCCTTTCAAGAAGAAGTAGTTACGGCGCCGGAGGGGGATAGATCCTTGCCCCCTCCGCGCTTCTGGCGCTCCTCCCCCGCAGGGGGAGGAATGCTCCGATCAGATCGACCGCGAAGCGCGGGGAGCAAGCGCGGTTCCTAGGCCGCCTGCCCCGCGCACCAGCCAGACGCCCAGGCCCACTGGAAGTTATACCCACCCAGCCAGCCGGTGACGTCCACCACCTCGCCGATGAAGTAGAGACCGGGCACGGCCTTGGCCTGCATGGTGCGGGAGTCCAGGTCGTCCGTGTCGACGCCGCCTAGGGTGACTTCCGCCGTACGGTAGCCTTCCGAGCCCACCGGCTTGAACGTCCAGGCGTTGACGGTGGCGGCCACGCCGCGCAGCAGCACATCGGAGCAGTCGGCCATGTTGCCGTAGGCGCCGGCGTCCTCGGCGATCAGCTGGGCCAGGCGCTTGGGCAAATGCTCGGCCAGGACCGTCGACAGCGCCCGCTTGGGCGTTGCCGTGCGGGCGGCTTTCAAGGTGGCGAACATGTCCACGCCCGGCGTCATGTCGACGCTGATTTCGCCGCCTTCACGCCAGTAAGACGATATCTGCAGGATCGACGGCCCCGACAGTCCCCGGTGGGTGAACAGCATCGCTTCGCGGAAGCGGGTCTTGCCGCTGGAGACGACCGCGTCCAGGGCCACGCCCGACAGCGGCGCCAGACGGTCCAGGGTCTTCACCTCGAACGTCAAGGGCAC
Source organism: Caulobacter sp. (assembly GCA_017745235.1). GTDB lineage: Bacteria > Pseudomonadota > Alphaproteobacteria > Caulobacterales > Caulobacteraceae > Caulobacter. The sequence goes on along the minus strand of JAGHZU010000025.1, from coordinate 54,730 downwards.
CAGCGCAGGACGGGTCTCGACGATCTTCAGCCCGAACTGCTGGGCCAGTTCGTAGCCCAGCCCCGTCGCCCCCATCTTGGGGATCGACTTGCCGCCCGTGGCCACCACCACCGAGCGGCATGAAACCGGGCCGTTGGACAGGTCCACGCGGAAGCCATCGCCGTCGCGGCGGACGGCCTTGATCTCGGTGGACAGGCGCAAGACCGCGCCCGCCTGGTCCATCTCGGTCAGCAGCATCTCGATGATCTGCCTGGCGGAGCCATCACAAAACAGCTGGCCCAGGGTCTTCTCGTGGAACGCGACGCCATGCTTGTTGACCAGCGCAATGAAGTCGCTGGGGCGGTAGCGGCGCAGGGCCGATACGCAGAACTTCGGATTGGCCGACAGGAAGTTGGCCGGCGCGGCGTTGATGTTGGTGAAGTTGCAGCGCCCGCCGCCGCTGATGCGGATCTTCTCGCCCGGGGCCTTGGCGTGATCGATCACCAGCACCGAACGGCCGCGCTTGCCCGCCTCGATGGCGCACATCATGCCGGCCGCACCGGCGCCCAGCACCACGACGTCGAAATCTTCCAAGGCGGAGCCCTCGCTGTTGAGGGGCGTATCGACAGGAGGGCGGCGGCGAAGTCAATGCGGCGAGGGCGCGCCGCGGTTCACACGGGCAGCGCCCAGGCCTCGTCGCCCAGGACCAGCAGGCCCATGCCCACCAGGAGCAGAAGCAGGCCGCACCAGACGAGCACGGCGATCATGCGTGTGCGCTTGGCTCGCCCCATCGCCTCCCTCGCTCGCAGCCGGACCCTGAAGAACGATGTTCTGGCGGCCGACGTGAAGGAGGCGTTAACGGGGCGGCAGCAGCCAGCGCAGCCCCGCCGCGACGGATGGGTCGTAGATCGTATCGTGATGCTCGCCGGGCATCGGCTGATATCGCCAGGTCAGATCGGCGGGCGGGGTCAGGCCCAGGGCGTCCACGACGCGGTCGACGCCTTCCTGCATGGTCGAACCCTCGTCGCCAATGGAGAGATAGAGGCGGCGGCCCTTGAAGTCGCCCCCGCGCAAAAGCTCGGGCGCGGCCTTGGCCAGGCTCTGGTCGTCCCACCACAGGCTGGGGCTGGCGGCCAGGTAGGCGCCAAAGGCCTGGGGTTGGCGCAGGAAGGTTTCGACCACGAACAGGCCCGCCAGGGACTCGCCCACCAGGATGCTGTCGTCGCTCGCCCGATACCGCGCGGCCACCCAGGGCTTGAGCTCCTCGACCAGGAAGCGGCGGTAGGCGGCCGCGCCGCCCGCCTGGGGCAGAAGCTGGATATCGTCGGCGAAGGTGGCCGGATGCGTCAGGTCGTGCTTGCGGTCGACGCCCTCGATCCCGACGACGATCATCGGCGCGACGGCGCCGTCAGCCACGGCCCTCGCGACAATGTCGGAGATCTTGGGGAAGTCCTCCTTGGTCCCGCCGTCCAGCAGGTAGAGCACGGCATAGCGGGCGTTGGAGCTGGCGTAGCCGGGCGGGAGGGCCACGTTGATGCGCCGTTGATCCCCCAGGATCTTGCTGCGGATCACCGCCGTGGCGTCGGGATCGGCGGCTCGGGCGATCCCGGCAAGGGCCAGGGAGGCGAAGGCGCTGGCGGCGGAGGCGTGGAGGAATCGTCTGCGTTGCATGCCCAAACCTCGGTCATGGAGCGACGATCACCAAGCCCACAATGGTTCCGGCTTCCGGCCGGTGCTTGACGTGGGCCACAGGGGGGGTAGGAACCCTGCCCTCCTCGCGTCCAGGCTATTCCCATGACGACCGCCAGCACCCCGGCGACCGGTCCCACGATCGGCATCGATTTCGGCACGACCAACACCGTGGTCTCCATGACCCACGGCGAAGGCCCCGCCACGCTGGTGAAGTTCCCGACCAACAGCGGCGACATCTTCGCCTTTCGCTCAGCGCTGTCGTTCCACGCCGTGGCCGGCGCTGACGGGCGCGTGAACGAGCGCGTGGTCGAGGCCGGCCCGTGGGCGATCGAGGCCTATGTCGAAGACCCGCTGGAGACCCGTTTCATCCAGTCATTCAAGACCTTCGCCGCCAGCGCGGCCTTCACCGAAACCAAGATCCTCAACAAGCGCTACCTGTTCGAGGACCTGCTGGCCGCCTTCCTGCTGAAGGTGAAGGAGCATGCGGGCGACCAGATGGCCGCCCTGCCGCCGCGCGTGATCGTGGGCCGGCCCGTCACCTTCGCCGGCGGCAATCCCGACGAAGCCCTGGCGCTTGAACGCTACCAGGCCGGGTTCGAGCGCCTGGGCTTCACCGACATCCGCTACGCCTACGAGCCCGTGGGCGCGGCGTTCTTCTTCGCCCGGCAGCTGAAGCAGGACGCGACCGTGCTGGTGGCCGACTTCGGCGGCGGCACCAGCGACTTCTCGATCGTGCGGTTCGAGCGGAGCGGCGGAACCCTGCGCTCGACGGCCCTGGCCCGTTCGGGCGTGGGCGTGGCGGGCGACGCATTCGACTACCGGATCATCGACCAGTTGGTCTCGCCCGAGCTGGGCAAGGGCAGCCTCTACAAGGCGTTCGACAACCGCCTGCCGATCCCGCAACGCTACTACACCGCCTTCGCGCGCTGGGACCAGCTGGCGCTGCTGCGGGCGTCCAAGGACATGCGCGACATCCGCGCGCTGGAGCGCACGGCGCTGGAGCCGGAGAAGATGGCCCGCCTGATCGAGGTGCTGGACGACAACCACGGCTATGCGCTCTACAAATCGGTCTCGGCGTTGAAGGAGACGTTGTCGAGCCAGGCGCAAGCCCGTTTCCGCTTCGCCGCCGGCTCGGTGCTGATCGAAAAGGACGTCCAGCGCTCGGACTTCGAGGCCTGGATCGCTCCGGAGCTGAAGGCCATAGAGGGCGCGGTCGACCAGGCGCTGGAGCGCTCGGGCCTGGGTCCCGAAGGCGTGGACCGGGTGTTCCTGACCGGCGGCAGCTCGTTCGTGCCGGCCGTTCGCGAGATCTTCCTGCGCCGTTTTGGAGCCGAGCGGATCGAGAGCGGCGGCGAGTTCGAGTCGATCGCCTCGGGCCTGGCCCTGATCGGCCGCGAGGCGGACCTCGATCTCTGGAGCGAGAAGGCGAAGGGCGGCTAGCGAACCTTCGCGGCGAACTTCGCCAGGGCTTCCCGCGCGCAGGCGTCAGCGGTGTCGTGCGCGGTGTCGGCCACGGCCAGGCCGCCGACCAGCTTTCCATCGATGTGAAGCGGCAGGGAGCCGGCGTGTGGGTTCAGGCGCTCGGGCTCGGCCTTGATCAGGGCGGCGAAAGCCGGGTCGGCCTTCTCGCGCGGCTCCATCTCGCTGCCGGGAGCGTCGAACTGGGCGGCGGCGGCCGCCTTTCGGGGCGCGGCGATCGGCGGCTTGGGGCTGGCGGGCGCGCGCAGGACGACCAGGGGATTGCCCTTGTCGTCGACCACGCTGGCGCTAACGGCCGCGCCCCTGGCCGCGCAGGCGTCGACGGCCGCGCGGGCCAGGTCGATCGACAGCGGCAGATCAAGCGCCGGCGAGGCGAAGGCATCGCTGGGCGCGAGGGCCACGCAGGCCGCCATAGCCAGAACCGCCTTGGTCGCGGGACGAACCACCGACACCAGCCAACCGCCGCCCCACGGCGTGTTGATCGCGGCCTCATCCAGCACCTGGCCCAGCCGCTTGAGGCGATGCCACAGGCGCAGCGGCTTGAGCGCCAGCCACATGGTCAGTCCCACCCCGCCGCCGGACTTCAGGTTCGGCGCATAGTGGGCCACCAGGTCCTCGACCTCGCCGAGATGCTCGATGCATTCGGAGAAGACGACGACGTCGAAGGTCTCGTCGGTGCGGAAGGTACGGCCGTCGCCCAGCAGCAGCTCGACCTGCCCCGTGGCGCGCTCGGCGGCCAGGCGCTCCAGCCCCTTCTCCACGGCGGGAGCGGAGAAGTCGACGCCGACATAGCGGGCGGGCGCGTGGGCGCGGAAGGCCTCGAACAGCACCCCTTCCCCGGCCCCGATCTCGAGTACGCGGGGATTGGGCCAGCGGTCGGCGATCATGGCGGCCAGCAGGCGATGATGGTGGCGCTGCTCCGAGCGCGCCAGGCGGTCGTAGAGACCTTCCTGGTACTCGCGGTCCCACTTCTCGACCGGAGCGGCGACGATGGGCTTGTTGCGCTTGCGCATGAACAGCTCGCCCACCCAGGGGCGGTCGAGCGACGCCAGCTCGACGAAACGGCGCCACCGCAGATAGGCCATGCGACTCCCCCAGGTCCGGATATCTCCGATACCCGGATAGGCCGCGCGACCTTGGGCTGTCCAGCATCCCTAGGCTGTCATCGCCGGACGGGAGCGGCCCGTCCGGCGACGATCAGGTTCAGCCCTTCCTGGCCAGGGCCGCCTGGGCGGCGGCGAGGCGCGCGATCGGCACGCGGTAGGGCGAGCACGACACGTAGTCGAGGCCGACCTGCTCGCAGAAGGCGATCGAGGCGGGATCGCCGCCGTGTTCGCCGCAGATGCCCAGCTTAACGTCCGGACGCACCGCGCGGCCGCGCTCGGCGGCGATGCGGATCAGGTCGCCCACGCCGTCCTGGTCGAGGCTGACGAAGGGGTCCTTCTCGAAAATGCCCTTGTCGATATAGGCGCCCAGGAACTTGCCGGCGTCGTCGCGGCTGATGCCGAACGTCGTCTGGGTCAGGTCGTTGGTGCCGAAGCTGAAGAACTCGGCGTTCTGGGCCAGGTCGGCGGCGCGAAGGGCCGCGCGGGGCAGCTCGATCATTGTGCCGACGGTGTATTCCAGCGCCACGCCCTGTTCTTCCAGCACCGCCTTGGCGACGCGATCGGTCAGGTCGCGCAGATACTTCATCTCCTCGCCCTTGCCGACGAGCGGGTGCATGATCTCGGGCACCGGCGCGGCCTTGCCCGACTTCGCGATCTCGCACGCCGCCTCCAGGATGGCGCGCACCTGCATCTCGTAGATCTCGGGATACGAGACGCCCAGGCGGCAGCCGCGGTGGCCCAGCATCGGGTTGGTCTCGTGCAGCTCCTTGGCGCGGCGCAGCAGCTTGGCGGCGTCCAGGCCAGTGGCCCCGGCGACGGCCTGCACGTCTTCCTCGGTGTGCGGCAGGAACTCGTGCAGCGGCGGGTCCAGCAGGCGGATGGTGACCGGCAGGCCTTCCATGATGGTGAAGAGCTCGACGAAGTCAGCCTTCTGGAAGGGCGCTATCTTGGCCAGGGCCGTGCGGCGGCCGGCTTCGTCGTCGGCCAGGATCATCTCGCGCACGGCGGCGATCCGGGTGTCGTCGAAGAACATGTGCTCGGTCCGGCAAAGGCCGATGCCCTCGGCGCCGAAGCCGCGGGCGGTCTTGGCGTCCAGCGGGGTCTCGGCGTTGGCGCGGACCTTCAGGCGGCGCGCGGCGTCGGCCCACCCCATCAGGGTGGCGAAATCGCCGGTCAGCTCGGGCTCGATCATCTTGGGGGCGCCGGCCAGGATGTCGCCGGTGGAGCCGTCGATGGTGATCGTCTCGCCCAGCTTGTAGTCGCGGCCGCGAACCCGGAAGAGACCTTCCTTCTCGAAGATGGCGACGTCGCCGGCGCCCGAGACGCAGGCCCGGCCCATGCCGCGCGCCACCACGGCGGCGTGGCTGGTCATGCCGCCACGCGCGGTGATGATGCCGCGGGCGGCGTGCATGCCGTGGATGTCCTCCGGCGAGGTCTCCTCGCGCACCAGGATCACGGACTCGCCGTTGGCGGCGGCCTTTTCGGCGGCGTCGCTGTCGAAGACGATCTTGCCGGTGGCCGCGCCAGGCGAGGCCGGCAAGCCCTTGGCGATCACTTCACGATGGGCCGAAGGGTCGATGGTCGGGTGAAGCAGTTGGTCCAGCGACGCAGGCTCGACGCGACCGATGGCCTCCTCGCGGGAGATCACGCCCTCGGCCGCCATGTCGACGGCGATCTTCAACGCCGCCTTGGCGGTGCGTTTGCCGTTGCGGGTCTGGAGCATGTAGAGCTTGCCCTGCTCCACCGTGAACTCGATATCCTGCATGTCGCGGTAGTGGCGCTCCAGCGTCTCGACCACCGTCTTGAACTGGCCGAACACCTCAGGCATCGCCTCTTCCATCGACGGCGCGGCGTCGCCCATCTCCTCGCGGGCGGCCTTGGTCAGGGACTGGGGCGTGCGGATGCCGGCCACCACGTCCTCGCCCTGCGCATTGATCAGGAACTCGCCGTAGAGACGCGCATCGCCGTTGGAGGGGTTGCGCGTGAAGGCCACGCCCGTGGCCGAGGTCTCGCCCATGTTGCCGAACACCATCGACTGGATGTTGACGGCGGTGCCCCAGGCCTCGGGGATGTCGTGCATGCGGCGATAGAATTTGGCCCGGTCGTTCATCCAGCTGGCGAAGACCGCGCCGATCGCGCCCCACAGCTGCTCCTGGGCGTCCTGCGGGAAGGGCTTGCCCAGGGCGTCGCGCACGGCGGCCTTGTAGTCCTTGATGACGGCGGCCCAGTCGTCGGCGGTCAAGCCGGTGTCGACGTGGACGTCCAGGCGGTCCTTATGGTCGTCCAGGATTTCCTCGAACATGTGATGCTCCAGATCGAGCACGACGTTCGAGTACATCTGGATGAAGCGGCGATAGCTGTCGTAGGCGAAGCGGCGATCGCCGGAGAGCTGGGCCAGGCCTTCGACGGTCTCGTCGTTGAGGCCCAGGTTCAGGACGGTGTCCATCATCCCCGGCATCGAGGCGCGGGCGCCCGAGCGCACCGAGACCAGCAGCGGATTCTTGACGTCGCCGAACGTCTTTCCGGTGATCGCCTCGATCTTGGCCAGGCCCGCCTTGACCTGTTCGGCCAGCTCGACCGGATATTGCTTGCCGTTGGCGTAGTAGTGGACGCAGGCCTCGGTCGTGACGGTGAAGCCGGGCGGAACCGGCAGGCCCAGGGCCGACATTTCGGCCAGGTTGGCGCCCTTGCCTCCCAGCAGGTTCTTCATCGAAGCGTCGCCGTCCGCGCCGCCTCCCCCGAACGAATAGACCCATTGAGTCTTGGTCAGCGTATCAACCGGCATCTTCTGTTCACCCTGCGATAAGTGAAAACCGGCGGCCCTCTGGCGGAGCCGTCCTGGCTTGGGACAATGGACCTAAACGCCCATCCCGCACTGCAATATCCAGGCGCTCAGTAGCATCTTGTCAAAGAACGCGTCCACTGACTGTTTGCCGATCGCAGACTAATCAGAAATCTCGGCAAATTCTTCCAATGACAACGTTGTCGTGAACCTAATTCGCACAGCGAGCGGCAAATAAACGAAGCACGGCGAGTCTCTGAGACGGCCCGGATCGGGCCTAAGCGTTGCTGTTTCAGGCCGTTTCACCCCTCCCCAGGCGCGAAGCCGATGGTTTGCTCCACCTGGAAGGCGCCGGCGAATCTCCCCGGCCGATTCATCCGAAAGGCCCATGGACTGCCGCTAGGTCAGGATCCATAGCTTGGTCCTGCCGGCGCCCTTGAAGGGCGACAACGAAGCCGGGGAGGAAACCGTGTCTGCAACCACCCATCCGGGGGCGAGCGCGGCCGCTCGTCCTGTTCGCGTCGATCAAGACGCTCCGCTCGACGCCGTGGTCGTCGGCGCGGGCTTCGGCGGCCTCTACATGACTCACCGGCTGCGCGAGGCCGGACTGACGGTGCAAGGCGTCGAGGCCGCCGACGACGTGGGCGGCACCTGGTGGTGGAACCGCTATCCCGGCGCCCGCTGCGACATTCCCAGCCTCCTCTATTCCTACACCTTCTCGCCCGAGCTGCAGGAGAGTTGGCGCTGGAGCGAGAAATACGCCACCCAGCCCGAGATCCTCGCCTACGCCAGCCACGTGGCCGATCGCTTCGACCTTCGCAGGAGCTTCCTGTTCGGGACCCGGGTGGTCTCGGCCCGGTTCGACGAGGCGGCCCAGCTGTGGGTCGTGACCACCGACAAGGGCGACGAGATCGCCGCCCGGTTCTGCATAATGGCCACGGGCTGCCTATCGGTTCCGCGCGGCCTCGACCTGCCCGGCGCCGAGACCTTCGAAGGTCCGATCCATGTCACGGGCCTGTGGCCGCACCAGCCGGTCGACTTCACGGGCAAGCGGGTGGCGGTGATCGGCACGGGCTCGTCGGCGATCCAGTCGACACCGCTGATCGCCGAACAGGCGCAGCACGTCTACGTCTTCCAGCGCACGCCCAACTTCAGTCTGCCGGCCCTGAACGCACCGATCAGCGACGAGGAGGTGGCGGCCTTCCGCGCCAATTTCCCCGCCTATGTGGAGCTGCTGCGCAGCGGCCAGCCGGCCCTGCCGATTCCGCCGGCCGACTACGCGCCGTCCGAAGAGGAATTGAACGCGCTGGTGGCCCAGCTTTGGAACGGCTGGGGCCTGATCTCGCTGGTCCAGGTCCCCAACCTCGTGCGCGACGAGCGGATCAACCAGGTGGCCGCCGACTTCGTGCGCGCCCGCATCGCCGAGATCGTCAAGGACCCGGCCGTGGCCGAGAAGCTGACCCCGCGCGACTTCCCGCTGGGGACCAAGCGCGCCTGCGTCGACACCGGCTGGTACGAGACCTTCAACCGCGACAACGTCACCCTGGTGGATGTGCGCGAGGCGCCGATCGAGGCGATCACCCCCATGGGCGTGCGGACTGCGGCGCAGGACTATCCGGTCGATGTGATCGTTGGGGCGATGGGCTTCGACGCCATGACCGGGGCGCTGCTGCGGATGGACATCCGGGGGCGCGACGGCCGTTCGCTGGCAGAGGCCTGGGCCGAGGGGCCCAAGACCTATCTGGGCCTGGCCATCGCGGGCTTCCCAAATCTCTTCACCGTGACCGGCCCCGGCAGCCCGTCCGTGCTGACCAACGTGCTGACCGCCTGCGAGCAGCATGTGGACTGGATCATGGAGGCCATCGGTCACGTGCAGGGTCGCCAGGCCCGGACGATGGAGGCGACGGCCGAAGCCCAGGAGGCCTGGGTGGCCCATGTCAACGACGAGGCCGACAAGACCCTCTTTCCCCAGGCGGCCTCCTGGTACATCGGCGCCAACGTGCCGGGGAAACCGCGGGTGTTCATGCCCTATGTCGGCGAGGGCTATAAGATCCGCTGCGACGCGGTGGCGGCGGATGGATATGTGGGCTTTGCGGTGGGGTGACCCCCTACCCCGCTGTCGCGCCCAGCCTTTCCAGCTGCCTGCGGGCGTTGTCGTTGGCGGGGTCCAGCGCCAGGGAGCGGCGGTAGTTGGCCACGGCCTGTTCGCGGTCGCCGTTGATCTTGTAGGCCTCGCCAAGGCTGTCGAAGACGTTGCCGCTGGTCGGATGAAGCTCGGCGTTCAGTCGAAACAGCGGCAGGGCGTCGCGTGGCCGGCCGAAGGACATCACGCGATAGGCCCAATCGTTCAGTTCGTGCTCGTCCAGGCGGAACGCCGGGTCCTGGCGGCGCAGGTCCGCCAGCACGGTCGGCAGGCGGTCGAAACCCTCGGCCTCCAGCCGGGCGCGCAGCGCCGCCACGCCCTGCAGCTTCATGCCCGGCACATACAGCGCGCCGACCTCGTCGATGAAATCCTCGGGAGCCGAGCCGGACAGGTTCGTCAGGATCACCACGCCTACGCCGTCGTCGGGATAGAGGATCATGGCCGCGCGGCTGCCGCCAGTCATGCCCACCGCCCGGCGGCCGGGACGGTCATAGACCACCCAACCGATCCCCCACTGGCCGGGCTGGCCGTTGTTGAAGACCGAGCGCGTCCACATGACACGGCGCGCCTCCTCGCCCAGCAGCTTGCCCTCCTGCAGGGCGATCAGCCACTGGGCCATGTCCTGGGCGGTGCTATTCATGCCCGAGGCGGCCCGATGCAGCGGCGTGAAGATCTCGTAGACCGACTTCATCTCGCCGGCGGCGGCCGGGTCGGCGAAGGTGAAGCGATAGCCCGCCGCCTTGCCGGGGGTGACGTCGCGGCCGTCCCCGAAACTGGTGTGGGTCATGCCGGCCAGGGCGATCTGGTCGCCGGCCAGGGTGGCGGCCGGCGGACGGCCGTTCAGGCCGTTGATCGCCTTCTGCACCAGGGCGTAGTTGGTCTGGTCGTAGTCGAACCGATCTCCCGGGGCGAAGCGGATAGGCATGGCCAGGGCCGCCTTCCAGGCGCCGGCCTCATCTTCCGGCGGCAGCTTGGTGCGGGTGAAATCCGGCAGCCCCGACATGTGGCTCAGCAACTGGCGCAGGGTCACGCCGCGCCAGGCTTCCGGCAGGTCGGCGACATAGGTCGAGACCGGCTTGGCCAGGTCCATGCGCCCGGCCTCGACCTCGCGCATGGCCGCCACGCCGGTGAAGGCCTTGGTGATGGAGTTGATCGAGAAGACGGTCTCGGTCGTGACGGGAACCGGCGTCTGGAGATTGGCCACGCCGTAGGCCCGCGACAGCACGACCTTGCCGTCCTTGATCACCGCGACCTGGAGACCCGGGATATGGCGGGCGTCCATCTGGCGTTTCATCAGGGCGTCGACGCTGTCGGCGCGCGGGTCCGCATGGGCCGCGCCCGCGAACAGAAGCGACAGGACCAGCAGGCCCCGGACGAAGGTCATTCCGATCATGCCGCTGCTCCCCACCGCTGGTCGCGGCAGGAAACAGGCCGAGGAACGCCGGCTCAAATGAATCTTAGGTCATGTGGTCGCGCGCGGACCCGACGGCCCGCGCGCGACCGGCAGGATCAACCCGCGATCTGCGAGAAATCGGCGACCTGGCCCATGGCGTCGCGCACGGCGGCCAGGGTCTTGAGGCGGCTGTCGCGCTCTTCCGGCACATCCGAATTGACGAACACGCCGTCCAGGAAGGCGTCGACCGGTCCGCGCAGACCGGCCAGTTCACGCATGGCGGCGGTGAAGTCCTCGGCCTCCAGGGCGGCGGCCAGCGGCTGGCGGACCAGGCGCAGGGCGTCGTGCAGGGCGACTTCGGGTTCAGAAGCGTTGGGAAGCAACTCGGCTTCCCCCTCGCCCTTCCAGCCCTTCTTCTCCTCGGCCTTGAGGATGTTGGACGCGCGCTTGTAGCCAGCCAGCAGGTTCTTGCCGTCGTCGGTCTTCAGGAACCCGTCCAGGGCCTCGACCCGGGCGACGATGCGCACCAGGTCGTCGTCGCCCAGGGCGAACACGGCGTCGACGAGATCGTGGCGCTTGCCCTGGTCTTTTAGGGTGACCTTCAGGCGGTCGGCGAAGAAGGCGATGAGATCCTCGCGGCCAAACTTCGACAGCGGCAGGCGCACGGCGTTTTCCAGGATGATCCGGATCACGCCCAACGCCGCGCGCCGCAGCGCGAACGGGTCCTTCGAGCCCGTCGGCTTCTCGTCGATGGCGAAGAAGCCGACCAGCGTGTCCAGCTTGTCCGCCAGCGCCACGGCCACGCTCAGCGGCGCGGTCGGGACAGCGTCAGAAGGACCCTGCGGTTTGTAGTGGTCGCGGATGGCGTCAGCGATCTCGCCGTCCATCTTGAAGGTCCGGGCGTAGTAGCCGCCCATCAGGCCCTGCAGTTCGGGGAACTCTCCCACCATCTGCGAGGCGAGGTCCGCCTTGGCCAGGCGCGCGGCTTCCTTGGCCTTCTCGGGATCGGCGCCGACCAGGGGCGCGATCTCACCGGCCAGGGCGACGATGCGCTCGACGCGTTGGGCCATGGTCCCCAGCTTGGCGTGGAAGGTCACGCCCTCCAGCTTCTCCAGCCAGGGCTTGAAGCCGACCTTGACGTCCTCGTCCCAGAAGAACCGGGCGTCCGAAAGGCGCGAGGACAGGACCTTGGCGTTGCCCTCGGCGATCACCTTGCCGCCGTCGGCCGACTGGACGTTGGCGATGGTGATGAAATGCGGCGCCAACCCGCCGGTCGCGGGGTCGCGGACCGCGAAGTACTTCTGGTGCGTGCGCATCGAGGTGCGGATCACCTCGCCCGGCAGGTCCAGGAACGCCGGGTCCATGTCGCCAAGCACCGGCGTCGGCCATTCGGCGAGGCCGGCGACCTCTTCCAGCAGGCCGATGTCGTCGACCAGTTCCAGGTTCCGCGCGAAGCACAGGGTCTTGCAGCCTTCGAGGATGCGTTCCTTGCGCTCCTCGACGTCCAGGACGACGAAGTGGTCGAGGAGGCCCTTCTGGTACTCGTCGAAGTCGCGCGCCTTGAACGGCTGGCCGCCCCAGCCGCGGCCCACGCGCATGAAGCGGTGGCCCTCGGAGACGTCGCCGCTCTGGATCCCCTCGATGGCGAAGGGCACGATCTCGCGGTCGAAGACGCAGAGGATGCGCTTGAGCGGGCGCACCCAGCGCAGCTTGCCCGAGCCCCAGGTCATCGACTTGGGCCAGGGGAAGGCGCGGACGATGGTCTCGACCATCTCGGCGACGATCTCGGGCGTGGCGCGGCCCTTCTTCTCGACGAAGGCCATCCAGACGCCGTTCTGCTCGACCAGCTGGTCCTGGGTGACGCCCGCCTTGCGCAGGAAACCCTCCATGGCCTGGGGCGGCGCGCCGACGCGCGGGCCCTTCAGCTCTTCCTTGCGGTCGGCCTGGGCGGCGGGCAGACCCTCGACCACCAGGGTCAGGCGGCGCGGGCCGGCGAAGGTCTTCAGGGCCTCGGGCAGGAAGCCGGCGGCGGCCAGGTGCTCGCGCGCCAGGCGCTCCAGGTCGCGCGCGGCGCCCGACTGCATGCGGGCGGGGATCTCTTCGGAGAACAGTTCGAGAAGGAGCTGGGGCATCTAACTTACGCGGCTTCCTGCTGCTCGACCCACTTCTGGGCGCACATCTTACAGAGGTCGCGGATGCGGCCGATGTAGGAGGCGCGCTCGGCGACGGCGATCGCGCCACGGGCGTTCATCAGGTTGAAGAGGTGGCTGGCCTTGAGGACCATGTCATAGGCGGGCAGGACCAGGGAGCGCCCCTGGTAGGAACGGTCCAGCATCAGCGGAACCTGCTCCTCCATCTGCTCGAACTGCTGCTTGAGCACGGCCACGTCGTAGCCATGGAAATTGGCTTCCGACTGCTGGCGCTCGTTCTCGAGGAAGACGTCACCATAGGTCAGGTGACCCAGAGGCGCGTCGGGATCGTTGAACGGCAGGTCGTAGACGTTGTCGACGCCGAACACGTACATGGCCAGGCGTTCCAGGCCATAGGTCAGCTCGCCCGCGACCGGGCTGACGTCCAGGCCGCCCACCTGCTGGAAGTAGGTGTACTGGCTGACTTCCATGCCGTCGCACCAGACTTCCCAGCCCAGCCCCCAGGCGCCGACGGTCGGGTTCTCCCAGTCGTCCTCGACGAAGCGGATGTCGTGGGTGCGCAGATCCAGGCCGATCGCCTCCAGCGAACCCAGGTACAGGTCCTGCATGTTGGGCGGGTTCGGCTTCAGGATCACCTGGTACTGGTAATAGTGCTGCAGGCGGTTGGGGTTCTCGCCGTAGCGCCCGTCGCCCGGGCGGCGCGAAGGTTGCACGTAGGCGGCGTTCCAGGGCTTGGGGCCCAGGGCGCGCAGGACGGTGGCCGGGTGCAGGGTCCCCGCCCCCACCTCGACGTCGTGCGGTTGCAGGATCACGCAGCCCTGGGCGCTCCAGTAATCATGGAGCGTCAGGATCAGGCTTTGGAAAGACTTGGGCTTCTCAGCAGGCATGAGGTCCGAACAGGGCCAGAAAAAAGTCGGCGGACCATAGGGCCCGCCGACTGGTGCTTCAAGCGAAGTTGGACCTGGAAAGGCCGCTAGTTGCCCTTGGCGGCGGTGTGGCGGCCGGCGTTCGACAGCGGCTTGCCGTAGAGCTTGCGGTTTTCAGGGGTGTCGGCGACCGGCGGGTTGGAAACCACGTTCGGGTCGCCGGCCTTGAGCCCCGCCTGCTGTTCAGGCGGCATGGACGAGGTCGGAACGACGCCGGCCGTGTCCGTAGCCGTGCCGGTGGGCGCGGCCGGCATGGCGGCGGCTGCGGCCGGGTCGGCGGCGGGCATGGACTGGTCGGCGGGCGCGGCGGCCGTCGGATCGGGGTTCACCGGGGCGGTCGACTGGGTCGACTGGGCCAGGGCGACGCCGGAGGTCAGGGCCAGGGCGGCGGTGGCGATAGCGATACGAGCGAGCATGGGCTTGGTCCTTGTTAAGGAAATCCATGCTGCACAGCGCTTGAAGTCCCCGCCGTGTTCCAAGCGTCACCTGAAGAAGGCCCGACATCTGCTCAGACGAGCACGGCCACAGGCGAACCTGGTCGGAACGGCGGCATGCGGATCTCAGGAGGAGTCGGGGATGACGGCGCCGATCCCAGGCGAACCGCGACACGACCGAGCAGCCGCCCTGCCGACGGCCAAAACGCCCGTCGCTTGGGCGTCAACGAGGCTCGATGCTTAAATTTGAGGCGCCGAAACCCTTTCGCCTACAATTCCCCAAGCCGTCGCCGCACGCCAGCAAACGCGGCCGATAGCGTGAACGAGCCGGGGAAACGGCGCTGTCCGTTTCGGACGGCGTCGCGGCGCGAGCGATCAACGCGCTCTCAGAACCATTTCAAGGGGGCCCGCGGTCCGCGGGTTGGAGCAAGGCGGATGAAACTGATCATAGCGATCGTCAAACCCTTCAAGCTCGACGAGGTCCGCGAAGCCCTCGTCGCCGCGGGCGTCGAGGGTCTGACCGTGTCCGAGGTCAAGGGCTACGGACGCCAGAAGGGCCAGACCGAGATCTATCGCGGCGCGGAGTATCAAGTGAACTTCGTGCCCAAGGTGAAGCTGGAAGCCGTGGTCGATGACGCCTCGGCCGCCAAGGCCGTCGAGGCCGTCAAGGCCGCCGCGGCCACCGGCAAGATCGGCGACGGCAAGATCTTCGTCCTCAATGTCGAGGAAGCCGTGCGCATCCGGACCGGCGAGACCGGCCCGGCTGCTCTGTAAGTCATCGGGGAAAAGGGGATACCGACGATGAAACTGACATTCAAACCGCTGGCCGGGCTCATGCTCGCCGCGACGCTGGCGGGGGCCCCGCTGGGCGCCGTCGCCTTCGCGCAGGAGGCCGCGCCTGCGCCGGCCGCCGCCGCGCCGGCCGCCACGACTCCGGCCCCGGCGCCCGCCGCCACGCCTGCTCCCGCCCCGGCCGCCGCGCCCGCCATCGTCGACAAGAACGACAAGGGCGACAACGCGTGGATGCTGACCTCGGCCCTGCTGGTGCTGCTGATGATCATCCCGGGCCTGGCCCTGTTCTACGGCGGCCTGGTGCGCGCCAAGAACATGCTGTCGGTCATGATGCAGGTCTCGACCGTGGCCCTGATCGGCTTCGTGGCGTGGGTCCTGTGGGGCTACAGCTTCGCCTTCTCCGACGGCGGCAGCTGGGACACCTTCGTGGGCGGCCTGGGACGGGTGTTCCTGAACGGCGTGACGCCGTCCAGCAACGTGGCGACGTTCTCGACCGGCGTGGTGATCCCCGAGTTCACCTTCATCTCGTTCCAGTCGACCTTCGCGGCCATCACCGCCGCCCTCGTGGTGGGCTCGCTGGTCGAGCGCATGAAGTTCGCCGCCATTGTCGCCTTCGCCATCCTGTGGCCGCTGCTGTCGTACTACCCGATGGCCCACATGGTCTGGTGGTGGCCGGGTCCTGACGCGATCGCCACGGCTCCGACCGCGCCGATCAAATCGGGCCTGATCTGGGGCTTCGGCGCCCTGGACTTCGCCGGCGGCACCGTGGTGCACATCAACGCCGGTATCGCCGCCCTGGTCGGCGCCCTGATCCTGGGCAAGCGCCAAGGCTACGGCAAAGAACCGATGCCTCCGCACTCCCTGACCCTGACCCTGGTCGGCGCCGGCCTGCTGTGGGTGGGTTGGTTCGGCTTCAACGCCGGCTCGAACCTGGAATCGAACGGTTACGCCTCGCTGGCCATGATCAACACCTTCGTCGCCACCGCGGCCGCCGGCCTGTCGTGGATCACGGTGGAGTGGGTCACCCGCAAGAAGCCGTCGGCCCTGGGCCTGGCTTCGGGCATCGTCGCCGGCCTGGTCGCCGTCACCCCCGCCGCCGGCTTCGCCGGTCCGATGGGTTCGGTGATCCTGGGCCTGGTGGTCTCGCCGATCTGCATCTTCTTCTGCTCGGTCGTGAAGAACACCTTCAAGTACGACGACAGCCTGGACGCCTTCGGCATCCACGGCATCGGCGGCATCGTCGGCGCGATCGGCACCGGCCTGCTGGTCAACCCCGCCTGGGGCGGCGCCGGCATCGTCGACTACACCAGCTGCGCCAAGGACGGCGACATCTCGACCTGCGACAACGCCGTCTACAACCTCGGCGGCCAGGTCCTGGCCCAACTGAAGGGCGTCGGCGTCACCATCGTGTGGTCGCTGGTGGCCTCGCTGATCGTCTTCTTCGTGATCAAGCTGATCATCGGCCTGAAGGCTTCGCCGGAAGCCGAAGAGGAAGGCCTGGACATCTCCGAACACGGCGAACGCGCCTACCACAGCTAAGGCTGGACGTAGGTCGGTCCAAACAAGGGCCCGGGAGCTTCGGCTCCCGGGCCTTTTTCTTTGGTGGAACGGAGCCGCTAACAACCGGGACCAGGAGGTTCCCGCGAAGCGGCCGAGGAGACCGTCCCTAGAACGGTCCGCCCAGGCGGCAGCGGCGCACCCACCAGTCGGGCCGCATACGCTCCAGCCGTTCGGCCAGGCCCTCGGCCTCGATGTCGCCGGCGCAGAGGGCGAAGCAGGTCGCGCCCGAGCCGGACATTCTGGCCAACAAGACCTCGGGCTCGCTCGCCAAGAGGTCGATGACCTCGCCGATACGGGGTTCCAGCGCCACGGCCGGGGCTTGCAGGTCGTTCCGGGTGAACGTGGCCAGCCAGGCGCAGACCTCCTCGGCGCTCTCCAACCCTTCCACCATCGGCGGCGGCGCCTCACCTTCGGGCGCGACGGCGGCGTCGTAGGCGCGATAGACCGCCCCGGTGGGCGACGGAACCAGCGGATTGACCAGCACGGCGTGCAGCTCGGGCAAGGCTGGCGCGGGCGACAGGCGCTCTCCCCTGCCCTCGGCCAAGACCGGCGCGCCCCACAGGCAAGCCGCGCCGTCGGCGCCCAGGCCGCCGGCCACGGCTTCCAGTTCGTCGTCGGAAAGATTGGCGCCAAGCGCCTCGCGCAGCAGCCGCAGGACCGCACCCGCGTCGCTGGAGCCGCCACCCAGGCCGGCGGCGATCGGCAGGGCCTTGTCCAGGATCAGGCGAAACGGCGGCACAGGCCCGCCCAGGCGTGCGCACAACGCCTTGGCGGCGCGGACGACCAGGTTGCCATCGTCGACCGGTACGCCGTCACCGAACCGCCCCGTGGCCTCGAAGCTGGGAGCGTCGGACGCCTGCACGCTGACGCGATCACCGACGTCGGCGAACACCATCAGGCTGGAGATGGGGTGATAGCCCTCGTGGTCGGGTCCGCCGACGTGCAGGAACAGATTGACCTTGGCTGGAGCAAAGGCGTCGAGGCGCATGGTCAGGCCCTGTCGCAAGCGGAAATCATCGGGTCGATTTAACCGCGCCGACGAAGACACGCCACACCAAGCTGGAGCACCGAAGGACTTCGAGCCGCGGACCTAGCCTGCGGACTGCGCCACGCGGGCGGGCAAGGGCCCCAGGCCGTTCTTCAGCTTGGATTCGGCCTCGGCTCTTTGCTTGTCGTCGGGCTCCAGGCTCAACACCCGCTGCCACTGGTAACGGGCCTCGACCTGGCGGCCGACGCGCCAGTAGGCGTCGCCCAGGTGGCCGTTGATGTCGGGGTCGCCCGGTTCCAGCTCGACCGCCTGCTCCAGCTTGGCCACGGCGGTCTTGTAATCGCCCTGCCGATAGTAGCCCCAGCCCAGGGAGTCGAGCATGGCCCCGGACTGCGGCTTGGCGTCGACCGCTTTCTGGACCATGGCGATGGCCTCGGGGAGGCGTTCGCCGCGATCGATCCAGGAATAACCCAGATAGTTCAGCAGGTCGGGCTCGTCGGGATTGAGCTTGAGCGCGGTCGTCAGGTCGCGCTCGGCGTCCGGCCAGCGGTTGGCGCGCTCGAGGGCCATGCCGCGCATGTAGAGCAGGCGCCAGTCGGGCTTGTCGCCCTGCGCAGCGATCAGGCCGTCCAGCACGGTCGCCGACTGCTGCCATTGCTCGTTCGCGCGCAGGATGTCGGCGTAGCCGATCTGGGCGTCGCGATCGCGAGGCGCGTCGGCCGCCACCTTCTGGGCGATGGCCAGGGCGCGGGGCTTGTCGCCGCCGCTCTGGTAGCTCCAGGCCAGCTTCATCTGGGCCGTCACATATTGTTGCGAACCCACGGGCGTCTTGGCGTAGGCCTCTCGGGCGCCGGTCACGTCGTCGTCCTGGGCCAGGAGGTCGCCGACCAGCAGCCAGGCGTCGTCGCGCTTAGGGTCCAGGCGCAGGGCCAGGCGCAGATAGGCCAGGCTGAACTGGCTTTGGCGCTCGGTGGCGAAGCTGGCGGCGCAGATCAGCAGGACGTGGGCCGCGCCCTGGCGGTAGGTCAGCATGGCCGGAGCGGGTCCGCGGGCGGCGGCGCGGGCGCGCGCGGTCAGCAGGGTCGCGTCGTCGGGATCGCGGGCCAGGCCGCTGTCGTACAGGGCCACGGCCTCGTCATGGCGCTTTCGGCGCTCCAGGAAGGCGCCGTAGTCGGCCAGGAAGACCCCGCGCCCGGCGTCCAGGGCCATCAGCGCCTTGTAGTCGGTTTCAGCCTCGTCATAACGCTTGGCGCGCTCGAACAGACGGGCCTGGCCCAGCTGGCCGAAATACTGGACGAAACGGTCGCCCTGCAGTTCGGGGCGCACGATCGCGCCCTCGGCGTCGCCGGCGGCGGCCGCCAGCCACGGGCCCAGAAGGGCCGAAACAGGCCGATGCGGGAAGCCCGGCGGGTCGGACTTGAGGAGGGCTTCGGCGTCCTTGCCCTTGCCGTCGGCCAGCAGGTCAACCACCCGCGTCAGCACGGCCAGCCGGCGCACGGCCTCGTTGCTGTCGGGACCTCGCGGGGCGATGGCCGCGGCGCGCTGCACGTCGCCGGCCAGCAGCGAGGCCGTGAAGGCGCGGTCCGCCAGCACGCCAGGGTCCTCGTCCAGCTCTCGGGCTTCGTTGAAATAGCCGGCCGCCTGCTGGTTGGCGCCGCCCTGCAAGGCCGCCTGCCCGGCGAGAAACTGGCCGTAGGCCGAACGACCGCCGCCCCAGCCCGGATCGCTGGCCACCGAGCCGCGCAGCACGGGCCCATCGGGTCGTGGCGCGGTGGAACAGGCGGCCAGGGCCGAAGCGCTGAGAAGGACGGCGAGAAGCTTGGTACGCATCATGCCCGCACCCTCATCGCTTTCCCTTCGCGCCGCAAGAACGCGCGCAAGAAAAAGGCGCGGTCCGAAGATCCGGACCGCGCCCTGTCTGGGTATGCGCCTTCGGATGGGCGCTACATGTTCGGATAGTTGGGTCCGCCGCCGCCTTCCGGCGTGGTCCACACGATGTTCTGCGACGGGTCCTTGATGTCGCAGGTTTTGCAGTGGACGCAGTTCTGGGCGTTGATCTGGAACTTCGGATCGGCTCCCTGCTCGTTGTAGAGCACTTCGTAGACGCCGGCCGGGCAGTAGAGCCGCGCCGGCTCGCCGTACTTGGGCAGGTTCACCTGGATCGGGATCGACGGATCCTTCAGCTTCAGGTGCGCGGGCTGGTCTTCCTCGTGGTTGGTCGCCGACAGGAACACCGAGCTGAGCTTGTCGAAGCTGATCACGCCATCGGGCTTGGGGTAGACCAGGGGCTTGTAGTCCTTGGCCAGGCCCGTCGACGCCGCGTCGGTCTTCTCGTGCTTCATGGTGCCGAAGAACGAGAAGCCGCCCGTCAGGTGGTTCACCCACATGTCGAACATGCCCAGGGCGCCGCCCAGGGCGGTGCCGAACTTGCCCAGCAGCGGCTTGGCGTTGCGGACGATCTTCAGCTCCTTGGCCACCCACGACCCTTCGTAGGCGGTCTGGTACTCGACCAGTTCGTCGCTGGCGCGGCCCCCGCCGATCGCGGCGAAGGCGGCTTCCGCGGCCAGCATGCCGGTCTTGACGGCGTTATGGCTGCCCTTGATGCGCGGCACGTTCACGAACCCGGCCGAGCAGCCGATCAGCACCCCGCCCGGGAACGTCAGCTTGGGCACCGACTGGTAGCCGCCCTCGGTGATGGCGCGCGCGCCGTAGGCGATGCGCTTGCCGCCTTCCAGGTGCGGACGGACCGAGGGGTGCTGCTTGAAGCGCTGGAACTCGTCGAACGGCGAGAGCCAAGGGTTCTTGTAGTTTAGGTGCACCACGTAGCCGATGGACACGTAGTTGTCCCCGAAGTGGTACATGAAGCTGCCGCCGCCGGTCTGCTGGTCCAGCGGCCAGCCGGTGGTGTGCTCGACCAGGCCCGGCTGGTGCTTGTCGGCCGGGATCTGCCACAGCTCCTTGATGCCGATGCCGTACTTCTGGGGCGACTTGCCCTCATCGAGCTTGAACTTGGCGATCAGTTGCTTGGCCAGCGAGCCGCGCACGCCCTCGGCGATGAACACGTACTTGCCGTGCAACTCCATGCCGGGGTTGTAGTCGGGCTTGTGATGGCCGTCCTTGGCGACGCCCACCACGCCGACCACGACGCCCTTGACCGAGCCGTCATCGTTCCAGACCAGGTCCGAGGCGGCGAAGCCCGGATAGATCTCCACGCCCAGTTCCTCAGCCTGGGCGGCCAGCCAGCGCGAGACATTGCCCAGCGAGGCGATGTAGCAGCCGTGGTTGTGCATGAACGGCGGCATGGCGAACATCGGCAGCGAGATGTCGCCTTGCGGGCCCAGCAGGCGGAAACGGTCGGTCTTGACCGGCGTCTCCAGCGGCGCGCCGCGCGCCTTCCAGTCGGGGAACAGTTCGGCCAGCCCCTTGGGATCGATCACCGCGCCCGAGAGGATGTGGGCGCCGACCTCCGAGCCCTTCTCCAGCACAGCGACCGAAACCTCGGTCCCGGCCTGGGCGGCGAGTTGCTTGAGCCGAATGGCCGCCGACAGGCCGGCCGGTCCCCCGCCGACGATGACGACGTCGTATTCCATCGACTCGCGTTCGAGCTCTTCGCTCATCGGTTCTCCCGCCCCGGGCCCTCGGCCCGTCTTCTTTGCTGTTTGAGTCGAAACTTATCGTGAGGTGACGCACGGGTGGTCAAGAATAAACCGGCGTTTTTTGCTGCGTTGCAGCGTTGGAGGCCGGGGGAAGTTCGGGCTAAGACAATAGCATGGACCTCGCCGTCGATCCTCGCGCCGTGGAAAGCCTGCTCGCCTTCTGGGCCGATGCGGGCGTCGAGGCCTCGTATGCGGACGATCCCATCGATCGCCTGGCCGAGGGCGCGGCGATGCTGCGAGCCCGGCGCGAGCCCACGCCGCCGCCGGTCGCCGCCCCTGTCATCACGCCGGCCTTCGGACGCCCCGACCTGGGCGCGACCGTCGCCGAGGCCAAGGCCCTGGCGGCGGCATGCGCCGATCTGCCGGCCCTGGCCGCCGCCATCGCCGCGTTCGACGGCTGCCCTCTGAAAACCCAGGGCGCGCGCCAGGCCGTGGTCTCGCGCGGCCCGGCCGACGCCCCGCTGATGGTGATCGGCGAAGCGCCCGGCGCCGACGAGGACGCCCAGGGCGCGCCGTTCGTTGGCCGCGCCGGCCAGTTGCTGGACAGAATGCTCAAGGCCGCCGGCGTGCTGGACCGTACGTTCGTGACCAACACCGTCTTCTGGCGTCCGCCCGGCAACCGCACGCCCACCCCGCAGGAACAGGCCGTCTGCGCGCCGTTCCTGGAGCGGGCGATTCAGCTGGTGCAGCCGAAGATCCTTTTGCTGGTCGGCGGCGCCTCGGCCAAGAGCATGCTGCGCCGTGAGGAAGGCATTTTGTCGCTTCGCGGCCGTTGGTTCGAATGGACTTCCAGCGACGGTCAAATCGAGCTTCCCGCCTTGCCCACCTTGCATCCGGCGTTCCTGCTGCGGAAGCCGGACGCCAAGAAGAAGGCCTGGACCGACATGCTGATGCTCTCCGAAAGGCTTGATCGACCCGAGCGGCCCCACTAGACAAGGTTCCGACCAGTTGGAACCGGGACGCGTCGGGGACCCTTCGGGGTGTGGCGCGCGCACGCATTGCCGTTTTTGGCTCGCCCTCTGGCCGTTCTCTCGGCCTTCATCGTCTGCCTGTCGGCGACATTCGCCCACGCCTCGGCGCTGGAGCCGCTGTCCGACGCCGACGCCCGCTTCTATCGCGCCGCCTTCGCCGCGGCGGATCACGGCGACTTCGACGCCGCCGAGGCGGCCCTGGCCAACACCCGCGACAAGAGCCTGACCGGACGGCTGGTTTATTCGCGCCTGATGCATCCCAGCGCCCACATGGCCGACTACGCCGAGCTGAGCGCGTGGCTGGCCTCGTACGGCGACCAGGCCGGCGCCGACCGCGTCTACGCCCTGGCCCTGAAGCGCAAGCCCGCCCGCGCGCCGGCACCCAGGGCGCCGGCCCTTTTCGTGACGGCCGCCAAGGGGCCCGCCCCGGCCGACAAGGCCCGCGCCGCACGAGAAGCCTACTATTCCGGCGACGTGAAGCGGGCCCTGACCCTGGCTCAGAGCGTGGGCGAGCCGTGGATCGCGGGCCTGGCGGCCTATCGCCTGCAAAGCTTCGCCCAGGCCCGGACCGCCTTCGAGCGCGTGGCCAACGACGACAACCAGGATGAATGGCTGCGCGCAGCCGCCGCCTTCTGGGCCGCCCGCTCGGCCGCGGCCGCCGGCCAGGGCCGCGATGTCGAAGACCTGCTGAACCAGGCCGCACGCGCGCCCAACACCTTCTACGGCATGATCGCCGCACGCCAACTGGCCCTGGCCGGTCAGGCGCTGGCCCAGGACGATCCGATCGCCGCCCTGCTGACCAAGGTCTCGTACGACGGTCCCGACGTGAACTCGCTGGGACGCCTGCTGTCGGCCGATCCCCGCGCCCGTCGCGCCGCCGCTCTGGCGCAGGTCGGCCGCTGGACCGAGGCGGGCCAGGAGTTGCGCGCCGGCCTGTCGCTGGCCAGCGACGATCCCCGGACCCGCGCAGACTGGAGCGAACTGGCGCTGGCGTTGAACGAAAAGGCTCCGCTGAACGCCGGCCGGCCGGTCAAGCGCGTGGGCAACGAGGACTACCCCTTGCCCCCGCTGGAGCCCAAGGGCGGCTTCACGATCGACAAGGCCATGGTCTACGCCCTGGTGCGCCAGGAAAGCCGGTTCGACCCCTATGCGATCTCCGGCGCGGGAGCCACGGGCCTGATGCAGCTGATGCCGGTGGCGGCCGCCCGCGCGGCCGGCGACGACAAGCTTCTGGCCGACACCACGCCGTTGCTGGATCCCAGCTTCAACCTGCGCGTCGGCCAGGACTATTTCACCTGGCTGATGGACCGAGGCCTGCAGAGCCCCGACCTGTTCCGGGCCGTGGCCGCTTACAACGGCGGCCCAGGCACCTTGATCAAGACCCAGGAACAGCTGGGCGGGGCTGACTGCGATCCTCTGCTTCTCATCGAGAGCCTGCCGGCCCAGGAAACCCGCAACTACGTCGAGAAGGTCATGGCTTCCTACTGGACCTATCGCAAGCTGATGGGCGCGGAGACAAAGACCCTGGACGCCGTGGCCAGCGGGGCGCGGGTGATCGACTTCCGCCTGGATCAGTAGGGCTTGCCCGCTTCGCCGGGCTGACGCGCAGCGCCTAGACCTTCAAGCGCACGGCCTTGGACTTCAGCCGGTCCAGCAGGCTCCTCAGCGGTTCGCCGCCGCCGAAGCCGGCCGCGTCCACCGCCTCGCGCCGGGCCAGCACAGCCTGGGGGCGCCCAGGAAACCCGAAAAGGCCTGGGGCGGTGATCACCGCCGGCTGGCCTCCGCCGCCCGCCAGATGGGCCTCCACCGGCGTGCGCCACCCGTCCGGCAGGGCAAGCGCCTCGCCCAGTACGAGCATCCACGTTCCCCGAGCTTCCGCGCAGCCCGCCGTCAGTTGCGCCGAGACATCGCCCGGTGCGGAGATCACGCGAGCGCCGCTGTCCTCGGCGATCGCCAGCGTAGCGTCGGTCGAGCCGGCGTCGGCGAACAGCACCTCCTTGACCAGGCCGTCGACGGCCGCGGGCACGAGCACGGTCAGGACCTGGACCAGGGCGGCGGCGCTATCGCGGGTGGGGAGGACGACGGAGATCATGGCCCCTGCTTCAGGCCAGGATCGGTTCGGGTCAAGGGCGCGAACAATGTTGACGCAATCAAGACATCGAAATATTGACTCAATCAACATTGGAGCCGCCGATGACCACCCAGCACGATCGCGACGTCGCCACCCTGCGCGCCTTCAACCGGGTCTACACCAGCCGTCTCGGCCTGCTGGACACCCACTATGATGGCAGCCCCTTCTCCCTCAGCGAAGCCCGGATCCTCTACGAGCTGAAGACCCGAACCACCTCGATGGCCGCCGACATCGCCCGCGCCCTGCGGCTGGACCCGGCGCAGGTCAGCCGCACGATCAAGCGGTTCTCGACGCGCGGCCTCGTCGTCGCGCGCGAGAACCCCGCCCACGGACGCCATCAGCTGCTTTCCCTCACCGAAGCAGGCCAGACCGCCTTCGCCGCGCTCGAAACCCGGACCCGCGCCGCCGTCGGCGCGCTGATCGACGGCCTGCCTCCCCTTCAGCGTTCACGCCTGCTGTCGGCGGCGGCGACGCTGAACGATGTCTTCGACGGCGGAGCGCCCGAGGTGACGCTGCGTGGCCTGCGCCCCGGCGACCTCGGCATGGTCATCGCCCGCCAGGCCCTCGTCTATGCGTCCGAATACGACTGGAACACCGACTACGAGGCGCTGATCGCCCGCATCCTGGCCGACTTCCACGACAACTTCGATCCGCTGAAAGACGACGCCTGGATCGCCGAGGCCGGCGGCGGCATGGCCGGCTCGATCTTTCTGGTCCGCGGCGACCAGGCCGGGACCGCCAAGCTCCGCCTGCTCTACGTGGAGCCCGACGCACGCGGCATGGGCGTGGGCCAGCGGTTGGTGGAGACCTGCATCGCTCGCGCCCGGGAGTTGGGCTACCGGCGCATGGTCCTGTGGACGGTCAGCGTCCTGACCGCTGCTCGCCGCCTCTACGAACGCGCCGGCTTCACTCTGGTGGAAGAGGCCCCAGCCCACCGCTTCGGCCACGATCTGGTGGATCAGACCTGGGCCTTGGATCTCGAGCACGAGGCTTAGGGCCCTCCCATTCTCGCCGCCCTGGTCCTGCGCCCGAGCCCGGTTCGGCTCGCTCAAAACAACGACAACTGATCTCCCGCCTTGGGCGGCACGGCGAACTGGCTGAGGTCCAACGGAGCTAGCTTGCGGTCCAGGCCAAAGCGCGCGCGGGCCAGGTGGAAGCGTTGGCTCATGACCTGGGCCACGGGCCCCTCGCCCGTCATGCGCTTGCCCCATTCGGAGCTGTAGGCCGCCCCGCCGCGCATCTGACGCACCAGCGACATCACCCGCCGCGCGCGGTCCGGATGCTCGGCCGCCAGCCATTCCTCGAACAGGTCCTTGATCTCCAGCGGAAGGCGCAGGGCCACGTAGCCGGCGGTGGACGCGCCCGCCTTGGCCGCGGCTTCGAGCACGTCCTCCATCTCGTGATCGTTCAGCGACGGGATGGACGGCGCGAACATGACGGTGGTCGGCACCCCGGCCTCGACGAGTTGGCGCATGGCCTCGACGCGGCGGCGAGGCGTGGCCGCGCGCGGCTCCATGCTGCGCGACAGCCGGTGATCCAGGCTGGTGATCGACACCGCCGCCCGCACCAATCCCGCCTGGCCCAGCGGCCCCAGCAGGTCGAGATCCCGGGTGATGAGCGCGGACTTGGTGATGATCGAAAAGGGATGGCGGAACCGCGCCAGGGTCTCGATCACCGCCCGCGTCGCCCGGATCTGGCGCTCGTCCGGCTGGTAGGGATCGGTGTCGCCGCCGATGTGGATGACCTTGGGCGCGTACTTCGGCTTGGACAGTTCGCGGTCCAGCAGTCGCCCAGCCTCCGGCTTGAAATAGATCTTCGTCTCGAAATCCAGCCCCGGCGAATGGCCAAGATAGGCATGAGCCGGACGGGCGTAGCAGTAGATGCAGCCGTGGCTGCAACCACGATACGGGTTGATCGAGCTTTCGAACCCGACGTCGGGACTGTCGTTGCGGGCGATGATGGTCTTGGACTTCATTGGCTGGAGCACGGTGGCCAGTTGAACGGCCTCCTCGTCCTCGCTTGCCCAACCGTCGTCGAAGACCTCGGTGACAAGGGCCTCGAACCGCCCCGTGCGATTGGACTTGGCGCCGCGCCCCCGCACGAGTTCGGGACGCAGGTGGCCGGGAAGATTGGCGGGCGCGGGCATGAGGTCATCATGCGCCCGCAATGAGAACAATACAAGAACATTGCACATCACTTAAGGGCTGGCCGAGGTGGACAGGCCCCCGGACGCCCCGTAGTCGAGTCCTCATGGAACGCGGTTCGCGAGCTTGGATCGGACGATCGCGGGGCCTGCTGGCCCTGGCCCTGATCGCGCTTGCCCTGCGCGTGCTGACGCCCGACGGCTTCATGTTGCATGCCGCGCAAGACAGCCTGCCCAGGTTCGTGATCTGCACCGGTCAGGGACCGTTGATCGTGTCCGAGCCAGACGCGTCGACGACCGACAAGCCTACGCCTGCGCCCCGCAAGGCCGAGCACTGCGTGTCGGCAGGCCTGCCCACGCCCCTGCCCCCGCCGACGGTTGGCTTCGCCCCGACCGAACCGCTTCCCGTCCCGGAAGTCCCGACAAGCCCCCTCGCCCACCAGCGGCCAGGATTGGGCTTGGCCGCGCCGCCGCCGCCCAAGACCGGCCCTCCGGTCGTCGCCTGACGTTTCCGCTCCCGGCCGCCTGTGCGCGCCGGTTCGATCATGTCCAGACGACAGGATAACCCATGTCCAAGTTCCAAGCCGCGCGCTGCATCGGCGCGCTGACGGCCGCCTGCGCAGCTCTGCCTCTCGCGGGCGTCGCCTTTGCGGCCTCACCCACCGTGAAAGTAACCGATCCCTGGTGTCGCGCCGCGCCCAGGGGCGCCCTGGCCGGCGGCTGCTACCTGACCCTGACCGCCGCCGTCGACGACCGCCTGGTTTCGGTGGACACCGAGTTGGCGGACCATGCCGAGATCCACACCATGAGCCTGGATGGCGGGGTGATGCGGATGCGACGGCTGGCCGACGGAATCGCCCTGCCCGCCGGTCGCACGGTCCAGTTGAAACCCGGGGCCGAGCACCTGATGATCATACGCCCCAAGGCGCAGATCAGCGCGGGAACCAGCGTCGCGCTGACGCTGAGGTTCGCCAAGGCCCCGCCGCTGCGCGTGGTCGCCCCTGTCAAGGCGGTCGGCCCGATGCAAGGGAGGCATTGATGGGCGGCCTGCGCTTCTTCCTGCTGGCGGCGCTCGCGGCGACCACGCCCCTGGCCGCCTGCGACCGCCCCGCGCCCGCCGCCAAGGAGGCCGGGAAGCCCTCGGCCGCACAGATCGGCGGCCCGTTCCAACTGGTCGACGTGGAGGGCCGCCCGGTCAGCGAAAAGTCGCTGCGGGGCAAGCCCACGGCGATCTTCTTCGGCTTCACCTACTGCCCGGAAGTATGCCCCACGACCCTGGGCCAGATGACGGCTTGGCTGGACGCCCTGGGCAAGGACGCCGACAAGCTGAACGTGGTCTTCGTCTCGGTCGATCCCGAGCGCGACACCCCGGCCCAGATGAAGCTCTATCTCTCCAACTTCGATCACCGAATCCAGGGCTTCACGGGCGCGCCGGAGGCGGTGGCCAAGGCCGCTAAGGCCTATCGGGTCTATTACCGAAAGGTCCCGGTGGAGGGCGGCGAGTACACGGTCGACCACACGTCGATGATCTACCTGATGGATCGCGACGGACGGTTCGTCGAGCCGATCGGCTACGGCGGACCGCCCGAACGCGGCCTGGACGCTCTCAAGCGCCTGCTGGCCTTGTGACGCGCGGGCGCGCCGGCCACGCGTGCGGTCGGCGCGCCCAAGCGACGTCGCGGACAAATTGAAGCAGAGAGGAGAAGGTGGAGGCCTGGCCCGGAATCGAACCGGGGTGCACGGATTTGCAATCCGCTGCGTCACCACTCCGCCACCAGGCCATCCGGGTCAACGCTAGGTGCGTCGGCGAAGAGGCGGGATCGATACAGGAGCCCGCCGCGCTAGGCAATGGCCATCATGGAGTTGTTCAGAGGGGTTTTTCGAGAAGCAGCGCCTTGGTCAGGAAGGCCTGGTCGCGCCCCGCCTCGCTTAATCCGGCTTGGCTGAACAACGCGGGCAGATCGGTATCGGCGTAGCTGGCGTAGTACGGTTCATGGAAATAGGCCGGGAAGGCCTCCAGCAGGCGGGCCAGATCGGGCTCGTCGGCTGGCTGCACCGAATCGGCGAAGGCCAGCACCCCGCCCGGCTTGAGCACCCGGGCGAGCTCGGCGGCCACAACCGGCCGCACGCGCGGCGGCAGTTCGTGGAACAGGTAGACGCAGGTCACCGCGTCCAGGCTGGCGTCGGCGAACGGCAGGGCCTCGGCGTTGGCCTGGATCACGCCCAGGCCCGAACGACTGCGCGCGGCGGCCAGGTAGGCTCGTGACAGGTCCACGCCGCCGATAGCCGCCCGCGGGAAGGCGCCGGCCAGATCGGCCAGGAACGAGCCTGAACCGCAGGCGACATCCACGATGCGAAGCCCACGCTGGTCCTTGCCGCGCCAGTGAGCCGCCAGCAGCGACAGGGCGCGGCGCCGCATCGCGCCAGCCGCGCCCGAGAACAACGCCTCGACCTGGGCCTCGTAGCGCCGCGCGCTGGCGTCGGTGAACCAGCCTCCGGACTGGTAGTGGAAGTTTTGCCGGTAATAGGCGGGATAGCCCTCGCTGAGAGGGTCCTGGCGAACCTCGACCCCGTCGCCCTTCCGGCGGCGGCGATCCACCGCCTTGGCGTCGGCGATCACGTCCAGGGCGCGACGGAAGGCTTCGGCGGGGTTGCGCGGACCGTCCTCGACCGGCGGATAAAGGCCGGCGGCCACGTCGGCGGCGTCCTTGTCGAAGGCGGCCAGATAGGCCTGGCGAAGACGGGCGGCCGAGACCGGCGGCCCCTTGGGCTCGAACCTGACATGCGCCTCGCCCCTGGTGGGCTGAGCCAGGGCGCGGGTGACACCGCCGGCGGCGGTCCACCACGCGGCCTTCACCGCGCCCTTGGCCCGCTGGCTGATCCCGTCCAGGGCGAAGGCGCCCCTGCCGCCGTGACGTTCGACCAAGACCGCCTCCCGTCTCCTATCGCGAGAATACTCCCACCAGCTCAATATGGGGCGACCACAGGAACTGGTCCACCGGCAGCACGCGGTCCAGACGGAAGCCCGCCTCGACCAGCACCTTGGCGTCGCGGGCGAAGGTGGCGGGGTTGCACGACACGCCCACCACGCGGGCGACCTTGGACTTGGCGATCTCGACGGTCTGCTCGAGCGCCCCGGCCCGCGGCGGATCGAACACGGCCACGTCGACCTTCTTCAATTCGGTGGACAGCACCGGCCGGCGGGTCAGATCCCGGGCCTCGGCGGTAATCGCCTTCAGGCCCGTGGCCGTCCCGATCGCGCCCTTCAGGGCGGCGATGGCGGGCGCGGAGAAGTCGGCGGCGTGCACCGAACCGATCTCGGCCAGACGGAAGGTGAAGGTGCCCGCACCGCTGTAGAGGTCGGCGATGCGATCGGCGCCCTGGGCGGCCTCGACGGCGAAGTCGACCATGGCCTTTTCCGCCTGGGGAACGGCCTGCAGGAAGCTGCCCGCAGGCAGGGAGACGATGGCCGGGCCCAGCTTCACCATCGGCTGGCGAGCCATGTAGATGACCTCGCCGGCCATGGTCACGCGGGCGAAATCGGCCTCGCCGGCCAGCATGGCCGCGCGCACGCGGGCGTCGGCCGACAGCCCCCCGCTCTTGGCCTCGACGCCTGTAATGTCGATATCCAGACCCGTAGCCGTGAGGGTCACATGCAGTGTCGGGGCTGACTTGGGATGCTCCAGGAACGGCGCGGCCAGGCGGGCCAGGGCCGGAAAAGCCGCAACCAGCTTGGGGTTGGTCACCGGGCATTCCTCGATCCGCACCAGGTTCCAGGAGCGGCGCTCCTTGAAGCCCAGCCGGACCCCGCCCTTGCCGCCCCTGGCGTGCAGCGCCACGCGACGGCGCGAGGCCCGAGGCGAGGCGAAGGTCGGCAGAACCTCGGTCTCCAGCCCTTCGCGCGACAACAGGAACCGCACTTGCTCCCGCTTCCATTCCAGGTAAGGCGCGGTGTCCCAGTGCTGGAAGGCGCAGCCGCCGCAATGGCCGAAGTGGCGGCAGGCCGGGGTCACGCGGTCAGGACTGGACTCCAGCACCTCGATCAGTTCGCCGCGCGGGCCGTCCATCTGGGCGCGGACCAGTTCACCGGGCAGGGTCAGGGGCACGAAGGCCGGTCCCGGCGCGACGCCGTCACCCTGGGCGCCGACAGCCCCGATCCTCAAATCAAGCATTCAGGCAGTTCCATTCCGTATCGCGGAACCTTGGCCGGTCCCGCGCATTTTCACAGGCGCGAAGCGCCGCCATGCCCGCGCCACGATCGACGCCGACAGTCCTCTCGAACGTCCATAGCGCATTCGGGCGCTGGACGCGTGAACGAAGATGAACGGGTCGCTCAACAGCCGTTCATGAAGACCTTGGCAGTGTGCAGCGTAAGGCGGACGACTGGGTGAACTCGGGTCCGATCGGAGGAGTTTCGAAGATGTTCAAGACCGTTCTCGGCGTCGCCGCCAGCGTCGGCGTTCTGGCTAGCGCCCTGGCCCCGAGCCTGGCTTCGGCGCAGGCCTACGGCGCGTACGGCAACTCCGGCGCCTACACCAGCAACGGCGCCTATGACAGCAACGGCTATTACTACGACCCCTGCCGCCGCAGCACCACGCAGCGCGGCACGGGTGGCGGCCTGGCCGGCGCCGGTCTCGGCGCGGCGATCGGCAGCGGCGTGGCCGCCAAGGGCGCCCGCACCGAAGGCGCGATCCTGGGCGGCGTGCTGGGCGCGATCGCGGGTACGGCCATCGGCCGCAACTCGGCCGCCTGCGCTCCGGGCGCGACGCCTCCCCCGCCGCCTCCGCCCCCGCGCTACAACGAGGGCGCCTACAACGGCGGCTATGACGACCCCTATTACCGCGACAGCCGCTATGGCGATCGCGGCGGCTACAGCTACGAATCCGAGCGCTCGTACAGCGTCACCGACACAAGCCGCGCCGACGCCAATGGCTGCACCCTGGCGGAAAGCCCGATCTACCTGCCCGACGGCCGGACCCAGAAGCGTTTCGTGCGCGTCTGCCCCGACGCCCAGGGCCGCTATCAAGTCGTCGACTAAGGTCCGGCTTTCTCGATCGATCCCTTCGGGCCGCCCGCGTTCGCGCGGGCGGCCTTCTTTATGGCCATGCTAGCCTTTGGTCGCCCAGACCAGATGTTCCACCTGGCCGTCACCACCGGTGATGGGGCTCTTGTCCACGGCTCGGACGCTCCAGCCGGAAGCGCCCAGGAACGCCTCGACCGCGGCGACGCAGTCGGCTATGACCTGGGGATCCTTGACCAGGCCGCCCTTCCCCACCCGTTCGCGTCCGGCCTCGAACTGCGGTTTGATCAGCGCCACCAGATCCGCGCCCGGCGCCGCCAGGGCCAGAGCCGCAGGCAAGGCCTTCTCCAGCGAGATGAAGCTGACATCGCTGACCACAAGGCCCGGGGGCGTGCTGATCAGGCCAGCGTCCAGCGCACGGGCGTCGACGCCCGAAAGATCGGCCACGCGAGGATCGCCAGCCAGGCTGGGATGCAGTTGCCCTCGCCCCACGTCCACTGCAAAGACATGCGCCACGCCGCGCGCCAGCAGCACCTCGGTGAAACCGCCAGTGGATGCGCCGACGTCGATGGCGACACGCCCCTGGACCGTGATCGGCCAGGCGTCGAGGGCATGGACCAACTTGAGGGCTCCCCGCCCTACCCAGGGGTGGGCTGCGCTGGCCACGATCTCCACACCCTCGACCACAGTGTCGGAGGGCTTGGCCACCACGCGCCCGTCTGCCCGAACCAGCCCAGCCTCGATCGCCGCGCGCGCCTTGGCTCGGCTGTCGAAGAAGCCTCGCTCGACGAGCAGTTGGTCGATGCGCTTGCGGGTCAATTCAGGTCTCCAGACGAAAAATCGGCACGGGCTGTAGCACGGACTTGCCGTGGCGGTCGCTTCGGGCTGAACTGATCATCGTTCACCGATGCGAAGACATCGGGGCCTTGAGGAGGCAAGCCCATGTACGACCGCAGCGAGACCGCTGACATTTCCCACTCCACCGAAGCCTGGACGCCCGATGGCACAGAAATCGCCCGGCGCATCCGGACCGGCGAGGTCAGCGCGGTCGAGGCCGTCGAGGACGCCATCGCCAAGGCCCAGGCCCTGGAGCCGAAGATCGGCTCGATCGTCACCACCGACTATGACCGGGCGCTGGACAAGGCCAAGGCGGGCCGGTTCAGCGGACCGTTCGCGGGCGTGCCGTTCCTGATCAAGGACCTGGATCCCTATGTCGGCCTGCCCACCTTTTCAGGATCACGCAGCTCGCTGGGCGCGCCGCCCGCCACCGAGACCACCGAGTTCATCCAGGCCTTCGACGACGCCGGCCTGGCGACGATCGGCAAATCGACCACGCCGGAATACGGCTTCCTGCCCACCACCGAGCCGATGGGCTTTCCGCCCACCCGCAACCCCTGGAACACCGAGCGCTCGTCGGGCGGATCGTCGGGCGGCGCCGCGGCGGCCACGGCGGCGGGCATCGTGCCGTTCGCCCACGCCAGCGACGGCGGCGGCTCGATCCGTATTCCAGCCGCCAACTGCGGCCTGTTCGGCCTGAAGCCTTCCCGCGGCCGCATGCTGCCGGGGCGACCGGTCAAGCACGCCATCGACCTTTCCGTAGCCCACTGCGTCACCCGTTCGGTGCGCGACTCGGCCGCCCTGTTCGCCATCAGCGAACGCAAGGACGCCGACGCGCCCTTCGCCCCGATCGGCGTCGTGACCCAGCCGCTTTCGCGCCCGCTGAAGGTGGGCCTGGTGATGAAGACCGGCACCGGCCGCACGCCCGAGACCGAGGTCGTCACCGCTGTCGAGAGCGCCGCGCGGCTGATGGAATCCCTGGGCCACGCGGTGGAACCAACCACCTGGCCGATGGACGGCGACCAGTTCGCCCTGGACTTCACCGTACTGTGGTCGACCGGCGCGGCAGAGCTGGAGACGGCGATCAGCGAGGCCTTGGGCCGCCCCGCCGGTCCCGACGACCTGGAGCCCTTCTCCCTCGCCATGGCGGGCCTGGTGCGCCACCTGCCGCCCGGCGCCGTGGACGCGGCCGTGGAACGGCTGAACGCCGCATCGCGCGCCTACGACGCCTGGCTGACCCGATACGACGTGATCCTGTCGCCGGTGCTCGGCAAGCCGCCCGTGCCGTTGGGCGAGGTGGCCGGATGGGTGGACTTCCCGGAGCTCCAGGCCCGGCTTTCGGCTTACGTAGGCTACACGCCCGTGCAGAACGTAGCCGGTGCGCCGGCTATGAGCGTTCCGCTCCACTGGACAGCCGACGGCCTGCCCGTAGGCGTGCAGTTCGGCGCCCGCGCAGGAGCCGAAAAGCTGCTGCTGGAACTGGCGCTGCAGCTAGAGGCCGCACGGCCGTGGGCCTGGCGCAAGCCGCCGGTGAGCTTGTAGTTCCATAAATCCTCCCCCCTTTGGGGGAGGTGGCCCGCCGGGCCGGAGGGGGATCGCCCCGCCGGCCCGAACAGCCCCCTCCGCCGGCTTCGCCGACACCTCTCCCCCCAAAGGGCGAGGATCAATCACCCCTCGACGAACACCTTCTTCAGTTCGTTCTTGAGGATCTTGCCGTTGGCGTTGCGAGGCAGGGTCTCGGGCCAGAAGACCACCTTCACCGGCACCTTGAAGGCCGCCAGACGGTCGGCGACGAAGGCGCGCAGTTCGGCTTCGTCAGCGTGAGCGCCCGGCTTGAGGGTCACGACCGCGGCGGGCTCCTCGCCCAGGGTCTTGTGCGGGATGCCGACCAGGGCCGCGTCCATCACCGCCGGATGGTCGTAGAGGACGTTCTCGACCTCGATGCAGTAGATGTTTTCGCCGCCACGGATCAGCATGTCCTTGGCCCGGTCGATGATGTAGCAGAAGCCCTCCTCGTCCAGGCGCGCCAGATCTCCGGTGCGAACCCAGCCGTCGACGAAGGTCTGGGCCGTGGCCTCGGGCTTGTTCCAGTAGCCTTTCACCACCTGCGGACCCTTGCACCACAGCTCGCCCACCTCGCCGATCGGCAGCTCCTTATAGGGCGCTTCCAGCGTCATGATCTTCAGGTCGGTGACCGGCACGGCCGGGCCGCAGCTGTCGGGACGGTTCTCATAGTCCTCGGCCGAGTTCGACGTCGCGGTCGCCGAGGTTTCGGTCATGCCCCAGCCGTTGCCGGGCGAGGACTTGGGCCACAGCTCCTTGATCTTGCGCACCAGTTCCGGCGCCGACGGCGCGCCCCCGTAGGCTACGGTGTCGAGCGAAGACAGGTCGTACTCGCCGCGACGCGGATGCTCGATGATCTGCCAGGCGATGGTCGGCACGCCGCCCATCTGGGTAAGCTTCTCGTCCTGGATCAGCTGCATGGCCTTCTCGGGATCCCACTTGCGGATCATGGCCAGCTTGGCGCCGGCGAACAGCGAGGGGTTCATCACCGCGAAGCAGCCGGTGGCGTGGAAGAACGGCACCGAAATCAGCGACCCTTTTTGCTGCGCGGTCGGATCGGGCTGAGGCGGAGCTTCGCCCCGGCGCAGGAAGCTGCGGGCGCTGGCGGCGGCGGCGGCGAAGATGTTGCTGTTGACGTTGCGATGGGTGCCCAAGGCGCCCTTCGGCTTGCCCGTGGTGCCGGAGGTGTAGAAGATCGTCGCGTCATCCTCCGGTCCCAGTTTGACCGTCGACAGCGGCTTTTCCTCAAGCTTGATCCAGTCGTTGGGACAGCCGATCACGCCCTCCAGCCGCTTCACGTACGGATGGGCGATGTCCTCCTTGGAGCGGCTGACATAGACGCGCTCGAGGTCGGGGCAGTTATCGAAATGCTCGGCCAGGCGCTCGAAGCGCTCGACATCCACCACGGCGACCTTGGCGCCGGAGTCGATCAGGCCGTACTCCAGCTCCGGACCGGTCCACCAGGCGTTCAAGGGCGTCAGGATCGCGCCGATCGACAGGCCTGCGTAGAAGACCACCGGCCATTCCGGCAGGTTGCGCATGATCAGCGCCACCCGGTCGCCCTTCTTGACGCCGGCGGCTTCCAGCTCGGCGGCGAAGACGGTGACGGCGCGATAGAAGGCCTCGAAGCTGACCCGCTCGTCCTCGTGCACCAGAAAGATCTTCTCGCCGTGCGTGCGGCCCACCAACAGGGTGTCGCGCAGGGTCGGAGGACAGTTCTTCCAGACCCGGGTGGGCACGCCCCGGATCTCGATTTCCTCCATCTCCGCGGGCGAGCCGGGGGCGGTGATCAGGGCGTAGGCCTGCTTCACCGACATGGCGGGCCACGGAACTGCAGGGGTGGACGCGGCGGCGGCCTGGGTCATCGTTTGCTCTCCCGGTGTGTGGGTCGCGCCTCGTTGGACGAACGCGTTTACCCAAGGACAAAGCACAGGCTGGGACGTGATGCAAACGTCCGTTTGGATGTAAGGGATCAACGATCACTTATTCTCGCTCCCGCCTGGCCCTGATGGGATCGCGCTCGTCTGCTTGTCGGGTCCTGCGGATCACCCTACCTCCAGGACCGGCCCGCGCCGGGTCCGTCGGAAGGTGTTCAAACATGCGTCCATCGATCCCCCGCTCCAGCCTCGCCGCCCTCTTCGCGACCGCCGCGCTGGCCCTGACCGCTCCGGTCGCGATGGCCGCCGCGCCGACGCCTGCGGCGGTCGCCGTCGCCCCCGACGCGGCGCTGGGAGCCCGGGTGGACAAGGTGATCGACAGCGCCCTGGCCGACCATCGGCTTGTGGGTGCGGTCGTTCTGGTGGCCCGCGACGGCAAGGTGGTCTACAGCCGCGCCGCAGGCTTGGCCGACCGCGAGACCGGCCGCCCGATGACCACCGACGCGATCTTCCGCTTCTCGTCGGTGACCAAGCCCTTCGTCAGCGCCGCGGTCATGCGGCTCGTCCAGGACGGCAAGCTGAGCCTGACCGATCCGGTGACCAAGTGGCTGCCCGACTTCCGCCCGAAGCTGGCGGACGGGACTGAGCCGAAGATCACCATCGGCCAGCTTCTGGACCACACCGCGGGCCTGACCTACGGCCTGGCCGAACCCGCCTCGCACCCCTACCACACGCTGGGCGTCTCCGACGGGGTCGACCAGTCGGGCCTGACGCTGGACGAGAACCTCCGGCGCCTGGGCCAGGCGCCCTTGAGCTTCGCGCCCGGCTCGGCCTGGCGCTATTCTCTGGCCATCGACGTGCTGGGCGGCGTGCTCGAGAAGGCGACCGGCAAGCCCCTGCCCGAGGTCGTCGCCGAGACCGTGACCCAGCCCCTGGGCCTCAAGGACACCGGATTCGTGGCCCGTGACGCCGCTCGCCTGACGACGCCGTACATCAACGCCCAGCCCCAACCGGCGCGGATGACCGAGAACATGGACGTATCGCTGGGCTCCACGGCGGTGCGCTTCGCCCCCAGCCGGGCCACCGATCCCACGGCCTTCCCGTCGGGCGGCGCGGGCATGGTGGGGACGGCCAGCGACGTGCTGACGTTCCTGGAGACGATCCGCAAAGGCGGAGCGCCGATCCTCAAGGCCTCCACGGTGGCCGAGATGATGCAGGACCATGCCGGCGTCCAGGCGGCGACACAGGGTCCCGGCTGGGGCTTCGGCTACGGCTGGGCGGTGCTGGACGATCCCGCCGTAGCCAACACGCCGCAGAAGGCTGGCACGATCGCCTGGGGCGGCGTCTACGGCCACAACTGGTTCGTCGATCCCAAGAGCGGCCTGACCGTGGTGCTGATGACCAACACGGCCTTCGAGGGCATGAACGGCCAGGTCACCCGCGAGCTACGCGACGCCGTTTACGGGCGCTGACCCGCCGGCGCTGGAAGAACGCGGTTCGGATAGGGGCCCATTTCGACCGCATCCAGGCCCCGTCGGCGCCCTATTCGGTCGCCAGCCTGACGAGGCGTCGGGGGACGTCTCCAAGGATGGGAATCCGCATGCGTTCTTTCGTGACTATCGGCGCCGCCGCGCTGGCCCTCGCCGTCTCAGCCCCGGCCTTCGCCCAGACCCAGGACCCGGCCGCGCCACAGGCCCCGGCGACCACTCCAGCTCCCGCCCCCGTGACCGCCGGCCAGCCGGTCAAGGACAGCACCGGCGCGGTGATCGGCTCGGTCGCCGAGGTCAAGCCGGACGCCGCCGGCAAGTCGATGGCGACCATCAAGATGGACGACAAGACCTTCGCCGTGGACGTGGCCAACCTGGCCGTCGCCGACGGCGCGACCCTGATCAACGCCACCAAGGCCGAGCTCGAAGGCATGCTGGGCGTGAAGAAGTAGCGCGAAACCAAAGGGGGACGCATGCGAACATGCGTCCCCGCAACTGCTTTAGGTCAGCCCACCGCTTCCAGCCGGGCCAGGGCGGCTTCCAGCTTGGCCTTGGCGGCCTGCGCCTCAGCCAGGCGTTCGCGGTTCTCCTCGACCACCTCGGGCTTGGCCCGGGCGATGAAGTCGGGATTGCCCAGCTTCTTGCCGATCTTCTCGATCTCGCCCACGTGACCGGCGACTTCCTTGGTCAGGCGCGCCTTCTCGGCCGAAAGGTCGATGAAGTCGGCGATGGCCAGGGCCCCCGTCGCCTCACCCATCACGATCGGCACCGAGCCGGTCGGGGCAGACTCGGCTTCGCGGGCGCTGTCCAGGCGAGCCAGGGTCAGCAGCAGGTCGCGGTGGCGAGTCAGGCGAGCTTTGGTCTCGGCCCCGGCGCCGACGACGCTGAGCGCCGGCTTGGCCGACGGCGGCACGTTCATCTCGGCGCGGATCGAGCGGATCTCGCCGACCGTGTCGACCAGCCAGCCGATCTCGGCCTCGGCGTCGGCGTCGATCCAGGCTTCCGGCAGATCGGGCCACTGGGCCGAGATCAACATGGTCTCGCGCGGGCCACCGAACTCGGCGGTCTTCTCCCACAGCTCCTCGGTGATGAACGGCATCACCGGATGCAGGAGCTTGAGGATCACGTCCAGGGCCCAGGCGGCCGTGGCGCGGGTCTCGGCCTTGGCGGCGGCGTCGTCGCCGTTCAGGATCGGCTTGGCCAGCTCCAGGTACCAGTCGCAGAAGACGTTCCAGATGAAGCGGTAAAGCGCGTTTGCGGCGGCGTCGAACGACGGCTCCTCCAGGGCGCGCGTCACCTCGGCCACGGTCTTGACCGTCTCGCCGCGGATCCACTTGTTGATCGTCTGCTGCACGGTCGACGGGTCAAAGCCCTCGACACGGACGCATTCATTCATTTGGGCGAAGCGTGAGGCGTTCCACAGCTTGGTGCCGAAGTTGCGATAGCCCTCGATGCGCTGCTTGGAGAGCTTGATGTCGCGCGCCTGGCCCGACATGGCCGTCAGGGTGAAGCGCACCGCGTCGCAGCCCAGTTCATCGATCAGGACCAGCGGGTCCATCACGTTGCCCTTGGACTTGCTCATCTTCGCGCCCTTCTCGTCACGGACGAGGGCGTTGATGAAGACCTGCTTGAACGGGACCTCGCCCATGAAGTGGATGCCCATCATCATCATC
The DNA here is from genome assembly GCA_017745235.1 of Caulobacter sp. Lineage (GTDB taxonomy): Bacteria > Pseudomonadota > Alphaproteobacteria > Caulobacterales > Caulobacteraceae > Caulobacter. The sequence continues at coordinate 15,948 of JAGHZU010000025.1, read as the reverse complement.
CGGGCCACCCAGAAGAAGATGATGTCGAAGCCTGTGACCAGGGTGCTGGTCGGGTAGAAGCGCGCCAGGTCGGCGGTCTTCTCGGGCCAGCCCAGGGTCGAGAACGGCCACAGGGCCGAGCTGAACCAGGTATCGAGGACGTCCTCATCCTGTGTCAGGACGACATTCGCGCCGAACCGCTCGCGCGCCGCGGCATAGGCGGCTTCTTCGGTTTCCTCGACGAAGATGGCTCCATCCGGACCGAACCAGGCCGGGATGCGATGGCCCCACCAGAGCTGGCGCGAGACGCACCAGGGCTCGATGTTGCGCAGCCATTCGAAGTAGGTCTTCTCCCAGTGCTTGGGCTCGAAGACGGTCTCGCCGCTCTCGACCGCCTTCAGCGCCGGCTGGGCCAGGGTGTAGGCGTCGACGTACCACTGGTCGGTCAGATAGGGCTCGATGACCACGCCCGAACGGTCGCCGTGCGGGACCATGTGGCGGGTCTTCTCGATCTCCTTCAGCCAGCCCTCTTCCTCGGCGCGCGCCACGATGGCCTTGCGCGCGGCGAAGCGGTCCATGCCGACATATTCGGCCGGGACGGCGTCGTTCAGCTTGGCCTCCGGCGTCATGATGTTGATCGCCGGCAGGCCGGCGCGCTTGCCGACCTGGAAATCGTTGAAATCGTGCGCCGGCGTGATCTTGACCGCGCCCGAGCCCTTGGTCGGATCGGCGTAGTCGTCGGCGACGATCGGAATGCGGCGGCCGACGATCGGCAGGGTCACGAACTTGCCGACCAGGCCCTTGTAGCGCTCGTCATCGGGATGGACGGCGACGCCGGTGTCGCCCAGCATGGTTTCCGGACGGGTCGTGGCCACGACGATGTAGTCGCGGGTCTCGAACTCGGTCGGCTCGCCTTCCTCGTCGAAGGCGATCGGGTGCTGGTAGGTGACGCCGTCGGCCAGCGGATAGGCGAAGTGCCAGTAGGCCCCGTCGACTTCCTTCTGCTCGACTTCCAGGTCGGAGATGGCGGTCTGGAACTGCGGATCCCAGTTGACCAGGCGCTTGTCGCGATACAGCAGCCCCTGCTTGTGTAGGGTGACGAACACCTTGCGGACGGCGGCCGACAGGCCCTCGTCCAGGGTGAAGCGCTCGCGTGACCAGTCGCAGCTGGCGCCCAGGCGACGCAGTTGGTTGGTGATGGCCCCGCCGCTCTCGGCCTTCCACTCCCAAACCTTCTCGACGAAGGCCTCGCGGCCCATGTCGCGACGGCCGATGTTGCCGGCGGCGGCAAGCTGGCGCTCGACCACCATCTGGGTGGCGATGCCCGCGTGGTCGGTGCCCGGCAGCCACAGGGCGGCCTTGCCCCGCATGCGGTGGAAGCGCGTCAGCACGTCCTGCAGGGTGTTGTTCAGCGCGTGACCGATATGCAGGCTGCCCGTCACGTTCGGCGGCGGGATCACGATGACGAACGGCGCGGCGTTCGGATCCTCGCTCGGCTTGAAGGCTCCGGAAGCCTCCCAGGCGGCGTAAAGGCGCGGTTCGACGGATTTGGGATCGAAGGTCTTTTCAAGCATGGCGCTGCGGATATGCCATCTGCGGCCGCCGCGCGAAACCGGCGGCCTTGGTTCAATGGGGATTTTCGTACGGAAAAAGGCGGCCGCCGAAGCGACCGCCTTCAAATCTTCCTGGCGTCGGCGCTCATCGGCGCCGCCGCCGAGCTCTATACGCCGCGGCCTCGGGCGATGCGGTGGACTTCTTCTTCGACCTTGGCCTCGACGATGCGCGGCAGATTGCTGTCCAGCCATTCCTTGAGCAGCGGCCGCAGCAGCTCGCGCACGACGTCTTCCAGGGTGCGGCCATCGCGGGGCATCTGGATGGCGGCCGTCAGGCTGCCGAACGCGCTGGCGGCCAGGCCTGCGGCGTGGTCGCCCACCAGGGTCTCGGCCACTTCCTCGCGGGAGAAAACCGGTGCGGGAGCCGGCTCGGGCGCAGGGGGCGGAGGAGGCGGCGGAGCGGGTTCAGGCTCGGGCTCGGCTTCCGGCTCGTAGACGTCGATATCGCCCACCGTCTCCAGCGGGGCCGGCGGATCGATCGGATCAGTCAGCTCCAGCACGTCGTCCTCGGCCGGCGGCGGCGCGGCCGGTTCCGGCTCGGGCGCGGCGGCCGCGGGCTCCGCCGGGGCGTCATCTTCGGAGATGATGCGCCGGATGGAGGCGAGGATTTCCTCCATCGTCGGTTCTTGAGAGCTCTGGTCGGACATGTGCGGGCGGTCTCGAAGGGGTACGAATCCTGTGAGCGTCCTTTTGGGACGCTTACAGCGATGGTGCAGACTTGCGCGTGTTAAGCAAGCTCAAGGATGGCGAGCGCGCCAATTCGCCCTACTTGGCGGTCGCGACGGCTTCGCTCTTGGCGTCGCCCTTCGGGGCCACCGAGGGCGCTCCAACCTTGTCGATCGCCCGCACCACAGGTTCCCACGGCACCCAGCCGACGGCGTGGTTGACCTTGTCGTACGACCTGACCGGGTCGTAGCGCTCGACGTCCGGGGCCAGATTGGCGACGTTCAATACGCCCATGGCCTGAAGGACGCTGGCGCTGGCCACGTATTCGTCGCGCCGGGCCACCACCAGGGCGACCTCGGCGTTGGCCAGCTCCAGCTGGGCGTTCAGCACGTCCAGCGTGGTGCGCAGGCCGACCTGCTGTTCCTGGCGCACGCCTTCGAAGGCGATCTTGTTCGCGCGCACCTGCTCCTCGTTCGACACGAGATTCGAGCGAGCGGCGATCAAGTTGTTCCAGGCCGTCGAGATCTGCTGCAGGGCCTGACGCTTGGCGCCTTCGACGGCCACCCGCGCGGCGGTCTCCCGCTCCTTGGCCTGGCGCAGCTGGGAACTGTTGAGGCCGCCAGTGAAGATCGGCACCGAGGCGGTGACCGAACCGGTGATGTTGCGGTCGAAGTCGGCGTACTGGCTCCCCACGCCGTTGGTTTCGCTGGCGTCCCAGCCTAGGCCGGCTCGAGCCGACACCGTGGGACGGAAGGTGGCCTTGGCGGCGGCGACCCGCGCGGCCGCAGCCTGCTCGGCGAAACGGGCGGCCTGGATCTGCGGGTTGTTCTGGTCGACCAGGTCGAAGGCCTGCTCGACGCTCTCGGGCAGCAGGCGCGAGAGCGACGGTTCCGGCGCCAGGTCGGTCGGGTTCTGGCCCACCACCGCGGCGTAGGCCGCGCGGCTGGCGGCCAGGATGGCCTGAGAGGACGACAGGCTGGCGCGGGCCGAGGCCAGTCGAGCCTCCGACTGAGCTACATCGGTGCGGGTGATTTCGCCGACCTCGAACCGGGCTTTCGATTCCTCAAGCTGGCGGGTCAGAACGTTGACGTTCTCCTGGGCGATGCGCAGGCGTTCCTGGTCGCGGCGAACATCGACATAGGCCTGGATGACCGTGCCCAGCACCGATTGCTCGACGCCGCGCAGATCCTCGCGGCCCGCCAGGACGTCGGCCTCGGCGGCGCTAAGGTTCGCCGTGGCCTTGCCGCCCGTATAGAGCGTCTGGCCCAGCGAGAAGGACGCCCCGCTGCCGGCGGTGTCGGCATGGGTTCGGGTGCTGACGACCTGACCGAAGACGTTCCGCGTCACGATGGGATCGGCATAGTTCGTATGCTGACCGCTGACCGAGGCCGAACCGGTCAGGTTTGGACGAAAGGCGGTCTTGGCCTGGACCACGTTCTCATCGATCGCTCGCTGGTTGGCGCGCTGGGCCTGGAGGGTGGGATTGGTCTGATAGGCCAAGGCCAAGGCGTCGGTGAGCGTTTCGGCCTGGGCGACCGAGACCGAGCCCACCATCAGGCCCATGCTGCAAGCGGCGGCCAGCAAACCGGCCCGGCGGCTAATCGACATCAAGTTCATCCCCAGGACTCAACGGCGAGTCCGCTGCCTATATGACCGCCTGTAAGACGCCAGGCCATCCCCCGCTAGTTAAGCTTTTTTCACGCAGACGTTGCGTCAAGGCCCCCGCCCCGACGGCGTCCGAAAGCGGCGCTAGAACGCGAACCCAGGCTCCGAAGCAAACCCGGCCAGGAGCGGCGGGGTGGCGTCGAAGACAGCGCGACGGCCGACCCCATCCTCGGCGTGAACGTAGATCGTCGCCCGGCCAACGGGGCCATTGCGCTCGATCACGCCCAGACGACCGCCGACCGCCAGGGCCTTGGTCCAGGATTCCGGCGCGCGCGGCACCGAACCTTCACAGATGATGACGTCATAATCGCCGCCGGGAACAGACGTCAGATTGTCGCCATCCAGGCGGGTCACGGCCACGCCCATCTTTTCCAGCACGGCGGCGGCGTAGGGCGCGGCGATCGCCAGGGCCTTGTCGCCTTCCTTGGCGCGCAGATTCTGCAGCAGCTTGCCCACGTCGCGCGGGCGCAGCAGCCAGCGGCCGGGCGCATATTCGATGTCGACGTCGGCATAGGCCAGATAGGCCTTGTTGGCCGGAACGCAGGCTTCCCGCGGAACCACCCGCAGGGCGTCCTGCAGCGGAAGATCGGTGACGTCCGCCGTACGGATCTGGCTTTCGACCATGTTCAGGCGCGCGGCGGCGAAATCGGAGCTCATGGAATCCCTCGAAGGGCTAGACTTTCAGGCAGGCTTATAGGTCCGGCCGAGCCGTCTAGGCAATCAAGGCTTTGAACGATCAGCCAGGCCCTTACGACGCGCCCAGGCCGCGACCGCCGCGTTCACCGCGCCGGCGGCTTCGTGCTCCACCCAATGCGAGGCAGGCAGGCGCTGGAGCGTCAGGTCATCGACCAGTTCCTCCATGCCCTCGGTCAGGGCCACGTCGAGCGCCGCATCGCGCTCGCCCCACAGCAGCAGGGTGGGCACGGCCAACGGCTGGTTCGGATCCAGTCCACGCATCAAACCGTGCGCGGCGACGCGATAGTAGTTCAGCATCGCAGTCGCTCCGCCCGGCGAGCAGATGTTGTCGCGATAGATGTCCAGCAACTCCTTGGGGAACGCGGGCCAATGGCCGCGCAAGGCCCGGGCGATCGCCCTGCCCCGTCCCGCGGTCAACGCCGCTTCGGGCAGCCACGGCAGTTGAAAGAACAGCACGTACCAGGACTTCAACCGCTGACGCCATCCTCGCTTCAGCTCACGCTCGAAGGCCGCCGGATGGGGCGCGTTCAGGATCACCAGCCCATCCAGGGCCAGACCACGCAAGGCCGCCTGCCAGGCGATGACGCCGCCCCAGTCGTGGCCCACCAGGACGCGCCGCCTCGCGCCGGAGGCCTCGAACAGCGCCCTGACGTCTTCAACCAGCGGCGCGACATCATAGGCGGCCTTGTCCGCGGGCCGCGTGGTTCGCCCATAGCCGCGCAGGTCGGGCGCCACCACCCGCCATCCCAGCGCGGCGAAGGCCGGAACCTGGGCCCGCCAGGCCTCCTTCGCTTCGGGAAAGCCGTGCAGCAGGAGCGCGACCGTGTCTCCCTCCCCCGCTGTCTCGACCGCGAAATCCAGCCCGTTGGCGGCGATGTGCTCCAAGTCCGTTCCCCTGCTCATGCGCCTACCAGCGGCGGAAACCCTCCGCACGTACGGCGAAGGCCTCGGCGTCCTCGTGTCCCTTCCAGTCGGTGATGGCGGGGGCCAGGGAGGCCGCTTCCAGCAACTGACGTTGGGCGTCCTTGTATCGGGGGGTGCGAGCGTAGCGCAGGGTGTCCAGGATCATCGCCCGCAGCAGCAGGGTCGCAGCCAAGGGGTGGCGTCCTTCCAGCGCCCGGGCGGCGGGTTCCAGCAGTTCGGGCCGGTCGCCGTCCAATTGGTCGGCCCGTTCCAAGACCAGGCGGGCGGCGCGATCCAGCGACGGCCAATTCACGAGAAAATCCAGGGCCGCGTGGGTGTCGTGGAAGTCGGACGCCAAGACCAGGGCGCGGTCCTCCGCCTCGACGTCGTCGAAGTCGGGCAGGCGCTTGAGATGCTCGCGCAGGCGGTCGGCCGACAGCGTGCGCTCGAAGCTGGCCCAGCGCATCTCCTGCGCCAGATCGGCCTGCCCCCTCGCCTGCATGACCTCGATGTAGGCGTCCTCCCACTCCAGGGCCGCTGGATTGGGACGATCTGGACGGCCCAGCACCGCGCCCACCAGTTGAGCGAACGAGCCGGGCGTGGAGCGGTCGAGGGCGGCCACGGCCTCCTCATACCGCCCAGCAGCCGTCAGCCGACGGGCGATCTGGGCGCCGATAGGCGGCAAGACGAGCTGGGAGTCGGTGAACTGAGCGATGTAGCCGTCCACGTCGCCCTGGGCGTCGGCGATCACCTGGACGGCGGCCTTCAACACCGCGCTTACGCGTCGCTGGCCGGCCATGGTGGTCTCGATCCGGGCGCGCAGACTGGCAAGGGACTCGGCGCTCAAGGCCGGCAGGGCGTTACGCAGCACCCGCGCCCCGAAGCCTCCGCGCCCGACCTGGATCAGGTCGAACAGCTGGTCGGCCAGGGCGCGCGGATCGGGCATGGCCAGGGGCGCCACCCTGGCTACGTCGTCGACGGCCGCCTCGAACACCGCGTCGATCTCGCCCTTGGCGTCGGCGGTGCGCATGAACACGCCCTCGGCCAGGTCGAGAAAACGCAGCAGCAGCGGCAGGGCCAGGGCGGCGTCCAGCTCAGCCAGACGGCCCACGATCAGCGCGCGCTGCATGTCCAGCTCGCGCACGAACTCCTTGTGCTTGCGCCAATGGACGCGCGAACGGCTGTCGGCGACGGTCTCGATGCGCTTGGTCAGCTCCAGGGCCAGATCGGCCGCGCCGATCTCGCCGGCCAGCTCCAGGCGCAGGCGGCGCTTGATCTGGGCGTGCCCGTCGGCGACCTCCATCAGCAGCTCGGCCAGCCGCTCGGCGCCCAGGCCGGCCAGGTTGGCGGCCGACAGGGTCTTGCTCTTCTTGGGCGCGGCGCGTTTCGCCTGGGCCAACGGAACCCTCCCGTCACGCATCCTGGGCCAGGCGAGTCGCCAAGGCCGGAAGGGCCTTCTCTAGCACGGCGGCGTAGACCCGCGCGGGAGAAGGCGGCCGTCCGCCGCGCAGGGTCAGGAAGGCGTGCTCGACCACCATGGCCTGTTGCTCGATGTTGAGCTCGGCGAAGCGACGTGATCCGTCCAGGTCGTACGCGTACGCCGCCTCGCCGTCGCCGGCCAGGATCTTGGCCCATGGCAGCCAGGTTCCGTGCTGGGCCTGCCAGACGTGGACAAGCTCGTGGACGAACTGGGCCTGGACCGCCGCCGGGACGTCAGCACCTGCAAAATCGAGCCGGGCCGAGCGGACGGGCCAGACGATCAGACCGGCGCCGGCGACGAACGCCCGGTTCAGGGCCGGCACAGCCAGCAGCCGCACGCGCGAACACGCCAGGGCCGCGCCGAAAACCATCCGCGCGAGGCCGCGCTCTCCCTCCGTCAGGGGGCGGAAGGTCCACGGGCGCATGGTATCGGGCAAGGCGGGCGTCACGTGTGGAAATCTAGGCCCTGTAAGGCGCTACGACCAGCGACTGTGGAACGCCGAGGCCCGTCTGAGAGTTGAATCGGCCTGTGCGGAAAGGGGCGATATGGCTTGGCTTGGAAGGGCCGCGCTGATCCTGGCGCTGGCGGCCTTCGGCGGGCCGACGATGGCCGGCGTCTGCAAAGGCCGTCCGCCGCCGATCGGAGGGACGATCGAGGGGGCCGTGCTCCACGTGGTCGATGGCCAGACACTGTGCGTGGCCCTGGGCCCCACGCCCGATCGCTGGGTTCCCCTGATGGTCGCCCCCTCGTTGACGCCGCTGCCCCGTGACCGCGACCGCCTGATGGCCGCGACGTTCTCCAAGCGGCTTTCCTGCCATGTCACGGCCGTGCGGGGACCGGCGTCCCTGGCCGAATGCGCCGTGGACGGCCGCGCGTTGGACAGCGTGATGTCGGATCCGGCCATGATCACCGAGGCCAAGGCCTGGCGCTGAAGCATTTTCGGCCTCGCCTCTCTTGCCAGCATGGCCAGTCGGGCGGAAAATCCAGCCCGCCTAAGCCTTCCTACCGGCGAACAGACCGAAACGAGGCGGCCTCCCGCATGACATCGCTGTCAGGCCAAGCTATGGCTAGGCCGCCGAACCCGGCCGCGCCGATCCGACAGATCTTCACGCCGGGCTCTCGCATCAGGTTCACGACCGGCAAGCGCCCGTCGGCCGCATGGGTCGAGGCGACATGGCCGGTCGGGCCCCGAACATCACTACACCGGGCCTGAGCCTGGGCGACGACACGATAGGGAGACACCATGATCCGATCCACCTGGCGGGCCTTGCCCCTGGCCCTGATGCTCGGCGCGTCCGCCGCCGCTCTTGCTCCCGCCGCCTGGGCGAAGACCCCGCCTGCGGCGCCGGCGGCAAAGCCGTGGCTGGATCCCAAGCTGGACGCCGACACCCGCGCCGACCTCGCCCTGAAGGCCATGACCCAGGACGAGAAGATGACGATCATCTTCGGCTATTTCGGCGCGGACATGGGCGACAAGTATAAGCGCGTGCCCCAGGCCCTGCCAGGCTCGGCCGGCTACGTGCCCGGGATCGCTCGCCTGGGCATTCCCGCCCAGTTCCAGACCGACGCTGGCGTCGGCGTGGCCACCCAGGGCGGCGAGCCCAAGAAGCGCGAGCGCACCGCCCTGCCCTCCGGCATGGCCACGACCGCGACCTGGAATCCGAAACTAGCCTTCCAAGGCGGCGCGATGATCGGTTCGGAAGCCCGCTCGTCGGGTTTCAACGTGATGCTGGCCGGCGGCGTGAACCTGGTCCGCGAGCCACGCAACGGCCGCAACTTCGAATATGGCGGCGAAGACCCGCTGCTGGCCGGCGTGATGGTCGGGGCTCAGATCAAGGGTGTTCAATCCAACGCTATCGTCTCCACGATCAAGCACTACGCCCTGAACAACCAGGAGACCGGCCGCTTCGTGCTCGACGCCAAGATCGGAGAGGCCGACGCTCGCACCTCCGACCTGCTGGCCTTCCAGTTCGCCACCGAGATCTCGGACCCGCACTCGGTGATGTGCGCCTACAACCGCGTCAATGGCGACTACGCGTGCCAGAACGACTTCCTGCTCAACAAGGTGCTCAAGCAGGACTGGAAGTACAAGGGCTATGTGATGTCGGACTGGGGCGCGACCCACTCCGCCGCCAAGGCCGCCAACGCGGGCCTGGACCAGGAATCGGCCGGCCAGGCGTTCGACAAGGAACCCTTCTTCCAGGGTCCGCTGAAGGAAGCCCTGGCCAAGGGCGAGGTCAGCCAGGCCCGCCTGGATGACATGGCCCGTCGCGTCCTGCGCGGCCTGTTCGCCAGCGGCGTCGTCGAAAAGCCGGTCAAGATCGCCGACATCGATTTCGCGGCCCACGCCAAGATCACCCGCGCCGACGCCGAGGAAGGCATCGTGCTGCTGAAGAACGACGGCGGCCTGCTGCCGCTGGCCAAGACGGCCAGGAAGATCGCCGTGATCGGCGGTCACGCCGATGTCGGCGTGCTGTCGGGCGGCGGTTCGTCCCAGGTCTATCCGATCGGCGGCCGCGCCGTGCAGGGAGAAGGTCCGGCCACCTGGCCCGGCCCCATGATCTACTTCCCCTCCTCGCCCCTGAAGGCGCTGAAGGTCCGTCTGCCGGGCGCCGACATCCAGTTCGCCGACGGCAAGGACGTAGCCGCCGCCGCCAAGCTGGCCGCGTCCAGCGACATCGTCCTGGTGTTCGCCACCCAATGGAACGGCGAGTCGTTCGACAGCCCCCTGACGCTGGAGAACGGCCAGGACGCCCTGATCGACGCGGTGGCCAGCGCCAACGCCAAGACCGTGGTGGTGCTGGAAACCGGCGGCCCGGTGTTCATGCCCTGGCTGGGCAAGGTCGGCGGCGTGGTCGAGGCCTGGTATCCGGGTTCGGAAGGCGGCGAGGCCATCGCCCGCGTACTGACCGGCGAGGTCGACGCCTCGGGTCGCCTGCCGGTCACCTTCCCCGCAAGCCTGGCCCAGTTGCCGCGCCCCGTGCTGGACGGCGATCCCAATATGCCCGAAGCCCTGTTCGACGTCGACTACACGATCGAGGGCGCGGCCGTCGGCTACAAGTGGTTCGACAAGAAAGGCCACCAGCCGCTCTTCGCGTTCGGCCACGGCCTGTCCTACACGACCTTCGCCTATGCCAACCTGCAGGCGGCGTCGAAGGACGGCAGGGTCACCGTCAGCTTTGACGTGCGCAACACCGGCGCGCGGACCGGCAAGGCCGTGCCCCAGGTCTACGTCTCGCCCAAGACCGGCGGCTGGGAAGCCCCCCGGCGCCTGGCCGGTTTCAAGAAGGTTGAACTGGCCCCAGGCGCCAGCACGCGCGTCAGCCTGACCGTCGATCCGCGCCCCCTGGCCACCTGGAACGAGAAGGCCCACGGCTGGTCGGTCGCCGGCGGCGACTACATCGTCGCCCTAGGCGCCTCTTCCCGCGACACAGCGGCCAGGGCCGAGGTGTCGGTCCCGGCCGCCACCCTGCCGGTCGGGCTTATGACTCGCTGAACGCAGTTCGTGATGGCCGTTTGGTCGCAGGCAAAATTAAGACCCGATTAACCATAACGGGCCGAATTTCTCCGTGTCTTCCTTGAAGACACCCCACCATCACTGACTTTCCACAGCCCGGTTTCGTACCGGGCTGTTTTTTTGTCAGAAGGCGCTTGCGTCGGGAAAACGAGACGGCTATCACCCGGCCTCTTCCTGAGGCGACCTGTTCCGCGGTAGCTCAGTGGTAGAGCAGCCGGCTGTTAACCGGCTGGTCGTAGGTTCGAATCCTACCCGCGGAGCCACCTCTGGCTAGACGAGGAAACCCGGCCTTTACGGCCGGGTTTTTCGTTTCAGGCCCTACCATCGAACACCGAGCCAGCTCTGGCCTCCGACGCCTAGGCTCTCCCGAGGTGCAATCAGCGTGTCGCCCCCCATATCTGGCTTCTCACCGGATCGGACCGCCCACATGACCAAGCCCATGAAGATTGATTTCGTCTCCGACGTTTCCTGCCCCTGGTGCGTGGTGGGCCTCGGTGGACTCGAGGCCGCCCTGGAGCGCGTGGGCGACCTGGTGCAGGCCGATATTCGCTTCCAGCCGTTCGAGCTGAATCCGAACATGCCGCCCGAAGGCCAGAACATCGTCGAACACATCGGCCAGAAGTACGGATCCACGCCGGAGCAGTCCGCGGCGAACCGCAAAGCGATCCACGAACGCGCCGCCTCCGTGGGCTTTACGATGAAGACCAACGAGAACAGCCGAATCTACAACACCTTCGACGCCCATCGCCTGCTGCATTGGGCCGGCATCGTCGGCGGCCAAAAGGCGCTGAAGCGCGCCCTGTTCGACGCCTACTTCACCGACAACCAGGCCCCGTCCGACCACGACGTGCTGGTGGCCGCCGCCCAGAAGGCCGGGCTCGACCCGCAGGCCGCGCGCGAGGTGTTGGAATCGGGCCGCTACGCCCAGGAGGTCCGCGACGCCGAACGTGCCTGGCAGTCGGCTGGAATCACCTCGGTGCCGGCCGTGATCATCAATGATCGCTACCTGATCTCTGGCGGGCAGCCGGCCGAGTATTTCGAACAGGCCCTGCGCCAGATCGCGGCCGAGGGCTGATCCGGCTCACTTTTCCCGGAAGGCGCGGAACATTCGCTGCTGCAAGGGCTCGACCAGGTATTCCAGCGCCGTGCGCTTGCGCATCGGCGCGACCACCTCGACCGGCAGGCCGGCCTTGAGCGTCGGCGGATCCCGTCCCGGCTGGCGCAGCGACGCAAGCTCCTCAGGCGGCACGGCGACCTCGGCCTTGTAGAACCGCGCGCCCGTGCGCTCGTCGGTGAAGCTGTCGGCCGACAGCTTGGTCAACTCTCCCTTCAGGATCGGCAGGTGCCGGTCATGGAAGGCCGTCAGCCGCACGTCGACGCTCTGGCCGGGATGGACATCGTTGGCGTCGGTGGACGAAACCCGCGCCTCGATCACCAAAGGCGCGCGGCGCGGCACGATCTCCATCAGGGTCTCCCCCGGCGGAGCCACGCCGCCGACGGTGAACACCTTCAGACCCACCACCTGGCCCGAGGCCGGCGCCCGCACCATGCCGCGCGCCAACTGGTCGCGGGCGGCGGTCAACTTGGGTTCGACGTCGTTGAGCTCGCCCTCCACCCGGCGCAGGTCGGTGATCACATCGTCCACGCGCTGGCGATCGGCCTGGACGGCCTGCATTCGCGCCTCGCCGATGCCCTGCCGGGCCCGGGCCGCCTCGGCCCGATAGGCGCCGTCCGATCCGGTCAGGTCGGCGGCCGCGCGCTCCAGGGCCCGCACGCGGGTGAGCGGGGCATAGCCCTGGTCGGCCAGCTTCTTCATGCCCGCCAGCTCCTCGCCGATCAGGCGCTGCTGCTCGCGATTGGCGGCCAGTTGGCGGTCGTAGCCGGTGATCTGCTCGGAGAGCTGGGCCGCCCTCTGCCCCAGCACACCGCGCACGGCGGCGTCGGCCGAGCGGCGGGCCACCATCTGCCGACGCTCCAGCGCCAGGGCCGCGTCGGCCAGGCCGCGATCCTCGGTCGGCAAGCTGGCGAATTCCACGGGCGCGACCACGTCGGGCAGCCCGTCACGCTCGGCGCTCAATCGGGCCCGCTGCGCCTCCAGGGCGAAAAGGCGGGCCGTCAACGCGCGCTCCTCGGCGCGCACGTCCTCGACATTGAGCTCAAGCAGCACCTGCCCCTGCTTGACCACGTCGCCCTCGTGGACGCGCAGGGCCGAAATCACGCCGCCTTCCCGGTGCTGCACGGCCTGGCGGCTGCCAGACACAGTCACGACGCCCGGAGCGTAGGCGCCCGAGTCCAGGGGCGCGAACGCCGCCCAGCCCAGGAAGCCGACGAAAAACACGCCCGCCACCACAAGGCCTACGCGGAGCTCGCCCCGCGCCCCGTCAGCCGGCGGAGCGCCCGCCGTCACGTCGGCTGCAGCCATCAGATCCCGTGTTGAAAGAAGCGACAGATCGCTCATGGCTGCATCCCCGAGGCCCTTTGGCTCGATGGCGCGTTGGCCGCTCGCGGCAGGCTGGCGACCCGGGCCTCGAGCGCCTGCAACACCTCGCGCCGTGGCCCGTAGAGATCCACGGCCCCGTCCCGCAGCACCAGCAGCTTATCGGCCGCGCCCAGAATGTTCAGGCGGTGGGCGATGACGACCAGGGCCGCCCCCCTCGCCTTCAGGGCCGCCACGGCGCGCTCCAGGGCCGTTTCACCCTCGGCGTCGAGGTTGGAGTTCGGCTCGTCCAATACGAACACGCGCGGCTCGCCATAGAGAGCCCGGGCCAGAGCCAGGCGCTGGGCCTGGCCGGCCGACAGTCCCGCCCCGCCCACGCCCACCGGCGTGTCGTAGGCCTCGGGAAGGCGCAGGATCATCTCGTGCGCCCCGGCCGCGTTGGCCGCAGCCACGACCCGCGCGTCGATTTCGTCGGGGCGGTCATCGATGACGCTGGCGAAACGAGCGATGTTTTCCTTCACCGTGCCGGCGAACAGGCCGCAGTTCTGCGGCAGGTAGCCGATGTGAGCGGCAAGGCGCTCCTGCTGCCAGTCCTGGAGATCGGCGCCATCGATGCGCACCCGTCCCTGGTCGGGCGCCAGGGCGCCCACCAGCACCCGGGCCAGGGTGGTCTTCCCCGCCCCGCTGGGACCGACCACGCCGATGATCTCGCCCGGTTCCAGGTCGAAGGACACGCCGCGCAGCAGCAAGCCTTCGCCGGCCGGGGCCCGCACGAACGCCTGCTCCACCCTCACCCTGCCCGACGGATCGGGCAGGCGCGTCCGGACGGCCGGGGCCGGCGTGCGGTCGAACAGGTCCTCCAGTGTCCTGAATCCATCACGCGCCTGGATCACGTTCTTCCAGGCGCCGACGATCTGCTCGATCGGGGCGAGGCTGCGGCTGAGCAACACGGACGCCGCGATCACTGCTCCGGCCGAGATCTCCTGCCGCACCGCCAGCCAGGCGCCGGCGCCAAGGGCCAGGGATTGCAGCGACAGGCGCAGGAAACGGATCAGCCCGCCATAGACCCCGCCCGAGAACTGGGCCTCGGCCTGCAGCCCCACGGCCACGCGCCGCTCGAGCAACTGACGCACGATCAGCGGCTGGCGCATACCCAAGGCCCGCACCAGGCCGCCGTGGGAGGCGATGGCCTCCTGGGCCGCGTAGGCCTGGGCCGAAGCCTCGTTGAGGGCCTCCAGCTTGCCGCGCACGGCCCGCTCGTTCAGCACCGCCAGGATCAGCAACGCGATGGCGCCCACCAAGGCGATGACGCCCAGCACGGGGTGCAGCACGAAGCAGAGGGCGAGATAGACCGGCGTCCAGGGCGCATCCAGAAGGGCCAAGGCCGCGGGACCGGCGACCACGGCGCGGAAGGCGTCGAACTCGCGCATGGCCTGGCGCAGGCGGGGGCCGGCCACGCCGCCGATGCCGCCGGTCAGCCGGGTCAGCACCTCGGCCGCCAACTGGCGGTCCAGGCGCAGGCCCATGCGGATCAAGACGCGCTGGCGAAGACTGTCCAGCATGGCCAGCGTGCCCAGGGCGAACAGCACGGCCAGGGTCAGGAAGACGAGAGTCGTCAGCCCGCCCGTCGGCAGCACCCGGTCGTAGACCTGCAGCATGTAAAGGGTCGGAGCCAGGTAGAGGATATTGACCAGGGCGCTGAAGCCGGCGGCGATCAACAGATGCCGCCGGCAAGCCGCAAGCGCCGTGGCCAGGGGCGGCGGAAGCGGCTTGCGCCCCCGCCTTCCCATGGCGTTCGCCCCCAGCCCCCTCATGCCAGCATGTCCTCGTGATAGGTCATCAGCATGGTGTGGAACAGCGGATCGTCGGCGCTGCAGGAATAGATCACGCCGTTGACCGAGCCGTGGTTGTTGTACTCGTCGAGCGCGGTGTGCAGCGCCGCCCCCGAACCCTGCCACGCCGCCGAGCTCGCCTTGACCGCGGCGCCGTTGAAATCGGCCACGCCGTCATGGTTTGCGTCGGCGTACTGCTGCAGCCAGTCGATCGCCAGGTCCATCTTGTGGGCCGGGCTGTTCGGATCGGAAGCATTGCCCTGGCCGTTGCCGGCCTCGAAGTTCAGCCAGGCGGCGATGACGTCGCGACCCAGGACATAGCGGGCGTCCTGGGAAGGCTTCTGCGAGGCGTCGATGACCTTCAGCGCCAGGGCCAGCGACATCTTCAGCGTGTCCTCGCCGGCATCGGTCACGCCGTTGCCGTTGTCGTCGCCCAGGAGGATGTAGCGCTCCTCCTTGTTGCTGGTCCCCGGGTCCGGGCCGTCGAAGATGGTGTTGTTGAAGGCCAGCAGTTCGCCGCTGGGGAAGTCCGGCCCCGACTTGGTCTCGTTGCCCACCGTGCCGTCCCAGAAGGTCAGGCCGTTGGGCGAGAGCCAGAAACCCGGGGTTCGCGTCCCGACGCAGTCGATCAGGCCGTAGTAGTAGGCCAGATCGTGGTCCGAGGCCTGCCCGCCGGAGTAGTTGCCGACAGCGGTGGCGTCATTGACGTGCTGACCCGCCGTCCACGGCGCGGAGATCTGGAACGAAGTGCTGGCGCCGATCGCGAGGGTCCCCAGCGAGGCCGCCGTTCCAGGCGCGGCGCCATTCAAGTCAAACACCGAGTCCGTGACCGTGGTGTTGGTCAGGGTCACGTTGCCGATGTTGGTGACCACGAACTTGAACGCGATGCTGGCGCCCGAAGTCGCAATCGGTCCCATCGGGTTGTCGGCGTCGAACCAGGTCGTCCCGCCGTCGATCGAGACATATTTTTCGATGTCGATCGCGGCGCTTTGTTGGACCGGGACGCTTGCGTCATCGGTGTCGGGGCCGGTCTGGTCGGAGTCGGCGGTGGCGATGTTGGTGATGTTGCCGCCGGCGTCCAGCTCTGCCTGGGTCACCGCGTGGGTGGCCGTGTAGTGCCAGGTCTCGGTCACATCCAGGGCGTTGTCGTGGTCCAGGTC
>JAGHZU010000024.1:61479-91592 GCA_017745235.1 Caulobacter sp. | reverse complement strand
CTTCAACGACGTGTTCGGCGACGTGTTCGGCGAGATGTTCGGCGGCGGCCGCCGCCAGTCGAACGGCCCCCAGCGCGGCCAGGATCTGCGCTACGACCTGGAGATCACCCTCGAGCAGGCCTATGCGGGCGCCGAGGTCGAGATCAAGGTTCCCGCCGCCATCACCTGCGAGGTCTGCGACGGCTCTGGCGCCAAGCCGGGCACCAGCCCGACGGTCTGCGGCACCTGCGGCGGCGCCGGCCGCGTGCGGGCGACGCAAGGCTTCTTCGCGGTCGAGCGCGCCTGCCCCCGGTGCGGCGGCACCGGCCAGCTGGTCCTGGATCCTTGCACCAGCTGCCATGGCCACGGCCAGGTGCGCCGCGAGCGCGTGCTGTCGGTGCGCATCCCCGCCGGCGTCGATGACGGCGCCCGCATCCGCTTGGCCGGCGAAGGCGACGCCGGGGCCCGCGGCGGCCCGCGAGGCGACCTCTACCTGTTCCTGTCTGTGATGCCGCACGAGCTGTTCGAGCGCGACGGCCTGGACCTGCTCTGCACGGTGCCGGTGCCGATGACGGTCGCGGCCCTGGGCGGCGAGATCGAAGCGCCCTGCCTGCTGGGCGGCGAGAACTGCGACGGCTCCAATCGCATGACCGTCAAGGTTCCGGAAGGCGCGCAGACCGGCAAGACAGTCCGCCTCAAGGGCAAGGGCATGCCGTCCCTGCGCAGCCGGCAGCGCGGCGACCTGGTGGTGGAGCTGTTCGTGGAAACCCCGACCCACCTTTCCGCACGGCAAAAGGAGCTCCTGCAGGAGCTGGCCGGCCTATGCGGCGAGAAGCAGAACCCCAAGTCGGCCAATTTCGTCGGCAAGGCCAAGCGCTTCTGGGAAGAAGTGACGGGAAGCTAGGCGCCTTCGGCATCGACGACGAGATCAGGCCCGGGGCTTAAATCCCGGGCCTTTTCGTTGCCTTCGCCATCACGCTTGGAGCGGCTGGTGATGGAGCAAGCGGTAATCTGTCACCCATCGGCCGCACATCTAGTGGGTTTTCGTGGGATCGGTCCCCAGGGCTTGTGGATATCCGTTGCCGAAGTCTTAACGCGAGGGGCGACGCCCTGTAGGATTCCGGGGCCATGAACGCTCCCGTCGCTACGCCCGCCCACGCCCTCGACCCCACCGGCGCCACGCCGGTGATGCAGCAGTTCTTCGAGATGAAGGCGCGGCAGCCCGACGCCCTGATCTTCTTCCGCATGGGTGACTTCTACGAGCTGTTCTTCGACGACGCCTACAAGGCCGCCGCGGCCCTGGGCATCAGCCAGACCTTCCGGGGCACGCATGCGGGCCAGCCGATCCCGATGGCGGGCGTGCCGCAGCACGCGGCCGAGGCCTATCTGTCCAAGCTGATCCGCATGGGTTTCAAGGTCGCCGTCTGCGAACAGATGGAAGATCCGGCCGAGGCCAAGAAGCGCGGGTCCAAGTCGGTGGTCCGGCGCGACATCGTCCGGGTCGTCACGCCCGGCACCCTGACTGAGGACGGCCTGCTGGACGCGCGGGGCGCCAACCGCCTGGCCGCCGTGGCCATGCGGGCAGGCCAGGCGGCCGTGGCCGCCGTCGAGCTGTCGACCGGTGAGGTCGAGTGTTTCATGGTCGCCAAGGACGCCGTGGCCGCGATCCTGGCGGCCCTCGCCCCGTCCGAGACCCTGGTCGCCGACCGTTTGCTGGCGGACGACCATCTGTCGCAGACGCTGAAGATCTGCGGCGGCCTGGTCCAGCCCATGCCCTCGGCCCTGTCCGAGCCCCAGGCGTCGGAGACCCGCGTCAAGCGCCTCTACGGCGTCGATACGCTGGACGGCTTTGGGGGCCTGTCGCCGGCCGAGGTCGGGGCGCTGGGCCTGATCGCCGCTCACCTGGAGATGACCCAGGCCGGCAAGCTGCCCGCCCTGCGCGCCCCGCGCCGCGCGGCCGAGGCCGACGTCATGGCCATCGACCCGGCCACCCGCTCCAGCCTGGAGATCGACCGCACCCAGGGCGGCGACCGCAATGGCTCGCTGCTGGCCTCGATCGACCGCACCGTCACCGCCGGGGGCGCCCGTCTTCTGGCCTCGCGCCTGGCCCGTCCGCTGCTGGACCCGGCGGCCATCGACGCCCGCCTGGACGCGGTGGAATGGTTTGTCGAACACCGCGTGCTGCGCGAGCGCCTGCGCGAGGTGCTGAAGGGCGGCGGAGACATGGCCCGCGCCCTCTCGCGCCTGGCCCTGGGCCGGGGTGGTCCACGCGACCTGGGCGTGGTTCGCGACGGCCTGAAGACCGGTGAGAAGCTGGCCGGCATGGTCGGCGGGTCGGGCGACCCCCTCTCGCCGCCGCCGGCCGAGCTGGAAGGCGCGCTCAAGGCCCTGACGCCATCGCTGCACGAGGGCCTGTCGCGCCTGCTGGAGCAGCTGGAGATCGGCCTTGGCCCGGACCTGCCGGCCCTGGCCCGTGACGGCGGGTTCGTGGCCGCCGGGGTGCGTCCTGAACTCGACCAGGCCCGCGCGCTGCGCGACGACAGCCGCCGCGTCGTGATCGCCCTGGAGACCCGCCTCTGCCAGGAAAGCGGCGTGCCGCTGAAGATCCGCCACAACGGCGTCCTGGGCTATTTTGTCGAGGCCACGGCCGGCAAGGCCGATCCGCTGTTCCAGCCGCCCCTGAACGCGACCTTCATCCACCGCCAGACCCTGGCCAATCAGGTGCGCTTCACGACCGTGGAGCTGGCCGATCTGGACGCTCGCATCGCCCAGGCCGCCGAGCGCGCCCTGGCCATGGAGGTGGCCGCCTTCGAAGACTGGCGCAGCGAGGCCGTGACCTTGGCCGAGCCGATCCAGCTGGCCGCCGAGGCCCTGGCGCGGCTCGACGTCGCCTCGGCCCTGGCCGAGTGGGCCGAGGACGCCGGCGCGGTGCGCCCCGTGGTCGACCGCTCTCTGGCCTTCGAGGCTCGCGCCGCTCGCCATCCCGTGGTCGAGGCCGCGGTCAAGCGCGCCGGCGATCCCTACACCCCCAACGACTGCCGCCTGGACGCGGCCGGCGAGGCCGGCGCGCGCCTGTCGATCGTCACCGGCCCGAACATGGCCGGTAAGTCGACCTTCCTGCGCCAGAACGCCATCCTGGCGATCCTGGCCCAGTCCGGCTGCTACGTGCCCGCCAAGAGCCTGCGCCTGGGCGTGGTCGATCGCCTGTTCTCGCGCGTGGGGGCCGGCGACGACCTGGCCCGTGGCCGTTCGACCTTCATGATGGAAATGGTCGAGACCGCCGCCATCCTCACCCAGGCCAGCCCACGCAGCCTAGTGATCCTGGACGAGATCGGCCGGGGCACGGCCACGTACGACGGCCTGGCCATCGCCTGGGCCTGCGCCGAGGCCCTGCACGACGTCAACCGTTGCCGCGCCCTGTTCGCCACGCACTATCATGAGCTGGCCACGCTGGAGACGCGGATGGCCCACGTCTCCAATCTCTCCCTGCGCGCCAAGGAGTGGAACGGCGACCTGGTCTTCCTGCACGAGGCCGCCGACGGTCCCGCCGACCGCTCGTACGGCGTGCAGGTGGCCAAGCTGGCCGGCGTGCCGCCGCAGGTGGTGGCCCGCGCCAAGGAGGTGCTCGATCGCCTGGAGAGCAAGGCCGAATCGCCGGCCAAGCTGGACGAACTGCCCTTGTTCGCCGCCACCGCCCCGGTGGCGGCGCCTGTTCAAGCGGCGCCGAGCGGGGTGGACGCCGCCCTGGCCGAGCTTGATGTTGACGGCATGAGCCCGCGCGAGGCCCAGGAGGCGCTTTATCGTCTCAAGGCCCTGCTCAGGACCTAGCGGATACCCCATATTGCCATCATGCCCCGTCGCCTTCGCCCCACCCCCCTGGAACACGTCGTCGACGGGCACGCCCTGCGCGCCCGGCTTTCCGCCGCTGCGCTCGACCTGATCGGCGACGAGGCCGGCCAGCGCGCCCGGGCCATCGAGATCCTCAAGCAGGCTCTCTTCCGGGGGCGCATGATCGCCAAGGAGCGGCTGGAGAACGGAGCCGGCGGCCTGGAGACGGCCCGCCTGCTCAGCGGCGTCACCGACGAGGTGATCACCGCCCTCTACGACTTCACCACCGTCCACGTGTTCCGGGCCCGCAACCCGACCGAGGGCGAGCGCCTGTGCCTGCTGGCGGTGGGCGGCTATGGCCGGCGCACCCTGGCGCCGTTCTCGGACATCGACCTGCTGTTCCTGCGGCCCTACAAGCAGACGCCGCACGCCGAGAGCGTGATCGAGTACATGCTCTATGCGCTGTGGGATCTGGGCTTCAAGGTCGGCCACGCCTCACGGACCATCGAGGAGTGCGTCAAGCTCTCGCGTGAGGACTACACCATCCGCACTTCGATCCTGGAGGCTCGCCGCCTGACGGGCGACGAGCGCCTGGCCGAGGAGCTGAAGAAGCGCTTCCGCGACGACGTCATGAAGGGCACGGGCGCGGCCTTCGTGGCGGCCAAGCTCAAGGAACGCGACGACCGCCAGGCCCGGGCCGGCGCCAGCCGCTACATGGTCGAGCCCAACGTCAAGGAGGGCAAGGGCGGCCTGCGCGACCTGCACACCCTGATGTGGATCGCCGAGTACCTGCATCCGGTCGACCGGCCCGAGGACGTGTTCAAGCTTGAGGTGTTCGACAGGCGCGAGGCCAAGGGCTTCATCCGCGCCTTCGACTTCCTGCACGCCGTGCGCGCGCACCTGCATTTCGCCACGGGCCGGCCGGAAGAGCGCCTGACCTTCGACCTGCAGCCCGAGATCGCTCGCCGCATGGGCTACGGCGACCGGGGCGACGCCCCGGCGGTCGAGCGGTTCATGCGTCGCTACTTCCTGATCGCCAAGGAAGTGGGCGCCTTGACCCGCGCCTTCTCGGCCAAGCTGGAGGCCGAGCATTTCAAGCACGAGCCCAAGGGCATTTCCCGTTTCCTCCCGGGAGCCAAGCCCAAGCGCAAGGCGCTGGACGTGGCCGGCTTCTACGAGGACGGCGGGCGGCTGAACATCGACGGGCCGCAGGTGTTCGAGCAGGATCCGGTGAACCTGATCCGGCTGTTCAAGATCGCCGACGAGCGGGACCTGGACTTGCATCCCGACGCGTTCACGGCCGTGACCCGGGGCCTGCACCTGATCACGTCCAAGGTGCGCCGCGACCCGGCCGCCACGCGGGCGTTCCTGGACCTTCTGGCCTACGGCAAGCGCAGCTACCGCACCCTGACGCTGATGAACGACGCCGGGGTGTTGGGCCGTTTCATTCCGGAATTCGGCCGGGTCGTGGCTCAGATGCAGTTCAACATGTACCACTCCTACACGGTGGACGAGCACACCCTGCGGGCGGTGGGCCTGATCGGCGACATGGCCGCCGGTCGGCTGTCGGAAGACCACCCGCTGGCCGTGTCGATCATGCCGCTGATCGAGGACCGCGAGGCCCTCTTCCTCGCCATGCTGTTGCACGACACCGGCAAGGGCGGCGTGGGCGGTCAGGAGAAGGCCGGCGCCCGCAGCGCCCGCAGCGCCTGTGAGCGCCTGGGCCTGGACCGCGCCAAGGTGGAGCTGGTGGCCTGGCTGGTCGAGAACCACCTGGTCATGAGCGACTTCGCCCAGAAGCGCGACGTGGCCGATCCCGGCACCGTGGCCGCCTTCGCCCGCATCGTCGAGAATCCCGAGCGCCTTCGCCTGCTGCTGGTCATCACCGTCGCCGACATCCGCGCCGTGGGCCCGGGCGTCTGGAACGGCTG
Source organism: Caulobacter sp. (assembly GCA_017745235.1). Taxonomy (GTDB): domain Bacteria; phylum Pseudomonadota; class Alphaproteobacteria; order Caulobacterales; family Caulobacteraceae; genus Caulobacter. The sequence goes on along the minus strand of JAGHZU010000024.1, from coordinate 85,854 downwards.
GAAGGGCCAACTGCTGCGCGAGCTCTACAACGCCACCGAAGCGGTGTTCCGGGGCGGGCGCGGCAGCGACGCCGCCGCCAGCGTACAGCGCCACCAGGAGGCGGCCGCCGAGGAGGCCCGCAATGCGCTGGTCCAGGCCGATCCCGCCGCCAAGGGTTGGGCCCAGGCGATGGAGGCGGCCTATTTCGGCGCCTTCTCGCCCGCCGACCTCCAGGCTCACGCCGAGCTGGCCCGCCGCGCCGCGATCCAGGGCGGAGCCGCCGCCGAGGGTCGGGTGCCCGCCGGCGCCAACGCCGCCGAGATCGTGATCGCCGCCAAGGATCGGCGCGGCCTGTTTGCGGACCTGGCGCTTGCGGTCTCGTCCCTGGGCGGCAACGTGGTGGGCGCGCGCGTGTTCACCTCGCGCCAGGGCCAGGCGCTGGACGTGTTCCACGTGCAGGACGTCACCGGCGCACCGCTGGGCTGCGAGAATCCCCGCGCCCTGCGCCGACTGGCCGACGCCCTGGAGGCCGCTGGTCGCGGCGAGCCGCTTTCAGTTGAGCCCCGGCGCGGCGGCGAGCTGTCGCGCACGGCCGCCTTCTCGATCGCGCCGACAGTGGTCATCGACAACGAGGCCTCCAACGAGGCCACGGTGGTCGAGGCCTCGGGCCGTGACCGCCCGGGCCTGCTGCACGCCCTGGCCCAGACCCTGGCCCAGAACGGCCTGTCCATCCAGTCGGCCCATATCGACGGTTATGGCGAACGGGCGGTCGACGCCTTCTACGTCCAGACCGCCGAGGGCGGGAAGGTCGCTGACGGCAAGAAGCTCTCGATTCTGAAGGCCGATCTCCTGGCGGCGCTGGAACAGAACGAGGCGGGCGCGCCAAACACGCGGCCGGGGCTCAAGCGGGCGCGAGCCAGCGTGGCGCGATAGGAGGGGCTAAAAGGAGGCGCTTCAATCTCCTCCGAAAATCCTTGCTGCGCCCACGACCCGGTGCGCCAATCCACGCCCAACTGACCGCCGGTCCGCAGCCCTCGCTTGACGGCCCCTCGCCCAGAGCCCAGAAGCCCGCCCGTGACCGACGCCGCGCCGCCCGAACCCGTCCAGACCGCCGCTCCCAAGAAGGGCGGCCTGCTGAAATCGTCGATGATCTATTCCGGCCTGACCCTGGTCAGCCGGTTCATGGGTTTCGCGCGGGACCTGGCCGTATCGTACAGGATGGGCGCCAGCGCCACCCCGGCGGCCGACGCCTATAACGCCGCCCTGGCTTTCCCCAACCTGTTCCGCCGGTTCTTCGCCGAGGGCGCCTTCGCCGCCGCCTTCGTGCCCGCCTACGCCAAGTCGCTGCAGCGAGACGGCGAGGAGAAGGCCGATATCCTGGCGGCCGACGCCATGGCCACCCTGGCGGCCTCGACCATCATCATCACCGTGGTTTGCCAGTTGGCCATGCCCTGGCTGATGATGCTGATCAGCCCGGGCTTCGGCTGGGGCACCGAGAAGTACAAGCTGGCCGTGCTGCTGACCCAGATCACCATGCCCTACCTGCCGTGCATGGCCATCGTGGCGCATCTGTCGGGGGTGCTGAACGCCCGCGACCGTTTCATTCTGTCGGCCGGCGCGCCGATCCTGCTGAACATCTTCACCCTGGCCTTCATTCTGCCCCAGACCAGCGCCGTCGCCGCCGCGACCTGGGGCTCGGTGGGGGTGATCGTGGCGGGCGTGGCCCAGGCCGCCCTGCTGACCTGGGGCGTCAACAAGTCCGGCGCCCAGGTCCACTGGCGACTGCCGCGCCTGACGCCCGAGGTGCGCGAGCTGATCGGCAAGGCCATTCCGGGGGCTCTGGCGGCCAGCGCCACCCAGGTCAACATCTTCATCTCCGGCAACCTGGCCAGCCACGTGCCCGGCGGCCGCTCCTGGCTGGCCACCGCCGACCGCCTCTACCAGCTGCCGCTGGGCCTTGTGGGCGTGGCCATCGGCGTGGCCCTGCTGCCGCGGCTGTCGCGCGCGGTGAACTCCGAGGACAAGGCCGACGCCCAAAGCGCCATGGACCAGGCCATCACCCTGGCCATGGCCCTGACCATTCCCGCCGCCGCGGCCCTGGTGGCCATGCCGGGCTTCCTGTCGGACGGCCTCTATACGCGCGGCCAGTTCACCGCCTTCGACGCCAGCCAGACGGCCTCGGCCCTGTTCTTCTACGGCCTGGGCACGCCCGCGTTCGTGCTGCAGCAGCTCTATTCCCGCGCCTTCTTCGCGCGCGGCGACACCAAGAGTCCGATGCGCTTCGCCCTGGTTTCGGTGGCGATGAACATCGGCCTGGGCATCGTGCTGTTCAACCTGGTGGGCGTGAAGGGTATCGCCGCGGCCACGGCCGTGGCCTCGTGGGCCAATGTCGCCCAGATGGCCTGGGGCCTGTCGCGCAAGGGCCACTACAATCCCTCGCTGGACACCTGGTCGCGGGTGAGCCGCATCCTGGCGGCCAGCGTCGCCATGGGCGGGGTGCTGGCGGCGGCCTCGCACTGGCGACCGCTGATCGAGGCGCCCCTGCGGGAGCTGGGCCTGCGCGGCCACACCCTGGGCGCCAAGGAGTTCGCCCTGGCCCTGACCGTGCTGGTCGGCGCGGCCCTCTATCCGCCGCTGGTCCTGCTGTTCGGCGGCGTCAAGGTCGCCGAGGTGAAGGGCATGCTCAGGCGCGGCAAGGCCTAAGGGCCCTTGCCCTGCCACGCCTGGCCCGGTAACCAGCGTGCATGGCTTCGATCGGATCTTCCGCGCCGCGATGGCGCCGCTTCATCTGACCCCGACCGCCGCGTCCCGCACGCGGCCCGCGTCCTGACGCGCCCGCCATACCCACGTTCCAAGCCAAGGCCGAGGCCATGACCGACCACACCCCTGTTCCCTACACGGGCCCCACCCGCGTGCTCTCCGGCGTCCAGCCGTCCGGCGCCCTCCACCTGGGCAACTATCTCGGCGCGCTGGTGAAGTTCGCCCGCCTGCAGCACGAGATGGACACCTTCATCTTCGTGGCCGACCTGCACGCCATCACCGTCTGGCAGGACCCGGCGGCCCTGGCGCAGCAGACCCGCGAGATCGCCGCGGCCTATCTGGCGGCGGGCCTGGACCCGGCCAAGGCCACCATCTTCCCGCAGTCGGCCGTGCGCGAGCATTCCGAGCTGGCCTGGATCTTCCAGTGCGTGGCGCGTCTGGGCTGGCTGGACCGCATGACCCAGTTCAAGGAGAAGAGCGGCAAGCACAAGGAGCGCTCCAGCGTCGGCCTCTACACCTATCCGGTGCTGCAGGCGGCCGACATCCTCATCTACAAGGCCACCCACGTGCCGGTGGGCGAGGACCAGAAGCAGCACCTGGAACTGACCCGCGACATCGCCCAGAAGTTCAACCACGACTTCGGGGCCCCAGCCTTCTTCCCGCAGCCCGAGCCCCTGATCCAGGGGCCTGGCGCGCGCGTGATGAGCCTGCGCGACGGCTCGGCCAAGATGAGCAAGTCCGACCCGTCGGACTATAGCCGTATCAACCTGACCGACGACGCCGACGCCATCGCCGGCAAGATCAAGAAGGCTCGCACCGACCCGGAGCCGCTGCCGGAGACGGTCGAGGAATTGGCCGCGCGCGCCGAGGCCGACAACCTGGTCGGCATCTTCGCGGCCCTGTCCGGCAAGACCAAGGCCGAGGTCCTGGGCGAATATGCGGGCAAGGGCTTCGGCGCCTTCAAGCCGGCCCTGGCCGAACTGGCGGTGGAGAAGCTGGCCCCGGTCGGCGAGACCATGCGCCGCTACCTCGGTGACCCGACCGAGATCGACCGCATCCTCAAGGCCGGCGCGGAGCGGGCGTCCGAAGTGGCTGCGCCGACGGTGGCCGAGGTGAAGAAGCTGGTCGGGTTCTGGGGAGCCTAGCAGTCGCCGTCCCGCCTAGGCGCGACGTCTGAGGACGGCGGTTGCCTGGACGGCGGTCAGCGTGTTTCCGGGCTGGATTTCTAGAATCTCGAAATGGGCCGCCGCCAGCTTCGAGAAATGGCTGCGGCTGATCCACGAGGACATGTAGTTCGAACCTTCGAGCGCGTTGTTCACCACCAGGTATGGCTCGCGTTCCAGGGTCTCGGTTATGCCTGGCGGGCCCCACGCGCCGGCATAGTCTTCGTCGTGGAAGGTCAGCAACGCCAGGCCGCCGGGCTTCAGGACGCGGGCGACTTCGGCTAGCCAGGCTTGGGTGGCGGCTTCGCGCAGATGCGTCAGCACCGAATAGGCGTAGACGAGGTCCTTGGAGCCGGTCGCCAGCTTGATGGGCGGCCTCAGTCGATTCACCAGGTAGCGGCCAGGCAGATTCGCCGCGCACCAGGCGACGAGCCGTGGATTGATGTCCGACCCGTGAAACGCGCCGCCGGCTGCTTCGATGTTCGGCGCGATCCAGCGGGCGATACGGCCGCAACCGCAGCCGAGGTCCCAGACGTCGAGTGGTTCGCGACGATCCGGAAGATGGCCCTCCGCCATGGCCATGAACCGCATCGCGTCGGCTTTCCCGCGCTCGGAGAACAAGACCGGATCGGGCGTGCCGCCGATGATCACGCGCAGTTCGGCTGGCGGCATCGGAAGGCCGTCTTCGAAGGTCCCGTGCGGCTGCTGCGCGATCCGTCGTTCCTGCCGCCGATGAAGGACGCCGATCAGGCCGGAAAGCTCAAATCCTCGATGGACGACGCGGCGCAATCGCTGTCGCATGAAACAATTCCCCCCATAGAATGCTGGTAGCCATACACCGGGGATTGCAGGAGGCGGAGCGATTTTCGCCTTGAGGTCTAGAGTCGGGCCGGAATCCGCACGGGCAAGCTCTCGTAGCCCTTCACGAAGCTGGAATAGACCCGGCGGGGCTCGCCCATCACCTCGATCTTCGGGAAGCGCTTGAGGATTTCCTCCCAGATGATCTTCAGCTGCAGTTCGGCGAGGCGGTTGCCCACGCAGCGGTGGATGCCGAAGCCGAACGACAGGTGGCGACGGGCCTGGGGGCGGTCGATGAGAAACGCGTTGGGGTTCTCGATCGCCGTCTCGTCGCGATTGCCCGAGACGTACCACATCACCACCTTGTCGCCGGTCTTGATGGTCTTGCCGCCCAGTTCGAAGTCCTGCACGGCCGTGCGGCGCATGTAGGCCAGCGGCGTCTGCCAGCGGATGATTTCCGAGACCATGTTGGGGATCAGCGATGGATCGGCTCGCAGCTTGGCTTCCTGGTCGAGGTTCTGGCTCAGCGCCAGCAGGCCGCCGGTGATCGAGTTGCGGGTGGTGTCGTTGCCGCCGACGATCAGCAGGATGATGTTCCCCAGGTACTCCATCGGGGGCATGTTCCGCGTCGCCTCGCCGTGGGCCAGCATCGAGATCAGGTCATTGCCCGGCTCGGTCGAATTGACCCGCTGGTTCCACAGTTCGGTGAAGTAGGCCAGGCACTCCATCAGTTCGGCCCGGCGCTGTTCTTCGGTCTCGACGATCCCTGCGCCGGGCACGGCGGTGGAGACGTCGGACCAGCGGGTCAGCTTGCGCCGCTCTTCCCACGGGAAGTCGAACAGGGTCGCCAGCATCTGGGTGGTCAGTTCGATCGACACCCGGTCGACCCAGTCGAAGGTCTCGCCGATCGGCAGGCTGTCCAGGATCAGGCCCACCCGCCCGCGGATCGTGCCCTCCAGCGCCGCTAGATTCACGGGCGAGACGATCGGGCTGACGGTCTTGCGCTGCACGTCGTGCTTGGGCGGGTCCATCGCGATGAACATCGGCAGGACGAAGTCCTCGTCGAAGTTGCGGATGGTGATGCCGCCGAAGCGGGAGTCCGAGGAGAAGGCCCCGTGGTTGGTGTCCACGGTCATGATGTCCTCGTAGCGGGTCACCGACCAGTAGGGGCCATGCTCGCTCTCGGCGCAGTAGTGCACCGGGTCTTCCTTGCGCAGCCGTTCGAACCACGGCCAGTGGGTGTCGGTCTGGAAGAGGGCCGGGTCGGCCACGTCGAACCGCTCCAAGGGCGTGGCGTAGGCCTTGGCCCGCGCTTCGGCGTGGACGCCGGTGAGATCGATGGCGCCGTCGCTCATGGCGACCTCCCTGAAACATTTGTTTTAGGCATGGAGGCATAACGCGGATCGTTTGTCACGATGACGTAAGCGGCGCCCTGAGGCCGAGGCGCGGCTTCGTGCGCGGGCCGCGCCTCTTGTGCGGCGGGCGTCGCGGGTCCACATGAGCGGGATGTTCATCCAGACCGAAACCACGCCCAATCCCGAGGTCCTGAAGTTCCTGCCCGGCCGCGAAGTGCTGGGCCCCAATAATCCTTTGGGAAGCGCTCGGGAGTTCAAGACGCCGGAGGAGGGCGAGGCGTCGCCCCTGGCCGACGCCCTGTTCCGCCTGGGCGATGTGACGCGCGTGTTCTTCGGTCCCGACTTCCTGACCGTGACCAAGGGCGAGGACGCCCAGTGGCCGCACCTGAAGGCGCCGATCCTGGCGGCCATCATGGACCACTTCACCAGCGGCCGCCCCCTGCTGCTGGACGCCTCGGCCGACGGCGGGCACGACGAGGACGGGGTCTATGACGAGGACGCCGCCCAGATCGTCGCCGAGATCAAGGAACTGCTCGACAGCCGCATTCGCCCGGCCGTGGCCCAGGACGGCGGCGACATCGTCTTCAGCAAGTTCGAGCCGCAGACCGGCGTCGTCTGGCTGCACATGCGCGGCGCCTGCTCGGGCTGTCCGTCATCCTCGGCCACTCTCAAGGCTGGGGTCGAGAACATGCTCAAGCACTATGTGCCGGAAGTGACCCGGGTCGAGCAGACGCTTTAGCGACAGCGTTCGGTGCGCGTGGAGGCAAGTCAAAGCGCGCCCGGAGTCTTGCCAGCCTCGATCGGTCTCCGTATTGTAACTCTATAAGTTGCAATTATAGCCGATCATGAGGATCGCTGATGGCCAAGCTCGACACCGCCGCTCTCGCCCAGCTGTTCACCCAGGCGCGTACGCGCAACGGCTGGAAGCCCGAGCCCATTCCCGAGGCGGTCCTGCGTGAGCTGTACGACCTGGTGAAGTTCGGCCCGACCGCGGCCAACGCCACTCCGGCGCGCTTCGTTTTCGTCACCAGCCCCGAGGCCAAGGAAAAGCTGGCGGCCCTGTCGTCGGGCTCGAACGCCCCCAAGATCCTGCAGGCTCCGGCCACGGTGATCGTCGGCTACGACCTGGACTTCCCAGAGACCCTGCCGCGCCTGTTCCCGCACGCCCCGGGCGCCAAGGACTGGTTCCAGGATCCGGTCGCCAAAGAATGGGGCGCGCTGCGCAACAGCTCGCTGCAAGGCGGCTACTTCATTCTGGCCGCGCGAGCCCTGGGCCTGGACGTCGGCCCGATGTCGGGCTTCGACAACGCCGGCGTCGACAAGGCCTTCTTCGAGGGCACCAACATCAAGTCCAACTTCATCGCCTCGATCGGCTACGGCACGGAAGACGGCCTCTTCCCGCGCAATCCGCGCCTGGACTTCGACGAAGCCGCGAAGATCCTCTGATCGGATAGAGCCCCCTCCGGCCTTCAAGGCGGAGGGGCGCTCGCCGTCGGGCCGAAAGGTGCTAAGAACGCGCCTATGACCCCGCGCATCGCCCTGATCGCCGCCCCGCTGCTGCTGCTGGCCGCCTGCGGCCCCGCCGGCAACAAAGCCGAAACCCACGCGCCCGCCGCCGAGGCCCCCAAGTCCGGACCCGTGGCCATCGCGGTGAAGCCCTATGTGGGCGGTCCGCTCGAGGTCCGCGCCGACGGCGTGGGTCCGATCACCGCCGCCACCGCCTTCGACCAGGCCACGATCAAGGCCCTGTTCCCCAAGGCCGTGGTCAAGGCGGCCTTCATCCACGTCGGCGAAGGCCCGCCCGGGCCGATCCTGACCGTCGAGCAGGACAATGTTCCCCTGATGGAGATCGGCAAGGGCGCCGAGGGCGGGATCGGCGAAATCCGCCTGGCCGCCGGTCCGGTGCACGGCCCCAAGGGTGAGACCCTGCTGGCCAAGTGGGGGGACCTGTCGTTCGACATTTCCCAATGCCGCGCCGGAGAAGGCCGCACGGTCAACCAGACCGTCTGCGTGCGCCCCGACGCCCCGACCCTGGCCTATGTCTTCGGGACGCCCGGCTGGACCAAGGGCGGCCTGCCCCCGGTCGAGACGCTGAAGGCCAAGGGCCAGCTGAACGAGCTGGTCTGGCGTCCGGCGGAACAGGCGGCGGTGGGCGCGGCCTGACGGGAATGAAGGTCCTTTCCGTCGACACCTGCCTCGCGGCCAGCTCGATCGCCGTGCTGGACGGCGATGCGGTCCGCGCTACGCGCAGCGAGCCGATGACCCGCGGCCACCAGGAGCGCGTGGGCGTGCTGGCCCGCGCGGCCGCAGCCGAGGCGGGCGTGGCGTTCACGCAGCTCGACCGCATCGCCGTGACCGTCGGCCCCGGCTCGTTCACCGGCCTGCGCGTGGGACTGTCCTTCGCAAAGGGCCTGGCTACGGCTCTCTCGATCCCGTGCGTGGGGGTCAACAGCCTGGAGGCCCTGGCGGCTTCGGTGGACGCGCCCGGCTTCGCGGCAGGGGTGCTCGACGCCAAGATGGGCCAGGTCTATCTGCAGGTCTTCGACGGCGGACGAGCGCTGATGGCGCCTGACGCTCTGGAGGTCGGAACGGCCGCCGCGCGCCTGGCCGAGCTCTATTCCGGCGGTCCGGCCGTGCTGGTCGGTTCGGGCGCGTCGCTGCTGGCCGACGTCATCCCGGGGGCCGAGATCGCGCCGCTGGACTATGCCGACCCCGTGGCGATCGCCCGCCTGGCCGCTGACCGGCCGGCCCCTGCCCATTCGCCCCGGCCGCTCTATCTGCGCGCGCCCTACGCCGTGGCGCCCGCCCCATGATCCTGCGTCCCGTGGGAGCCGAGGCCTGCTTCACCCTGGCCGATCTGCATGACCGCGCCTTCGACCGCCCGTGGTCGGCCGAGGAGTTCGAGACCCTCTTGCAGGGGCCGGGCGCGTTCGCGGTGCTGGGCGAGGCGGGCGAGCCGGAGGAAGCCAGGGGCTTCATCCTTTGTCGCGCCGTCGCCGGGGAGGCCGAGATCCTCACCGTGGCGGTCGATCCCGCCGCCCGCCGTCGGGGCTGGGGCGCGGGCCTGGTCGAGATGGCGGCCGTGATCGCCAAGGAGGCGGGGGCCTTCGACCTCTTCCTCGAGGTGGCGGCCGACAACACCGCCGCGATCGCCCTTTACGCGGCCACCGGCTTCGATCGCGTCGGCTTGCGCAAGGGCTATTATCCCCACCCCGATGGCGCCAAGGACGCCGTCGTGATGCGCCGGACGCTTAACACCTAGGCGTTCAGCCCTTATCTTCTCGCCGAATCCTCCGGAGACGCCGCCTTGGACCGCCTCGAAAAGCTCTGCATCGAAAAAGGCATGCGCATGACCGACCAGCGTCGGGTCATCGCCCGCGTGCTGTCGGCCGCCACCGACCATCCGGACGTCGAAGAGCTGCACCGCCGCGCCCACGCCGTGGACCCGCACATCTCGATCGCCACGGTCTATCGCACCGTGCGCCTGTTCGAGGAGAGCGGCATCATCGAGCGCCACGACTTCCGCGACGGCCGCTCGCGCTACGAGGAGACGCCCGACCATCACCACGACCACCTGATCGACATGAAGACCGGCAAGGTCGTCGAGTTCGTGGACGAGGAGATCGAGGCCCTGCAGCACGCCATCGCCAAGAAGCTCGGCTACAAGCTGGTGGACCACCGGCTGGAGTTGTACGGGGTTCCCGTCGAGGATTGACCGCTCCGAGCTTGGCCGTTGACGCCTTCTCCAGCCTGATGATACGGCTCGCCCCAAGGTAGAAATTTACCGGATTGGGATGGTGATGCTGCGGCGTTTTGTCTTGCTGAGTGCATGCGTCATGGCGATGGCGAGTCCGGCCGCCGCCTCGGACGCGCAGATGGGGAACATTCTACATCTCTATGCGACCTCGACGGGCGCCGTGATGTTCGACACCACGGGCTCCATTGGCGCGCGACCGGCCTGTCAGGGATCGAATGTGCCTAATCGGTTTGCGATCGACGCCTCGACGGTCGCCGGACAGTCGATGGCCGCAGCCTTGATGACCGCATATTCGCTGCACAAGCGGATCTATATCGTCGGCACGGGCGCCTGCTCGATCTGGGGCGACACCGAGACGGTCGCCTGGTTCATGGTCGAGGACTGATCGGCGCGCGGCCCAGACTGTGACGCCGACGTCCTTGCACGTTGGCCGCCTCGCGCCCATAACCTCGCCGCATGAGCGAGACCCCGCAAAAGCGCCTCTACATCAAGACCTACGGCTGTCAGATGAACGTCTACGACAGCGAGCGCATGGCCGACGTCCTGCGTCCGCTGGGCTATGGTGTGGTCGACGATCCCGAGGGCGCGGACCTGGTGGTGCTGAACACCTGCCATATCCGCGAGAAGGCCACCGAGAAGGTCTATTCCGAGCTCGGCTACATCAAGCAGATGAAGGGCCGCAAGGCCGAGGCCGGCGGCCAGATGACCATCGCCGTGGCCGGCTGCGTGGCCCAGGCCGAGGGCAAGGAGATCATGCATCGCCAGCCGGCGGTCGATCTCGTCGTGGGCCCCCAGGCCTACCACCAACTGCCCGAGCTGATCGCCCGCGCCCACCGCAAGACCGGCGAGCGCCTGTCGGCCGACTTCGCCGCCGACGAAAAGTTCGACGCCCTGCCGGCCGAGCGTCACGTGGCCGGGGTCACCGCCTTCCTGACCGTGCAGGAGGGCTGCGACAAGTTCTGCACCTTCTGCGTGGTGCCCTACACCCGGGGCGGGGAGTGGTCGCGTCCGCCGCAGGACATCGTCGAGGAGGCCAAGCGCTTGGCCGATCAGGGCGTGCGCGAGGTCACCCTGCTGGGCCAGAACGTCAACGCCTATGATGGCGGCGGCGAGACCCTGGCCAAGCTGGTGCGGCGCCTGGCGAAGATCGAAGGCCTGGATCGCATCCGCTACACCACCAGTCATCCCCGCGACATGGGCGAGGACCTGATCGAGGCCCACGGTGAGCTGCCGCAGCTGATGCCCTATCTGCACCTGCCGGTGCAGGCGGGCAGCGACAAGATCCTCAAGGCCATGAACCGTGACCACACGGCCGAAAGCTATGTGCGCCTGATCGAGCGCATCCGCGCCGCGCGCCCCGACATCGCCATGAGCGGCGATTTCATCGTCGGCTTCCCCGGCGAGCGCGACGGCGACTTCGAGAAGACCCTGGATCTGGTCCGCGAGGTGGGTTTCGCCAGCGCGTTCTCGTTCAAGTACTCGCGTCGTCCCGGCACGCCGGCATCCGCGATGCCGGGCCAGGTGGAGGAGGCGGTCAAGGCCGAGCGCCTGGAGCGGCTGAACCAGCTGCTGGACGACCAGCAGCGGGCGTTCAACGCCGACCAGGTCGGCAAGGTCCTGCCGGTGCTGTTCGAGAAAAAAGGCCGCAACCCCGGTCAAATCGTGGGGCGTAGTCCCTATCTGCAGGCGGTCCACGCCGTCGGGTCCGACGACCTGATCGGCCAGATCGTTCCCGTCCGTATCGAGTCGTCGGCCAAGATGAGCCTTGGCGGCGTGCTCGAGAGCCAATCCCAGCTGGAGTCCGCTTGAGCCGCACGCCTGAGTTCCTGCCCCTGTCCGACATCGCCGTCCGCGCCGTTTCCGGCCCGAGCGGACGTCACGCCGCCCTGATCGAAGACGCCTTCAAGGTGTTGCTCGAGACCCCTGGCGGCGGGGTGACCATCACCGGCGACGTCAAGGGCCGAGCCAGCGCCAAGCGGGTGGTCGTGGCCGTGGCCGACCGGGCCGACGCCGGCGACGAGGTGGTCGAGGCCGACGTGCGGGTGGCCATCGGGGCCGCGCACAGCCAGGGCGGCCAGGCCTCACCCCGCGCCGTTCGCAAGGGCAACGTCTCGCCCAAGACCAAGGGTCAGGCCCGCTACATGGAGGCCATGGCCAGCCATCCGCTCTGCTTTGGCCTGGGTCCCGCCGGCACGGGCAAGACCTTCCTGGCGGTGGCGCAAGGGGCGGGCATGCTGCTGCGCGGCGAGGTCGATCGCCTGATCGTCACCCGCCCCGCCGTAGAGGCTGGTGAAAAGCTGGGGTTCCTGCCGGGCGACCTGAACGAGAAGGTCGACCCCTACATGGCTCCGGTCTGGGAGGCCTTGACCGACATCATGGGCGCGGACCAGCTGCGCCGACGCCGCGAGAAGCTGGAGATCGAGGTTGCGCCGATCGCCTTCATGCGCGGCCGCACCCTGAGCCATGCCTTCGTCATTGTCGACGAGGCCCAGAACTGCTCGCGCCTGCAGATGAAAATGGTCCTGACCCGGCTGGGCGAGGGCGCGCGCATGGTGGTGACGGGAGACCCGACGCAGGTCGATCTGCTAAACCCGCGCGACTCGGGCCTGGCCCACGCCGTGTCGATCCTGGAAGGGGTCGAGGGCGTGGCCGTATCCCGGTTCACCTCGGCCGACGTCGTGCGCCACCCGCTGGTGGAGCGCATCGTCAAGGCCTACGACGCCGACGCCCTGCAGAGCACTCCCCGCTAGAATGACCATCACTGTCGATATCGAGATCGAGGACGAGGCCTGGACCCGGGCCGAGCCCGACACTGAGGCCCTTGTCTGGCGCGCCGCCCAGGCCGTGCTGGATGCGCACGAGGACATCGAGGGGCAGGGGATCGTCATCCTGCTGGCCGACGACGACAGCGTCCAGGCGCTGAACCGCGACTTCCGCCAGAAGGACTATGCGACCAACGTCCTGTCCTTCCCCTCGCCCCCGAACCCGGAAGGCCAGATCGGCGATATCGCTCTGGCGTTCGGGGTCTGCCAGCGTGAAGCGGTCGAGCAGGGCAAGTCTCTTGCGCATCACTTGCAACATCTGGTGGCGCATGGGGTGCTTCATCTCTTAGGATACGACCATCAGGACGACGGCGAGGCCGAGGCCATGGAAGCGTTCGAGCGCGAGATCCTTGCGAGCTTGGACATTCCCGACCCCTATGCCGAACCCGCGTCGACCGAGGGATAACCAAGCAGGGCATGCCCAGCGACGACCAGAGTTCCACGCCCGCCGGTCCGACTCGATTGAGCCGGGGCGTGCGGGCGTTCTTCAGGAAGATGCGCCGTAATCTGGCCGGATCGGCCGGGTCGACCGAGCCCACGCGCCCCGCCGACCCGGCGCTGGTCCACGAGGTCGACATGGTCGACCAGGCCGAGGCCTTCCAGACGCTGCGGGTCGCCGACGTGATGACCCCGCGCGCCGACATCGTGGCGGTGGAGGCTAGCGCGCCCTTCGAGGCCCTGGTGGCCCAGTTCACCGAGGCCGAACACTCGCGGATGCCGATCTATCGCGAAACCCTCGACGACCCGGTGGGCGTGGTCCACGTCAAGGACGTGTTCCGCCTGCTGGCCGACGAGGCCAGGCGTCCGGCGTCGGCCGATCAGGTGCTGCAGCGCCTGCGCCGCGAAGCCCTGTATGTCCCGGCCTCGATGCGCGCCGCCGACCTTCTGCTGCGCATGCGCACCAGTCGTATCCACATGGCCCTGGTCATCGACGAGTTCGGCGGCACGGACGGCCTGGTGACCATGGAAGACCTTATCGAGGCGGTGGTCGGCGAGATCGACGACGAGCACGACGACGCCCAGGTCTCGTCGATCATCGCCCGTCCCGGCGGCGTCTTCGAGGCCGACGCCCGCGCGCCGCTCGAGGACCTGGAGGCCGCGCTCGATCGCGATCTGGCCCCGCCCGACATGGAAGAGGACATCGACACGGTCGCCGGCCTGGTCGTGGCCCTGGCCGGCCGGGTGCCCCAGCGCGGCGAGGTGATCGCCCATCCGGCCGGGTTCGACCTGGAAGTGGTCGAGGCCGATCCGCGTCGTGTGCGCCGTGTACGCGTGCGGCCCGCCGCGCCTTCGGACCCCGCAGCGGCGCCGGACCGGATTTCGGCCTCGTGAACCTGCCCGCCTGGTTGATCCGGCCAGCGCCGTGGGGCGCGCGATGTCTGGCTTTGTTGGCCGGCCTGGCCGCGGCCCTGGCTCATCCGCCCTTCGGGGTGTTGCCGGGCCTGCTCGGCTACGCCCTGCTGATGTGGCTGCTGGACACGATCGAGGGGGCGCGGCCGTTGCGGTCGGCCTTTCTGCGCGGCTGGCTGGCCGGCCTGGCCTATTTCGCCGTCTCCACCTGGTGGATCGCCGAGGCGTTCCTGGTCGATGCGGCCAACCAGGGCTGGATGGCCCCCTTCGCCGTGGCCGCCATGGCCGGAGGGATGGCGTTGTTCTGGGGGCTGGCGAGCCTGCTCTACCGCCTGATCCGCCCCGCCGGCGTGCGCCGCCTGCTGGTGTTCGCCGGCGCCTTCGCCGTTCTGGAATGGACGCGCGGCCACATCCTGACCGGCTTTCCCTGGAACCTGCCGGGCGAGACCTGGAAGGCCGGTTCGCCCGTGTCGCAGGCCGCCGCCGTGGTCGGCGCCTACGGCCTGACCTGGATCACTCTGGCCATCGCCGCCGCCCCGGCCGTCTGGCGTGACGGACACAAGGGGCGGATCGTGGTCGGTGCGGCCGTCGCCGGCCTCGTGGCGCTGTATGGCGGGGGAATGATGCTGCGTTCCGCCCCGGTGGTGGGCGGTCCATCGACTGCCGTCCGCATCGTCCAGGCCGATATCAAACAGGAGGCCAAGTGGGACGCGGGACGCTTTTCCCAGATCGTCCAGGCCTACGTGTCGTTGACCGCCAAGCCCTATGCCGGGGCGCCCGCCGATATCGTGGTCTGGCCCGAAGGGGCGTTGCCGGCCGCGATCGACGACTACCTGGCGCCCGGAACCTGGGTGCGCCGTGACATCGCCGCGGTCCTTCGGCCCGGCCAACTGCTGCTGATCGGCGGCTATCGCTACGAAGGGCCGCCCGACAGGCCGGTCTATTACAACAGCCTGGTGGCCCTGCGTCGGCAAGGCGACGACCTGGCGGTGGTCGGGGTCTACGACAAGCACCGGCTGGTGCCGTTCGGCGAGTACCTGCCGGCCGAGGCCTTCCTGACGAAGATCGGCTTCAAGAGCATGGCGCACCTGGGCGACGGCTTCGCCACCGGGCCGCGACCGGCGCCCCTGCGCATCGCCCCCGACCTGCTGGTCCAGCCGCTGATCTGCTACGAAAGCCTGTTTCCGCGCCTGGCCGAGCCGGTTCCCGGCGTGCGGGCCATCGTCAACGTCTCCAACGACGCCTGGTTCGGGGTCACTTCCGGGCCGTTGCAGCACCTGAACCTGGCCAGCTATCGCGCCATCGAGACCGGAACGCCGATCATTCGCGCCACCCCGACCGGCGTTTCGGCTCTGATCGACGCGCGCGGCCGCGTGGTCGGGTCGAGCCTGGGGCTGGGGCAGAGCGGGGTGGTGGACGGCGTCCTGCCGGACGTCGCGGCCCCGACCCTTTTCGCCCGGTTGGGTCATTGGCCGTTCGGAGTGCTGATTTTGCTTTCAATTCTGGCCGCGATTCCCCTCCCGGTAGGTCAGGGCTTGGAAAAATGGCCGAATTGAAACAGACAGGTTCAAGTAAAACCGCAATTTCACTGAATTGACGACGGCATGAACACGACCACACCCGATCAAGACCGCTCGCCCAATCCGGTCGACCTTCACGTCGGCGCTCGAATTCGGATGCGTCGCAAGATCCTTGGCGTCAGCCAGGAGCGGCTGGCCGACGACCTGGGGCTGACGTTCCAGCAGGTGCAGAAGTACGAGCGGGGCGCGAACCGGGTCAGCGCCTCCAAGCTCTACGAGATCGCACGCAGCCTGCAGTCGTCTGTGGCCTATTTCTTCGAGGGCCTGGCGGATCCCACGGATCTGGAAGGTTTCGGCGAGGGCGGTTCGGAGCAGTTCGTGCACGACTTCCTGATGACGCCGGAGGGTCTGGAGCTGGCGGCGTTGTTCCCCAAGATCTCCAAGGGTCGCGTGCGGCGCCGTATCCTCGACCTGGTCCGTTCGATGGCCGAGGATCTGGAGGAGGCCCCGGAAAGCTGATCCGGGCCGCTTGCGGATATAAACTTATCTTTATATGTTCGGAAAGTTCGTCGGGCGCGCCGCCTGGCGCGCGCCGTCATGCCCGGAGATGACCTTTGAGCCGTTCGTCCTACATCTTCACCAGTGAAAGCGTTTCCGAAGGCCATCCGGACAAGGTCGCCGACCGGATCAGCGACACCGTCGTGGACGCCTTCCTCAGCGTCGATCCTGAAGCGCGCGTGGCGTGCGAAACCCTGGTGACCACCAACCGCATCGTGCTGGCCGGTGAAGTTCGTGCCGGTAAGCCGGGCGCCGACAAGAAGGCCAACAAGGAGCTGACCAAGGACATCCTGAAGTCGCTGGAGCCCAAGGTGCGCGCCGCGATCAAGGACATCGGCTACGAGCAGAAGGGCTTCCACTGGGAGAAGGCCAAGTACGCCAACCACCTGCACGGCCAGTCGGCGCACATCGCCCAGGGCGTTGACGCCACCGACAAGAAGGACGAAGGCGCCGGCGACCAGGGCATCATGTTCGGCTACGCCAGCACCGAGACCCCGGAGCTGATGCCGGCGACCCTGCAGTACAGCCACAACATCCTCAAGCGGCTGGCCGAGCTGCGCCATTCGGGCGAGCTGCACGAACTGGAGCCCGACGCCAAGAGCCAGGTGACCCTGGAATACGACGCCAACGGCAAGCCGGTCCGCGTCGTCTCGATCGTGGTGTCGCACCAGCACAAGAAGAAGATCGGCGGCAAGCCGCCGACGTCCAAGCGCGTGCTCGAGCTGGTCCGGCCGCACATCCTGCCGATCTTCCCGGACGGCCTGATCACCAAGAAGACCCAGTGGCTGGTCAACCCGACCGGCCGCTTCGAGATCGGCGGCCCGGACGGCGACGCCGGCGTCACCGGCCGCAAGATCATCGTCGACACCTACGGCGGCGCGGCCCCGCACGGCGGCGGCGCGTTCTCGGGCAAGGACCCGACCAAGGTCGACCGTTCGGCCGCCTATGCCTGCCGCTACCTGGCCAAGAACGTCGTGGCCGCCGGCCTGGCCGACCGCTGCACCATCCAGATCGCCTACGCCATCGGCGTGGCCCAGCCGGTTTCGTTCCACGTCGACCTGCACGGTACGGGCAAGGTCGATCCGGCCGTGCTGGAAAAGATCCTGCCGCAGCTGATCGGCGGCGCCACCCCGCGTGCGATCCGCGAGCACCTGCAGCTGAACCGCCCGATCTACGCCCGCACCGCCGCCTACGGCCACTTTGGCCGCACCCCGGACAACGAAGGCGGCTTCTCGTGGGAGAAGACGGACCTAGTGGGTGAACTGAAGGGCCTGGCGTAAGCCTCACCCTTTCCGGACTTCGAAGCGGGCTCCGATCCTTGCGGGTCGGAGCCCGTTTCCATTTTCCGCCCGACGCTCTAAGACCCCGCCCATGACCAATCCCCAACAGCCCCATGGGCCGCTGCGCTCGTTCGGCCGCCTGAAGTCCCGGCCGGTGAAGCCGCGGCAGCAGGCCCTGCTCGACAGTCTGCTGCCTACGATCGCCGTGCCGCATGCGCCCTTCCAGCCGCGCGACCTGATGCCCGAGGCCAAGGAAGTCTGGCTGGAGATCGGCTTCGGCGGCGGCGAGCACATGGCCGCCCAGGCCGGCCGTCGACCCGACGTGCTGGTGATCGGCGCCGAGCCCTTCGTCAACGGCGTGGCCAGCGCCGTGCGTCACGTGGAGGAGCAGCAGCTCCAGAACGTCCGCATCCACGAGGGCGACGCCCGCGACGTGGTCGCCTGGCTGCCCGAGGCCAGCGTCGATCGGCTCTTCATCATGTTTCCCGATCCCTGGCACAAGGCCCGCCACAATAAGCGACGCCTGATCCAGCCCGCCTTCGTGGGCGAACTGGCGCGGGTGCTGCGGCCCGGCGCGGCCTTCCGCTTCGCCACCGACTGGGCCGACTACGCCGAATGGACGGTCGAGCGTGTGCTGGCCGACCCGGCCTTCCGCTTCGCCGACGAGGCCGCCGACCGCAACGCCGCACCAGCCGACCACGTGACCACGCGCTACGAGGAAAAGAAACTGGGCGATTGCGCCCCGGTGTTCCTGGACTTCGTGCGGGCCTAGGCCCGCCGCCAGCCCGACAGCAACGGCACAGTCGCGCAGGCCGGGCCGCCGTTGCGGTCGCGGCCGGCGATGGTGGCTGTCAGAACCTGTCCCGCCTCGGCGGGCGGCAGGTCGTTCAGATAGATCTTGATCCGCCGCGACCATTCGGAGGCCGCGTCGCCCGCCTGCGCGCCCGAGGCGATGTAGACGAACCGTCCCCGACTGTCGGACCGCACGAAGCCGCCGCCGGGGCAAGGGCCCTCAGGCGTGGAGGTCATGGTGATAGGGATGTTGAAGGCAAGGTCGCTCGCGTCGGCCACGATCGGATCGACCGGCCGGCCTTTGGCGTCCTGCAGGGAGAAGACCACGTCCGCGGGCGGGTCGGCCAGGATGATCCGAAGCGTCAGATCGATCCTGGCCATCGCGGAAGCCTTTCCAATCTGATCGGCCTGATCAGATTGGACAAAAAGGCTGACCCGGAAAAGAGTACTAGTAGGTCTCGTCGTGGCGCTTGATCGCCGCGCGGATCAGTTCGGCGGTTTCTTCCGGGTCGGCCCAGCCGGTGATCTTGGTCGACTTGCCCTTTTCCAGGTCCTTGTAATGCTGGAAGAAGTGGGCGATCTGCTCGGTGAGGATCACCGGCAGGTCACGCCAGCTGGAAACGCCCGTGTAGAACGGGTGCAGCTTGTCGACCGGCACGGCCAGGATCTTCTCGTCCGACCCGGCCTCGTCGACCATCATCAGGGCGCCGATCGGGCGGCAGCGGATGATCGCGCCCGGCACCACCGGGGTCGGGCCCACCACCATGATGTCGGCCGGGTCGCCGTCGTCGGCCAGGGTGTGCGGGATGAAGCCGTAATTGGCCGGATAGAACATCGCCGTGTGCAGGAAGCGGTCGACCATCAGGGCGCCGCTGGCCTTGTCGATCTCGTACTTCACCGGCTCACCGCCTTGCGGGATCTCGATGACGGCGTTCAGGTCGTACGGCGGGTTCACGCCGACGGCGATCTTGGAGAGGTCCATCGTGACTCTTTGGTTTGGGGCGGTCCCGCGGGGAGGCGAGCCTGCGTCGGGCGCCTGTATAGGCCACAATAGTTGCGGTGCGGAAGAGGGCTGAAGTCATCGGCCATCCGGGATACGACCTTAGGTGAATCTCCAAGCTTTACAGTTGGCCTCGCTCATGCCGTATGGCGCCGCGAAACTGCGGGCGCAGGCGAACATGACCGATAAGTCCAAGAGTACTTTGCGTAACATCCAGGCCCTGCGTGCTATCGCGGCCTTGATGGTCATATTCGTCCATTTGGACGGATTGTTGCGCTTGTCTGGCGGCGCCTCGTTTGGTTCCGGTGGTGTTGACATCTTCTTCGTCATCAGCGGCTTCATCATGGTGGCGATCACCGTGGACGGTGGCCGCTCGCCGCTGAGTTTCCTTGTCGAGCGCCTGGCGCGCATCGCTCCGTTGTATTGGATCCTGACGCTCGGAGTCTTTGCCCTGGCTCTGGCTGCGCCGTCGCTGCTGGCCGGCACCAAAGCCGACTTCGTCCAGCTCCTGAAATCCCTGGCTTTCGTGCCCTATGAGCGCGGCGACGGCACCGTGCGGCCGGTGCTGTTCGTAGGCTGGACCCTGAACTATGAGATGTTCTTCTACGGGCTGTTCGCGCTGGGCTTGGTCCTGCCTTCGCGCCGGCTCGGAATCTTCGCCGTGGTGGCCGCGCTGGTGGTGCTGGTGGTGCTGGGCCTGGGGGTCGGTCCCGAACGCCCCTTGGTCTATTTCTATACGCGTCCGGCCGTGCTGGAATTCGCGGCGGGCATGCTGCTGGGTCTCTATGCCGGACGGTTGCCGGTGCTCGCCGGCCCCCTGGCCAAGGGCCTGGTCCTGGGGCTGGCCTTGCTGATGGCGGCCGCCGTAGTGGCTGGGCCGTTCGTGACGCCCAACATGGCCAACGCGGTGGTGTGCGGTCCGGCGGCCCTGGTCCTGGTCGCCGCTGCGCTGGTCTTGGAGCGTTCCGGCTGGACGGTGAGCTTCCGACCCGTCCTGCTGATGGGCGACGCCAGTTACGCCCTCTATCTGACCCATCCATTCGTGGTCCAGGCGGCCACCAAGGCTGCCCAAAAACTGCACGCCGAAAGTTTGGCGCCCATCGCCATCCTGGTCGCCGTGTTCAGCTGTTGCGCCTGCGCGGTGGCTACGCATCGCCTGATCGAGGTTCCGATCCTGAAGCTCACGCGTCGCTGGACGACCCGATCGGCGCCGCGTCACCTTTCGAGCGCCATCCGCGACCTGAAGCCAGGTCTGAGCCGGGGCGGGTAGGGCGAAGGCGAGGGGGCTTCCACCGGCTCGCCTATCGCGCTATATAACGCCTACATCGTCCGTTAGCGCTGATTGGCGCTTTCGAGCGGCGGCCCGAAAGGCTGCCGCTTTTTCTTTGGCCGTTCGGCGGCGGAGCCTTCGGGATCCCGCTGGGCGGCCGCAGCGAGTTGAGAAGATCGTGCGCGGCAAGACGCGAGAAGACCAGGAGCTGATCGAGCTGCTCGATCCCGTCGCCGACAGCGTCGGCTATGAGATCGTCCGCCTGCGCCTGATGGGCGGGGCTGAGCAGCGCCGCCTGCAGATCATGGCCGAGCGGCCCCTGCGAGAGGACGGCTCCGGCGGCGATATGAACGTCGAGGACTGCGCCCGCCTGTCGCGCGCCATCTCCGAGGTCATGGACGCGGCTGATCCGATCGCGGGCGAATACACCCTGGAGGTTTCCAGCCCCGGCATCGACCGGCCGCTGACCCGCCTGAAGGATTTCGAGGACTATGCGGGCCTCGAGATCCGCATCGAACTGGATCGCGTGGCCGAGGGCCGCAAGCGCTTCAAGGGCGAGCTGGCCGGCGTCGAGGAAGGCCAGGTGGGCCTGAACCTCGAGGGCGAGGATGACACCACCGTCTATTTTCCATTCGAGTGGATCGTCGACGCCAAGCTGGTGTTGAACGACGAACTGATGAAGCGGGGCGCGGAACAGCGCGCCGCACGCCTGGGCGCCGAGGACGGCGCGGGCGACGAGGACTTCGGCGATGACGCCGACGATATTGACCTGTCCGAAAGTGAAGAGGACTGACCATGGCCATCGGCATCGCCGCCAACCGGCTTGAACTCCTGCAGATCGCCGACGCGGTCGCCCGCGAAAAGGGCATCGAGAAGGAAGTCGTCATCGAGGCTATCGAGGACGCCCTGCAGAAGGCCGCGCGCGCCCGCTACGGCGCCGAGCACGACATCCGCGTCAAGATCGACCCCCGCACCGGCGAGACCACCCAGAAGCGGGTGATCGAGGTGGTGGCCGACGACGCCGACCTGGAAGGCGAGATCGGCAAGATTCCGCTCTCGGCCGCCAAGCGCACCTGGCGCGACGCCGAGATCGGCAAGGTCTACGAAGAGGCCCTGCCGCCGTTCGAGATCGGCCGCGTCCAGACCCAGATGGCCCGCCAGGTCGTCATGCATAAGGTTCGCGAAGCCGAGCGCGAGCGCCAGTACGAAGAGTACAAGGATCGCGCCGGCGAGATCGTCAACGGCAGCGTCAAGCGCGTCGAGTACGGCAACGTCATCGTCGACCTGGGCCGCGGCGAAGGCATCATGCGCCGCGACCAGTCGATCCCGCGCGAGAACTTCAACGTCGGCGACCGTATCCGCGCCTACATCTACGACGTCCGTCGCGAGACCAAGGGCCCGCAGATCATGCTCAGCCGCGCCCACGGCGGCTTCATGGCCAAGCTGTTCGCCCAGGAAGTGCCGGAAGTCTACGACGGCGTCATCGAGATCCGCGCCGTGGCCCGCGACCCGGGCTCGCGCGCCAAGATGGCGGTCATCTCCAATGACAGCTCGATCGACCCCGTCGGCGCCTGCGTCGGCATGCGCGGCTCGCGCGTGCAGGCGGTCGTGGCCGAGCTGCAGGGCGAGAAGATCGACATCATCCAGTGGTCGGAAGACGAGGCCACCTTCATCGTCAACGGCCTGGCCCCGGCGGAAGTCTCCAAGGTCGTCATGGACGAGGAGGACGAGCGCGTCGAGGTGGTGGTGCCGGACGAACAGCTGTCGCTGGCCATCGGCCGCCGCGGCCAGAACGTGCGCCTCGCCTCGCAGCTGACCGGCTGGCAGATCGACATCATGACCGAGAGCCAGGAGAGCGAGCGCCGCCAGCGCGAGTTCACCGAGCGCACGGCCCTGTTCCAGGAAGCCCTGGACGTGGACGAGGTCATCGCCCAGCTGCTGGTCACCGAAGGCTTCGCCACGGTGGAAGACGTCGCCTATGTGGAGCCGCACGAGATCGCCTCG
The DNA here is from genome assembly GCA_017745235.1 of Caulobacter sp. GTDB lineage: Bacteria > Pseudomonadota > Alphaproteobacteria > Caulobacterales > Caulobacteraceae > Caulobacter. Next base: position 63,445 of record JAGHZU010000024.1, on the reverse strand, counting down.
ATCGAAGGCTTCGACGAGGAGACCGCCGAGGAGCTGCAGGCTCGCGCTCGCGAGTACCTGGAAAAGGAAGCCGCCGCCCTGGACGCCAAGCGTCTGGAGCTGGGCGTGGAGGACGCGCTGCTCGAGATCGAGGGCGTCACCCTGCCGATGGCCGTGGCCCTGGGCGAAGGCGACGTGAAGTCTGTCGAGGATCTGGCCGGCCTGGTGCCCGACGACATGCGCGGCTGGTTCGAGACCAAGAACGGCGAACGCGTGCGCGAGCCGGGCATCCTGGAAAGCTTCAACCTGTCGCCCGAAGACGCCGAGACCCTGATCATGCGCGCCCGCATCGCCATGGGCTGGGTCGAGGCTCCGCCTGAACCGGAGTATGTCGAGGAAGACGGCGAATACGCCGACGCCGAGGCTGAGCCGGAAACGTCGGAAGAAACCCAGGAAGGCTGACGTCGATCCGCTCCCCGGTTTGGCCGGGGAGCGGTTCCGTTCCAGAGACCATGATCCAGCAAGGCCCCATCTCCCCGGCTCCGAAGACCCACGCGGAAGCCAGCCGTCAGCGCAAGGACATTGTCCTGGGCGAGGCGACGGACGAGGCGCGTCTGGTGCGGTTCGTGGCCGGACCGGACGGGGTGGTGGTGCCGGACGTGGCGCGCAAGCTGCCCGGGCGGGGCATGTGGGTCGAGGCCAGTCGCGAGGCGGTGGCGACCGCCGCCAAGAAAGGCCTCTTTTCCCGCTCGGCCAAGACCAAGCTGACAGCTCCGGCGGATCTCGCCGATCAGGTGGAGCGTCTGCTGGCGCGGCGCGTTCTGGACGGGCTGGGCCTTGCGCGGCGCGGCGGAACGATTATCTCGGGTTTCGAAAAGGTGGCTTCGGCCCTGGCCTCGGGGCAGGTCGCATGGCTGATCGAAGCCTCCGACGGCGCCGCCGACGGCCGCCGAAAGATCCTTTCCGCCGTCCACAAGGCGCCCAACAGCCCCAAAATCCTCGGGATGTTCTCATCCGACGAATTGGGTTTGGCCTTGGGCGGGGAGAATGTGATACACACGGCGCTCCTTGCCGGGCGCGGCACAGATCGCTGGACATTGGACGTCGAGCGGTTATCAGGCTTCCGCCCACTCCTTCCTTCGAGTTGGTCGGCGAGTTGGCGCGAGGAGCCTTAGCCCCTGGCTTCGTCGGACGACCCGTCCGTCGGCGGCCTTGGACTGGAATTGAGAACAGGAGCCTGATCCGCTCCTGAGACAAGGGTCGGGAAACGCGCTTGCCTCGGCAGGTACGTCCTGGCCCCTTTCTCACATGGATCGAACGGTTTTTGGCCGGCTGGCCCGGCGGAAGTACAAGCGAGCGCATGAGCGACGAGAACGATAACGGTCGGCCTGGTTCCAACCCCGGTGGGCGAGCGCCCATGACGCTGAAGCCCCGCCAGGGGTCGGTCAGCGCCGGCGTCGTGAAGCAGAGCTTCAGCCACGGCCGCACCAAGACGGTGGTGGTTGAAACCAAGCGTGTGCGTCCGCACGCGCCGCCGACCGGCAACCTGGCCGCCCCGTCTTCGGCCGAGCGCCGTCAGGGCGAAGCCCCCCGCGCCCCGCAGCCCCAGGGCGGCGGTTCGGCCGGAGGCTTGTCGCAAGACGAGATGCGCGCCCGTCAGCGCGCGATCGAGGCCGCGCGCGAACATCAGGAACGCCAGGCCAGCGAGCGTCGCGCCGCCGAGGCTCGCGCCCAGGCAGAGGCCGCCGCCCGCGAGGCGCAGGCCAAGGCCGCCGCCGCCAAGGCCGCGGAACAGGCGCCGCCTCCGGCCGCGCCGGCCGCCCCCGTGGCCCAGGCTCCTGTCCAGGCTCCGACGCCCGCTCCGGCCGCCCCTGCGGCGCCGCCGGTTCGCGCCGAGACTCCGCGCCCGACCGCGCCTGGCCAGACCCGCACCTATGAGCCGAGCCGCGACCGTCGCGACGACCGCGCCTCGACCACGACCTATCGC
>JAGHZU010000024.1:0-61449 GCA_017745235.1 Caulobacter sp. | reverse complement strand
CGAAGAAGCGGGTTGGCAGGAACCAAGCCTGGCCCTGGCCCCGCGCCCGGCGCCCGGCGCCCGTTCGGGTCCTGGCGGCCCGCCGCGCGGTCCGCGCCCCGGCGTTCCCGCCTCGGCCCCGGCGGCTCCCGAAATCCAGCGCGCCACACGCTCGGCTCCCCGCCCCGGCGGCGACGTCAGCCGCCGTCCGGACGAGGAGGAGGATCGCCGCAAGAGCGCCGCGCCCGGCAAGGCCGTTTCGCGCACGAAGGGCGAGGCCAAGCGCCGCGAAGGCCGCCTGACCATCCAGACCGTGGCCGGCGACGGGGATTCCGCCGACCGTATGCGTTCGCTCGCCTCGGTCCGCCGGGCCCGCGAACGCGAGAAGGAAAAGCGTCGTGGCGGCGTGGCCGAGCAGGCCCGCGTCTCGCGTGAAGTGGTCATTCCCGACGTCATCACCGTGCAGGAACTGTCCAACCGGATGGCCGTGCGCGGCGTCGACATCATCAAGTTCCTGATGCGTCAGGGCGTGATGCTGAAGATCAACGACGTCATCGACAGCGACACCGCCGAGCTGGTGGCCACCGAGTTCGGCCACACCGTCAAGCGGGTGTCGGAAGCCGACGTCGAAGAAGGCTTCATCGGCGCCGAGGACATCGACGATCACCTGGAGCCCCGGCCCCCGGTCGTCACCGTCATGGGTCACGTCGACCACGGCAAGACCTCGCTGCTGGACGCCCTCCGCAAGGAAGACGTGGCCGCGGGCGAGGCCGGCGGCATCACCCAGCACATCGGCGCCTACCAGATCCGTCTGGAAGGCGGCCAACGCATCACCTTCCTGGACACCCCGGGCCACGCCGCCTTCTCGGCGATGCGGGCGCGCGGCGCCAACATCACCGACATCGTCATCCTGGTGGTGGCGGGCGACGACGGCGTGATGCCGCAGACGGTCGAGGCGATCAAACACGCCAAGGCCGCCGAGGTGCCGATCATCGTCGCCGTCAACAAGATGGACAAGCCGGGCGCCGACCCGACCCGCGTGATCAACGAGCTGCTCCAGCACGAGATCGTCGTGGAAAGCCTGGGCGGCGACACCCAGATCGTCGAAGTCTCGGCCAAGACCGGCCAGGGTCTGGACGAGCTGGTCGAGCGTCTGCTGCTGCAGGCCGAGGTCCTGGACCTGAAGGCCAACCCCGACCGCACCGCCGACGGCGTGGTGATCGAGGCCAAGCTGGACAAGGGTCGCGGCGCCGTCTCGACCGTCCTGGTCAACCGCGGCACCCTCAAGCGCGGCGACATCGTCGTGGCCGGCAGCCAGTTCGGCCGCGTTCGCGCCCTGCTGAACGAGCGCAACGAGCAGCTGACCGAAGCCGGTCCGGCCACTCCGGTCGAGATCCTGGGCCTGGACGGCGTTCCTTCGCCCGGCGACACGTTCGCCGTGGTCGAGAACGAAGCCCGCGCCCGTGAGCTGACCGAGTACCGCATCCGCCAGAAGCGCGAGAAGACCATGGCTCCCGTGGGCGCCGGGGCTTCGATGGCCGACATGATGGCCAAGCTGCAGGACAAGAAGCTGAAAGAGCTGCCGCTGGTCATCAAGGCCGACGTGCAGGGTTCGGCCGAAGCGATCATCGGTTCGCTGGACAAGATGGCCACCGACGAGGTCCGTGCGCGGATCATCCTGTCGGGCGCCGGCGCGATCAGCGAAAGCGACGTCATGCTGGCCAAGGGCGCCGGCGCGCCGATCATCGGCTTCAACGTCCGGGCCTCGGCCCAGGCGCGGGCCCTGGCCGAGCGCGAAGGCGTCGAGATCCGCTACTACGCGATCATCTACGACCTGCTGGACGACATCAAAGGCGTGCTCTCGGGCATGCTGGCGCCGATCCAGCGCGAAACCTTCCTGGGCAACGCCGAAGTCCTGCAGGCCTTCGACATCTCCAAGGTGGGCAAGGTCGCGGGCTGCCGCGTCACCGAAGGCGTGGTCCGCAAGGGCGCCAAGGTCCGGATCATCCGCCAGGACATCGTCGTCCTGGAACTGGGCACCCTGCAGACGCTCAAGCGCTTTAAGGACGAGGTCAACGAAGTCCCGTCCGGCCAGGAGTGCGGCATGATGTTCGCGGGCTTCCAGGACATCAAGGTCGGCGACACCATCGAGTGCTTCACCGTCGAGGAGATCAAGCGCCAGCTCGACTAGGCGTTCGATCAAGCTTCAGCTTAAAGGAAAGGGCGCGGACTTCGGTCCGCGCCCTTTTCGCGTTTGGGGGCGGCGATGGAAGTATCGGGCGAGATCGGCATCTTCGAGAACCAGAAGGCCTGCGCCCCGCTGCGCAAGCATCTGTTCGGGGCGAAGCGCTTCGCCCAGTGGTGGTTCATCGCCGGGATGGCGGTCGCGGTCCTCACCGCGCAGACCCTGGTTGACCTGGTGGCCCCAGGCTTTGGTCTGTTCGGGATCCTGGCGGCCGTAGCGGGCTGCCTTTTCCTATGGTTTCGCTACGCCCGCACGCTGGCTCCGAAAGCCAGGATGGCGCGAGGCGTTCCGGCCAGCTCACCGATCGCCTACAGGATCGAGGACGAGGCGCTGGTCCTGGAAGGGAAGCTATCCCAAACCCGTGTGGCCTGGTCGGGCATCTCCCAGATCGCGCCTGGGAACGAGGCGTGGCTGTTCATCGGCCCGGGCCAGGCTTGGTTCCTGCCAACCCGCTTCTTCGCCGATCGCCCGGAGGAGCAGGCGTTCCTCGCAGCCTGTTTCGGGAAGCTGACAGGGGACGCCCAGGCCCGCAGCGCCGAGGTCGCCGCGCTCGTGGCCGGAAAGGCGGGGCCGTGGACCTGAAATCCGCCGGACTGGAAATCGCCCGATTTCCGGCCTAACCCTTGCCGCATGCGCATTCGAGCCCTTCTCGCCCTCAGCCTTGCCGCCCTGTCGCTTTCGGCGTGCGCCACCGCCACGCGCTATGACGCGGCCGGCGACGTGCACGCCCTGCTGACGGCGATCCGCAACAACGACCACGCCGCCTTCGACGCCCGCGTCGACCGGCCCGCGCTGAAGGCCGAGATCGAGAGCCGGCTGGTGCGCCAGGCGCGAGCCTCGAACATGAGCGGCGGCTGGCAGGCCGCGGCCATCGCCCTGGCCGGTCCCGCCGCCGACCTCGCCGGCTCGGCCCTGATCCAGCCCGAAACCTTCCGGTACGCCGCCAACTACTACGGCTACACGCCCGACCGTCCCATCCCCGACCGCCTGACCATCGCCGCGGCCCTGCGCTACGAAGACCAGGACCGTGTCTGCGCGGCCAAGACCAAGGGCGGCCCCTGCCTTCTGACCTTCACGCTCGAGAACGGAACCTGGCGCCTGTCGGGCTTCGACGCCGAGGCGGCCAATCTGCGCCTGAAGCGGTGACGCCGATGCGGGGGCGCGCGCTGATCCTGGGCCTGGCTCTGGCCGCCACGGCCACCGCCGCCCACGCGGAGCGGCGTATGTACTCGTACGATCCCGTCTCGCCGGACGCCAAGCGCCTGACGGGTTTCGGCCTGACGGTGCTGTTCGACAAGAAGCTGACCCGCACCAAGGTCATCAAGGTGCTGGCCACCGCCGTTCCGGCCCAGGCCAGCCTCATGCCTGGCCGCGAGAGCGACCTGGGCAAGGGCGGCTTGGCGGCCATGAAGGGCGTGGACGCAGGCGCCGACCTCTATGAGGTCAATCCCAAGTCCGAACAGGGTCGGGTCTATATCCGCGCCTTCTGCCCGGGCGCGACGCGCCTGTGGCTCAGCTTCAGCGCCCTGGCCCTCCATCGCGACCTGCGGGTCCAGGCGTTCGGCGACGATCCCAAGGGCGGGCCCACCCGCGTCTGCGGCACGCTGGACTTCTCGTTCCGAGGCGAATGGAAGCTGCCCAAGTCCTCGGTCCCTGACCCGATGGAGGACTGGACCGGCGGCAGCGGGCCGGGCTGAGCAGCGCTGGCGCTTTCCGTGTGACAGCCGCCTGGGTTGTGTCATCCTCGTTCAAAAGGACGGGGGCGGGTCATGGACGACGTGCTGGCGGGCTTCACGAGGTTTGAGTTCGACGACGGGCGCTGGAAGCGGCCGGTCTACCGGATCGGCTCCGGTCCGGCGGTCATCGTCATCCACGAGATTCCCGGCCTGCACCCGGATGTCCTGGCGTTCGCCCGCGACGTGGCCGCCGAGGGCATGACGGTCTTCTGCCCCAGCCTGTTCGGCAAGCCGGGCAAGCGATCGTCCAACGGCTACATCACCGCCACGATGCTGAAGCTGGCGTGCGTAGGCCGCGAGTTCTCGATCTGGGCGGGCGGCCGCTCCAGCCCGATCGTCGACTGGCTGCGAGCCCTGGCGCGGCAGGTTCACGCCGAGTGCGGCGGCAAGGGCGTGGGGGCGGTGGGCATGTGCTTCACCGGCGGCTTCGCCCTGGCGATGATGACCGAGCCGTCGGTCGTCGCCCCGGTCCTGGCCGAACCCTCCCTGCCGGCGGGCAAGAAGAAGGGCGGCGAGCTCGACTGCTCGGCGCAGGAGCTGGCGGTGGCCAAGGCCCGTATGGAGGCCGAGGACCTGTCGCTGATCGCCCTGCGGTTCGAGAGCGACGGCCTGTCGCCTTGCGCGCGGTTCCAGACGCTGGAGCGGGAGCTTGGAGCCCGCGCCGAGCTGCACACCCTCGCCGACGCCTCGGCCCGCCCCGGCACGGGCCGCGACCCCCACTCGGTGCTGACCTTGCACCTGAACCGCGCCGACCCTGACGGTGAGACGATGAAGATCCACCGCCGGGTGCTGGACTTCTTCAGGGAACGGACGGGCGCGTAATCCAGATCTCCGCAAAGGGGATGAGCGGGACTTCGGGGGAGGTTCCCCCGCCGCGACCCTCCGCGCACTGGACATTCCGGTCCCGCGCGCCTAGACACCCCGCCTTCCGTTTCTCCCCGCGCTACCGGCGTTCGATCCGCCGGCCGGGCAACAAGGCTATCCGCGCCATGAAGCGCCATTCCGACAACAAGAAAGGCGGTCCTGTGGGGCCGTCGCAGCGCCAGCTCCGCGCCGGCGAGCTGATCCGCCACGCCCTGGTCGACATCCTCCGCGAGGAAGAGCTGCAGGATCCGGCCCTGACCGGCGTCTCGGTCACGGTCTCCGAAGTGCGCATGAGCCCCGACCTCAAGCACGCCATCTGCTTCGTGGAGCCGCTGGGCGCGGGCGTCACCGAGGGTGCCGAGCGGCGCACCGACGAGATCATCGCCGGCCTGAACCGCGTGGCCAAGTTCCTGCGCGGACGCCTTGGCCGCTCGATCGACATGAAGTTCACGCCGGACCTGAAGTTCATCCACGACGAGAGCTTCAGCTCGGCCGCCTACATGGACCGGCTGTTCCTGGACCCGCGGGTGCAGCAGGACGTGCGCCGCCTGTCGGACGTGGTCGACGAAGACGAGCAGGACTGATCCATGGCCCGTCGCAAGAAGGGCGAGGCGGTTTCGGGCTGGGTGTGCCTGGACAAGCCCTACGACCTGACCTCGACCAGCGCCGTCAGCCGCGTGCGCCGGGCGTTCAACGCCCAGAAGGCCGGCCACGCCGGCACGCTGGATCCCTTGGCCACCGGCATCCTGCCCCTGGCCCTGGGCGAGGCGACCAAGACCGTCCCGTTCCTGATGGACGCCGACAAGGCCTATCGCTTCACGATCCAATGGGGGCGCTCGACCACCACCCTGGACCGCGAGGGCGAGACTGTGGCCAGCAGCGACGTGCGCCCCACGCGCGAGCAGGTTGAGGCCGCCCTGCCAGCTTTCATCGGCGAGATCGACCAGGTTCCCCCCAACTTCTCGGCCATCAAGGTGGACGGCGAGCGCGCCTACGACCTGGCCCGCGACGGCGTGGAGTTCGAACTGCCGACTCGTAAGGTGACCGTCCACGCCCTGCGTGTGACCGCCGCGCCGGACGCCGACCACATCGAGCTGGAGATGGAATGCGGCAAGGGCACCTATGTCCGCGCCATCGTCCGCGACCTGGCCCAGGCCCTCGGCGCCTGCGGTCATGTCGACCAGCTTCGCCGAACGCGGGTGGGCCGGTTCACCGAGGATTCGGCGATAGGCCTGGAAACCCTCGAGAATTTAGGCTATGAGGCCCGGCTGTCGGAGGCATTGCTTCCGGTCGAGACCGCGCTGGACGACATCCCGGCGTTGGCCGTGACCGATGAAGACGCCTTCCGGCTTGCGCAGGGACGCGCCATCGTTCTGCTTCCCAGGCAGGTGGAAAAGCTGAAAGCCGAGCTCACGCCCGGCGATCGCACCGTTTCCGCCATGTTGGGCGAGCGCCTGGTGGCCCTGTGCGAGATGCGCGCCGGAAAGCTCAATCCGGTGCGGGTCTTCCAACTCACCTGAGCGGAGACAGTCCGATGTCGATCACTGCCGAGCGCAAGAGCGCTCTCATCGCCGAACACGCCCGCACCGCTGGCGACACCGGCAGCGCCGAAGTCCAGGTTGCGATCCTCTCGGAACGCATCTCGAACCTGACCGAGCACTTCAAGACCCACAAGAAGGACAACCACAGCCGTCGTGGCCTGCTGAAGCTGGTTTCCCAGCGTCGCTCGCTGCTCGACCACCTGAAGAAGTCCGACGAAGGCCGTTACGCGGCCCTCATCGAGAAGCTGGGTCTGCGCCGCTAAGACGCAATTCCGCCGTCCTGCCTCGGTAGGGCGGCGGAACGCCTTTCAGACTCTTCCCTTCGAGACAGGCCGAAGGGGAAAGTCGATCCGGGTGGTCTCCGTCATGACGACGGACAGGCATCCGACGTATGTCCGAGGGTTTTTCATCCTCAAACCCGCCTGTCGAACTGGATGAGGATCATCGGGCCGGCCACCGCCTCAAGAAGGCACGCCGTCCGCCCCCTGTCCGCCCCGGTGGGAATCCGCCCACGGGAACCGAAAGAAGAAAAATGTTCGACATCAAACGCAAGACGATCGAGTGGGGCGGCAAGACGCTGGTCCTCGAAACCGGTCGCATCGCCCGTCAGGCCGACGGCGCTGTTCTGGCCACCATGGGCGAAACCGTCGTCCTGGCCACCGCCGTGTTCGCCAAGACGCAGAAGCCCGGCCAGGACTTCTTCCCCCTGACCGTCAACTATCAGGAAAAGACCTTCGCGGCCGGCAAGATCCCCGGCGGCTTCTTCAAGCGCGAAGGCCGTCCGTCGGAAAAGGAGACCCTGGTCTCCCGCCTGATCGACCGTCCGATCCGCCCGCTGTTCGTCAAGGGCTTCAAGAACGAAGTCCAGGTGGTCTGCACCGTGCTGCAGCACGACCTCGAGAACGATCCCGACATCCTGTCGATGGTGGCCGCCTCGGCCGCCCTGGTCCTGTCGGGCGCCCCGTTCATGGGCCCGATCGGCGCGGCCCGCGTTGGCTGGGTCAATGACCAGTACGTGCTGAACCCGACGCTCGACGAGCAGAAGGACAGCAAGATGGACCTCGTCGTGGCCGGCACCGCCGAAGCCGTGATGATGGTCGAGTCCGAAATCCAGGAACTCTCGGAAGAGATCGTGCTGGGCGGCGTCAACTTCGCCCACAAGGAAATGCAGACGGTGATCGATGCGATCATCGAACTGGCCGAGCACGCCGCCAAGGAGCCCTTCGAGTTCGAACCCGAAGACACCGACGCGATCAAGGCCGAGATGAAGGGCATCGTCGGCGCCGACATCGCCGCCGGCTACAAGATCACCAAGAAGCAGGACCGCTACGAGGCGATCGGCGCCGCCAAGAAGAAGGCCATCGCGGCCCTGGGCAAGTCGGACGAGAACCCGGCCGGCTACGACCCGCTGAAGCTGGCGGCCATCTTCAAGGAACTGGAAGCCGACGTCGTTCGTCGCGGCATCCTGGACACCGGCCTGCGCATCGACGGCCGTGACGTGAAGACCGTCCGTCCGATCCTGGGCGAAGTCGGCATCCTGCCGCGCACTCACGGTTCGGCTCTGTTCACCCGCGGCGAGACCCAGGCGATCGTGGTCGCCACCCTGGGCACCGGCGACGACGAGCAGTTCATCGACGCCCTGGAAGGCACCTACAAGGAATCCTTCCTGCTGCATTACAACTTCCCGCCCTACTCGGTCGGCGAGACCGGCCGCATGGGTTCGCCCGGCCGTCGCGAGATCGGCCACGGCAAGCTGGCCTGGCGCGCCCTGCGCCCGATGCTGCCGAGCAAGGAAGACTTCCCCTACACCATCCGCCTGGTCTCCGAGATCACCGAGTCGAACGGCTCGTCCTCGATGGCCACGGTCTGCGGTTCGTCGCTGGCCATGATGGACGCCGGCGTTCCGCTGGTCCGTCCGGTGTCGGGCATCGCCATGGGCCTGATCCTGGAGCAGGATGGCTTCGCGGTTCTGTCGGACATCCTGGGCGACGAAGACCACCTGGGCGACATGGACTTCAAGGTGGCCGGCACCAGCGAAGGCCTGACCTCGCTGCAGATGGACATCAAGATCGCCGGCATCACGCCGGAAATCATGAAGCAGGCCCTGGCCCAGGCCAAGGACGGTCGCGCCCACATCCTGGGCGAGATGAACAAGGCCATGGACGCCCCGCGTGAAGAGGTCGGCGACTTCGCTCCGAAGATCGAGACCATCACCATCCCGACCGACAAGATCCGTGAAGTGATCGGTTCGGGCGGCAAGGTGATCCGCGAGATCGTCGCCACCACCGGCGCCAAGGTCGACATCAACGACGAAGGCACCGTGAAGGTCTCGGCCTCGGACGGCGCCAAGATCAAGGCCGCGATCGATTGGATCAAGTCGATCACCGACGAAGCTGAAGTGGGCAAGATCTACGACGGCAAGGTCGTGAAGGTCGTCGACTTCGGCGCCTTCGTGAACTTCTTCGGCGCCAAGGACGGCCTCGTCCACGTCAGCCAGATCAGCAACGAACGCGTCGCCAAGCCGTCGGACGTGCTGAAGGAAGGCCAGACCGTGAAGGTGAAGCTCCTGGGCTTCGATGATCGCGGCAAGACCAAGCTGTCGATGAAGGTCGTGGACCAGGAAACCGGCGAAGACCTGTCGAAAAAGGCCGAAGTGACCCCCGAGGAAGCCGTCAACACCTGATGACGGACTTCAGGGCGACCTGAAACGCAGCGGGCGGCTCCGAAAGGGGCCGCCCGTTTTGCGTTCGGGCGGGTTTGACCGCCCGCGCCGCTGGCGTCGTGAGCCTACCGCCGCGCCTCGGTGGCCATCCGCACGGCCAGGCCGCCCAGCACCGTGGCCATCAGCCAGCGCTGGACCAGGGCGAAGCTGGGGCGGGTGGCCAGGAAACCCGCGATCGTGCCCGCCGCCAGGCAGATGCAGCCGTTGACGCTCAGGCTGACGAAGATCTGGGTGAAGCCCAGGGCCAGAGATTGGGTCAGGACCTGGCCGTGGTGCGGGTCGATGAACTGCGGCAGCAGCGACAGGTACAGCATCGCGGCCTTGGGGTTCAGCAGGTTGGTCAGGAAGCCCATGCCGATCAGCTTGGCCGGGCTGTCCTTGGGCAGTTCTCGCACCTGGAACGGCGAGGCGCCGCCCGGCCTGATCGCCTGCCAGGCCAGCCACAGCAGGTAGAGCGCCCCGCCGAAGCGCAGGATGTCGTAAGCGATCGGGGCGGCCATCAGCAGGGCGGTGATGCCCAGCGAGGCGCAGACCAGATAGACGATGAAGCCCGCCGCCGTGCCGACGAGCGACACGATCCCCGCCCAGCGTCCCTGGCAGATCGAGCGGCTGACCAGATAGATCATGTTGGGGCCCGGCGTCAGGGCCATCCCCAGGCAGACCAGGGTGAAGGCGATCCAAGTCTTGGCTTCGGGCATGGCGCACTCCTCGAACTGACGCGGCCCGTCGGGCGGGCGAGGCTGTGTACACCGCTTCATGGCGAAGGTTGAGGGTCTTTGGACCGCCGCGCGATCCGGCCCCGAGCGCGCATCGCCGTCGATGCTCGTGGAGCAAATTGCGTGATGCAAACGATTATCATTGCGCGATTGTGGCGCTCCAGATAAGAACGCGTCGCAATTACGAAAAAGGCCGCGCTCCCCCGACGGCCTGCTGGGGATTTCGAGAACCATGACCAAAGCCTATAAGCCCGGCGCCGCCGGCGTCCGCAGCCAAGCTCGTCGCGCCCTGGGGGCCGCCGCCGTCGCCGGCGTGGCCGGCCTGACCCTCGCTCCCAACGCCTTTGCGGCCGACGCCGAGGCGCCGATGGCGACGGCCGCGGCGACCTCCGCCGCCACCGAGGTTTCCGGCGTGCAGGTCGACGGCAAGAAGACCGCGACCGTCTCCTCGCCCAAGTTCACCGCCCCGCTGGTCGACACGCCCAAGTCGGTGACGGTGATCCCGCAGAAGATCATCCAGCAGACCGCCGCGACCTCGCTGCAGGACATCCTGCGCACCTCGCCGGGCATCACCTTCGGTGCGGGCGAGGGCGGCCAGCCCCTGGCCGACCGTCCGTTCATCCGCGGCCAGGCCAGCGGCAACAACATCTTCGTCGATGGCGTGCGCGACAGCGGCGGCCAGACCCGCGAGGTCTTCGACCTGGAGCAGGTCGAGGTGATCAAGGGCCCCGACGGCGCCTACAGCGGCCGCGGCTCGGGCGGCGGCAGCATCAACCTGACGTCCAAGAGCGCCAAGGCTGACGATTTCGCCGCCGGCTCGCTGGGCGTGGGCACCGACGAGTACGTGCGCGCCACGATCGACGTGAACCACCAGATCAACGACAGCGTCGCCGTGCGCCTCAACCTGCTGGGCACGCAGGGCAACACGCCCGGCCGCAAGGCCGTCGACTTCGACCGCTGGGGCGTCGCCCCCTCGGTGGTGTTCGGCCTGAACGGACCCACCCAGCTGAAGCTTGACTATTACCATCTCGATTCCAACCAGATGCCCGACTACGGCATCCCGCTGATGACCAAGACGACCCAGCCGCGTACGGCTTCGGGCATCCTGGACGTCGACCGTCGCAGCTTCTACGGCCTGCGCTCGCGCGACTACCAGAAGACCAAGGCCGACATCGGCACGATCCAGCTCGAGCATCAGATCAACGACGACTACGGCGTCCGCCAGGTCGTGCGCTACTCCAAGACCCTCAACGACTACATCGTCACCAACCCGGGCGACGGCGGCGCGGCCCAGCTGGTCAACGGCCAGTGGTGGATGAAGCGCGGCACCAAGACCCGCTGGAATCCGGTCGAGACCGTTGCGGCGGTCACCGATTTCCACGGCAAGTTCACGACGGGCGCGATCAGCCACAGCTTCGACCTGGGCCTGGAACTGAGCCGCGAGGAAAACCGCAACGCCACCTATTCGACCTACACCACCTCGGGCTCGGCCTGCCCGGCCGGCTTCAACCTGCCGGCCACCACGGCCGCCAGCCTGGGCGCCGGCGACTGCACCCTGGTCTATGCGCCCAACGACAAGGATCCTTGGACCGGCGTCATCAACCGCAGCCCAGCCAACCGCAATATCACCAAGACCGCGGCGGTCTACGCCTTCGACACCATAAAGTTCGGCGAGAAATGGTTGCTGAACCTGGGCCTGCGCCACGACAGCTACGAGACTTCGGGCTACGACTGGGCCAGCTTCACCCAGAACCAGGGCGTGTTCAGCGGCGGCACAGTCACGGCCCGCAGCGGTTCGTGGGACTTCACCAACTACCAGGCCGGCCTGGTCTACAAACCGACCGAGCACTCCAGCCTGTATGTCTCGTACGGCACGTCCTCGACGCCTCCCGGTGTCCAGGCGGGCGACCAGAACGGCAGCACCACCGTGGGCACTGGAAACCTGTCGGGCAACCTGCTGGAGCCCGAGGACAGCAAGAGCTTCGAGGCTGGCGGCAAGTGGACGCTGTTCAACGACACGCTGGCGTTGTCGGGCGCGGTTTTCAAGACTACCCGCAAGAACGCCCAGATCCTGATCGACGTCGACAAGTACGCTCAGGTCGGTGAGACCGAGGTCAAGGGCGTCGAGCTAGGCATTTCGGGCAACATCACCCCGAAATGGCAAGCCTTTGGCGGCTATACCTATATGGACAGCGAACTGGTGCGTGGCGCGGTGACGGTTCCGACCACCGGTCCGGGCGCGGGCGTTCCCGTCGTCAACATCAACCAGGGCGACCCGCTGGCCAACACGCCCAAGAACACCTTCTCCTTGTTCACCACTTACCGGGTCATCCGTCCGCTGTCGCTGGGCGGCGGGGCCTACTACGTGTCCAAGAGCTTCGGCGGCAATCAGGGTGGCGCCGGCGGCGGGACCAACCGCATCTACGCGCCCGACTACTGGCGCTTCGACGCCTTCGCCAGCTACCAGATCAATCCCAAGATCGACCTGCAGCTGAACGTCCAGAACCTGACGGACGAGCGCTACATCATGCGCACCAACGGCGTGCACCACGCCGATCCGGCGCCGGGCCGCCAGGCCATCCTGACCCTGAACGTCAAGTACTGATCCTTCTCCTCCCCGGAGCGATCATTGACGTTCGGACGCGCCGCCTGGGAGAGGCCCCTCCCGGGCGGCGCCATATCTGCTAGGAGACAGGGGTCATGATGATCCAGATCCCCGATGTCCTGACCGCAGAACAGCTGGCCCATTGCCGGGCGGTGCTCGACGCGGCCGAATGGATCGACGGCAACGCCACCTCGGGGCATCAGGCGGCCCTGGCCAAGAACAACCTGCAGCTGCCCCAGGACGGATCCGCCGCCCGGGAGGCGGGAGCGATCATCCTGGCCGCGCTGCAAGCCGATCCGCTGTTCGTGTCGGCGGCCCTGCCCAAGGTCATCCTGACGCCGCTGTTCAACCGCTACGGCGTGGGCATGGGCTTCGGCGACCATGTCGACAATTCCATCCGCCGCGATCCGGTGACGGGCGCGACCCTGCGCACCGACTTGTCGATCACCGTGTTCCTCAGCGATCCCGACGACTATGACGGGGGCGAACTTGTGGTCGAGGACGCCTATGGCAGCCACATGGTCAAGCTGGCGGCGGGTTCGGCCATCCTCTATCCGGCTTCCAGTCTGCACCACGTAACCGAGGTGACGCGCGGCGCGCGCACGGCCAGCTTCTTCTGGATCCAGAGCCTGGTGCGTGACGACGCCAGGCGCGGCCTGCTGCTGGACCTGGACGTGTCGATCCAGCGCCTTTCGAGCGCATTGGGCCCCACCGATCCGTCGGTGCTGTCGCTGACCGGGACCTATCACAACCTGCTGCGGATGTGGGCCGAGGTCTGAGGCCACGCGGGGGTGGACGAAATGTCGCGGCGCCAACCATAAGTTTACCGTTGAGGCTCCACGATCGCGCGATCCACACGCCGGAGTCGCGATGCCCCCGCAGCCGACAACGCCCGCAGACCGCGCCATTGCGTCCGCCCGGCTCAGCGACGTCGAGAGCGCGCGCTGGTTCTTCGAAAACTCGCATGACCTGTTCGCCGTGGTGGTCGAGGGCCGCTTCGTCGCCGTCAATCCGGCCTGGACGCGCGTCACCGGCTGGACCGCCGAGGAACTGATCGGCCGTCCCACCCTGAATTTCGTTCACGCGGACAGCCACGCCGACTTCCTCGAGGCCTCGCGCCGGATCCGCGCCCTGGGCGAGGCCAATCACCGCCTGCGGGTGTCCTGCAAGGACGGCGGCTGGGTCTGGCTGGAGAACCAGTCGCGCCTGGGTCCCAACGGCGAAATGGTCGGCACGCTGCGCGACGTCACCGCCGAGGTCGCCCGCCGGGCCGAGCTGGCCACGGCCCGCCACACCCGCGAGCTCCTGGCCTCGGCCGCCGGCATCGGCGTCTGGAGTTACGAGCCGCTGGAGCAGCGGGTGGAGTGGTCGCGCGACATCCTGGCCGCCACGGGCCTGAGCCCGGAGGACGTGGCCCGCCCGGAAGGCTTCTACGCCCGGCTCGACGACGGCGAGCGCGACGACCTGCGGGCCCTGTTCGAGCGGGCCATCCGCACGGGCGAGGGCGGTTCGTTCGAGCACCGCCTGCGCGGGGCCGACGACCAGTGGTTCACCTATCGCGCCACCTTCCGCACAGAGGCCCGGCCCGGCGGGATGTTCGCCCTGAAGGGCATCTCGCAAAACGTCACCGATGTGGTCCGCACCCGTGACGCGGCCGTCTGGGCCGAGCGCCAGGCGCGCAAGCTGGTGGAGGAGGCGCCGTTCGCGGTGGCCCTCTACGACCGCGACCTTCGGCTGATGGTGGTGAGCCCGCGGTTCCTGGAAATCTTCCAGGCCAGCGAGCAGCAGGTGATCGGCCGCACCCTGCACGAGCTGACTTACGGAACTCGGCGGCGGTTCGTGGCGGCGGTGGAGCGGGCCCTGACCGGCCACACCGTGGTGCGCCGCGAGGACCAGTTGCACGACGGCCATGGCCGAACCCACACCCTGCGCTGGGAAGCCCGCCCCTGGCGCGACGCCTCGGGCGAGATCGCCGGCGTCATCACCTACATGGACGACGTCACGGCGCTGTCGGCGGCCCGGCGCGAAGCCCGCGCCAACGCCCGACGGCTGCGTGTGGCCCTGGGCGCGGCCCAAGCCGGGGTCTACGAGATCGACCACCACGCCAAGGCCTTCTGGGGCTCGCCCGAATTCCACCGCATCCTGGGCCGCCGGGTCACCTACGAGGACGTGCGCAGCGCCGTCTGGCCGATGATCCATCCCGATGACGTCGCCGCCGTCTACGCCGCCGCCGGCGCCTGGCAGGGCCAGGATCGGGGATCGCGCGGCCGCTCGTTCGACGTGCGGGTGATCACGCCCGAGGGCGACGCCCGGTGGATCCGCATCTTCCACGAGCTGCGGCTGGACGCTTCAGGCCGGGTCCGCAAGGCGTTCGGCCTGATCCTCGACATCGACGAGAAGAAGAAGGCCGAGCTGGCCCTGGTCGAGGCCGAGCGCGCCGCCCAGGCCGCCAACGAGGCCAAGGCCCAGTTCCTGGCCAATATGAGCCACGAGATCCGCACGCCGATGAACGGGGTGCTGGGGGTGATGCATCTGCTCAAGCGCGAGAAGCTGCCCGGCGACGCCGATCATCTGCTGGGCGAGGCCCTGGCCTGCGGGCGCATGCTCTCGACCCTGCTGGACGACGTGATCGACCTGTCGCGCATCGAGGCCGGCCGTCTGGAAGTGACGCGCGAGGCGGTCGACCCCAGCGAGCTGGCCCACAGCGTGGCCCGGCTGCTGCGCGCCCAGGCCGAACACAAGGGGCTGGCCCTGGTGGTCGACGCGCCGGATCACGGCCTGATCCTCACCGACCCCTCGCGCCTGCGCCAGGCGCTGTTCAACCTGATCGGCAACGCCGTGAAGTTCACGCTCAAGGGCTCGGTCACCCTGCGGGTCCGCCGCCTGGAGGACGAGGACACGATCGCCTTCGAGGTGACCGACACCGGCGTGGGCATCGCCGCCGAGGCGCAAGGGCGCCTGTTCGAACGCTTCCAGCAGGCCGACGCCAGCACCACTCGTCGCTTCGGCGGTTCGGGCCTGGGCCTGGCCATCACCCGCCGCCTGGCCGAGGTGATGGGCGGGGAAGTCCGCTTCCAGTCTCGCGAGGGCGTGGGCTCGACCTTCGTCCTGACCATCGCCGCCCCGCCGGCCAGAGCTCGCGCCCGGGACGAGGCCATGGCCGAGGATCTGCTGACCGGTCTGCGGATCCTGGTGGTCGAGGACAACGCCACCAACCGCCTGGTCGCCCGCCGCATCCTCGAGCAGCTGGGTGCGGAGGTGGAGACCGCCGACGACGGCCTGGCCGGGGTGGCCGCGGCCACGCGCGGCTTCGACCTGGTCCTGATGGACGTGCAGATGCCCGGCATCGACGGGCTGGAGGCCGCCCGCCGCATCCGGGCGCTGAACGGCGCGTCGGGTCGCACGCCGATCATCGCCCTGACCGCCAACGTCATGTCGCACCAGCGCGCCGCCTATCTGGCCGCCGGCATGAACGGGGTTGCGGCCAAGCCGATCGTGCCATCCGCCCTGATCGGCGAAATCGTCCGCCTGGCGACGTCCGACGCGGTCGACGAGGCGGCCGTGGCCTGAGGCCTTTCCTCGATCGTCGGAAGCGCGTTATCTCTGCCCCAACCACACAGGGGGAAATCGGCGCATGACGGCTCAGGTCCAGGCTGCGGGAGATCGCGCCTCGATGCGCACGGTGGTGGCGGCCTCGTCGGCGGGCACGGCGTTCGAGTGGTACGACTTCTTCATCTTCGGAAGCCTGGCCCAGGTCATCTCCAAGACCTTTTTCACGGGCCTCTCCGACACCGCCGGCTATGTGGCGGCCCTGGCCCTGTTCGGGGTGGGCTTTGCTTTCCGGCCGCTGGGCGCGCTGGTGTTCGGCAAGATCGGCGACCAGGCCGGCCGCAAGGGCGCGTTCCTGGCCACGGTGCTGCTGATGGGCGGCGCCACCTTCGCCATCGCGCTCCTGCCCACCTACCAGCAGGTAGGGATCATCTCGCCGATCCTGCTGATCCTGCTGCGTTGCGTGCAGGGCTTCGCCTTGGGCGGCGAGTACGGCGGGGCCGCGATCTACGTGGCCGAGCACTCGCCGCCTGGCGAGCGGGGCCGATCGACCGCCTGGGTGCAGAGCTCGGCGTCGCTGGGGCTCTTCGCCGCGCTCCTGGTCATCCTGGCGACCCGCTGGGTGCTGGGCGGCGCGGCCGGACCCGAGGCCTTCGACGCCTGGGGCTGGCGGATTCCCTTCGCCGTCTCGATCGGCCTGCTGGCGGTCTCGGTCTGGATGCGCCTGAAGCTCAGCGAAAGCCCGACCTTCGCCCGCATGAAGCAGGAGGGCGCGGAATCCAAGGCGCCCTACGCGGAGGCGTTCGGCCAGTGGAAGAACCTCAAGCTGGTCCTTTTGGCCTTCTTCGCCATGATGTCGGCCCAGGGAGCGGTCTGGTACACGACCTTCTTCTACATCCAGACCTTCCTGGAGAAGTTCCTCAAGGTCGCGCCAGGCACGATCAACGGCCTGATGATGGCCGCCGCGGCGGTCAGCGCGGTGCTCTACGTCGTCTTCGGCTGGCTGTCGGACAAGATCGGCCGGAAGCCGGTGATGCTGGGCGGCATGACCCTGGTCCTGGTGTTCTACTTCCCTGGCTTCCATCTGCTGGAGCGGACCGCCAATCCGGCGCTGGCGGAGGCCTCGGCCAGGGCGCCGGTCACCGTCACCGCTGATCCCGCCGACTGCGCCCTGCAGTTCGACCCCATCGGCAAGGCCGCCTTCGTCTCGTCGTGCGACATCGCCAAGAGCGCCCTGGCCAACGCCGGGATCTCCTACGCCAATCAAGCTGGTCCCGCCGGCTCGGCGGCGGTGGTTGAGGTCGGCGAGACGCGCATCGTCTCTCGCAGCGCCAAGGGCCTGCCGCCCAAGGAGGCCAAGGCGGCGAAGGCCGCCGGCGAGGCCGAGATCAAGGCCGCCCTGGCCAAGGCGGGCTATCCTGCCAAGGCCGATCCGGCGCGCGTCAACTGGTGGGGCCTGTTCGGCGTGCTGCTGGTGTTCGTGATCGGGGCCACAGCCCTCTACGGCCCGCTGGCGGCGGCCCTGGTCGAGCTGTTCCCGACCCGGGTGCGCTACACCGCCCTGTCGCTGCCCTATCACATCGGCACGGGCTGGATCGGCGGCTTCGTTCCGTTCAGCGCCTTCGCCATCGTCGCGGCGGTGGGCGATATCTATGCGGGGCTCTGGTATCCGGTGCTCTTCACGCTGATCAGTGTCCTGACGACCCTGTTCCTGCTGCCCGAGACCCGGGGCCGGCCGCTGGACGAATAGGCGTCAGCCGGCGGGGGCGGCCATCAGCACCTCGACCGGGACCGAGGCGGCCGCCAGGGCCTGGATGACCGCCGGATCGATCGGGGCCGCCACCAGGCGCACCACCTGCTTGCCGTCCTGGGTCAGGGCGATCAGCCGTTCGGCGGTGGCCTCGCCGGGCGCCAGGCGGTGGACGTCACGCCGGGCCATGCGGACGATCTCGGGATCGGCCTCCTCGTCGGCCGCCAGGACGTCAGCCGCGCCCAGGGCGCGGACCGCTCGCAGGGTCAACAGATCGGACGGACCCTTGCCGGCGATGAACCGCACCTTGCCCTCGCGGCCCACGCCCTTGGCCAGGGCCTCGCGGAACAGGCGCCCGGCCGTCTCCATGTCTCCGGCCATCGCCGCCTGGGCGGCTTCGCCAGCCAGGGCGTCGCGCAGGAAGGCCCGGCGCTCGTGCAGGGCCGGCAGGGCCCCGCGCACTTCATCCTGAAACCGGCGCAACAGGGCCGCGACCCGTCCCGCACCTTCAGGCACCTGCGCCTCGATGTCGTTGCGCAGCTTGGTGGCTAGCACCGGCGCCGCGCCGCCCGTGCCGATGGCCGCCACCACCTCGCCCCGGTCGATCACGGCGGGGGTGTTGAAGTCGCTCATGGCCGGCTTGTCGACGACGTTGACCAGCACCCGCGCCGCCCGCGCCGCCTGGGCCGCGGCCTGCAGGAACACCTCGTCCTCGCCGGCCACGAAGGCCAGCACCGCTCCCACGTACGAGCCCGGCAGGAAGGCCGCGGGCCCGTCCAGCCGCACCAGGGCGGCGGGCGAGCCGTCGAAGAGGCGGGCCTTGGCTTCGGCGGCTTCGCCGCGCCCGGCGATCACGACCTTGCGGCCAGCCAGGGGGAAGTAGGCGGGAAACGAATCCAACGGGGCGGGTCCTGATGCGATCGACAGGCGGCCACGCTAGCGCGCCTGAACCAAGAATTCACTGGCGGGTTTGGGTCTGAACGGTGTTAGATTCGCCGTCGGGCCTTTTCCGGCCTGCAATTTCGTTGGGAGGCGAAGGCGCATGGCGACGACCCTGGACGTGAACGGCAAGGCGGTGACCGTCGAGGCCGGCCCAGAAACCCCGCTGCTGTGGGTGCTCCGTGACGAACTGGGCCTGACCGGGACGAAGTTCGGCTGCGGCATGGCCCAGTGCGGAGCCTGCACCGTCCATGTCAACGGCGATCCGGTGCGGGCCTGCGTCACGCCTCTCGCGGCGCTACAGGGCGCCAAGGTCTCCACCATCGAGGGGCTGGGCGGGAATCACGTCCTGCAGCAGGCCTGGGTGCGGCACGACGTGCCCCAGTGCGGCTACTGCCAGTCCGGCCAGATCATGTCGGCTGCGGCCCTGCTGGCCCAGAACAAGTCGCCCAGCGACGAGGACATCGACAACGCCATGAGCGGCAACATCTGTCGCTGCGGCACCTACCAGCGCATCCGCGCGGCGATCAAGGACGCGGCCGGCCAGGCCTCGGCCCCCGTGGTCGCCGCCCCGACCGCCAAGGCCGTCGTCGCCAACGACACCGACGAGGACATCGCCGCCGCCACCGGCGCGACCGGACGGGGAGCGGGCCAATGAACGCGCCCTTCGGCAAGTTCGGCCGGGACGAGGGGCCCAGCCGCCGCGATGTGGTCGTGGTGGGCGCGGCCCTGGTCGGCGGCTCGCTGCTGGTCGGTTGCTCGCCGGCCGACCTGATGAGCGCCGGCTCCAAGGTCGAGGTGGGGGCTTTCGGGCCGTTCATCCGCTTCGATCCCGACGGCGCGGTGACGGTGCTGTCCAAGCACATCGAGTTCGGCCAGGGCAACCATGCGGGCCTGGCGGCCATTGTCGCCGAGGAGCTGGACGCGGACTGGACACGGGTCAAGGTCGTCCACGCCCCGGCCAACGCCAAGCTCTACGGCAACGGCGCCCTGGGCGCCCAGCTGACCGGCGGCTCGTCGGCGATCTCCAATTCCTGGGACCAGCTGCGCAAGGCCGGTGCCGGGGCGCGCGAGATGTTCGTGCAGGCCGCCTCGTCCAAATGGAGCGTCGCGCCCTCCGAGGTCACCGTCAAGGACAGCGTCGTCAGTCATCCGGGCGGCAAGTCGGCGACCTTCGGCGAGCTGCTGGCCGACGCGGCCAAGATCACCCCGCCCGCCGATCCCAAGCTGAAGGATCCCAAGACCTTCACCCTGATCGGCACCGACCGTGTGCGCCGAAAGGACAGCCAGGCCAAGAGCGACGGTACGGCCCGCTACACCCAGGATGTCCGCCTGCCCGACATGCTGGTGGCGGTGGTCGCCCACCCTCCGCGCTTCGGGGCCAAGGTGAAGAGCTTCGACGCCACCGAGGCCAAGAAGGTGGCGGGCGTGGTCGACGTCTTCGAGATTCCGACGGGCGTGGCGGTCACCGCCGCCACCACCTACGCCGCCCGCATGGGGCGCGAGGCGCTGAAGGTCGAGTGGGACGAAGGCGCGGTCGAAACGCGCTCCTCGGCGACGATCGCCCAGCAGTGGCGCGACATCGCCGACGGAAAGGGGCCCTCCGACCTGAAATGGGAGGCCTTCGACTCCAAGGGCGACGCGGCGGCGGCCTCGGCTGGGAAGGACGCCTTCGAGACCACCTACGACTTCCCTTACCTGGCCCATGCCACCATGGAGCCCATGAACTGCGTGGCCGTCGTCGACGGCAACCACTGCAAGCTGATCCACGGCTCGCAGGGCCAGACCCTGGACCAGCTGGCGGCGGCCAAGATCGTCGGAACCCTGCCGGGCTCGGTCGAGATCGAGACCCTGTTCGCGGGCGGCTCGTTCGGGCGGCGGGCCAACTTCCAGTCCGACTACGTGGCCGAGTGCGTTCATGTGGCCAAGAAGGTGGGCGGCGGACGACCGGTGAAGCTGGTCTGGACGCGCGAGGACGACATGCGGGCCGGCTACTATCGGCCGCTGACCCATCACGCCGTGCGCGTCACCCTCGACAAGGACGGCTATCCGGCCACGTGGCGCCACCGCATCGTCACCCAGTCGATCATGAAGGGCTCTCCGATGCCCTCCAAGGGGCCTGACCAGACCGCGATCGAAGGTACGGCGGGCTCGCCCTATCTGAAGGCCACGCCGGTGGTCGATGCTCAGCTGGCCCTGCCTGAGGCGGGGGTCCCCGTACTGTGGTGGCGGTCGGTGGGGGCCACCCACACCGCCTTCGTCATGGAGCACACGATCGACCAGCTGGCCCGAAAGGCCGGCAAGGATCCGGTGGAGTATCGCCGCGCCCTTTACGCCAAGGCGGGCGCCCAACGACACCTGGCGGCCCTGAATCTGGCCGTCGAAAAGGCGGGGCCCACCGCGGCCGCCGGCTTCACGCGCGGCGTGGCCGTGCACGAGAGCTTCGGCTCGGTGGTGGCCCAGGTGGCCGAGGTCAAGCTGGTGGACGGCGCCCCGCGCGTGGGCCGCGTCGTCACCGCCATCGACTGCGGCGTGGCCGTCTCGCCCGATCAGGTCGCCGCCCAGATGGAGGGCGGAACCTGCTACGGCCTGTCGGGCGTGCTCTACGGCGAGGTCACTCTCACCGACGGGACCGTGGACCAGAGCAACTTCGACACCTACCGCGTGCTGCGCATGAACGAGGCTCCGACCGTGGAGACCTATGTCGTGCCGTCGGGCAATGCGCCCAGCGGCGTCGGCGAACCCGGAACGCCGGTGATCGGTCCGGCCGTGGCCAACGCCCTGCTGGCTCTTTCGGGGACCGCGACCACGCGGCTGCCGTTCGTGCGCTCGACAAGCTGAGAGTCGTTCGCGGACTTGTTCGCGTAAGGATCTCTTGCGGTGGCGCTTTCGTTCAAGTCTAGCTGGACGGAAGGCGAGGCTGGACCCATTTTAGCGCCATGGTGGATTCAGACGACAATCTGGGCTTCGAACGGCTGACGCCGCGCGAGCGCGAGATTCTGCGTCTCATCGCCCAGCATCGCCAATCCAAGGAGATCGCGCGTCTTCTCAGTTTGTCGCCGAAGACCGTCGAGATGCACGTGCTCAGCGCGCGCCGGCGGCTGGCCGGCATGAACCGCCGTGACGCGGCCCTGGCGTTCATCGCCTGGGAAACCGACCCCGGTAATGACTACCGTAAGCAATCGGCCCAGCTAGCCACGACCGATTCCGACGGCTTTCCTGTTCATAACAGCGAGAGCAGTCATGACCCAGCATCCCACGTCCCAACCCAGCCAGTCGTCGGCGTTCTTCATCGCCAGCTGGCAGTCCCTGGAAGAGGGGCTGACCCTCATGGCGGGGACGCCGGAACGGGGGCGGCTGGTGCCGGAAACCGTCTCGGCGCTGCGCCGGGCCCAGGAGGCTGGGGATCCTCCCAGCAAGCTCCTCCTGCGAGTCCTGGCGGCCACGGCCTTCCTGGCGGACGACACGCCGCTGCGGAGCGAACTGGGAGGAGCTGGCGCCATGACCTGAGCTCCATTCAGTGGCTGGGTCTGGTCCTGGCCACGGCCATACTGGGCGCGCTGCTGCTCGGTACGGTGACCATCGGCGCCCATCAGTTCCTCTTCGCGCTTGAGCAGTTCCGCGAAGACGGCCGGGTCGCCAGGGCGCGCTAAGCGCCTGTTCCGTCAAAACTTCATCGACTTGAACGTGCGGGGGGGACCCGTGCGACCGGGAGAGTCTTGCATGAAAAGAACCGAAGCCGCCCGCGCCGGCGCCGCGAAGCTGGCGCGCGCTGAGGCCGCGATCGACGCTGCTCTTCGCGAAACCGCGGAGCTCATGGGCCTTCTGCCCTCGCTCCGCCTGGAGACCAATCTGTCGGCCATGATCGGCCAGGACGCCGTCGACAACCTCGGCGAGACCCTGTCCCATATCGTCTCGGCCCGTCGCACCATCCTGGGCGCGCACGATGCGCTAAAGACCGTCCGTACCCAGATCGGCTGCGGGGCCCTGGCCGTGGGTGACCTGCCCAAGCCCAGCGAACTGGCCGTCGGCCTGCAAGTGGTCGAGGGGCGCGCCGCATGAGCACCTCCCAAGTCGCCGCGACCCCTGACGCGGCCGGCGTCGAAGAAGAGCTCGCCGAGTTCCGTCTTCACCTGACTACGCTGGCGCCCGTCCAGCGTCGCATCCTGTCGGTGCTGATGCCCCGGCTGGTGGCCCTGGACGAGAAGGGCGACGTCAACGGCGCGCTCGCCATCCTCGAGCAGGTGCGAGGCATTCTGTGGGAGGGCCGGCTGACCCGCCACTAGGCGGGGAGGCGGCTTCTCGAAAGGAAGAGGTTACGGCATGGTGGCGTCCGAACTGGCTACGACGGACGCCGCCTTGCACGTCTACATTTCCCTGGGACTGGCCACGCTGGTCTGCGGCCTGGCCACCTGGCTGGGCGACTACGCCGCCCGCCGCGCCGGCGCAGGGTTCCTGTTCTGCTGGATCGTCTCGCTGCTGGTTTACCGCAACGACGGCCAGAACACCGACATGGGCGTGATGGCCGTGGATGTCGCCGCGCTGGTCTACCTGCTGTGGATCTCGTTGAAGACCCGGCTGATCTGGACCCTGCTGGCGGCGTCCTTCCAGCTGATTGTCGTGGTCTCGCACGTGGCCACCGCCATCGATCTGCGCGTGGCCATCGGCACCTTCAACATGAGCATGGCGATCTGGAGCTACGGTATCCTGATCTGCATCGCCTTCGGGACCTGGGCCGGCTGGCGCGAGCGGCGTCAGCAGGCCTCAGGCCAGGTCTTCGCGCCGGTCGATGTCGAACAGGATCTCCGGGCCGAATCCGTCGGCCACCGCCAGGCGCGCGCCGGCCGAGGCGACGATGGCCTGGGCGCCGACATCGCCCACGAGGCCCAGTAGAGCCGGCAGCCAGGCTTGCCCGAACAGCACCGGATGGCCTCGGCGGCCTTTGAACGCCGGGGCGGCCATGTCGTGATCGGTGTCCAGCAGGGCGACCAGCACCCGTCCGACCTCCCGTGGAATGCGCGGCATGTCCCCCAGGAACACGAACGCGCCTTCCGTGTCGGCGGGCAGCGAGGCCGCGCCCGTCCTCAGCGACGCGCCCATGCCTTCGGCCGCTGAGTCGGCGACTACTAGGCGCAGGTCGGCCTCCCGTTCCAGGCTTCGCGCATGGTCGCGGACGGTCGCCGCCACTTCGGCGTCCCCCGCCGTGACCACGGTCACCGTCCGCACAGGGGCGGCGAACGCCGCGTCCAGCGCGCCCGCGATCAGCGGCCGGCCCCGGAACGGCGCGACCAGCTTGCGTCCGCCAAAACGGCGTCCGGCCCCCGCCGCCAGGACGATGGCCTCCAGTCGCGTGCTTTCCCTTTTCGCCATGACCTGTCGCGCCTATTCTTGAGCGCAGCATGACGCCCTATGACGCCAGTCCCGCGCAAGCGGTCTCGACGACGCCCCGGATGATCGACGGCTTCGGCCGGGCGGTGACCTATCTGCGCGTCTCGGTCACGGACCGTTGCGACCTGCGCTGCACCTATTGCATGGCCGAGCACATGACCTTCCTGCCCAAGGCGGAGGTGCTGACGCTCGAGGAACTGGATCGCCTGGCCTCGACCTTCGTGGGCCTGGGCGTGCGCAAGCTGCGGCTGACCGGTGGCGAGCCGCTGGTCCGCAAGGGCTTCATGGGCCTGGTGGAGAACCTGTCGCGCCACCTGCGCGCCGGGACGCTCGACGAGCTGACCCTGACCACCAACGGCACCCAGCTGGCCGCCCACGCCGCCGACCTGGCCCGGCTGGGCGTGCGGCGGATCAATGTCTCGCTCGACACGCTCAAGCCCGATCTCTTCCGACGGCTGACGCGCGGCGGCGACCTGGCCAAGGTGCTGGCGGGGATAGACGCGGCCCTGGCGGCCGGGATCCGGGTCAAGGTCAACGCCGTGGCCCTGAAGGCCGACAACGCCGCCGAACTGCCCGAGTTGATCCAGTGGGCGCACGGCCTGGGCGCGGACGTCACCCTGATCGAGACCATGCCGCTCGGCGAGGTCGACGTCGACCGCACCGATCAGTTCCTGTCGCTGAAGGACGTACGCCGCGACCTTTCCTCTTTCTGGACCCTGTCTGAGCTGGCCTACGCCACCGGCGGACCGGCGCGTTACGTCAAGGTCGAAGAGACCGGCGGCCGCCTGGGCTTCATCACCCCCCTGAGCCACAATTTCTGCGAGGCCTGCAATCGGGTCCGCCTGACCTGCACCGGCACCCTGCATACCTGCCTGGGCCGCGAGGACGCCAGCGATCTGCGGGCGGTGATGCGCGGCGGAGCCACCGACGCCGAGCTGACGGCCGCCATCTTCCGCGCGATCGGCGCCAAGCCCCAGGGTCACGACTTCCATATCGGCGAAGCGCGCCCGGCGGTGGTGCGCCATATGTCGACGACGGGCGGCTGACCATGGCCAAGGTCTTGCTGTTTGGACGCCTGGCCGACCAGGCCGGCTGGCGCGAGCGTCCGGTCGAGGCCGCTTCGATCACCGAGGTGCGCGCGGCCCTGGCCGACGAGGACCCGGCCCTGGGCGAGGCCCTGGATGGGCCGGGCGTGCAGGTGGCCGTCGACAAGGCCATCGTCCGGGGCGAGGCCGTCCTGACCGCCGCCAGCGAGGTGGCCTTCCTGCCGCCGATGAGCGGGGGCTGAAGGGTGACGACCTTTCCTTCGATCACCCTGACCGCCCAGGCCTTCGAACCGGGCGCGTTGCTGACCACCTTCTGCGCCGGCCGCGACGAGACCGGGGCCGTGGCCAGCTTCGTGGGCCTGGCCCGGGCAGAGCACGGTCAGGCCCGGCTGCTGGAACTGGAGGCCTATCCCGGCTTCACCGACGCGGCGATCGCCGAATTCGCCGAAGCCGCCCGGACGCGCTTTGGCCTGCACGACTATCGCATCGTCCACCGCATCGGCCGGATCGCCCCCGGCGAGACCATCGTCTTCGTGGCGACGGCTGCGCCGCATCGCCGCGCCGCTTTTGAGGCGTGCGACTTCCTGATGGACTGGCTCAAGAGCCGTGCGCCGTTCTGGAAGAAGGAGCACGGCCCGGACGGCGACCGCTGGATCGAGCCGACGGCTCAGGATAGGACCGACGCCCAGCGTTGGGATCAGGAAAGGAACTGAGGATGTCGGCAGCGGGCCTCACACCGGGCGGCGGGATCAATCCGGAGCTGCCGTTCAAGCCCGTGCGCGTGGCGATCCTGACGATCTCCGACACCCGCGACGAGGAAAGCGACACCTCCGGCCAGGTGCTGGTCGACCGCGTCGTCGCCGCCGGCCACGAGCTGGGCGGTCGGGCGGTGGTGCGCGACGACGTCGAGCAGATCCGCGCGCAGGTCCGGTCCTGGATCGCCTCCGGCCAGGTCGACGCCATCGTCACTACCGGCGGCACGGGCCTGACTGGCCGCGACGTCACGCCCGAGGCGCTGGAGCCGCTGTTCGACAAGAAGATCGACGGCTTCTCGGTGGTGTTCCACATGGTCAGCTACGCTTCGGTGGGTCTGTCGACCTTGCAGTCGCGGGCGACGGCCGGCCTGATCGACGGCGTCTTCGTCTTCTGCCTGCCGGGCAGCAACGGCGCGGTGCGCGACGGCTGGGACAAGGTGATCGCCGCCCAGCTCGACAGCCGCCACAAGCCCTGCAACATGGTCGAGCTGATGCCGCGCCTGCTGGAGCGCTAGGCTATGGGGCGGTTGACCCACATCGACGAACAGGGCCGGGCCCGGATGGTCGACGTCTCCGACAAGGCCGAGACGGCGCGCGAAGCGGTGGCCGAAGGCTTTGTGCGCATGAGCCCCGAGACGCTGGCCCTGGCCATCTCCGGGACGGGCCGCAAGGGTGACGTACGCGCCGTGGCCGAGATCGCCGGGGTCATGGCCGCCAAGAAGACCTCCGACCTGATCCCGCTGTGCCATCCCCTGGCCCTGAGCAAGGTCGAGGTCTCGGTCGAGCCCGCCGAGGGCGGCCTGGCCGTGCGGGCCCTGGTGCGGCTGAAGGGGCGGACAGGCGTGGAGATGGAGGCCCTGACCGCGGTCTCTGTGGCCTGCCTGACGATCTACGACATGCTCAAGGCGGCCGAGAAGGGCATGGTCATCGAGGCCGTGCGCCTGGTCGAGAAGACCGGCGGCAAGTCGGGCGACTGGCGCGCGGAGTAGGGGGCTCCTCGAAACCCTCTCAAGGAAAGAAGGTCTCAGGCGCCCCGCCGGGCCAGCGCGACCTGGCCGTGGCGGGCGGCCATGATTTCGCCGATCACCGCGACCGCGACCTCGAACGGGGCCTTGCCGCCCAGGTCAAGGCCGATCGGCGCGCGCAGCTTGGCCAGGTCGGCGTCGCCGATCCCGGCGGCCCGCAGTCGCTCGATGCGCTCGCCCAGGCGTCGCCGCGCGCCCAGCAGGCCCACATAGGGCGCGGGCGAGGGCAGGGCGGCCAGCAGGGCCTCGTGGTCGACCTCCGGGTCGTGGCCGCAGATCGCCACGGCGGTCCAGGCGTCCAGGCCGATGGCCTCCAGCGCCGTACGGGCGGCGTCGCGGCGGTAGGCCACGCGCGCCAGAGGCGGCGGGGTCAGGGGGCCCTTGACCCGCACGAGCGTGGTCTCGAATTCCGACTGGGCGCCCAGCGTCGCCACCGCCAGGGCCGTGGGATCGCCGCCGAACACCACCAGGCGGGCGGCGGGGTCGAAACGGCGTTCGAACGCGCCCGGCCAGGCGGCGGGACGTTCGGAGGCGGGCGCGCATAGCCGGCGCCGGCCGTCGCTGACCCAGGCGGCTGGAATCCGGGCCGCGCCCAGGGTCAGCAGGGTGCGAGCGGCCTCGTCGTCAGGCGCCAGCCGTTCGACCAGGATCTCGATGCGCGCCCCGCACAGCAGGCGGATATCCGGCCAGGGGCTGCCCTGGCCATAGACCAGCCGTCGTGATTCGCCGTCGGCCAGGCAAGCGCGGGCATGACCCTCGACGTCGGCCTCGATGCACCCGCCCGACAGGAATCCGGCTCGCACGCCCGCGCCGAAAACCATCTGGGTTCCGACGGGTCGGGGACCGCCCTCGGCCAGGGCGACGATCGTGGCCAGGGCCGCCGGGCCGCGCGCCAGCGCCCTTTCCAGAGCGGGTCGCATGTCCTCGTCCAGGCCCCAGGCAGGCCAATCGGCGGGGTCGGAAAGGGCGTCGATTTCGGCGGCGTCCGGCAGGTCCATCGCCAGCGACATTAACCCCTCGGCAAGTTTCCAGAAACGCCTTCTTCAAACCTTGGCGCCTACTCTTCGGGCTACTGGTTGTCAGTCCGCGCGGTTTTTCATGTCGCTCACCGTCTCCAAGCTCGGTATCGCCGCCGCCCAGTTCGGACTGGACGGCATGGGCGCCTCGCCGCGCGCCCGGTCGCCGGAGATGGAAGCCCGCGACATCCTCAACATCGCCGCCCGCGCCCGCCTGTCGGTGTTGGACGTCAGCGGCAACCACGGCCGCGCCGAGCAGGTGCTGGGCGATCTGATCCCGCGTCCCGTGCCTTTCCGCCTGACCCTGGCGGCCGCCCGCGCCGACCGCGGACCCGATTTCGTCGAGGCCGAGGCCCGCGCATCGCTGCGCCGTCTGGCCGTCGAACGCGCCGACGCCATCATCGTCTCCTCGCCTTCGGAGTTGTTCGGTCCGCACGGCGCGGCGGTCTGGGATCGCCTGCAGCGCCTGCGCGACCAGGGCCTGTTCGCCCGTGTCGGCGTGGCCGCCCACGCCAGCGACGATCCGGTGGGGGTGGCTCGGCGGTTCAAGCCCGACGTTCTCCAGGCGCCGGCCAGCCTGCTGGACCAGCGCCTGCTGGCCGATGGTTCGCTGCAGCGCATCGCCGGCATGGGCATTGAGGTGCAACTGCGCTCGATCTTCCTGAACGGCCTGCTGTTCCTGCCGCCCGACCGCGTGCCCGCCCAGTTGAAGGGCGCCTCGGGCCGCCTGTCCAAGGTGCGTCGCATGATCGCCGAAGGGCGCTCGGACCCGTTGCAGGCGGCGCTGGGCTTCGCCCTGTCGCGCGTCGAGGCCAGCGCCGTCCTGGTGGGCGTGACCTCGGCCGCCGAACTTTCCGCTGTCGTGGCCGCGGCCTCCAGCCCGCCGCCCGACCTCGACTGGGACGACATGGCCATCGACGATCCGGTGGCGCTCGACCCGCGACGTTGGGTCGCCTGACGCCGGGACGAATCGAAGCTCAGCCTCAGAACAAGAGCTGAGAAAGAACGAGGGAGCCGAACGCCATGATCCTCGCTGTCGTGCAAGCCCGCATGGGCTCCAAGCGCCTTCCGGGCAAGGCCGTCGCCAGCCTCCAGGGCGAGCCGATGATCCTGCGCCAGCTCGAGCGGCTGCGCAGCGCGCGGCGCCTGACCAAAATCATCGTCGCCACCAGCACGGACGACGCCGACGACGGCCTGGCGGGCTTGGTCGTTTCGCGCGGCTACGCCGTCCATCGCGGCGCGGGCAGCGACATCCTCGACCGCATCGCTCGTTGCGCCGAGGCCGCCGGTCCGGTCAGCCACATCGTGCGCCTGAAGGGCGACGCGCCGTTCGTCGATCCGGGCGTGGTCGACGAGGCCGTGCGCCTGGCCCTGTCCAGCGGCGCGGCCTACACCTCCAACCGCGTGCAGCGCACCTATCCGGCGGGGCTGGAGGTCGAGGTCGTCACGGTCGAGGCCCTGCGCATCGCCGCCGCCGAGGCCCGAGACCCCCTGGCCCTGATCTCGCCCACCGCCGCCATCCGCGGCCGGCCCGACCGGTTCAGCCAGGCGCACCTTAAGACCCACCGCGACTGGTCGCACTACGACTGGCGGGTGAAGACGCCGGCGGACCTGGCCTTCGCCCGCTCGATCTACGATGCGCTCTATCCGGCCGATCCGGGCTTCACGATGAGCGATGTGCTCGACCTGGTGGAAAGCCACCAGGACCTGGGCCGGTTCGCGGCCTGATCCATCGCCGAGAAGAAGGAGCCGCTCAGCGCTTCTTCCCCTTGGCCGTGTTCAGCGCCACGGCCGCGCGGACCAACGCCTTCAGGGCCTCCTCGTCGATCGCCTCGCCCTCGTGGATGTCGATGGCCCGGCGCGTGTTGCCGTCGAGGCTGGAGTTGAACAGGCCCTTGGGATCGTCCAGCGACGCGCCCTTGGCGAAGGTCAGCTTGACGGCGGCCTTGTAGGTCTCGCCCGTGCAGATCATGCCGTCGCGTTCCCACACCGGCGTGCCGCGCCACTTCCAGGTCTCCACCACCTCGGGCTCGGCCTGGTGGATCAGGGCCCGGACGCGGGCCAGGGTCTGGCCGCGCCAATCGCCGAGCGACTGGATCCGGGCGTCGATCAGCTGCGAGGGGGTCAGGGCGCCGGTGTCGTCCATGGAGTCGTTTCCTTCGTCTTCTTGCTGTTCGAAGCCTACATGCGTTCGCCGGGCAGCCTGCTGGCCTGGCTCACCCACGATGAGAACAGGGGCTCGTCCAGTGTGTCGGCCTCGTGGATGTCGAGATAGCGCACGTCCGCCTGCTTGGACGCGCCCGGCGGGATTGGGTCCAGCGCCGCGCCCTTGAAGAACGCCACCTTCACGTAGCGGTTGAAGCAATGGAAGCTGAGGAACCAGCCCTGGCCGTCCAGACCGTAGAAGGGCGAGTTCCACTTCACCGCCTTGGTCGTCTCGGGGACGGCTTCGACGATCAGGGCGTCCAGGCGTTGGCCGAGGTCGCGCTTCCAGCCCGGCATGGCCGCGATATAGGCCTGGACGGGCCCGTCGCCGTAGCCCTTGGGGATCTGGGGGTTGCCGCCCGACAGCAGGGCAGGCTTGGGCGCTTCCTCGGCCATGGCGCCTCAGTCCAGCTTGGCGGTGACGTTTTCCAGGCTTTCCAGGAACCCGCGCCAGCCTTGCAGGGCGCCGCCGAAGGCCTGCTTCTGGTCGGGACGGAAGCCCGACTGCTCCATGCGCAGGTGGGTGCCGGCGTCGGTCGGGGTGAGGGTGAACGTCACCACGCTGCGCAGGTCGAAGGCCGGGTCCTCGTGCACGAAATTCCAGCTGTAGGACAGGCTGCGCGGCGGCTCGACGTCCAGGACCTCGCAGTCCAGCACTCCGCCCCATTCGCCGCGCAGGTTGAAGCGGTGGCCGACCTCGGCGCGGAAGTCGTTCTTCATCAGCCATTCCTCCACCAGGTGGGGCTGGGTCAGGGCGCGCCAGAGCTTTTCCGGCGGGAACGGCATGTCGCGCTCGACCACGACGGTGCGCACGTCCTCGATGGTGTTGGTCGTCATTGGTCCATTCTCCTGAGCAAATCCTCGAGCTTGTCGAACCGCCCTTCCCAGAAGCCGGCGAGGCGGCTGGTCCAGTCGACCAGCGGCGCCAGGGCTTCCAGCCGGGCGCTGTAATGGGTCTGGCGGCCTTCGTGGCGGTCCTTGACTAGTCCGGCCTGTTTCAGAACGCCCAAGTGCTTGGAAACGGCAGGCTGGGAGACGCCGGCCTGAGCCGTCAGGGCCCCCACCGTCTGCTCGCCGTCCCGGCACAGGCGCTCGAACAGGGCCCGACGGGTGGGGTCGGCCAGCGTTCGAAACAGCATGTCATGCGGCTCGGGCATTCCTGATCCATAACCATCCAGCTATGGATCAACTCATAACCATTCGGCTATGAATGAGTCAAGCGCTCCTGGACGGCGAACATGAAAAAGGGCGCTCCCCTTGCGAGGAGCGCCCTTTCCGAAGCCTTGGCCGGCGGACCTATTTCCAGGCGCCGTAAGGATCGATCGAGGTCTTGCCCAGGGCCTGGGCGACCGCCGGGTGGGTCAGCTGACCGTTCAGCACATTGAGGCCGCTGGCCAGGTGGACGTTGTCCTTCAGGGCGTCCAGGCCCTTGTCGGCCAGGGCCAGGCCGAACGGCAGCGTGGCGTTGCCCAGGGCCTCGGACGAGGTGCGCGGAGCCGCGCCCGGCATGTTGGCCACGCAATAGTGGACCACGCCGTCGACGGTGTAGGTCGGCTCGGCGTGGGTGGTCGGGTGGCTGGTCTCGAAGCAGCCGCCCTGGTCGATCGAGACGTCGACCAGCACCGAGCCCGGCTTCATCTGCGACAGGTGCTCGCGACGCACCAGCTTGGGGGCGGCGGCGCCGGCGGTCAGGACCGCGCCGATCACCACGTCGGCCTTGAGGATCTCCTCCTCGACGGCGGCGATGGTCGAATAGCGAGTCAGGATGCGGCCCTGGTAGAGGTCGTCCAGCTCGCGCATGCGCGGGATCGAGCGTTCCAGCACCACCACCTCGGCGCCGAGGCCGGCGGCCATGCGGGCGGCGTTGGAGCCGACCACGCCGCCGCCCAGCACGGCCACGCGGGCCGGGGGCACGCCGGGCACGCCGCTGAGCAGCAGGCCCATGCCGCCGTTGTGCTTGAGCAGCGTCTCGGCCGCGGAGAACACGGCGATGCGGCCGGCCACTTCCGACATCGGGGCCAGCAGCGGCAGGCCGCCCTTGGCGTCGGTGACGGTCTCGTAGGCGATGGCCGCGCAGCCCGAGGCCAGCAGGCCCTCGGTCTGGGCCGGATCGGGCGCCAGGTGCAGGTAGGTGAACAGGATGTGGCGGGGCGTCAGGCGCTCCCACTCCACCTTCTGGGGTTCCTTGACCTTGACGATCATGTCGGCCCCCGCGAACACCGCGTCGGCGTCCGGGGCGATGGTGGCTCCGGCCTTGACGTAGGCCTCGTCGGCATAGCCGGCGCCCAGGCCCGCGCCGGCCTGGACCAGGACGGTGTGGCCGTGGCCGACATATTCGCGGACGGCGGTGGGGGTCAGGCCGACCCGGTGCTCGCCCGGCTTGATCTCGGAAGGCACTCCAACGCGCATGATCGTCTCCTCCAAAGCGCTTTTCATGCAGGTTTACGCTTGAGCGAACGCAGTTTCCCGGGGGATTTCGTGCCAGAGAATTCGTGATATGCAGGAATCCATCGCTTTGGAGCCTCTCGCTTGAAGAAACCTGCGGCCAACCTCGATGTCTTCGACCGCAAGCTGCTGGCGCTGCTGCAGGCCCGCGGGAGGGCCAGCTATGTGGAAATGGCCGAGGCGGTGAATCTTTCCGAATCCGCCTGCCTGCGCCGGGTGAAGGCCCTGGAGGAGGCCGGTGTGATCGGCCGCTACGCCGCGGTGATCGACGAGCGCGCGGTGGGCCTGCCGCTCAGCGTCTTCGTGACCGTGACCCTCTCGTCCCAGGCCGAGGGCACGCTCAGCGCCTTCGAGAAAGCGGTCTCGCACGTGCGCGAGGTGGCCGAGTGCTACCTGATGACCGGCGGCTCGGATTACCTGCTGCGGCTGGTGGTGCGCGACGTCGACGACCTGGAGCGGGTGCACGCTCAGGAGCTGACGCGGATCCCCGGCGTGGTGCGGGTCAGCTCCAGCATCGCCATGCGCACCGTGGTCAAACGCGTCGAATTGCCACTCTGAGCCGGGGCGTTACGTCCCGATTAACGCCCTTGGCCCATGGCTGGAGCGACGTATGCGCGCCGATCGCGCGGCCTTGCTCGTCCGGGGGATGTGGGATGGTTTCGAGACGACTGTTGCTGGGCGCCCTGGCGGCGGGCCTCACCGCGCCGACCCTGGCCCTCGCCGAGGGGGACGAGCCGTCGATCCTCACTCGCAAAGGCCGCCGCACCCGCCGCGCGTTGAAAAGCCAGGCCGCGGACAAGGCGGCGCTCGACAAGGCTCTGACCCAGGTAAAGCCGCTGGACGAACCGGTCGCCGTCGAGGCCGCCGAGGTCGTCGCGCCCCAGATGGTCAGTCCCGACGAAGCCTTGGGCCGGCTCAAGCAGGGCAACGCCATTTTCGCGCGCGGCGGCGCGACCATCGCCCTGCCGGCAGCCGCGCGTCTGGCCGACCTGGCTGGCGGCGGCCAGAGGCCCTTTGCGGTGGTGGTCGCCTGCAGCGACAGCCGCGCCGCGCCGGAGCTGATCTTCGACTGCAATCTGGGCGAGCTCTACGTGGTGCGCGCCGCCGGCCCCACGGTCAGCCAGGAGAGCCTGGGTTCGATCGTCTACGCCGTCGAGCGGCTGGGCGCCCCGCTGGTCGTGGTGCTGGGCCACACCCGGTGCGATGTGGTGGGATCGGCCGTCGATGTCGCGACCAGGCGCGCCGACCTGCGTGGGCCGCTGCTGAACATGGTCCTTCCGATCGTTCCGGCGGTGCTTGGCGTTCAGGACCGCCATCCCGCCGACCTGGCGGACGCGGCGATGCGCCAGAACGTCCGCGACACCGCCGCCCGGTTGAAGGTCGCCGATGGCGTGCTGGCCCAACGCCTCGCCGAAGGACGGCTGAAGATCGTCTCGGCCGCCCATGACCTAGCCAGCGGTCGTGTCGAGTTCGACGCCTAGACCGATCGCCAAGACGGTATCGGGAAACCGCCTCGCCATGCGCGGCCGCCGTTGACCGCCACCCACGGTTAGGCTCAGATCGCCCTCAACTTCACATGAGTTCGAGGGTTGAGGGATGTCGACCGACGAGACGCCGCCGTCGGGCGGGCGCGGAAAGCTCGCCGCCGGTTGGGACGCCCTCAAGGCCAGGATCCCCGGTCCGCTGAAATCGCCGCTGGTGGCGGTGGGCGCGGCCATGCTGGTGGTTGGCTTCGGCGGCGGCTTCGCGGCCGGCAAGGTCACCGGACTTCCGTTCTTCGGTCACAAGGCCGGCGCCGAGGCCGAGGCGCCCAAGGGTCAGGCCTGGTCGCTGTTCGGCAAGCCCCGTGCCGCCGGCGCGCCCCGTCGCGGCGTGCCCAAGCCCGAGGGCTTCGCCGTCTGGCAGACCCGGATCGACAGCTCGGGCGCCGAGCCCCTGGCCTGCATCCGCATGAGCAAGGCTCTGGACCCGTCCAAGTCCTATGGCGACTTCGTGCTGCTCTCGCCCGACATCGGCCGTCAGCCGGCCGTGCGGGTCAAGGACGACGAGTTGTGCCTTGGCGGCATAGGCTTCACCGACCACCGCGTGACCCTGCTCAAGGGCCTGCCCGCCAAGGGCGGCGAGACCCTGGGCGCTAACGCCGACGTCGACTTCACCTTCGGCGAGAAGCCGCCCTATGTGGGCTTCGCCGGCGATGGCGTCATCCTGCCGCGCGAGGAGTCCGACGGCGTCGCCATCGAGACGATGAACGTCTCCAAGCTGGCCATCGAGGTCTGGCGCGTGTCCGACCGCAACCTGGTGCGCAAGTCGATCAGCGCGCCCGATCCCACAGGCGAGGGCGACTACGCCAGCGACTATGGCGACGACAGCCCCGACGACGAGGGCCGCCAGGTCTGGAAGGGCGTGGTCGCCGTCCAGGGCCAGGCAGGCCAGAAGGCCACCACGGTCTTCCCGCTGGGCGCGGTGCTCAAGGAGATGAAACCCGGCGGCTACGTGATCAAGGCGCGCGACGCCTCGGGCGGCCGCGATCCCGATGGCGACGACGAGCCGACTCCGGCCCAGGCGCGCCGCTGGATCATGTTCACCGACATGGCCCTGATCGGCTACGACGGTGCGGAATCGCTGGACGTGGTCGTGCGCTCGCTGAAGACCGCCAAGACCCTGTCGGGCGTACGCGTGGCCCTGGTGGCCAAGGACGGCGAGGACCTGGCGTCGGCCAAGAGCGACGCCGACGGCCGCGTGCGCTTCGCCCGGGCCCTGATGGAAGGGCAGGGCGCGTCGCGGGCCAAGATGGTCATGGCCTATGGCGACCAGGGCGACCTGGCGGTGCTGGACCTGGACCGGTCGCCCGTCGACCTGTCGAAGCAGGGTGTGGGCGGCCGCACCGAGTCCGAGGGCGGCCGGGCGCTGACCAGCGACATCGACGGCTATCTCTACGCGGACCGAGGCATCTACCGTCCTGGCGAGACCGTGCGCCTGACCACCATGGTCCGCGACCGCCTGGCCAAGGCCGTCAGCGACCGCAAGGGTTACATCCTGGTCAAGCGGCCTTCGGGCGTGGAGTTCAAGCGCTACGCCTTCAGCCGCGCCGACAGCGGCGTGGTGACCACCGACATCGCCTTGCCGCGTAGCGCGCCGCGCGGGCGGTGGACGGCGGTGCTGAAAATGGAGGGCGCAGAGGCCGACGCCGGTTCGTTCAGCTTCAGTGTCGAAGACTTCGCGCCTCAGCGCCTGGCGGTCACCGCCACGGGCCAGTCGACCGTGCCCATCGCGGCCGGCCAGGAGCGCAAGATCGACGTGTCGGCCCGCTTCCTCTACGGCGCGCCGGGCGCGGGCCTGCAGACCCAGGGCGAAGCGCGCCTGCGCACCGACACCGATCCCTTCCCGCAGTACAAGGGCTACGAGTGGGGCGACGATCTGGCGCCGTTCGACGAGAAGTTCATCGAGCTGGGAACCACGGTCACCGACGGCGAGGGCCACGCCATGCTGAACCTCGGCACGTCCGAGGCCGGCGACACCGCCCAGCCGCTGGTGGCGGCGGTGACGGCCTCGGTGTTCGAGCCGGGCGGCCGTCCCGTGCGCGAGGGGCTGGAGCTGAAGGTCCGCGGCAAGCCCGTCTACTACGGCGTCAAGGTCGAGCAGGGCGACGCGGGGCGCGGCGACCCGCCTGTCAGCCTGGAGATGATCGCGGTCAATGCCGCCGGCGCCCGCATCGCTTCGCGCGCGACTTACACCCTGATCAGCGAGAACTGGAACTACGACTGGTTCCAGCAGGACGGCCGCTGGCAGTGGCGGCGCACCAGCCGCGACGCGGTGGTGGCCAAGGCCACGGTCAATATCGGCGCCGGGACGCCCGCGCGCTTCAACCGCCGCCTGGGCTGGGGCGACTACCGCCTGGTGGTCGAGGGACCGGACGGCGCCAGGACCGTCACCAAGTTCTCCTCGGGCTGGGGCTCGCCGGCGAAGGAGGGCGAGGCGCCCGACTTCGTGCGCGTCACCGCCGGGACCAAGGCCTATGCGCAGGGCGACACGGTGGAGATCACCCTGAAGTCGCCCTATGCCGGCCAGGCCCAGGTGGCCGTGGCCACCGACCGACTGATCGACTTCAAGACCCTGAGCGTGGGCGAGAACGGGACGACCGTACGCCTGAAGACCTCGGCGGCCTGGGGCGGCGGGGCCTATGTGATGGTCACCGTCATCCAGCCGCGCGACCCGGTCAGCTCGCCCAAGCCCAAGCGGGCCCTGGGCCTGATCTACGTGCCGCTCGATCCGAAGGGCCGCAAGCTGACGGTCGATATCGGCACGCCCGTGAAGATCGATTCCAAGCAGCCGGTCGAGATCCCCCTGAAGGTCAACGGCCTGGGCTTGGGCCGCAAGGCCAAGGTCACCGTGGCGGCCGTCGACGAGGGCATCCTGCGCCTCACCCGCCAGGAGAGCCCCGACCCGGCCAAGTGGTACTTCGGCAAGCGGGCCCTGACCCTGAACTATCGCGACGACTACGGCCGCCTGCTCGACCCGAACATGGGCGCGCCGGCCAACGTCAATTTCGGCGGCGACGAGCTGGGCGGCGAGGGCCTGACGACCACGCCGATCAAGACCGTGGCCCTGTGGTCGGGCGTGGTCGAAACCGGCATGGACGGCAAGGCGGTGGTCAAGCTGCCGGCGGCCGACTTCAACGGCGAGCTGCGGATCATGGCCGTGG
Source organism: Caulobacter sp. (assembly GCA_017745235.1). Lineage (GTDB taxonomy): Bacteria > Pseudomonadota > Alphaproteobacteria > Caulobacterales > Caulobacteraceae > Caulobacter. The sequence goes on along the minus strand of JAGHZU010000024.1, from coordinate 24,221 downwards.
CTTGGACAGACGACGCCGTGGGCTCGGGCTCCAAGCCCCTGACCGTGCGCCAGCCGGTGGTGGCGGACCTGAACCTGCCGCGCTTCCTGGCCCCCGGCGACAAGCCGATGGCGACGCTGGAATTGCACAACGTTGAGGGCAAGCCCGGCGGCTACACCGTCGAGGCCTGGTCCAGCAACGGCATCGCCGTGGCGTTCAAGAAGCTGATCAACCTGGTCCTGGGCCAGCGGGTGGCCGAGAAGATCCCCTTCATGGCCCCCACCGTGACGGGCGTGGGCAAGATCGGCTTCAAGGTGGCCGGCCCCGGCTTCCAGACGGCCAAGGACTATCCGATTCAGACGCGCCTGGGCTGGGGCGATGTGGTGCGCACCACCACCGAGCTGCAGGCTCCGGGCTCGACCTATACGCCGGACTACCGCCTGCTGGCGGGCCTGGCGGCGGGCGACATCACCATGCAGGTCAGCTACTCGCCGTTCCGCGGCTTCGACCCCTCGGCGATCGCCGTGGCCCTGCAGCGCTACCCGTACGGCTGCACCGAGCAGCTGGTCTCCACCGCCTATCCGCTGCTCTACGCCCAAAGCGTCTCCAGCGATCCCAAGCTCAAGCGCAATCCGGCCGTCCTGGCCGGGGCGGTGGGCAAGCTGCTGGATCGCCAGACGATGGACGGCGCGTTCGGCCTGTGGCGGGTGGGCGACGGCGAGGCCGACGCCTGGCTGGGCGCCTACGCCACCGACTTCCTGGTCGAGGCGAGGAACCAGGGCGTGTCAGTGCCGGACGAGGCGATGGACAAGGCCCTGAACGCCATGCGCCAGATCAGCCGCCCCGACGGCTGGAGCTCGGTCTCCTATCGCCTGGAATATCCGGGCTGGTGGCTGTCGAACGAAGACGCCTCCAAGAAGGCCACCGAGCGCATGCGCCGCCGCGCCAGCGCCTACGCCCTCTATGTGATGGCCAAGGCCGGCCGAGGCGACCTGGCCCGCCTGCGCTGGTGGCACGATGTGCAGATGAAGGACGAGGACCAGCCGATCGCCAAGGCCCAGATCGCTGCGGGCCTGGCCCTGATGGGCGACCAGGCCCGGGCCCGCTCGGCCATGCGCCAGGCGGTCAGGTCGCTGGGTTGGCGGGATGAGGCCGACTGGTACCAGAGCCCGCTGCGCGACGTGGCCATGGTCACGGGCCTGGCCGTCCAGGCCGGCCAGAACGACGTGGCCCGCCAGCTGCAGGGGCGGCTGGAGAACGTGGTCAAGGACCCCGACGCCCTCAACACCCAGGAGCAGGCGGCCCTGCTGTTCGCAGCCAGCCAGCTGATGAAGGCGGCCGGGCCGATCGACATCCAGGCCCAGGGGGTCAACGCCCTGCCGCCGGCCGGCGGCGCGCCGCGCTGGGCGGTGGGCAAGCTGGCCGACGCCCGCTTCACCAACGCCGGCAAGGGCGCCCTGTGGCGGACCGTCAGCGTGCGCGGCACGCCGGTCGCGGCCCCGACGGCCGAGAGCAACGGCCTGTCGGTGTCCAAGCGGCTGTTCTCGATGAGCGGCGGCGCGATCGATCCGTCGCAGATCCGCCAGGGGGACCGCGTGATCGTTCTGGTGACCGGACATTCCGGCCAGGCCCGCTCGACTGCCCTGGTGGTCGACGACGCCCTGCCGGCCGGCTTCGAGATCGAGACCACCCTGGGCGCGGACGACGCCCAGAACGGTCCGTTCAAGTTCCTGGGAACCCTGACCAACCCCGACGTCCAGGAAAGCCGCGACGATCGCTACATCGCCGCACTCGACCTGGAGGGGAACAAGCCGTTCGCCATGGCCTACGTGGCCCGCGCCGTGACCCCGGGCGAGTTCTTCCTGCCCGGCGCAACGGCCAAGGACATGTACCGCCCGAGCATCAACGCCCGGTCGGACGCCGCGCGGATCAACGTGGCGCCGGGGCAGTGACCCGATCCCGCCGTCGTCCCCGAACCCGGGGTGGCGGCGGGAAATCGAAACGTTTCCGATGTCCCTGATCCCTCGTCTCACCCGTGTCCTGGTCGGCTTCGTCGCCGCCCAGGTCGCCCTGTTCGCGCTGGACGCCGCCCTGCCGCCCGACATGGCGCGGGCTCGACGGTCCTCGCCCGTGGTGCTGGACCATCGCGGCGCCTGGCTGCGGGCCCTGCCGGTCGAGGACGGCCGCTGGCGGGTGCGGGCCGATCTCCAGCGCACCGACAAGACCTTCCAGAAGCGCCTGATCGCGGTGGAGGACGCCCGGTTTCGGGCTCACCTGGGCGTCGATCCCCTTGCCCTGGCCCGCGCCGTCGGCTCGGCGGTGGTCCATGGACATCCCAATTCGGGCGCCTCGACCCTGACGATGCAGACCGCGCGCCTGTTGGAGCCCCGGCCGCGCAACCTGGGCTCCAAGCTGATCGAGATGGTCCGCGCCGCCCAGCTGGAGATGCGGCTGACCAAGCCGGAGATCCTGAGCCTCTACCTGACCCTGGCCCCCTATGGCGGCAACCTGGAGGGCGTGCGGGCCGCCAGTCTGGCCTATTTCGGGCACGAACCCACCAGCCTGACCGACGGCGAACAGGCGTTGCTGATCGCCCTGCCGCAGTCGCCCGAGGCTCGTCGCCCGGATCGCCGACCCGAAGCCGCCCGCGCCGCCCGCCGCGCGGTGCTGGACAAGATGGTGCGCGCCAAGGTCATCACCGAGGCCGCCGCCGTCGAGGCCGAGGCCGAACCACTGCCCCGGCGCGGGACGTTCCCTGGCCTGGCCTGGCACCTTTCGGGCGAGCTGGCCCGGGCCGCGCCCGCCGCCCAGCCCAGCGTCCTGTCCACGATCGACGCTGACCTGCAGGCGCGCCTGGAGCCGATGGCCGCCGCCGTGGCCGCCTCGCAGGGGCCCGACGTCACCGCGGCGATCCTGGTGGTCGAGATCAAGGGCCGGGCGGTACGGGCCCTGGTCGGCTCGGCCGGGCGCGACCGGCCTGGGGGGTGGGTGGACATGACCCGCGCCGTGCGCTCGCCCGGCTCGGCCCTGAAGCCCTTCATCTACGCCTTCGCCTTCGACGACGGCGCCCTCGCGCCCGACACCCAGATCGACGACGCCGCCACCCGCTTCGCCGACTATCAGCCCGAGAACTTCGACCATGTCTTCCACGACAAGGTCACCGCCCGCGAGGCCTTGGCCTATTCGCTGAACGTGCCGGCGGTCGCCACCCTGGAGAAGGTGGGGCCGGAGGTGTTCGCCGCGCGCCTGGAAGGGGCGGGGGTCCGGCTGCTGCGGCCCAAGGCGGCGATCAAGGCGTCGGGCCTGGCCCTGGCCCTGGGCGGGGCGGGGATCACCCCGCGCGACTTGGTCCTGCTCTATGCGGCCTTGGGCGACGGCGGAACGGCCAAGCCGCTGGCCTTCACCGAGGCCGAGGCCAGGCGCAGCGAGCAGGCCGGCGGCGCGCGCCTGGTCCGGCCCGAGGCTGTGGCTCAGGTGCTGGACATCCTGCGGGAGGCCCCGGCGCCGCGCGGCCGCGCGCCCTCGGCCCTGACCCGGGGCGGTCCGGCCATGGCGTTCAAGACCGGCACCTCGTACGGCTTTCGCGACGCCGTGGCGGCCGGGGTGGTGGGCGGATACGCCATCGTGGTCTGGACGGGCCGGGCCGACGGCGGCGCGCGCGGCGGGCTGACGGGACGGGATGCGGCCCTGCCGCTGCTGTTCGACGTGGCCGACGTGCTGAACGCTCCGGCCATCGCCCCCCGTCCGATCGCTCCCAAGGCCGCGCCCGAGGCTCTCAAGCGCCTGGACGCCGCGGCCGAGGGGCCGCGTCTGATCTTTCCGCCCGATGGAGCGACGGTCCAGGTCGACGCGGTCGGGGCCCGCTCGCGCGGCCTGGTCATGGCCGCGGGCGGCGAGAACCTGACCTGGTATGTCGCCGGCGCGCCGCTGGCGGCCGAGCCGGTCAGCGGCAAGGTGATCTGGAAGCCCCCGGCGCCGGGCTTCTACCGGCTGAAGGTGGTCGACGGCCAAGGCCGCACGGTCTCGGCCCGCGTGCGGATCAAGGCCCCGGCGGTCGGCGGCTGAGGCGTTCAGCCGAGCAGATCGGACAGGTCGCGCAGCATCTCCACGCGCCAGGCGTCGGCGGGCTTGGCGGTCAGCGCCTTGGCGATGATCGCCTGGGCGGCCTGCGCGTCCTCGTCGTCGATCGCGTCGAGGATGTCGGCGATCTCGAAGGCCTCGTGGGCGACCTCGAAATTGCCCTCCGCCACCAGTTCGGCCAGCAGGGCCACGTGCTCGGAACAGTCGTAGAAGCCCAGCACATGCACCAGCGTCCCGCGCTGGTCGCGCAGGTCGGGCCGCTGGATGAGGCGCACCAGCACCGCCGGCAGGCCCGGATCGCGCGCCTCGCCCAGCGCGAGCGCCAGGGCGTTGCGGGCGGCGGGATCGCTCAGGCGTTCCAGCTCGCCCAGGCCGGCGGCGTCGGACGAGGCCACGGTCAGCAGCCTTCCGGCGCGATCGCCTTTTCGTAGTCGGCCAGGTTCGAGATCCCGACCTCCAGGTCGGTGACCAGGCCGTTGGCCAGCGAATAGACCCAGCCGTGGACGGACAGCTGCTGGCCGCGCGCCCAAGCGTCCTGCACGAAGACGTCGGCGGCGACATTGCGCACCTGGCGGATCACGTTCAGTTCGCACAGGCGATTGAGCATGGCCTTCTCCTCGCCGATCGCCTCGAGCTCATGCTTGTGCTGGGCGTGGACCTCGCGGATCGGATGCAGCCAGTGGTCGACCAGCCCCCGGCGCTTGCCGTCGATGGCCGCGGCCACGCCGCCGCAGCCGTAGTGGCCCACGACCATGATGTGCTTGACCTTCAGCACGTCGACCGCGAACTGCAGCACCGACAGGTAGTTGGCGTCCTGCGGCGGGGCGAGGTTGGCGACGTTGCGATGGACGAACAGCTCGCCCGGGTCCAGGCCGACGATCTCGTTGGCCGGCACGCGGCTGTCGCTGCAGCCGATCCAGAGATATTCGGGGCTCTGCTGGCCCTCCAGGCGCTTGAAGAACTGGGGGTCGGCCTCGGTCTTGCGCAGCGACCAGGCCAGGTTGTTGCCTTTGAGATCTTCAAGCATGGATGGCGTCCGGCTGATTGTCGGGGTGGGCGGCCACGAAGGCCGGGTGCTGGGCGGCCCGCGCGGCGACCGCGCGGATGGCTGGGAAGGGGGTCAGGTCGGCCTTGAAACGCTCGGCGTTGTAGACCTGCGGGATCAGGCAGCAGTCGGCCAGGCCCGGCGTCTCGCCGAACGCGAAGCCGCCGCCGTGACGCGCGATCAGGGGCTCCAGGGCGGTGAAGCCCTCGGTGATCCAGCGCTGGATCCAGGCGTTGCGCGCCGGCTCCTCCGCCCCCAGCCCCGACAGGGCCCGCAGGATGCGAAGGTTGTTCACCGGGTGGATGTCGCAAGCCACGATCTCGGCCATGGCGCGCACCGTGGCGCGCGCGAACGGGTCCGCGGGCAGCAGCCGCGGCTCGGGCGTGGTCTCGTCCAGCCACTCCAGGATCGCCAGGCTTTGGGTCAGGATCCGCCCGTCGACCTCCAGGGTCGGCAGCAGCCTCTGGGGATTGAGCGCGGCGTAGGCGGCGTCGTGGTGCTGGCTCGTGACCAGGTTCACGGGGACGATGTCGTAGGCCAGGCCCTTGAGGTTCAGGCCGATGCGCACGCGATAGGGCGCGCTGGCCCGCCAGGCGCTGTGCAGGGTGAGCTTCACCGCCGCGGCTCCGGTCAGACGAGGGTGAAGGCCAGGCGGCCCACGCCCTCGACCGAGCCCTCGACCCGGTCGCCCCTGCCGATGGCGCCCACGCCTTCGGGGGTGCCGGTGAAGATCAGGTCGCCTGCGGCCAGGGTCCAGAGCTTGGAAGCCTCGGCGATGATTTCGGGGATCGTCCAGATCATGTCGGCCACCTGGCCCGACTGGCGGACCTGGCCGTTGACCGAGAGGCTGATCTCTCCGTCGGGGCGAGCCTGGCCGGCGGGGACGATGGCGGTGATCGGGGCGCTGGCGTCGAAGCCCTTGGCCGCGTCCCAGGGCTGGCCCTTGGCCTTGGCGGCGGCCTGCAGGTCTCGGCGGGTCAGGTCCACGCCCACGGCGTAGCCGAACACGTGCGCAAGGGCGTCCTCGACGGCGATGTTCGCGCCGCCCGATTTCAGGGCCACGACCAGTTCGATCTCGTGGTGCAGGTCGTGGGTGGCGACGGGGTAGGGGACCTTGTCGCCCAGGGTCACGGCGTCGGCCGGCTTGGCGAAGAAGAACGGCGGATCACGATCGTCGCCGCCCATTTCGCGACGGTGGGCGGCGTAGTTCCGGCCCACGCACAGGATGCGGCGGACGGGGAAAACGACGTCGCTCCCTGCGACCGGGACCGTGGACTGGGCGGGCGGGGGGAAGGCGAAGGACGTCATGGCGCCTGATTAGACCCAAATCCGTCGGATCAAAAGGCCTCCTCTGTCAGGACATGATCCTGCAACATCCCCGCCAAGGACGTGGTCTAAACGTTCTTTCACTTGCCCTGGTCCGTGACGCCGAGTCATGACGTTGGAGCAATTGTGGCGAAAACCCGTCACGCAGGATACGAGAGGGCCCGGAGCCGCGATGCTGATCATCGAGAACCTGACCCACGTCTACGCCAACGGTGTTCGGGCCCTGGACGAGGTCAACCTCACGATCCCGCGCGGCATGTACGGCCTGCTGGGCCCCAACGGCGCCGGCAAGTCGACCCTGATGCGCACCATCGCCACCCTGCAGGCCCCGACCTCGGGCCACATCCGCTTCGGGGACATCGACGTGCTGAAGTCGCCCGACCTGCTGCGGCGCACCCTGGGCTATCTGCCCCAGGACTTCGGCGTCTATCCCCGCGTCTCGGCCTACGACATGCTCGATCACATGGCGGTCCTGAAGGGGATCGCCGGCGCCCGGGAGCGCAAGGACCTGGTCGAGAGCCTGCTCAACCAGGTCAACCTGTGGACCGTGCGCAAGAAGGCCATTGCGGGCTTTTCGGGCGGCATGCGCCAGCGCTTCGGCATCGCCCAGGCCCTGATCGGCGACCCCGGCCTGATCATCGTCGACGAGCCCACGGCCGGCCTCGACCCCGAGGAGCGCAACCGCTTCCTGAATCTGCTGGCGGAGATCGGCGAGAATGTGGTGGTGATCCTGTCCACCCACATCGTCGAGGACGTCTCCGACCTCTGCCCGGCCATGGCGATCATCTGCGACGGTCGCATCGTCAAGGAGGGCGCGCCCGCCGACCTCGTCCGCGCTCTGGATGGCCGCATCTGGAAGAAGACCATCGACAAGGCCGACCTCGAGGCGGCCAAGGAGAGCCACCAGGTGATCTCCACGCGCCTGCTGGGCGGGCGCACCGTGATCCACGTCCTTTGCGACAGCGATCCGGGCGCGGGCTTCTCCCGCGTGGAGGGCGGGCTGGAGGACGTCTACTTCTCGACCCTGTCCAACACCCGTCGCGCAGCCTGAGGCGCGACCGGATGTTTGGAAAAGTCGCCGCCTTCGAATTCCGCTACCAGACGCGCCAGCCCGTCTTCTGGGTGGGGGTGATCGTCTTCGCCCTGCTGGCGTTCGGCGCGGTGGCGTCCAGCAACGTCAATATCGGCTCGTCGGGCAACGTCCACAAGAACGCGGCCACCGCGATCGCCATCCTCCACCTGAACTTCGCGGCCATCTATATGTTCGTGACGGCGGCCTTCGTCGCCAACATCGTCACGCGCGACGAGGAGACCGGCTTCGGCGGCATCCTGCGGTCGACCCGGCTGGACAAGTTCACCTACCTCTATGGACGGTTCACCGGCGCCTTCGCCGCTGCGGCCCTGTCGTTCCTGGCCGTGCCGGTGGGCATGGCGGTGGGAGCCGTCATGCCCTGGGTCGACCCCGAGACGGTCGGCCCGTTCGTGCTGGGTCATTACGCCTTCGCCTACCTGGTGCTGGCCCTGCCGTCGCTTCTGCTGACCTCGGCCGTCTTCTTCGCCCTGACCACCCTGACCCGCTCGATGATGTGGACCTATGTCGGCGTCATCGCCTTCATGGCCGCGCAGTTCCTGGGCGGCATGCTGATGCGCCAGCCGGGCTGGGAGACGCTGGCGGCCTTGGGCGAGCCGTTCGGGGCGGGGGCCTTCCGCCTGGCCACGCTCTATTGGACGGCGGCCGAACGCAACACCATGACCCCTCCCGTGACGGGATACCTGCTGGCCAATCGCCTGATCTGGATCGGCGTGGCCTTCGCCATACTGGCCGCCGGCTACTGGCTGTTCGACCTGCGACGCGGCGATGGGGCGGCCGGCGGCAGGCGCGAGAAAGGCCAGGTCGAGACGGTTCGCCCGACCACGGTGGTCCATGTCGTCCCGCGGTTCGACCTGACCTCCCGCTGGACGCAGCTTTGGGCCCGCGCCCGGCTGGACGCCCAGCAGGTGTTTCTCAGCCCCGCCTACCTGGTGCTGCTGGGCCTGGCGGCGGTGCTGTCGCTGTTCAATCTCTGGTACGCCACCAGCGAAGGCGCCTATGGCGGGGCCGTCTATCCCGTCACCCGCACCATGATCGGCGCGATGATGGGCGTCTTCCCATTCATGACCATGGTCATCGCCAGCTTCTATGCGGGCGAGCTGGTCTGGCGCGAACAGGACCGCCGCACGCACGAGCTGATCGACGCCACCCCGATCCCCGACTGGGCGTTCGTGCTGCCCAAGACCATCGCCATCACCCTGGTCCTGGCCTCGACCTTCATGGTCAGCGTGCTGGTGGCGATCGCCATGCAGCTGGCCAGAGGCTACACGCACCTGGAACTGGTCAACTACCTGGTCTGGTGGGTTCTGCCCCAGACGTTCGACTGCCTGCTGCTGGCGGTGCTGGCGGTGTTCCTGCAGGTGCTGTCGCCGCACAAGTTCGTCGGCTGGGGCCTGATGGTGCTCTTCCTGATCAGCACGATCGTCGCCGGCGGGCTGGGGGCCGAGCACAATCTCTATCTCTACGACGGCGCGCCCAACGTGCCGCAGTCCGACCTCAACGGGCTGGGCCGGTTCTGGAAGGGCGCCTGGTGGTTCCGCTTCTACTGGGCGGCGTTCGCCACCATGCTGCTGGTGCTGTGCCACGTGCTGTGGCGGCGGGGGACCGAAAGCCGCCTGAGGCCGCGCCTGGCCGCCCTGCCGCGCCGCCTGATCGGCCGTTCGGGCCTGGTGATGGCCGGGGCAGCGGTGCTGTTCGCCGGCCTGGGCGTCTTCATCTTCTTCAACACCAACGTCTGGAACGAGTACCGCACGGCCCTCTCCAACGAGCGCTGGCAGGCCGATTACGAAAGGACCCTGCTGCAGTTCGAAAACACGCCTCAGCCCAAGATCGTGGCGGTCAAGCTGGACGTTGACATCCGTCCGCACATGCCGCGCGTCGACACCAAGGGCGTCTACGAGTTCGAGAACCGCACCGGAAAGCCGCTGCGCGAGATCCACGTGCGCTTCGATCGCGATCTTAAGGTGCTGGCCCTGTCGATCGAGGGCGCGCGGCCCAAGCGCACGTTCGAGCGCTTCAACTACCGCATCTTCGCCTTCGACACCCCGATGCAGCCGGGCGAGCGGCGGATGATGTCGTTCTCGACCGCCCGGGTCGAACTGGGTTTCCCCAACAGCGGCGCCGACACCCACGTCGTCGACAATGGGACCTTCATCAACGATCAGCTGCTGGCGCCCTCGCTGGGCATGGACCGGGGCGGCCTCCTGAAGGATCGCACCAAGCGCCGCAAGTACGGCCTGCCGGCCGAGCTGCGTCCGGCCAAGCTGGGCGACGTCCCGTCCCGCCAGTTCAACGGCCTGCGTCGCGACAGCGACTGGGTGACGGCCGACATCACCGTCACCACCGACGCCGACCAGACGCCGATCGCGCCGGGCTACAAGGTCTCGGAGCGCACCTGGGTCGAGCCCGTGAAGACGGGTGGTCCGGTGGCTGGCGGCGGCCCCCGGCGCACCGCCCGGTTCGTGACCGAGGCCCCGATCCTGCACTTCTTCTCGATCCAGTCGGCCCGCTACGCCTTGCGTGAGGAAGCCTACAAGGGCGTGAACCTGGCGATCTACTACCATCCGGCCCACGCCTGGAACATCGACCGCATGCTGGAGTCGATGAAGCGGTCGCTGGACTACGACCAGGCCAATTTGAGCCCCTACCAGTTCCGCCAGCTGCGTTATCTGGAGTTCCCAGGCTACGGAAACTTCGCCCAGTCCTTCGCCAACACCATTCCCTGGTCCGAGAACCTGGGCTTCGTGTCGCGTTACGAGGATCCCAGCAAGATCGACATGGTCACCTATGTCGGCGCGCACGAGATCGGCCACCAGTGGTGGGCCCACCAGCTGATCGGCGCCGACCAGCAAGGCGGCGCGGCCCTGGCCGAGACCCTGGCCCAGTATTCGGCCCTGATGGTCATGAAGAAGACCTACGGCGAGCCGATGATCCGCAAGTTCCTCAAGTATGAGCTGGATCGCTACCTGCGCTCGCGCGGCGGCGAGGTGATCGAGGAGCTGCCCCTGGCCCGGGTCGAGGAGCAGCCGTACATCTACTACAACAAAGGCTCGCTGGTGATGTACCGGCTGGCCGACGAAATCGGCGAGGCCAACGTCAACGCGGCCCTGCGCGAGATGCTGGCGGCCTACGCCTTCAAGGGGCCGCCCTATCCGACGATGATCGAGCTGATCGCCGCCTTCCGCCGGCATGCCCCGGCCGACAAGCAGGCCCTGATCACCGACCTGTTCGAGAAGATCACCCTCTACGACCTGAAGACCACCTCGGCGAAGACCCACCGCCTGGCCGACGGTCGCTATCAGACCACCCTGGTGGTCGAGGCCCGCAAGCTCTACGCCCAGGGCAAGGGCCAGGAGACGCCGGCGCCGATGGCCGAGCCGATGCAGGTGGGCCTGTTCACGCTCGAGCCTGGAAAGAAGGACTTCGGGCCTGACAAGGTGATCGCCGTCGAACGGCGCGTGATCCGCTCCGGAACCCAAACCCTGACCTTCGTTACGAAGGTCGCCCCGCGCGTGGCCGGGGTGGATCCCTACAACATGGTCATCGACCGCAACGGCGACGACAACGTCGCCCGGGTGGAGACGCGATGAGCGATCTGGAGCCCAGGCTGGACGCGGCGGCCCTGAACGCGTTCCTGGCGCGGGCCTTTCCCGAGGCTGGGGCTCAATTGCCGGAAGTGCTGGAGGTGGGACCGGGCCGGGTTCTGGTGCGGCAAGCCTTCGCCACCCGCGCCCTGCGGCCCGGCGGCCTGATCTCGGGGCCCACCCAGATGGCCATGGCCGACACGGCGGCCTATGCGGTGCTGCTGGCCCATATCGGTGAGGTGGCGATGGCGGTGACCACGTCCCTGACCATCCACTTCCTGCGCGGAGCCAAGCCGGGCGACCTCCATGCCGAGGCCACCCTGCTGAAGCTGGGCCGTCGTATCGCCACGGCCGACATCCTGATCTGGTCGGAGACGCGCGAGCGAGCCGCCGCCAAGGCGACGGTCGCCTACGCGATCCCCTGAGGCGTCTACTTCTTGCCCTCGGCCTTCTCCTGGGCCTTGGCCACATCCTTGCCGGTGTCGAAGCCGTTCTTGAGGCCCTCGGCCATGTTCAGGTGCTCCTGGACGGCGGGAGCCGTGGCGGCGGCGAAGGCCTTGAGCGCGGCGGTGTCGCCGTCCTGGGCGTAGCGCTGCAGCAGGTTCAGGGCCGCCTGGTGGGCGTCGACCTGGCTGTCGGCGTACTTCTTGTCGAAGTCCTTGGCGTCGGCCTTCGTCAGGTCGTCCAGCTTGCCCTGCAGGTCCTCGGGCAGGGCGGTCGGCGGGGTCAGCGCCGCGCCCGAGGCCGAGATGGCGGCCTTCAGGTCTTCGGTGGTCTTGGTGTGGGCCTTTTCCATCTTGGCGGCGAAGGCCTTCACGTCGGCGTTGGTCGAGCGCTTGGCGGCCAGCTTGGCGGCTTCGATTTCGAACAGGTCGCTGGCGGCGGCCTTCTCCACAAAGGTGGCGGCCTTGGTCTCGTCCGCCGGGGTCGGGACGGTGGCGGCGGGATTGGCGTCAGGCGTGGCGGCCTGCTCGGCGGGAGTGGCGGCGCCCTTGGTCTCGTCGGCCTTCTGGCCGCAGGCGGCGACGCTCAGGGCGGCGATGGCGGCGCCCACGATGAGAAGCTTACGGGTCATGGCTTTCTTTCCCTGCGCGTTTTTCTAGAACGTTGATCACCCCTGGCGCCGCGCCGCGCCTTGGAGGGCTAATCAACTTCACGTGGCCGTGATCGGTTCCGTGATCATCGGGGAGAAAGTGCATGGCCCAAGCGCCACTGGCCCAAGCGCCACTGGAAGGCCTGCGGGTGGTGGAGATGGGCACGCTGATCGCGGGCCCGTTCTGCGGCCAGGTTCTGGGCGACTTCGGCGCCGAGGTGATCAAGATCGAGGACCCGAAGGCCGGCGATCCCATGCGGCAGTGGGGGCGCACCAAGCCCAAGGGCCATTCGCCCTGGTGGCCGGTCATCGGCCGCAACAAGAAATCGGTCACCCTGGACCTGCGCACCGACGAGGGGCGTGACGTCGCCCGCGCCCTGATCGCCAAGGCCGACGTGGTGGTCGAGAACTTCCGCCCCGGCACGCTGGAGAAGTGGGGCATGGGCTACGAGGATCTGGCGCGGACCAATCCGGGCCTGGTCATGGCGCGGGTCTCCGGCTTTGGCCAGACCGGGCCCTATTCGCACCGCGCCGGCTACGCCCTGGTGGGCGAGGCCATGGGCGGCCTGCGCTACATCACCGGCGAGCCCGACCGTCCGCCGGCGCGGGCCGGCATCTCGGTCGGCGACAGCCTGGCGGGCCTGAACGCGGCCCTGGGCGTGATGATGGCCGTCCATGCCCGCCATCGCACCGGCAAGGGCCAGGTGGTCGATGCGGCGATCTACGAAAGCGTGCTGACGGTGATGGAGAACCTGGTCACCGAGTACGACCTGACCGGCTACGTGCGCGAACGTTCGGGCGCCGTGCTGCCGGGCATCGCCCCCTCCAACGTCTATCCTACGCGCTCGGGCGAGCTGATCCTGATCGGCGCCAACCAGGACACCCTGTTCAAGCGCCTGTGCGACGTGATGGGGCGGCCGGAACTGGCCGAGGACGAGCGCTACCGCGACCACGCCGCTCGGGGCGCCAACCAGCGACAGCTCGACGCGGTGATCGGCGGCTGGACGGTGGAGCAGGACATCGAGGCCCTGCTGCCCCGGCTGGAGGAGGCGGGCGTCGCCGCCGGACGCGTCTATCGCGCGCCCGACATGCTGGCCGATCCGCAGTTCCAGGCCCGGCAGTCGATCGTGGAGCTGCCCCACCCGGTGTTCGGCAGCGTGAAGATGCAGAACGCCTTCCCGCGCCTGACGGAGACGCCCGGCGGGGTGCGGTGGCCGGGGCCGGCCCTGGGCGAGCACACCGAGGCGGTCCTGGCCGAGGTGGCTGGCCTGTCGACCGAGGCGATCGAGGGCCTGAAGGCGCGGGGGGTGATCTAGGCGGCGGGCGCCGCGTCTCAGTAAGGCAGCTGGTCCGGCGCCGGTGTGCCCGGGGCCGGGGTTTCGGCCGCCGGGCCCTCCGGCGTCGCAGGCCCCGTCAGAATGTCGCCGATCGGATCCTCGGAGGCGCTGGCGGGCGGTTCGACAACCCCGCCGGGGATCGGGGTGGCCTTCAGGCGTGGCAGGGCCGCGGCCATGAAGTTGCGCCAGATCTCGGCCGGGGCGCCGCCGCCGGTCACCCGCTTCATCGGGGTGTTGTCGTCCTTGCCGGTCCAGACCGCCGCCACGAAGCCGCCAGTGTAGCCCACGAACCAGGCGTCGCGGTAATCGCTGGTGGTGCCGGTCTTACCGGCGATGTCGTAGCCGGGGACCTTGGCGCGCGCGCCGGTGCCCGAGGCCACGACCTGGCGCATCATCTGGTTCATGTACTGCAGCGAGGGCGAGCCGATCACGGCCGGGCGCTGGGCCTTGTCGACGCTGTGGTCGTACAGGACCTTGCCGCTGGTCGTGCGGATGCGCTCAATGCCGTATCCCTTGGCCAGGAAGCCGCCGTTGGCGAAAGGCGCGTAGGCCTGGGCCATCTCCATCGGCGAGACCTCGACCGCGCCCAGCGCCATCGACGGGTCCAGCTGGATCTTGCTGGTGATGCCCAGGCGGCGTGCCGTGGCCGCGACGTTGCTGGTGCCAACCTCGTTGGCCAGGCGGGCGGCGACCGTGTTGATCGACTGGGCCAGGGCCGTCTGCAGGGTCATCGGGCCCAGGTACTTGTTGGTGTAGTTCTTGGGCTCCCAATTGCCGATCTTCACCGGCTCGTCCACGACCATGACGTTGGGATTGCGGCCCTGGTCCATGGCGGTCAGGTAGACGAACGGCTTGAAGGCCGAACCGGCCTGGCGACGGGCGGTGGTGGCGCGGTCGAACTGGGTCTGGCCGTAGTCGGCGCCGCCCACATAGGCGCGGATGCGGCCCTCGCCGTCGATGGCCACCAGGGCGGCCTGCTCGGCGCCCTGGTTCTTGTGACCTTCGACGCCCTGCTGCACGGAACGCTCGGCGGCGACCTGGATCGGCAGGTCCAGGGTGGTCTCCACCACCAGGTCCTCGGTCGGCTCGCCGACCAGCGAACGCACCTGGGCGTCGACATAGTCGGTGAAATACTGGGCGCGCTGGTTGGCCAGGGTGGCCGACACGCGCACGGGCTCCTTGAACGCCTCGTCGCGCTGGGCGGGGGTGATGGCCTTCATGCGCACCATCTCGTCCAGCACCACGGTGGCGCGGCGGGCGGCGCGGTCGCTGGCGGCGACGGGCGAGTAGCGGGCCGGAGCCTTCATCAGCCCGGCCAGCAGGGCGGCCTCGCCGACGGTCAGCTGGCTGGCGGGCTTGTTGAAGTAGCGCTGCGAGGCGGCCTCGATGCCGTAGGCTCCCGCGCCGAAATAGACCCGGTTCATGTACAGCGCCAGGATCTGCTTCTTGGAGAATTTCATCTCCAGCCACACCGCCAGGATCAGCTCCTGGGCCTTGCGGCGATAGTTCTGGGCCGGACTCAGGAACAGGTTCTTGGCCAGCTGCTGGGTGATGGTCGAACCGCCCCGCTGGGGGCCGCCGCTGTGGCTGATGTTCCACATCGCCGAGCGCAGGATGCCCCAGGGGTTGAAGCCGATATGGTGGTAGAACTGGCGGTCCTCGATGGCCACGAAGGCGGCCGGGACGTATTCGGGCAGGGCGTCGATGTCGACCGGCGGCGCGTACTGGCTTCCGCGCACGGCCAGCAGCGCGCCCGAACGATCCAGGTAGTTGATCGAGGGCTGGCGCTTGACGTCGTACAGCTTGGACGTGTCGGGCAGGTCGGTGGCGAAGACCGCGAAGAAGGCCACCACGAAGATCAGGCCCCAGACGCCCAGCACGGTGGTCCAGTAGAGCAGCGCCTGCAGCGGCGTGCGTTGCGGCTTCGCCGGCTTGTTCCCGCCGAAGGTACCGTTGGCCATGTCGTCTCTGTTCCCGAAGGCGCGCGGGGTCCCGTTCGCGCGCCGAAGTTCCGTTTAGCTCAAGCCCACACAACGCGCGACAAGATTGACGAGGGGTGAACGCCGCCCCGGTCGCCTTGCGGCCGGCGCGTGTTCATGCTTCGTTTCAATCTCCGATCGCGCCTCTGTGAGGGTGGAAACCCCCGATGCAGGGCCGCTGAAGCCGATGTGCGCTTTTGAGCGAAATTCCAAGGCGCTGATGTGGCGCCGCGCTTGGCCCGGGGCTCGGCCGCTGTCAAAACACGCCCGTGTACGACCTGCCTGATTCCATCCCCAACCCGCCCGCGCTGGACGCCGCGCGCGAGGTCCTGCGCCGCACGTTCGGCCACAGCGACTTCCGGGGGTTGCAGGCCGGGGTGATCTCCGAGTTGCTGGAAGGGCGCAGCGCCCTGGCCGTGCTGCCCACCGGCGGCGGCAAGAGCCTGTGCTACCAAATTCCAGCCTTGGTGCGTCCGGGCCTGGGCCTGGTGGTTTCGCCGCTGATCGCCCTGATGGCCGACCAGGTGGCGGGCCTGCAGCAGGCGGGCGTGGCGGCCGAGCGCCTCGACAGCAACACCCTGCCCGACGAGCGCGCCGAGATCTGGCGGCGCATCGACGCCGGCGTGCTGGACCTGCTCTACCTGTCGCCTGAAGGCCTGATGCAGCCCTCGATGCTGGAGCGCCTGTCGCGCCTGCCTCTGTCGTTGGTGGCCGTCGACGAGGCCCACTGCGTCAGCCAATGGGGCCATGATTTCCGGCCCGAGTACCGCATGCTGGGGCGGCTGGCCGAGGTCTTTCCCCACGCCCCCCGCTTGGCGGTCACCGCCACGGCCGACGCCCGCACCCGCGACGACATCCGGGCCGAACTGCGCCTGCAGGGCGCGGCCGAGTTCGTCGACAGCTTCGCCCGTCCGGAACTGGCCCTGAACGCCGAGCGCAAGCGCGGCAAGGGCCATGACCGCGTCATCGAACTGGTCACCGAGCGCCCCGGCCGTGCGGGGGTGGTCTATGCAGGCAGCCGCGATTCCACCGAGAAGCTGGCCGAGAAGCTGATCGCCGAGGGCATACCGGCCCTGGCCTATCACGCGGGTCTGGACAAGGGCGTGCGGGCCCGCCGCCTGGAGGAGTTCCTGGAGGCCGACGAGGCGGTGATGGTCGCCACAATCGCCTTCGGCATGGGAGTCGACAAGCCCGACGTCCGCTTCGTGATCCACGCCGACCCGCCGGCCGCGATCGAGGCCTACTGGCAGGAGATCGGCCGGGCCGGGCGCGACCGCCAGCCGGCCGAGGGCATCACCCTCTACAGTTCCGCCGACCTCGCCTGGGCCGTGCGGCGGATCGAGGCCAAGGAGGCGCCCGACGAGGTGCGCCAGGTGCAGCTGCGCAAGCTGCGCCAGTTCTACGCCATGCTCGAGGGCGTCACCTGCCGCGCCGCCGCCGTCCGGCGCTATTTCGGCGAGGAAGGGGTCGAACGCTGCGGAGTCTGCGACCTCTGCGTTTCGCCGCCCACGGGGGTGGACGCCACCCAGGCCGCCCAGAAGGCCCTGTCGGCCGCCCATCGCCTGGGCGGACGTTTCGGGCGCGGCCGCCTGGTCGACCACCTGCTGGGCAAGACCAAGGACGTGACCCCGGCCGAGGCGGCGATGTCCACCTTCGGCATCGGCAAGGAGTTCAGCCCCCAGGGCTGGCGCGACCTGCTCGACACCCTGGTGTTCGAGGGGCTGCTGAAGGAAGACCCCAACGACGGCCGTCCGCTGATCGGCCTGGGCGAGGCCGAGGGCGTGCGCCAGGTCTATCGCGGCGAGCGGCTGGTCTCGCTGCGCCAGGCCCCGGCGGGGGTGGGCGACGGCGGCAAGGCGGGCGGCAAGGCCCGCAAGCGCCAGGCGCTGACCGTGCCGCTCGAGGACCAGATGCTGTTCGAGGCCCTGCGCGCCTGGCGACGCGACGAGGCCCACACCCAGCGCGTCCCGCCCTATGTGATCTTCCATGACGCCACCCTCGCCGAGATCGCCGCGGCCCGTCCGGCGAACCTGGCCGCCCTGGCCAAGGCCGGGGGGGTTGGTCAAGGCAAGCTTGACCGCTATGGCGAGGCGGTGCTGAAGGTGGTGCGCGACAACTGATCGTCGCGGATCCGAAACGAAATCGGGCCGAGCGTGTTACGGTTGTTGCTCCTCCTGCCACGGGATTTTGCATGACCGATTTCACGATCAAGACCCCCGCCCCGAAGTCCGCCCGGACCGCTGCGAAGACCGGGGCCAAGCGCGCCAAGGCCGCCGTCGAGAAGGCCGTGGACACCGTGGCGGAAAAGGCCGAGGTCGCCCGCGCCTATGTCGAGGAGAAGGCCGAGGAGGGCAAGGTCTGGACCGCCGACAAGGCCCGCCTCGCCCACGAGCAGGCCGAGGAGCATCCCGTCGCCCTGGCCATCGGCACGTTCATCGCCGGCGCCGTGTTCGGCTTCCTGCTGGCCCGCAATCTGGACCGATAGGCCCACGGATCTGAGCCCTCTCTCGTCGAGAGAGGGCCCGATCTATAGCGCCAGGCGCTCGGCCGCGACGCCGGCCGCGCGCAAGGCCGCCAGGCGGGCGAAGGCCAGGGTGAGCGCCTTGCGCCGAGCCGGGGCCAGGGGCGTGACCGGCGCTTCGCGCACGACCGCCCCGCCGAAGCCGTCGGCGACGATGAGGCCCGGCTCCTCCGGCAAAATCCCGTCCGGGAACGAAGGGGCGACAGCGAAATAGAAGGCGTCGCAGAACGGCCCGTATTCCGGCCACTTGCGGTCGATGCGGAAGTCCTCCAGCCCCGACTTCACCTCGACGATCAGCACGTCGCCCTTGGGACCCAAGGCCATCAGGTCGGCGCGTCGGCCATTGGGCAGGGTCACCTCGGCCAGGGGCGCATAGCCCAGGTCCACCAGGAAACGCGCCGCGCCCCGGGTGACCAGGCCGGTGGTTTCGGGGCGCGAGGGCAAGGGGGCGACGACGTCCATGCCGAAACAATGTTCCAGCTTTGTTCGCCGATCAAGAGGGCGCGTCAGCTGGCCGCGTGCCGGGTCACCCGCAGCATGGTGATGTCGTAGCCCATGGCCTTGGCCCGGTCGGTCAGGGCTTGAAGCTCCACCGGCGTCGGCGGCCTGCGGGTCAGGAGCCAGAGATAGCGGCCCGAGCCCTCGCCCACGATCGACCAGCTGTAGTCGTCGGCATGGTCCAGCACCCAGTAGTCGCCCAGGAAGAACGGGCCGAAGAACGAGACCTTCAGCTTGGCGTTGGTGCGCGGGTCGGCGATCTTGGCCTTGCCTTCGGTCGACTTGATCGGGCCGGAGGGGCCGCCCTGTCTGCAGGTGTTGATCACCCGGATCAGGCCGTCGGGCCGCCTGGCGTACTCTGCGGTCACGCCGTCGCAGCCCTTCTCGAACGACATGTCGTAACGCGCGGCCTCGTACCAGCGGCCGGCGTATCGCTGCAGGTCGACGGGCTTGGCGGGCTGGGGCGGGCGAGGGTTGCCGCTGGGGCCGGCGCAGGCCGCCAGGGCGGTCGCGGCCAGCAGGGGCAAGGCGAGCGGAAGCCTCATGCCGGCGGCTGCCGCGGATATTCGAGCTTGGCGTAGCCCAGCGCCTTGATCCGGGCCAGGGCCTGGGCCTTGGCCGGCTCGCTCATCACCGGCTGGCGCGACAGCAGCCAGACATAGTTGCCGCCGGGCGTGGCCATGATCCCCCAGGAGCGGTCGTCGGCGCAGTCCAGCACCCAGTATTCCTGCTTCTTCAGCCCGCCCAGGAAGTTCATCGTGAAGCGCGTATTGTGGGTGCCGGCGATGATCTTGCCCTTGGTGTCGAACACGCGCTGAGCGCCGGACGGTGAGCCGCGGCGGCAAACCTGACGCACCGAGAACCCCTGGCCGGCGAGCGCGGTGAATTCCGTCGTCGGAGCCTGGCAGTCGCGCTGGCCGGCGTTCGGGGTACGGGCGATCTCGTACCATTTGCCGGCGAAGAACGAGGGGTCGATGGGGCGGGCGGGAGGCTTGGCGGCGGCCAGCGCGGCGGAACCCACCCCCAGGCCTGTCCAGGAAGCCGTGCAGAGACTCGCGGCCAGCAGGCCGGACACGACGAGAGATGAGACGCGCATATCCCCTACCTTGCCCCGAAGTCCCCCGAGCCCGCCCAACGCGAAACGCCCCGCCGGGGTTCCGGCGGGGCGTCGAGTTTTCGTCCGTGACGGGCGTCTGGCCGGAGCTATTCGGCCGCGATCGTCACCGGCTGGACGCGATCCTTGAAGTTGATGGCCTGCAGGTGGCGGATGCCTTCCTCGGCGATGTCGTCGCCGACCATCCGGTCGCCCTCGCTCTTCAGTTCGTCCAGGTCGACGTACATGGCGTAGAAGGCCTTGGTGCGCTCGGTGATGATGCCGGCGTTGAGCAGGGTCTTCACCAGCACCCGGAAGATGTTGGTCTGCTCCTTCATGTTCTCCCGACGCAGATCGTCGGTCATGATCTTTCCGTACTCCTCGACCACCTTGTCGGGGTCCAGGCCGAACTCGGCGTAGAGATCCAGCTGCTGGTGCGGCGAGACCAGGTTGAACAGCAGAGTCTGGAAGCAGTGGGCCGCCCAGTCCTCGATGATGGCGTGCTCTTCCGGGGTCAGCTTGGGCACGGTGCGGTCGGCCCAGATCTTCCCGAACTTGTGGTGGAAGGCCTCGTCGGTCATCACCAGCTGCAGCAGCTTCTTGCCGACCGGATCGTTGATGTTGTTGAAGAAGGTGGCGAAGGCGCCCATGGCCAGGCCTTCCACCAGCATCTGCATGCCGATGATCTTCTTGTAGACCTCGGGCGAGCCGATGATCTCGACCAACAGGGTCTTCAGCGCCGGGCCGCATTCGACCGGCTTGCCCCAGCGAGCCTTGATGTACTTGGCGAAGGCCGTCACGTGGCGGGCTTCTTCGCGGGTCTGGTTGGCGGCGTACTCCTGGGCGCCTTGGTCCTTGAGGACGTGGCACAGGCTGGCCGACAGGTTCAGCGCGCCCTGTTCGCCGTGCAGGATCGAGGAGAAGCTGCGCAGCACCGACTGGTTGATGAACCGGGTGCGCTGCTTGGGATCGCTAAGGTGGTTGGAGACGTAGTCGGTCGAGAGGGCGATCACCAGCTCTTCGGGAACCAGCGGCTGGTTCTCCATGTCGAACGGTTCGTCGAAGTCGATGTAGGTCTTGTCCAGCGGATCCCAGAAGTGGTCGTGGGTCGCCGAGATGATCTTGTCGAAGGCGCTCGAGCGGTTGTTGTACCGGTCGAGTTCGAGCATGGCCTCGAAGTCGTCGGGCGCCACCGCGTCGTACATGGCGTCCTTGGTGATGTTCTTGTCCGTCACGGGGGGCTCCTTCCTAAGGGCGAGCCTGGCCGTCTGCGCGGTCCTAGGTTCAAGTGAACACTGTCCACTCAAATTTGGCGGGTGGTCAAATTAAAAATGACGGAGGCGTCACCTTTAGTGTGACGCAAGGAGAGGCAGATGGGCATGAACGTCTTCGTCCTGACCGGGGCCGGGGTCTCGGCCGAGAGCGGTCTGGGAACCTTCCGCGACAAGGACGGCGTCTGGACCCGTTACGACCTTTCGGAGGTGGCGACGCCGGAGGGCTTCGCGCGCGACCCGGCCAAGGTGAGGGCCTTCTACAACGCCCGACGGGCCAACCTGGCCGGGGCCGAACCCAATGCGGCCCACCAGGCCCTGGCGCGTCTGCAGGCCGAATTGGCCGCGCGGGGCGGCCGCCTCTTCCTCTGCACCCAGAACGTCGACGACCTGCACGAGCGCGGCGGGGCCAGCCAGGTGGTCCACATGCACGGCGAGCTCGCCGTCACCCGCTGCCATGACTGCGGCGCCGCCTGGCCCGACCCCACGCCCCTGGTGCCGGAGACCGTCTGTCCGGCCTGCGCCTCACGCGGTCGTGCGCGGCCCCACGTGGTGTGGTTCGGCGAGGAGCCGCTGTTCCTTGACGCGATCGACGACGCGCTGGCCGAGGCCGACCTCTTCGTGGCCATCGGCACCTCGGGGGCGGTCTATCCGGCCGCCGGCCTGGTGACGCAGGCCAGGGCCTGGGGCGTGCGCACGTGCGAGATCAATCTGGAGCCCTCCGACAACGCCCGCGCCTTCGACGAGCGCCGCTATGGCCCCGCCACGCAGGTCGTGCCGGCCTGGGTGGAAGAACTGCTCGGCTAGGGCGCGGACCCGGTCGCTCCGCGGGTTTGGCCCGATGGTCCGATCTGCGGTCGGGCCTAGCCTTCGGGCCATGAGCGCTCCGGACGCCTCCGTCGCCAGGCCGGCCTGGACCCTGCGCCCCGTCCCCGTCCTGGACGAGGCGGGCCAGCGGACGGGCATGCGGGTGCTGACGGTGGAGGTCGTCTTCTCCACCCTGGCCGACACGGTGATGGGCGGGGTGATCCTGACGGCCTTCGCCCTGCACCTGGGGGCGTCCAACGCCCTGATCGGGACCCTGGCGGCGATCACCTTCTGGGACCAGCTTCTCCAGGCTAGCGGCGTGCTGCTGGTCGAGCGGCTGCGCATGCGCAAGCTGATCGCGGTGGCGGGCAGCCTGGTTTCGGCCCTGGCTCCGGCCCTGCTGGCGGCCCTGGCCTTCGCCCACGCCTCGCCGGGCGCTCGGACGGGGTTGGTCCTGGCGGTGGGGCTCTACGGCGCGGCGGGAGCGTTCGCCGGTTGCGCCTGGAACGCCTGGGTGCGCGACGTCGTGCCGGGAAAGGTCAGCGGCCGGTTCTTCGGCCGGCGTTCGGCCCTGTCGACGGCCGTGGGGCTGGTGGCGGGCCTGGCGGCCGCCTGGCTGCTGGACCTGGCTCCGGAAGGCTCCTCGCAGCGCAGCCTGGTGTTCCTGGGCCTCTTCGGCCTGGGCCTGGCGGCGGAACTGCTGAGCGCCGCCACCTTGAGCCGCGCGCCCGAGCCGGCCATGCCGCCGCCCGACCAGACGCCTCGCCTGCTGCCGCTCCTGCGCAAACCCTTCGCCGACGAGAATTTTCGCCGGCTGATCGCGTTCCTGGCCAGCTGGCAGTTCGCGGTGAATCTGGCCCAGCCGTTCTTCACGGTGTTCTTCCTGCGCCAGCTGGGCTTCCAGATGACGTTCGTGATGGCCCTGAGCCTCATCAGCCAGTTCGCCAACCTGCTGACCCTGCGCAAGTGGGGCGAACTGGCGGACCGGTTCAGCAACAAGTCGGTGCTGAACATCTCCGCGCCGGCCTTCATCGGCTGCATCGCGGCCATGATCCTGGCCTCCCAGTTCCAGGGCAAGGTCGCCGCGGCGATCTACCTGATCGGGCTGCACCTGGTGATGGGGGCGGCCTCGGCCGGGGTGGCCCTGGCCTCGGGCAACATCGTCATGCGCCTGTCGCCACGTGGCGGGGCCGAGCCCTACATGGCCGCCAACGCGCTGATCACCTCGGCGGCGGCCGGGTTGGCGCCGATTTTGGGCGGGCTGTGCGCCGACGCCTTCACGACCCGCGAGTTCCGCCTGGTGCTGGCCTGGACCGGGCCGCACTTCCAGGGCGAGATGGTCCGCCTGGCCGTTCGCCAGTGGGACTTCTACTTCCTGCTGTCGGCGCTGTTCGGACTCTACGCCCTGCATCGCCTGACCCTCGTGCACGAGAAGGGCGAGGTGGAGCGCCAGGAGATGATCCGCGAGATGCTGGCCAGTCTGCGCGACGGCCGACGGCGGTTCATGCCGATCGCGGGGCTGAAGTCGCTGAGCGAGCTGCCCGCCAACCTCTTCGGTCACCGGCCGGCGCGCCACGAGCCCCCGGCCTGAACGAGCAGAGTTCTAGCGCTTCTTCGTCGGGCGGGGCTTGGTCGCAGCGGGCGCGGCCTTGGGCGAGGCCGGAAGGCTGATCCCCAGGGGCGCGGCCGGCGGCTTGCAGCCCATCTGCAGGCCTACGCCCTTGAGGTAGCCGCGGCGCACCGAGCCGGCCACGATCGCGGCTTCCACCTCGTTGGCGTTCTTTTCGGCTCCGCTCAGCTTGCGGACCCAAGAGCGCATCGGCATCAGACC
Source organism: Caulobacter sp. (assembly GCA_017745235.1). Classification (GTDB taxonomy): domain Bacteria; phylum Pseudomonadota; class Alphaproteobacteria; order Caulobacterales; family Caulobacteraceae; genus Caulobacter. The sequence goes on along the minus strand of JAGHZU010000024.1, from coordinate 687 downwards.
GTGCACCACGGTCTCGCCGATCTCGCCGGCCGACATGCCGCTCTTGATCTGGGTCGAGGCGGCGTCGAGGTCGGGGGCGAGCTCGGCGTTCAGGGCGTCGACGGCGTCGAAGATCGTCTTACAGGTCAGGGGCGAGGGCAGGGCGTAGGTCGCCGTGCGGGCGTCGATCAGGACCTGCGGGATCTTGTCCTTGATCACGCCCACGTCCTTCAGCGGCGCGGTGGCCACCTTCGAGGCGTCCTCCTCGATCTGTCTGGTCTTGGACGGGTCGTCGGCCTGGGACTGGGCCAGGGCCGGCGCGGTCAGGCCGGCCAGGGCGAGGGTGAGGATCAGGCGCGGAAAGATGGGTCGCATGAAGGGCCTCCTGTATGGGAAGCATTCTGGCGGCCAAACCTATCCCGGCGATAGGCGATTTTGAGCGTGAAGGTTGAAAGCGCGCCGCCGAACGCAGGGCGGGCGAAAATTCGGAGGTCGAAAGCAGAGCCCGGAAATGGAAACGGCCGCTCCCTTTAGGGAAGCGGCCGTTTTGGTGGAGCTAAGCGGAGTCGAACCGCTGACCTCTTGAATGCCATTCAAGCGCTCTACCAGCTGAGCTATAGCCCCAAGGTTTCGCCAAGTTTCACCAAGGTGAAGTCTTGGAATTCCTTAGTCTCTCCGGCGGTTCCGAGTGGTTGCCCCCCGAAGAGG
>JAGHZU010000023.1 GCA_017745235.1 Caulobacter sp. | reverse complement strand
CTGGCTCAATTGAGTCCAGACCCTAGGGCGCGGCCTTGAAGAGGCCCAGGCGCGCCTCCAGCCCCGCCTCGCCGTCATCGCGGTCGTCCAGGGTCACCAGGCCTCCCAGGACGCGGGCGGCTTCCTCCACGATCGCCAGGCCCAGTCCAGAGCCCGATCCACGGGCGTCCGGGCCGCGATAGAAGCGCTGGAAAACCCGATCGCGCTCGGTCGGGGCTATGCCGGGGCCCTGATCGGCGACGCTCACCCAACCCATGCGGCGATCGGCTGACAGCAGGACCTGGACCTCAGTGCCAGGCGGGGCGTGATTGACGGCGTTCTCGACCAGATTGGCCAGGATCAGCCGAACCAGGGCCGGATCGCCCTTGACGATCGGCGCCTCGCCCTCCAGCGCCAGGGCCACGTTCTTGGCCGCGGCCACGACGGCGATCTCGGCGAGAACGGTGGCCGCTTCGGCGCGCAGGTCGGCGACCAGGTCGCGGCCGATCTGGGGACCCAGCCGCGCCAGCGTCAGCAGCTGTTCCGTCAGTTCGCTGGCCCGCGCCACGCCCTCGCGCAACTGCCGGGCCTGGGCGGCGCGTTCGATCGGATCGTCCTCCTGCGAGATCAGCTGAGCCTGGAGATTCAAGGCGGCCAGAGGCGTGCGCAGTTGGTGGGCCGCGCTGTCGATGAACTGGCGCTCGTGCTCGTAGCTGCGCTGGAGGCGAAACAACAGGTCGTTGACCGAACCCGCCAGCGGTTGCAGGTCCAGCGGCCAGGCGTCGATGTCGAGCGGGCTGAGGTCGCGGGAACTGCGTCCGCCGATGGCCGCAACCAGCGCTCGGAGCGCGCGCAAACCCCCGTTGAGCGCCAGCCAGATCAGGGCCAGGCTGGCTGGCAAAACCAGCAGGAGCGGGATCGCCAATTCGACCAGGATGCGGCGCACCAGCACCGCGCGAATGCTGGTGCGCTCGCCGACCTGGATCATCACGTCGGCCTCGCGCACCGGCAGATTGAAGACGCGCCAGCTCTTGCCGGCGACGTGCTCGATCTGGAAACCCTTCTGGCCGCTGGGGGGAGGGGGCAGCTTCGGGCCGGTGTCGGAACCCAGGACCAGCCGGCCTTTCTTCCAGATCCGGAACATGCGCCAGTCGGCATAGGCGTCGAAAGCCTTGCGATCTTCCGCGCTCAGCCACTCATCCCCCACCTCGAAGGACGCGTCGATGTCGGTGTTCTGGCCACGCTCCTTGATCTCGTCGCTCATCAGAGCCCGAAGGACGTTGGCGCCGGTGATCAACTGGCCGTCATAAACCTTGTTGATCTCGTCGTGAGCGGTCCAGAACATCATCGTGCCGACCGTCACCATGATGGCGATCAACAGGAGGGTCATCCGGCCGAAGAGACGCCCGGCCAGGGAGACGCGCCGGACCCGCGGCGTCTTCATTTGCCCACCATGTAGCCGAGCCCGCGGGCCGTGAGGATGAAGTCCGAGCCCAGCTTCTTGCGCAGGGCGTAGATGGTGACCTCGATGGTGTTGCTCTCCGCGCCGCCGGCCGCGTCGTAGAGGACGTTCTCCAGGTCGTCCTTGCTGACGAAGCGCCCGGCCCGGCGCATCAGGACGTCCAGCACCCGCAGCTCCTTTGCGGTCATCTGCACCGGCGTCTCGCCACGGTTCACGCGGCGGGCGCCGATGTCGAGCGTGACGTCCTTGACCCGCAGCAGGTCGTTGATCCGTCCCTCGGCCCGGCGGATCTGGGCCCGGATGCGGGCCAGCAGTTCGTCCAGGTCGAAGGGCTTGACCAGATAGTCGTCGGCCCCGGCGTCCAGCCCGTCGATCTTCTGGTCGCCCCGGCCGCGCGCCGTGACGATGATGACCGGCGTCGTGTCGCGGCGGTCGCGCAGGCGCTTGAGCACCTCAAGTCCGTCCAGATGGGGCAGGGAAAGGTCGAGGATCACCGTCGCGTAGGTCTGGGCGGAAAGGCCGCCCAGCGCCTCGTCGCCGTCCTGGGCCCAGTCGACGACGTAGCCGGCCTTTTCGAGGCCCCGTTTCATCGCCGCGCCCAGCATGGCGTCGTCCTCGACCAGCAGCAGCTTCATGCCGCGTTCTCGCGGTCGCGCAGCCGATCCTCAGCGTCACGGACATAGTCGCGTTTGAGCGGAGCAGCGTCCTGCCGGCGCGTGATCTGAAGCTGGAAGACCACGACGTTCTCGTACCTGAAGGCGGCTTCCGACATGGCCAGATAATAGTCCCACATCCGACAGAAGCGCTCGTCAAAGAGGCGCGCGGCTTCATCGCGCCGGGCCAGGAAGTTGGCGCGCCAGGCCGCCAGGGTCTGGGCGTAGTGCAGGCGCAGGATCTCGATGTCGGTGACGATCAGGTCGTTCCGCTCGACCGCCTTGAGGATATCGGACAGCGATGGCAGGTGACCACCGGGGAAGATGTACTTGGTGATCCACGGGTTGGTGACGCTGGGGGCGTCCGAGCAGCCGATGGTGTGCAGCAGCATCACGCCGTCAGGCGTCAGGCGCTCCCGGCAGGTGGCGAAGAACTCCTCATAGTGACCCAGGCCGACGTGCTCGAACATGCCAACCGAGACGATCCGGTCGAACTGTTCCTTCACCGCGCGGTAGTCGGTCAGTTCGAAGCGGACGCGCGAAGCCAGGCCAGGTTCGACCCGCCGGCGCGCCCGTTCGATCTGCTCGCTGGACAGGGTGACGCCCAGTACGTGAGCCACGTCCGCAACCTGGGCCAGATACAGCGCCATGCCGCCCCAGCCGCAGCCGATGTCCAGCACCCGGTGGTGAGGCGCCAGGCACATCTTGGCTGCGATGTGCCGCTTCTTGGCCAGTTGGGCTTCTTCCAGGCTCTGGCCGGGATGCTCGAAGTAGGCGCAGGAATATTGCCAGTCCGGGTCCAGGAACAGGGCGTAGAGCTCGTCGCCAAGGTCGTAGTGGTGAGCGACGTTGCGGCGGGAGCGGCCGGGATCGTTCCGTTGACCCCAGAGTTGCACAGCCGTGCGCGCTCGGTCGACCAGTCTGACGGGTAGGGATGGGCGCACGTCGTTGGCGTTGCGCAGGACCAAATCCAGGAAGTCGAGAATGTCGCCGGAATCCAGGGTTAGTCGGCCGTCGCTGTAGAGCTCGCCCATGCGCAGGTCCGGATCCAGCAGAAGCGCCCAGATCGCGGCGTTGTCGCTGAAGCGCACGACGACCGGCGGGCCGGACTCGTCTCCCAGGACGAACCGCCGACCGGATGGCGCGATCATCTCCAGAGACCCGGAGGTGACGATGGGCGTCAGGGCCCGTTCCAGCAGGGAGAAGCCAAGAGACACGCTGAGGAACTCCTGATCAACGGGCCGCAGCTTGCAAGGCCAAGCTGTGATAGAGCTTAGGTTGGAGGCGGAAAGACGGCGAAGGTTCCATCTCGCCCATGCGCGGTGTCGGAGGCGATTTGAGGGCCGGTGCGTTGGCCGACACCGACCAAGGCCGGCTCGGCCTGGCTGGAGCTGAACCACGGAGCCATCGTGCGGTTGTCACGTCGCCCGGTCCTCCATCTCAATCGCTGTTCGTGGAACATCGATGGCAGGGATACGCCTATTCCGGCAAGTTCGGCGTCCGCTTCAACCGGTGATGGCCCGCCAGACCATGCGTCTCCGACGCCGCAGACCCTTGGCTTTCTCCAGTGCGCCACCCCTTTGGCAGGCCGGTGTGCCCGCGGTTGAAGGCGTCGCGCAGGGCCTCGACGCGCCGGTTGTTCGGCCGGTCGCGCGGCCGCCTGCAAATTTCCTCTTGTCGTAATCTGTACGCGGAATCTGACTAGACGCCTGCTCTGACGCCAGGCGGGCGAAGCCCGCACCGGTTCCTGGATGGCGTTGAATGGCCGCGCTTGCGAAAGCGGCCGCGAGGGAGGGGTTATGGCGAGGCTTCGAAAGACATTGATGGCGGCCGCGATGGCCATGGTTCCGCTGCTGGCGGCGGGGGCGGCCCAGGCTGCGGCTGGTCCGACGGGCGACCTGAAGCTGGAGCGTGTGGTCATGGTCATGCGGCACAGCGTTCGACCGCCCACCAAGTCGCCGGCCACGCCTGTGGGCACGACCGCCCAGCCCTGGTCCAGTTGGAGCACGCCCTATGGCGAGCTGACGCCACATGGCGGAGAAGGGGCTCGCCTGATGGGCGCCTATTACCGCACCTTCCTGGCGTCGCGCGGGTTGCTGCCGCGCGACGGCTGCGCCGCGCAAGGCGACATCGTCGCCTGGGCCAGCGGCAAGTCGCGGGCGATCAAGACGGCCGAGATGTTCGTCGAGGGCTTGCAACCGGGGTGTGGCCTGAAAGTGGCCCATCCCGACGATGAGGCCAACGATCCCATCTTCCACCCGGCCGAGGGCATCGACGGCGACCTCGCCTTGAGGGCCGCCCAGCGTCAGAAGCCCGGCGTCGCCGCCGAGGCCCGGGCGCACGCCGCCGACTTCGCGGTCCTACAACGCGTCCTGGGCTGCGACGAGGCGACCAAGGCCGGCTGCGGCATCGCCGGCAAGCCGTCGGAGCTGAAGGCCAACAAAGGCGACACGCCCGACCTGAGGGGCGCACTGTCGGTAGCTTCGACCGCCGGCCAGACGGTGCTGCTGGAATATGTCGAAGGCAAGCCGATGAGCGAGGTCGGTTGGGGGCGGGCCTCCAAGGCGGACATCCAGGCCATGCTTCGCTTTCATACGGTGAAGTTCCACTACGAGGTGGGCGCGCCCTACATCGCCGAGCGCTACGCCGCGCCGATCGCCCAGGTCGTGCTGAACGCGCTGGGTGGCGTAGAGGGCACGGGCGGCAAGCTGACCATGTTGGTCGGCCACGACACCAACATCGCCGCCCTGCGCGGCTTCCTCGACGCCCACTTCGCCGCCGCCGACTATCCGCGGGACGACCCGCCGCCCGGCGGAGCGATGGGTTTTGAGCTGGTCCGCGATGGGGCCGGCAAGCCGTTCGTGCGGGCCTTCTACACCGCCCAGAGCATGGATCAGTTGCGCGAGCTCCAGCCCCTTACCGCCGCCAATCCTCCTTCCTATGCTTACTTCGCGCTCCCGGGCTGCGGCGTGAAGGGCGAGCCGACCCTTTGTCCGCTGGAGACCTTCCAGAAGATCGTCGGCGGCAAGCTGGCCAATCCCGCGAAGGAGTGAACGATCCAGCCTTGCCGGACGGCCATGAGGATTTCTGCCCTTGGCGCGAGATTATCGAGCGCGCCGCAAGGCGTTCGGCGAGGCTAGGTTTTCGGCTCCAATTTCAAGGAGACGTCCGATGTCCGACCGCAAGCTGCATCCCGAAACCCTGGCCCTGCATGCTGGCTGGCGGGCCGATCCCACAACAGGCGCCGTCGCTCCGCCGATCTATCAGACGACGTCCTATCAGTTCCAAAGCGCCGAACACGCCGCCGACCTGTTCGCCCTGCGCCAGCTGGGGAACATCTATACCCGCATCGGCAATCCCACGACCGACATCCTGGAGCAGCGCCTGGCGGCGTTGGAAGGCGGGGCCGCCGCCCTGGCCGTGGCGTCGGGCCAGGCCGCTTCCGCCCTGGCGATCCAGAACCTGGCGCGGGCCGGGGACAATATCGTCAGCTCGACAGACCTCTATGGCGGCACCTGGAACCTGTTCGCCAACACCTTGCGCGACCAAGGCGTCGAAGTCCGGTTCGTCGATCCCGAGGATCCCCAGGCCTTCGCCCGGGCTACCGACGAGCGTACGCGAGCCTACTACGCCGAGACCCTGCCCAATCCGAAGCTGACGGTCTTTCCGATCGCCGAGGTGGCCGAGATCGGTCGGCGCCTTGGCGTGCCGCTGATTGTCGACAATACCGCCGCGCCCCTGCTGGCGCGGCCTTTCGAGCACGGCGCGGCGATCGTGGTCTATTCGACCACCAAATACATCGGCGGCCATGGCACCTCGATCGGCGGCGTCATCATCGACGGCGGCAATTTCGACTGGTCGGCCCATCCCGAGCGCCAGCCCCAGCTGAACACCCCCGATCCCAGCTATCACGGCGCGGTGTGGGTCGAGGCGGCCAAGCCCCTGGGGCCGATCGCCTACATCCTGCGCGCCCGCACCGTTCTACTGCGCGACCTGGGCGCGGCGCTGTCGCCCTTCAACGCCTTCCAGATCCTGCAGGGGGTGGAGACCCTGCCGCTGCGTATCCTGCGCCATTCGCAGAACGCCCAGTCGGTGGCTCACTTCCTGGCCAATCGATCCGAAGTGACCAAGGTCATCCACCCTTCGCTTCAGGACGGACTGCGACGCGAGCGGGCCGATCGGTATCTATCGGGCGGCTATGGCGGCCTTGTGGGTTTCGAACTGGCCGGCGGGCGCGAGGCCGGGCGGCGGTTCATCGACAGCCTGAAGCTGTTCTACCATGTGGCCAACATCGGCGACGCGCGCAGCCTGGCGATCCATCCGGCCTCGACCACCCATTCCCAGCTCAGCGCCGAGGACCAGGCGGCCACCGGCGTGTCGGACGGCTATGTCCGCCTGTCGTTGGGTCTGGAGCACATCGAGGACATCCTGGCCGATCTCGACCAGGCTCTGTCGGCGGCCGAGGGGCTGGCGGTCGCGGCGGAGTAGGCCTTCGCTCACGGAGCGGCCCGGCCTCCGGACGTCATGGTCCGGAGGCCTCCGTCGTCGTGATCTGATCAGCCGGCGGCGGCTTCGCGCTTGGGCAGGCGCCAGCCCGGGCGGATGAAGTGGCACGTGTAGCCGTTGGGAATACGCTCCAGATAGTCCTGGTGCTCGGGCTCGGCTTCCCAGAAGTCGCCGGCGGCCTGGACCTCGGTCACCACCTTGCCGGGCCACAGTCCTGAGGCGTCGACGTCGGCGATGGTGTCTTCAGCCACGCGTCGCTGATCTTCGGAGGTGTAAAAGATCGCCGACCGATAGCTGCGTCCCAGGTCGTTGCCCTGACGGTCGCGCGTGGTCGGATCGTGGATCTGGAAGAAGAATTCCAGCAACTGGCGATAGCTGATGACGGCCGGATCGAACTGGATCTCGATCGCTTCAGCATGGTCGCCGTGATTGCGGTAGGTGGCGTTGGGCGTGTCGCCGCCGGAATAGCCGACGCGGGTCTTCAGGACGCCGGGATAGCGGCGCAGCAGGTCCTGTACGCCCCAGAAGCAGCCGCCGGCCAGGATGGCGGTTTCGGTCTTGGTGCTCATCAGCTCAAACCCCTTCGAAAGCCCGCCCCGAGCGACGGAGCGGACCAAGTTGATCGCAGAAGTGGGAAGGCGGCGAGGTGATTTCCAGGCCTCGCGCCCGCGCCTGGCGCCGGCAGAAGGGGCGGGGGTCTTGATCGGAGCGGGGCCGTCAGCCGGCCACCGAGTGCAGAAACTCCAGCTTGGCCACGGGCTCGAGCGGACCGGCGGCCTTCAGCAGCTTGAAGGCGTCGTCGGCGGCTTGGATCGTGTAGTCGATGTCGGCGTCGGTCATGGCCGTGGTCATGAACATGTTGTGCCAGGGGTGGAAGTAGACGCCGCGCTTGAGCAGGGCGTTGTTCCAGAAGTAGCCCTTGGCGCCGGTCGGGTCGTCGTCGACCATGATCAGCGGCAGTTGGGCGGGACCGGTCTGGCGTAGCCCAAAGCCGTGGCGGCCCGCCACCTCGTCCAGGCCCGTGCGCAGGCGTTCGCCCAGGGCGATGGTGCGCTCCAGATAGTCGGTCTCGCGGATCAGCTTCAGCGTCGCCAGGGAGGCGGCCATCGGCGCGGCCGAGAACCAGAACGAGCCGGTGGCGTAGATGGTGGCCGCCGCGAAGCGGGCGATGTCGGCGCCCAGCAGGGCCGAGATCGGATGGCCGTTGGCGATGGCCTTGCCCCAGGTCGACAGGTCCGGCTTCACGTTCACCAGCGACCAGCTGCAGTCGCGGGCCAGGCGGAAACCGGCGCGGACGTCATCGACGATCAGCAGGGCGCCGTGCTCGTCGCACAGCTCGCGGGCGCGGCGGGCGTATTCGGGATTGGGCAGTTCCTGGTCGACGAAGGTGTCGTGCTTGATCGGCGAGGCGAAGATCGCCGCCAGGTCCGAACCGGCCTCGCGCACGGCGGCCTCCAGGCTCTCGACGTCGTTGTACTCGTAGAACACCTGGTCGGCGCGGTCGGAAGGGGTCGTGCCGTTCTTCAGCGGAGTGCACCAGGGCGCGGCGCCGTGATAGGCCCCCTTGGCCAGGACGATCGTCTTCCTCTGGGTGAAGTTGCGGGCGATCATCATCGCCATGGTCGTGGCGTCGGTGCCGTTCTTGCAGAACATGGCCCAGTCGGCATGGCTGACCTGGGCGGTCAAGGCTTCGGCCAGCTCGACCATGGCCTGACCAGGGCCGGTCATGGTGTCGCCCTGCTTCATGCGCTCGACATAGGCCTGGTCGATCGCGGGGTGGCCGTAGCCGAACAGGTTGGGGCCGTAGCCGCATAGAAAGTCGACATAGCGGTTGCCGTCGGTGTCCCAGAGGTAGGCCCCCTGCGCGCGGTCGAAGAACTGCGGATAGTCATCGGGCAGCAGCATGACGGACTGGTGGCCATACATGCCGTTGGGGATCACGGCCATGGCGCGCTCCCGCAGCGCGGCGTCCTTGCTGTTGGTCCAGGTCATCTCGCCCTCCGCAATAAGATAGTTTTGACTATCATAATGGCTGAGGCATAGTGCGTGTCAACGCATAGGGGAGAAGGCGGCATGAAGACCGGCTTGGCGTGTATCGGATTGACGACCCTGGACGTGGTGGCGCGCGCGATCGATGCGTTGCCGGAGGGCGAGGGGACGACCCTGGTCGAGGGGATCGCCTGCGCGCCGGCGGGCACGGCGGCTGGAGCCGCCCTGGTGGCCGCCAAGCTGGGCGTGCCGACACGCCTGGCTTCGGCGGTGGGCGGTGATCTGATCGGCCGCTTCATCCGCATGGCGCTGGAGGAGGCGGGGGTCGACCTCGCGGCGCTGGAGACCCTGGACGGACTGCCCAGCTCGACCACGGTGCTGGCGGTGGACTCGGCGGGACGCCGGCCGAACTTCCATGCCCTGGGGGCGGGCATGCTGGCCCAGGCCACGCCGGAAGCGCTGGAGGCCGCCCGGACGGTGGGCTTCCTGCACTATGCAGGGATCGGCGGGCCTCGCCTGGACGGCGGCGCGGGGGCGTCGTTGGTCCAGGCGGCGCGGGAGGCGGGGGCGGTGGTGACCTGCGACCTGATCTCGCCCCAGGCCTCTGCGCGGGATGAACTTGGGCGTCTGCTGCCCCTCGTGGATTACTTCCTGCCCAGTGCGGCGGAGGCCCGGATGCTGACCGGGAAGGACGACCTGTTCGAGGCTGCGGACGTCTTCCTCGGCATGGGCGCCCGCAACTGCCTGATCAAGGACGGCGGCCGGGGCTCGATCGTGGTGCTGGACGGCGTCCGCGCGGCCCTGCCGGCCTATGCGATCACCCCGGTCGACACCACCAGCTGCGGCGACTCCTATTGCGCTGGCTTCATCGCTGCATTGAGCCGGGGCTGGGTCCCGCTGGACGCCGCCCGCTTCGCCACGGCCACTGCGGCCTTGGTCGCCCAGGGCCTGGCCACGCTGGGCAAGTTGGAGAGCTTCGAGGCCACTGAGGCGGCGATGCGAGCCATGACCCTGAACGAGGCCGCCTGATGGAAGCGAACACCGACGAGGGCGCTCTGCGCCGCCGCATGGCCGAAGTGATGCAGGCCATGGACGACAGGGGTCTCAACCGGGGCACGTCGGGCAACGTCTCGGCTCGCTTCGGCGAGGCCATGCTGGTTACGCCCAGCGGGGTCCCGGCCTCGCGACTGACCGGCGACCAGATGGTGCTGGTCCATCCGGACGGTTCGACGCCGGCCGGCTCGCTGAAGCCGTCCAGCGAGTGGCGCATGCACCAGGGCCTGTTGGACCGTCGACCCGATGTGGGGGCCGTGGTGCACTGCCATTCGCGTCACGCCACTATCCTGGCCTGCGCCAATCGTCCGATCCCGGCGATGCACTACATGGTCGCCGTTAGCGGAGGGACCAGCGTGCCGGTGGCGCCCTACGCCACCTTCGGCTCCGAAGCCTTGGCTCAGGCCGTGGTCGAGACGCTGGACGGCCGCTACGCCGCTCTTATGGCCAATCATGGCCAGATTGTCGTGGCGCCCAATCTCGACTTCGCCCTGGCCATCGCCGAGGAGATCGAGGAGCAGGCCGCGGTCTACTGGGGAACCCTGGCCATCGGCGGCCCAAGCCTGCTGGAGACGGACGAGATGAACGTCATCCTCCAGCGCTTCAAATCCTACGGGCAAGGTCGATGAGCGTTTCGGAAGCCCTCGAAGGGGTCGCGGTCTCAATCGCTGATCCCGCCGTAGTCCCCCCGCCGCGTCGCGAAGCCGCGATCAGTCAGGCGGTTGGGGTCGTGGCCCTGCTGATCGCCGGCCTGCAGCCGGTGATCCTGGGCGCGCTGGAACATGAGGGGCGGCTCAGCACCGCCCAGATCGGCCTGGCCGCCACCGTCGAGTTGATGGCTCTGGGCGTGGCCTGCGGCTTGGCCGCGGCCCTGCTCAAGCCCACCCGCATTCGATTGAAGATGATGCTGGCCTGCCTGCTGCACGCGGGAGCCATGCTGGCCACCACCCTGGTCAGCGGGGTGGGCGTGATCGCCGTGCGGGCGGCGGCGGGGGCCTGCGCCGGGGTGATGCTGTGGCTGGCCATCGGCGTTATCGCCCGATCGGTCCGGCCCGAGCGCGCCTCAGGCGTCTTCGTCACCGTTCAGACCTTCGCCCAGTTGGTGTTGGCGGCGGCCTTGCCTGCCCTGGTCATGGGGCGCTGGGGCGTCAACGGCGCGCTGACATGCTTGGCGGCCATCTCGGTGATCGCAGCCTTCGCCAGCCTGGCTGGCCCCGATCGGTTTGCGCCCCTGCCCAGGCACGAGGGCGGCGAGCGCCTGGACGTCCCGTCGATGGGCGGCTTGGCGGCGGTGTTCCTCTGGATGGCCTTCATCGTGGCCCTGTGGGTCTATCTGGAGCCGCTGGCGGCCCAGGCGGGACTGTCGCCGCGCGAGGCGGGCCTGGCCATCGCCCTGGCCCTGGGGCTGCAGGTCCTGGGCGGGGCGGCCGCGACCCTGGTCGGCGACCGTGTCCCGCCGGCTCGGATGCTGATCGCGGTCGGGGCGTTGAACGCCCTGATCCTGACGACCTTGTTGGGCGGTCCTGGGCGAGGGGTGTTCGTGGCCTGCGTCGCGGCGTTCGGGTTCCTGTGGCTGTTCGCCCTGCCGTTCCAGACCTTGTTGCTGATCCGGATCGATCCGACCCGGCGGGCCTCGATGCAACTGGGCGCGGCCCAATTGCTGGGCAGCAGCGCCGGCCCGCTGGCCGCGTCCCTGGTGGTGGGAGAAGGGCCGGTGCGCCGCGCCCTGGTTCTCTCAATGACCTGCCTGGCGCTGGCCGTGGCGCTGATCAGTTTCCTGGCGGCGCGGGGGGCTGTCTCGTCAGGTGCTGGTAGTAGAGACCGACCATCCAGCAGATTTCCTCGTTGATCTTGTCCTCGTCCTGATCCGGTTCTTCCAGGACCATTTCGGTGGCGGCGTACATCATCTGGGTGGTCAGGCGCGTCGCCGTGCGCAGGCGGTCCTCGCTGGCGGCGGGATTGTCGGCCTTGAGGATTTCGAGCAGGCGCTGGGCGACCATGTCCCGCGAGGTGGTGCGCACCTCCTGCAAGACCGGCAGGGCGCGCAGCGCGCGCAGGATCCAGTCGCCGCCGGGAAAGGCGCGCGTGATGGCGTTGATCTGCTTTTGCAGGTCGCGGTTCTTGGCGACCGACTCTTCCAGCGAGGCGGCTGTCGTTCCGCCGCTTTCGAGCCAGTCCAGCACCACCTTGTCCTGGGCTTCCATCAGCCGGTGGGCCAATTCCTTGAGCAGGGCGTACTTGTTGGGGAAGTAGCGATAGAGCGCGGGCGGCGTCAGGCCGGCGCGCTCGCAGACCAGGTTGGTCGTCAGGCGCTCGAAACCCACCTCGGCCAGCAGTTCGCCGGCCGTGGTCAGGATAACCTCGAACGTGTCCTTGCCACGCCGTCGCGAAGGTCTCGACTTGGTGTCGAGGGAAGGGGCGGCGCCCGTGGTCTTGCTCGGGGTCTTGGCGGCGGTGCTTCTTGCCATGAGGTCCTGATAGCAAGAATGCCCGCCGCCGACCAACCGCGGCCTAGTAGTGGTAGCGCAGGAAGACGCCCAGGCTGCGCGGACGATTCATGCTGAGCAGGTCCTCGCCCAGGCTGTCGATGTTGGAGATCGACACGACGTAGGTCTTGTCGAACAGGTTCCGGGCGAAGGCGCCGGCCTCGATCTTCTGGTCGGGCGAACGCCAGCTGACCTGGGCGCCCGCGATCCAAACCGAATCCTGCGAGAGGCGCGAGGCGTTGGAATTGTCGAAATAGACCTTGGACGAATAGTTGGCGTCGACATTGGCGACCACCGACGAGCCGTTGGCCAGGGGAGCGACCCAGGTGGCCGAGGTGTTGAACGTGACCTTCGGCGATTGCGGGAGCCAGTTGCCGGTGAAGTCCTGGCCCTCGCTGAAATAGTCGCCGTACTTGGCGTGCAGCAGCGAGACGCCCGCTGTCAGGGTCAGGGGCTGGATCGGCCTGGCGGTGATCTCGGCCTCGCCGCCGTAGACCTTGGAGTTGGCGGCGTTGTCCAGCACCAGCACGGTCAGGCCGTTGCGCAGCGCCTGGGCGAAGACCTGCTGGTTCTTGTAGTCGTAGTAGAAGCCCGAGACGTTCAGGCGCACGCGGCGGTCGAAGAACTCCGATTTCATGCCGATCTCGTAGGCGTCGAGGGTCTCGTTGTCGTAAGGCTCGACCTCCTCCGGCGTCGTGGCCAGGCCCCCGAAGAAGCCGCCGCTCTTGTAGCCCCGATTGTAGGTCGCATAGACGTTGGCGTCCGGCGTCACCTCGTAGCGGAGGCCCAGCCGGCCCGACAGCGCCGAGAAGGTCTTGCTCTGGTTCGAGGTCAGGAGGACCACCAGCCCGTCCTCGATCTGGCTCTTGTAGTCCATCTGCTTGTCGTCGGCCGACCAGCGCAGGCCAACCGTGCCGGTCAGCTTGTCGGTGATCTTGTAGTCGGCCTGGCCGAAGACGGCGTAGCCCTTGGTCTTCTGGGTGTAGGGCCAACCGAACACCGCCACGCTGTTCTCGGGGCTGACGCCGGTGGGATTGTCGGGCGTGACGAACATCGGGCGCAGGTCGCGCAGGGTGTCCTGGCGCGTGTTGTCCTGCACCGTCTCGGCCATGAAGTAGGCGCCCAGAACCCAGTTCAGGCGCGCCGCCGGCGAGGCCGACTGCAGGCGCAGCTCCTGAGTGAACTGGTGCTGGCGCGAGCGGTAGTTGATCTCCAGCATCTGAAGGGGGCTGCCGTCGGTGTTCTCGAGGTCGTTGCGGTGAGCCCACTGCCAGGCGGTCACCGAGACCAACTGCATGTCGTTGAACGACCAGGTCGCCTGCGTGGAAGCGCCAAACAGGTCGACCTTATCCTTGCCCTCGAGGTTGGCGTCGATGGCGCGGGAGTTCCTGTCGGTGTCGGCGTAGCCCAGCAGGTCGGTGCAGGCGCCGCTGGCGTAGGCGTTTGGCGCACAGAGGCCGTCGGGGCCGGCCGCGTCGGGGGCAACAGGGAACAGGGCGCGATGCTGCGGCGCGATGGCGTCGCCACGGTTCACGTAGCGATTGACCTGGGCCAGCAGCTCGAAGTCGTCGGTGGGGGTGTAGAGCAGCGACAGGCGGCCGGCCCAGTGGTCGGCGGCGTTGACGTCGTTTCCGGTCACCCGGTTGTAGGTGTAGCCGTCGTCCTTCGCCACCTGGGCCGCGGCGCGGAAGGCCAGCTTGTCGGCGATGATCGGACCGCCCACGGCGGCCTCAGCCGTTACCGCGTTGAAGGTTGCGTATTCCACCGACGCGTCGGCCGTGAAGTGCTGGGTCGGCCGCTTGGTGGTTATGTTGATCGCGCCGCCGTTGGTGTTGCGGCCGTAGAGCGTGCCCTGCGGACCCCGCAGGACCTCGACCTGGGCTAGATCGTAGAAGCCCGCCATCTGGGCCAGGGGCGAACCGATATAGACCCCGTCGACATACACGCCCACGCCGCTGGAGGCGTTGGGATTGAAGTCGCTCAGGCCCACGCCGCGGATATAGATCTTCGGGTTGGCGGCCGCGTCGTTGGCGCTGATGCGCATGCCCGGCGCCATGTTGTTCAGGGCCAGAACGTTGTTGACGCCCCGCGCGGCCAAGGTGTCGGCGGTCAGGGCGGTGACCGAGACCGGCACGTCCTGGAGGTTCTCGGCGCGCTTCTGGGCGGTGACGACGATCTCTTCGATCGCGGTGGAATCCTGGGCCTTTGCGGGCGCTGTCTGCGCCGCCGCCATGCCGGCGGAAAGCGCCAGCAAGGCGCACCCCATGAACATAGAGGCCTTCATGTCACGCTCCCCTGTATGCGGTGCTCCGACCGGTTGACTGCATTACGATAATAAAAACTATCTCAATGCAAGGGGTGCGAACGCAAGCCGTCGGGGCGACCTGGAGAGAAGCTGCGTGGAGGCGCCCGCTTTAGAGGCGCGGGATGCGCAAAAGCGATCCTGGAGGATCAGGCGGCCTCGCCAATCCGCAGCCAGGTTTCCACCGTCGCGTAGAGTATCTCCCGCTGGATGGGCTTGGCGACGTGATCCACCATCCCGGCTTCGCGGCACAGGGCGATCTGCTGGGGCAGGGCGTCGGCGCTCATGGCGATGATCGGCACTTCGCCCGCGGCGCCTGGAAGGGCGCGGATCGCTCGGGTGGCGGTCAAGCCGTCCATGCCCGGCATGTGGATGTCCATCAACACGATGTCGAAGTCACCGGCCCCGGCCAGTTCCACCGCCTGCTGGCCGTTTTCGGCAGTCACCACCTCGCAGCCGGCAAGGGTCAGGAAGGCCCCGCCCAGTTCGCGGTTCATGGGATGATCGTCGACCAGCAGGATGCGCGCCGCGGCGGCGCGGTTCGTGGCCGACGCCGCGGTCTGGCCCGGCGCCGCGCAGGGCTGGACCGAGAGGTCAATCCAGAAGGTGGATCCTTGGTCAGCGTTGGGCTCGACCCCGATCCGCCCTCCCATCAGCTCGATCAGCGCCTTGCTGATCGCAAGACCCAGCCCGGCGCCGCCGAAGGCTCGGGTGACCGAACTGTCGCCTTGCGAGAAGCGCTGGAAGAGGCGGTCGCGTATTTCGAGGGGAACGCCGATGCCGGTGTCGCTGACCTCGATCCGCAGGGCGTCGGTTCCAGTCCCTGGAGTGACGATCAGACGGGCGGTCACGCCGCCGACGGGGGTGAACTTGACGGCGTTGTTGAGCAGGTTGAGCAGCACCTGACGCAGCCGGGCCGCGTCCAGGCTATGGTGTCGGCCGGTGTCGCCGATCACTTCGATCTCCAGCGCCAAGCCCTTGGCGCAGGCGTCTTGGGCGACGATCGCGGCGGCGTCGCGCAGAAGGGTCTCGACCTGGACCGGTGCGATCTGCAGTTCGACCCGGCCGGCCTCGACTCGCGAGAAGTCGAGCACGTCGTTGACCAGGGTCAGCAAGGCGCCGCCCGCCCCATCAATGACCGAGACGTGGCGGCGAGCTTCCGGGGCCAGATCGTCGCGATCGGCCAGCAGGCGGGTGAAGCCCAGCACGCTGTTCAGCGGCGTGCGGATCTCGTGGCTCATGGTGGCCAGGAATTCGGTCTTGGCCTGGCTGGCGGCCTGGGCGCGAGCCTGGGCCTTGCGGGCCAGCGCCTGGCGGCGGACGAGGAGCCGCTTCAGGCGCTGCTGGGTGGCCAGAACCAGGGCGGCGGCCAGGCATGTGAAGAACAGGGCGCCGACGAAAAGCTGCAGGGCGTGCATCCGTTCCGACGCCTGCGCCCGCGTTGCGGCCTCGGCGGTGATGCCCAGGACGCTCAGCGGGGCGGCGATGGCCGCCACGATCAGGGTGGTCCAGGCCGCGCCCTTTGGGCCTAGCCGAAAGGCGACCAGAACTCCGGCGGGAAACGCCAGGAAGGGCAGGGTGTGTCCGGGCCGTCCGAAGGCCACGAATGCGGCGATTACCACAACCAGGTAGCAGGCGGCCTTTTCCAGAGCCGGCCGCTCGAAGCCGTGCCGGATGCGCGGATCAAACAGGATGAGGGTTGCGGGGAGGCCGACGGCCATGCCCAGGACGTTGATGAAGAGCCAGTTCTTGATGAGCGGCGGCAGAGGCAGGTGCAGCATTGGGGCGCAGGCGAGAGCGCCGACCAGGGCCAGGGTCGCCGTGACAGGCAGCGCCATCCCGACCGCCGTCAGGGTTCTTTGAAGAGTCTTGAGCCGAGGCGTGCCGCCGTACGCCCGCGTCAGGACCACGGCGATCAGAACGGCCTCGGCGGAATCCAGCGTCGTGAAGAGCGCGGTCATCGCCAGCGACGAGCCAGCCAGACCGTCGAGCAGCAGGTGACTGGCGGCGCTGACGAACAGCAGGATGACGGCGCGGCGAGTGGTCAGCAGCATCAGGCCGGCGGCCAGTACGCCGTTGCACGGCCACAGGGTGGCCATGCCCGAAGGGCCGCGGGTCAGGAGGTCGCAATAGGCGATCACGATAGCGTAGGTGACGATCAGAACCAGCAGCAGGCGCGTCTGGCGCGCCTCGCCTTCGAACCGTTTCACCTCACGCATTTACGCCCACCCTCGATCCGTTCAACCGTCGGAACCGGGACAGGATCGCGTCGAACTGCGCCTAGAAGGTTAAGATGCGGACGAATTCCACGCTCAGGTGGTGGTCAGCGTATCAGGCGGAGCGCCGGCGACGGCTCAGCGCCGCCAATTGCAGAGCGGCGGCCACCAGTCCCAGGGCCACGCCCAGGATCGAGGCGGCCGACCAGCCGCCGGCGTCCCAGGCCGCCGAGCCGGCAGCGGATCCGAACGCGCCGCCCAGGAACATCGCGCCCATGAGGATCGTGTTGAGCCGGGCCCGGGCTTCCGGACGCAGCGCGAAGACGATGTGCTGGTTGGAGACCAGAGCCGACTGCATGGCGAAGTCCAACACGACGACGCCCACGATCAGCCCGGCCAGTGAGATCCACAGGCCGAACAGAACCCACGAGACCGGGATCAGGATCGAGGCCAGGACCACGACCGGGCCGGGGCCGCGCCGGTCGGCGAAGCGCCCGGCCAGGGGAGCAGCGAAGATGCCGACTGCGCCGACGATCCCGAACAGGCCCGCCACGTCCGCTCCCAGGCCGAAGGCGGGCGAGGCCAGCTGGAAGGCCAGCACAGTCCAGAACACCGTAAACGCCGCAAAGATCAGGGCCTGGGTCAGTGCGGCGAGGCGTAGCGCGGGAAAGGCGCTCCAAAGCTCGGCGATCGAGGCTAGTAGTTTGCCGTAGCCGAGCCTGGAGTCCGGTTGCGTGCGCGGCAGGATCGCATACATCAGCCCGCCAGCGATCAGGGCCATGGGCGCGCCCAGCCAGAACATCTCCCGCCAGCCCGCGTGGGTGGCCACAAAGCCCGCCAAGGTGCGGCTGAGCAGCACGCCGGTCAGAATGCCCGACAACACCGCACCGACCGTCGCGCCCCGCCTTTCGGGAGCAGCCAGGTGGGCGGCGAAAGGCACGATCTGCTGGGCGACGGTGGCGGCCAGGCCTACGGCCAACGACGCCAGGACGACGAGCGCCGCGCTAGGCGCTACGGCGGCCAGCACCAGGGCTGCGGCGAGAACGCCGAACTGGACGACGATCTGTCGACGCCGCTCGACGATGTCGCCCAATGGCACCAGCAGGAAAAGGCCGGCCGCGTATCCCAGCTGTGTGGCGGTCGGGATCAGCCCGGTCAGAGGACCGGGCAGGTCCTGCTCGATCAGGCCCAGCATCGGCTGATTGTAGTAGATGTTGGCGACGGCCACGCCCGCGGCGGTCGCCATGGCGAAGGTGGTCGCGAGCGACAGACCGGATCTAATCGGCGGAGCGGGCGCGTCCTGCGGCATATTCGGTTTCCTTTGCACCGCCGGTGCGCGGCGAGGCCTTCGCCGCTCAATAGGCCAGGCAGCGGAAGGAAGATTGGACTCCCTTGCCGCCATTCCTTGCGCTCCGCTGCTGTGGTGGAGGGAGTGGTTCGCAGGCGTTCCTGAAGATCTGCGGGGGCGCGCCATGACTAGCTGGCGCCGCACAAGGACCCGTATGATCACGACTTCCTTATCTTCCTCGAAGACTGAAGGAAGCCTCCCTAGCTCAGGGGGAAACGGGACGCCGAGGCCGTCGTTGCGGCGTTCCGATCGGCCGGATCGCGTGGCGAGGCCAGGACCAGGCGGGTTTCGATGTCGACCACGCCTTTGCCCTGCACCTCGTATAGCGCCTCGAAGGCGTCGGCGCGGCCGGTGGCGCGCATCAGTTCGCGCAGGCTCGTGACTTCAGTGGCGACCTCGGCCACGCCTTGGGCCGAAGCGTCGCGCGTGCCGGCGATCACCATGATCCGGTTGCCCGCCGGGCCGGGGAAGCCGGCGATGTAGCCGTAGTCGCGATAGGCGTGACCGCCGGCCGCGTCGGCCCCGGCGCGGCCTTCGTAACGATGTCCGGTGCGGCGATCGACGATTTCGTCGTAGGTTTCGCCGAAGGCGAACCGCGAGCCGGCGAAGGCGCTTTCCCGCAAAGGTCCCAAGCCGCTGAGGTGCCCCAGATAGAGTATGTCGGCGGTCTTCAGCAGATCGGGCGAGAAGCTGGAGACCGGAACCACCCGCACCGCCTTGCCGCGCGGCAGCAGCGGCATGACGTGCTGCAGGGCCGAGGCGGTCGACAGCGGCAGATAGGTCAGGCCCAGGTCGGCATAGCGCCCGGACGTGTCGGGATGGCGCATCATGTACGCGTAGAGTTCGTCTTTGGAGTTTATCGAGAACTCCCGCACCAGCCGCTCGACCGCCATGCCCTCGCCCGTGTCGCCGAACAGGTAGTAGTCGCCGACCACAATCACGAGCGGGCGCTTGTCCGTGGCCAGGACCGACCAGGGCGGCAGGCGCGCGGGATCCTGGTCGGCTAGACGCGCTGCGCCCGCCGCCAGGGCAAAGGCTGCGACCAGCGCCGCGGCGGCGATCGCGATGATCCAGGCCGGGCGGCGATGGCGCGGTGCGGCGGGCGGTGTCGCGCCAGTAGGCTCGACGGCGATCCGATATTCGCCGCGCGGCAGTGACAGGCGCACGCCAAAGGGACTGGGGGAGCGATCATTGAACTCCTCCAGCTTGCGGCGCAGGCGATGGGCGTAGACCCGCACGGTGGCGTCCTGCTCGGTGGAGAAGGTGGCGCTGCGTCCAAAGACGCTGAAGGCGATCTCGCTTTCCTTGGCCGAACCCTGGGCCGGTTGCTCGACCAGGAAGTCGAAGAACCGCGAGAGGGCCTGGGAGCGGCCCAGCAGGCCGCTTTCGCGCACGCGGGCGATCTCGTTGCTGAGGGCCTGAGGGGTCACGCCGTAGCCCCTGTAACGGCCGTGTAACGGCGCTGGAACGGTAAATTACCTGACAGGCTCATCGGTCTCGTCTCGTTAGGCGGGCGTCGTGACGACGCGGATTGTTCAGTGTTGGGCCGGCGGACGTCGGCCGGGGTGGAGTCTTCATGTCCCTAGCTTTCGTCGCCCTGGCCGGCGCCCTTTCCCTCGGCGCGTCGGACGATGCTGCGAGCACGCCGGCTGACGCCGTCACGGCGGTGGTGGTCTACGGGCGGGCGGAAAAGCGGATAGGCACGGCGGCCAGCGCCAGCGAAGGCGCCGTGGCGGGAGCCGACCTGTCGGTGCGGCCGATCCTGCGCACGGCCGAGCTGATTGAGGCCGTGCCCGGCATGATCGCCACCCAGCATTCGGGCAGCGGCAAGGCCAACCAGTACTTCCTGCGCGGCTTCAACCTCGACCACGGCACCGACTTTGGCCTCTATGTCGACGACGTGCCGCTGAACTTTCGCACCCACGGCCATGGCCAGGGCTATCTGGACGTCAACGGCCTGATCCCCGAGCTGATCAAGCGGATCGACTACCGCAAGGGTCCGTATCGCGCCGACACGGGCGACTTCACTCTGGTGGGCACGGGTCAGGTCACGACGCTGGACCGCTTCGACGCCCCATTCGTGACGGTGGAAGCCGGCGCGTTCGACTGGCGGCGCCTGGCGGCCGGCGGCGACTTCCAGGCCCTCGGTGGCGAGGTGCTGCTGGCGGGCGAGGCCAAGACCTACGACGGTCCCTGGGCGCTGCCCGAGCGCTTCCGTCCCGTTTCCCTGTTCGGCAAGTTCACGCGCGAGACGCCCGTCGGAACCCTGCGTGTCAGCCTGTCCAGCTACCGCGCCACCTGGAACCCCACCGAGCAGATCCCCGAGCGGGCCATCGGCCCGCTGGTTCCGGACGCCTACGGCGCGCTGGACACTCACCTGCACGGTCGCACCGACCGTCAGATCCTGACGGTTCGCCTGGACGGAACCGACTGGCGGGCGACGGCCTACGCCCAGCGCTACGACTGGGCCATGGTCTCCAACTTCACCTTCTTCCTTGATGACCCGGTGAACGGAGACGAACTGGAGCAGTCCGAGCGGCTGAACACCTACGGCGGCCGGGTGGAGCGGACGTTCCGTGCGGACCCGCGGTTCAGCATCGTGGTCGGGGCCGAGGGCCGGTTCGACGACATCGGCCAGGTCG
Organism: Caulobacter sp.; assembly: GCA_017745235.1. Taxonomy (GTDB): domain Bacteria; phylum Pseudomonadota; class Alphaproteobacteria; order Caulobacterales; family Caulobacteraceae; genus Caulobacter. The sequence goes on along the minus strand of JAGHZU010000023.1, from coordinate 41,518 downwards.
GGCTCTACCACACGGTCGAAGGGCGGCGGATCGCCACGCGGTCCAGCTTCGCCGTCAAGGAGGCCTCGGCCGCGGCCTATGCCGAGGCGACATGGAAGCCGGTCGAACGCCTTTCGATCCTGGCCGGCGCGCGGGCCGACACCTACGACTTCAAGGTCAGGGCCCTGGATGGCGGAGCGTGGAACGGCCATGAGACCGACAGCTTGGTCTCGCCGAAGCTGGGCCTCTCGTACCAGGCTGCGGAAGGCCTGGCGCTGTACGTCAATTGGGGGCGAGGCTTCCATTCCAACGACGCGCGTGGCGTGACCGCGCCCACCGATCCCGCGCCCGGCCTTGTGGTGGGCACAGGCAAGGAATTGGGTCTGCGCTTCGAGCGCGGCGGCCTGATCTTCAGCGCAGACTATTGGTGGATGAGCGTCGACAGCGAGCTGATCTATGTTGGCGACGCCGGCTCGGTGGAGCCCTCGGCCGCCAGCCGTAGGCGCGGCTACGAACTGACCGCCTTCTGGCGCCCGCTGAACTGGCTGGCCGTCGACGGGGTCTGGACCGCCAGCCACGCGCGCTTCACTCACAGCCCGGGCGCCGAATACGTGCCCGGCGCGCTCGAGAGCGCGGGCGAACTGGGCGCCAGCGCCATTTTCGAGAAGTGGAACGCAGCCGTCCGCGTGCGCCACATGGGCGTCCACCCCCTGACCGAGGACAACAGCCTCCGCTCGGAGCCAACCACCATCGTCAACCTGCGCGCGGCCTGGACGCTAGGCCGGGTCGAGGTGTTCGGCGAGCTGCTGAACGCTCTCAATTCTCGGAAGAAGGACATCGAGTACTACTACGCGTCCTACCTGCCGGCGATCGACGTCGACGGACCGGTCGACGACGTCCATAGCCGCGCGGTCGAGCCGCGGATGGTCCGGGCGGGCGTGCGTGTTCGTTTCTAGCCACGCCGAAAGGCCGGACGGGCGCAAGGCCCGTCCGGCTTCGAGACGCGTACGCGCCCGCTCACCACTTGTAGCGGATGGTTGCCGCATAGAAGCCGCCGGCCACGCCGACCGGGCCGTTGTTGGTGTAGGAATAGGTCTGGTAGGCGGCCAGGCCCGGGGCGGGGATCTTGGGCGGTTTCTTGTCGAACAGGTTGTTGACGCTGAGCGACACGTTGACCGCGTCGGTGAGGTCGTAGCCGATATCCAGGTCGGTCAGCCACACCTTGCCCACGTCGTAGGGGATCTCGCCCACCACGCCCGCATAGGGACCGGTGGTCGCCGGCGTGGTGACGGTGATGTTGCGCTTGAGCTTGCCGTAGTGCGTCTCGCGCAGGTTCACGCTCAGTCGCTTGAACGTCCAGTTGACCCCCAGCACCTCTTTGCCCAGCGGGGCCTGGTAGCGGATGTTGGTCTGGGCCGCGGCGTTGAAAACCGGGATGTTGAAAGCCGCCAGCACCGTCGGAGTCGGGGCGATGTCGGTGACCTTGGCGTCGTTGCGGTTCACCGCGGCCGACCAGCGGAACGAGCCCAGGGTCTCGGTGTGGGTGACCGCATCGATCGTGACCTCGATCCCCTTGGTGCGGGAATCGGCGGCGTTGATGAAGTAGCTGACGCCATCGTTGGGATCGAAGCCGGCGGCCGAGACCAGAGCCTTGATCTGAGCGGCGTAGGCCGGGAAGCTGTCCTGTCGGATGGTCGTGGACTGGGCGATGCGGTTCTTGACGTCGATCTGGTAGGCGTCGATCGCGATGTTCAGCCAAGGTCTGGGCGTGGCCACGACGCCCAGGCTGTAGTTGGTCGAGGTTTCGGGCTTCAGCGGCTTGGCGCCGAGGGCGATCGCTTCCGGCGAGTTCACCTGCAGCACATGGTTGACGAAAGTGTTCTGGTTGCCGGTGTTCTTGTAGGCCTGGGCCGCCAGGGCCGGGGCGTTGAAACCGTTGCTGATCGTGCCGCGCACCGCGAACGTCGGGGTGATGTCGTAACGGGTCGTCAGGCGGCCCGTGGTGGTGCTGCCGAAGTCGGAATAGTGCTCGTAGCGGCCGGCGATATCGACCACCCAGGCTGGCGTCAGGTTGAGCGAGGCTCCGGCATAGACCGCGTTGCTGTTGCGGGAGAGGTCGACCTCGTCCTCCGGACGATAGCCTGGCAGGGCCTGGGAGCCGCCCAGCGACTTGCCCAGGGCCTTGCCTGCATTGGGACCGTCCAGGACCTTGGCGCCGCCGTGGGTGTAGGACTGCAGGTCGCCATGGGTGAGGGCGAACGACTCCCGGCGATGCTCTGCGCCGAACGACAGGTCGACGGGCACGGCCCAGTCAAAGTGGCGCTTGACGTCCAGATTGCTGGTCCAGGCGCTGTAGTCGTGCTGGCCGATGTAGAAGTCCTTCTGGCTGGCCAGGCCGTAGGTGGGATTCACCGAATTGAAGACATAGACCTTGATGCGGTCCCGGCCGTAGGTGGTCGACAGGTCCCAGTCCCAGCCCGCCAGGTCGTCGCCCCGCACGCCCCCGGTCACCTCGTAGTCGGTCTCCTTGATCCCCTCGACGGGTGTGAAGCCGTCCGGATAGAGGCCGCGCACGACTTCGTCGCGAGCGGGGTGGCGGAAGTTCTGCGGCGCCGACGATGTGCGGCGGGCGTAGGTGGCCACGCTGTAGGCCTCGGCCTTGGCGCCGATCGGAGCGCCCAGGTCCAGGGTCAGGGCCTCGAGCCGATAGGGCGCATTGCCCTGGTTGATCCAGGCGTTGTTGTTCCGGCCGGCTTCCTTGGGGTTGGGCGTGGCGCCGGCGGGCAGGGTGGGATTGCTGGACAGGTTGCCTGCGGGCAGGATCTCCTGGCCGGCGGCGTTGAGCGGGAAGTAGAACAGGAAGCTGGCCGGGATCGGGCTGTTGCGGATGACGATGTTCTGGTCGTCCACCTCGCCGGCGATGTGCAGGTAGCCGCCTTTGCCGCCCAGCTTGAAACCGGCGTCGGCCTTGAAGACCTTGGTCAGGCCGTCGCCCTCGTAGTACTCGCCCACCCGGGCCGAGGCCGAGCCGCCGTGGTCGCTCTTGTCGGTGATGATGTTGATCACCCCGGCGATGGCGTCCGAGCCGTAGATGGCCGAGGCCCCGTCACGCAGCACCTCGATGCGCGAGATCGCGCCGCCCGGGATCAGCGACAGGTCGGCCGGCGCCGAGGCCGCGAAGCCGCCCGCGCCCAGGAAGGCCGTGCCGTGGCGGCGCTTGCCGTCGATCAGCACCAGGGTATGGCTGGGATTGAGGCCCCGCAGCTGGCCGGCGCGGATCATGCTGCCGACGTTGGGCGTGGCGACGTTGGGCAGGTTGAAGGAAGGAAGCAGGGTGTTGAGCGACTCCAGCAGGTTGCCCTTGCTGGTCTTGTCCAGGGCCACGTTCGACAGCACGTCGATCGGGGCGGGGCTGGATTCCACCGTGCGCTTCACGCGGCTGCCGGTGACGATCAGCTGCTCGACCTCGCCAGGCGCATCGGGCGCGGTCTCGGCGGCCTGGGCGGCCAACGGCGCCAGGACGCTGGAGACGGCGGCGGCCGTCAGAAGATTAACGCGGAGACGATTTGTTTTTTTCATGGAGCACCCCTCAAATCACAGGGTGCGCATTGGCATCGTCAGACAAGTGATTGGCAATATTACTGAAATATGGTTTTTCGAAGTGGTTATATATCTATTTTGGAATAAGGTTGCGCGACCAAGTTGATTTGGTCGCGCAACTTTCAACTACTTGTTGTCGTAGAATTCCGGCGGCGGTGGGACGGCCGGCAGGGCCTTGCCGTCATAGCCCGAGCCACGATTGCCGTCCGGGCCGATGGGGCCGGGGCCGGGGCCGATGTGGGCTGCGTCGATGTTGTTTTCGTTGCAGGCGTACTCGGTCAGACCTTCGCCCGGCTTGCCATGCACCCAGGTGCGGCTGAACGTGAAGGGTTTGGTGTAGTAGACCGGATCGTCGATCGTCATCTCCAGGTGGATGTGGTCGAAGTCCGGCCGGGTCCAGCGCTCGACCACATGGGTCTTCTCGCTTTGGGGATTGGCGTTCTCGTCGATCCAGAGCTTCCCGTCCTTGCTGTCCTTGAAGCCGTTGGAGTCGATGACCAGGGTGTCGCCTTCCCAATGGGCGACGGCGTTGCCGAAGTAGCGCGGATCGGCTTCAGGGTCGGGCTGTCGGCCGTCGATCCAGACCCAGCGGTGGGTGTTATAGACATACAGCGTGGCCAGGCGCTGGGGCGTGTGAAGGATCTCGAACGGCAGGCCGCTGGCGTTGTGGCGCGGGATGCCGCCCAGGATGCAGACGGCTTCCGGATCGACTGTCTTTGTCAGGTTGTACTGCAGGGCCGCTTCGCCGGCAGGGGTGAAGGGCAGCTTGAAGCCCGGCTGGTCCTTGCCGATGTTGCCGCCCGGCTTGCCCCTGGTGCGGATCGGCTTCCAGTATCCCGTCAGGTCGGGATGGCCATCCAGCCCGCGCGGCGTAGGCTGTGACGGGCCTGTCGGCTCCACGCCCAGGATGCTGGAGGCGTCCAGGTCACTGCTGGGTGGAACCTTGGGAGTTGGCTTGGCCGGGGTCTGGGCGTGGGCCGCGGCGCAAAGCGCCAGCGCGCCGAGCGCGATCGCGGCCCGCGCGGCGCGGCGTGGTGGAACGGGCGAGATGGTCATGGAAACCCCCCAGGTGACGCGAAAACAGTTGGCGGCCGGTCGGGGCGCCGTCGGGGGCGATCAATGGCGGCTCGGCCGCCGTTGGTCCTACGACAAGACGTTATATGGATATGACGCTCGGTGATGCCGAGCGGCGCCATACGCGGCTATCAGGTCGCCAAGAAAAACTCTCTGTGCCTTCAAAAGTCCACCGTTACAGTAGGATTTGGTAACGGTTCACGGGGGTGTCGGGGTGTACGCGCAGTTCGGTCGTTGGCGGGGAGGCCGCCGATGACCTTGACCCAATTTCGCTATCTGGTCGCCATCCTGGAGGCAGGGCTGAACATCTCGCTGGCCGCCGAGCGGGTGAACGCCACCCAGCCAGGGCTGTCCAAACAATTGAAGTTGTTGGAGGAAGAGCTCGGCTTTCAGATCTTCGTACGCAAGGGTAAGAGCCTGGACCGCCTGTCGCCCGTCGGCGAGGAGGTGGTCGAGAGCGCGCGGCTGATCCTGGCCGAGGTGGGCAGCATCCGCGCCCTGGCCGACAACCATCGCCGCGAGGCGAGCGGCGAGCTGCGCTTGTTGACCAGTCAGACCCAGGCCCAGTTCGTACTGCCGCCCGCCCTGAAGGGCCTGCGCGAACGCTATCCGGACGTCAACGTGCGACTGAGCCTGACCCAGGACCAGGCCGTGCGGCGGCTCGACCAGGGAGAGCACGACCTGGCCATCGTCAGCGCCGCGGAGGACATGGCGCCGGCCGAGTTCGCCCTGCCGCTCTATCGCTGGCGACGCGTGGCTCTGGCCCCGGCTGGGCACGCCCTGGCGCGCCTGGGACGGCCCGCGACCCTGGCCGACCTGGCCGAGCATCCGCTGATCGCTTACAGCGCCGATACGGACTCCAGTCTCTTCAAGGCGTTTGAAACCGAAGGCCTCTCGCCCCAGTTCGCCTACGCTACGCCGGACTCCGAAGTCATCAAGACCTATGTCCGTTCAGGCCTGGGCGTAGGGATCGTCGCCGAAATGGCGTTGGGCGGGACAGGGGGCGATCTGGTTCGGATCGATGTGGACCCTCTGTTCCCGGCTTGCACCACCTGGGCGGTGCTGCGCCGCGACCGGGTGCTGCGCGACTATGTGGTCGATTTCCTGACGATGCTGGCGCCCCACCTGAGGGCTCGAGACCTGCAGCGGCTGGTGCGTTCGGGCTATCGGCCGGCCCAGTCGCTGGCGCCGACCTGGCGAGCCCTGCGCGAGCGTCCGGTTCAACCGCCGGCGCGACCGGTCCCGGCTGGGCGCGTCCTGGTCGGCTGCTGAGCCACCTGCACCTGCGCTTCGGGGTGGGCGTCGTGGCAGGCCGCGCAACTGCGCAGCAGATCGCCATAGGCCGTTGACGCCGCCTCGAAGTCGCCCGCGTCTGCATGGACCAGCAAGGCGTCGGCCGCCTGGCCGTTCTGCTCTCCCAGGGCGATCGCTTCGGCTACTCCGGTCTTGCGCCAGTAGGCCTGTTCCTGGCGCAGCAGCGGCAGCAGCTTGCGCGTGGGCGCGGAGAAGGCCTTGGCGTCGTGCGCGTCCAGGGCGTCCTGGAGGTCCAGCTTCAGTTCCTCGGCTGCGTCCATGCGCGCCTTGTGCGCGGCGACTTCGTGGGCCGTGACGACATGGGCGGCCTCCGCCGCCAGGCCGATCCCTCCGACGCCCAGGCTCATGACCAGGGCCAGGATCCATTTCGATGACACCGCCGTTTGCTCCAGCGCCCTGAAAACCATGGCGCACTCTGGCTCGCCGGACGCACGCCCGTACAGGAACACCGCCTCATAAGCATATAACCAGCCGCCATTAAGGGCGCTGGATCACCGGGCCTATGACCACGATGGGGGCTGGACGCGAAAGCGTGGCCTCGAGGTCATCAGGAGCGTTGAATAAGATGAAGGTGCGTTACGGTTTGGGGATCGCGGGGGCGATCGCTTTGGCTCTGGCGGTTCCGGCCCAGGCGCACCATTCATTCTCGGCGATGTACGACTCCGCCAAGCCTGTGCGGCTGGTCGGCAAGCTGACCAAGATCGAGTGGACCAATCCCCATTCCTATTTCTACGTCGACGTGAAGGGCGCCAACGGTCAGGTCGTCAATTGGGCCTGCGAAGGGGCGGGGCCGGGCGCCCTGTCTCGTCGAGGTTTCAAGAAGGGCGACATCAAGCTGGGCGACACCCTGATTGTCGACGGCTACCTGGCCAAGAGCGGCGCCAAGATCGTCGACGCCCGCCGGGTGACCTTGCCGGACGGCCGGATCGTCAACGGCGGCACGCCCGGCGACGGCGGTCCCGGCGATCCCACCGCCGCCCCCGCGGGCAAGGCCAACTGATCCGGTCAGAGGCCGGCGCGAGCCTCGCGCCGGCCGCCATGTCATGTCCCTGCTCTCGCAAGTCATCCACGCACTCTACGAGTCGCCGGCGTCCACGGCGCTGCGCGAGTCCGAGTATGCGTTTCCCGTCATCCAGACTGTCCACGTGCTGGGCGTGGCCGCCATGGCCGGCACCATCGCCCTGGTGGACCTGAACGTGCTGGGCGTCGCCCTGCGCCGCCAGCCGCCCGCTCGCACGGTCGCCGACGTCCTGCCCATCACCTGGGCCGGCTTCGCCTTGGCCATCCTCAGTGGCGCGGCTCTGTTCGCCGCCCAGTCCGAGAAGATCTACGGCAACGTCTTCCTGCAGCTGAAGTTCGTGCTGCTGCTGATCGCCGGCCTGAACGTGATCGTGTTCCACACGACCACCCGCAGGTCGATCGAGGGCTGGAGCGACACCGTGGTTCCGCCGATCGGGGTCAAGGCTTCGGCCGCAGCTTCGCTGCTGCTGTGGGCGCTGGTGATCGCGGCCGGCCGCTATATCGCCTACTACTGACGCCGGACCGAAACCATGTCTTTGGAACCTCTCTTCGTCTGGCTTGGCCAGACCCCTCCCGGCGTCTTCCTGGCCAAGTCCACCGCCAGCTTCGCCGCCACCGAGACGCTGCACCTGATCTCGCTGGCCGTGCTGGCCGGAACGGTGCTGATCATCGACCTGACGGCGCTGCGCGCGATCTTCAAGCAGGCTTCGCCGGCCGAGGTGGAACGCAGCCTGCGGCCAGTCCTGCTGGGCGCCCTGGCGGTGATCGCGGTCTCGGGCGTCCTGCTCGTCGCCGCCGGGCCGCTGAAGTACTACACCAACGCCATCTTTCCGGTGAAGCTGGCGACCCTGCTGGTCGCCGTGCTGGTCCAGGCGGGCGTCCACGTCGCACTGGAGAAGCGACGCGAAGGTCTCGCCAAAGGGTTGGCGGTCGCATCGCTGGTGTTGTGGCTTTCGGTGATCATCTTGGGCCGCTGGCTGGGCTTGATCTGAACCTCCGCCGAAGGTGGGCATGAAGGGCGCTTCCGACGCGGGTCGGAAGCGCCTTTTTGCTACTTGGCCGCCTGCTTGCGCAATGTGGCGCTGACGACCTCCACCTGGCGGAAGACCCGCAGGAAGTTGCCGCCCCACAGCTTGTCGATATCGGTCTCGCTGTAGCCGCGCCGGACAAGTTCGGCCGTGACGTTTCCAGCCTCGGCTTCATTGGTCCAGCCGGCGACACCGCCGCCATGGTTGAAGTCTGACGCAATCCCCACGTGGTCGATGCCGATCCGCTTCACCGCATAGTCGATCGAGTCGACAAGATCCTTGACCGACGCCTTCGGGGCCAGGGCGGCGATGTCGTCGTGGTAGGGCTTCTTCTTGTCTTCGGGCAGGGTTTCGGCCCCGTCGTTGGGCTTGGCGAAGGCGGCGGGCAGGCCGTAGCGCTGACGCACGGCCGAGATGGCGGGCGCGTAGTCCGGACCGGGTTTCACAAGATAGGACGAGAAGGCCACGATCTGCACCACGCCGCCTTTAGCCTTGATGGCGTCCAGTTCGGCGTCGGACAGGTTGCGCGGCGCGTCGATCACCCCCTTCACGCCCGAGTGGCTGGCGATGACGGGGGACTTGCTCAGCGCCAGCACCTGGGCCACGCCGTCGGGCGTGAGCTGCGAGACATCGATGATAACGCCGAGGCGGTTCAGCTTGGGGACGGCGGCCTTGCCCAGGGGCGACAGGCCCTTCCACTCCACACGGGGCTCGCCGCTGGGCCGCGAACTGTCGGCGTAGTCGTTGTTGCCGGCGTGGACGAAGCCGAACGTGCGCACCCCGGCGGCGTAGTACTGGTCGATCGGATCCAATGACGGGCCGAAGGGATAGGCGTTCAGGAAGCCGATGATGAGGGCGCGGCGGCCGGTCTTGGCTGCGGCCTCGACATCGGCGGTGCTCAGGGCCAGTTGCGCGCGGGCGGGGTAGCGCTGTGCTACGTCGCGGATCGCCGCCAGCTTGGCGTCGGTCTCGGCCTTGGCCTTGGCGTAGCCTTCGGGCGTGCGCGGCCCCTGGGGGGTGAACACGGCCAGGACGACGGCGTCGACGCCGCCGCGTTCCAGCTTGGGCAGGTCGACCTGGGTGTCGCCATCGACGGCGGCGTCGTGGCCGCCCTGGCCAAAGTCGGTGGGGATGTCGGCATGACTGTCGAGCACCAGCGCGTGCTTGTGGACCGCTTGAGGGTCGAGCGCCTGGGCCAGCGTGGGCGAGGTGGCGAGCAGTGCGACCAGAGCGGACGCGGCGAAGAGGGATCTGGACATGGGTGATGTGGACTCCACGCGCCATCGGATCGGCGCGGAAGTACAGGGGCGAGCGCCGTGCAGGGGGGAAACGCAGTTCGGCTCAAGGCGTGGTCAGGCGCGCTGACGAGGGCGAAAACTTCAATGATTACAGTGGGCGGCGCGGTGGCGGGGCATATGCATATGCCGAAAGGTCATGGCCGGACGCGCAGCCGCATCTTTCGTCGCCTGCGTTGACGGAAATTCCGCGCCCGTGCATCGCTTCCGTTAGAAGAGCAAGCAATTGGCGGGGAAACGGGTTGGAGGGACGCGCGCGCGTCGTGGCTTGGCTGGGGCGGGAGATCCTGCCCCACGAAGCGGCCGTGCGCGCCTGGCTGAGGCGTTCGTTCGCGGCCGCCGGGGACGTCGACGACATCATCCAGGAGACCTATTGCCGCTTGGCCGCCTTGAGCAATATCGACCATATCGGCGAGCCGCGCGGCTACTTCTTCCAGGCCGCGCGAAGCGTCGCCCTGGAGCAGATCCGGCGCGCTCGGGTCGTGCGGATCGAGACCGTCAGCGAGATCGAGGCCCTGGACCTTGCGCTGGAGGACCCTTCGGCCGAACGGATCGTCTCGGGCCGCCGCGAGCTGGAGCGGGTGAGGGGGCTGATCGCCGCCTTGCCGGAGCGATGCCGCAGGATTTTCGAGCTGAGGAAGATCGAAGGCGTGCCGCAGCGCGAGATCGCCAGACGACTTGGGGTGACAGAGCACGTCGTGGAGAACGAGGCGGTGAGGGGGCTGCGGGCCATCCTTGCAGCCATGACCGAGCAGGAAGCTCCGGCCGGGGCTAGGGGATCGAGAGAGAAGGCAGATGGTCGAACGCGAAAGCGCCGCTGACATCGAGGCGGACGCCGCCCGATGGGTGGTCCGCGTCGACCGTGACGGCCATGATCCTGCCGTGCATGCCGAACTGACGGCCTGGCTGGCCGGCGACCGCCGCCGGGTGGGGGCCTATGCGCGGGCCGAGGCCGGGTGGCTTCATCTGGATCGAGCTCAGGTGCTGGGCGCAGAGCCCGTCGTGTCGACCGCCGTGCGCGGAGTTCCGCGTCGAGGGCTGATCGCGGGCCTCTCGGCTCTGGCGGCGGGCGTGGCCGCGGTGCTGATCGCGCCCCGGGTCCTGGCTCGCCGCTATGGCACCGCATTGGGCGAAATCCGGCGCGTGCCGATGGCCGACGGCTCGCTGGCGGCGATCAACACGAATTCGGAGCTCGAAGTCGCCATGCGTGGCAACCTGAGGGCGGTCCGGCTGGAGCGTGGCGAGGCTTGGTTCGCGGTGGCCAAGGACGCCTCGCGCCCCTTCGTCGTCGAAAGCGGGCCGGTGCGGGTGAGAGCGGTCGGTACGGCGTTCTCAGTGCGCAAGCGCGACGGGGGCAGCGATGTCCTGGTCACCGAAGGTGTGGTCGAGGTCTGGACCAGGGACGGCAAGACCCCGCCACGTCGGGTCGCGGCCGGCCAGCAGGTGTTCGCCGACAACTCCGAGGGGGTCCGGGCGCCGCCAAAGCCTGATGTGGACCTCAATCGCCAGTTGGCCTGGAGGGACGGCCAGATCGTGCTGGACGGCCAGACGCTGGCCGAGGCCGCCGTGGAATTCAACCGCTACAACGACCGCAAGATCCAGATCGCCGATCCGCACCTGGCGGGCGAGCGGTTTGTCGGCTGGTTCCGGACCAACGATCCCGAGGGGTTCGCCCAGGCGGTCGCGACTACCTTCAACGGCAAGGTCAGTGTGCGAGGCGACGCCATCGTCCTGCGCGGCGCCTGAGAGCCGCCTAAGGCAGTCGTCTTTGGCGTCTCCTAAAAATAATTGAGCGGCATGTGACGGAAACCGGTTTCCTTCGCATCGCTCTAAACAGGCGCTCCAAGAAGCGCCGTTTGAACGACACACAGAGGGAGGGGCCGCATGCGTATGTCGCTGCGTAACCACGACAAGTCCTGTTTGATGCTCGCGGCCGGTGTGACGGCCCTGATGACCGCCAGCGGCGCGCACGCCCAGGTGCGCAAGTTCGACGTTCCGGCCCAGGCTGCGGTCACTGGCATTCCCCAATTCGGCAAGCAGGCCGAGCTGCAAATCCTGGCTCCGCAAGGCGCGGTCCAGGGAAAGCGCGTCAACGCCGTGCGTGGCGCCTACACTGTGGAGGACGGCCTGACGCGTCTTCTGCAAGGCGCGGATCTGGCCGTGATCTCCAACAATGGCCGCACCGCCGTCCTGGGCCAGGCGGCTTCGCTGCAACTGGCTTCGACCGCGCCCGTCCCCCTGCTAGCCGCCCAAGCGGCCGTCCCGGTCGCCGCGCAGGATGAGGCTTCGGCCGAAGTCGAGGAAGTGGTCGTGACCGGCTTCCGCGCCAGCCTGCAGAGCGCCATGAACCTCAAGCGCCGCGCCAGCGGCGTGGTCGACGTCATCAAGGCCGAGGATATCGCCGACTTCCCGGACGCCAATCTGGCGGAGTCCATCCAACGCGTGCCCGGCGTCTCGATCGCACGCGACGCCGGCGAAGGTCGCCAGATCACCGTCCGTGGCCTGGGGCCGCAGTTCACCCGCGTTCGCATCAATGGCGTCGAAGGCCAGAGCACTGCCAGCGGCACCGACAGCTCGGGCGGAGCCAACCGCAACCGCGCCTTTGACTTCAACGTCTTCGCCTCCGAACTCTTCAACAGCATCACCGTGCGCAAGACCGCCTCGGCCCAGACCGAGGAGGGATCGCTGGGCGCGACGGTTGATCTGCAGACCGGCCGTCCGTTCGACTATTCGGGGGCAACGCTCGTGGTCTCGGCGCAGGAGGGCTACAACGACCTTTCCAAGTCCTGGGACCCGCGCTTCGCCGCCCTGGCGTCCAACACCTGGTTCGACGGCAAGTTGGGGGCTCTGGTGTCGGTGGCCTATACCGAGCGCGGGCTGCTCGAGGAGGGCCATGGTTCGGGCGGCTGGTTGAACGGCACGGAAGTCGGGGGCTTCAGCCCCGCCTCGACCTTCACCCAGGCGAGCTCCGCGTCGGTCTTCACGCCGCGCTTCCCGCGGTACGGGCGCCTTTCTCACGAGCAGAAGCGCCTGGGCCTTACGGGTTCGTTCCAGATGCGTCCGGACGAGAAGACCTTGATCGGACTGGACGTGCTCTATTCCGACTTCAAGGCCACGCGCGAGGAGAACTGGCTGGAAGCGCTGTCCTTCGCCCGCAACGCCTCGCAGGGCGGTCGCCCCGAGATCATCGTCCGCGACGGCGTGGTGAACGCCAAGGGCGACATGGTCTACGGCCTATTCGATGACGTGGACGTGGAAAGCGAGACCCGCTTCGACAAGCTGGACACCGAATACACCCAGGCCACCTTCACGGCCGAGCATGAGTTCGGCGATCGCTTCAAGATGAGCGGCCTCGTCGGCTTCTCGAAGTCGGAATTCAACAACCCCATCCAGACCACGGTGATCCTGAATCGGGAGAACGCCGACGGGTTCTCATACGACTACCGGAATAACCCGAACCTGCCGTCGATGAACTTCGGCTTCGATGTCACCGACCCGCTGGCCTACAACTTCGGAGCGGCGCGTTCGGAGATCCGCCTGCGGCCCCAGGGCGTGACCAACAAGATCGGCACGATCCAGGTGGATGGCGACTATCGGATCAACGACGGCCTGCGCCTGAAGGCCGGGGTCAACTTCAAGAAGTACACCTTCGACTCCTGGGCCTTGGCGCGGGTCAATGAATCCGTGGTGCCGACCCTGCCGTCGGGCGTGACCCTGTCCAACCTGACCAAGATGGTTTCGGGCTTTGGTCACAACCTCGGCGCCTCGGGAATTCCGACCCAATGGATCGCGCCGGACTTGAACGCCTTCGCCAACCTGTTCGACATTTATAGCGGTCAGGGCCTGTTCGAACTCAGCGGCGCCAGCAACGCCAACGCCCGTGGCAATATCCGCAGCGTCGAGGAGAAGGACAGCGCGGCCTACGTCCAGGCCGACTTCAACACCGACCGTTTCGCCTGGCCGATCCGCGGCGATATCGGCGTGCGCTACGTCAAGACCGAACAGAGCTCGACCGGCTATCAGCTGGTGGCCGGCGCGGCCCAGCAGACGACGGTCGATCGCGACTACGACGATATCCTGCCGGCGCTGAACATCACGGCCGAGGTCACGCCCGACTTCCTGCTGCGCTTTGGCGCGGCCAAGGTGATGACCCGTCCCAACCTGGGTAGCCTGACCCCTGGCGGCAGCCTGTCGACAGTGGGCGTGTTCAGCGTCAGTTCGGGCAATCCGTACCTGAAGCCGATCCGCGCCACGACCTACGACCTGTCGGCCGAATGGTACTTCAACAAGGACGCCCTGCTGTCGGTCGGTCTCTTCTACAAGGATATCGACAGCTACATCCAGACCTCGCGGGTGTCGCAGCCGTTCAACGCCTCGGGCCTGCCGCTGAGCCTGCTGGACGGGCTGGGCGTTTCGCCGTCCGACACCTTCCTGTTCAGCCAGCCGGTCAATACCGAGGGCGGTCCGCTGAAGGGGATCGAGGTCAGCTACCAGCAGCCCTTCAGCTTCCTCCCGGGCTTCCTGAAGCATACCGGAGCGATCTTCAACGTGACGGTGGTCGACTCCAAGATCGACTACATCTCCAGCCGCTCGCCGACCGGCTTCGTGCAGAACGACCTGGTGGGCCTGTCGAAGAACGCCTTCAACGCCACCCTCTACTACGAGGACAGCAAGTTCAGCGCCCGGGTCTCGGCGGCCTACCGCGACAAGTACCTGACGGCGGTTCCCAGCGGCACCAGCACCAACGACGTAGACGGCGTGCGCTCGACCACGACGATCGACGCGTCGGCTTCGTACGCGATCAACAAACGCCTCAAGCTGACTTTCGAGGGGCTGAACCTGACCGACGAGTTCAACGATCAGTATACGGATAGCAACCGCAACAGCGTGTACGTCTATTCCCACACCGGCCGGCAGTTCAATTTCGGGCTGCGTTACTCGTTCTGACCCCCAACCCTTCCTCCTCCCGAGGAATTGGGCGTCGGTCGTCCTCCCGGCCGACGCCCGCTCTTTTACGCGAAAGACATCATGTCGATGATCCTCACTTCGCGCCGAAGCGTTCTGGGCGGCGTTGCGGTCCTGGCGTCCGGCGCGCCCGCTCTGGCGACTGCGCGCTACGACGCGGTTCTCTGGCGGGGGCCGGGGAAGGGGCGTTTCGGGGCGCCGACTTACACCAGTCTGTCTGCGGCGGTCGCGGCCGCGCCAGCCTATGGGACCCGGCCGTTCCGCATCCTGGTCACACGTGGGGTCTGGGACGAACAGGTGGTCATCGACAAGCCGTTCGTCCATCTGGTGGGCGAGGACCGCAAGGCCAGCATCATTAGTCACCTCGCCGCTTCTGGCCTGACCGCGCCTGATGGCAAGCGGTGGGGGACCTTTCGCACCCCGACCCTGTTCGTGCGCGCGCCGGATTTCGCCGCATCGAACCTGACCATCCAGAACGCTTTCGACGGCCTGGCCGAGATGACCAAGCCCGGCGGACTGCACTCGCACGACGGCGGCGGGCCTCAGGCCGTGGCCCTGATGCTGGACAAGGGGTCCGACCGCGCTCGGTTCACCGAGGTGGATTTGCTCGGCTATCAGGACACCCTGTTCCCAGACGCCGGACGCAGCCTGTTCGAGCGCTGCCTGGTCACCGGCAGCTACGACTTCATCTTCGGCGCGGGGAGGGCCTTCTTCGGGGACTGCGAGATTCGCTCGCGTCCCAGGCCGGTCGATCCGGTGGATGGCTACATCGTCGCCCCCAGCACGCCGATCGACCAGCCGTTCGGCTTCGTGTTCAAGGGCTGCCGACTGACCAAGGAGGTTGGAACCAAGGTCCATTCGGTCTATCTGGGCCGCCCCTGGCGTCCGTCCAGCCAGTTCTCCGACGGACGCTACGGCGATCCGCGCTTCGTGGGCATGACCGCCTTCATCGATTGCTGGATGGATGACCACGTGGCCCCGGCAGGTTGGACGGAGATGTGGTACACCGGCAGGGACGGTAATCCCCGCACGATGCTGCAGCCCGAGGACGCCCGCTTCTCGCAGTACGGCGCGCGCGGACCCGGAGCGGCGCGGTTCGAGCGCGGCCGGAGCCTGTCGGCGGCCGAGGCCGCGGCGATGTCCAAAGCGGCGGTGCTGGGCGACTGGCGGGCTTAGGCCCGGGCTCTTCTACAGGGCGGGACTGTCTCCAAGGCTTCATCATTCGAAGCTAGATCGGCCTTCCTTTGCCGTTCCGTCGCGATTCCAGAACCGTCATGAAGACACGTTCCCGGCTGATCCTCGCGCTGGCCGCCGCCTTCGCCGTGATGGGTCCCGCCGCCGCCGCTCCGGCCGGGCGCCCGCCCCTGACCCAGAATGGCGGGATTTGGGCCTCGGGCCATGTGCAGGGTGTCGCCGTCGATGTGAAGGGCGGCTTCATCTACTACTCGTTCACGAACCTTCTTGCGAAGTACGACTTCGACGGCAGGCTGGTCGGAACCCTCGTGGGTTGGACCGGCCACCTGGGCGACCTCGACTTCAATCCGGCCGACGGCAAGGTCTACGGCTCGCTGGAATACAAGCAGGACAAGGCCTTCTACATCGCCGTGATCGACGTGAGCCGTCTCGACCGGGTGGGCGTGGAGGCGAGCAGGACCGAGATCTTCCGCACCGTCTATCTGCCTGAGGTGGTCAAAGACTACACCGCCGACATGGACGGTGACGGAAGGTTCGACGGCGACGTGGGCGCCACGATCGATCATCGCTACGGCTGCTCGGGTATCGACGGGGTCAGCTTCGGCCCAGCTTTCGGGCGTACCGATGGCCCGCGATATCTGACGGTGGCCTATGGGATCTATGGAAATACCGGGCGCACCGACAATGACCACCAAGTGCTGCTGCAGTACGACATCACCGACTGGGCTCGCTACGCCAGTCCGTTGACCGAGACCGCGCCCCATCACAACGGCCCGATGGTCGTGCGGGACAAGGTCTTCGTACGCACCGGCAACACCAGCTATGGCGTGCAGAACCTGGCCTATGACGAGACGCTGCAGCGCTGGTTCATGGGCGTCTATCAGGGCTAGAAACCTACCTTCCCGAATTATCTGCTGTTTGCGGTCGACGCTCGGACCCAGCCCGCGACGGGCGATCTGGTGGGCGTGCCGGCCGCTGACGGCAGGGGCTGGGAGCAGGGCAGAGTGCTGGCCCTTGCCGACGACGGCTTGAAGGACGCCGCCACGGGCGTGCGGGGCTGGAGCCGGAAGGCCGACGTGGGTTTCCAACCCATCGGCCGCAGGCTGTTCTACCTGGCGGTCAACCGCAAGGTCGACGGCAAGCAGACCGCGGACCTGACTCTGGAGCGATGGACGGGCGAGGCCGAGGCGCCGTTCACGCCGGCCACAGTCGAAGATCTGGGGAGGCAGGAGGCGACGCCGGCCGCGCGCTGAAGCGGCCATTGCACGGACCGCGTGTGCCGCGGACGGACTGTCACAATTGCAATCTACGCAGGCGCCACGGAATCGAGGTCGGGTCGCACACCTACGATCCCGCCTCGACGCAATGTCCAGCCAATGGGGAGGGGATGATCGGCGCCGACAGGCAAAGAACGCTGTGGTTCCTGCGGAACATCCTGCCGCACGAATCCGCGTTGAGGGGATGGCTCTCACGTAGCGCGCCGCAAGGCGTCGACCCCGACGACATCATCCAGGAGGCCTATACGATCCTGGCTGAGCTGGAGACGGTGGAAACCATCCGTTTTCCGCGGGCCTATCTGTTCCAGGTGGCCCGATCGGTGATCACGCGCCACGTGCGGCGGGCCCGCATCGTTTCGATCCACGCGGTCGATGACCTGGATCGCCTGGAGCATCCCGACGAAGCCGCGACCCCCGAGCAACTGGCCATCGATCGTGATGAATTGCGCCAACTGGCCCTGGCGATCGCGGCGATGCCGGTGAAGACTCGCGAGGCCTTCGTGCTCCGGCGGGTCAAGGGCGTGCCCCAGCGCGAAATCGCCTCTCGGATGCGGATTTCGGAGAATACGGTCGAGACCCACATTTCGCGGGGTGTCCTATTCTTGATTGATTGGTTCGGCCGTGGCGGAAACAAGCGGTCCCAAACCTCTAAGAACACGGAAGTGGAGATTTCCTCGCTAGATGGCCGAACGAGACACCAGTCGAGACATTGATCAGGCGGCGTCCAGGTGGACGGCGCGGCTGGATCGTGGGCCGCTGAACCCCGAGGAAGACAAGGCATTTCAAGCCTGGCTGCACGGCGACCCGCGCCGTCGCGGCGCGCTGCTGCGCGCCCAGGCGCTGTCGATGATGAGCGAGTCCGCCCAGGCCCTTGGGCCGAGCTTCGACCCCGCGGCTTTCCAGTCGCCCAGGCGTGCGCCGCTAGCGGGACTGTCCCGGCGCCAGGCCTTGGGTTGGACCAGCGCGGCCGCTGCGGTTGGCGTTGTGGTTTTGGGCGTAGGACGGCCGGCCTCCGGCGCGGTGATCCGCACCGAACGGGGGGAAATTCGGCTGGCGCCGCTCAAGGATGGCTCGACCGTTCTGCTGAACACCCAGAGCGCGATCCGAGTAAGGTACGACGAGGGCCAGCGCCTCGTGACGCTGCTGAGCGGCGAGGCCTATTTCTCGGTGGCGCGCGACGAGAAGCGCCCGTTTGTGGTCGAGGTGTACGGCCGTCGCCTGCGCACCGTCCAGGCGGGGTTCCGGGTCCGGAAACTTGACCACGATCCCGTCGACATCCTGGTGCAGCAGGGACGGGTGGAACTGGATGCATCGAATCTCGGCGGGTCGTCCGAAGCGATGGCGCTGGAGGCTAATACGCGGATGGTCCTGCCCGAGTTGATCGGCGGCCGGACCGAACAGCCCCAAGCGATCGCACCCGAGATCATCACGCGCGAGCTGGCCTGGCGTGAGGGCAAGCTCGCCTTCGAAGGTGAAACCTTGCAGGCGGCCGCGGAGGCCTTTGGCCGGTATAGCGACACCCGCATCCGAATCCGCGACCCGAACCTGGCTCGTGAGCCCGTGAGCGGTCTCTTCGCCGCCAACGATCCCGTCGGGTTTAGCCGGGCCATCGCACATGTCTTTGACGCCAGGCTCGAGCAGGACGGCGACAACGTGATCCTGACCCGCGCTGGCGGAGGCCACTAAGAAGTTTTTGTAACGTATAGCGGAAGCCCCCGGGCTGACGGCTCTCAACCGCGAACGTCGCGATCGATGCGACGCCTGGGGGCTCCAGCCAATGCGTTCTCGTCTTTCCATCCTCTCGTGCGGAGCCGCAGTCGTCGCGCTCGCCGTGGCCGCGCCGGCCCAAGCGCAGGAGCGCGTGTTCGACATTCCCGCCCAGCCGGCGGTTCGCGCCATTCCCGAGTTGGCCCGCCAGGGACAGGTGCAGATCGTGGCTTCGGCCCGGAACCTGGAGGGCGTCCAGACGCCGGCCGTCAAAGGCAAGATGGACGTTCGCACAGCGCTGAACCGCCTGATCGCCGGTACGCCGCTGCGCATCGATTCCGATGACGGCCAGATCATCACCCTGCGTTCGACCGGACAGGGCGCGCCGAGCGGCGGCCAGGCCCAGGTCGGTGTCGGCGTCGTGCGCGGCCGGGTGCTCAACACCGCGACTGGGGAGTACGTCCGCAACGCCGAAATCAGGGTGGAAGGCTCCACGATCGCCGCGTTCACTGAAGACGGTGGCGACTTTCGCCTTACCGGCGTGCCCGCCGGCGATGTCATCGTTTCAGTCCGATACGCGGGCTTGCAGGACGCCAAGATTCCGGTCGCCGTCGGGGCCGGCCAGGTCGCCAACCTCGAAGTTGCTCTGAACCCGCAGTCGTACGCCGCCGGCGCCGACGAGGTCGAAGCCGTGACGATCACCGCCAAGCGCGAAGGCCAGGCCGCGGCGATCATGGAGCGCCGAGCCTCGGTCAACGCCAAGAACGTGGTCGCCGCCGACAACTTCGGGGCCCTGACCATGGGCGACGTCGGCGAGTTCATGAAGAACATGCCGGGGCTGTCGCTGGACTATACCGAGGTGGATGCCACCTCGGTGCGTATCGGCGGCCTGGATCCGAAATATTCGACCTTCACCACCGACGGCGCCCGCATGGCGACGGCGACCTCGAACAACAACAACGGCCGTCAGAACTCGTTCGAGCAGATGTCGATCACCGGCATCGACTCCATCGAGTTGAACAACACGCTGCAGGCCAGCATGGACGCCGACTCCCCCGGCGGCGCCATCAACATGCGCAGCAAGTACGCCTTCCAGCGCAGCAGCCGCCTTCTGCGTTTTCAACTGGGCGGCGTCGCCACTTCCGACTCCAGCCTCGCACGGAAATATCTGCCAGACGACCAGAAGCACTCGACCATCTATCCGTCTGCGCAGGTCGGCTATGCCGACGTCTTCCTGGATGGCCGTTTGGGCGTGGCGTTCAACGCCAGCTACAACGCCAACTTCGTCGAGCAGGACCGTATCCAGACCGACTGGTCATACCTGGCCAACGGTCGGGTGATCCCCTACCAGGTGATGTGGCGTCCAGGTCCGAAGCTGACCCACCGCAAGGCGGCCAACCTCAGCGTCGACTACAAGATCACCGACCAGTGGGCGCTATCCCTACGCAGCAGCTATTCATTCTACGACGTCGAGTACTTCAACCAATACACCTACCTGATCTTTGGGACGGCCACAGCGACCCAGGCGACCGCGGACTCCACCCCCACCCATATCGTGGTCAATCCGAACGGGACCAACACCCGCCTGCATACCCAGTATTCGCACCGCTACGCCGGTACGCCGTCCTGGCTTTTCGCTCCGAAGCTCGAGTTCCGGGGCGATACCTGGGAAACCTCGCTGCGCGGGAGCTATTCCAGCTCGGAATTCAATTTTCGCGACAATTCCAAGGGCTTCTTCCAACGCACCGACAGCTATCTGACCAAGATCGGCTTCACGCTGGACCGGGCCTCGCAGGATTCCAACGAATGGAACCTGCAACAGACCGCCGGTCGTCCCTGGAGCGATCCCACCAGCTTCAATCGCGACAGCGACATTGGCTACAACATCCGGACGTCCGAGTCCGACGCCCAGAACCAGATGTATGGGCTGAACCTAGACCTCAAGAAGAAGCTCGATCTCGGCGCGGTTCAACTGAAGCTCCTGGCGGGGGCGACCTATCGCACCAACGTCTGGAAGACCAACGAGGGCTCCTACCAGCAGTTCGAATATAACGGCCCGACGCACGACGGCGCCCAGATGGCCCCGGAGGCCGTCATCCCGTGGACCCAGAACTACAATTTCCAGATCCGGGGTTTCGACGCCGGCAATCTGAACGCCCAGGATTGGCGGGCCGACAACAACTACGCCGTCTACGACATCTACAAGAACCATCCCGACTATTTCACGCCCGATGTCGTGAACAACCTGAAGCGCCGGCTCGACAACAACAAGAAGGTGGGGGAAGCCGTCTCCGCGGCCTATTTCGAGGTGCAGCCGCGCGTCGGCAAGGCCCAGTTCGATCTGGGTCTGCGCTACGAGAAGACCGAAACGGACGCACGCGTCGCCGATGTTCGTAGCGATCAGGAGGTGAAGGACGCGGGCTATACGGTCAACACCGTGCCCTTCCTGCTCTATAAGTATCGGAACGGGACTTACACCACCCGGCACGGTGAATACGACGACTGGTTCTGGAGCGGCGGGGCCAAATACGACTTCACCAAGAAGCTGGTCGGCCAGTTGGCCTTCAGCCAATCGATCCTGCGTCCCGACTATGGCAATCTCGGCGGCGTGGTCTCGGTGGACGACGCCAAGCAGGTGGTTACGGTTCCGAACCCGCTGCTCAAGCCCGAGCATTCGACCAAATACTTCGCCAGCCTGCAGTACTTCCTGGAACCGTCCGGGATTATCGGCCTGTCCGTCTACCAGCTCGAGGTGAAGGACATGCAGGTGACCGGCTACGAGTTCAGGGATCCGGCGCAGGTGGGCTACAGCCCCGACGACTACCCGGGCTACACCTATCGCAGCGCCACCAACCTGCCGGGTGTGAGCATCAACAGGGGCCTGACGCTCGAGTACGATCAGCAGCTGACGTTTCTGCCGGGCGCGCTGCGCGGCCTGGGTCTTCGCGGGTCGATCACCAAGATCGATCCCGACGGCGAGCGCGTGAACATGCCGAAGACAGCGGCCAACTGGGGCCTTCGCTACAGCTACGGCAAGTTCGATTTCCAGCTGACGGGCAACGCGCAAGGGAAGTATCGAACGAGCGCATTGAGCAATACGCCGACGTACTCGCCCAACGGCATTCTCTATCACACGGCGCGTGAGCTCTGGAACATCAGCGCCAGCTACAAGATCAACAAGCAGTTCGAAGTCATGTTGGCCGGTCGTAACATCTTCAACGCCCCGGATATCATCTATTCGAACGAGCGTAGCCGGGTGCAGCAGTACAGCATCTACGGCTCGATGTGGAACATCGGGATCAAGGGCTCCTTCTAGCCGCCGATCCCGACCATGGCCGCGCCGTTCCCCCTTCGGCGCGGCCATTCCTCCTTCCATTTTCAAGTCGAGGGCCTGGCCGTGGTTCTGAAGATCGATCGTCGTCGCCTGGTGCTCGCCGGCGGCCTTGGAATGAGCGCCTTCCTGCTGCCGGGCGCGCGGAGCCTGGCCGCCGAGGTGCTGGGCGCAACCGGGTTCACCCATAGCGTGGCAAGCGGCGAGCCCGGAGCCGACTCCATGCTGCTGTGGACGCGCTACGTCCCGGCTAGTGGTGACGACACCTTGCGGCTGGATGTCGAGGTGGCGCTGGATCCCGGCTTCGCCAAGGTCATCTCGGGCGGAGCGGTGCGTACGGGCGCCTATCGCGATTGGACCGCCAAGTTTACGGCCGACGGCCTCAAGCCCGGCACGGTCTACTGGTACCGCTTCGTCGCGCCGAACGGGGACAGGTCGCCGGTGGGGCGCACCAAGACCTTGCCGGAGGGGCCGGTGAACCGCTTCGGCCTGGCGGTCTTCTCGTGCTCGAATCTGCCCAACGGCTGGTTCAACGCCTACGGTCACGCCGCCGCGCGCTCCGACCTGGACCTTTGGCTGCACACCGGTGACTACATCTACGAATACGGCGTCGCTTCGACCCATGACGAAGACTGGGCGGAGGGGCGCAAGGCGATGCTGCAGCCCGTCACCGAGATCCTGTCGATCGCCGACTACCGCTTGCGCTACGCCTGCTATCGGGCCGATCCCGACTTGCAGCGCCTGCACCAGATGGCGCCGATGGTGGCGCTGTGGGATGACCACGAGTCCGCCAACGACAGCTGGGAAGGCGGGGCGCAGAACCACCAGCCGGCCAAGGAGGGCGACTGGAACGTGCGTCGCGCGGCCGCCATGCAGGTCTATCGCGAGTGGATGCCGGTCTCCGACGAACCGTGGAAGGCTTATCCAATAGGCACGCTGGGTGCGTTGTACCGCACGGAATCCCGCCTGCTGGCCCGAACGCGTCAGGCCGATATCGGCGCGGCCTTCCGGGCCGAGAATCCCGACGCGGCGCTGAAGGCGTTCCGTGACGGCGCCTGGCGCGATCCGTCGGCCACCATGCTCGGCTCGACCCAGGAAAGCTGGCTGGCTCATGAAATGAAGGCCAATCCAGGCTGGCAGATGGTGGGCATGGGCACGATCCTGGGCCGCACCGTGATGCCCAAGGACGCTCTCGGGTGGCTGCGCCCCGGTGTCGCCGAGCGCAAGGCCGCCGGCTACGCCAACAACATCCGCGCCGCCCAGTTGGGCCTGCCGATGTGGATGGACCGTTGGGACGGCTATCCCGCCGCGCGCTCGCGCCTGCTGAAATCGGCCCAGGCGGCCGACGCCGACCTGATCATGCTGTCGGGCGACAGCCACAACGCCTGGGCCTATGGTCTGGTCGAGGATGGTCGTCCCGCGGGTGTCGAGTTCGCCGGTCACAGCGTCACGTCGAACGGCGCCGAGGGCGACTTCGGCGCCGATCCCAAGACGGTGGCGCAGGGCTTCATGGCCGCTAACTCGGAGCTGAAGTGGGCCGACACCAGCCGACGCGGCTACATGATGATCGAGGTCACGCCCCAGCGCGTCACCGGCGAATGGCTGTTCATGAAGACGATCAAGGCCAGGACCACCGAGCTGGCGGGCACGCACCGGATGACCGCCCAGCGCGGCCGTAAGGTGTTCGCCGCCTAGTCGCGGGCGCCGACAAGCCCCAGCAGGCCCCTGAGGGTAGGGGTCTCGTCGTCGCGCCGCCAGGCCAGGCCCGTCTCCAGGATCGGCGGCGCGGCCAGGTCGATGTAGCCGACGCCAGCGCGAGCCAAGTTCCGCAGCGAGGCCGGCACCAGGGCGACGCCCAGCCCAGCCGAGACCAGGCTGATGATCGTCTGCATCTGGATCGCCTCCTGGACGATACGGGCGGGCTGGCCTTGGGCGCTGAAGTAACCAGTCACCAGGTCGTGGAAGGCCGGAGCCACGGCGCGGGGGAAGAGGATCAGCGGCGCGCCGAGCAAGGCGTCGGGCGGCAGGACGCCGTCGAGGACGGGGAGGCGACCATCCTCGACCCAGGTCGCCGGCGCGGCTGCGACCAGGGGTTCTGAGACCAGCTGTCGGTAGGCCAGGGGCTCTGGCAGAGCGCGGTCATGGGGCGGGATGATGATGCCTGCGTGACGTTCGCCGCCGACCAGGGCCGGGATCTGCACATCGCTGGTGGCCTCGACCAGGCGGATTTCGACGCCCGGAAAGGTCTGGGCGTAGCGACTGACCAGATCGGGCAGGACGCTGTAGTCCGCGGTGCTGACGAACGACAGCGACAGCACGCCCGTGTGGCCGTCGCGCAAGCGGCGCGCGGTGGTCGGCAGTTCGTCCACCGCGGCCAGGGCGTCCAACACGTCGGGCAGCCATTGTTCACCTAGGGCGCTGAGCCGCACGCTGCGCTTGGAGCGCACGAACAGCGGCGCGCCCAGTTCGCGCTCCAGGTTCATGATCGACTGGCTGAGCGGTGGCTGGGTCATGCCCAGGCGCTCGGCTGCGCGGCCGAAGTGCAGAGTCTCGGCCACGGCCACGAAATGGCGCAACTGGCGAACGTCCATTTGATATCTCTGGTGACCTAATTCGCCGCTTTTAATATATTTTGCGCGCGAGGTCAGCGGCTGTAGAAACCACACATCCGACAGTGAGATTTTCCATGCCTCCTTATCGCTCACGCACCTCCACCCATGGCCGCAACATGGCCGGCGCCCGTGGCCTCTGGCGCGCCACCGGCATGAAGGACGAGGATTTCGGCAAACCGATCATCGCCATCGCCAACAGCTTCACCCAGTTCGTCCCGGGCCACGTGCACCTGAAGGACCTTGGTCAGCTGGTTGCTCGCGAGATCGAGGCCGCCGGCGGCGTGGCCAAGGAGTTCAACACCATCGCCGTCGACGACGGCATCGCCATGGGCCACGGCGGCATGCTGTACTCGCTGCCCAGCCGCGAGCTGATCGCCGACAGCGTCGAGTACATGGTCAACGCGCACTGCGCCGACGCCATCGTCTGCATCTCCAACTGCGACAAGATCACTCCCGGCATGCTGATGGCCGCCATGCGGCTGAACATTCCGGTGGTCTTCGTCTCGGGCGGCCCGATGGAGGCCGGCAAGGTGCAGGTTAAGGGCGCGATCCGGGCGCTGGACCTGGTCGACGCCATGGTCGTGGCCGCCGACGACAAGTACACTGACGAGGAAGTCACCGCGATCGAGAAGGCCGCGTGCCCGACGTGCGGTTCGTGCTCGGGCATGTTCACGGCCAACTCGATGAACTGCCTGACCGAGGCGCTGGGCCTGTCGCTGCCCGGCAACGGCTCGGTTCTGGCCACCCATGCCGACCGTGAGGCGCTGTTCAAGGAGGCCGGCCGCCTGATCGTCGACCTGTGCCAGCGCTGGTACGAGCAGGAGGATGTCACGGCCTTGCCGCGCGGCATCGCCACCCGAGCGGCGTTCGAGAACGCCATGAGCCTGGACATCGCCATGGGCGGCTCGACCAACACCGTGCTGCACCTGCTAGCCGCGGCCAACGAGGGCGGGGTCGACTTCGGCATGGCCGACATCGATCGCCTGTCGCGCCGCGTGCCCTGCCTGTCGAAGGTCGCGCCCGCCAAGAGCGACGTGCACATGGAGGACGTCCACCGCGCTGGCGGCGTCATGGCCATCCTGGGCGAATTGGAGCGTGGTGGCCTGATCGACGAGAGCCAGCCGACTGTCCACGCCACTACGATGGGCGAGGCCCTGGCGCGCTGGGACATCGGCCGCACCAACAGCGCCACGGCCCACGAGTTCTTCCGAGCCGCGCCGGGTGGCAAGCCGACCCAGGTCGCCTTCAGCCAGGCCGCTCGCTGGGAGAACCTGGATCTGGACCGGGAGAAGGGCGTCATCCGCTCGGTCGAGCATCCGTTCTCGAAGGATGGCGGCCTGGCCGTGCTGTTCGGGAACCTGGCTCCAGAGGGCTGCATCGTGAAGACGGCGGGCGTCGATGACTCGATCCTGACGTTCCGTGGCACGGCCCGCGTCTATGAGAGCCAGGAGGCGGCGGTCAGCGGCATCCTGGGCGGTCAGGTCACGGCGGGCGAGGTCGTGGTCATCCGCTACGAAGGCCCCAAGGGGGGGCCGGGAATGCAGGAAATGCTGTACCCCACCACCTACCTCAAATCGAAGGGCCTGGGCGCAGCCTGCGCCCTGATCACCGACGGTCGCTTCTCGGGCGGCACCTCGGGCCTTTCGATCGGCCACGTCTCGCCGGAAGCCGGCGAGGGCGGCCTGATCGCCCTGGTCGAGACCGGGGACTCGATCCTGATCGATATTCCCAACCGCGGCATCACCCTGGAGGTCGCCGACGACGTTCTGGCCGAGCGTCGCGCGGCCCAGCTGGCGCGCGGCAAGGACGCCTGGAAGCCGACCGACCGCAAGCGCGAGGTCTCGCCGGCCCTGCGCGCCTATGCGGCCATGACCACGAACGCCGCCCGCGGCGCGGTGCGCGACGTGAGCCAGGTAGAGCGATAGGCTTCCGCTGGTCGAGACGGTCAGGTCGAGGTCTTCAGGGAGATCCGCACCTGGCCGTCCGCCGGGATCGGCAAGCGGAGTTCCAGGGCTTCCAGACCGGGAACGAGGTTGAAGATCCGATGCTCGTCGACGGGTTCGAAGGTACCGTCGAGCGCGGTCACCACGAGGTCTCCGCCGGGTTTGGCGACCGTGACGGCTTGCGCCCCTAACGTCGCCACGCGTTCGTCGGCCGTCGAGATCACTGGCAGGATAAGGCGCGCCGTACGGCCGGCGTCCAACTGAGCGACGCTGGCGGTGAGGACGAGCCCCGCCTCGCCGAGTTCGTAATCCAGGGCATAGGTCGCGTCGCCGGGAGGGGTCTTGCCCTCGGGCGTCAGGAGGCGCCCCCGGGCGATGACCCGCACGCCTTGCGAACCCTTCTCAACCATCATCGTGGCCGCCGCATCGCTGAGGCTGGTGAAGGTCTCGCCGTCGACCAGTTCCAGGCGCGGGGTGAGCGGCCGATGCGAGGCGTCGATCGGCGTCTGCTGGTTGCCGGTCTCGACCACCTTGTAGCGCGTGAGACTGGCGGCGAGCACGGGCCCCAGCGTCCGGTGGTGCAGCAGAGACAGCGCCCCGCCCGAGGCGTGGCCGCCTCCGCCGGGAGCCAGGTAGTCGAAGTCGTAGTCGGTGAAGGTCGCCCGCCAAGGTCCGACGGCGGCCAGGTGCGTGCCAATGGCGTCGAAGCTCTTCAGGCCATAGGCCGCGTCGCGGGGCAGGGGCGCACGGGTGGGAGCGGCAGGCGGAGCCAGATCGATCACTGCGGCCAGGGCCTTGGCGTGGGCGAAGGCGTGGTGGATGCAGGGCAGATAGCCGTGGCGGCGATAGTGCGGCCCGCCGTACAGCAGGCCGTCCTGGGTGCAGGACGCCATCAGGGAAAGGTTCCGCGCCGACACCTCGGCGAAGCGCGGGTCGCGGTCGGCCAGCAGGCGATAGGCAGGATGACAGCCGTCACTGGTGCGGCTGCCCCACCAGGTCCACTTGTAGTTCCGCGAGCCCCAGCTGTTGTCCCAGGCGCCGTCAGGCAGCATGAACTCCATGTGGGCGCGCAGGGCGACGACCACCTGGTCCAGCACCGCCCCGTCCTTGGCGTGCAGGGCGTAGAGGGCCAGGGCCGGCAGGGATTCCTCGACGTTATAGCCGAGGTCGACCGGGCGGCGCCCCTTGGGCGTCAGGCTGCGCTGTGGATGGCCCTCGCCGAACAGCAGGCCGTCGGGCGTGAAGTAGGCGAGGCTGGCATGGGCCAGCTCCTGGGCGCGCCGGGCCAGATCGGGCCGGTCGAGGAGTTCGGCTCCCAGCGTGTACGCATAGGCCGACGAGATTGGGTAGTTGATGTTGCCGGTGTCGATCGTGATGTACGGCTCGAGAAAGGCGTAGGCCCGGGCCAGGCGCGCGCGCCAGGTCTGTCGCGTGGAGTCGTCCAGCAGGTCGCCGTGATGCAACAGGGCCTCGGCCAGGGCGATGGCGCGAAAAACGGTGATGCCCTTCCAGTCGCTGAGAACGGCGTCGTTGACCCAGCTGCCGTCGGCGCGGCTGACGTGGCGCTCGCTCCAGTCCTGCACGGCGACCGCAGCGCGGATGTAGCGGGTCTCGCCGGTGGTGCGGGCCATGCGCAGCAGCGGATAGACTGCATCGGCGCTGCGCCCATGCACCAGGCCGCATGCCGGGCAGAGGAAGCCGCCGTTGGCGTCCTTGCCGGCCAGGCCCTGGACCTGATGGTTCAGCAGGCCGTCGCACCAGGTCTTCAGCAGGGTCGAGTAGGGGGCCAGGTCGCGCGAGGTCTTCCGGACGGCGGCCCGGGCCGCGCCAGTTTCACCTAGGGCCAGGGCGGCGGCCGAGAGCCCCAACATGTCGCGCCGGGCCAAGCCCGTGCGGAGATCTTTTCCCTGATCGCTCATGCCGTCCCGTATCGTTCCCCGCGTCGTGGAATCCATCTGGAAAAGAGGCCGGGCCCGGCGAACCGGACCCGGCCATAGGGGGAGGGATCAGAAGTTCACGTCGAGGCGGGCCCCGGCGTAACGGAAGGAGTCGCGGCCGGGGAACCAGTTGGTGCCCACCACCGTCACGCCCGGAGCGCTGAAGCCGGCGGTGCCGTTACCCAGGCCCTGGGCGTAGTGCTTGTTGAACAGGTTGTTTGCGAAGACGCTGAACTTGTACTTGCCGTCGTGATCGGTCACCCCGGCGCTCAGGTCGAAAATCCCATAGGCCTTCTGCACCTGGGTCGGGTCCTGGCTGAGGGCGAAGTTGATCTTGCTCTGCCAGCGGTAGGCGAAGGCCACGAACCCGTCGAAGGGCAGGGTGTCCAGCGGCACGTCATACTGGCCGCCCACGTTGAACTTCCACTCCGGCGTATTGTTCAACCGCTGGCCGGCCAGATCCTGAACCCGGCTGTTGGTGTTGTCCAGGTGACAGCCGCCGGGCGTCAGGGGCTGGTTGTTGTAGCAGGGACCGTTGGGGAAGCTGACCACGGTGGCGTCGGTATAGGCGCCGGCGGCGTTCAGCCGCAGGTGCGGACCGATCCGGGCCAGGGCGTCCACTTCCACGCCGCGCGTGCGCAGATGGCCCACGCTGTTGAGCGCGGTCAGGAAGGTGCCGTCCGGCAGGGTTGCGGTGATCGTCGTCTGGAAGCCGTAGAAGTCGGCGTCGAACGCGGTGACGTTCAGGTAGACGCGACGGTCGAAGAGCGTGCTCTTCATGCCGATTTCGTAGTTCTTGGCGGTTTCGGCGGGCACCGGCATCTGGCTGGCGGTGCGGGCGTCGAAGGCGCTGACCAGGTCATAGGCCTGGCCTTTGTAGCCCGTCGAGTAGGTGGCGAAGGTCATGATCTCCGGAGTCCACTTGTGCTGGACCCCGATCTTGCCCGTGACCGCATCATCCTGGTCGGCCTTGCCGAACACCTGACGGCCCGTGGGGTTGATGCCGGTGAAGATGGTCTTGTCGAAGGTGTAGTCGATCTTCTGGCGGTTCAGGCGCGCGCCGCCGATCAGGCTGGTCTTGTCGGTCAGGTCGTAGGTGGCTTGGGTGTAGATGGCGTAGTTGGTGTTGCTGGACTCCGCCAGATAGCGGGCGGGGATCAGGCCGGGGCCGCGGTCGAAGAAGCGATCGAGATCGTTCTTGGCGTACCAGAGACCGGCGACATAGCGCAGCCTGCCCTCCGACGGCGAGGTCAGGCGCAGTTCCTGGGTCAGCGAGTTGGTGTGGAAGTAGCCGTTGCCATGCGCGCCGCCGGCGATGCCGGTGGGGGTGGCTACGGGGTAGTAGAGCAGGAAGGGCGAGTCGTTACCGTCCGTGTCCTGATAGTCCATCATCTTGTAGCGATCGTAGGCGCTGATCCACGACAGGGTGGCCGCGCCCAGAGGGGAGTCCGCGTCGAACGTGTAGTTCGCTCGCACCGTCGCGCCCACGGTCTCGGAGTCGCCGCCGTCTCGGTCGTTGTTGCGAATGTAGCGGTTGGACTTGCTGTTGTACGGGATGCCCGCCAGCAGTTCGGAGGAGGGCAGGTTGGGCAGGCCCTGGTAGAAGACG
The DNA here is from genome assembly GCA_017745235.1 of Caulobacter sp. Lineage (GTDB taxonomy): Bacteria > Pseudomonadota > Alphaproteobacteria > Caulobacterales > Caulobacteraceae > Caulobacter. The sequence goes on along the minus strand of JAGHZU010000023.1, from coordinate 11,633 downwards.
TTGGGCGTCAACGACGTCAGCGGGCTGACGCAGCAGGTGGCGTGGGTGTTGTTGTAGCGCGGCGCGAGGCTGAACTGCAGGTTCTCGGTCGGGTCCCATTGCAGCTTGCCCGTCAGGGTGAAGCCGCGGCTGCCGTTGACCTTCTTTCCGGTCGTCAGGTTGGTGACGTTACCCTCATAGTCGCTCTGGGCTGCAGTCAGGCGGAAGCGCAGGGTGTCGCTGATCGGGCCTGAGACGGTAAAGCCCAGCCGGCGCTCGCTGTCGTTGGTGACCAGGGCGGTGGCCTTGCCGGTGAACTCCGAAGTCGGAGCCTGGGTGGCGATGTTCAGCACGCCGGCGATCGCGCTCTTGCCAAACAGGGTCGATTGCGGGCCGCGCAGCACTTCCACGCGCTCGATGTCGATCAGGTCCTTGAAGGCCGCAGCCTGGAAGCCCACGGGCACGTCGTCGATGACCACGGCGACGTCCGACTCCACGGCGATGCCGCCTGAGAAGGTCCCGATGCCGCGCATGTTGATCGAGAAATTGCCGGGCTGGGTGCCGTAGCTGATGACCAGGCCGGGGGCGAGCTTCACCAGATCGCCCAGCTCGCGCACGTTGCCGCGCTCCAGCACGTCCTTGGTCACTGCGGTCACCGACACCGGCACGTCCTGCAGGCGCTCGGCGCGCTTGGACGAGGTGACGATGATCTCTTCGAGCCGGTTGGCGCCGTCGTCAGTGCTGGCCGCCGCCTGGGCCGGGGCCGAGGCGGGCAGGAACTGGGGGCGAGGATCGCCCTTGACGATGGCCACTGCGCCCGACGGGTCGCGATGGACGGCCAGGCCGGCGCCGGCCAGCAACTGGTCCAGGGCCGCGTCGGGCGACAGGGGGCCGCGCGCGCCGGCGGTCTTCAGGCCGCGCACGTCCTCGAGACGGTAGATCAGGTGGGCGCCCGACTGGCGGGCATAGGCGTCCAGCGCCGTCTTCAGGTCGCCGCCTGGAATGTCGAACGACTTGGCCTGAGCCAAGGCGGAGCCTGCCAGCACCAGGGCGCAGGCGCTACCGGCCAGCAGTGACGACAGGATTTTGGAACGAACCATTCGCGTTTCCCCCAAGGCTCATTGGCGGCCTTATGCGAGGTGAGACAACCGGCTCCAAAATTCCCGTAACAGGCCTGACCAATTTTTTTCGAAGAGGCCTGACCAAATTCGGATCAAGCCGAAATTCGGGCCGTGTTCCCGTCGTCCCTGATCTTGAGGCCGTAGGCTTGCTGGAGAAGCCGCAGGAAGGCGTCGACGTCGACGGCCTCGAAATTGCCGCCGATCCGCATGGCCGCCACCTCGGGATCATCGATGACGATCTGTTTGCGGTTGTAGCGGTTGAAATTACGGGCCGCGTCGCCCAGCGTGGCCTGGTCGAAATAGATTACGCCCTGGCGCCAGCTCAATTCACCCGTCACCCGCTCCACGGATTTTTCGGCTACCAGTGTCGAGGCGCCGTCCGACACTACAATCTCGCCTCGGGTGAGGGCCGGGGCGGGCGTGGCGGTCGCGGGGGGATGGCTGTCGGAGACGCGAACGCGTCCCTCCACCACGGCCACCTCGACCCGCGCGCCGTCGCGGCGAACCAGGAACTTGGTGCCCAGCACGGTCACCGTCTTGGCCCCGGCATGGACAACGAAGGGGCGTCGGGTGTCGTGGGCGACCTCGAAATAGGCTTCGCCGCGATCGAGCCAGACTTCGCGCACGCGCGCCCGCACCAGGGTTCGGACCTGGGTTGCGGTGTTCAGCTCGATTTTGCTGCCGTCAGGCAGCGGCACCAGCGCCCGTCCGCCGACCTCGGTGAAGTAGGTCCGGCTGTTCTCAGGCGTAAAGCGCGAGACGACGGCGCCGCCCACCAGGACGGCCGCGACCAGGCCTGCGGCGATGGCCGTCCAAGGCGAGAGGCCACGGCGCGCGCCGGAGCGCGCTGCGAGCGCAGGGCGCAGGGCGGCCAAGCGATCGGCCTGCTCCCAACCCAGCTCCAGCCGCCAGAACGCGACCTTGTGGGCTGGCGACGCCTCCAGCCATGCGTCCAACTGCGCCTGGTCGGCCAGCGACCAGTCGGGGCCCTCGCGGCGGAGCAGCCAACGGGCGGCGGCTTCCTCGATCATCGCCGCGCTCATGACTGCACAGCCTTGGCCGCGCGCGGCTTTGAGGGACGGCGGATGCGGCCAGACCCCCCAAGCATGAAATCGACCAGAGCCCGCATGCCGTGGACCATCTGTTGTTCGACCGTGTCGACGCCTACGTTGAGCCGGGCGGCGACCTCGCGCGTGGATAGGCCTTCGATCTTGCGCAGCGTCACCACCTCGCGGCAACGCGGCGGCAGGCGTTCCAGTCCCGCCTGGACCAGGCGGAGTTCATCCCGCGCGGTCAGGCTGCGCTCGGGCGTCAGAATGTCGACGGCCACGGGAGAGGATTCCAGGTCGGCCACATGCTCGAAAGAGACGATCTGCCCGCGCTTGGCGGTATTGATCAGGTGGTTGCGGGCGGTGGTGAACAGGAAGGGCTTGGGCTGCAGGGGCAGGCGTTCGCGGGCGGCGGCATAGATCCGCGCGTAGATCTCCTGGCGCAGGTCGGCCACGTCGGACTCGTTGCGCCAGTTGCGGCGGATAAAGCGCGTCAGGGCCGCCTCCAGGGGAAAGATCTCCCTGAAGAACCACGCCCTCAATGTCGGGTCATCGACCATCCTGCGCCGTTGTCCGCCTTCGCCATTGGCTTAGACACGCGAGGCGGCCGGACCCTCAACAAAAATCGGTGGGGACCCGGCGTTGCTTGAACCTAGAAGAACACCTTGCGGACGCTGAGCTTCAGGCTGCGGCCAAGAGGGTCCAGGTAGTCGGGCTGATAGTTGATCGGCGTGGCCCCGTTGGCGTCACGGACCTTGGGCTTCTCGTCGAACAGATTGGTCAACGCCAGAGTCACCCGCGTGCCGCGCAGGAACGGATGCGCCGCCACCAGGTCGCGCTGGGCCGATAGGTTGGCGAACAGTCTCAGGTTCACCGTGGTCACGTCGGAGAAGCGCAAGGCTCCCGACGGATTGCCGGGACCCGCATTGACCTCGGTGGCGCTCTGCCAACTGGCCGTCAGGCGCGCGCCCAGGCCATTCTTGGTGACGCCCGCCTGGGCTTCGATCTCGTGCTTGGGCTGGCCGCCGCCGGAGTTGAGGGCGTCGCCGTTCAGAAGATCCAGAGGCTGGGCCCCCGCATCCAGATAGACCCGCTCGCGCAGGTGAATGGTGTGGTAGAGCGCCAGTTGCAGGCGCGCCGCGCCGCCGCCGGGCGGGCCGAAGCCGCCTCCAAAGCCGCCGGGACCGCCGCGGAAACCGCCCGGACCGCCGAAGCCGCGATCTCCGCCTCCAGGGGCCGAAGGACCGGCGGCCGGACCGGGGCGCTCGCCGCCGCCCGGCGATTGCGCGCCCTGGAGCAGATTGAGGCCCTGGGGCTGATCCGAGGCCTGAGCCTGTTGATTGGGGGCGGATGTCGAAGGCGTGGTCGCCGCCCCCGGAACCGCTTGGCCGGACGGCTCGCGACGGCCTTCGCCCCGGTTTCGCTCCCAGGGCGCCTGACCTGGCGGGAAGGTGGGACGGGGCGGGGTCTTGCCAATCTGGCGCGTGAAGTTGATCCCCCAGCGCACCTGGTCGCTTTCCTGCCGGGCTAAGTTGACGCTGCGCGCGTCGAGACGGACCAACTGGCCGTTCACGCGCGTGAAGCGGTCTGGGAAGGCGGCTTCGGTCTCGGCGGTCACTGCCGGAAAGCCGGAGATCGGATCGTCGATGCGGGTGCGGAAGTAGTTGGCGTTGAGGGACAGGCCATTGATGCTGGTTGGCTTGAAGGTGACGCCCAGCTTCAGGACCCGCTTTTCCTCCGCCTTGAGGTCGGGGTTGCCGCCGCTGACCCGGATCACGTTGACGGTCTCGCCCTTGACGAAGTCGAACACCCGCACGTCCGGCGTGTAGACCATGGGGCCGCCCAGCTGGGACATGGTGGGAGCTGTCTCCTGCTGGGTCATGGAGACGATGAAGCTGACCGGCTTGACCGGGCTCCAGGTGGCTCCGTAACCCACCGTCGTCAGCGTGCCGAAGTCTGAGAGATGGTTGGCGGCCAGGTTCAGGTTGACCGACAGGTCGCCGGCGGCGGCCAGGAAGTCGTTCTTGCGGCTGGTGATCGGCAGGTCGAGGCTGATCTGGGCGTTGCCGCTGGTGCGCGACGGGTCATTGCCGCTCTTGACGCCCCCGCGCCACGAAGAGGCGTCGAGCCATGAGCCCTCGGCGCCCAGCTTGACGGTGGCCGACAGGTCGCCGGCCGGCAGGCGGGCCAGGGCGCCGTTGGCGACCAACTGGAGGTTAGCCGTGTCGCTGATCGAGTGCGCCCTGTCGGTGGAGGAGACCGTCGCGGTCGCGACGATGTCGCGGTCGGTGAGGGTGCGGCTGTCGGTGTGGTCGTAGTTGCCCGTCAGCGACCAGCGCAACTTGTCGGTCTGTTTGTCGAGCGTGAAGCCAAAATGTCCGGTCAGGTCGCGGCTGTTCTGCTCCAGGCCGTCCAGGTCGCTGCGGATGCGCGTTTCGCCCAACAGGCTGTTGCTTTCGGTGTAGCCGGCCGAACCATTGACCGTGGCCGAGACGCCATTCTTCAGCACGCGGTTGAGCACGGCGTTGACTGAGACCTGGTCGTTGCGGGGCAGCAGGCTGCGATAGGGCGAACCTTCGCCGCCGGCGGGGCTTCGACTGACTAGGTCGCGATCGCTCTCGAGCAGTTCGTCGCTGTGCTGGACCTTGGCCGCCAGGTTCAAGCGGCCGTCGCGGTTGAGCCGCAGGCTGCTGACGTCGAGCTGTTCCGTGGTCTGGCCGCCTTCCGTGGGACCGGCCATGCCCAGCTCGGCCGTATTAGCGCGGAAGCGTTGGCGCAGCACGATGTTGACCACCTTCTGCTCGGCGGAATAGCCGTATTTGAGCGCGACCTCCTCGGGCAGGACCTCGACCCGCTGGATGGCTTCGGTGGGAATGTCGCGGATCTCGCCCATGCCAGAAATGCGTCGGCCGTTCAGCAGCACGACGGGCGAGCCGCCGCGGCCGCTGGTGGTCTGGGGCGACAGTTCGGCGAGAAGGTCGGTGATCGAGCTGACGCCCAGGGCGCGCACGTCGGCGGCGTTGAAGGTCTCTTCCGGCGTGATGTCGCCCAGGACCGCGCCGTATTGCCGTTGGCCGGTGACCACCAGGGCCTCGACCTCGTTCTCGCCTTCCGGCTGGGCGGCGGCGGGAGGCGGCGCGGAACCTGGGCGAGGCGCAGCGGGCGTGCGTTCCTGCGCGTGCAGCAGGCTGGGCGTGATGCAGCCCACCACGCAGAGCAACGCCATCTTCCTGTTCATCACCCACTCCGACCGAGAGACGCACGGCGCGCGCGCCGATTCTTCGGAGCCTTCTATCCGATCTACCCCGACACAGGATGAACGGGCTCGTTCAGGTTCAGTTTGGCTTGGTGGCGTATGGGGTAGGGCAGGAGGTGGCCCTTTGCGCATTCTGTTGGTCGAGGACGACGCCCCGCTGGCCGAGAGCATCGCCCGCGCCCTGCGCGAGGAGCAGTTCGCCGTCGACGTCGCCGCGGACGGCGAGACGGGCGCGCATCTGGGCTCCACCGAGACCTATGCGGCCGCCGTCCTCGACCTGGGCCTGCCCAAGCAGGACGGACTGTCGGTGCTGCGGGCGTGGCGCGAGCAGAACCGCGCCTTGCCGGTGCTCATCCTGACGGCGCGTTATGGTTGGACTGAGAAGGTCGAGGGCTTCAAGGCCGGCGCAGACGACTACCTGACCAAGCCGTTCCGGGTGGAAGAGCTGTTGATGCGCATCCGGGCGCTTGTGCGGCGGGCGGCGGGCCATGCCGGTCCGCGCATCGCCTGTGGCCGGCTGAGCTACGACGCCCAACTGGGCGCGTTCGAGTTCGACGGCATGCCGCTGCGCCTGACCAGTTTCGAGTGGCGGCTGCTGTCCTGCCTTATCTTGCGCAAGGAGACGGTGGTCGAGCGGATGACCATCCTGGAGCAGTTGTACGAGGGCGACGCCAGCGTCGACTCCAATTCGCTCGAGGTCATCGTCGGGCGGCTGCGGCGCAAGATCGGCGCGGAGATGATCGAGACCGTCCGAGGACGCGGATACCGGCTGACGGCGGGCGAGGGCTGAATGCGGCCCCTGGCCTCCATCCGGGGACGCCTGCTGGTCAGCGGCGCGGTGTTCACGGTGCTGGCGGTGACGGCCGCGGCTCTGACCGTCCAGCCGGCCTTGGACCGTTTCGTCCAGCGCAATCTCGACACCAACCTGCACACCCAGATCACCCTGCTGGCGCGGGCGATCAATCCGGACGGCTCGATCGATCCAGCCCGGATCGACGAGGTCGGGCCCTTCGCACGCCACATGGGCGGCTGGGCTTGGTCGATAACCGGACCAGCGGGGAGTCTCAGATCGAAGACGGTCGAGCGGCTGGACCCTTCCGCGCCCGGCGCGCGCCGAACCGGGCGTCCGCCGTCGGACGTGGACAGGCGGCATGCTCATGACCGACGTCCGTCAGACCGAGACGCCTGGCGTCGCCGCTTCCGCAGCGGGGAGAACGAGAGCTTCTATTATCGCAGCCTGACGGTCGACACCGCGCGAGGGCCGGTGACGATCAGCGCCGGCGCGCCCCGGTTCATCCGTGAGCGCATGCGCGATCAGGGCGTGCGACCGCTGTTGCTGACCCTGGTGGTGCTGGGCGGCGGCCTCCTGGTGGCGATGTTGGCCCAGCTGGAGCTGGGACTGCGGCCGCTGCGGCGGCTGAGCCAATCGCTGGCGCGGGTACGGGCCGGCGAGCAGTTGCGCATCGACGGGCCCCAGCCAGCCGAGCTGCGCGGTGTCGTCGCAGAGGTCAACGCCCTGCTGGACGAGAACGAGGCCGCCCTGGCGCGAGCTCGCGCCCACGTCTCCAATCTGGCCCATGGCCTGAAGACCCCGCTGGCGACCCTGGCCGTGCGTCTGGCCGAGCCGGGGCGCGATCCCGACGGAGCGTTGACGGCCCTGGTCGCCCAGATCGACGGCGCGATCGGTCATCACCTGGGCCGGGCCCGCGCGGCCTCGCCCGGCGCGCCGGGGCGTCCGGCCATTCCGGTGCGTGAGCGGCTGCAGGATTTGGTGGCGGCTTTGGCTCGCATCCACGAGGCCTGCGGCGTGGCCGCCGAGCTGGACGTGCCTGAGGATCTGCGCGTGACGTGCGACCCTCAGGATTTCGACGAGATGGTCGGCAACCTGCTGGACAACGCCTGGAAATGGGCGGCGGGACGGGTGTGGATCTCCGGCGCGCGAGAGGGCGCGCGGGTGCGGCTTTACATCGACGACGACGGCCCCGGTTTGTCGGAAGAGGCGGCGGTCGCCGCCATGGTGCCGGGCAAGCGCCTGGATGAGCAGGCGCAAGGGCATGGCTTCGGTCTGTCGATCGCCCGCGAGTTGGCGGAGCTCCACAACGGCGGCTTGACCTTGGCTCGCTCTCCCTCGGGCGGACTGCGGGCGGTGCTGGTGCTGCCGCACCGCTCTGACACGGCCTGAGCGAAAAGGCCCGAACCGGGGAAGGTTCGGACCTCTCATCGTGTTTCCGGACCGTCAGTCGGCCTTGGTTTTGGCCTCGGCCTTCAGCCGCTGACGGCGATCGATCGTCAGAGCGATCAGGGTGGCGATCGCGCCGGACGCCAGATAGAGGCCGATGGCCGGCAAGCCCCACAGGCTGGCCAGGGCCAGGGCCGCCAGCGGTGCGAAGCCCGCGCCGATCAGCCAGGAGAGGTCCGACGTCAGGGCCGCGCCGGTATAGCGGTAGCGCTTGGTGAAGCCCGAGCTGACCGAGCCGGCCGCCTGGCCGAACGACAGGCCCAGGATAGCGAACCCGACCACAACATAGATGGTCTGGCCCAGGCTGCCGGCGTCGAGCAGCCAAGGCGCCAGGATGCTGAAGCCGCCGATAAGCAGGGCGGACAGCGCCAACTGGTTCTGGCGATTGATGCGGTCGGCGATCCAGCCCGAAGCCATGATGCCCAGCACGCCCACCAGAGCTCCGGCTAGCTCGATGCGCAGGAAGGTCAGCGCCTGGGCTTCGTCGTGCAGGGCCACCCACGACAGCGGGAAGACGGTGACCAGGTGGAACATGGCGAAGGTGGCCAGCGGGGCGAAGGCGCCGATCAGCACATTGCCGCCCTGGGCGCGCATCAGGCTGGTCAGGCGGACGGGGCGCAGTTCGCGTTTTTCGAACAGGGCGCCGAACTCCTCCGTGGCCACGATGCGCAGGCGGGCGAACAGGGCCACCACATTGATCGCGAAGGCCGCGAAAAACGGATAGCGCCAGCCCCAGTCCAGGAAGTCATGATTGCCGACCGTCGAGACGAAGTAGGCGAACAGGCCGCTGGCCAGCATGAAGCCGAAGGGTGCGCCCAGCTGCGGGATCATGGCGTACCAGCCACGCTTGTTCTCGGGCGCGTTCAAGGCCAGCAGCGAGGCCATGCCGTCCCAGGCGCCGGCAAGGGCCAGGCCCTGGCCCACCCGGAGGCCGGCCAGGGCCCAGATGGCGATGGGACCGACCGCGGCATAGCCGGGCAGGAAGCTGATCGCGGCCGTCGAGCCGCCCAGCAGGAAGAGGGCGATGGTCAGCTTGGCCCCGCGGCCGTGGCGGCGGTCGATCGCCCCGAAGATCGCCGAGCCGAACGGCCGGGCGACAAAGGCGAGGGCGAAGATCGCGAACGAGCAGAGTACGCCGGTCAGACGGTCAAAGAAGGGGAAGAAGAGCTGGGGAAACACCAGCACCGAGGCGATGGCGTAGACGAAGAAGTCGAAGAACTCCGAGGTTCGCCCGATCACCACGCCGATGGCGATCTCTCCGGGGCGCACGCCCTTTTGGTCCGCGTACATCCGGCGAACGTCCCGCTCCAGGCGTGACGACGACGGCATTGTGAATTCCTGACTCATAAGACTTACGCGCCTTGTCCCTAGGTTTCCGTCCCAAACTCGATTCTCGCCGCCTTTCCGACGGTCTGGGAATGAGCATGCGACCAACAGGCCCTTCATGGCAAACGCCTTGAGCGGGTCCCGGCTCCCCAATCGGAGCGGCCAACGTGGCGCCTAGGACAAACGGTCCAATGTCGCGAGTTTCGCGTTTGGCTTATCGCGCCCCGTCATGCGTCCGAAGTCCAGGTTTCCCATGACACCGAGTTTCTTGAAAAAGCTCGCCCTTTCGCCTGCGCTCCTGCTTCTGAGCGGGTGTCATATGGTGGTGATGAACCCGTCGGGCGACATCGCCGTCCAGCAGCGTGACCTGATCATCCTGTCCACGGTGCTGATGTTGCTGATCATCGTGCCGGTGATCGCCCTGACCCTGTTTTTCGCCTGGAAGTATCGGCGCTCGAACGAGAAGGCCAAGTACGACCCCGACTGGCACCACTCCACGCGCCTTGAAATCGTGATCTGGGCCGCACCGCTGGTGATCATCATGATCCTGGGCGCGGTGACCTGGACCAGCACTCACCTGCTGGACCCCTATCGTCCGCTTGACCGGCTGGCGCCTGGACAGGCCGCTCACGGCGTCAAGCCGCTGAAGGTCGAGGTCGTGGCCCTGGATTGGAAATGGCTGTTCATCTACCCCGAACTGGGCGTGGCGACGGTCAACGAACTGGCCGCCCCGGTCGACACCCCGATCGACTTCGACCTGACCAGTTCGTCGGTGATGAACTCGTTCTACGTCCCGGCGCTGGCCGGCCAGATCTACGCCATGCCCGGCATGCGCACCAAGCTGCACGCGGTGATCAACAAGCCCGGCGTCTACGAGGGCTTCTCGGCCAATTACAGCGGCGCGGGCTTCTCGGACATGCGCTTCAAGTTCCACGGCATGAGCCGGGCCGACTTCGAGGCCTGGGCCGCCGAGGTGCGCAAGAGCGGAGACCGCCTGGACGGTCCGCGCTATCTGGCGCTGGAGCGTCCGACCGAGAAGGTTCCGGCCCAGCGCTTCGCCTCGGTGGAAGGCGGTCTGTTCGACAAGGCCGTCAACCGCTGCGTCGAGCCGGGCAAGATGTGCCAGCACGACATGATGCGCATCGACGCCCAGGGCGGCCTCGGCATGGCCGGCGCCTACAATGTCACCACCCTGGAATACGACAAGCGGGTCCGGCGCGGGGAGGGCGGCCTGCGCTCGTTCGTCGCCGCCCTGTGCGCCCCTCAGGACGCCCCCAAATCCGCGCCCGTCCAAGCGCGCTGATCAAGCCTAGAGATCGTCAATGTCCCCGGACCTCGTAAAACTGATCTTCGGCCGTCTCACCTGGGACGCCATTCCGCTCCACGAGCCCATCCTGCTGGGCACGTTCATCGTCGTGGCCCTGGGCGGGCTGACGACGCTGGGCCTGCTGACTCGCTACAAGCTGTGGGGCTACCTGTGGCGTGAATGGCTGACCAGCGTCGACCACAAGAAGATCGGGGTGATGTACATCATCCTGGCCATCGTCATGCTGCTGCGCGGCTTCGCCGACGCCCTGATGATGCGGGCCCAGCAGGCGATCGCCTTTGGGGACGCGGCCGGCTACCTGCCCGCGCACCACTACGACCAGATCTTCACCGCCCACGGCGTGATCATGATCTTCTTCGTGGCGATGCCGCTGGTCACGGGGCTGATGAACCTGGTGGTGCCGCTGCAGATCGGCGCGCGCGACGTGGCGTTCCCGTTCCTGAACAACTTCAGCTTCTGGATGACGGTCGGCGGCGCGATCACGGTGATGCTGTCGCTGTTCGTGGGCGAGTTCGCCCGCACCGGCTGGCTGGCCTATCCGCCGCTTTCGAACCTGGCCTATAGTCCGGACGTCGGGGTCGACTACTATATCTGGGCGCTGCAGATCGCGGGCGTCGGCACGCTGCTTTCGGGCATCAACCTGATCGTGACCATCGTGAAGATGCGCGCGCCGGGCATGAGCCTGATGAAGATGCCGGTTTTCACCTGGACCTCGCTCTGCACCAACGTGCTGATCGTCGCGGCCTTCCCGATCCTCACCGCCGTGCTGGCCCTGCTGACGGCCGACCGCTACCTGCACACCAACTTCTTCACGAACGACTTCGGCGGCAACCCGATGATGTACGTGAACCTGATCTGGATCTGGGGCCACCCGGAAGTCTACATCTTGATCCTGCCGGCCTTCGGCGTGTTCTCGGAAGTCGTCTCGACGTTCTGCGGCAAGCGCCTGTTCGGCTACAGCTCGATGGTCTACGCCACCGTCGTCATCACGATCCTGTCCTACATCGTCTGGCTGCACCACTTCTTCACGATGGGGTCCGGCGCGAGCGTGAACTCGTTCTTCGGGATCACGACCATGATCATTTCGATCCCGACGGGGGCGAAGATCTTCAACTGGCTGTTCACGATGTATCGCGGCCGCATCCGCTTCGAGGTGCCGATGCTGTGGACGATCGGTTTCATGGTGACGTTCGTCATCGGCGGCATGACCGGCGTGCTGCTGGCCGTCCCGCCCGCCGACTTCGTGCTGCACAACAGCCTGTTCCTGATCGCCCACTTCCACAACGTGATCATCGGCGGCGTGGTGTTCGGCATGTTCGCCGGCATCGTCTACTGG
>JAGHZU010000022.1 GCA_017745235.1 Caulobacter sp. | reverse complement strand
GGACGAGCTGGAACTGTCGGTCCGTTCGGCCAACTGCCTGAAGAACGACAACATCGTCTACATCGGCGACCTGATCCAGAAGACCGAAGCCGAGATGCTCCGCACCCCGAACTTCGGCCGCAAGTCGCTGAACGAGATCAAGGAAGTGCTCGCCGGCATGGGTCTGCACCTCGGCATGGACGTGCCGAACTGGCCGCCGGAAAACATCGAAGACCTGGCCAAGAAGTTCGAAGACCAGATCTAAGATCGACGACCGCGCTTCAGTCCGGGCCGCGCCATCCCTTCGGGGATGGGCGGCTCGGGTCCTTTGAAGCCGCCTTGCGGCTGAGGACCCCGGCGCTTCGCTCTGACCCGGTCGGGACGCGACAGGGATTGGTGACAACCGGCGCAATCATCCGCGCCATCTGCGGGCTTGAAGGCCCAGGAGAACTAAAATGCGTCACGGCTACGCCCACCGCAAACTGGGCCGCACCTCGGCTCACCGCACCGCCATGTTCGCCAACATGTCGGCTTCGCTGATCAAGCACGAGCAGATCGTCACCACCCTGCCGAAGGCCAAGGAACTGCGTCCCTTCGTCGAAAAGCTGGTCACCCTGGCCAAGCGCGGCGACCTGCACGCTCGTCGTCAGGCCATCTCCAGCGTTCGCGACGTCGAGCAAGTCGGCAAGCTGTTCGCGGTCCTGGGCCCGCGCTACAAGGACCGTCAGGGCGGCTACATCCGCGTCCTGAAGGCCGGCTTCCGCTACGGCGACAACGCTCCGATGGCCGTCATCGAGTTCGTCGATCGCGACGTCTCGGAAAAGGGCAAGGACTCCGGTCCGGTCATCGTCGGCGGCGAAGACTAAGATTTTCAGCCTCGGCTGAACCAGAAGGCCCCGGAGCGATCCGGGGCCTTTTTCTTTGTCCAGCGGCCGCCGCGCTTGGTCCCTGTCCGCCGCATCTCACCCCAGGGACGTCGAAATGGCGGCCAGGGCAGGGGAGAAGGGGCGGCATGGAAAAGCTCTTCTCTCCTGCGCTGGCCCTTCACTTGGGTTGCGGCTTCATGGCTATGACCGTGGGCCTGGTTCCGATCTTCAGCCGAAAGGGTTCGCGCCTGCATCGCCTGTCGGGACGCGTCTTCGTGAGCCTCATGAGCGCCATGCTGGTCGCGGCCTGGGTGATGACGGTCCTGCGGTTCAGCACCTATTTCGCGGCGCTGTCGGCGACGGCGACCATCACGCTGTTCTCGGGCCTGCGTGTGCTGGGCCGGAAACGACCGGACCTGATCGACCGGCGCCAACGCGCGAAGCTGGCGGACTGGCTCGCGGCGGCGATCGTCATGGCGATCGGGGCCTGGGTCCTGGTCTTGCTGGCCGCCGGCCGCTCGACCAGTCCGCCGGGGGCGACCATCGCTTTAGCCTGGGCCGCTCTGTTTTATGGCGGCTGGGACCTGTGGCGCTTTACGCGCCCCTTGGACTGGCCCTTCTCGCCTCGGCTCTGGACCTACGAGCATCTTGTGAAGATGCTGAGTGCGTATGGCGCCCTGGTCAGCGCCTTCTCCGGAAACTTCCTGACCTTCCTTCCCAAGCCCTGGAGCCAGCTCTGGCCGACCCTGCTGTTCCAACCGTTGGCCGTGATCTGGATCGTCCTGTTGGCGCAGCGCCACGCCAAGGCCTCATCGGCCGCATGATGGTGGCGCCGACGGCCGCCTGGGTCGGTGCGTTCGCACTCTACAGCTGGCTGGCGACCACGATCTGCGCGGCCTGGTTCGCCCGGCGGATGGCCCGGGCGCGCGGCGTGGAGCTTGACCTGGGCGCATCGCTGGCTTGGCAGGGCGCGATATACGCAGCCTGGCTGCCGGCGGCCCTGATCGTCTGGCGGCTGATCCGGCGGTTCGGTTCCGGCGGGCGAGGGATGGCGGCGGCCGTCGCCGTCGGCGTGGTCGTTGCGCCTCTGGAGGCCCTGGCCGCCGCCCTGATCGATCGCGCCTTCACTGGCGGCGGGGATTTGGCGGGCCGGATTCTGGAGCGCATGCCCGTCTGCATCCTGATCTACACCGCGATCGTGGCCGTGGGCCTGGCCGCCGCACATCGTGAGCGAGCGCTGGAGGCGCGCGACCACGCCCGTCGCCTGGAGGCGGCCCTGGCCGAGGCCCGGGCGGCGGAGGCCTCGCCACCGGCCGGGCGCCTGATGGTGATGGCCGGTTCGCGCCGCGTACCGGTCGAGGTGGCTGCGATCGAGTGGCTGGGCGCGGCCGACAACTATGTGGTCGTTCATTGGGCGGGGCGGGAGGGCTTACTGCGCGCCACCTTGCAGAGCCTGGAAGCCCGCCTGGATCCGCGCGTGTTCGCCCGTGCTCATCGCTCGGCCTTGGTGAACCTGGCGCGTGTCCGCGACGCCCAGCCGCTGTCTGATGGGTCCTGGCGCCTGACCCTGGAGAGCGGAGAGGAGGTGGTGACCAGCCGCACCTATCGCGACGCCCTGCTGGCGCGGCTGGGGCGCTGACCTACTCCTTCGTCAGGTCCTGGCGCTTGAACAGCAACAAGGCCGCGATCGTCAGCAGGGCCAGCCAGGCGATCAGCAGCACCAGCCCCAGCAGAGCCGGCTCGCCGTCCGGGCGCATGCCGGCGGGGGCGGCGAGGAAGGTCTTGAGGATACCGGCGGCGTAGGCCGGCACGGCCAGGCTCTTCCAGACTGGCGGACCGGCGATGGCCGCGGCGACAGTCGACTGCACCACGACAACGACCAGGCCGGCGATCACTGCGCCCATGGTCGAGCGGGTGACGACGCCGACCAGGCAAGCCAGGCTCCCGATCAGCAGCATTTCCAGCCAGGTTATCAGGAAGACGCCCGCGAACTGGCCCAGGAAAGCGGTCTCCGAGGCCGGGGCGACCAGCGGCGCGGCGTTGAACACGCTACTGAACAGCCCGCCGGCCAGGGCGCAGACGGCGGTCAGCAACAGACTCCAGGCCGAAGCCTCGGTGAAGACCAGCAGCTTGGCGGCCAGAAGGTTCAGGCGGCTGTTGCGCGGGGCCAGCAGGCGCCAGGTCTCCCAGCGGTAGTCGCCGGCGACGATGGCCGCCGCGCCGATCAACAGGAACAGCGCCTGGACAGGCCCGGCTGCGCCGGCGACCGCGCCGAGGGCCCGGTTGGCCAGGTCGGTCGTCGCGCCGGGAATGGTGCGATGGAAGGCCAGGCGCACGAAGATGTCGCCTGCCAGGCTGAAGGCCAGCGCGGCAAGGGGGACGAAGGCGAAGCCCCAGAACAGCGCCGCGCGGTCGCGAAGCAGGCGGAACCGCTCGGCGGCGATGGCGTCAACCAGCATCGGCCGGCTCCTGGGTCTTGGGGGTTTCGGTCTTAAGAGCGCCAAGATAGGCGGTTTCCAGGTCGGCCTCGCGCCAGCGGGCCTCGGTGATCTCGACGCCGGCCTCGACCAGCGCTCGGATGAGGCCGGGAGTCTCGTCCCGCTCGATCGCCGCCAGGACGTTGTCGGGACCGTCGGGTTCGCCCTTGGCGCCCAGCACCGCCAGGGCCTTGTCGACCGGCGAGACGGTCAGGCGCAGGCGGGCGCGGCCCCCGGTCAGGGTTTCGACCGATCCCTCGGTGGCCAGCTTGCCACGTGAGAAGATGGCCACGCGGTCGCAGACGCGGCGGACCTCGTCCAACTGGTGGCTGGCCAGGATGATGGTCACGCCTTCCTTGTCGGCCAGATCGCGGATCAGAGCGCGGATCTCCTGGATGCCGGCGGGGTCCATGCCGCTGGTCGGCTCGTCCAGGATCACCAGTTCGGGACGGGTGAAGAAGGCGGCGGCCAGGCCCAGGCGCTGCTTCATGCCCACCGAGAAGACACCGGCCTTGCGGTCCGCCGCGCCGCCCAAGCCCACGCGCTCCAGCCAGTAGTCGATGTCAGCCTTGCCCGCCGCGCCGCTCTCCAGCGCCAGCATCCGCAAGGTGTCGCGGGCTGTCAGATAGGGTGGATAGCGCGGCGTCTCGATCATCGCGCCCACCCGGCGCAGCGCCGTCGTTCCGCCCACCGGGGCGCCGAACAGCCGGGCCGAGCCGGCGGTAGGACGCACCAGGCCAAGGGCGATGCGGAAGAGGGTGCTCTTGCCGGCGCCGTTGGGGCCCAGGACGCCGTACACGCCGCCTGCGGGGATGCTGAGCGTCAGGCCGTCCAGGGCGCGCACCGAGCCATAGGTCTTGACCAGGTTCTCGGTCTCGAGGGCGAAGCTCATGCGGGTTTTCCGGCGGCGGGAGCTAGGCGACTCCCAGGTAGGCGGCGACTATGGGCGGCGAGGGCGAGTCCGCCAAGTGAAGTCGCCGTCATGCATGGCTGGCCGTCACAAGTCTGGGCTATAGGGCTACGTACCGAGTTCGAGGTGCGTAGAATGTCCGTCTTTCGTCGTCTGGCTGTCGCGGCGCTGGTCCTGGTCCTGGCGGGCTGCGCCTCGACGCCGTCGAAGGCTCCGAGCGGGCCGCGGGCTCAACTGACAATCCTGGTGTCGATCGACGGCTTCCGGGCCGACTACCTGGAGCGCGGCAATACGCCGAACCTGAAAGCGCTGGCGGCCGAGGGCGCGCACGGGGCGATGCGCCCTTCGTTCCCGTCCCTGACCTTTCCCAACCACTACACCCTGGTGACCGGCAAGCGGCCCGACCACAACGGCGTGGTCAACAACACCATGGAAGACCCCGCCATTCCCGGCGTCAGCTTCACGATGTCCAACCACGACGCCGTCACGGACGGCCGCTGGTGGACTCAGGCCAAGCCGATCTGGGTCAGCGCCGAACAGCAGGGCGTTCACGCCGGCGCCCTGTTCTGGCCAGGCTCGGAAGCCGAGATCGACGGCGTTCGCCCCAGCCGTTGGAAGACCTTCGACGCCAAGCTGCCGCCCGAGGTCCGCGTCGACACCCTTCTGTCGTGGATCGACGAGAAGGCCCCAACTCTTGGCTTCGCCACCCTCTATTTCGACCAGGTCGACACCCAGGGCCACCATTATGGTCCGGACTCGCCGGAGGTGAACAAGGCCGCCCGCGAGGTCGACGCCGCCATTGGCCGCCTGGTGGCGGGGTTGAAGGCGAGGGGGCTTTACGAGACCACCAACATCGTCGTCGTGGCCGACCACGGCATGGCCGCCCAGCCGCTGAGCCAGCTGGTGGAGGTGGCCACCCTGATCGATCCGGCCAAGGCGCGCTTCGTCTCGACCGGTTCGATCGTGGGGGTTGAACCGCAGCCAGGTCGCGAAGCCGAGGTCGCCGCCGCCCTGCTCAAGCCGATCCCTCACCTGACCTGCTGGCCCAAGGGCAAGGCGCCCGCCCGCTACGGCTACGGAACCAATCCGCGCGTGCCGGCGATCGTCTGCCTGGCCGACAAGGGTTGGTATTTCGTCACGGCCAAGGCGCTGGAGAAGCGCATGGCCGAGCATCCACGCGACGGCGGAGCGCATGGCTACGATCCCTATGATCCGGACATGCGGGCTGTGTTCGTGGCGCGCGGTCCGGACGTGCGGCCCGGGGTGATCGTGCCGCTGTTCGACAACGTCGATGTTTATCCGCTGCTGACCCGACTGGTCGGGATCAAAGGCGAGGCCGGGGATGGCGCCCTGGGCCCGGTGGGCAAGGCGCTGCGTTAGGGCCACGTCCGCGTTCGCGATCCTGTTCGCGCGCCATTCCAGCATGCCGCCGCGCGCTCGAGCTTGCGAATTTAGTTTCGATATGCGTTAAATATTACACATATCGGGAATGGAGCTTGACCATGGCGACCGCACGTTCCGCCCTGACCTCGGCGCTCTGCTATCGCGATCCCAAGGCGGCCTTGCGATGGTTGGAAGAGGCGTTCGGCTTCGAACTGGTGATGTTGATCGAGGACGCCGAGGGCAATCTGGCCCATTCGGAAATGAAATTCGGCGACAGCCTGGTGATGATCGGCAACGAATGGACGGCGCAACATCGCAGCCCGGCCTCGATCGAGGGCCTCAATACCCAGAGCCTGCATGTCCACCTGGCCGAGAGCGACATCGACGCCCACTGCGCGCGGGCCCGCGCGGCCGGAGCGGAAATCCTGATGGAGCCGTCCGACCAGTTCTACGGCGACCGAACCTATCGCTGCCGTGACCTGGAGGGACATTTCTGGACCGTAGGCCAGACCGTCCGCGCCGTGAGCCGCGAGGAGGCCGAGAGCGCGACGGGCCTGAAGATCGAGGGCTGGATTTGACGCCCGACGATTTCCGCCGTCTGGCGCTGGCCCTGCCCGAAGCCACCGAGGGCGAGCACATGGGCACGGTCGACTTCCGCGTCGGCCGCATCTTCGCCACCCTGGGCTATCCCAATCATGCGTTCGGCATGGTGCAGCTGACGCGCGATCAGCAGGATATGGTGGTGGGCGTGGAGCCCCGGATCTTCACGCCCGTGCCCGGCGCCTGGGGCGCGAAGGGGGCGACGCTGGTGGTGTTGGCCGAAGCCGACGAAGCCACATTGCGTGGCGCGCTGGAAGCGGCCTGGCGGTTGAAGGCCAACGCCCGCCAGATCGCCCTGCTCGACGCGTCGAGAGCCAAGAGCGCTCCGCCATGAGCGCCTCGCTGGATGCGACCCTGGCGGCCCTGGCCGATCCGCATCGCCGCGCGACGGTGGACCTGCTGCGCGAGGGGCCGCGCCGGGCGGGCGAACTGGCCCAGGCCGTGGGCTTGTCGGCGCCGGCCATGAGCCGCCACCTCCGCACGCTGCGCGAAGCGGGACTGGTGGAGGAGACCCATCCGCCCTTCGACGCCCGGGTGCGCGTCTACGCCCTGCGGTCGGGCGCCATGGCCGAGCTCAAGGCCTGGGCCCAGGCCGCAGAGGCGCTGTGGAGCGAACAGTTGCTGTCGCTGAAGGTCGAGATCGAAGGAAACGACGGGTGAGCGCCAAGGTCCTGGTCGCGCTGCGGATCAAGGCCTCGCCGCAGCGGGTGTTCGAGGTGTTCACCGACGACATCGCCGCCTGGTGGCGACCCAACGCCCTGTTCTCGTTCACGCCGCGCTCTCCCGGCGTCCTCGCATTCGAGGACGGGGAGGGCGGCGGCCGCCGCCTGGTCGAACGCCTGCCGACGGGCAAGGTGTTCGAGATCGGTCCCGTGCGGGTTTGGGAGCCAGGCCAACGCCTGGTGTTCGGTTGGCGCCAGGCCAGCTTCGCACCGGGCATGGACACCGAGGTCGATGTGCGCTTCGAGGCCGTGGGCGAGGAGACCCGCATCACGGTCGAGCATCGCGGGTGGGAGACCGTGCCGACTGAGCACGTGGCGCGCCATCGTTTCCCCGACGCGGTCTTCCTGCGCCGACATGGCGAATGGTGGCAGGCGCTGCTGGCGGAACTCTCCAAGGCCGCGACTTCGGGATGAAGACTGCTGACACGTCCTTGCCGTGACGTCGGGCAGATCGCACAACAGGATTTCAGGGGAAACGCCGGGCATGACCGAAACCACCGTGATCAAGCGTCGGCAGGCGGCGCTGGGCTTCATCTTCGTCACCGCCACGCTGGACGTGCTGTCGCTGGGGGTGATGATCCCCGTGCTGCCGGAGCTGATGAAGCGCTTCAACGGCGGCGACACCGCCGAGACGGCGCTGTGGAGCGTGCTGTTCGCCACGACCTGGGGCGTGATGCAGTTCTTCTGCTCGCCGATCCTGGGTCTGATGTCCGACCGCTTCGGCCGTCGTCCAGTGATCCTCACCTCGATCTTCGGCCTGGGCGTGGACTTCCTGTTCATGGCCTTCGCCCCAAGCCTGTGGTGGTTGTTCGTGGGGCGGGTGCTGAACGGCATGACCGCCGCCAGCTTCTCGACCGCCGGCGCCTATGTGGCCGACGTCACCAAGCCCGAGGACCGCGCCAAGGGCTTCGGCATGATGGGAGCCGCATTTGGGGTCGGCTTCACTTTTGGTCCGGCCGTCGGTGGCTGGCTGTGGCACTTCAGCCCGCACCTGCCGTTCCTGGTTTGCGCTGGCCTGGCCCTGTGCAACTGGCTGTATGGCTTCTTCGTGCTGCCCGAGTCCCTGCCGCCCGAGCGTCGGGTCCGTCGGTTCGACTGGAGCAAGGCCAACCCGATCGGCTCGTTGAACCTGCTGCGCAGCAAGCCGAACCTGCTGGGCCTGGCCGGAGTGGGCTTCCTGTTCCAGCTGTCCCACAATGTGCTGCCCAGCGTCTTCGTGCTCTACATGGGCTTCCGCTATCACTGGTCGGCCCAGGTGATCGGCCTGACCCTGATGGGCAGCGGCATCGCGGGCATCCTGCTGCAAAGCCTGCTGGTGGGGCCGATCGTCAAGAAGGTCGGCGAGCGCGGGGCGCTGCTGATCGGCCTGTTCTCAGGCTGCGTCGGCTTCATGATCTATGGCCTGGCGCCGACGGGGTGGCTGTATCTGTGCGGGCTCCCGATCTTCGCCTTCTCGGGACTGATCCAGCCGGGCCTGCAGGGGCTGATGACACGCCGGGTCGAGCCGTGGGAGCAGGGACAGCTGCAGGGGGCCAACTCGGCCATGATGGGCATCACCGCCATCGTCGGTCCGCCGATCTACCTGCTGCCGTTCGCCTTGGTGGTGCGCCATGACGCCACGCTGCACATGCCGGGTCTGCCCGCGCTGATCGCCGCGGTGTTCCTGCTGGTGGCCACGATCCTGGCGATCCGCGTCGCGCGGCCTCTGGCGGTGGAACCGAGCCCGGCCTGAGCGGCTTAGGACTGGAGAAGCGCAGCCGAATCTCAGACCTTGGCCGCCATCAATGCGCCCGAAAGCTCGGCTGATCTCGCGCGCTGAAATTCACGGAGTCGCCTAACCACCATGCGATCCTATCGCGCCGTGCTTCCCGCCTTGGCCCTGCTGGCCGCCTGTTCGCCGCAAGGGCCGTCCAAGGCCCAGTCGATCCCCGATCTGGCCCAGCCCACCCGCCGCGCGCCGTCCGACCCGATGTCCATGAAGGCCTCGTTCGCGCCGGTGGTGAAGAAGGCCGCCCCGGCCATCGTCAATGTGGCCAGCAAGCGCGTGGTGCGCCAACGCGTCGACCCCTTCTGGGACTTCTTCATGGGCGGCGGCGGCGGTGCCACCCGCGACCAGGTGCAAGGCTCGCTCGGCTCGGGCGCGATCGTGCGCGCCGACGGGGTGATCATCACCAACCACCACAACATCGAGAACATGAGCGACATCACTGTCCAGCTCGCCGACCGCCGGGAGTTCCCGGCGACGGTGCTGCTGGACGACCCGCGCTCGGACCTGGCCGTGCTGAAGATCGACACCAAGGGCGAGAAGCTGCCGGTGATCGCCATCGACGACCAGGAGCAGCTGGAGGTCGGCGACCTGGTCCTGGCCATGGGCAACCCGTTCGGCGTGGGCCAGACCGTGACCAACGGCATCGTTTCGGCCCTGGCCCGCACCGACGTGGGCGCGGCCGAGTTCGGCAGCTACATCCAGACCGACGCCTCGATCAATCCAGGCAATTCCGGCGGCCCGCTGGTCGACATGGACGGCGACCTGATCGGCATCAACACCTTCATCATCTCGCGCTCGGGCTCGTCCAGCGGCGTGGGCTTCGCCATCCCGGCGGCGGTCGTCAAGCAGGTGGTCAACACCGCCCTGGGCGGCGGTCACAGCGTGGTGCGGCCTTGGCTGGGCGTGAAGGGCCAGCCCGTCACCGGCGACATCGCCCGCAGCCTGGGCCTGCCGGCTCCTCGCGGCGTCGTGATCTCCGACGTCTACCCGGGCGGCTCGGCCGACAGGGCCGGCATCCGCGAGGGCGACGTGATCCTCTCGATCGACGGCCAGGCGGTGAACGACGAGGGCGGCGGCGCCTTCGCCATCGGCACCCACAAGATCGGCGACCGCGTGAACGTGGTCATCCATCGCGGCGGCAAGGAGCAGACCCTCAGCCTGCGCGCCGAGGCCGCGCCCCAGACCCCCGCCAAGGACGAGCGCACCCTCAGGGGGCGCAACCCGTTCGACGGCGCCACCGTGGTCAATCTTTCGCCCGCCGTGGCCCAGGAACTGGGCGTCGATCCGTTCGCCGGCCGCGGCGTGCTGGTGACCAAGATCGGCCAGGGCTTTGCGCTGGACGCCGGCCTGCGGCCCGGGGACTTCATCCGCGAGGTCAATGGCAAGGCGGTGGGCACGACCGCCGAGCTTCAATCGGCCACCAGCTCGGGCGGTTCGACCTGGCAGGTGACGATCGAGCGCAACGGCCAGCGGATCACGGCGCGCCTGCGCACCTGACGCCGTTGTCGCACCGGCTCTGGTTCGCTTGTCCGAGGGCGACGGCGGCGTTACCGTCGCCTCGCGGGGCACGCGAACCAGGATGTGCGCCATGACCCATGTTGGAAGCTGCTTCTGCGGCACGGTCCAGGTGGAGGTCGTCGGTCAGCCCGAGGCCATGGGCTACTGTCATTGCCGCTCGTGCCGGTCGTGGTCGGGCGGTCCGGTCAACGCCTTCAGCCTGTGGAAGCCCGACGCCGTGCGGGTGGTTTCGGGCTCGGACGAACTGGCCACCTATCAGAAGACGGCGATGAGCCAGCGTCGGTACTGCGCCAAGTGCGGCGGCCACGTGATGACCGAGCACCCGACGCTGGGCCTGGTCGACGTGTTCGCCGCCACGATCCCGACCCTGGACTTCCAGCCGGCCGTGCACGTGAACTATGCCGAGACGGTGCTGCCCATGCGTGACGGCCTGCCCAAGCTCAGGGACTTCCCGGCGGAATTCGGCGGCTCAGGCGAGGTGGTGGCCGAATAGGCTAGCGCCCGATCTTCGAGGCCACCGACCAGACGTGGCCGAACGGATCGACCAACTGGCCGTAGCGGTCGCCCCAGAACTGGTCGGCCAGCGGGAAGCGCACTGTTCCGCCGGCCTCCAGAGCGCGGTTCCACCAGGCGTCGGCGTCGTCGACCTGCAGATGCAGGGTCACCGACGCCGGCGGGGTGAACGGGCCGTGGGACATCTCTTCGAAATGGTCCGAAAGCATCACCCATCCGCCGTTGATCAGCAGGCGTGAACGCAGCAGCCGTTCGCCGTCGTCGGCGGTGTTGCGAAAGACCTCTTCCGCGCCGAACGCCCGCTTGTAGAAGTCAACGGCCGCCTTGCCGCCGACGACCGATAGGTAGGGGACGACGCCCGATTCCGGACCCCGGGCGGGATCTCCGTCGTTGGTCATGGTGGTTCCCTCCGCGATTAAGTAAACCTAGCTCATGTCCGATCTTTTCCAAGCCGCCGGCCTGACGCCCCACGCGCCCGCGCCGCTGGCCGACCGTCTGCGTCCCCAGAGCCTCGACGAGGTGGTTGGCCAGGAGCACCTGCTGGGGCCTGACGGTCCCATCGGCCGCATGGCCGCCGCCCATCGCCTGGCCTCCATGATCCTGTGGGGACCGCCCGGCACGGGCAAGACCACCATCGCCCGCCTGCTGGCCAAGGCCGGCGGCTATGAATTCATGCAGATCTCGGCGGTGTTCTCTGGCGTGGCCGACCTGAAGAAGGCCTTCGAGCAGGCTCGCATGCGTCGCGCGGCCGGCCAGAGCACCTTGCTGTTTGTCGACGAGATCCACCGGTTCAACCGCGCCCAGCAGGACGGCTTCCTGCCGTTCGTGGAGGAGGGGATCGTCACCCTGGTCGGGGCCACCACCGAGAATCCGTCGTTCGAGCTGAACGGGGCGCTTCTGTCGCGATGCCAGGTGTTCGTGCTCAAGCGCCTGGACGAGACGGCGCTGGAAGCGCTGCTGGTCAAGGCCGAGCATGCGGAGGGACGGTCGCTGCCTCTGTCGCCCGAGGCGCGCCAGACCCTGATCGCCATGGCGGACGGCGACGGCCGCTACCTGCTGACCCTGACCGAGACGTTGCTGGCGATCGGCACGGACACGCCGTTGAACCCGACCCAGCTGGGCCAGTTCCTGCAGAAGCGCCGTCCCGCCTACGACAAGGACCGCGAGGAGCACTACAACCTGATCTCGGCCCTGCACAAATCGGTGCGCGGCAGCGATCCGGACGCGGCGCTGTACTGGCTGGCGCGGATGCTGGAGGGCGGAGAGGACCCGCTGTTCATCGCCCGCCGCCTGGTGCGCATGGCCAGCGAGGACATCGGCGCGGCTGACCCGCTGAGCCTGCTGCTGACCACGGCCGCCAAGGACGCCTACGACTTCCTGGGTTCGCCGGAGGGCGAACTGGCCCTGGCCCAGGCCGTGGTCCACATGGCCAGCGCGCCCAAGTCCAACGCCGTGTACACCGCCTTCAAGGCCGCCCGCCGTGCGGCCAAGGAAACCGGCAGTCTGACGCCGCCGGCCCACATCCTCAACGCGCCGACCAAGTTGATGAAGACCCTGGGATATGGCGATGGCTACGCTTATGACCATGACGTCGAAGGCGGGGTGTCGGGCCAGAACTATTTCCCGGACGGCATGACCCGCCCGGCCTTCTACGAACCCAAGCCGATCGGCGCCGAAGCCAAGGTCAAGGAGCGGCTCGACGCCTGGAACCGCCTGCGGCGGGATGGGAAGTGATGGCCAAGCCGCCCCGCCGTCCGCCCGGCGTCGCCAAGCCCAAGGCGTCCGATACGCCCATCGACCTGACGCCTGACGAGATCGCCTTCACCCGCTCGCTGGTGCTGCACGAGGACGACAGCGTGTTCGTGCTGAACAAGCCCTCGGGCCTGTCCAGCCAGGGCGGACGCATCCAGGCCCATACCCTGGACGACCTGCTGTGGGCCCTGGCCCGGCGCGACCGGCCGCGTCCGCGCCTGATCCACCGGCTGGACCGCGACACCTCGGGCGTGATCCTGACCGCGCGCACCAAGCCGGCAGCCACGTTCCTGGGCAAGGCCCTGATGGCCAAGCGGTTCCGCAAGACCTACCTCGCCATCGTCACGCCCGGCGCGCCCGAGCCGCGTGGGGGGCAGATCGACAGTCCGCTGCGCCGCGAGTCGATCGGGCGCGAGGCCTATATGCGGGTTTGCGCACTGGATCACCCTGACGCCGAGACCGCTCGCAGCCGCTATCGCACCCTGGCGGCCGTGGACGGCGCCGCCCTGGTCGAGCTGAGCCCGGACACCGGCCGGATGCATCAGCTACGGGTTCATATGGCTTCGATCGGCCGGCCGATCGCGGGCGACAGCCGCTACGGCGGCGCTTTGATGTTGGGCGGCGCGCCGGTCCCGCGCCTCATGCTGCACGCCGCCAGCCTAGTCTTCCCGCACCCCGAGGGCGGCGAGCGGCGCATTTCGGCGCCGATCCCCGACGACATGCGCGTGGTTATGGATAAGCTGGGCCTGGAGATTCCGGAACGCGCCCAGCCCGCCGTCCGTTAAGCCAGGCAGGAGAGACAGCCATGAAACGCCTGATCGCGCTCACCTTTTCCGCCGCTCTGCTGAGCGCCTGCGCCACCGCTGCGCCGACCGTGTACGGACCACAGACGGCGGCCAACGGCGCGGGCTACTCGGAATACCGCCTGGAGAGCGGCCGCTACCGTGTCACCTTCAGGGGCAATCCGGGCGCGTCAGTGAACCAGGTTTCGGACTATGTGCTGCTGCGCTCGGCCGAACTGGCCCTGCGGGACGGCTACGACTGGTTCCGCGTCGCCGACCGGGTGACCCAGCAGGCCGGGACGGGACGCAGCTCCAGCGTCTCGATCGGCGGCGGCACGGGCAGCTACGGCCGCACCTCGGTGGGGCTGGGCGTCGGCACCAGCTTCGCCCTGGGCCCCGGGCCGGCGATCAGCAGCTCTGTGGAAGTCGTGTTCGGGAAGGGCGCACGGCCCAGCGACCGCGACGTCTACGACGCCCGCGAGATCGTCCGCTCGATCGGCTATGGCCGAGCTTCGGTCTAGGCGGGGTTAGCCGACCGCCTTCTTCGTCGGCGTGGTCACCGGATAGGTGGCCCGCAGCGAGGCGTGGGTCAGGCCCGCGGTCTCGGCGGCGGCGAAGTAGCCTTCGGCCGGCAGGCCCTGCAGGCTCATCATCGGCGCCAGGCCTTTGGCGTCGCGCCCGAAGGCCATGATGTCGGCGGCGATCTTCTCGGCCGTCCCGCCCAGGTCGCTGGCGTCCAGCGTCAGGCCGGCCAGGCGGGCGTCGCGCAGCACCTTCAGGGCTTCCTTCTCGGGCGGGACGCGGGCGATCACGCCGCGCGTCAGGGCCTTGAGCAGGCCGACCACCTCCAGCAGGCGACCGGCGGGCGTGCCTCGGGTGACGTCGACCAGCTCCATCATCACTCCGCCGCGCAGCAGGGCCAGAGACAGGCCCGGCGTGCCGGTCAGCATGTCGCGGCCGCGCTGGGTGCCCAGGGTGCGGAACGAGGCCGGCACGATCAGGTCGGGACGATCGTGGCCCTGGCAGGCCCGGGCGAAGACGGCGGCGTATTTCAGGGCCGCCTCGTCGATGAACGCGGCGTCGCGATCCGCCAGGCGGGTGACGGCGCGGGCGCTGATCTGCTTGCCCGAGCCCAGGTGGGTCACGACGGGCTCGATGCGCACGGCGGTCGTCACGTTGCGGCGCAGGCTGACCACGTGCTCCAGCGTGAAGTCGACCCGCAGGGCCGCGCCGCCGCCGGTCGTGAAGGCCACCGGCGTGCGGCGGGTCTCTTCCAGCGGATCGATGTCGAAGCGCACCGGCGAGCGGGTGGAATCGCGGCGGGCGCGGGCGGCCAGAACGATGGCCGGGTCCACGGGCCGGCAGACGATGCCGCCGGCCTCGACCCCGATCACCGAGCGCACGCCAAGGTCGGTCGGCTCGGCCGCGCCCAGCAGGTGGGTCAGGACGTCTTCCAGAATGCGAACGCTGGTGGCCTGGGCCGCCAGGCCCTGGTCGTTGTTCATCGCCACCAGGAAATCGTCCTCGCCGATCCGGGCGCGCAGGTCGCTGCGGTCCAGATGCTCGGCCAGCTTGCGATCGACATAGGTCCAGACGTCGGCGCGCTTCTTGTCCCACCAGTCGCCGGCCCAGCGGCGAATGGGTTTGACGCTGATGACGTTGACGGAACCGCGGGCGACCAGGTCGGAACCGGCCAGGCGCTGCAGAACCGGCCCGCTCAGGGCGAGGCGTTCATTCCGGTCGTCGTTCTGGTTCGAATCGAAGGGCATGGTCGCCTTAGGGGGTGAGGAGCCCACATATTGCCTTTCACAGCCTTAATGGTCGGTGCAGGAATACAGTTTCCAAACGAGGTTACCGTAACGCGCTCAAGGGTTAAATTACCTGTTTCCTCGGAGGTAATGACCGTTTTACTGCAACGCTTGGTCTATCCGGCGGTGTTTCCGGAAGTTTGTATCAAAATCTATCCAGGCGGTAGTACGTGCGTGCCCTTAATGGGGCAGGTTTGTCCGTACTTGGCGTTCCGCGCCCCTCGGCGCATAAGGAGGCCATGATCAAACTGCTTCTCGTGGCCGTCGGCGGCGCCGTCGGTTCGGTCGCCCGCTACCAGGTGGGCGCCCTGACCGGGCGTCTGCTCGGCCTGAACTGGCCCTATGGCACGTTTACCGTGAACCTGACCGGAGGGCTGCTGATGGGCCTGTTGGTCGGGTGGCTGGCTCAACGCAGCGGCGCGGAGCAGGAACAATGGCGCGTCCTCCTGGGTGTGGGCGCGCTGGGAGGCTTCACGACGTTCTCGGCCTTTTCGCTGGAGGTGGCGCTGATGATCGAAAAGCGCGCCTACGCCCAGGCCTTCACCTACACGACCGCCAGCGTGATCCTGTCCGTGGCGGCCGTCTTCGCGGGCATGATCCTGGCCCGCAGGATGTTTTCCGCATGAAAGAAGTTCGCACCCTCTACGTCGACGCCGGCGAGGACGGGGTCCGCCTCGATCGCTGGTTCAAGCGCCGTTGGCCGCACCTGAACCACATCCAGCTCAACAAGCTGTTCCGCTCGGGCCAGGTCCGGGTCGACGGTTCGCGCGCCAAGGCCGACACGCGCCTGGCGGCCGGCAGCCAGGTGCGCGTGCCGCCGCTGCCCGATGCGCCCGATCCGTCGGAAAAGGGCAAGCTGTCGGCGCGCGACATCGCCTTCGCTCGCTCCCTGGTGCTTTACGAGGACGAGGAGGTCCTGGCCCTCAACAAGCCCGCCGGCCTGGCGGTGCAGGGCGGGACCAAGACCACCCACCACATCGACAAGCTGCTCAGCGCCTGGGGCGAGGGGGTGGACCGTCCCAAACTGGTCCATCGCCTCGATCGCGACACATCGGGCGTGCTGCTGCTGGGCAAGACGCCCAGCGCCGCCGCGCGTCTGTCGGGCGCGTTCGCCAAGCGCAAGGCGCAGAAGACCTACTGGGCCATCGTCGCCGGCAATCCGCACCCGACCGAGGGCGTGATCGAGCTGCACCTGGCCAAGCGGGGCGTAGGCGACCGTGAGCTGGTTGTGCCCGCCGACCCCAAGGACAAGGACGGCCAGCCCGCCGAGACCGAGTTCGTCACCGTCAGCCGTGCGGGCCCGCGCGCCAGCTGGATGGCCCTTCGCCCGCATACCGGCCGCACCCACCAGCTGCGCGCCCACATGAAGGCCATCGGCCACCCGATCCTGGGCGATCCCAAGTACGGCGACGAAAAGTCCGCGCCTCTGTCGGAGGGGCTGAAGCTGCAGCTGCACGCCCGCTCGATCTTCCTGCCGCACCCGTCCGTGGGCATGCTACACATCGAGGCTCCGCTGAGCCCCGAGATGCAGGCCGGTTTCGCCAAGTTCGGCTTCTCGGAAGACGAGGCCGACGCCGACCCGTTCGCCCGCAAGCCGGGCAAGCGGCGCTAGACCAGCCCGCGCACGGGCTTGGCCGCTGCGCTGTCGGGAAAGACCGTGGTGTCGACCGCGCGGGCGTCGACCCCCATGTGATCGACCAGCACGCCCTTGAACAGGGCGCGCATGTCCAGGGTGGGGGCCACGTCCCGGTTCTCGAACAGGGCCGCTTGTTTCAGCGTGGGCCAGTCGCCGATGACGCCGCCGGGCTTCAGTCCGCCGCCCAGCACAAGGGCGGTCGAGCCCGTGCCGTGGTCGGTGCCGCCGGTGCCGTTGACCCGGGCGGTGCGGCCGAACTCTGTGGCCACCACCACGACGGTGTTGGCCCATTCCGGACCCAGACCCGTGTTCAGTCCGTCCAGAACCGCGTCCAGATAGGTCAGGCGCGCGTTCAGCTGGCCCACCTGGCCGGCGTGGGTGTCCCAGCCGTCCAGCGAGATCGCGGCGATCCGCGGCCCGCCCGCCTGGATCATGAAGCCCGCCAAGGTCGAGCCCAGCTGGCGGGCCGCTTCGCGGCCCTGACGCTGAGTGGGTGGGGGCGCAGGCGACGGCATGGACGAGGCGGTGGTCATCACCGCCGGCTGGGCCTTCATGGCCTGGGCGCCGGAATCCATCGCCGCCGGGGTCGCCGCCATCGCCACCTGGGCCATGGCCTCGGTCTCCAGGCCGCGCGCGAAGGCCGAACCCATCATGGGGTCGGCCTTGTAGAGGTCCTGCAGCAAGGTCGGGATGCGGCCGGTCTCGTCCACGCCCTTGCCCGGCGACCAGCTGGCGGCCTGCACCTTGCCGCGCAGGATCAGCGGCGCCGTAGCCCCGACCGACAAGCCTTCGGCCCGGCCTTTCATCGCCTCCAGAGTGCGGTTCAGCCAGCCGGAACCCACGCCGTAGACCTGCGACGAGCCGCTTTCCAAAACGTCCTGGGCTTCGAAGTGCGAGCGGGCGCGGTCGGGACTGGCGATGGCCGGGGCGATCCGGGCCTGTCCTCTCTGGGCCAGGGCGTGCACCGAGGTCAGGGACGGGTGCAGGCTGAACGTTCCGTCCAGCTTCAACGCCTGGTCGGAAAGGATGGCCACCGGTCCGCGCAGGCCGAGATAGTCGGGATCGCCCACCGGCGGGCTGACGGTCAGGCCGTCCATGCCGCCCCGGCAGATCACCACCACCATCTTGCGCCTGGCCAGCTCGCCTTCCGCGGCGAAGGCCGGCGCGCCCACGAACGAGACCGACAGGCCCAGCGCCGCCAGCATCGAGCGCCTCGAAGGTCGGGGAGAGGAGAGCGTGCTCATCGGCGTTGGAACTCCGGGCTCATGAACAGCAAGGCCACCGCCTCGCGGCGGCTCTCGGCGCGGGCCACGGCCTTGGCGACCGGCGGGGTCAGGCGTGCGCCCAAGGCTGACTGGGCCAGGGCGTTGGGGTCCAGTCGATCGGCGGCCGCGTCGGCGAAGACCTCGCTGAAGCGCAGGCGCTTGATCAGGGCGTCGGGGGCGCACCACACCTGGGCCTCATCCGGCCAGCCCTTGGGTGATGGAGCCGAGAAGGGCTTCTGCCCCAGGCCTGTCAGCACCGGCCCCAGCTTGGCGATCGTCTTGGGCTGGCTGCCCACCGAACGCCAGGTCGAGATCGTGAACTCGTAGGGGGTCTTGAACTTGGCGGGGGCGGGGTCCCAGGCCTCGGGGGCGGTGACCAGCGTCTCGGCCAGCTTGTCCAGGCGACCGCCGCTGCTGTTGAAGCTCTTCTCCAGCCTGGCCACCAGTTCGGGCGGGGGATCGTCGCTGACGAAGTGGACGGCCAGCTTGCGGGCCACGTGGCGGGCGGTATGGCGGCTGGCGGCCAGGTCGCCCATCACCGCCAGGGCCTGCGCTTCGCCCGCCTGCGAATAGCGCTTGCCCATCACCGTGCGTGCGCCGGGCTCGTGCGTGTTCTCGCGGAACAGAAACTGGAAAGCCTGGGGCTCCTGGGGGCGGCCGATGCTGAATCCAGTCATGGCCCGGGCGAACTCGGTCACGTCGGCCTGGCTGTACCCCGCATCGACGCCGACCGTGTGCAACTCCATGATCTCGCGGGCCAGATTCTCGTTCAGGCCGCCTGGGTTCTTGGCCTGCCGCCGCTGGTTTTCGGCCGCTCGGCTGTCGGGGCCCACCGATTGGGCCTGGTCGAGATAAAGCAACATGGCTGGATGGGTGGAGGAGGCGACCAGCAGATCCTCGAAGCGGCCGAAGACGTGCGGGCGGATCGCCTCGCGCTCGAACGGACCGACCACTACGCCGGTGATCTGCTTGGTGGCCGCCACGGTGAAATGGTTGGCCCAGAACAGCGTCCAACGCTCGCGGAAGGCCGCGTCGGTGGTCGAGGCCAACTGACTCCGGGCCAGGAAGTCGTCGCCGGCCTGGTCGCGAAGGGCCTTGGCGGCGTCCTTCACCGGCGGAGCCTTGGGATCGCCGGCCGCCTTGGCGTCCTGCTTCTGCAGTTGGTAGTCGCGGAACTCCGACAGGCGCTGGGCTGAGGTCTCGCCGTCGCTGGCCGGCTGGTCGGCGCCCTCGGGACGGATCTGGGATCGCAGGAACTCGCGGGGTTCGCTGCGCGCCAGGTCGATCTCGCCGGGGCGGGCCCCCAGGCCGAACCGTGTGACGGCGATGGCCGCCATCATCTCCTTGTCAGGCAGACTCAAGCGCGCTCTCCCTTGCGTCGCGGGCCGTGTTTGATCATTCAACGCCGGGAAGACGCGTTTTTCATGTCCGACTTTGTATCCTGATTGAAAAGAAGGCTCCCCTTGGCCGACAAGCCCGACCTGCTGCAACGCCCCCGCCGGTTCTACAAGGCCGCCGTCGCCGGCCCCGCCCAGGGCGAGGGGGGCGGTTTCGCCGTTCTGCTGGACGGCCGCACGCCCAAGTCGCCAGCCAAGTCGCCGCTGGTCCTGCCGACCCTGGCCCTGGCCGAACTGGTCGCGGCCGAATGGGAGGCCCAGGTCGAAGTGATCGACTCGGCCGCCATGCCCGCCACGCGCCTGGCCTTCACAGCCATCGACCGCATCCGCGAAACCCGCGCCGAGGTGGCGCGCGAGGTGGCCGCCTACGCCGGCTCGGACCTGCTGTGCTACTGGGCCGATCATCCCACGGCCCTGGTCGAGCGACAGAAGCGCGACTGGGGCGGCATGCTGGACTGGGCCAAGGCCGAGCTGGGCCTGGCCCTGCAGCCCGTCAGCGGGATCATCCATTCGCCCCAGCCGCCGTCCGCCCTGGCCTCGGTCGAAGCCCTGGCCCTGACCATGGACGACTTCGCGCTGGCGGGCGTGGCCTACGGTGCGGGCCTTCTGGGCTCGACGGTGCTGGCCCTGGCCTTGAGGGCCGGGGCCCTGACCGGCCGCCGGGCGCTGGACCTGTCGCGGCTGGAGGAAATCTTCCAGGCCGAGGCCTGGGGCCAGGACGCCGAGGCGGCGACCCGCGCCGAGAACCTGGCGGGAGAAGCCGAAGTTCTGGAGCGGTGGTTCGCGGCTCTGCGCCGCTGATGCGCACGATAATCTTCTACGCCCTGGCCGCCGCCTGCGAGATCGGCGGCTGCTACGCCTTCTGGCGGTGGTTGAAGATGGGCCGTTCAGCGATCTGGGCCTTGGCGGGCCTGGCCGCCCTGGCCTTGTTCGCCTGGCTGCTGACGCGCGTCGACAGTCCGGCGGCCGGGCGGACCTTCGCGGCCTATGGCGGGCTCTACATCGCCGCGTCGCTGGTGTGGATGCGCGTCGTGGAAGGCCTGCGGCCTGATCGCTGGGACCTGGCCGGGGCGTCCGTCTGCCTGGTTGGCGCCGCGATCATCCTCTGGGCGCCCCGCACCGCCTGAGCGTTACAGCACTGCCGCAACGGACGGCTTGTCACGGAAAGCTCGCGCCTTTACGCGTCGGCCCATAAGGTGGCCGCCAAGGCCCAGTGAGAGAGCAGGGGAGCGTCCGCGTGCAGCATATTCTCGAGGAACTCGATCGTCGTCGCGAGCAGGCCCGGGCCGGCGGCGGTGAGAAGCGGGTGGCCGCCCAGCACGCCAAGGGCAAGCTGACCGCGCGCGAGCGTATCGACCTGCTGCTGGACGAAGGTTCGTTCGAGGAGTTCGACATGTTCGTCGAACACCGCGCCACCGAGTTCGGCATGGCCGACCAGAAGGTGCCCGGCGATGGCGTCGTCACCGGCTGGGGCACGATCAACGGCAAGGTCGTCTACGTCTTCTCCAAGGACTTCACGGTGTTCGGCGGTTCGCTCTCGAACGCCCACGCCCAGAAGATCGTCAAGGTCCAGCGCCAGGCCATGAAGGTGGGCGCGCCGATCATCGGCCTGTTCGACGCGGGCGGCGCCCGCATCCAGGAGGGCGTCGACAGCCTGGCCGGCTATGCCGACATCTTCCTCGAGAACGTCATGGCTTCGGGCGTGGTGCCGCAGATCAGCGTGATCATGGGCCCCTGCGCCGGGGGCGACGTCTATTCGCCGGCCATGACCGACTTCATCTTCATGGTGAAGGACACCAGCTACATGTTCGTGACGGGGCCCGACGTGGTCAAGACCGTCACCAACGAGGTCGTCACCGCCGAGGAACTGGGCGGGGCCCGCGTGCACGCCGCCAAGTCGGGCGTGGCCGAGGGCGCGTTCGAGAACGACCTGGAGGCCCTGACCCAGGTGCGCCGCCTGATCGACTTCCTGCCCTCGTCCAACCGGGAGGCCGCGCCCGAGCGCGAGAGCTTCGACGAGCCCTATCGCCAGGAGCCCAGCCTCGACAGCCTGATCCCCAGCGATCCGGGCAAGCCCTACGACATGAAGGAACTGATCCTGAAGATCGTCGACGAGGCCGACTTCTTCGAAATCTCCAGCGAGTGGGCCAAGAACATCATCTGCGGCTTCGCCCGGATGGGCGGCGAGACCGTCGGCGTGGTGGCCAATCAGCCCCAGGTGCTGGCCGGTGTTCTCGACATCGATTCCAGCCGCAAGGCCGCCCGCTTCGTGCGCTTCTGCGACGCCTTCAACATCCCCATCGTCACACTGGTGGACGTGCCGGGCTTCATGCCGGGCACCAAGCAGGAGTACGGCGGCCTGATCAAGCACGGCGCCAAGCTGCTGTTCGCCTATGCCGAGGCCACTGTGCCGAAGATCACCCTGATCACGCGCAAGGCCTATGGCGGCGCCTACGACGTGATGAGCTCAAAGCACCTGCGCGGCGACTTCAACTACGCCTGGCCCACCGCTGAGATCGCGGTGATGGGCGCCAAGGGCGCGGTCGAGATCATCTTCCGCCAGGAGGCCAAGGATCCCGAGGCTCTAGCCGCCCGCGAGGCCGAGTACAAGGACCGCTTCGCCAACCCGTTCGTAGCGGCCTCGCGCGGCTATATCGACGACGTGATCATGCCCCACGGCACTCGCAAGCGGATCGTGCGCGCGCTCAAGAGCCTGAAGGGCAAGGAGCTCTCGAACCCCTGGAAGAAGCACGACAACATCCCCCTGTAGGGCTGTTGTCGAACCGAATGATCGGGCCGCGCCGCACCATGCGGCGCGGCCGCGTTGTTTCTACTTCACATCCATCTTCACGCTGAGCGTGCCGTCCGGATTGCCCGGCGACTTGGGCGCCCCGGCGAAGGCGTCGGCATAGGCCGGGGCCAGCAGCCCCTGGAAGGCCGATAGCGGGATCGTCAGCTCGTAGTCGCCCTCGGCGTAGGGCCCGACCACGTAGGGATCGATCAGGACGGTCAGGCCGCCGATCTTGTCCGCCTGCGTCGACGGAGCCAACACCAGCACCGTCTCGCTCCACTTCGGACAGGCGAACATGTCGTTGAGCGGAACCGCGCCTTCGCGATGGCTCTTGGCGGCGGCCACAGCGTCGCAGATGGCCTTGTCCAGCGCCTTCATGTCGGCGTCAGGACGGAAGAGGGCGGCGGGTTTGATCTCGGTGTTGGCGGCCGCGTCCCATAGCAGGCTAGCCCCGCCGTGGTTGGGATGGGCGCCGCCGGTGTAGTCGAACCACAGGGCCCTCAGGCCCACCAGCTTGGGCGTGGTCGCGGCCGCGAACCACTGGCGCTGGCTTTCGTACTGGCGCCAGGGGAACTGGCCGTCGGCGGCCTTGCGGTCGGCTTCGGCCTTGGCGGCGAAATCCTTCAACTGGGCGACCTCGCGGTCGTAGAGGGTGGTGTGCAGGACCGGATATCGCCCGATCTCGGCCGGCAGGCTCAGGGCCACCTTGGCGGCGGGATCGGCCTGTTGGAAGGTTAGCGGACGAGCCGGCGCAGCCGGCGGGGCGGCGGGCGATGCCGCGGCCGGGGCTTTGGGCGCTTCCGCCGGCTTGCGGTCGCAGGCGGCGAGCATCGAGACCAGGGCAAGCGCGGCGAGGGGGGCGGCGGCGAACGTCTTCATCTGCACGACTCTCCGGTTTTTGTTCCCCCGGACGCCAACCTGCCTCGCCCGGGCTCGATCGTCCATGGGTGGGACTTCTCTCGTTCGCGATAGTCACGGTTGACGCCCGGCGAGGGCGCCCCTCAAATGACCCCGCCCACGTCGGGGCGGACAGCACGGCCGCGACTCGCGAGATGGACGACAACGCCGCCTTTCTCCAGAGACTCGAGGCCCTGCGCGCAGGGGTCGACCGGCGGCTGGCCGAATTGGCGCCGTGCGCTGCGACCGCGCCCGATCGTCTGGCCGACGCCGCCCGCTACGCCTTGCTGGCGCCGGGCAAGCGCTTCCGTCCCATGGTGACGCTGCTGGCGGCGGCCGAGTTCGGCGCGCCCGAAGGGGCGGCGCTGGACGTGGCCTGCGCCTTCGAGATGATCCACGCCGCCTCGCTGATCCTCGACGACCTGCCGGCCATGGATGACGCGGGGCTGCGTCGCGGCCTGCCCACGATCCACCGCGCCTATGACGAGGCGACCGCCATCCTGGCGGGCGTGGGCCTGCTGAATCACGCCTACGCCGTGATCGCCGCGGCGCCCGACCTTCCGGGAAATCTGCGCGCCGAGCTTTCGGCCCGCGCCGCCCGCGCCGTCGGTTTCTCAGGCCTGATCGCCGGCCAGGCCCGGGACCTGTTCGACCGCGACCGGGCCCGCGACCTTTCTGCGCTGGAACGGCTGAACCACGAAAAGACGGGCGTGCTCATCATCGCCGCCGCCGAGGGCGGGGCCCTCGTGGCCGGGGCGCCCCAGGCGGCCGTCGAGGCCATGGGCGTCTTCGCGCGCCATATCGGCCTGGCCTTCCAGATCCGCGACGACCTGATCGACGCCCAGGACTGCGCCGAGAGCGCCGGCAAGGACGTGGGCAAGGACGCTGGCATGACCACCATCGTGTCGGCCCTGGGCGTGGCCGGCGCCCGGCGGGCGATGGACGAGCACTTGGGCAAGGCCGAAACCGCCCTGGCCCGGGTGGGCGCAGGCGCCTTGCTGGGGCGCTACGTCGGCGGCTTCTTCGCCGGGCGCAAGGCGGCGGCGTGACCCCAGGTTCCATTCTGACGGTGTCGGGCGTGACCTACGCCTATGGCGGCGGGCCGGTGCTGCAGGGCGTGAATCTGGAACTGGCGCCGGGCGAGATCTACGCCCTGCTAGGGCCCAACGGCGCGGGCAAGACGACCCTGATCCGCACGATCTGCGGCCGTATTCGGCCCGATGGCGGTCAGGTGCTGCTGGAGGGCGCCGATCCCTCCCGCGTGCCGGCCAGCCGGGCGGGCCTGGGCCTGGTTCCACAGGAGATCGCGCTCTATCCGACCCTGACCGTGCGGGAGAACCTCCAGACCTTCGCCGCCCTGGCCGGCGTGCCCCGCGCCCGCATGACCGCCGCCGTGGCCCGGGCGCTGGAGCTGACCCGAATCGAGGACCGCGCCGACCAGCCCATCCGCCACCTGTCCGGGGGCTATCAGCGGCGGGCCAACATCGCCGCGGCCATGATCCACGAGCCCCGCCTGCTGATTCTGGACGAGCCGACCGTCGGCGTGGACATCGACGCTCGCGAGGCCGTCGACACCGTGATCCGGGGGCTGCGCGACCTGGGCGTCGCCATTCTGATGACCACCCACGACTTGGAACAGGCCGACGCCCTGGCCGATCGCGTCGGCTTCCTGCGCGCGGGCCGGATGGCGCTGGAGGGGCGGCCCAAGGCTCTGATCGCCGAGGCGTTCGGAGAGAAGATGGAAGTGCTGGTCCATCTGGTCCGCGAGGTCGACGAGGCCGGACGCGCGGGGTTGGCGGGGGAGGGCCTGGAGCCTACGCGCACGCCGTTGGTATGGGCGCGGCTGGACGCCGACGGCTATGCTGCGGCGGGCGCGCTGGACCGTCGCCTGCGCCAGGCCGGCCTCGCGCCCAAGGAGATCCGCGTGCGAGAGCCCTCCCTGGCCAATCTGTTCTCGCGCGTGGCCGAGGGCGAGGCGGCCGCATGATTTCGCTGGGTCAACGTATCGCCATGGCCGTGGCCATGACCCGCGTCATGGCGCTGGAGCTTGTTCGCGACCGCGCCGCCCTGGTCATGACCTTCCTGCTGCCGCCGCTGGTGTTCCTGATCTTCTCGTCGGTGTTCGCCGGGGCGACGGGCGACGCCATCCAGCTGAAGCTGGCCGTGGCCGACGTGGCGCGCACGCCCGACTCCATCCGGCTGGCCCAGGCCCTGGCCAAGTCGCCCGAGGTGAGGGCCGAACAGGTTGCGCCGGCTACGGCCGATGCTGTGCGCGAGCGTGTGAAGTCCGGTCGGGCGGACGCCGGCCTGATCATCCGAGCCGATCCCGCCGACTCCGGCAAGCCGTTCGTCATCGTCGCCGACCCCGCCCGCGCGGTCGCCGCGCCCCTGGCCCAGGCTCGGGTGCAGCAGGTGCTGTCGTCGGCCCTGCCGGACGTGGCCCTGCGCCGTACGGTGGCCAAGCTGGAGCCGGCCCTTGGCGGGCTCAGCGAGGAGCAGGCCGAGAACGCCGATTCCGCCGCCGCCTTCCTGCGAACCTCCCCGCCGAAGACCGACGACGGCTTTTTCGACCGCCAGGATGTCCGCGACGCCCGAACCGGCGGCGGCGTGATCGCCTACTACGCCGGGGCGGTGATGATCCTGTTCGCCCTGTTCTCGGCCATGCAAGGCGCGCTGGGCCTGATGGAGGAGCGGCGCACGGGCGTGGCCGACCGCCTCCTGGCCGGGGTGGCGGGCATGGGGCCGGTGGTCAGCGGCAAGTTCGTCTTCCTGACGGGGCAGGGGCTGGTCCAGGCCGTGGCGGTGTTCGCGACCGCACAGGCCGTCTACGGCGTGGCCGTGCTGGGCCATCTCGGCCCCTGGCTGGTCACCACCCTCGCCGCCGCCGGCTGCGCCGCGGGGTTGGCCCTGGGCCTGGTCTCGGTGTGCCGCACGCGCGAGCAGGCGCAGATGCTGTCGACCTTCGTGATCCTGGTGCTGGCGGCGATCGGCGGCAGCATGGCGCCGCGGTTCCTGATGCCGCCATGGCTGCAGGGGCTGGGCTGGTTCACGCCCCACGCCTGGGTCATCGAGGCCTATCAGGACATCCTTTGGCGCGACGTCGCCGGCCTGGCGGTGTACAAGGCCTGGGGCGTCCTGGCGGCTATCGGCCTCGCTGGCCTGGCCGTCGCCCATGTTCAGGCGCGCAGGCTGCGGCGATAGGATGACGATACAGACCCTCGGTCTCGACTTGGCCCTTTTCCTGGCGGCCCTGGCCTTCATGGAAGGCTTCGCGTGGTTCACACATCGCTACGTGATGCACGGCTTCCTGTGGATCTGGCATCGGTCGCACCACGAGCCGCGCACGGGCCTGTTCGAGCTGAACGACCTCTTCGCCGTGGTGTTCGCAACCCCGGCGATCGTGGCGATCTATTTCGGCGTGCACGGGATCCCATGGCTACTGCCGATTGGCCTCGGCGTTACGGCCTACGGCGCGATCTACTTCATCTTCCACGACGGCATGGTGCACCAGCGCTTCAAGGTCCCGCTGGGCAAGTCGCGCTATTGGAAACAGCTGATCCAGGCCCATCGTATTCACCACGCGGTTCATACGAAGGACGGCGCGGTGTCGTTCGGCTTCCTGCTCGCCCGGCCTGTGCGGGAGTTGAAAGCCAAGCTGCGCGAACAGGGCGTGGAAGCGTAGCCCGCCCTCTGGCCTAGATCCTTGACCACATCGCCCCGCGCTCGGGCGCCGGTCCCCAGCGGTCCAGCGTCGCTGAGCGCAGCGCGATCGCCCCGCCTTCCAGCGCTCGCAGCGCCTTCATCCGCCCGCTGACGACCACCCGTTCGTCCCAGGCCCGCTCGCCCGCCGCCACCACGTCCAGTCCGATCTGGCGGTACACGCCGCGCGCCGCGCCGATCGCCCAGGCGCAGCGCATCGGCAGGTCGCGCAAACCCCATCGGGCCGAGGCGTAGTAGGGCTCGGCGGCCCCGACTAGGCGGCGGGCCAGCACGGCGACGGCGCCGCGATGGGTCGGGTCGGCCACGGCGTCTTCCGGCACGCCCAGCTCGGCCAGCCAGTCGCCGGGGGCATAGACACGGCCGTTGCGGGCGTCCTCCACGATGTCGCGGGCGATGTTGGTCAGTTGGAACGCCAGGCCCAGATCCTGGGCGCGGCGCAGGACGGCCGTCGCCTCGGGCTTCACGCCCATGACCAGCGCCATCATCGCGCCGACGACGCCGGCCACGCCCCAGCAATACTCCAGCAGATCGTCCAGCGTGCGGTAGCGCCGTCCAGCCACGTCCATGGCGAAGCCGTCGATCATGTCCAGGGCGTAGCGCTCGGGGATGCCTCGCCGCCGCGCCACGGCCTGGAAGCCGGCGAACACCGGATCGGCCAAAGGTTGGCCGGCCAGGGCCGCGCGCGTCTGGGCGTACAGCGCCTCCAGCCGCGCCGGGGCGTCGGCCACGGGGCTCATGCCATGGCCCAGGGTCTGGCCGTCGATCACGTCATCGCAATGCCGGCACCAGGCGTACAGCATCTCCGCGTCGGCCCGGGTCTGGGCGTCGAACAGGGCGGCGGCGGCCGCGAAGCTCTTGCTGCCCTTCCGGATGGCCTCGCGGCCTTGCTCTTCCAGACTCTGAGCCTCCTGGGCGCTCATGCGTCCACCGGCAGGAAGTCGTCGATCATCAGCCCGGCCGTGGCCTTGGCGCTGCCGACCACGCCCGGAATGCCCGCGCCGGGATGGGTCCCGGCCCCTACGAAATAAAGGTTGGGGATCACGTCGTCGCGGTTATGGGTGCGGAAGAAGGCGCTCTGGGTCAGGATCGGCTCCAGCGAGAAGGCCGCGCCCTTCCAGGCGTTGAGGTCGGTCACGAAGTCGTCCGGGGTGATGAACCGGCTGGTGACCAAGTCGGCCGAGAGCCCCGGAATGTAGTGCTTTTCCAGATAGGCCAGGATCCGGTCGCGATACTTGGGTCCCTCCACCGACCAGTCGATGTCCGCCGTCTTCAGGTTGGGGACGGGCGACAGGGCGTAGAAGGCCGAGCAACCCTCCGGCGCCATGGTCGGGTCGCTGGCGGTGGGATGGTGCAGGTACAGCGAGAAGTCGTCGGCCAGGCCGTTCTTGCCGTAGATCTCGCCGATCAGCTCGCGATAACGGTTGCCGAAGCAGATCGTGTGGTGGCGGATCTCGGGATGCTCTCGCTTCAGGCCGAAATAGACCACGAACAGCGATGGGCTCCAGCGCTTGGCCTCCAGGGCCTTGCCCACCTTGGTTCCGCGCGGGTCATCGGCCAGCAGGTGGCGATAGGTGTGCATGACGTCGGCGTTGGAGGCGACGGTGTCGAAGGCTTCGAACTGGCCGTCGGCCCGGACCACGCCGGTCACGCGGCCGCCCTGGGTGACGATCTTGCGCACTGGCGCGCTCAGATGGATCGCGCCGCCCAAATCCTCGAACAGCTTCGCCAGCGCCCGGATCAGGGCGTGGGTGCCGCCGCGCGGGAACCACACGCCGCCGCGCCGCTCCAGCGCGTGGATCAGGGCGTAGATCGACGAGGTGGCGAAGGGGCTGCCGCCCACCAGCAGGCTGTGGAACGACAGCGCCTGGCGCACGTGCTCGTCCTTCACGAAGCCGGCGACCTTGTCATAGACGCTGCGCCAGGCCTGCAGCTTCATCAGGGCGGGGGCCGAGCTCAGCATCGAGCCGATGTCGAGGAACGGCACGGCGCCCAGTTCGACATAGCCCTTCTGGTACAGCTCCTCGGAATAGGCGTGAAAGCGGCGATAGCCCTCCACGTCGTCCGGGTTGCGGGCGGCGATCTGGCGGTCCAGGCCTTCCTGGTCGTTGACGTAGTCGAAGACGTCGCCGTCCTCCCACATCAGCCGGTAGAAGGGATCGACAGGCAACAACTCGACATAGTCCTCGATCCGGCGTCCCGACAGTTCGAACAGGGCCTTCAGGCAGTCGGGATCGGTGACGACCGTGGGGCCGGCGTCGAAGGTGAAGCCCTCGTCGTGCCAGACATAGGCCCGGCCGCCGGGCTTCTCGCGCCCCTCGAACACGGTGACGTCGAACCCTGACGACTGCAGGCGGATCGCCAGGGCCAGCCCCCCGAACCCGGCCCCGATCACGGCGGCCTTCGGCTTGGCCTGCACGGTCTGTTGCGTCATGCTTCCCGTTCCTCGAACACCGAGCTTTCGTCGATACACCGCATAGCCGCCGAAATCGGCACCGGCGGCTTGCCGATCAGGATGCGCGCCTTGTCCCAGCGGGTCAGGCGCGCGGCGTAGAATCGTTGAATCAGTCCGGCCGGCAGCCGGTAGAAACGCTCAAGCACCTTGTAGCGCTCGGTCGGCGCGCAGGCCCGGAACAGCATGCGGTTCAGCAGGCGCAGGAAGCGCCGCCGCCGCCAGGCCGTCTTGGACTGGGCCTCGACGCACGCGCGGACGCTGGCGCTGTTGATGCGGGGCAGGGCGGCCACGGCCTCGGCCAGCCGGGCGGCGTCGGGCAGGGAGTAACCGGTCGTCGGCTGGAACAGCGCCGCGCGCAGTCCCACCTCGGCCACCTGCGAGCGGGCTTCCTTCCAGTAGGCGTCGATGTCTCCGCCCAGGGCGATGGGCAGCACGCCTTCCTCTTCGCGCTCGACCTGGGCGATGGCCCAGCCCTGGGCCTTGGCGTAGTCGGCGATGTCGCGGCGCAGCGCAGGACGGTCCAGGCCTGGTCCGTCGCTGTAGCGGGTGTCCTCGATCAGCAGCCGCGTGGCGTCCAGAGGCAGGACGTAGACGAAGCGATAGCCGTCATGCTGGGCGACGGTGGCGTCCATCACGATCGGGCGGGTCAGGCCGTGGGGCGCGGCCAAGCGAACGCCCTGTCCGACGAACTTCTGGTAACCCAGCGCCAGGGCGCGGC
Source organism: Caulobacter sp. (assembly GCA_017745235.1). Lineage (GTDB taxonomy): Bacteria > Pseudomonadota > Alphaproteobacteria > Caulobacterales > Caulobacteraceae > Caulobacter. The sequence goes on along the minus strand of JAGHZU010000022.1, from coordinate 32,745 downwards.
TCTTGCGCGGTCCCCGGCCGTCGATCACCGCGCCGGCCACGATCGTGCGGCCATCGGCCAGGGTCACCTGGTGGGGGGTCACGTCGGCCACGGTCACGCCCAGCAGCGCGTCCGCGCCGAGGGCCGCGCTGGTCACCTGGTGCAGGCGCTCGGAAGTGATAGCCAGATAGGGGGTGGACAGCTCTCGCTGGTGTTCGGGGAAGCGCACTGAATAACCCGCCCAGCGGTGGACGATCAGGGGGCGCAGCCAGCCGGCCAGGGCGGCGTCGACGTCGGTGGCGAAGTGGCACCAGGTGTGCTCGCCGCCGATCCTCCGCTCGCGCTCCAGCATCACGACGCGGAGCGCAGGCCGCAGGCTCTTGAGCCGCAGCGCGATCAGGCTGTTGGCCAGACCGCCGCCCACCAGGACGACGTCGGCGCGTTGGGTCGCGAACGCGGCTGCCATGCTTCGGCTCTAGCATGATTGGCGCGACGGGACGCCAGGGTTCGCTGAACGAAAATGACATGCCGGCGCCGTTGCGCCGACAAAACGTACCGGCTACCCACGACCAAACGGGAGATGGCGATGTCGCAAGCTGGAATCATCGACGGCAAGGCCTATGCGGCCAAGCTTCGCGAGGACGTGACGGCCGAGGTCGCGCGCCTGAAAGCCGAGCACGGCCTGACGCCGGGCCTGGCCGTGGTGCTCGTCGGCGAGGACCCCGCCAGCCAGGTCTATGTGCGCAGCAAGGGCGAGCAGACCCTGGCCGCCGGCATGCATTCCGAGACCCATCGCCTCCCGGCGGAGACGACGCAGGCCGAGCTTCTGTCGCTGGTCGAGCGCCTGAACGACGACCCGGCCATTCACGGCGTGCTGGTCCAGTTTCCCGTGCCCGACCACATGAGCCAGAACACCATCGTGGCGGCGATTTCGCCCGACAAGGACGTCGACGGCCTGACCGTAACCAACGCCGGCCGCCTGGCCAGCGGCCTGCCGGCCCTGACCGCCTGCACCCCGGCGGGCTGCATGCTGCTGCTCAAGGACGTCGTCGGCGACCTGCGCGGCAAGCGTGCGGTGGTGATCGGTCGCTCGAACCTGATGGGCAAGCCGATGGCCCAGTTGCTGCTGGCCGCCGACTGCACGGTGACCATCGCCCATTCCCGCACCCAGGACCTGCCGGCTGTCTGCCGCGAAGCTGACATCCTGGTGGCCGCCGTCGGCCGACCGCAGATGGTCAAGGGCGACTGGATCAAGCCGGGCGCGGTGGTCATCGACGTGGGCGTCAACCGCATCCCCAAGGACGACGGCAAGACCCGCCTGGTGGGCGACGTCGACTTCGAGGAGGCCAAGGCCGTGGCCTCGGCGATCACGCCGGTGCCGGGCGGGGTGGGGCCCATGACCATCGCCATGCTGCTGGCCAACACGGTCACCGCCGCCAAGCGTCTCAACGGGATCGCCGATTGATGCGTACGCTGGTCGCCCTGGTTCTCGTCGCAGGCCTGGCGGCCTGCTCCAAGCCGGCTCCGCCCGCACCGACCGCCGAGGAAGCCCTGGCCCTGGCCCCGGCCGACGCGCGTCTGGCTTCGCTTTACGGCGAATCCTGCAAGGCCTGCCACGCGATCCCCGGCACGGGCGCGCCCCTGGTCCACGACCGCGCGGCCTGGGACGTGCGCTGGAAGCAGGGCGAAAGCCTCCTGCTGGACCACGCCATCCAGGGCTTCGGCGCCATGCCCGCGGGGGGGCAGTGCGCCTCTTGCAACCCGGACGATTTCAAAGCTCTCATACGCTTCATGGCGGGGCGCGAAGACCCCGCGAGATAGGCGAGGGGAAGCGCATGAAGGTCTCCAGGCGCGGTGCGCTTCTGGCGGGAGGCGTCGGCCTCGGCGCGGCGGCGGCGGTCGGCGGCGGCTACGTGGTGGCGACGGGCGACAAGCCGGAACCGCCCGCGCCGCCCAGCACCGACGGCCAGGGACACTTGCTCTGGCGCAACTGGTCCGGCGTGCAGCACGCCTATCCCCAAGCCCGCCTGGCCCCGAAGGACGAAGGCGAGCTGGCCCTGGCGCTGAAGACCGCCGTCGCCCCGATCCGCCCCGTCGGAGCGGGGCACTCGTTCACCGCCCTGGCGCCCACCAACGGGACCCTGGTTTCCCTGGACTCCCTGTCCGGCGTCGTCGGCTGGGAAGGCGACGAGGTCATCGTGCGGGCCGGCACGCGCCTGGGCGCCCTGGGCCCGGCCCTGGCCGAGCATGGCCGGGCCATGGCCAACCTGCCCGACATCAACAAGCAGTCCCTGGCCGGCGCCCTGGCCACCGCCACCCATGGCACGGGCGTGACCCTGAAGGCCCTGCACGGCGACGTCACGGCCCTGCGACTGGTGACGCCGGCCGGCAAGGTGATCGACTGCGACGCCGAACGCGAGCCCGACATCTTCAACGCCGCCAAGGTCGCGCTGGGCAGTCTGGGCGTGGTGACCCAGGTGCGCCTGAAGACCACGGCCAATCGTCGGCTGGAGCGCCATGTCTGGATCGAGCCGCTCGAGGACGCCTTGGCCAAGGCCGAGGCGCGCTGGGCGGCCCACCGCAACTTCGAGTTCTACGCCGTGCCCTTCACAGGCATGGCGGCCAACATCAGCCACGACGAGACCGACAAGCCGGCGCTGCCACGAGGTCCCGATCAGGACACGGCCTTCCTCGACGCCCTGAAGGGGCTGCGCAACCTGCTGGGCTTCGCCACGCCGGTGCGCAAGGCCGCCGCCCGCGCCCTGCTGGGCGGGGCCAAGCCGGAGACCGCGATCGACGAGGGCTGGAAGCTGTTGTCCACCGAACGCCCGGTGCGCTTCAACGAGATGGAGTTCCACCTGCCGGCCGCCGTCCAGCTGAAGGCCCTGGCCGAGGTCGTGGCCACGATCGAGAAGCATCGTCCCGACGTCTTCTTCCCGATCGAGTGCCGGCGCATCCATCCGGACGACGCCTGGCTGTCGCCGTTCCAGGGCGAACCGCGGGGTTCGATCGCCGTCCATGCCTACTACAAGGACGACTTCGCCTTCCTCTACACCCTGATCGAGCCGATCTTCCGCCGTTACGGAGGGCGGCCTCACTGGGGGAAACTGCACACCCTGGCCGGCGACCAGTTGGCGGCGCTCTATCCGCGCTGGAACGATTTCCTGAAGGTGCGGGCGGCTCTGGATCCCGAAGGGCGGATGCTCAACCCCTACCTGAAGGGATTGTTCGGGGTCTGACCGAGGGACGGTCCTAGGGCGTGGACGCCAGCACGACATGGCCGCCGCGCTCGGGGACGCGGCCGGCGGCGGGCCAGTAGCGCGCCGCCAGAGCCGGCGGTCCCAGGTCCTCGACCTTGGCGAAGCCGTATCCGTTCAGCAGGGCGCTCAGGGCCGGCGGGTCGAAATAGCTCAGCCAGGGTTCGCCAATGGCCGCCACCCGCTGGGCCCGGACCAGGTGAGCCGCGCGGGCGTCGTCCGACAAGGCGTTCGGCGGTTCGGCGTAGTCGAACACGACCTCGGCCCCGCCGGGCAGGGCGCCGATCGTCGCCAGCGTGTCGCCCACCGCCCGCGACGTCAGATAGGGCACGACGCCCAGCCACATGAAGAAGCTGCGCCGGGCCGGATCGAAGCCCGCCGCAACCAGGCGATCGACCAGGACGTCGCGCTCGAAATCGACCGGAGCGTAGGCCATGTCCGTCGGCGGCGTGACGCCGACCTCGGCCAGGCGACGGCGCTTCCAGGCCTGGGTGGCGGGATGGTCGACTTCGAACACCTTCAGGCGTCCGGCCAGCGGATTGCGATAGGCGAAGGTGTCGAGCCCGGCCCCCAGCACGACCAGTTGGGTCACGCCGCGCTGCGCGACGCTCTCGGCCAGGGCGGTTTCGGCCAGGTGGGCGCGGGCGGCGATGAACATCCGCATGCCTCGCCGCTCAGGATGAGCCCGCGCCTCGGAAGCCACCGTTTCGGCGTCGAGGCCCAGGACGGTCAAGGCCAGGGGATCGCGAAAGATGAAGCCCCGCTCCAGCACCTGATGCGCCGCCCGATGCGTGGCGGCCATCCAGGCGGTGCGGCTGGGTTCCTGTTCGAGCATGCGCGTTTCCCGATCTCCGCACCGGGAGATGGGGCGGGCAGGGCGCAGAAAAAAGCCCCGGCCGGAGCCGGGGCGCATTTCGTTCGGGTCCTGTCCGGCTCGATCAGTTGGCCAGGTGTTCGGCGACCTTGGCTTCCAGTTCGCTGGCCAGGACCTTGCCCACCGGATGGGTGTCGACCTTGATGTCGTCGCGGACGCAGGCCTTGATCGCGTCGATGTGGGCGTCGACCAGGAACATCGGCGCGGCCAAGCGGGTGGCCGGATCGTCGATCAGCTTGCACAGCGAGCCGGCCAGCCGCGTGATTAGCGGGAATTCGTAGGTGGCGCCCAGGCCCTTCAGGTCGTGGGCGCGGAGGTACAGGGTCTCGACGGTCTGGGCGGTCATGCCCTGGGTCCGCACGTCTTGTCGCGCGGCCTCCAGCTTGACGATCTCGTCGTTCAGCCACTGGGCGAAGTTGCCCGACAGGCTTTTCAGCGCGGCTTCGGCCTTGGCGATCGCCGCCATGTCGATCCCGCCCCGTCCACCGACCTTGAGCTTGAGCATGTTGGGAACCTGAATTACTTCCGCGGCGATTTTGTTGGTCACGGACGCCTCCCCATGGGCACTGGACCCAAATGTAAAATCGAAGGCGTTAATATTAGATGAGACGCCCGTTTCTTCCCTGACCACCACACCCCGACAGGCATGACCAATCGGTGGGGAGTAATCAGGCCGAGAACTGCTCGGTCAGTACGCGTTCTTCCAGGCTGCGCCCCGCGTCGAACAGCATCGAGAGAGTGGTGCTGCTGTCTTCGGCGATATGCACCTCGACCACGTCGCGGACTTCGAAGTTGTCGGCCACGGCGCTTACCGGACGTTTATCGCACTCAAGGACCTCGAAGGTCACCCTTGCGGTCTGCGGCAAAAGCGCGCCCCGCCAGCGGCGGGGGCGGAAGGCGCTGATGGGCGTCAGCGCCAGGACCTGGGCGCCGATGGGGATGATCGGTCCGTGCGCCGACAGGTTGTAGGCGGTCGAGCCGGCAGGGGTGGCCAGCAGGGCGCCGTCGCAGATCAGCTCGCCCATGCGCACCTTGCCGTCGATGCTGATGCGCAGCTTGGCGGTCTGACGGGTCTGGCGCAGCAGCGAGACCTCGTTGATGGCCAGGGCGCGGTGCTGCTTGCGATTGGCGTCGATGGCCACCATCACCAGAGGACGGATGACCGCGCGCTCGGCGGCGTTGATCCGTTCCAGCAGGTCGTCCTCGCTGTACTCGTTCATCAGGAAGCCGACCGAGCCCCGGTTCATGCCATAGATCGGCGTGCCGTTCCGGATGGTCTCGTGCAGGGTCTCCAGCATGAAGCCGTCGCCGCCCAGGGCCACGATCACCTGGGCCGCGTCGTCGCCGACGTCCCCATAGCGGGCGCGCAGCCGTTCCATGGCCTCCAGCGCCTCAGGGCGGTCACTGGCCTTGAAGGTCAGACGAGTCACGAAGGGCGTGGCCTGGAACATGACGCCAAGAGGCTGGATCGGCGAAGCCTTGTCAAACCTCGGTTTGACAGCGGCGTCCGGGAATGCGCGTCAGGCCGCGCCGACCGCCTGGCGGAAAGCCATGGCGGCGATGTCGGGTGCGAACGGTCCGAAGGCGCCGCTGGCCTTGCGCGCCGCCTCGGGGCCGCCGCCAGGACGTCCGCCGTTCAGGTGGCGCACGTGTTCCAGGATGGTCGGGAAGACGCTGCGGTCGATACCCACGGCCGAGCAGGCCAGGGCCAGCAGTTCGGGCCGGTTGCCGTCGATCGCGCGCCGCACCTGACGTACGTCGAAGTGTCCGAGACGCGCCAGGGCGAAGACGAACAGAGGCAGTCGCCGTTCGCGCAGCACCCGCAGCAGGTAGCCGGGTCGCAACTGGCCGGCGGCGTCCAGCTTTTCGACCAGCGCGGCCTCCATCGCCTCCCGATCCTCGCCGCTGTCCAGCGCCGGCGCGTCGTCGTTGATCGCGCCGCGATGGGCTGCGCGAAGCGAGGCCTCGATGGCGGCGGCCATCCGGTCGGGGTCCAGTTGGAAGCGGGCGGTCAGGGTGTCGCGCAGGGCGCGGCCCACCCACAGATAGAGCTGCTCGGCCAGGTCGCTGGAAAGGCCCGGGTGCCGGGCGAGGGGCGAGCGCAGGGCCACCACGTCGCGCGCCTGGTCCACCAGTCGGCGCAGGCCTTCGGGCGTGATCTTGGCGGTGGTGTTGGCGGCCAGGGCCGTGGAGAGGGCGGGCTCGTCGCGCTCCAGGATCGCGTCGACCACGGCGGGCGACAGGTTGGGGCGGCGCGCCACCTCGATCTGGTGCTCCAGCGTGGCCTGGACCAGCAGTCGGATCAGGTCGTGGTCCTTCAGGATCGGGCTGCGGGCGATGATCGGGCGGGCGATCTCGATTTCGTCGAGCGCCAGGATGTTGATGAGCGCTGGCGGAGCCCAGGCGGCGTCGGCCAGTCGCTCGGACAGACGCGCGCGAATGTCGCGCTCGGCCTCGACCACCAGGGTCATGAAGATGGAGTCCAGCAGGGCCTGGACTTCGGGCGCGGCCGGCTGGCCCTTGGCCTGGCCGGCGTCGCACAGGTCCACGATGCCGGCCAGCAGGCGTTCGCGATCTTCCGGATCGCGGCTGCGGGCCAGGGACAGGAGCTGATCTGTTTGGGCGGACCGGCTCACCAGTCTCCTCGTATTTCAAGCTTGACCAAGACGGACCTTGGCGGCCCCGAATGAAAACATGCTTAAACAGGTGAATCCACGCATCGCAAAGACGAGCGTCCCGATGCCGCAGGAAAAGAAGGCCGGAAACACCGGAGGGGAGTTGAAAGACGCATGGGCAAGCCGCTGATCCTCGCACTCGACCAGGGCACCACAAGCACCCGCGCGATCCTGTTCGAGGCCGACGGCCGAGCCGTTGGCGACGCCGGCCGGCCCCTGCGCCAGAGCTATCCGCACGACGGCTGGGTCGAGCACGACGCCGAGGAGATCTTCGCCGCCTGCGTGGGCGTGCTGCGTGACGTGGTCGAAAAGAGCGACCGCGACGTCGCCGATATCGTCGCCCTGGGGGTCACCAACCAGCGCGAGACGGTTGTGGTGTGGGACAAGGCCACGGGCCGCCCGATCCATCCCGCCGTCGTCTGGCAGGATCGCCGCACCGCCGCCGCTTGCGAAAAACTGCGCGAGGCCGGCCATGAGCCGGTTGTCACCGCCGCCACCGGTTTGCTGCTGGACCCCTATTTTTCGGGAACCAAGATCGCCTGGATCCTGGATAACGTCCCCGGCGCGCGGGCCCGGGCCGAGGCGGGCGAGCTGCTGTGCGGCACGATCGACACCTGGGTCATCTGGCGGCTGACCGGAAACCGCGTCCACGCCACCGACGCCACCAACGCCTCGCGCACCCTGCTGTTCGACATCGGCCGGCAAGCCTGGTCCGACGAGATGCTGGCCCTTCTGAACGTACCGCGCGCCCTGCTGCCGACGGTGCTGGACTGCGCGGCCGACTATGGCGAGGTCACCGCCGACATTCTGGGCCGGCCGTTGCCGATCCGGGGCGTGGCCGGCGACCAGCAGGCGGCGCTGATGGGGCAGGGGTGCATCCGTCCCGGCGAGATGAAGGTCACCTACGGCACGGGCGGCTTCATGCTGGTCAATACCGGCGAGGCGCGCCCGACCTCCGCCTCGCGCCTGCTGACCACGGTCGCCGCACGTGTCGGCGGGCGGACCACCTACGCCCTGGAAGGCTCGATCTTCGTGGCCGGGGCGGCGATCCAGTGGCTGAACGAGGGCCTGGGCGTCACCGGCGGCCCCCGCGCGGCCGAGGCCCTGGCCCGCGCAGCTCGCGCCAACCACGCGGTGGTTGTTGTCCCGGCCTTCACGGGTCTGGGCGCGCCCTGGTGGGACGCCGAGGCGCGCGGGGCGGTGTTCGGCCTGACCCGCGACGCCGGCCTGCCCGAGATCGCCGCGGCCACCTTCGATTCCTGCGTCTTCCAGGGGCGCGACCTGATCGAGGCCATGCGCGCCGACGCCCCCTCGGCCTTCGAGGCGGCCGAACTGCGCGTGGACGGCGGCATGGCTCGGAGCGCCTGGTTCTGCCAGCGCCTGGCCGACCTGACCGGCATCCCCGTGCACCGCGCGACCTATGCCGAGACCACGGCCCTGGGCGCGGCGCTGTTCGCGGGTCTGGGCGTTGGCCTCTACGCCTCGATCGAGGAAGCCGCCGCCGCGCGCCCCGAAGCCGAGCGCCTGGCGCCGACCCTGACTGTCAACGCCCGCGAGGAAGCCTATGCCCGCTGGCTGGACGCCCTGCCTCGGGTGCGCTCGTGAGCGTAGGCAACGCGCGGGGGACGATCGGCGTCATTCGCCGCCTGTCGCCCGCTCTTGACGCCGTCATCGCGCCGGACGCTTCGATCCAGCTGCTGGCCGAGGGCTTCGTCTGGTCTGAGGGACCGGTCTGGGTGCGCGAAGGCGGGTGCCTGGTGTTTTCGGACGTGCCGGGCAACGTCATGTACCGCTGGAGCGAGACGGACGGCGTGTCCGAGTTCCTCAATCCCTCCGGCTACGACGGGCCGCCCACCGACGCCTTCGCCGAGCCCGGACAGAACGGGATGGCGTTGGACGCCGCCGGTTATCTGCTGGCGTGTGACCATGGCAACCGGGCTCTGGTGCGGATCGACCTGAAGACGCGGGCGAAAACCTTCGTGGTCGATCGCCACGAGGGCAAGCGGTTCAACAGCCCCAACGATCTGGCGGTGGCGAAGTCGGGGGCGATCTATTTCACCGATCCGACCTACGGCTTGAAGGGGCGCAACGCCTCGCCCCTGCGGGAGCTGGATTTCAACGGCGTCTACCGTCTGCGGCCGGACGGGACACTGGATCTGCTGGACACTGAACTGACGTTCCCCAACGGTGTCGCGCTGTCGCCCGACGAGCAGCGGCTCTATGTCTCGGTTTCCGATCCGCAGGCTCCAAAGCTTTGGGTCTACGAGCTCGGCCCCGACGGCCTGCCGGTCGGCAAGACGGTGTTCTTCGACACCGCGCCGTTGAAGAACGAGGGCGGCCTGGGCCTGCCCGACGGCATGTGCCTCGACACCGAGGGCCGCCTCTACGCTACCGGGCCGGGCGGGGTGCTGGTCATCACGCCGCGGGGCGAGCTGATCGGCGCGATCGAGACCGGCACGGCCATCGCCAACTGCGCCTTCGGCGAAGACGGCTCGACCCTGTTCCTGGCCTCGCACGACAAGCTGGCCCGCGTGCGTCTGAAGACGAGAGGGCTGGTGTGGTGAGGTCAGGCGCCCAACAGGGCTGCGATCGCCAGGCACAGAGACACGGCTGCGGCCAGGTCCAGCGGCAGCCGCCAGCCGCTGGCGCGGACCCAAGCCTTCGCGCTGGCCTGCTGGTCGGCGTCGAAATCGCCGGCCTTTTCCAAGACCAAGGCGCGCGGGATGAAATAGGCGAACGACCAGGCCCGCATCGCCACGTGGGCGGCCAGTGCGGTCAAAAGCCATCGACGCGCGTCCGGCTGCGGCCAGGCCGACCATAACGCCAAGACCAGCAGGGCTTCGAAGGCCAGGTGCATCGGAATCCAGAAACGTTTGCGGTCGATGCCGCCCCGACCGGGTTGGACCAGCGCGGGATTGCTGGGCCAGACACGGTCGATCAGCCCGATTTCGTAAACGCCGCCACCCAGGCTGCCAGCCACCAGGATCAAGGCGGCGAAGGCCGCGATTGGAGCGATGCTTGCGGCCATTGGCCGTCTCCTTCGTCAATGATAGCTTAGTAATCTGATATCTTAGTGAGTAAGATAATATGACGAGAAGGTCAACGCGCGACGAAAGCGGTCGTGACGCCTTGCTGTGGCGGCTGCAGGCGGCCCTGCGGGAAGCTAGCGGCCAGGGCGTGCTGATCAGTCAGGCGATCGCCGGCCGGGTCGGGCTGAACCCCAGCGACCTGGAGTGTCTGGACCTGATACAGTTGAAAGGCCCGCGTACGGCGGGCGAACTGGCCAGGGCCACGGGCCTGACCAGTGGCGCGATCACGGGTCTGGTCGATCGGCTTGAGCGCGCCGGCTATGTCGCGCGCGAGGACGATCCGGCCGATCGTCGGCGGGTGGTGGTGCGGGTAAGGCCCGAGAGCCTGGCCGTCCTGAACGCGCTTTACGCACCGCTTCAGGCGGCCGCCCAGGATCTGAACGCCAGCTATTCGGACGCCGATCTGGCCCTGATCGTCGGCTTCATGGAACGCAACATCGCGATGGCGCGCGCCTTCATCGAGGACCTGAAGGCGGCGCCCTGAGATACGTCGCGGCTAGGGATTGGCGTCCAGATAAGCCTTCACGCGCGCGAACAGCTCCTCGAACATCGGTGTCGTCAGCCGGCCCGTGTTCGTGTTCAGGCGCGAGCAGTGGTAGCTGTTGAAGATGCGATAGGGGCCGGCCTGGAACTCCGAGCCGTGGCCCGGCACGCCCGCCGAGGCCTTCAGCCCCACGGCCTTGAGCACGTTGCGGCGCGACACGTCGCCCAGGGTGACGATCGCCTTCAGGTTCGGGAACATCTCCAGCCGCGCCGTCAGGAACGGGCGGCAATTGTTCTCCTCGCTGGTCTCGGGCTTGTTGCCAGGCGGAGCGCAACGCACGGCGTTGGTCACCGCGCTGCCGACCAGTTTCAGGGAGTCGTCGGGCCGGGCCTCGAACTTGCCGGTGGCGAAGCCGAACTTGACCATCGTGTCGTAGAGCAGCGTGCCGGCGTAGTCGCCGGTGAACGGGCGGCCGGTGCGGTTGGCGCCCTTGCGGCCGGGCGCCAGGCCCACCACCAGCAGCCGGGCGTCCTTGTCGCCGAACGAGGGGGCGGGGCCGTTGAACCAGTCGGGATAGAGCTCCTGGTTCTCGCGGCGATAGGCGACCAGGCGCGGGCACAGCGGGCAGTCGCGGGGCGGCTCGGCGCGCGAGGGGACGGCTTCGCCGACGATGTTGGGATGCTGGGTCATCTCAATACTCGTCGTCGGCGTCGCGTTCGGCCGGGGTGCGGCTGTCGGCCACCTGGCGCGGCTGGACGCGCTGGGGACGGCCGATGATCTGGCCCAGGTCCGCCAGATCCACGAAGTTGTCGGCCTGGCGGCGCAGGTCGTCGCTGGTCATCGGCGGTTGGCTCTTCATCGTGGAGACCACGGTGACGCGGCGGCCCTTGCGCTGCACGGCCTCGACCAGAGCGCGGAAGTCGCCGTCGCCCGAGAACAGCACCAGGTGGTCCACCGTCTGGGCCATCTCCAGCATGTCGACGGCGATCTCGATGTCCATGTCGCCGCGCCAGCGCTTGCGGCCCTGGCTGTCGATGAACTCGCGTGCGGGCTTGGTCACCAGGGTGAAGCCGTTGTAGTCGAGCCAGTCCACCAGCGGCCGGATCGGCGAATAGTCCTCGTTCTCGGCGATGGCGGTGTAGTAGTAGGCCCTCACCAGCACCCCGCGCTTGCGGAACTCGTCCAGCAGCTTGCGGTAGTCGATGTCGAAGCCCAGGGCCTTAGCGGCGGAATAGAAGTTGGCCCCGTCGATGAACAGCGCCAGGCGCTCGGTCGGGTAGAAGGTCACGGGATCGGAAATCCTTGAAAAATCGGTTCGATCAAGAATGGCTGGACCAGGTGGCGGTGGTCGCCCTGGGCTGCAGTCTGCCCGGTGTTTACCAGAGTCGTGAAGCTTTGCTCGACGCGGCCGTCCTGGCGCTGGGCCAGGCGGGGCTGACGGTGGCCGCGCAATCGGCCTGGTGGGCTTCGGCGGCCTGGCCCGATCCCTCCGCGCCAGGCTACCTGAACGGCGTCCTCCTCGTCGAGCCGACCTCGCCGCCCCAGGCCATGCTGGCTGGCCTGCACGAGATCGAGGCCCGCTTCGGCCGCGTCCGCGCCGAGGCCAACGCCCCCCGCACCCTGGACCTCGACCTGATCGCCCACGGCCGCTTGGTGCTGGAGGGCGCGGTGACCGTGCCCCATCCCCGCGCTCATCAGCGCCTGTTCGTCATGGGGCCGCTGTCCCAGGTCGCGCCCGGCTGGCGACATCCCGTCGTCGGCGAGACGGCCTCGGCCCTGGCGGCCGCCGCCACGGTGGGAACGGACGCTGCGCCCGTCTGAGGGCGCTTTACATTGCCAAACTTTAATTTCCGCGTGGCCCCCGACGGTTCGATAGTCCGGCCAAACGTCGCGACGGCCCCTGGAGGCCGCGCCTTGGGAACTCTTCAATGATCTTCAACCGCATGTTGCTCGCCTGCGCCGCCGCCGGCGCGCTGCTCTCGTCCGTTCCCGCCCTGGCCGCCGAGGTCAGCGGGGTCGACAAGTCCGCCTTCGACACCAGCGTCAAGCCGGGCGACGACTTCTGGACCTACGCCAACGGCGCGGCCATCAAGGCCAACCCGATCCCCGCCGACCGCAGCAGCTACGGCGTCGGCGCGATCCTGGTCGAGAAGACCGCCAAGCGCACCGTCGACCTGATCCAGGACGCCGCCAAGGCCGGCAAGACCGCCGACGCCAAGAAGGTTGGCGACTACTACGCCAGCTACATGGACGAGGCCGCCATCGAGAAGGCCGGCCTGGCGCCGATGAAGGCGGGCCTGGCCCGCATCGCGGCGATCAAGACCCGCACCGACCTGGCCAAGGTGCTGGGCGGCAACATTCGCGCCGACGTCGACGCCCTGAACGCCACCGACTTCTACACCGACAACGTGCTGGGCCTGTGGGCCTCGCCCTCGTTCGACGACACCACCAGGTACGCGCCCTTCCTGCTGCAGGGCGGCCTGGGCATGCCCGACCGCGAGTATTACCTGTCCGACAAGGAGGCGATGAAGACGGTCCGGACCAAGTACCAGGCCCACATCGCCAAGGTGCTGACCCTGGGCGGCGTGGCCAACGCCGAGGCCAAGGCTGTCGCGATCATGGCGCTCGAAACCAAGCTGGCCCAGGCCTCGGCCAGCCGCGCCGACAGCGCCGACGTCCAGAAGGCCAACAACAGCTGGACGCAGGCCGACTTCGCCGCCAAGGCGCCAGGGCTGGATTGGACGACCTTCTTCGCCGCCGCCGGCCTGGGCGACCAGCCGCGCTTCATCGTCTGGCATCCGACCATGGTGGTGGGCCTGGGCAAGGCCGCGGCCGACGAGAGCGTCGACACCTGGAAGGACTACCTGACCTTCCACTACCTGGACCACTATTCGAACCTGCTGCCCAAGGCGTTCGTGGACGAGCGCTTCGCCTTCTACGGCAACGCGCTGTCGGGCACGCCGCAGCTGTCGGCCCGCTGGAAGCGCGGCGTCAACTCGACCAACGCCGTGCTCGGCGAAGTGGTCGGCAAGCTCTATGTCGAGCAGTACTTCCCGGCGCGGTCCAAGGCCGAGGTGTCGGCTATGGTCGACAACATGAAGGCCGCCTTTGTCCGTCGCATCGACGCCCTGGACTGGATGGCTCCGGAGACCAAGGCCGAGGCCCGCCGCAAGGTCGAGGTGCTGAAGGTCGGCGTGGGCTATCCCGACAAGTGGCGCGACTACTCGGCGCTGGAGATCGTGCGCGGCGATCCCGTCGGCAACGTCCAGCGCTCGGAGGTCTTCGAGACGAAGTACTGGATCAGCCAGCTGGGCAAGCCGGTCGATCGCGGCCAGTGGGTGATGACGCCCCAGACCGTCAACGCCGTGAACCTGCCCATGCTGAACGGTTTGAACTTCCCGGCCGCCATCCTGCAGGCGCCGTACTTCGACGCCGACGCCGACGCGGCTTCCAACTACGGCGGTACCGGCGGCACGATCGGCCACGAGATCAGCCACAGCTTCGACGACCAGGGCGCTCAGTTCGACAGCCAGGGGCGCCTGCGCAACTGGTGGACTCCTACCGACTATGACCACTTCCAGAAGGCCGGCGCGGCCTTGGCCGACCAGTTCGACGGCTACAAGCCGTTCCCCGACCTGGCTGTGAACGGCAAGCAGACGCTGAGCGAGAACATCGCCGACGTCGCGGGTCTGGCCGCAGCCCTGGACGCCTACCACGCGTCGCTGGGCGGCAAGCCCGCGCCCGTGATCGACGGCATGACTGGCGACCAGCGCTTCTTCCTGGCGTACGCCCAGTCCTGGCGCGGCTATTCGCGTCCGGAGGCCGAGCGCCAGCAACTGGTCACCGACGGCCACGCCCCCGACCAGTACCGCGCCGACACCGTGCGCAACCTCGACGCCTGGTACGCCGCGTTCGACATCAAGCCGGGCGACGCGCTGTATCTGCCGCCGGAAAAGCGCGTGAAGGTCTGGTAGGACAGGGCGTTCGTCTTCGTCCCGGGCCTAGCGCCCGGGACGTTTCCGCCCATCGAGGACCGCCCATGGCCGCCATCGAGGTCGATCCCGACCACGTCCACGAGTTCGTCGACGCCGCCGCGTTCCACGGCTGGCTCTCGCGGCATCACGACCGCGAGGCCGAGGTCTGGATCAAGATCCATAAGCTGGCCTCGGGTCTGCCGTCGATCACGCCGGTCCAGGCGATCGACGTGGTGCTGTGCTGGGGCTGGATCGACGGCGTCAAGAAGAGCTTCGACGCCAAAAGCTATCTCCAGCGCTACACCCCGCGCACGAAGAAGAGCATCTGGAGCAAGATCAACGTCGATAACGTCGCGCGCCTGGTCGCCGAGGGGCGCATGACCCCGCACGGCCTGCGCGAGGTCGAGGCGGCCAAGGCGGACGGCCGCTGGGACCGCGCCTATGGCAGCGGCAGGGGCCTGAAGATCCCCGACGACCTGCAGGCGGCGATCGACGCCAGCCCTGACGCCTCGGCCATGCTGGACAGGCTGACCGAGCAGAACCGCTTCGCCCTGGCCTTCCGCGTCCACAACATGAAGACGCCGGAGGGGCGCCGGAAGAAGATCGAGGGCTTCGTCGCCATGCTGGAGCGCGGCGAGACGATCTATCCGCAGAAGCCGCGATAGGGGCGGAGGGGCCGGGAAAGCCCTTGCTCTGGACTTCTCACCCCGAACGCGTCATAAGCGCCCCCTCGCGAAAGCTGGCGCTCTACCGATGCGGCGTTGTGTAACGCCGCCCAAGACCCTATTTTGCGATAACCAAGGCTCTCTAGCCCGAGGAATTCATGGCCCGCGTCACCGTCGAAGATTGCGTCGAGAAGGTTCCGAACCGCTTCGCGCTCGTCCTGCTGTCCGCCCATCGCGCGCGCGGCATCTCGGCCGGCGCCTCGCTGCTGGTTGAGCGCGACAACGACAAGAACCCGGTCGTGGCCCTGCGCGAGATCGCCGACGACGTCGTCGATCACGAGGGGCTGAAGGAACAGCTCATCACCACGCTGCAGCGCGTGGACGAGCACACTGAAGCCGAGGAAGAGGCTGAAACCCTCGCCCTGCTGGCCGACCCCACCCACATGCAGATGAGCGAACTTGAACTGGTTCGCGCCCTGCAAAGCGACCGCGACGGCGGTCAGGAGGAGCGGTACTGAGCCCCGACGGCGCAGACCCTCTGACCCTCGAAGCGGCGCCCGCCGCCGCTCCATCCGAACGCGCGCCCGATTCCGAATCGGGCGCGTTTTCGTCTGCGGTTCCCAGCGAACCCGCCCCGGCGCCCGCGCCCCCCGCCGTCAAGCCCCGGCAGAAGTTCCTTCGCCAGTACGAGCTGATCGAGCGCGTTCACGCCTACGATCCCACGGCCGACGAGGCCCTGCTGAACAGGGCCTATGTTTACGCCATGCGCATGCACGGCTCGCAGACCCGGGCCAGCGGCGATCCCTACTACGCCCATCCCATCGAGGTGGCGGGAATCCTCACCGAGTACCGCCTCGACACGGCGACCATCGTCACGGCCCTCCTGCACGACGTGATCGAGGACACCCCCGTCACCAAGGAGGAGATCGCCAAGCTGTTCGGCGACGAGATCGCCGAGCTGGTCGAGGGTGTCACCAAGCTGTCCAAGCTGGAGCTCCAGGCCGAGCACGCGCGCCAGGCCGAGAACCTGCGCAAGTTCATTCTGGCCATCTCCAAGGACGTCCGCGTCCTGCTGGTCAAGCTGGCCGACCGTCTGCACAACATGCGGACGCTGCACTTCATCAAGAGCCAGGCCAAGCGCGAGCGCATCGCCCGCGAGACGCGCGACATCTACGCGCCCCTGGCCCGCAACATCGGCTGCCATCGCATCTGCACCGAACTGGAGGAGCTGTCGTTCGAGCACACCAATCCGGTGGCCCGCAACGCGATCATCCGGCGGCTGGACACCCTGCGCGCCGAGCAGGGCGGGGCGGTGGCCCTGGTCAGCCAGGAAATCTCGGCCCGCCTGGAATCGGCCGGCGTCCCGGCCCGCGTGTTCGGCCGCGAGAAGGCTCCCTATTCGATCTGGCGCAAGCTGCAGCGCAAATCGATCGGCTTCTCCCAGATGTCCGACATCTACGCCTTCCGCGTGATCGTCGACAGCGAAGAGGATTGCTACCGCGCCCTGGGCATCGTCCATCGCGCCTGGTCCAGCGTGCCTGACCGCTTCAAGGACTTCATCTCCACGCCCAAGCGCAACAACTACCGTTCGCTGCACACCACGGTGGTGGGGCCGCGCGGCATGCGCATCGAGATGCAGATCCGCACCGAAGCCATGGACCGCGTCAACGAGGAGGGCGTGGCCGCCCACTTCCGCTACAAGGACGCCTCCTATGGCCTCGATCTCGAGGGCATGGAGGCCGCCGGCGGCCGCGATCCGCTCGCCAACCTGCGCCAACTGGTCCAGGTGCTGGAACACGGCGGCGACGCCGAGGAACTGGTCGAGCACGCCAAGCTCGAGATGTTCCTGGATCAGGTGTTCGTCTTCACACCCAAGGGCAAGCTGGTCAGCCTGCCGCGCGGGGCCATGCCGCTGGACTTCGCCTACGCCGTCCACACCAGCGTCGGCGACACCTGCATCGGCGTGAAGATCAACGGCGAGCTCAAGCCCCTCCGCACGATCCTGGTCAACGGCGACGTGGTCGAGGTCATCCGGGGCTCCAAGCCCGTGGTGCCGCCGGACTGGCGTTCGCTGACGGTGACCGGCCGCGCCCGCTCGGCCATCCGCCGTCACATCCGCCAGACCGAGAAGGAAGAGTTCCTTCGCCTGGGCCGGGCTTCGGTCGAGCAGGTCTTCGAGCGCACCGGCAAGAAGCTGAAGGACGTGTCGCTGCGCCCGATCCTGGAGCGGTTCGCCTTGGAGACCGAGGACGCGCTGTTCGACGCGGTCGGCCGCGGCCGGGTCTCGCCCAGCCAGGTGCTGGAGACGGCCTTCCCGGGCATGAAGGACACCGACGTGGCCGTGGCCACGGCGCGGCGCAAGATCGAGGGGGGCGCGGCCGCGCGGCTCTACGTGCGCGGCGGCGGCCTGACCCCGGGCGTCTCGCTGCACTTCGCCCACTGCTGCAGCCCCGTGCCGGGCGACCGCATCGTCGGCATCCTGCGCGAGGACGGGGAAGGGCTCGACGTCCACACGATCGATTGCCCCAAGCTGGCCGAGTACGAGGACCGCGAGGACCTTTGGCGCGACCTGAACTGGACGCCCGAAGCCGAGCGCGACACCGTCTCGCTGGCGCGGCTGAACGCCACCATCGGCAACGCCCCCGGGGTGCTGGGCCAGGTCTGCACCATCATCGGCGAGGCCGGCGGCAACATCGTCAACCTGCGCATGCACCACCGGCAGAGCGATTTCTTCGACGTCGATATCGACGTGGAGGTGCGCGACGCCAAGCACCTGACCAACATCTCGGCCGCCCTGCGCACCTGCCCGACGGTCGAGACCGTGGACCGTACGCGAGGCTAGGGCGCACGGCCCCTCGTTGCGGTCATCCCGGAAGCCTCGCTGAGGCTGTCCGGGATGAAGGGAGTAGGCGCTACGCCGCCGCCTTGGCCGGCGTCTCGATCCACAGTCCGAAACCCACGGCGATGCGGTTCCAGCCGTTGATGACGTTGATCATCAGCGTCAGGTTCACCTGTTCCTCAAGGGTGAACTCGGCCTCCAGGGCGGCGCGGGCGGCCTCCTGCGTGTGGCCTTCCGACAGGCGGGTCAGGGCGTCGGTCCAGGCCAGGGCGGCGCGTTCGCGGGCGGTGTAGCAGGGAGCTTCGCGCCAGGCCGACAACAGGTAGATCCGCTGTTCGGTCTCGCCCTGGGCGCGGGCCTCGGCCGTGTGCATGTTGATGCAGTTGGCGCAGGCGTTGATCTGCGAGGCGCGGATCTTGACCAGTTCGATCAGGCTGGGCTCCAGCCCCGCGCTGATGGTCATCGAGGCGGCGAACCAGGCCTTCATGACGGCGGGCGAGGCGGCGAAAGGGTCGAGCTTGGTGGTCATGGGTGTCTCCATTCCGAGTGACACCACCAAGACGAGAGAGCCGCGCAGTTCGTGACACGCCGCCCGAAAAAAGTTCTCAGCCCCCGGCCAGGACCGCAACCGCGTCCTTCGTGGCCCGGGTGAGCGGCGAGGGCAGGGCGTCCAGCGCGAACCAGCCCCAGGCCTCCAGCGCCCCGGGTTCCTGGATCGCGGGTTCGCCGTCGCAGCCGTCGGCGCGATAGGTCACCGCCACCCAATGGGCGTCGTCATCGATCATGTCGGTCACGCACATCACCGGGCCGGCGACGATCGTGATCCCCAGTTCCTCCAGGATCTCCCGCTCGGCGCACGTGCGGGCGCTCTCTCCCCAGTCCAGCTTGCCGCCGGGCTGGCCCCAATGGCCGGCCTCGGGCTGGCGGCGCCGCTTGACCAGCAGGATGCGGCCCTGGCCGTCGAGGATCGCCGCGCCGCAGCCGACGCGGGGGCGTTGGGGTTCAACCGGTGATTCCAAAGCGCTCATGAGCGCCTTCTACAGCGTTTGTCGACTCGCCCCCACCGGCCTATATCCGTGGCTCATGACCAACGATGACGTCCTCGACGAATTCCGCGCCGCCGGCGCCCTGCGCGAAGGCCACTTCGTGCTGTCCTCCGGCCTGCACAGCCCCGTCTTCCTGCAGAAGAACCTGGTGTTCATGCAGCCCGCCCGTTGCGAGCGGCTCTGCAAGGCCCTGGCCGAGAAGATCGTGGCCACCGTCGGCCAGCCCGACGTCGCCGTCTCGCCGGCCGTCGGCGGGATCATCCCCGGCTACGAGACCGCCCGCCACCTGAAGGTCGCCTCGATCTATGTCGAGCGCGAGGGCGGCGTCTTCAAGTTCCGCCGCGGTTTCCACCTGGAGCCCGGCCAGAAGGTCGTGATGGTCGAGGACATCGTCACCACCGGCCTGTCGTCGCGCGAGTGCACCGCTGCGATCCAGGAAGCCGGCGGCGAGGTGATCGCCGCGGCCTGCATCGTCGACCGTTCGGGCGGCGAGGTCGATGTCGGCGTGCCCCTGGTGGCCCTGGCCAGCCTGAAGGTCCCGGCCTATCCCGCCGACGCCCTGCCGCCCGAGCTGGCGGCCATCCCGATCGTGGATCCGGGCAGCCGGCGCCTGAAGGGCTGATCGCGATGCTGCGGCTCGGCGTCAACATCGACCACGTGGCCACCATCCGCAACGCGCGCGGGGCCAGCTATCCCGAGCCGGTGCGGGCCGCCGAGCTGGCCCTGGCCGCCGGCGCCGACGGCATCACCGCCCACCTGCGCGAGGATCGGCGTCACATCAGCGATGCCGACATCGCGCTGCTGACGGACCTGTGCCTGAAGCGCGGCAAGCCGCTGAACTTCGAGATGGCGGTCACCGACGAGATGGTCGGCATCGCCCTGGGGGCCAGGCCGCACGCCGCCTGCCTGGTGCCCGAGCGCCGCGAGGAGGTCACCACCGAAGGGGGCCTGGATGTCGTGCGCGGTTTCGACCGGATCGCCGCCGCCACGGCCCGCCTGCGCACCGTGGGCGCGCGGGTGTCGCTGTTCATCGAGGCCGACCCCGCCCAGATCCAGGCCGCCGCCGACGCAGGGGCCCAGGTGATCGAACTGCACACCGGCGCCTACTGCGACGTCGCCCGCGAGGGTCACGCCGACAGGGCCGCCGCCATCCTGGAACGCCTGAAGGCCGGCGCGGCCTTCGCCGCCGAACTGGGCCTGGAGGTCCATGCCGGCCATGGCATCGACTACGCCACCGTCAAGCCGATCGCCGCCATCCCCCAGATCGCCGAGCTGAACATCGGCCACTTCCTGATCGGCGAGGCCATCTTCGTGGGACTTCCCCAGGCGATGCAGCGCATGCGGGCCCTGATGGACGCCGCAAGGCTGGAGGCGGCCGCGTGATCATCGGGATCGGCTCGGACCTGTGCGACATCCGCCGGATCGAGAAGTCCCTCGAGCGCTTCGGGGATCGCTTCACGAACAAGGTCTTCACCGAGATCGAGCGCAAGCGATCCGAGCGCAAGCCCGACCGCGCCTCCAGCTACGCCAAGCGCTTCGCCGCCAAGGAGGCCTGCTCCAAGGCCCTGGGCACGGGGCTGAAGCGCGGGGTGCATCTGGCCGGCATGGGCGTGGTGAACCTGCCGTCGGGCCAGCCGACCATGGCCCTGACCGGCGGAGCGGCCGAGCGCCTGGCCGAGCTGACCCCGCCCGGCATGAAGACGGTCATCCACCTGTCGCTGACCGACGACCACCCCTACGCCCAGGCCTTCGTGATCATCGAGGCCCTGCCGGCTTGAGCCTCGGGGATCCTCGCCACAATTTGGCGCCGCGATTCAAGGTCAAGCTTCGCCGGTTCCAGCCTCGCCCCGATCGCGCCATGAAGGCGAGTTAACGGCGCGATGCTTGCTCCCGTCGTAAACCCCGTCTAGCTAGGCCTGTCGGGTTCGCCCGAGCCCCTTCTGTCGAGAGCCCATCCGCGCATGACCGACACCGCCGACACCGAGACGCCCGAGGACAAGACCGGGGCGGTCAAGGAATTCATCGAGATCGTCAAGACGGTCGCCTACGCCCTGGGCATCGCCCTCGTGCTGCGGGTGCTGCTGTTCCAGCCCTTCACGATCCCGTCGGCGTCGATGGAGCCCAACCTCTACCAGGGCGACTACATCATCGTGTCGAAGTTCAGCTACGGCTGGTCCAGGCACTCGATTCCCTTCAGCCCGCCGCTGTTCCACGGCCGCATCCTGGGCCACGCGCCCAAGCGCGGCGACATCATCGTCTTCAAGCTGCCGCGCGACGGCCACGTCGACTACATCAAGCGCCTGATCGGCATGCCGGGCGACAAGGTTCAGGTGCGCGGCGGGGTGGTCTTCATCAACGGCAAGGCGCTGCCTCGCACCAGCCTGGGCGACGCCCTGGTCGACACCGGCTACGGCACCATCCGCGCCCAGCGCTTCGAGGAAACCAATCCCGAAGGCCGCAAGTACGCCACCCAGGACTACGGTCCCGACGGCGAGAGCGACAACACCGGCGTCTATGTCGTACCCGAGAACTGCTACTTCTTCATGGGCGACAACCGCGACAACTCGCTGGACAGCCGCTTCAACCCCGGCACCTCGCCGTTCGCCACCGGCCCCGGCACCTGCAAGTGGGACAGCAGCAACGACCAGTACGTCGGCCTGCAGGAAGGCGTCGGCTTCGTGCCGGCCGAGAACCTGGTGGGCAAGGCTCAGATCATCCTGCTGTCGTGGAACGCCGACGCGCACCTGTTCAAGCCGTGGACCTGGTTCATGGACGCGCGTCCCAGCCGCTTCTTCCGTGTCCTGAAATGACGGACCGGCGCGCCGTCGCCGTCGGCGACCTGGAGCGCCGGATCGGCCATTCCTTCCAGGACCGCAAGCTGCTGGAACTGGCCCTGACGCACGCCAGCGTCGGGGACGGCTCCAAGAAGGCCGGCGACAACGAGGTGCTGGAGTTCATCGGCGACCGCGTGCTGGGCCTGCTGGCCGCCGAGGCCCTGGCCGAACGCTTCCCCAAGGCCAAGGAGGGCGAGCTTGCGCCCCGCCTCAACGCCCTGGTCAGCCGCGAAACCTGCGCGCGGGTCGCCCGCGCGGCGCAGGTGGGGCCGGCCCTGCGCCTGTCGGCATCGTCCAGCAAGATCGGCGGTCGCGAGACCGACTCGATCCTGGCCGGCGCCGCCGAGGCGCTGATGGCCGCCCTTTACCGCGACGGCGGGCTGGAGACGGCCCGGCGCGTGTTCCTCGACCTGTGGGCCGACGAGTTCGAACGCGCCAACCAGGGCAAGCCTCGCGATCCCAAGACCGCGCTGCAGGAATGGGCCCAAGGCAAGGGCAAGCCGCTGCCGACCTACCGCGTGCTGGACCGCACCGGCCCCGACCATGCGCCGGTCTTCACCGTCGAAGCGGCCGTGAAGGGCGTTGATCCGGCGATCGCCAAGGGCAAGTCCCGCCAGGACGCCGAGAAGGCCGCGGCCAAGGCGCTGCTAGAGAGGGAAGGAGCGGGGAGCTAGCGACATGGCTCGCCGCGTCCGCCTGCGTGTCGTCCTTATCGCACTGTTCGTCATCACCGCCGCCGGCGTCGGACTCTTCCACTATCTGCGCTATCTGGATTTTCTCGGTCACTACGCCTGCGCCGAGAACAGCGGAAGCTGGATCGACGGGCGTTGTCAGCGACAGCCATAACCGCAGGTCGCCCCAGAGCCCCATCGGTGCTACACGCACCCGCAATGACTGACACCACCACCCAAACCACCCGCGCCGGCTTCGCCGCCATCATCGGCGCCCCGAACGCCGGCAAGTCCACCCTGGTCAACCGCATGGTCGGGGCCAAGGTCTCGATCGTCACCCAGAAGGTGCAGACCACGCGCTTTCCCGTGCGCGGCGTCGCGATCACCGGAAGCACCCAGATCATCCTGATCGACACGCCCGGGATCTTCACCCCGCGCCGCCGCCTCGACCGCGCCATGGTGCGCTCGGCCTGGGCCGGCGCCGAGGACAGCGAGGTCGTCGTGCACCTGGTCGACGTGCAGGCCGAGCTGGCCGTGCGCGAGCGCCGCGCCACGCCGGGCGAGCACCGCGCCGCCCAGGACGTCCAGACCATCATCGAGGGCATCAAGTCCGCCGGCCGCCAGGTGATCCTGGCGCTCAACAAGATCGACGGCGTCAAGCGCGAGACCCTGCTGGCCGTCACGCAGGAACTGTTCGACACCGGCGCCTATTCGGAAGTCTTCATGATCAGCGCCGCCACCGGCGCGGGCGTCGACGACCTGATGGCAAAGCTGGCCTCGCTGATGCCGGAAGGCCCCTGGCTCTATCCGGAAGACCAGACCGCCGACCTGCCGGCCCGCCTGCTGGCCGCCGAGATCACCCGCGAGAAGATCTACCTGCGCGTCCACGAGGAACTGCCCTACGCCGCCTCGGTGGAGACCACGGCCTTCGAGGAGCGCCCCGACGGCAGCGCGCGCATCGAGCAGACCATCTATGTCGAGCGCGAGGGCCAGCGCGCCATCGTCCTCGGCAAGGGCGGCGAGGTCATCAAGTGGATCGGCAAGGCCTCGCGCGAGGAGTTGCAGGAGATCCTGGACCGCAAGGTGCACCTGTTCCTGCACGTGAAGGTCAAGGAGAACTGGGCCGAGGAACGGGGCCTGTTCAACGACATGGGCCTGGACTTCGACGTCTGACATCCCAAATGCGGCCTTCCGGCAACGACCAGGCGGGCGGAGCAAGCCAATGACAAGGATGGAATCCAACGTGGCCCCGGCCGCGCCCTCCGTCGATCTCGACGCCTATTTCGCCCGCATCGGCTACGACGGTCCGCGCGAGCCGACGCTGGAGGTGCTGCGCGCCATCCACGTGCGCCATCCCGACGCGATCCCGTTCGAGAACCTGGACGTGCTGCTGGGACGCGGGATCAGCATCGATCCCGCCGCGATCGACGCCAAGCTGATCGGCGCGGGACGAGGGGGCTACTGCTACGAGCAGAACGGCCTGCTCAAGCGCGTGCTGACGGCGCTGGGCTTCCAGGTCCAGGGTCTGATGGCCCGCGTGCTGTGGATGGCGCCAGAGGGCGCGCCGCCCCGGCCGCGTTCGCACATGGTGCTGGGCGTGCGCGTCCCGGGCGACGACACCGTCTGGCTGGCCGATGTGGGTTTCGGCGGCTGCGTGCTGACGGGACCGCTGGCCCTGTTCTCCAATGAGGTCCAGGCCACGCCGCATGGCGATTTCCGCATCGTCGACGCCGCGCCGGAGCTGGGCGTCGAGCGGCAGGTCCAGGCCGATCTGTCGGGCCGTTGGGCGTCGACCTATCAGGTGGCGGCGGGCCAGTGGGCCGACATCGACTACGAACAGGCCAATTTCTACACCTACACCCACCCCAGCTCGCACTTCACCTGGAGCATGACGGTGGGCCGCACCACGCCGCACGCCCGCTATGCGCTGAAGAACAATCGCCTGACCCATCGCGACACGCGCGGCGCCCTGGTCGAGCAGCGTGACCTGTCGGTCGACGAGCTGGAAGCGGTGCTGCGCGACGTGGTCGGCCTGCCTGTGGAACCAGCCTGGCGGCCCGTACTCGAGAAGGTCGTGGCCTGGGGAACGCCGGGCTAGATCGCTCGATCATCATTGCCATCCCGGCCGAAGGGCCGCGAAGGGGCGGCCGAGGTGCGTTGGCCCCCAGGGGGGCGGACAGCCCCCGCGAGGCTTCCGGGATGACTGCTGAAATCCGGCGTTGCGTGCCGCGTCAGACCCCGGGCGGCGGGCGCGACCACAGCATCGGCGAGGACACCTTGTCGTCGAGATAGCGCAGGCGATTGCGGATCCGCGAGGCTTCGTTGAACTCGGGCACGAGCCGGTCGGCCACGCCCGGCTGGTAGAAGATCATGCGCGAGCCCTGGCTTTCCCAGCTGCCGCGCGCCTTGGCCAGAATGTCCAGCACGTCCAGCGCCTCGGCGTACACCGTCTGTCGCGTTTCGTAGGCCCCCGCGCGACGGGCCAGGGCGTTGCGGGTGTCGTCCTCGACCAGCGGGCGCACGCGTTCCACGACCAACGGGCCGGCCTTGTTGCGGACCAGGGCCTCCAGAACCGCTTGGCGGGTGGCCTGCAGGCGGCGGCCGTAGTCGGCGTTGTAGGCCTCAAGGTCCTTGGCGGCCTTGGCGATCCGCGCGCGGCGCTTGTCGACCGTGGCCTGGGAGTCCAGGACCGAGGGGCTGAGGTCGGTGAAGGCGTCGGCTTCGCGAATCTCGAGGCTGATGGCGTCCCAGGCGGCGATGTCGGCCTGGCGCGCGTTCCTGGCGATCAGGGCCAGGTCGCCCTTCAGGGCCGGAGCCTGTTTCCAGGCTTCGCGCATCTTGGCCTGGGCCACCTGGAACTCGACATGGCGCACCCCGTGCATCACCACCGGCGCCAGCAGCGATGTGCCGAAGACGATCACCGCCAGCAGGTTGAAATAGATCGGCCCCATGGTCGGGGCGCGCCAGCGCAGGAAGCCGACATAGAGCAAGGTCCAGACGCCCAGGCTGATGACGCCGCAGGGAACGATGCTGAAGAGAAAGCGGGAGTTGATGAGGTCGGAAAGGTCGAAGGCCTCCTCCCGCAGGCCTAGAAACCCGATGCTGTAACCGATGGTCAGGCTCGCGGCGACGACAGCGGCCGCCACGAACGCGGGCCAGGTTGTGGGCGGCTTGTCCAGCCTGCGGCTATAGACGTGCGAAGCGATCAGCGAATCTTCGGTCAAGGCCATCCCCCGTTGCGGCCAAGTTTGGCTATCATTCTACCTGACGTGGAGCAACGCAGCTCGCGCAACAGATGGCGCCCGGAACAAAGGCGATCGTATGATTTCGGCTCGGCGCCGGGGCCGGAACGTCGTAAGACCATGTCCATGTTTTGTTCCGCGAGCGCCTGATGGAGTGGGAAGACGAGGCCTTCGTCCTGTCGGCGCGCGCCCATGGCGAGACCGGCGCGATCGTCGAGCTGCTGACCCAGGACCGCGGCAAGTTCGCGGCCCACGTCGCGGGCGCGGCCTCGCGACGCATGAAACCGTTTCTCCAGGCCGGCGCGCGGGTCATCGCTCGCTATCGCGCCCGGGTCAGCGACCAGCTGGGTGCGGCCAGCCTGGAACCGATGGGCGAGGGGCCCTCTTCGCTGTTCGATGATCGCCTGGCGCTTTCGGGCCTCCAGGCCGCCGCCGCGGTCGCCGCGGGCGCCTTGCCCGAGCGCGAGCCGCACCCCGGCGCCTTCCACGCCCTGGAGACCCTGATCAGGGTGCTGGAGCTTTCCGACATCTGGCCGGCCGTCTACGTGCGCTTCGAGGCCGGCCTGCTGCAGGACCTGGGCTTCGGCCTGGACCTGTCGAAATGCGCCGCCACGGGCTCGCTGGACGACCTGATCTATGTCAGCCCGCGGACGGGCAGGGCGGTCAGCCGGGAGGCGGGCAAGCCCTATCACGACAAGCTGCTGCCGCTGCCGCCCTTCATGCTTTCGGCCCAGGGCGGCCTGGTCGAGGGCGACGTCAAGGCGGGCCTGGACATCACCGGCCACTTTCTCGAGCAGTTCGTGTTCGGTCCTCTGAACAAGCCCCTGCCGCCCGCGCGCGTATGGCTGCTGGACCGGCTGGGCGAGGCGGGGCGGCTGTAACCCCGGGGGGCCCTCGCCGTGTGCAGGGTAAAGCCCGGGGGACACACCAACCGTCACAATGCGGCGCTATCGGAACACCGACCGTATTCGGAGTTTCGCGCCATGTCCGTCCTTGACTGCTACGCCCTCAACCGCCGCCGCCTTCTGCGTACGTTCGGCGCCTCGGCCGTGACGGCCCTGTCGATGCCGCTGGCTTCGGGCCTGGCCTTGGCCCAGCCGGTGTTCGCCCAGTATCCGTTCCAGCTCGGCGTAGCCTCGGGCGATCCCTGGCCGGACGGCTTCGTGATCTGGACCCGCCTGGCGCCCGAGCCCTTCGAGATCGGCTATGGGATGCCCATGGCCCCGGTCGAGGTGAGCTGGGAAGTGGCCGCCGATCGCGGCTTCAAGACGGTGGTGGCCAAGGGAACCGCCATAGCGCCCCCCGAGCTGGGCCACAGCGTCCATGTCGAGGTGGGCGGTCTCGAGTCCGGCCGCGACTACTGGTACCGCTTCGCCGCCGGCAAGGAGCGCAGCCTGGCCGGTCGCGCGCGCACCGCCCCGGCGATCGGGGCGGCCGTCGACCGCGTGCGTTTCGCCGTCGCCGGCTGCCAGAACTACGAGAACGGCTGGTACACGGCCTATCGCCGCCTGGCCCAGGATGCGCCCGATTTCGTCTTCCAGTACGGCGACTACATTTATGAGGGGCGCGGCAATCGGGTCTGGAACGGTCCCAACGGGCCCGTCGAGAACGTGCGCCAGCACTTCGGGTCCGAGATCTACACCCTCGACGACTACCGTCGCCGCTACGCCCAGTACAAGATGGACGCCGACCTCCAGGCCGCTCATGCGGCCGCGCCCTGGTGGGTGGTGTGGGACGACCACGAGACCGACAACAACTGGGCGGGCGAGATCGACCAGGACAACACCGATCCCAAGCTGTTCAACCTGCGCCGCCAGGCCGCCGCCCAGGCCTATTACGAGAACATGCCGCTGCGGGCCGGGTCGTTCCCGGCGGGCGCGGCGATCCAGATCTACCGCCGCCAGGCCTATGGCCAGCTGTTGCAGCTGAACCTGCTGGACACCCGCCAGTTCCGCACCGACCAGCCGTGCGGCGACAAGATGGTGGTGTGCGGGGCGCTCGATCGTCCCGAGGCCGAGATGATGGGCGCTCGCCAGGAGAAATGGCTCATCGAGGGGCTGACCTCGTCGAAGTCGACCTGGAACGTCATCGCCCAGCAGGTGATGATGATGGACCTGGACCGCGATCCTGGCCCCGACGTCGTGGTCAACCCCGACAGCTGGGCGGGCTATCGCACCCCGCGGGCCCGCATCCTCAAGGCGATCCGCGACCGCAAGGTGGTCAATCCGGTGGTCCTGACCGGCGACGAGCACCAGAATTTCGCCGGCGAGCTCCAGATCGACGGATCGCGGCCCGAGGCCCGTCCGATCGCCCCGGAATTCGTCGTCACCTCGATCAGTTCGGGCGGCGACGGCGTCGACCAGACCGAACAGTACGCGAAAATCCAGGCCGCCAATCCGCAGCTGAAGTTCAACAACAGCCAGCGCGGCTACGCCATCTGCGACGTCACGCCCAAGACCTGGACCACCGAATTCAAGGTGCTGGACGCCATCACCCGTCGCGACGGCGTGCTGACCACGCGCAAGAAGCTCGTGGTCGAGGCCGGCGACCCGCACCTGGCCGAGGCGTAGGCCGCGGTCTCAAGGACAGGCGGGGAGCGCGAATTTCCGCGCGTTCCCCTTTTGTCGCATCGGAGGGAGGATTTGCCGCGCGGGATTGGCTAGTGTGCCCTCCACGCGTAACGAATCTGCCCGATGAACAAACCTGTCCTTCCTCCCCCCGGCGGCCCCGAAGACGGCCGTATCCTCGACGAGCCGCTGAGCGAGGCCCTGTCGAAGCGCTACCTGGCCTACGCCCTGTCGACCATCGGGTCGCGGGCGCTGCCGGATGTGCGCGACGGCCTCAAGCCGGTTCACCGTCGCGTGCTGCACGCGATGAACAACATGCGCCTCAACCCCGAGAACGCCGCGCGCAAGTGCGCCAAGGTGGTCGGGGAGGTGATGGGTAACTTCCACCCGCACGGCGACCAGGCCATCTACGACGCCCTGGTGCGCCTGGCCCAGGACTTCGCCCAGCGCGTGCCGCTGGTCGACGGACAGGGCAACTTCGGCAACATCGACGGCGATAGCGCCGCGGCCATGCGCTACACCGAGTGCAAGATGACCCCGGCGGCCATGCTGCTGCTGGACGGCATCGACGAGGACGCGGTCGACTTCAAGCCGTCCTACGACGGGCAGGACGAGGAGCCGGTGGTCCTGCCGTCGGGCTTCCCGAACCTGCTGGCCAACGGCAGCTCGGGCATCGCCGTGGGCATGGCCACCTCGATCCCGCCGCACAACCCGGCCGAGCTGATCGACGCCTGCCTGCTGCTGCTGTCCAAGCCCGAGGCCTCCACCGCCGAGATCCTGGAGCGCGTGCCGGGTCCGGACTTCCCGACGGGCGGCGTGATCGTCGAGAGCCCCGAGAGCCTGCTGGAAACCTACGAGACGGGCCGCGGCGGCGTGCGCACTCGCGCCAAGTGGGAGAAGGAGGACACCGGTCGGGGCACGTACCAGATCGTCGTCACCGAGATCCCGTACCAGGTCAAAAAGTCCGACCTGGTCGAGCAGCTGGCCGACCTGATCGAGACCAAGAAGGCCGCCCTGCTGGGCGATGTCCGCGACGAAAGCGCTGAGGACATCCGCCTGGTGCTCGAGCCCAAGACCAAGAACGTCGAGCCCGAAGTGCTGATGGAGAGCCTGTTCAAGCTCTCGGCGCTGGAGAGCCGCTTCCCGGTCAACATCAACGTGCTGGACGCCAAGGGCACCCCTGGGGTGATGGGCATCAAGCCGGCGCTGATGGCGTTCCTGGCCCACCGCCGCGAGGTGCTGACCCGCCGGGCCCGCCATCGCCTGGCCAAGATCGAAGCCCGCCTGCACATCCTGGACGGCCTGCTGATCGCCTACCTCAATCTCGACGAGGTGATCCGCATCGTCCGTTACGAGGACGAGCCCAAGAAGAAGCTGATCGCGGCCTTCGCCCTGTCGGAGATCCAGGCCGACGCCATCCTCAACACCCGCCTGCGCCAACTGGCCAAGCTGGAGGAGATGGAGATCCGCCGCGAGCACGCCGAACTGGTCGAGGAACGCGACGGCATCCTGGCCATGCTGGCCAGCGACAAGCTGCAGTGGGATCTGGTCGGCACGGGCCTGCGCCAGGTGCGCGCCACCCTGCTGAAGATTTCGCACCCGCTGGACAAGCCGCGCCCCACCGGCGTCCAGGGCCGTTCGGTGTTCGACGTCGCCCCCGTGGTCGACGCCGAGGCCGCGATCGAAGCCATGATCGTGCGAGAGCCGATCACGGTCATCCTGTCCGATCGCGGCTGGATCCGCGCGGCCAAGGGCAAGGTCGACGACCCGTCCGAGCTGAAGTTCAAGGAAGGCGACAAGCTGGGCTTCATCGCCGCGGCCGAAACCACCGACAAGCTGCTGCTGTTCACCAGCGACGGACGCTTCTTCACCATCAGCTGCGCCAACCTGCCGTCGGCGCGGGGCCACGGCGAGCCTGTGCGGATGATGATCGAGCTCGACGACAAGGTGAAGATCATCGACATGTTCCCGTTCAAGGCGGGCCGCAAGCGCTTCATCGCCTCCAAGCAGGGCTACGGTTTCCTGCTGCCGGAGGAGGAGACGCTGGCCAACCGCAAGGCGGGCAAGCAGGTCCTGACCGTCGATTCCGCCGGCGCGGCCTTCTGCATGGAGGCCGTCGGCGATCAGGTCGCGGTGATTGGCGACAACGGCAAGATCCTGATCTTCCCCCTGGAAGAGCTGCCGGAAATGCCGCGCGGCAAGGGCGTGAAGCTGCAGTCCTACCGCGAGGGCGGCCTGCGCGACGGCCTGTCGTTCAACGGCGAGACGGGCGCGGCCTGGATCGATTCCGCCGGCCGCCGGCGCGAATGGGCCGAGTGGCGCGAATGGGCCGGCCGCCGCGCGGGCGCGGGCAAGCTCGCGCCCAAGGGCTTCCCGGCGTCCAAGCGGTTCCGCCCCAAGTGACGACGGCGTCTTTTTCTGTCATCCCGGCTCATCGCCCCGCCTGGGCCGGGGTGGCGAAGAGGATCTGATGAACCCCGCGCGCAAGATCGCTCGAATGCTGGCCGCCCTGCTGGGCGTGACGGCGGCCAGTTCCGTGGCCGCCGCCCCCCTGCCGGCCGTCAAGCCAGAGGCGGTCGGCTTCTCCAGCGTCCGCCTCAAGAAGCTGTCGGAGACGATGCAGACCCTGGTCGACCAGGGCCAGATCGCCGGCGGCGTCACCATCCTGGGGCGTCACGGCCGGATCGCCGCGATCAACACCTACGGCAAGCGCAGCCTGGAAGGCGGCGAGCCGATGCCCGTCGACGCCATTTTCCGCATCCGCTCGGAGACCAAGCCGGTCACGGGCGTGGCCATGCTGATCCTCTATGAAGAGGGCAAGTGGAAGCTGGACGATCCGGTGACCAAGTACCTGCCCGAGTTCTCCGACCTGCGCGTGGCCTCGGGCGTCGACGCCGAGGGGCGGCCGATCCTGACCCCGGTCACCCGTCCGCCGACCATGCGCGAGCTGATGACCCACACGGCGGGCTTCGCCTACGGCATCGCCGACGATCCCTCCAGCGTCGCCGACCAGGCCTATTACCGCGCCGGGGTTCTGCAGTCCGACAGCCTGGACCACATGATCCAGAAGCTGGCCATCCTGCCCATGTTCGCCCAGCCGGGCGTGACTTGGCGCTACAGCGTGGCGGCCGACATCCAGGGCGCGATCGTCGAGCGCCTCTCCGGTCAGAGCCTGCCGGTGTTCATGGAGGAGCGCATCTTTCGGCCCCTGGGCATGAAGGACACCGCCTTCTGGGCTCCGGCCGAGAAACTGCCACGCCTGGCCGCCCTCTATGACGGCGACCCGGCCACTGGACGCCTGATCCCGGCCAACGAAGGGCCCTGGCGCGACATCACCCGGCCGCCGCCGGCTCCGTCGGGCGGGGGGGGGCTGCTGTCCACCGCCGGCGACTTCGCTCGCTTCGCCCAGATGCTGCTGAACGGCGGCGAGCTGAACGGCGTGCGCATCCTGCAGCCTGAAACCGTGATGCTGATGCGGCTGAACCACCTGCCGCCCACGTTCCAGGTCACCACCAATGGCACGACGGGCGTGCTGAAGCCCAACCACAAGCCCTCGCCCCTGGGCGTGGGCGTCGGCTATGGCCTCGACATCGCCGTGGCGGTGGATCCTCGCGCCGGCAACGCGCCGGTGGGGCCGGGCACGATCAGCTGGGGCGGCAGCGCCGGCACCTGGTTCTGGGTCGATCCGGCCAACGACCTGTTCTTCATCGGCATGATCCAGCGCCTGGGCGGCGTGGGCTCGGGGCTCGACGCCACCACCCGCACCATCGTCTACCAGGCCCTGGAACGGCCGCCTGTCAAGGAAGCGCGCCTGGGCGTCTCCACCGACTGAGCTCGACCTTCGGTGTTCGCCAAGCCTGCGTTCGTGAATAAGATGTCATGAAGCAGACGTAACGGGTTTCGAGCCGCCAGATCCCCGACAATTCCCGGCGGCGACACCGAAGCGTCGCGACAGGGATGGACGAGATGGCGAAGCTTACGACCCCAGGTCTTCTTGCGAGAATGTCGACGGCGCTGGTCTTGGCGGCCGCCCCGATGATCGGCCTGGCCCAGGCGGCTCGGGCCGAGACGGCGCCGCGGGTGCTGGCCAGCATTCCGGTCGGCGATCTCAACCTGAGCGACCCAAGTCAGGTCCGCCTGTTCAAGGCCCGGGTGGACGCCGCCGGCCAGGCCGTCTGCGCCGAACGCGCCCAGGCCGAACGCCTGGACCGATGGTCGCAGCGTGCCTGCCTGCGCGACATCCAGGACGAGGTCCTTTCGAAAGCCACCCGCCAACAGGCCCGGGCCTTGCGCGCGGCCGGAGGGTAGCAGGCGGGGCTCTACCACCACCCATTCCCAACTCCCCCACCTCCGCCCATCCCTGCGAAGGTGGGATGATCGGCTTTAGAGGCAGGGTCGGGCGGATGCGCACACCTCATCCGCGCCTAACCCGCTGAAATCCCTCGCAACAAACCCGAACTCTCCGCACGGTCTCAGGCCGGGTTATCCTTCTTCTCACCTCGTCGCGGTGGAAAGGGCGCATGGCCGGCGACCGATGCGGCGGCGGGGG
>JAGHZU010000021.1 GCA_017745235.1 Caulobacter sp. | reverse complement strand
GAGGTGTCGGAAGCGGCCAGGGCCTTTTCCTTCATCTTGCCCAGCAGGTCGGTGATGGTGTCGCCAGCGGCAAGGCCCACGTCGATCGTCGACTGACCGCGCTGGAGCGAATCCTTCACGGCATTCAGCGATTGCGAC
This sequence comes from Caulobacter sp., assembly GCA_017745235.1. Lineage (GTDB taxonomy): Bacteria > Pseudomonadota > Alphaproteobacteria > Caulobacterales > Caulobacteraceae > Caulobacter. The sequence continues at coordinate 64,626 of JAGHZU010000021.1, read as the reverse complement.
GTCGTGCTCTGCATCTTGGCCATCGACCAGATCGCGCCGTTGTCCTTGGCGTTCGAGATCTTCTTGCCGGTGTTGATGCGTTGCTGAGTGGTGGTGAGCTCCGAGTTGGTGGCGTTCAGGTTTTGCAGCGCGATCATGGCGCCGGCATTGGTGTTGATCGAGTTCAGCATAGTGGACCTGCCATTTTGGAGGATTGTGCCGGCGTTTTGCCGACCGGGCGTTTTGCCCACGAAACCCATCGCAAACGGCGGGCCACCCGGCGCCAAAGCGGCGCCGCGACCATCTCATTGATAAAAATGGATATTTTTATCCACAGGCCCGAAACGTAAGCCGCCCGGTGAATGCAGAATTCGCCGGGCGGCAGGTTTTTCCGGAAGGGCTTGCCGGGCGCCGATCCAGCGCCCTGAAGCCGGTGTCAGGCGGCCTCGGCGCGACCGGCCAGGCCTTGCATGATCATGCGATTGACCTCGATCAGGGGTTCGAAGTCCTCCTCCTTGCGCATGACCGCGCTGGAGTGGCGCCCAACCCAGAGGCTGAGCGAAATGATGCTGGCGCGCAGCTGCATCGGCAGGGTGTTTTCCGGCAGCGCGCAATCGGTCGCCAGCGCCGACCAGACGCGACGGTTCCAGTCCAGCGCGTCGATACGCGTGGCGATGTCGTCCACCGGCGCCTGGGACGCGGCCATCAGGGCGCGCGTGACCTGACCGAACAGACGGTACTCCATCTCACGAGGGTTTTCAGTCCTCGTGGCCGCCTGCTGGTACGCCTGAAGAGACATGCCCCAACCTCTCATCTTCGTATTCGATCAACTTGCGGCTCAACATGAGCGCCTTGTAGTACTCGCGGGCCATCACGTGCTTGGAGATCGCGATGCAGTCTCCCAGCACGGTCGGATTGCGGACCACGCCCATGAATTCGGTCAGGCGCGTGGCGAACTCTTCGTACTGACGCTCGGCGCCGGCCTCATCCAGGTACATCATCATGACCGGGAAATAGATCCGGCGGGCCGGCGTGGTCGCGTCCTCGGGCTGCATGATGTCCTTCTCACGCAGCACCGAAGCCTTGTTCTGGAGAACCAGCACGCCACGACGGTCGCCGTTCTGCACGACCGCCCCGTTCAGCACGAACTTCTCGCCGGGTTTCAACGACAGCTTCAATGGCACAAGGCCGCTCCCTCTTGCATCGCCGCGTCGCCCTTCCGGTCGAGATGACCGCCTTCGCGGTGGAACCTAGTCGGGAGGCGGTTAACGCCCCCTTGCCAGCCATGCGACCGTGAGCCGCAGCTTAGGACTCGATTAAGCATACTGACCCAGAGGATGACTCTCTCCAATCGCCAAGGCTCAAAGATGTCCCGCAGTCGCGCCTCGCATGTTTCGGCCAGCGCCCTGGCCATGGCCCAGGACGCCGTGGCCCAGGCCGTGCAATTGGGGCTGAAAGCCTCGACGATCGGCGACGCGGCGTCGGCCGAGGCCCTGGCCCGACTGACCCGTCAGAGCGACGAGATCCGCAACGAGCAGACCGCCAAGCTGCTGGCCCGCTCGATCCACGCCATGCAGAACCGCGACTTCGCCAAGGGCGAAAAGCTGGCGCTCAAGGCGCTGGAGCGCGACGAGACCCTGGGCGTGGCCTGGCACGTGCTGGGCATCGCGCGCGAGAAGATCGGTGATTTCGCCGGCTCGATGCGCTGCTACGAGGCCGCGCTGAAGCTGCTGCCCGACCACGGCCCCGTCGCCGGCGACCTGGGCCGCCTGGCCTACCGCATGGACATGCCGGAACTGGCCGCCCAGTTCTTCATCCATTACGTCCAGGCCCGCCCCGGCGACCTGGAGGGCGTCAACAACCTGGCCTGCGCCCTGCGCGACCTGAACCGCTGCAGCGAGGCCATCGACGTCCTGCGTCCGGTCATCCAGGAGAACCCCGAGCAACCGTTGCTGTGGAACACCCTGGGCACGGTGATGTGCAGCCTGGGCGACGCCCAGACAGCCGTGACCTTCTTCGACGAGGCCCTGCGCCTGGCCCCGACCTTCGGCAAGGGCTACCACAACCGCGCCTACGCCAAGATCGACATGGGCGACGTGGCCGGCGCGCTGGTCGACTGCGACCTGGCCATGGGTTTCCCCGACAACGCCGAGGACCTGGCGACCATGGCGTTCGGCCGTTCCACCATCCTGCTGGCCCTGGGCCGGCTGAAGGAAGGCTGGGAAACCTACGAAGGCCGTTTTTCCAAGGAACTGACCGAGGCTCCGCGCTTCACGATCGACGCCCCGCGCTGGGAGCCGGGCATGAACCTGGCGGGCAAGCACCTGATGATCTGCGCCGAACAGGGCCTGGGCGACGAGGTGATGTTCGCCAACATGATGCCCGACGTGATCGAGGCCCTGGGTCCGGACGGCCGCCTGTCGCTGGCCGTCGAGCGCCGGCTGATCCCGCTGTTCCAGCGCTCGTTCCCGCAGGCCCGCATCACGCCGCACAAGACCGTGTCGTACGAAGGCCGCGTCTATCGCGGCGCGCCCGAGATCGAGGACTGGAGCGACATCGACCTGTGGACGCCCATGGCCAGCCTGCTGCGGCAGTTCCGCTCGAGCATCGAGGCCTTCCCCCGCCGTCCCCGCTACATGACCGCCGATCCGGCGCGGGTCGCCCATTGGCGGCGTGAACTGGAAGGCGCACCCGCCGGTCCTAAGGTCGGCCTATTGTGGAAGAGCGCCAAGCTGAACGGCGAGCGCGCCCGGCAGTTCTCGCCCTTCTCGCAATGGCGGGCGGTGCTGGAGACGCCCGGGATCACCTTCGTGAACCTGCAGTACGGCGACTGCGCCGAGGAGATCGCCCTGGCCAAGGCCGAGTTCGGCGTCGACATCTGGCAGCCGCCGGGCATCGACCTGAAGCAGGACCTGGACGACGTGGCGGCCCTGTGCTGCGCGATGGACCTGGTGGTGGGCTTCTCGAACGCCACCATCAACCTGGCCGGGGCCTGCGGCGCGCCGATCTGGCTGCTGGGCGGCGCGGCCGCCTGGCCTCGCCTGGGTCAGACCGACTTCTACCCTTGGTACCCGCAGACGCGCTGCTTCATCACGCCCGACTTCAAGGACTGGTCGCCGACGATGGAAGAAATCGGGCTGGCCTTGAAGACGCAGTTTCCGGCCTGACCGCAGCGGAGGAGACGCCGATGCCGCTCGCCATCCTCCAGGCCCGCATGTCGTCCAGCCGCCTGCCCGGCAAGGTGCTGGCCGACGTCGCCGGCGCGCCGATGATCCTGCGCCAGATCGAGCGCCTGAACCGCTCGGCCCGACTGGGCCGGATCGTGGTGGCGACCTCCGACCAGGCCAGCGACGACGGTCTGACCGCTCGGCTGGAGGCCGAAGGCGCCCCGGTGTTCCGAGGTCCGCTGGACGACGTTCTGGCGCGGTTCGTCGGGGCGATGGACGCTTTCGACGCCGGCGAAACCGTGGTGCGGCTGACGGCCGACTGCCCGCTGGCCGATCCCGGCCTGATCGACGAAACGCTGGCGCTGCATGAGGCGTCGGGCGCGGACTACACCTCCAACACCCCCGCCCGCCGCAGCTATCCCAAAGGACTGGACGTTGAGGTCTTCAAGGCCGAAGCGCTGCGCATGGCGGCCGCCGAGAGCCACGATCCCTACGACCACGAACACGTGACCCCCTTCCTCTATCGCAACCCGGACCGTTTCCGCATCGCGGGCCTGGAGCAGCCCGCCGACGAGGGCGAGGTGCGCTGGACGGTGGACCGGCCCGACGACCTGGAATTCGTCCGCGCGGTGTATGAGGCCCTGTACCCGGCCAATCCCGCCTTCACCTCCGACGACATCCGCGCCTTCGTGCGCATGCGCCCCGATCTGATCCATCTGGGCGGGGATCGCCGGGCGTGACGGGGCGCGTCGTAACCCTGCGCCCCGTCGCCGAGGGTGACCGGGCCCGTTTGCTGACCTGGCGCAACAGTCCGCAGGTGGCGCTCTACATGTATTCCGATCACGAGATCGGCCAGGCCGAACACGACCGCTGGTTCGACGGAATCGGCGGCCGGCTGGATCGCCTCTATTGGGTGATCGAACTGGACGGCGAGCCCGTGGGCCTGACCAGCCTGACCGAGATCGACCGCGCGCAGGGCCGGGCCACGATCGCGCGCTACCTGGGCGATCTCGCCGTGCGCGGCCTGGGCGTGGGTGCGGCGGCGGAGTTCAAGCTCCTGGATCACGCCTTCTCCCGCCTTGGCCTGCGCAAGGTCTGGTCGGAGGTGCTGGCCTCGAACGAGGTGGCCTGGGGCCTGCACGTGGCCAACGGTTTCCAGCGCGAGGCGCTGCTGCGCGCCCACGTGGTCAAGGGCGGTTTGCCTCAGGACGTGATCGGCCTTGGCCTGCTGGCGCAGGACTGGGTCGAGCGCCGCCCCGAGGCCCGCGAGCGGCTGATCGGGAAGGGTTACGACCCGGCCGGACTGGACGCGCCCCTGCCCTGTTGATTTCGAGCGGAACGCGCCTCGTCGCTGGCGGGTTAGTCCAATGCGCCGATCGCTTGGACGGCGCCAGCGCCAGGAGGCTCCCATGCCGGCCGAGACCGATTTCGACGAACCGGATTTCGACGAACAGGACGTCGCCGAGGTTCTGGACGAGACCAATCTCACCCCTGACGGCGACGACATCGCCAACTTCGACGATATCGCCGACGTGCGCGACTACACCCAGGCCGAAGGCGATGACGACGAGGACGATGACGAGGATTACGACGACCTGGACGACGAGGACTTCGACGAGATCGACGACGAACTGGAGGCCGAACGCGACGACGAGGGCCTGGATATCGAGCGTGAGCCGCTAGACCCCCTCCCCGAGGACGGGGACGATGAAGTCTCCGACGATCTCGACCAGCCCGAAGACTTCGAAGGCTGAAGCGGAGCGCCCGATGCGCAAGGGCGCATGCTCGTTGCGGGGCGCGCGCCGTGGTGGCTAGATGACGGGGTACGCAAGGAGTTCTCCCATGCCGGAAAACAAGCCTGAAACCGAGACCGAGGAACAATCGGAGTATCTCGAGGACCAGCTGGAAGAAGGCCTGGAGGACAGCTTCCCCGCCAGCGACCCGCCCTCGGTCGCCCGCCGCCATCGCAAGCCGCCGCCGGAACTGCTCAAACGCGACGAGTAGCGACACCGGGCCCACGAGACGCCTCCGGCGGCCGTCCGGCGAAAGCCCGCTTGATCCGGAGGACCGTTGGTCTGTAGGTTACCCCTGATTTGAACAACTGTTCGAGGCGTCCTCTTTGGAAACGCCGTCAGGAAACCGCATGAGCTCGCGCTTCGAAGGCACCGCCGACTACGTCGCAACCGAAGACCTGAAGGTCGCCGTCAACGCTGCGGTGGCGCTGGAACGGCCCTTGCTGATCAAGGGCGAGCCCGGCACCGGCAAGACCGTCCTGGCCTACGAAGTGGCCAAGGCGATGGGCGCGCCCTTGCTGACCTGGCACATCAAGTCCACGACCAAGGCCCAGCAAGGCCTCTACGAGTACGACGCCGTCACCCGCCTGCGCGACAGCCAGCTGGGCGACGAGCGCGTGAAGGACGTGAAGAACTACATCAAGAAGGGCAAGCTCTGGGAGGCGTTCGAGTCGCCCGAGCGCCCGGTGCTGCTGATCGACGAGATCGACAAGGCCGACATCGAATTCCCGAACGACCTCCTGCAGGAGCTCGATCGCATGGAATTCTTCGTCTACGAGACCGGCGAGACCATCAAGGCCAAGGTGCGGCCGATCATCATCATCACCTCCAACAACGAGAAGGAACTGCCGGACGCCTTCCTGCGCCGCTGCTTCTTCCACTACATCCGCTTCCCCGAGGAGCAGACGATGCAGGCCATCGTCGACGTGCACTTCCCGGGCATCAAGCAGAAGCTGGTCGCCGAGGCGCTGCGCATCTTCTACGACATGCGCAAGGTGCCGGGCCTGAAGAAGAAGCCCTCGACCTCCGAGCTGCTGGACTGGCTGAAGCTGCTGCTGGTCGAGGACATCGACGAGACGGTGCTTCGCGAGAAGGATCCGACCAAGCTGATCCCGCCCCTGCATGGCGCCTTGCTGAAGAACGAGCAGGACGTGCACCTGTTCGAGCGCCTGGCCTTCCTGGCCCGGCGCGAAGGCTCGGGCGCGCGGCCCGGCCAGTAGCCCCAACCAAGCTCGACAGGCGATCGGCGGCGCTCATGGCGCCGTTACCGCGATTTCATTGGACCTGAGGCCCTCGCCGGACCAGTTTCCCGGCGAACGGGAGGATTCCTCTATGCGTAACCTTACGCTGCTCGCGGTCGGCGCCGGCCTGCTGGCGCTGAGCGGCTGCTCGCCCAAGGTCGAGACTCAGCAGCACGAAAAGCGCGCCCTGCCGGGCCGTCGCGAACCGTTGCATGCGATCGACCGCCTGACCTGCCCGCAGAAGCAGGGCGACCTGATCCTGGTCAGCACGGCGCCCGACGGCCAGAGCTGCGCCTATCAGGGCCGCAACGCCGAGGTGGCGCTGCGCCTGGTGCCATTGAGCGGCGGCGACGCCGAAGCGGCTCTCGCGCCGATCGAGACCGAGCTGAAGACCCTGATGCCGGCGATCCGCACCAGCGCGCCCGCTCCCACCGCCGGCAAGCGCGCCGACGGAGCCAGGATCAGCCTGCCCGGCATCAAGATCGACGCTCACGACAAGGGCGCGGACGTGAAGATCGGCGGCCTTTCGATCAACGCCAACGACGGTTCGGCCGAAGTGAAGGTGTCCAAGAACATCAACATCCGCGACGGCGACAGCGTGCGGCGCATCCGCGAGCAAAGCTCGGGGGGCCGCTCGACCGTGTCGGTCAGCTCCAGCGACGGCGAGGAAGGCGACACCGACATTCACGCCACCGACGCCGGCGCCGAGATCCGCCACCGCCGCCGGGGCGACGGCGTGCGCGCCACCCTGATCCTGGCCAGCGACAAGGCGGCCAGCGGCTATCGGGTAGTGGGTTACGAAGCGCGCGGGCCGAAGGGCGGACCGCTGGCCGTGGCCGTGCTCAAGGCCAAGGGCCGCGACGGCAGCGACCATGACGTCTTCGAGGACATGAAAACGCTGGTGCGCCGCAACGTCGGTGGCTAGCCCCCTCGCTAGACGGGCGTGACCTCCATGACCTTGTAGGTCAGCGGACGTCCTTCCTCATCGGTCACGGTGACGTATTCGCCGATCGCGAACCGGTGCTGGCCCAGGCGATAGACCGGCTCGTCATCCAGGTCGTCGCCTTCGTCGTAGTCGAAGAACCAGCGCTCGCCCCGGCGATTGAGGCGACCGTCGGCGGCGTCCTCGTCGGGCGCGAAGCGGCGCACGACGCATTCGTCCTTGGCCTTGGCGTAGGCGGCCGCGTCGAGCATCCCTTCGTCGGTCAGCGGCGCGGTGAGGGCGTAGCCCCGGTGGTCGTCGCCCCCGGCGAACTCGGTGCCGGGATTGCGGGCCAGACGCATGACGATACGCGACAGGGACATCGAACGTCTCCTTCTCAAAACAGAATCCGGAACTCTCAGTGCGACAGGAACAGCGACGGGCCGTCACTGTTCAGCAGGCTGCGCGTGGTGCCGCCGAAGATGAACTCCTGCAGGCGCGGGTGGCCGAAAGCGCCGGCCACCAGGATTTCGGCGCCCACGTCCGCGGCTCCCTTCAGCAGCAGACCCGCAGCATCGTTGCCCGAGCCCTCAAGCTCGCGCGTCGTGGCCTTGACCCCGCGAGCGGCCAGGAACTCGACCAGGCGCGACAGGTCGAAGCTGCGCGACGAGGCGCCGGGCGCACCCGCCACCACCACCGACGAGGCCTTCTGCAGCAAGGGCAGCGAGGTGCGCATCGCGCGGCTGGCCTCCTTGCCGCCATCCCAGGCCACGAGCACCGTGCCCCCGACCTTCAGGCCGGGACGCGCCACCAGGACCGGACGCTGCTCATCAGCGACCATCTGCTGAAACGCCTCGGCCAGGGGGCCGCGGCCCCGCGCGGCGGCGCTGTCGAAGACGATGACGTCGGACAGGCGGCCTTCCATCGCCAGGCCGGCCCAGACCGGGGATTCCAGGCTGATGGCGGCGCAGCGGGGATAGCCGGCCTCCTGGACCAGCTTCTCCACCACGTGGCGGCCTTCGACGGCAGCCTCCTTGAGGCTTTCCAGGGCCGTGACCTGGACCCCGCCCATGAAACCCTCGCCCATCCAGGGCATCAGGTCGGCCATGTCGGCCGGCGCGTGCACGCAAGCCAGCTCCGCGTCGAAACCCTCCGCCAGGATCTTCGCCGAATCCAGGAGCGCCTTGTCTGCGGCCGCGCCGCCAGCCAGCGGCGCCATGATTCTCGCCCAGCTCATGATCGATCCTCCTCTCGACGCATTTCCACAGCTGTCGCGCTCGCCCGCATTGATCTTTCTCAACCGATGGGCCAGTCAAAACGGACGACGACGCGCCACCTTCACTGTGAGGAACGATTTCGTGGCCAAAGGGCTGCATAAGGGCCCTCCAAGGGCGTGGCAGCGGATGCTGTCGGGGCGCAGGCTGGACCTGCTGGACCCCTCGCCCATGGACATCGAGATCGAGGACATCGCCCACGGCCTGGCCCGCGTGGCGCGCTGGAATGGTCAGACGACGGGCGACCACGGCTTTTCGGTGGCCCAGCACAGCCTGGTGGTCGAGGAGATCGCCACGCACATCAAACCGGACCTGGAGCCCAGATGGCGCCTGGCCGCCCTGCTGCACGACGCCAGCGAATACGTGATCGGCGACATGATCAGCCCGTTCAAGGCGGCGCTGGGCGTCAGCTACAAGGATTTCGAAGCCCGACTGGAGGATGCGATCCACATCCGCTTCGGCCTGCCCGTGAAGACGCCACAGGCGATCAAGAAGCTGATCAAGCAGGCCGACCGCGCCTGCGCCTTCTTCGAAGCCACGCAGCTGGCCGGGTTCGAGCATGCGGAATCGCTGGCCATCTTCGGCGCGCCGCCCGTGGGCTACGACCTGCAGATCAATCCCCTGCCGCCGTTCGAGGCCCAGGCCCGCTACGTCCAGCGCTTCCATGTGCTGTCCCGGGCGGCCGGTTTCGAATCCGCGCCGGGCGCAGCGTTCGAAACCGAATGAGCGAAACCTCGTCCGGATCGGTGGTCATCGGGCTTTCGGCCGTGGTCGTGGCCATCCGCGACGGCGAAGCCGTGGTTCTGACCGTCCGCCCGCACGATGCGGTGACCGACGTCGCCAGCCCCCTGCCCGGCCTGCCCTTCGGCTCGTTCGATCCGGAACGGCACCGAACTTTCGAGCTGGGCCTGCGGGCGTTCGTGACCGAACAGACCCGTTTCCAACTGGGCTATGTGGAGCAGCTCTACACCTTCGGCGACAAGGGTCGCGACGCCCCCCGGGCCGAGATGGGGGCCGGCGCGGCGCGGGTCGTCTCGGTGGGCTATCTGGGCCTGACGCCCACGGCGGTCGAGACCCAGGCGCCGGACACGGCCTGGGCGCCCTGGTCGCGGTTCTTTCCCTGGGAGGACTGGCGCAACGGCCGCCCCGCCCTTCTGGACCGCGCCATAGCCCCGGCCCTCAAACGCTGGTCCGGCGATGACGACGCCAAGTGGTCGCGCGCACGCCTGGCCTTCGCCCTGGACGGCGCTCCGTGGAACGAGGAACGGGTCCTGGAACGCTACGAGCTGCTGTACGAAGCAGGCTTGGCTCCCGAAGCCGCCCGCGACCGGGCCCGCGCCGACGGCCTGGACCCCGCCGAGCCCGAGGCCCTGTCGGCGGCGCTGGGGGAGCCGATGATCTCGGACCACCGCCGCATCCTGGCCACCGGCCTTTCCCGCCTGCGGGGCAAGATCAAGTACCGCCCGGTGGTGTTCGAGCTGATGCCGCCGGAGTTCACCCTTTCCGCGCTCCAGCGAACCGTAGAGGCCATCGCCGGGGTGCCCCTGCACAAGCAGAACTTCCGCCGCGTGGTCGAGCGCGAGGACCTGGTCGAAGGTCTGGGCCGCCAGGACGCCGACACCGGCGGGCGCCCGGCCGAGCTGTTCCGCTTCCGCCGCGAGATCCTGGCCGCGCGCCCGGCTAGCGGGCTTTCCCTGCCGCTGCTGCGCGACTGACCCCGTTCCCCCGGGCGCGGAAACCGCGCTAGGCTGCACGCCATGATGGTGAACCCGAAGAAGACCACCCTGCTGGTCGGCGTCGTGGCGGCGCTGGCGCTTGCGGGGCTCGGAACCGCCCTGGCCGTCTACGTCCTGCGCGACACCCGCGCCGAGGCCGTGGACCACGCCGCCGACGACGCCCAGGCCATCGAAGGCGCCCGGATCGCGGTGACGGGCCGCCTGCCCGACGCCCAGGCCGTCAATTTCGGCAAGGTCTTCGTCCACTGGGACGGCGAAATCCCCTCGGTATGCGGCGAGGTCGACATCGTCGAGCAGCAGGACGGCTTCGACGGCCTGGAACGCTTCGTCTGGTCCCAGGGCGTCCTGGCGCTGGAAGAGATCGACGGCAGCGAGGCCGTCGGCCAGAAGTGGTCGGACCTCTGCGAGTAAGGCCTCGCGACTTCTCCAACCCTTTTCGGCCAAGGTTTCGCGTGCATCGGCCGGTCGAACTTGCCACCCTGGGTTCCGGCAGGAGGGCGTCATGATCTATGCGAAAGCCGCGGCCTATCTGGTCGCTTGGGTCGCGCTGGCGATCGTGCTGATGCGCGTCGTCGTCGGCCCGCTGTGGGGCTCGGCCAGCGACATCGGCCTGATCGCCGCGCCCGCCGCCTTCGCGGTCGGCGTGATCGGCCTGGGCAAGCTGGCGTCGATGATGCTCAAGGACCTGGCCAAGACATTGAATTCGACCAAAGGGGACACCGGCGAATGAGCGAGAACTTCCAGGCGAAGGCCGCCAAGACCCGCGACAAGCTGAAGAACACCGGCCGCGCCATCGGCCTGGGCGGCGTCAGCCTGGTGGTCCTGCTGATCGGCTCGTGCAGCATCGCCGGCCACAGCACCACGGTCGAACCCGGCAACGTCGGCGTGAAGATCAAGACCCTGGGCACGGGAGCCGGCGTCTCGGCCGACCCCCTGCCCGCCCGCTGGTACTTCCGGGGCATCGGCGAGCGCATCATCCAGTATCCGGTGATCCAGCGCACCTACAGCTACACCCGCGAGAAGGACGAGCGCGGCAACGAGAACGAGGAGATCACCTTCTCCGACAACACGGGCCTGCCCATGACGGCCGACGTGTCGGTGACCCTGCAGGTGAACCCGGCCTCGGCCCCGAACCTCTACCAGACCTATCGCCTGTCGTTCGACCAGTTGCTGGACGGCCCGATCCGCAACGACGTGCGCTCGGCCGTGGCGGCCGAGGCCGAGAAGGTGGGGGTGGAGACCCTCTACAGCGGCGGCCGCCAAGCGGTGATGCAGCGCGCCTTCGCCCGGGTGTCGGGCAAGTGGGCGCGCCATGGCGTGACCGTGTCGCAGATGGATTGGATCGGCTCGATCCGCTACCCGGACGCCATCATCCAGCAGATGCAGAACAAGACCCAGCTGGAGCAGGAAGCCCTGGCCGCCAAGGCCCTGGAAGCCAAGGAGACCGCCCTGGCCAACGCCGCCATCGCCAAGGCCCGCGGCGAGGCCGAATCGATCCGTATCAAGGGCGAGGCCCTGCGCGCCAATCCGCAGGTCCTGCAACAGCAGGCTATCGAGAAATGGAACGGCGAGCTGCCCAAGGTGACGGGCGGCTCGACCCCGTTCGTGAAGATCGACTGATCCCCGCGCACGGCGGCTTCAGGCCGCCGTGTCCTCCCGCGCCTTGGCGGCGCTCGTCCGCGCCCGCCACTTGGCCTTCAGCGTATGGGAAGTGTCGCGCGAGCCGTCGTGGCTCCAGCCTGGCGGGCCGAAGATGTAGCCCAGGGCGTGCCGCGGCTGGGCGACGACGTCCTTGCCGATGCCGACCCACTCGTGGAACACGTTGTGCAACAGGTTGAAGTTGCCGAGGTTCTTGACCGTTCCATAGCGGCACGGCTCCTCGTCGACCTCGGGGATGAAGGTCCCAAACATCCTGTCCCAGATGATCAGGATGCCGGCATAGTTGGCGTCCAGGTAGCGGGCGTTGCGGGCATGGTGCACCCGATGGTGCGAGGGCGTGTTGAACACCGCCTCGAACCAGCGCGGCATGCGCTTGATCGACTCGGTGTGGATCCAGAACTGGTAGACAAGGCTGACGCCCTTCTGGATGGCCACCATGGCCGGGGGGAAGCCCAGGAACGACAGCGGCAGCCATAGCAGCCAGGTGCCGGCAATCCCGCCCGTCCAGGTCTGCCGCAAGGCCGTGGAGAGATTGTAGTGGGTCGAGGTGTGGTGGTTGACGTGGCTGGCCCACCAGACCCGCCGTTCGTGCGCCAGGCGATGGAACCAGTAGTAGGTCAGGTCTTCGGCGAAGAAGAGCGCCACCCAGGCCCAGACGGCGTTCATGGGGATCGTGAACAGCCGGTGCTCGTAGACCCACAAGGCCGCGGCGAACGTAATCCCGGCGGTGAACAGGCCCGCGATCGTGCTGCCCAGCCCCATGGTCAGCGACATGGCCGTGTCGCGCGGTTCATAGTGCGCCTTGGTCTTGCCCAGGCGCGCCAGGAGGATCTCGAGGAACACGGCCACCACGAAAAACGGGATGGCCATCTGGACGGGATCGAAGGTCTTCACGCGCGTAGCTCCAAGGGCGGCCACACGCCGTTCGGCACGGCCAGGCGGGGCGCGCCGTCGCCCAGCTTCAGCCGTACGCGGCCATCGACCAGACGCGCCTCGCTTAGACGGCTTAGCGGCGCTTCCCGCGCCACGTAGCCGTCGCCCTTGCGCCAAAGCACCAAGGCCTGGTCGCCCGAACGCGCCACAAGGCCCGCCCCGTCCCCGTCGATCCAGACCGCATCCACGGGTTCGTCCGGAAACTCGACCGCCAGGAGGTCGCGCGCGCCTTGCGCGGTGAGCCGGGGCATGGGCCGGGCGATCCTGGCCCACCCGGCCAAGAGCACCATCAAGCCGATGGCGAGCGCCGAGCCAAGCAGTTGAATGATCTGCGCCTTGTCCAAGCCGACGCCTTCCTTCCCCCCGTTTCCGGCAGGGTCGGAGCCCGTCGCCGCTCCGTCAAGGGCGACGTAACGTCACCAAAAGTCTCGCGGAGCACAGAACCGGGTTTACGGAACGGCTTTTCGTGCTCAAGTTGCGCGAACCGCCGGCTGGGCGGGGGCGAATTCGGGAGCCACCATGTCTCTGATGTTCCAACCGCTGAAGAAGTACGCCGACTTCCAGGGCCGCGCCCGCCGGTCGGAATTCTGGCTCTTCGCCTTGTTCATCTTCATCGTCGAGTTCGTCTATTATGGCCTGCTGGGCGTGACGGGGAACTTTCCGGGGTCTGGCCACACCAACATCTTCGGCATGCTGCTGGGCCTGATATTCTTCGTCTTCGGCCTGGGTATCTTCATCCCCAGCATTGCGGTGGCCTTCCGCCGCCTGCACGACACCAACCGTTCGGCCTGGTGGCTGCTGATCGCCTTCATTCCGCTGATCGGCATCGTTGTGCTGCTGGTCTTCTACGTGCTGCCGGGCACGGTCGGGCCCAACAAGTTCGGCCCCGATCCCAAACAAGTCGAAGGCGACACCGCCGCCGTCTTCAGCTGATCGGGCGGATTCCGCCGGGATAGCAGAACGCCCGCCTCCGACCGGAGGCGGGCGTTCCTCGTTTCGAAGGGACGCCAGGCCCTAGAAGCGGCGGGCGTAGCCCACCGACACCACGTTGGCGTCGGCCGCGTCGCTGTCGCGGAACTGCTGGCGCGTGTAGTCGATACGCACACCGTTCTTGTCGTCGAACTTGTACTGGGCACCGACGCCGTAGTTGACGCTGTCGGCGTCGTACTTGGTCTCGACCCCAGCCAGCTTTTCCTTGAACTGGGTGTTGCCGTAGCCGACGCGGCCGATCAGGTCGATGTTGGGCGTCACCGGCAGGAAGCCCACGCCGTAGACGGCGGCCGAGTGGGTCTGTTCGATGCTGGAGCGGACGCCCGCACGGTCGATATTGTCGTCCTTCACGCCGCCGGAGAGTTCGCCCTCCACGCCGAAATGGGGCGTGAGCTTGGCGCCCAGGCGGCCTTGCACCGCGCCGGTATCGGCGCCGCCGGCGCGGGATCCCGCATAGCCCAGGGTGCCGTAGATTTCCTTGTCCGACGATTGGGCGTTGGCCAGCACAGGAACGGCGACGACCGACAGGACGGCCATCGGGGCGACCAGAGACATGAGAGTTTTCATTTTTTGTACTCCTTGGCACTCGTGCTCCCTCAGCGTGGACACCGATAGCCTGGCCATGGGGCGCGGGTTGGACCGTGGCGGACGGGTTTTGGGCCATTGCGTGTCGGCGACGACACGTTCGTGGCGAATGTGGCGAACTGAAAACGTTCCCCTTTTTCCACAATGGAGACCGCAGCGTGGCTTGGGCGCCGCATATCGGGTGACCCGTGCGTCACAGGTGACGGCCCTGTCAGGCGTGCTATTGATCCGCCAACAAAGTCAGAGACGCGCCGCACGGGGCGCGCCAGCGTCATCGGGACCGCCGCCTTGCATAAAGCCGTCATCGCCGCCACGGGGCTGTACACCCCGCCGTTCAGCATTTCGAACACCGAACTCGTCGAAGCCTTCAACACCTACGTCGAGCGGTTCAACGCCGCCAACGCCGGGGCTATCGAGGCCGGGGAAATCGCCGCCCTGGCCCCCTCCTCGCCGGAATTCATCGAGAAGGCGTCGGGCATCAAGGCCCGCTACGTGATGAACAAGACCGGGATCATCGATCCCGAGGTCATGCGTCCCGTTCTGCCCGAGCGCCCGAACGACCAGATCTCGATCCTGGCCGAGATGGCCGTCGAAGCCGCCAAGCAGGCGATCGAACGCTGGGGCAAGCCCGTCAGCGAGATCGGCGCGGTGATCTGCGCAGCCTCCAACATGCAGCGCGCCTATCCGGCCATGGCCATCGAGGTGCAACAGGCGTTGGGGATCGAAGGCTTTGCGTTCGACATGAACGTAGCCTGCTCGTCGGCCACGTTCGGCATCAAGACCGCCGCCGACTTCATCGCCACCGGCAGCGCCAAGGCCGTGCTGATGGTCAATCCCGAAATCTGCTCGGGCCACCTGAACTTCACCGACCGCGACAGCCACTTCATCTTCGGCGACGTGGCGACGGCCGTGATCCTGGAAGAGGAAAGCCAGGCCACGGACGGCTGGGAGATCCTGGGCACGCGGCTGAAGACCGAGTTCTCCAACAACATCCGCAACAACTTCGGCTTCCTGAACCGCGCCGCGCCCGAGGGCGTGGGAGCCAAGGACAAGCTGTTCGTGCAGGAAGGCCGCAAGGTGTTCCGCGAGGTGGTTCCGATGGTCAGCGAGATGATCGTGGAACACGCCGGCGACATCGGCCTGGACCCCACCGGCCTCAAGCGCCTGTGGCTGCACCAAGCCAACATCAACATGAACGACCTGATCGCCCGCAAGGTGCTGGGGCGCGATCCGGAGGCCGGTGAAAACGTCATCATCCTGGACGAGTACGCCAACACCAGCTCGGCCGGTTCGATCATCGCCTTCCACTCGGCCAACGACGATTTCGCCCCGGGCGAGACCGGCCTGATCTGCAGCTTCGGCGCGGGCTACTCGGCGGGCACGGTGTTCGTCCGCAAGCGCTAGCGGGGTCGGCGCGTCTCACGCCTGAAACTGGCCAGGATCAGGGGCCACCCCTGATCCGAGGCCATGCCATCAGCGATCGCCTGGGCGCCGTCGCCATGCCGGTCGAGATCGCGGTGCTCCAGCCGAATACGGGTTCCCGCATTGTCCGGAGCGAAGGCGATCTCGACCTCGCTCCACCGTTCGGGCGGCTCGGCGCTGCGATCGGCGGCGATGTTGAAGCCAAGCACCACCCGCCTGCCCGGCTCGAATACCCGGACGTCGCCCCAGGGCAGCGTTTCGCCGTCCCGGGTGACTTCGCCCCACTGTCCGCCGACGCGGGGCTCGACCCTCGCGGTCTCGAACCGCGCGCCGCTGTAGGTGTAGGCCATCGGCCACCAGCGGCCGAGGCCGTCCACAAACCTTGCGAAGGCCTCGTCCGGCGGCAGGTCGACATGAGCTTCGCTGACGATGGGTCGGGTCACGCGCGCACCTCCTGTCGAAGACAACACGCAAGCCGGTCAACCGTCCACGACGGCTACTCGGCGGCCCGCACCACGTGGGCGGAAATGGCGCGCCAGGCGCCCGCCCGCTTCACATAGATGTCGGCGTAGTCGTTGACGGCCGAGAAGTCGCCGTCAGGTCCCTTGCCGCTCATCTTGGCCCGCGCCCTGACGACGGCCACGTCGCCGAAGACCATGATCTTCAGATCCTCCCAGGCCATGGACGTGATCGAACGCGCCGGATTGGTCGCGGCCTTGACCAGGTCGGCCTTCCGCATGATCCGGCCGCCCGGATAGACCGCCTCGAAATCGTCGGCCAGAATCCGTTCCAACGCCGCCCCGTCATGGGTCTTGTAGGCCGTCAGCCACTCCGCGTTCAATTTCTCCAGCGCGGCGGCGTCAGGCGAAGGCGCCGAAGCGGCGGCCGGCGCCTGGGCCAGGACGGCCGTGGGCGCGGCCCCAGCAAGGGCCAGCAAGGCGAGAGGCAGGACCAGGATCTTCATGAGACTTGAGCTCCGAGCGGATTGGGATGGATCGGCGGCTGCTAGTGGCCGCGAGCGAATTCGGCCTTCCAGTCCATCGCGCGACGGATGCGGCGGCCCACGGCGGGATGGTCGTAGAAGATCACCTCCTCCAGGCGGCTGGGCGTGGCGGCGCGATATTCGATGGTCTTGACCAGAGCCTTGGCCAGGCCGTCCGGCTCGTTGAAATGCACAAGGCTGTAGCGGTCGGCGTCGCTCTCGGCGATGCGGACCAGGCTGTTGGTCAGAGGCGTTCCCAACAGGGTCAGCACCGCCAGGACCACGCTCAACACCGGCAGGCCGGCCGGGTCGGACAGTCCCTTGACCGAGTCGGCGCCCAGCAACGCGCTGGCGGGGTCGAACAATCGATCGACCAGGAAGAAAGCGAGCACGGTCAGGGCGCTGAGCACCCCGGCGATCCAAAGGGCGTGGCGATGGGCGTAGTGCCCCATCTCATGGCCCACCACGGCCTTGACCTCGGCGAGGTCGGCGCCCTGCTTGAACATGGTGTCGCTCATGGCCACGCGGGCCGAGCCGAACGCGCCCGAGACATTGGCGGTGTAGGCGTTGGACTGCCTGGAACCGTCGTAGACGAAGATCTTGTCGCTGGGGATGCCGTTGGCCTTCGCCATGGCCACCACGGTGTCGCGCACCGGGCCGGCGGGCGCGGGGGTGTATTTGTTGAACAGCGGCTCGATGTAGATCGGCGCGATCACGAGGCCGATCGTGACGAACGCCGCCATCAGCCCGCCGCCCCACAGCCACCAGGTGCTCTTGGCCTTCCGGATCAGGGCGTAGAGCGCCATCAGGAACAGGCCCGTGAAGATCGCCGTGATGGCCAGCGACATCAGGCGCTCGCCCAGCCAGCCGGTGAAGGCCTGGCTGGTCAGGCCGTACTGCTTCTCGCGCCACCAGTTCTCGTAGACCGACCAGGGCAGCGACAGCAGCCAGTCGACAAGCAGATAGACCACCCCGACCAGGAAGCTGACGAGGATCGGGCGCGGCTTGCGCCGCTCCAGCCGGCGGCGAAGACCCACCAGGACGCCGCTGCGCACGATCAGCCACGACACCAGCACCGTGACGAGGAATCCCCACAGCAGCAGCCAGTGGCCGCCTTGGGTGTAGGCCTGCGCCTTGGCGTGCGCCTCCGGCGGCAGCTGCGCGAGATAGGCCGCCGTGGCGGCGGCCGGGTCGAAGGTTTGGGCCAAGGCGACTCCCCCCATTCACAAAAGGCCGGGGCAGGAAGCCAGAGCACGGGCGCCACGTCAGGTTAATTCGCGGTCAGACAACATCTCAGGTGGGGACGCCCCCGCTTGCCCCCTAGCCGAGACGCCCAGGCGGTATAGAAAAGCGTCTCGATATTCCTTCCGAGGCTTGGCATGCGATTCCCTGTCCGTCGTGACATCCTTCTCGGCCTTAGCGCCGCGGCTCTGGTCCTGGCGGCCTGCGGCGGCAAGTCCAAGGACGCGGCCGAGACGGGCCTCAAGCGCGTGGAAGCCACCAAGGTGCTGCGCATCGGGCTGGAGGGCACCTATCCGCCCTTCAACTTCCAGGACAAGGACGGCCAGCTGACGGGCTTCGAGGTGGACTTCGCCAAGGCTCTGGCGGCCCAGATGGGCGTGAAGGCCGAGTTCCATCCCTCGCCGTTCGCCGGCCTGCTGGGGGCGCTGGAGTCCCGGCGCATCGACGTGGTCATCAACCAGATCACCATCACGCCCGAGCGCATGGCCAAGTACGACTTCTCCAAGCCGTACACGGTTTCGGGAATCCAGATCATCACCCGCAAGGACCAGACCGGGATCACCAGGCCCACCGACCTGAAGGGCAAGAAGGTCGGGGTGGGCCTGGGCACCAACTATGAGTCCTGGCTGAAGGCCAACGTGCCGGACGCCATCGTGCGCACGTATGACGACGACCCCACCAAGTACCAGGACCTGAAGGCCGGCCGTATCGACGCGGTGCTCAACGACCGCCTGGTGGCCGCCGACTTCGTCAAGACCTCGCCCGACTTCGCGGCTTCCGGCCCGCCGTTCGCGGCCCAGGGCATGGGCGTGGCCATGCTGCGCGACCCGGCCATGAAGGTGGCGATCGACCAGGCCATCGCGACCCTGCGCGCCAACGGCCAACTGGCGGCGATCTCCACCAAGTGGTTCGGCTCGGACGTGACCGAGTGACCGCGCGCCTTTCCCTCATGGGACGCTGAACCTTGGACGCCTTCGACCTCGTCTCGCAATCGGCGCCCCTGTTGCTGAAGGGCGCGGGGTACACGGTGCTGCTCAGCGTGGTGGGCATGAGCCTTGGGCTGGTGCTGGGCTTCGCCCTGGCCCTGATGCGGCTGTCCGCCAATCCGCTGCTGCGCTGGCCCGCCGGGGTCTACGTCTCGGCCATCCGGGGCACGCCGCTGCTGGTGCAGCTGTTCCTGATCTATTACGGCCTGCCGCAGTTCGGGATCGAGCTGCCGCCGCTGCTGGCGGCCGGGATCGGCTTTTCGCTGAACATCGCCGCCTATGCCGGCGAGACCCTGCGCGCGGCGATCGCCGCCGTCGACAAGGGCCAGTGGGAGGCCGCGGCCGTGCTGGGCATGAGCCGGGGCCAGACCCTGCGCCGGATCATCCTGCCCCAGGCCGCCCGCACCGCCGTCGCGCCCCTGGCCAACAGTTTCATCGGCCTGGTCAAGGACACCTCGCTGGCGGCCACCATCCAGGTGCCCGAGCTGTTCCGCCAGGCCCAGCTGATCACCGCCCGGACCTACGAGATCTTCACGATGTACCTGGCCGCCGCGGCCATCTACTGGATCCTGTCCTCGCTGTTGGCCGTGGGCCAGGCGCGGCTGGAACGTCAGGCGGAGGGCCGCCGATGAGCGCGATCGTCGCCCGGGGCTTGGCCAAGCGTTTCGCTGACGCTCCCGTGCTGAAGGGCGTGGACCTGACCGTCGAGCCCGGCGAGGTGGTGGCCGTCATCGGCCCCAGCGGCTCGGGCAAGAGCACCCTGCTGCGCTGCTTGGCCGGCCTGGAAACCTTGGATGGCGGCGAACTGACCGTCGCGGGCGTGAGCGCCGGCGGCAAGACGGCCTTCACCCGCGCCCTGCGCGGCCGGGTGGGCTTCGTGTTCCAGAACTTCAACCTTTTCCCGCACAAGACCGCCGCGCAGAACGTGGCCGAAGGGCCGGTGGTCGTGCGCGGCCTCAAGCCCGCCCAAGCGCTGGAAAAGGCTCGCGTCCTGCTGGCCAAGGTCGGATTGGCCCACCGCGTCGACGCCTTCCCGCGCGAGATGTCCGGCGGCCAGCAGCAGCGCTGCGCCATCGCCCGCGCCCTGGCCATGGATCCCGACGTGATCCTGTTCGACGAACCGACCTCGGCCCTGGATCCGGAGCTGGTCGGCGAGGTGCTGGCGGTCATCAAGGACCTGGCCGCCGAGAAGCGCACGATGGTCGTGGTGACGCACCAGATGGATTTCGCCCGCGACGTCGCCGACCGGACGATCTTCATGGATGACGGCGTTATTATTGAACAAGGCCCTTCCGCCGCCGTGCTCGGTTCGCCTAAGGAAGAACGTACGCGGCGATTCCTCAGCAAGGTGAGTGGCCTAAGGTCATAATTTGGCCCTCGGCGCCCCTCACCTCCTCTCCGCCGACGCCGTGTGCTGTGAGGCGAGGTCCAGTGAAACCCTATATCGATCTGCAAGGCGCTTCCGGCGCCGTCTACCGCTACAAGCTGGCCGAGGATCGCGATCCCCGGACGACGATCGCGGGCAACTTCATCTTCGTGGACGCCGACGGAAAGGTCGTCTTCGCCGGTGAAGCGAATAACCTGCACGGAGCGGGCGCCCGCTTCGGAGAGGCCGAGCAGAAGCATCGCGCCGAATACCTGTACACGCGCCTGAACGTCTCGGGCGCTTCGCGCACCGACGAACTGCAGGACATCCTCTCGGCCCTGAACCCGCCGATGAACAAGGGCGAATAGGCCTTTGAAACGCCGAGCCCCGGACGACCGAACGTCGTCCCGGGGCCGGGCCTTCCGGTTGCGTCGACGCCCCCATGCCTCCGCGATCCGGTCTGGCGATAGATCCGCGTCCGGCGTCCACAACTGACGCAGGTCCGGCTAAGGTGGCGCCCAGATGCGTCCCGAGATTCTCTTCCCGTTGTTCACGCCGATCTCCACGCTCAAGGGCGTGGGGCCGCGCGTCGCGCCCCTGGTCGAGCGCGTGGCGGGGCCGATCGTGCGCGATGTGCTGTTCACCCCGCCGCAGGGCTTGATCCGGCGGACGGCCACCACCTCGGACCGCGCGGTCGACGGTCAGGTCCAAACCTTCATCGTCACCATCGACGCCCACCTGCCGCCTCAGCGCCCCGGCCAGCCCTGGCGAATCCGCGGCTGGGACGAGCATGGCTTCGTCACCCTGACCTGGTTCAAGGGCCACGGCCCGCATCTTGAGCGCCAGCATCCCGTCGGCGCGCGTCGCGCCGTCAGCGGCAAGGTCGAGCGCTACGGCAGCGAGATCCAGGTCGCCCATCCCGACTACATGCTGGACGCCGAACGCGTGGGCGAGATCCCGCCGGTCGAACCGATCTATCCCGCCACGGCGGGCCTGCCCTCGCGCACCTTTCGCAAGTTCGCCCAGGAAGCTCTGGAACGGGCCGCCGAACTGCCGGAGTGGCAAGACCCGGCCTGGCTGGCCAGGAATGGCTTTCCGGCCTGGCGCGAGGCCCTGGAGCGGGTCCACGGCCCCCAGGCCGAAATCGACCTGTCGCCCATGTCGGTCGCACGCCGACGCCTGGCGTATGACGAGTTGCTGGCCCACCAGCTGGCCCTGGGCCAGCGCAAAACCGCCAAGCGCTCGCACCCCGCCCCGATCATCCGCGCCGGCGACCTGTCGGACCGCGCCGAGAAGGCCCTGCCCTTCAAGCTGACGGGGGCCCAGATCCGCGCCCTGTCCGAGGTGCGCGGCGACATGGCCAGCGGCGAGCGCATGGGCAGGCTGCTGCAGGGCGACGTGGGCTCGGGCAAGACGGTGGTGGCCATGCTGGCCATGGCCGACGCCGCCGCCAGCGGCTTGCAGTCGGCCCTGATGGCTCCGACCGAGATCCTGGCCCGCCAGCATTACGAGACCCTGGCTCCGACGCTGGAAGCGCAAGGCCTGGTCGTGGTGCTGCTGACCGGACGCGACAAGGGCGGCGCGCGGGCGGTCAAGCTGGCGGCCCTGGCCGACGGCTCGGCCGCCGTGGCCGTGGGCACCCACGCCCTCTTCCAGGACGACGTGGCTTTCAAGGCGCTGGGCCTGACCATCATCGACGAGCAGCACCGCTTCGGCGTCAACGAGCGCCGCCGCCTGCAGGACAAGGGTGAAGGCGCGCATCTGCTGGCCATGTCGGCCACACCCATCCCCCGCACTCTGGAACTGACGGTGTTCGGCGACCTGGACGTCTCGCGCATCGACGAAAAGCCGCCCGGCCGCACCCCGGTCGCCACCAGGGCCGCGCCCACGCCGCGCATTCCCGAGATCGTCGCACGGCTGAAGGCCGCCTCGGACGCGGGCGCCCAGGCCTTCTGGATCTGCCCGCTGGTGTCGGAGTCCGAAAAGATCGACCTGCGCGACGCCGAACAGCGGGCCGCCAGCCTGCGCCAGGCCATAGGTCCGCGGGTGGGACTGGTGCATGGCCAGATGACCTCGGCCGAAAAGGACGCCGTGATGGCCGATTTCGTCGACGGCAGGGTCAGCGTTCTGGTCGCCACCACGGTGGTTGAAGTCGGCGTCAACGTGCCCAACGCCAGCATCATGGTGATCGAGCACGCCGACCGCTTCGGCCTGGCCCAGTTGCACCAGTTGCGTGGCCGCGTCGGCCGGGGCGCGCGTGAAAGCTCGTGCGTGCTGCTTTACGATCCGCCGCTGTCGGAGACGGCCCAGCAGCGGCTGGACATCCTGCGCCGCAGCGACGACGGCTTCGAGATCGCCGAGAAGGACCTGGAACTACGCGGCGGCGGCGATCCGCTGGGCCTGAAGCAAAGCGGCTTTCCCGCCTACAGGCTGGCCGACCCCGTGGCCCATCGCGACCTGATCGCCGTGGCCGCCGACGACGCCCGGCTGATCCTGGCCCGCGATCCCGACCTGACCAGTCCCCGCGGCCAGGCCGTTCGGACGCTGCAGGAGCTGTTCGACTGGAAAGCCGCCTCGCCCCTGCACGACGCAGGGTAAGCCGATGCTCGGCACCATGGAACGAAGCTGTCTTGCCTGACGCAAGGTGAGGCGCGGGAGGCTGGACGACATGGACATTCCGGCCGCCCTTTCCGCCCTGGCCCGCCGCCTGTCGCCCAACGCGACACGGGCGCTGGACGCCCGGCGCCTTTCCGGCGGGGCCAGCCTGGAAACCTGGACCTTCGACCTGGACGATGGGACCGCACTGATCCTGCGCCGTCGTCCCCCCACCGGGTCGATGAGCCAGGCCGCCCTGCCCCTGGCCGCCGAGGCGGCCTTGCTGGCGGCCGTTGATCGCCGGGGCGCTCCGGTCCCTGAGGTCGTGCGGATCTGCGAGCCAGGCGACGGCCTGGGCGAGGCCTATGTCATGCGACGCCTGACCGGCGAAACCTTGGGCAAGCGTATCGTTCGCGACGAAGCCTTCGCCGGAGTGCGGCCGGGTCTGGCGGCGCGTTGCGGCCAGGTGCTGGCGACGATCCATGCCACGCCGCTGGATGGCCTGCCACCGCTGGCGACGTCCGACGCCCGCGGCGAGTTGGCCCGCTATGAGGCGGTCTATCGCCAATCCGGCGCGGAACGTCCGGTCTTCGAGGCCGCCTTTCGCTGGCTGGCCGACGCCGCGCCCGCGCCGGTTCCAGCCGTGCTGGTGCATGGCGACTTCCGGAACGGCAATCTGATGGTCGATCCCGGCAAGGGCCTCGTCGGGGTCCTGGACTGGGAGTTGAGCCACCTGGGCGATCCGGCCGAGGACCTGGGCTGGCTGTGCGTCAATTCCTGGCGGTTCGGCCAATGGCGCCGGCCCGTAGGCGGCTTCGGCGACTACGCGGCGCTGCTGGACGGCTATGCGGCGAGCGGCGGCGGCGAGATCGCGCTGAGCCGATTGCTGTTCTGGCAGGCGTTGGGCTCCCTGAAATGGGGCGTGATGTGCCTAATGATGTACGCCAGCTTCGCCTCGGGCGCGGACCGGTCGATCGAGCGCGCCATGATCGGCCGTCGCGCGAGCGAGACCGAGGCCGACCTGGTGCTGCTGATGGAGCGCGCCGCATGATCACCCATCCCAGCGCCACGGAACTGGAAGAGGCGCTAGCCGCGTTCCAGGCAGGTTCCCCCGATGATCCGCGCGCGAATTTCCTGGTCAGGGTGGCCGATAACGCCCGCGCCACGCTCGAGCGTGAAGCCGTGCTGGCGCCGGCCGCGCGGGAGGCCGCCACCAATCGCCTGCAGGCGCTTCTGGACCAGGACGGCGATTTCGAAAGCCTCAACGCCCAACTCTGCGCGGCCCTGCGCGCCGGCCGCCTGGATCCGCTGGACCATGCGTTGCTGGCCCACCTGCGGGCCAGCGCGCTGGACCAGATCGCGATCGACCAGCCAGGCTATTCGGGGGCGGCGGCGCTGATCGACGCCGGGGCCTGAGGCGCAACGCCCTCCCTCTTCAGGGCCTGGACCCGCGCCAGGGCGTCGGCCTCGATATCGGCCCAGAAGAGGTTGAAGCCGTCGACCTTGCGACGATCGGTCCACGAGCCGCTGTCGCGCAACGAAGTCGACTTCGGCCGGCCGGTATGCAGAAGGCCGTTCTCGCATTGCGTCCAGACCTGGCGCTTGAGCAGCGCCGGCCGGGCGCCCCACTCCAGCCCGGTGGCGTTGGCCGCGCCGAGGTTGAGCCGCGCCGGAGCCCGGATCTCGTTGCGCCCCCCCAGCAGCGGGTTGACACACAACGGCGCGCGGCCGTCCAGCGTGACCAGCTCCCCCGCGCCGTTCCACACCAGCGACCGACTGGTCAGCTCCTGCGCGCGCTGGAAGTCGCCGTCGGGAACGGAAGCCCAGGCCACCACGCAGCCGGCCTCGTCGCGGCTGGCGCAGGCGGGCACGGGCGCCTGGGGGCCGTACTCGTCGCCCGGCACGATCGTTTCGATCAGGTAGACGCCCGCCAGGCGCCTACGCAGGCCAGGATTGGCGGCCATCTCGTCATGCAGGAGCCGTGCGACCAGGGCCCCGCCCTGCTCGACGCCCACCAGCATCAGCGGCCGGCCTTCGTTGTAGCGTTCCATGTAGGTGCGGAACGCGCGGCGAATGTCGTCATAGGCGAAGCGGCGGGCTTCACGGGCGTCGTCGCGCAGGGTCAGCGAGGTGTAGAGACTGGCCTGGCGATAGTGCGGCGCATAGATCGGCCCCACGCGCTCGAACGGCGCGGCGTAGTTGGGCAGCATCACCCGGGTGAGATACCGGGCCGCGCGCGGCTGGTCGTAGGGCGCGTTCCAGTCCCGCCCCCCGTCATAGCTGGTGGGGTGAACGAAGAAGACGTCGACGTCGCCCTTGGCGGCCTTATCGGGCAGCAGCGCCCAGGCCGAAGCCTTGTCGTAGTTCGGCGCCGCCGGCGGCTGGTAGGTCTGGAACGGGACCTTGGGATCCAGGGTCGTGCGCAGGATGTCGTAGCGCCAGTAGAACACCGCCGCCAGGACCAGCGCCAGGAACAGGACGCCGCCCGCGAAGATCCAGCGTTTGAAACCCTTGAAACGTCCGGCCATGACGCTGGGTTACCACGAACCGGCGCCGCCGCGCGAGGCGCGAAGAGGCTTCAGGCCCCTTCCTGGCCAATGATCGCCACCGAACAGACGTTGCTGCTCGGCGCGCCGCCGAGATTGTGGGTCATGCCGAAGACCGGATCCTTCAGCTGGCGTTCGCCCGCGCGTCCCTGGAGCTGCAGATACATCTCGTAGAGCATCCTCAGCCCCGACGCGCCGATCGGGTGGCCGAAGCACTTCAGGCCGCCGTCGATCTGGCACGGCAGGCCGCCGTCGGCGTCGTAGAAGCCGTCCAGCACATCACGCCAGCCCTGCCCCTCCGGCGAGATGAACAGGTCCTCCATCGTCACCAACTCGGTGATCGAGAAACAGTCGTGCACTTCCATCATCGAGATCTGCTCGCGCGGACGCTCGATGCCGGCCTCCTTGTAGGCCTTGCCGGCGGCGATGCGGGCGGTGTGGAAGTAGCTGCCGTCCCAGCCGTTGTACTGGCTCTCGAAGCCGTTGGAGACCGACAGCTGCAAGGCCTTGACCGTGACGAGGTCGCGCTTGCCCAGGGAGCGCGCGATCTCGGGCGTGGTGACGATCGCCGCCGCGGCGCCGTCCGACACGCCGCAACAGTCGAACAGGCCTAGCGGCTCGGCGATCAACGGGGCGTTCAGCACCTGCTCGGCGGTGACGGCCTTCTGCAGGTGGGCCTTCTTGTTCTTGGCGCCGTTGGCGTGGCTCTTGACCGAGACGTGGGCGATGGCGCGCTTGAGGTCCTCGCGCGAGACCCCGTGCTTGGCGCGGTAGGCGCTGGCCAGTTGAGCGAAGTTGCCGGGGGCCGAGCCGTTGGGGATGATCTGCGGCGCGAGAGTTCCGGGCGCGCCTACCGGCAGGCCGCCGTAGCCGGTGTCCTTCAGCTTCTCCACGCCCACGGCGATGGCGATGTCGGCTGCTCCCGCCGCCACGGCGTAGACCGCGCCCCGGAAGGCTTCCGAGCCCGAGGCGCAGAAGTTTTCGACCCGGGTGACGGCGATGTTGGGCAGGCGCAGGGCGATCGAAAGCGGCGTGCCGCCCTTGCCCGTGCCCAGCTCGTCGACGTGGGTGGAGAACCAGGCCGCGTCCAGCTGGCTGGGCTCGATGCCGGCGTCGGCCATGGCCTCGACATAGGCCTCGACCATCAGATCGTCGGGACCGGCGTCCCAGCGCTCGCCGAACTTGCTGCAGCCCATTCCCAGGATGGCGACCTTGTCGCGGATGCCCTTGGCCATGTCGGTTCTCCCTATTCCGCCGCCTGGGCCGCTTGGGCCGCGATCGCCGCGCGATCGGGCGCGGCTTTCCAGAAGTAGCGGACGAAGCCGCGCTTCTCGTCCACGTCCTTGACGCGGAACACCATCTTCACCGGCAGGCCGCTGTCGACCTCGCCCGGCTCGACGTCGGTTATGTCCATCATGATCCGCCCGCCGCCCTCGAAGACGATCATGCCGTAGTGATTGGGCGGGCTCATCGAGAACGTCAGGTAGTCGGCCGAGTAGCTGAGCACCGAAGCGCGACGCTCTGCGAACCGGTACGGCTCCTGGGTGTCGACGGCCGGATTGTTGGGAGCCACCGAGATGCGGGTGCGCGGGAACTGGACCACGCCGGTCTCGCGGCAGCGACCGCCGACCAGGCCCAGGATCTGGTCCTGGTTGCGGTAAAGGGTGGTCAGCGCCGTCTTGTTGTCCTTCTCGGCCCGCATGCCCTTGTCCCATTCGACAAGTCCATTGAAGGTCAGGAATTTCAGATAGTTCTCCTCGGCTCTTCGATCGAGCAGGGAGCCGGTGACGCCCCGCGCCGGATGGGCCTGTGCGGCCGCCTCGGTGACGCGAAACACCAGAGCCTCTGCGCCCTGGCCGAACTGGGCGACCAGGACGACATCACCGGGCGCGGCCTGCTCCAGGGCGTGGGCCAGCATCAGCGGGCCGTGAGCGCAGCCGGCTTCGCCCAGCGTCAGGGCCAGGTTGTCGCGCACAGCCTCGGGGGCGATCCCCAGGCTTTTGGCGAGACTGGCGGCCATGCCGCCGAAAACCGACGGAAAGCAGAAATGGGTTACCTCGGCGGGACTTAGACCAGCGTTCTGTAAAGCGGCGCGAACCGCCGGCGGAACCAGCTTGACGATGCCCTCGTCACGGATCCAGCGCTCCTCCCAGCTGTAGTCGAACCCGGCGTCTGCGCCCCGGAAGTGATCGACGAAATCGTCGGTGACGCTGCCCCGGCCCAGGAATTCGGCCGCCCCGGCCTCCGCCGAGACAACGAAGGCCGCCGCGCCGTCGCCGTTGTCGAGTTCCTGGCTGGAGGCCGCGCGAGCGCGCCGGTGTTCGCCCGCGACCACGAGGGCGCGCGCAGCCGAGCCGCCCTTCACCGCGGCCAGGGCCTGGCCCAGCGCCGCTAGGCCGCAGCGCTGCGAACCGGTGACGTCGGCCGAGGCGATCGCCTTCTCCAGCGTCAGGGCCGCAGCCACGATCCCGGCGTTCTGGCGATCGACGAACGGCGCCGTGGTCGAGGCGAAATAGAGGGCGTCGACGCCGGCGCGCCCCTCGTCCGTGACGCCCAGCGCGTCGCGCGCGGCCTCGACGGCCATGGTCAGGGCGTCCTCGTCCCAATTGGCCATGGAGCGCTCGCCCTTGGCCTTGGCGCGAAGATTGGGAGCGACCCAGGCGTTGGCCTCGGTCACCGCCTTGCGGCTGAGGCGAAGGCGAGGCGCATAGGCGCCCCAGGCGGCGATGCCGACCATGTCTCACTCCCTGACACACGCCCGTTCGGCGACTTATCGCCGATCAGATTACGCTCGCGGAAAGGGCCGGCAAGCGTGCCCTGACGTCAGGAACCGAAGAAGGCCCCGCTACCGGTAGGGATCATCGGTGTTGAGGAACCCAGCCACGTAATCCTCGACGCCGTCCTCCAGCGAGGTCATCGGCGCGTTGTAGCCGGCGGCGCGCAGGCGGCCCATGTCGGCCTCGGTGAAGTACTGATACTTGCCGCGCAGCACCTCGGGCATGTCGATATAGGCGATGTCGGGCTCTCGGCCGACGGCGCGGAACGTGGCCTCGGCCAGGTCGCGGAACGAACGGGCCTTGCCCGAGCCCAGGTTGTAGACGCCGTTGACGTGCGGGCTCTTGGCCAGCCAGGCGACCACGTCGGCGACGTCGCGCACATAGACGAAATCGCGCAACTGGCCGCCGTCCTCGTAGTCCGGATGGTGCGACTTGAAGAGCTTGACCCCCTCGCCCGCCGCGACCCGCGGCCAGATCTGGCAGACGACCGACTTCATGCCGCCCTTGTGCTCTTCGTTGGGCCCGTAGACGTTGAAGAACTTCAATCCTACCCACTGCTTGGGCGCGAAACCTCGTGCGGCTTCGCGGACCGCGTAGACGTCGAACAGGGCTTTGGACCAGCCATAGGCGTTCAGCGGTCGCAGGGCCTTGAGGGTGTCGATGTCGTCCTTGCCGTCGAAGCCCTGCAAGCCGTCGCCGTAGGTCGCGGCCGACGAGGCGTAGATCAGCCGGCGGCCGTGCTGGGCGCACCACCGCCAGATATCGCGCGAGAGCACGAAGTTGGACTGCACGATCAGGTCGGCGTCCGGCTCGGTGGTCGACGAGACGGCGCCCATGTGGATGACCAGCTCGACCTCCTCGCCCCGCTCGGCCAGCCAGGCGAAAAGGTTCTCAGGGGCGACGAAGTCGGCGATCGGGGCCTTGGCGAGGTTGCGCCACTTGTTGTCGGCCGCCGGGCCCAGCCAGTCGCAGACCACCACGTCGAGCGCGGGGTCCTCGCACAGCTTGGCCACGATGTTGGAGCCGATGAAACCGGCGCCGCCGGTGACGAGGATGACGCGTCTGGACATGGCGGCGTTATGGCACAGGCCTTCGCCCGCTCACAATCGCCGCCCTGCCCAGGTTGATCAGGCCGCCAACTTGCGCTTGGCCAGGGCGTCGAAGTCCAGCAGGTCGGAGACCAGGGCCTCGAACTGGCTCATCGGCACCATGTTGGGGCCGTCCGACGGGGCGTGGTCGGGATCGGGATGCGTCTCGATGAACACCGTCGCCACCCCCACCGAGACGGCGGCCCGGGCCAGGATCGGCACGAACTCGCGCTGGCCGCCCGACGACGTGCCCTGCCCGCCCGGCTGCTGGACGCTGTGGGTGGCGTCGAACACCACCGGGCAGCCGATCTCCTTCATCACCGGCAGGCTGCGCATGTCGCTGACCAGGGTGTTGTAGCCGAAGGACGCGCCGCGCTCGCAGGCCATGACGTTGGGATTGCCCGCGCCGGTGATCTTGGCGATCACGTTCTTCATGTCCCACGGAGCCAGGAACTGGCCCTTCTTGACGTTGATGGCGCGGCCCGTCGCGGCGGCGGCCAGCAGCAGGTCAGTCTGGCGGCAGAGGAAGGCGGGAATCTGCAACACGTCCACGGCCTCGGCCACGATGGCGCAGTGGCTGATCTCATGCACGTCGGTCAAGGTCGGCAGGCCCGTGACCTCGCGGATCTCCTGGAAGATCGGAAGGCTGTCGTGCAGGCCGATGCCGCGGGCGGCTGTGGCCGAGGTGCGGTTGGCCTTGTCGTAGCTGGTCTTGTAGATCAGACCGATCTGAAGTCGATCGGCTATCTCCTTGAGCGCGTGGGCTGTTTCCAGCGCGTGCTGACGGCTTTCCATCTGGCACGGTCCGGCGATGATCGACAGCCGCTCGGCGTTGCCGATCCGCACGGGAGCGCCCTTGCTGGTGGCGATCTCGATTACGGCGTTGGGGGCGACGGCTTGTTGCTGACTCAAGGGGGAACTTCCGAATAAGGGTGTCGTTCAGGCGCCCAAGAGGTGGCCCCAAGCGCAGGAAGGTGCAAGTGCGGATCGACTCCGAGCGTCCAGGACCGGTGATCGTGTGGCTTCGCAACGACCTGCGGCTAGCCGACAACCCGGCCCTCGTCGCCGCCGTCGACAGCGGTCGGGCGGTGATCCCCCTCTATGTGCTGGACCAGACGCCGGGCGTGCGGCCCATGGGTGAGGCCTCGCTGTGGTGGCTGGACAAGTCGCTGAAAGCCCTGGGCGAGGACCTGGAGGCGCGTGGTTCACGCCTGATCCTGCGGCGCGGCGAGGCCAAGGCGGTGATAGCGGCGATGGTCGAGGAGACCGACGGGGCGGGCGTGGTCTGGAACCGCCTCTACGACGCCGCCTCGATCGCTCGCGACACCGCGATCAAGACCCTGCTGAAGAACGACGGCCTGGGCTGCGAAAGCTATAACGCCGGCCTGCTGAACGAACCCTGGACGGTGAAGAACGGCTCGGGCCAACCCTACAAGGTGTTCACACCGTACTGGCGGGCGGCTCGCGAGCAGGTGGGCCAGGTCTCGATCACCACCGCGCCCGCCGCTCTGCCCGCGCCTGATCGCTGGCCCGCAAGCGACAAGCTGGCGAATTGGGGCCTGCATCCGCACAAGCCGGACTGGTCCAAGGGCTTCGACCTCTGGACGCCCGGCGAGAGCGGCGCGCGGGAACGGCTGGACGAATTCCTGTCCGGACCGATCCGGGACTACGACCGGCTACGCGATTTTCCCGGCGTTGAAGCCGGCTCGCGCCTGTCGCCCCACCTGCATTTCGGCGAGATCGGCCCCCGCCAGGTCTGGGTCGCCGCCCGCAACGCCGCCGAGGCCGGCGACGCGCCCCATGGCCAGGTCGAGAAATTCCTGTCCGAAATCGGCTGGCGCGAATTCAACCATTCGATCCTGTTCCACCACCCGAACCTGCCAAAGGCCAATTTCCGGCCCGAGTTCGACGGCTTTCCGTGGATCCGGAACGATGCGGCGTTCCAGGCCTGGGCGCGAGGCGAAACAGGCTATCCCATCGTGGACGCCGGCATGCGCGAGCTGTGGGCCACGGGTTTCATGCACAATCGCGTGCGGATGATCGTGGCCTCGTTCCTGGTCAAGCACCTGCTGATCGACTGGCGCGAAGGCGAAGCCTGGTTCTGGGACACCCTGGTGGACGCCGACCTGCCCAACAACGTCGGCAACTGGCAGTGGGTGGCCGGCAGCGGGGCCGACGCCGCCCCCTACTTCCGAATCTTCAACCCCATCAGCCAGGGACAGAAGTTCGACCCCAAGGGCGTCTATGTGCGTCGCTGGATTCCAGAGCTGGCCCATTTACCCGACGCCCTGATCCACGAGCCCTGGAAAGCGCCAGCGCAACCAAGCGCGGCCGCCGCGCGTATCTATTCCGAACCGTTGGTGGGGCACGCCACGGCGCGGGAACGCGCGCTCGAAGCCTATCGAAGCCTCAAGGGAGACTAAGGTCCCCCTCGCGGCGAGGCGGCACGACCCCATTTACAGTTCGGCTTGGTGAGTTCTTACTTTCATCCTCAGTTGAGGGATGGGACCGTCGATGACCGATATCCTGCCTGCGACCTGGCGCGATCCTGAACTGCGCCACGCCCCCGCCGCCTTCCGCTCGGCCGTTCGCATCGCGGCCGAGAACTGGGCCGCCGGAACGCTGACCTTCATTCTGCCGTCTGGACGACCGCTGCGGATCGAGGGCCAGGCGTCAGGCCCGGAGGCCATCGTTCGCATTCACGACTACCGGTTCATCCGAAGGGCCCTGGCCTCGGGCGACATCGGTTTCGCCGAAGGGTACATGGCCGGCGAATGGGACACGCCCGACTTGTCGGCGGTGCTGGAAGCCTTCTCGCTGAACTTCGACCGCCTGACCGCCCTGGTGCGCGGCAATCCGCTGATGCAGGCGATCAACAAGCTCTACCACCTGTTCCATCGCAACGACCGGCAGGGCTCGAAGAAGAACATCCACGCCCACTATGACCTGGGCAACGCGTTCTATTCGCGCTGGCTGGACCCCAGCATGACCTACTCCTCGGCGCTCTACGAGCGTCCCGGCCAGCCCCTGGACCAGGCCCAGCACGCCAAGTACGCGGCCCTGGCCCAGTCGATCGGACTGCGTCCCGGCCAGCACGTGCTGGAGATCGGCTGCGGCTGGGGCGGCTTCGCCGAGTTCGCGGCCAAGGAGGTGGGCGCCAAGGTCACGGGCGTGACCATCTCCCAGGCCCAGCACGAGTTCGCCAGGAAGCGCCTGTTCGACCAGGGCCTGGCCGAGAAGGCCGACATCCGCCTGATCGACTATCGCGACATCGAGGGCCAGTTCGACAGCGTGGCCTCCATCGAGATGTTCGAGGCCGTGGGCGAGGAGTACTGGCCTACCTACTTCGACAAGATCCGCCAGGTGCTGTCGCCCGGCGGCCGTGCGGGCCTGCAGATCATCACCATCCGCGACGAGCTGTTCGCCCGCTATCGCGGCCACACCGATTTCATCCAGCGTTACGTCTTCCCGGGCGGCATGCTGCCCAGCGAGGCGCGCCTGCGGCAGGAGACCACCGCCGCGGGCCTGGCCTGGACCGAGGTGCGGCGCTTTGGCCAGAACTACGCCGACACCCTGGCCGAATGGGCCCGACGCTTCGAAGGAGCCTGGGACGACATCAAGGGCCAGGGCTTCGACGAACGCTTCCGGCGTCTGTGGCGGTTCTACCTCAGCTATTGCGAGGCGGGCTTCCGCACCGAGCGCACCAACGTGATCCAGCTGGGATTGTCACGGGTCTGACCGCTTCCCCCTGGAAACCCAGCGCCCGAGCACCGAAATCCAGTACGCGCCCATCGCCGGACGCGGTTCCGAGGCCGGCAAGATGAACCTCTACACCCTGGTGCTCGATTTCCACGGAGGCACCTACATCACCCAGTTCGAGGCCGACGACCCGACCGGGGCCGTCGCCGCCTGGTGCGCGGAACTCCAGGACGAGCAGTTGCTGGGCGAGGCCTCGTGCGACGTTGCCGAGGGCATTATGATCGACGCCATCGAAAACCATCTGGTCGAGGTGGAGGGCCTGCACGGCGCCTGGTGCGCGGCGACGGCGGTCGAGGGGAACCTGGCCCTGCTGAATGTGATCGTCACTCAGCGGCTGGACTGACGGTCATCGCCCTGCCGCCGGCTCGCTCGGACGCGTATCGCCCAAACGACGGCCGCCCATCGTCATGGATCCGGATGCGCCTTGGCCCAGTCCAGCGCGCCCTGCAGGGTGGTCACCCAGACCTCGCCGCGGTGCGCGGCGAGCCAGGCGATCAGTTCACGGTGAGCAGGATCGGATACCTGCTGGTAATCGCCGCCCACGCCGTGGAACAGGTAGACCGCCATGCCGCCGCCAGCTTCCGCTTGCTTGGCGAAATCGATCAGTTGCGAGCCCGTGACCCCTTCATCGAAGCCGCGCGCGGGAATGCGCATCGGATCCATCTTGCCGACGTCGGCGCGGAGATCGTCGGGCGAGGTGTGGACGCCGCGCACATAGGTCACAAGGTTCGCGGCCCTGAGAGCCTCGAGATAGTCGACACCGCCGGCCAGGGTCTGACCGCACGGCGACGCAAAGCCGTGGGTCGACTTGCCGTCAAGGGCGGTAAGCAGCGTGTTCTGCTGCTCGATCTCCCGGAGGATGCTAGCCGGCGTGTAGGCCTCGGACGTGTAGCGGGGATCGGTGGCGAACACGGCGGCGGGACAAGGGTGAAAGACGGTGTGGTTGGCCAGTTCATGGCCCTTCGCGCCCACGGCGCGCCAACGCGGCACATCCACCGGCTTCAGGTTCGCCAGAAAGAAGGTCGCCTTGAAGCCTGCCTCGTCCAGCACGGGCACGGCGTGATCGAGCTGGGAGCCCAGCGCATCGTCATAGGTCAGCACCACCGCCGCCTTGGCCCCGTCCGGCCATGTCGTCGCCGATGCGGCCGACACGCCGCAGACCAGGCTCATCGCGAGCGCCAAAGCCCTCCTTATCATCTCCGCCCCTATAGAATATGTGATTTGTATTACGATACCGCTCACACTTCGGGCATGCAACCTGGCGACCCAGTTGCGGAAGGGTTTGGCTGGAGGTGTCCTCGAAATCCTCAACGCCGGCTCCGCGCCTTCAGGAAAACTGGCCTTGCCTGAGAGCGGCGTATCACAATCTACCATGCGACCTTCCGACCGGCCGGACTGAAGAGATGACCGTAAAGACCAGCGTCCTGGACGCCATCGGCGATACGCCGCTGATCCGCCTCAACCGCGCCAGCGACGCCACCGGCTGCGAGATACTCGGCAAGGCCGAGTTCATGAACCCCGGCCAGTCGGTCAAGGACCGGGCCGCACTTTGGATCATTCGGGACGCCGAGGCTCGGGGCTTGCTGCGTCCCGGCGGCCGTATCGTCGAGGGCACCGCCGGCAACACCGGCATCGGCCTGGCCATGGTCGCCTCGGCCCTGGGCTACAAGACCACGATCGTCATTCCCCGCACCCAGAGCCAGGAGAAGAAGGACGCCATCCGCCTGCTGGGCGCGGAACTGGTCGAGGTGGACGCCGTCCCCTATTCCAATCCCGACAACTATGTCCGCTATTCCGGCCGACTGGCCGAGCAGCTGGCCAGGACCGAGCCCAACGGCGCAATCTGGGCCAACCAGTTCGACAATATCGCCAACCGCCAGGCCCACGTGGAGACCACCGGCCCGGAGATCTTCGAGCAGACCGAGGGTCGCGTGGACGGCTTCATCTGCGCGGTGGGCTCGGGCGGCACCTTGGCCGGCGTGGCCGCCGCCCTGCGCGCCCGCAAGCCGGAGGTGAAGATCGGTCTGGCCGACCCCGGCGGCGCCTCGCTCTACAGCTGGTACGCCGAGGGCGAGCTCAAGGCCGAGGGGACCTCGATCAGCGAAGGCATCGGCCAGGGCCGCATCACCGCCAACCTGGAAGGCCTGGAGATCGACTACCCCTTCCGCGTCTCGGACGAGGAGATGCTGGAGCAGGTGTTCGACCTGGTGCAGCACGAGGGCCTGTGCCTGGGCGGTTCGACGGGCATCAATGTCGCCGGCGCGGTGCGCTTGGCCCGGAAGATGGGCCCAGGCCATACGATCGTGACCGTCCTGTGCGACCACGGCTCACGTTACCAGAGCAAGCTCTTCAACCCCGTCTTCCTGGCCGAGAAAGGCCTGCCGGCCCCGCCTTGGATGTAGGCGCGATGCGGACTTGCGGGTCAGGGTCTCGCGCGTGATCTTGCCGGCCTGTCCCGCCAGGGCGATTCCGTTGCGAAAGGCCGCGTCATGACCCAAGACCCCCTCGTTCCGACCGCCTGGCTGGCCGATCATCTCGACGCGCCGGACGTGCGGGTCGTCGATGGCTCCTGGCACATGCCGGCCGCCAAGCGCGATCCCCGGGCGGAGTACGAGCAGGCCCACATCCCGGGCGCGGTGTTCTTCGACATCGACGACATCTCCGACGAGACGTCGGACCTGCCGCACATGCTGCCGACGCCGATCAAGTTCGCCTCGCGGGTCAAGAAGCTGGGCCTGGGCGATGGTTCGCGCATCGTGGTCTACGACACCAGCGGCATCCTGCCCGCCGCCCGCGTGTGGTGGACGTTCCGCGCCATGGGCCATGAGGATGTGGTCGTGCTGGACGGCGGCCTGCCCAAGTGGCTCGCCGAGGGCCGCCCCGTGGACGACCTGACGGTGGCCACGCAGGAGCGCCACTTTACGCCCCGCTACCAGGCCGACCTGGTCCGTTCAGTCGAGCAGATGAAGCGCAACCTGGAGACCGGCCGCGAGCAGGTGATCGACGCCCGGGCCGCCGGCCGCTTCCAGGGTGTGGACCCCGAACCTCGTCCCGGGCTGCGTGGCGGCCACATTCCCGGTTCGCGCAACATCCCTCTGTCGGCCCTGCTGGCCCCGGACGGCACGATGCTGCCCGCCGAGAGGCTGGAAACGGTGTTCAAGGCTGCGGGCGTCGATATCGACAAGCCGGTGGCCACCACCTGCGGCTCTGGCATCACCGCCGCCGTGGTCTCGCTGGCCCTTGCGCGCCTGGGCCGTCCCCGGGCGGCGGTCTATGACGGCTCCTGGACGGAATGGGGCGGTCGCGAGGATACCCCGGTCGCCACGGGAGAAGCCCAGCCGGTCTAGTCAGACCGACTCCCATATCCGCAACTCACGCCCGGCCACGCCCTCGGCCGTGACCGGCAGCGGCCGCAGCCAGTCGGCGTCCGCGAAGGCGCGGTTGCTGGTCGAGACCGAGGCGATGACGATCCGCCGCGCCAGGGCCTCGGCCCGCAGCCGCTCCACCACCGGCGGCAGCAGGTCGGGCAGGACGGAGTTCATCAGGCAATAGACGTCGGCGGCCGGCCAGACGGCCTGGAGCATGTCGCCAGACTCGAAAGTCACCCGCTCGAGGCCTAGGCCGGCGGCCGCGCGCCGAGCCTCGTCCGCGCGCTCGGCCACCAGCTCCAGGCCATGCGCGGTCAGGTTGTGCAGGATCGCGCCATAGAGGCCGAACCGCCCGTAGCCGCAGCCCAGGTCCAGCAGGCGCAGGTCCGGCCGGCTATGGATCTCGGGCGCCAGGGCATGGTGAAAGGCCCGCACCACCTCGTAGGTCAGGTCGCCCTGGTCGAAGCGCTGCACGCCGTAGCGATCCAGAAGCGCCAGGGTGTCCAGCCGTCCCTCGACCGCCGCGATACGCAGGCCCAGCACCCGGTCCAGTGTCGCGTCGTCGATCTCCGCCCCGTTCTCGAAGGCCTCGATCACCCTCCTGGCGGCCATGCGTTCGGAACAGACGGCGTCGGGCGACAGGACAGATAAGGACATGGCGTCTCTCCGAACGATGAGCGTCGATGAACGCAAAGATATCAATTCATCGACTACACACTCATTGGTTGACAAACGCCAGCCCTTGGCCCCAACTTCGCGCTCAAGGCGAGGGATCGCGAACCTTGCCTGTCGCCCCGGCGTGATCATCCGGGACGGCGCGCCGTCAGTGCCCGCGTGAAGCCCGAGACAACGACCTGAAGCGAACGGCAACCGGCGTCGGGTGACCGATCCCGTCTCTCTCTCAGGCCCTAACCATCGCCGACGCGACGAATTCGCTTCGCCGCGAACGCCCTTTCGCGTGCCCCGCTCCAAACACATCAGGCCAAGCCCTGAGCATCAAAAGCCCTGAACGGAGGACCTTATGACCCCTCGTCCGCTCTACGCCGCCGCCATCACCGACGCGATCGCCCAGGGCGACCTGGGCCAGCTGACCAAGATCCAGGCCCTGGCCGAGCAACACGTGAAGGAGCACGGCGACATCGCCGCCCTCCTGGCCCAGATCAAGGTCGAGATCGCCAAGCTCAAGGGCTGAACCACTTACCGGGCCGCTTCCAGGCCGCAGACGGAGGAACGACCATGAGCATCAAACCCTACGGCGTGGCGGTGACCGACGCGATCGCCTCCGGCCAACTGGCCAAGCTGAAGGCCGCCGAAGCCGCGGCCGAAGCGCACCTGAAGGAATACGGGGACATCCCCACCCTGCTCGCCCTGCTGAAGGTCGAGATCGCCAAGCTGCAAGCCCACAAGAAGGGCTGACCTCAGCTCCTCTCTCATCCTCACCTCACGAAGGAGCCCGTCATGGCCATCATCGTGCTTTACGGACAGACCATCACCGACGGCATCGCCAAGGGCGACCTGGCCGAGCTGCAACGCCTGGAAGCTCAGGCCGAGGCGCATCTGAAGGAATACGGCGACATCCCCACCCTGCTCGCCCTGCTGAAGGTCGAAATCGCCAAGCTGGAAGGCCGCGCGAAATAGACCGGGGCCGCGCCCGCCGTCCCTTGCTGGGCGGGCGCGGACCTTTGCCCACGATTATCAGCCCCCCCAGCAAGTTCGTCTCGACCAGTCCCGCGTCGCCCAATTCGCTTCGACCAGTCCGCTTCGAGAGGAGCCGCCGCCATGACCGACACCAGCCGGATCGAGTCCACGATCCCCGCGCGCGCTCCCGTCTCGGTCCCGGAAGGCAAGCCGATCCGCTACCGGCTGGAGCAGGACTACACCCAGCTGGTGCCCGTGCACGTGGTCTGGGAAGTGACCCTTGCCTGCAACCTGAAATGCCAGCACTGCGGATCCCGCGCCGGCCGCCCCCGCTCCGACGAGCTCAACACCGCAGAGGCGCTGGACCTGATCGACCACCTGGCGGCCCTGGGCACGCGCGAGCTGACCCTGATCGGCGGCGAGGCGTATCTGCGCCGCGACTGGATCGAGCTGATCCGCCGCAGCCGCGCCAACGGCATCCGCACCGCCATCCAGACCGGCGCCCGCAACCTGACCGACAAGCGCCTGGACGAGGCCACCGAGGCCGGCCTGCAAGGCGTGGGCGTGTCGATCGACGGCCTGCCGGAACTCCATGATCGCGTGCGCGGCGTGCCCGGGTCCTACGACCAGGCGATCGACGCGCTGAGACGCGCCAAGGCCCGGGGTCTGGCCGTGTCGGTCAACACCCAGATCGGAGCCGAGACCGCCGAGCACCTGCCCGAGCTGATGGACCGCATCATCGAGGCGGGCGCCACCCACTGGCAGATCCAGCTGACGGTGGCGATGGGCAACGCCGTCGACAATCCGGAACTGTTGCTCCAACCCTACCAGTTGCTGGACGTGATGCCCCTGCTGGCCCGCCTCTATCGAGAGGGCGAGGCGCGCGGCCTGCTGATGGTCGTGGGCAACAACATCGGCTATTTCGGCCCCTATGAGCACATCTGGCGGGGCCTCGGCGACGACGCCGACCACTGGAACGGCTGCTCGGCCGGCCAGACCGGCATCGGCATCGAGGCCGACGGCACGATCAAGGGCTGCCCGTCGCTGGCCACCTCGCTCTACGCCGCCGGCAACGTGCGCGAGATGTCGGTCGAGGACATCTGGCGTCACAGCGAGCGCATGAGCTTCGGCCGCCTGCGCGACGTGGAGGAGCTATGGGGCTATTGCCGCACCTGCTACTACGCCGACGTCTGCCGCGCAGGCTGCACCTGGACCTCGGAGTCGCTGCTGGGCAAGCGGGGCAACAACCCCTACTGCCACCATCGCGCCCTCGACCTGGCCAGCCACGGCCTGCGCGAACGGGTGGTCAAAATCCGCGAGGCGCCGCCCGAAAGCTTCGCGATCGGCGAGTTCGCCCTGATCACCGAGGCCATCCCCGGCGCCCAGGTGACGCCCATGCCGGAGCGCGATCCGGCCGCCGTCCACGTCGCGCCGCGCCAGCGGTCGGCGGCGGGCGGAGCCCTGCCTCCCAGCCTCAAGCCCTGTCGGTCCTGCGCCGGCTACATCTGGCCGCACGAGCTGACCTGCCCTCACTGCCAGGCTGACGTCGCCCAGGCCGAGGCCCTCCACCAGGCCGACGCTAAACGCCGCCGCGCCCTGATCGAGCGGGCCACGCACCTGCTGGCCGGCGTGATGACGCCGCAACTGGAAGCGACGAACGGCTGACGGTTCGCCGTCCCCCAGCGCTCCTGCGCCTCCGGCCAGATTTCCGGCCTTGAACCGGCTCGCGCCCCCGCCTTAAACCAGCGGCGTCGCAGCCGCATCGAGTCCGCCAATGCCCTTGGATGAAGAAACCCGCCTGGTTCGTAAAGGCGCGCCACCCAGGAGCGGCTCGATGCTCGCCCGGACGGTCAATCCGCCGGTCCAGCGCGGCTCGACAGTGCTGTTGCCCGACGCCGCGTCGCTGTACGACGACAACCTGCTGACCTACGGCATCACGGGCCTGTCGTCGCCCGCCGCCCTGCAATCGGCCCTCGCCGAGCTGGAGGGGTCGCCCGACGTCACCCTATATCCCTCGGGCCTGGCCGCGATCACGGGCGTCATGCTGGCCCTGCTTAAGGCAGGGGACGAGATCCTGGTCGTCGACAGCGCCTATAAGCCCACGCGCCGCTTCTGCGACCGGGTGCTGACCCGCTTTGGCGTGACCACCATCTATTACGACCCGGCCCTGTCCCCCGAGGCTCTGATGGCGCTGTGCACGCCGCGCACCCGGATGATCCTGCTGGAGGCCCCCGGCTCGCTGACCTTCGAGATGCAGGACATCCCCGCCATCGCCGCCGCCGCCAACGCCCGCGGCGTGCTGACGATGATCGACAACACCTGGGCGGCCAGTTTCTACTTCAAGCCCCTGGCCCACGGGGTGACGATCAGCGTCCAGGCCCTGACCAAATATGTGGGCGGCCATTCCGACGTCTTCATGGGCAGCGCCGCCACCGCCGACAACGTGATCGGCAACCAGTTGGGCGACGCCATGTGGGATATCGGCTGGTCGGTCTCGCCCGACGACGCCTACACCGTGCTGCGGGGCCTGCGGACCCTGGCCACGCGGCTGTCCGCCCACCAGGCCAACGGGCTTGAGATCGCCCGCTGGCTGCAGACCCGTCCCGAGGTGTCGCGCGTGCTGCATCCGGCCCTGGAGACCGATCCCGGCCATGCCCTGTGGAAGCGTGACTTCACCGGCGCCTGCGGCCTGTTCGGCGTGGTGCTGAAGCCGACCTCGCAGAAGGCCGTCCACGCCTTCCTCGACGCGCTTGAGCTGTTCGGGCTGGGCTTCTCGTGGGGCGGCTATGAAAGCCTGGCCATCCACTGCGACCCGCAACTGAAGAACCGCACCGTGCCGGCCAATCTGGAAGGGCCGTTGCTGCGCCTGCACGTGGGCCTTGAAAGCACCTCGGACCTGATCGCCGATCTGGAAAAGGGCTTCGCCGCCCTGAACGGCTGAGGAGGCCGCTCGCTTTCCGGTGCATTTTCGCCGCGACGGGCGTAGAGACGGGCGCCGCGTTCGAAAGGCCTTCCCATGTCCCTCCACATCGCCCTGCTGCGTGGCGTCAACGTCGCCGGCGCCGGTCCCGTCACCGCGCAGGCCCTGAGTGAGCTGCTGGAGACGCTGGGCCTCACATCCCCACGCTCGGGCCCTGGCGCCGGCGACCTGGTGTTCGAGAGTCCCGAGCGCACCGGCGCCGAATTGCAAGCCCTGCTGGAAAGCGAACTGCACGGCAGGCTCGGCCTGCGCACGGATGTCTACGTTCGCACTGCCGAAGCCTGGCGCGCGATGATCGCCGCCAACGGGTTCGCCGATTTCGCCGAAACCGATCCTGGCTGGCTGACGGCGATCTTCCTCAAGGACGCCGCCGACCGCAAAGCGGTGGGCGTTCTGCGCGCAGCCGCCCGAAACCAGGAACAGGTGCGCGCCGAGAGCCGGCAGCTCTACATCGCCTACCCGAACGGCCCGGCCCGTTCCAAGCTTAACAACGCCCTGATCGAGAAGACGCTGGGCGGCCGCGTGACCAGCCGGCCGTGGACCAGCGTGCTGGCCCTGGCGGACATGCTCGACAGCTGACCCCCGCTCAGGCCGCCAGACGATGTGCGCGCCGCCAACTGGCGGGCGTGGTGTCGGCCACCTTGCGGAAGATACGGCAGAAGTGGGCCTGATCGGCGAAACCGCATTGATAGGCCACCTGGCTCAGGGGCTCGCGCGTGGTTAGCATCAGGGTCTTGGCGGCTTCGACCCGACGGCGAACCACATAGGCGTGGGGCGTCTCGCCGAAGGTCCGCTTGAAGGCCTTGCTGAAGTAACCGAGGCTGAGGCCCGCGATCCGGGCCAGGTCGCCGATCGCCACCGCCGTATCCAGGTTCTGGTCGATGTGCGCCTGCACCTTGCGCGCCTGCCAGGGGGCCAGGCCGCTCTGGGCGGGAGCAGGCGCGGGCCGGGCCTCGACCAGTCGGGCGGCCCGAGCCAGCAGCGCCCGAGCGGCCGATGGGTCGCTGTCGAGCGAAACTTCCAGGCTGCGCAGGATCTCCCGCAGGTGGGGAGCGAAGGCGCGCGGCTCTTCGGCGAGGATCCGGGAGGCGACGACGCCATCGATGGCCGAAGGTTCGATCGCGGAGAACTGGGCGGCGGAAACGTAGGACATGGTGTGATCCTCTGAAGGGCCCGCGAGGCCGTTTCGTCGGAAATCAATGTTCTACCAAACAGCCACTCCAGCCATTCAACCAAGGCGCCCGCCGCCTCCTGCGTTGGTCTGTCGCACCTATACGCGGGTATGAGCGCGGCGCTCCCGAGGTTGGGTCAAAGCTCCAGCGCGGCGGCCCGCATCAACTCGAACAGCTTGGCGATGGCCGGATGCGGCGCGCGCCCCGCCTTGCCGACATAGGCCACCTGCGGCAGCGATGGCAGCCCCGCCGGAATGGGGTCGACCTTCGGCCGGAACAGCGCCGTACGGCAGGTGACCGCCAAGCCCGCCTCGACCGCGGCGCGCAAGGCCGACAGGCTGGGCGTTTCAAGGGCCACGCGATAAGGACGCCCGTCGCGCTCGAGGGCGGCCAGGGCGGCGTCGCGGAACCGGCACGGCGATTCCAGGATGGCGATGGGCAGCTCGGCCGCCTCGGCCAGATCCGGATTTCCGTGCCAGACCATGGGTGCGGTGCGCACCGCGGCGGCGTCGTCGGCCGCGCCCATGCACAGCACCACGTCCAGACGATCGCCCGCCAGCAGCTCCAACAGCTCGGGAGAGCCCGCCACGCGGGCCTGCAGCTTGATCTCGGGGTTCAGCTGTGAAAACCGCGCCAAAACGCCCGACAGCAGGGTTTCGGCGAAGTCCTGGACCATGCCGACGCGCACGGGACCCGCCAGGGCGTCGCCGGTCAGGGCCACCACGGCGCGGTCGTTCAGCGCAAGGATCTCGCGCGCATGCCCCAGCAGGGCCTGGCCGGCGGGCGTGAGCGCCAGGCGGCGGCCATCGCGGTGGAAGAGCGAGGTCAGGACCGTCTCCTCCAGACGCTTCATCTGCAGGCTGAGCGCCGACTGGGTGACGAACACCCGCTCGGTCGCCTTCAGCATGGAGCCGGAGTCGACGATCGCGACGAAGCTGCGCAACAGGTCGGTGGGAAGATTGGTGGGCATTCGTCGTCGCCTCTTGAGAAACTCTAATAAGACCCCTGAAGATAAGTCTATTGATCTGGTAGGAATTAATCTCCTTCTCTGTGGCCCAAGGGCGCTTGCGCCGCAACGGTTTCCACGGGGGTTCCTCCTCAATGTCTCTGGCGGTCACCCCTAGAATTTCTGAAGCATTGCCATGGCGATGGCCCCAATGGTCCCGCGCGCGATGGCTTTCGCCCCTGGTTTTGCTGGCCTTGTGGGAAGCCGGTTCGCGGCTGGGCGTGATCCCACCTCGGGTGCTGGCCGCCCCTTCGACGGTGGCCGAGACCTTCTGGACGCTTACGGTCTCCGGCGAGTTGCCGTCGAACCTGGCGGTGTCGCTTGCCCGGGCGGGCGCAGCCCTGCTGATCGCCCTGGCCGTGGCGATCACTCTGGGCCTGGTCGCCGGGCTGTCGCGCTGGGGCGAGACGCTGGTCGACCCGCTGATGCAGATCAAGCGGACCATTCCGTCCCTGGCCCTGACCCCGCTATTCATCGTGTGGTTCGGCATCGGCGAGACGCCGAAGATCGCCCTGATCGCCATCGCCGCCACCTTCCCGCTGTACCTGAACCTGTT
The DNA here is from genome assembly GCA_017745235.1 of Caulobacter sp. GTDB lineage: Bacteria > Pseudomonadota > Alphaproteobacteria > Caulobacterales > Caulobacteraceae > Caulobacter. Next base: position 20,864 of record JAGHZU010000021.1, on the reverse strand, counting down.
CGCCGGCGTGCGCGGGGTGGATGTGCGGCTGGTGGAGGCCGCCCGCAGCTTCGGCCTGTCGGGCTGGTCGCTGGTGCGCGAAGTGATCCTGCCCGGCGCCCTGCCCTCGTTCTTCGTGGGTCTGCGCTACGCCCTGGGCGTGTCGGTGCTGGTGCTGGTGGTGGCCGAGCAGATCAACGCCCAGGCGGGTCTCGGCTACCTGATCAACAACGCCCGCGACTTCCTGCGCACCGACGTGATCGTGGTGTGCCTGCTCGTCTACGCCCTGCTCGGCCTCGGGGCCGACGCCTTCGTCCGCACGCTGGAGCGCAAGGCGCTGGCGTGGCGTCCCAGCCTCGTGGAGCAATGACCATGCCGCAGCCTCGCGTCCGCACCCGCGCCTTCGCTCCCATTCCGAGCAGCGAAAGCCAAGCCGCCCCGACGGTCCGCCTGAACGGCTTCACCCGGCGCTTCGGCGACAACGTGGTGATCGACGGACTGGACCTGACGATCGCCCCCGGCGAGTTCGTCGCCCTGCTGGGCGCCAGCGGCTCGGGCAAGACCACCCTGCTGCGCACCCTCGCCGGCCTGGATTCCGCAGGCGGCCAGGACGTAACGACGCCCGACGCCCGGGCCGTGGTGTTCCAGGACGCCCGGCTGCTGCCCTGGAAGCGGGTCTGGCGCAACGTTGCCCTCGGCCTGAAGGGCGCCGACATCCGCGCCCACGCCGAGGCCGCGCTGAAGGAGGTTGGCCTGGGCCATCGGCTGGACGCCTGGCCGGCCACGCTGTCGGGCGGCGAGGCTCAACGCACCGCCCTGGCCCGCGCCCTGGTGCGCGAACCGGCCCTGCTGCTGCTGGACGAGCCTTTCGCGGCCTTGGACGCCCTGACTCGACTGAAGATGCACGATCTGGTCCTGTCGCTGTGGCGCGAACACAAGCCCGCCGTCCTGCTTGTCACCCACGACGTGGACGAGGCCGTGGCCCTGGCCGACCGGGTGCTTGTGCTGGAAAAGGGCAAGATCGCCGCCGAGGAGCGTATCGCGCTGGAGCGCCCGCGCCTGCCCGACGCCCGCTTCCACGCCATCCGTCGCCGCCTGCTGGCTCACCTGGGCGTCGATGCGCCCGCGCCCCAGCCCGCGCCCGCCCTGGTGTCGTTTCCCACCGGCGAGGTGGTGCTGTGAGCGCCACGGCCGCGCTGAGACTGGCGGAGACCGCAACCTTGCCGGATCTGGACAAGGTTCTGCCGGACCTGACGTGGGCCTTCGCCGCCACCGCCGGTCGACACGATCGCGAAGCCAGCTTCCCCGCGGCCAATTTCGAGGCCTTGCACCAGGCCGGTCTGCTGGCCCTGACCGCGCCCAGGCGCCTGGGCGGCCACGAGGTCGATCTGCCGACGGCGCTGAAGGTCGTCTCGGCCGTGGCCCGCGGCGAGCCCGCCACGGCCCTCGTGCTGGTGATGCAGTACCTGTTCCACGCCTCGGTCGAGGGCCGCTCGGGCTGGCCGGAGCACCTGAAGCAGCGCGTGATCGGCGAAGCGCTCACCGATGGAGCCCTGATCAACGCCCTGCGGGTCGAGCCGGACCTTGGCACCCCGGCGCGCGGCGGCCTGCCCGCCACGGTGGCCCGACGCACCCCTGAAGGCTGGCGCATCAGTGGCCGCAAGATCTATTCCACCGGCTCGACGGCCTTGACCTGGTTCGTGGTCTGGGCGCGGTCGGACGACGCCGAACCCCTGGTCGGCGGCTGGCTGGTGCGCGCCGACACGCCCGGCGTCGTCATCGAGGAGACCTGGGATCACTTGGGCCTGCGCGCCAGCGCCAGCCACGACGTAATCCTCGACGACGTGCTGGTTCCTCTGGACCATGCCTTGGACCCGCAGCCGGTCGGCGCGCCGCCGCCCTATCCGGCCAGCTTCGCCACCTGGTCGGCGGTGCTGACCTCGGCGATCTACGACGCCGTGGCCCGCGCCGCCCGCGACTGGCTGGTCGACTTCCTGGCCAACCGCAAGCCCGCGAACCTGGGTGCCTCGCTCTCCACCTTGCCCCGCTTCCAGGAAGCGCTGGGCGAGATCGACGGCCTGCTGCTGTCCAGCCGCGTGCTGCTGGACAGCGCCGCTCGGGGCGATGTCGACGGTGTGGAGGCGGGGCTGGTCAAGCATCTGGTGACCGAGAACGCCATCGCCGTGGTCGAGAAAGCCCTGAAGCTGACCGGAAACCCCGGCCTGACCCGGAACAATCCGCTGGAGCGCCATCACCGCGACGTGTTGTGCGGCCGCGTCCACACGCCCCAAGCCGACGTGGTGCTCACCAGCGCGGGCAAGGCGGGCTTCGCGGCCCGGGAGGCCAGCCGATGAGCCGCCTGGTCGTCGCCAGCCAATTGCCTCAGGTTTTCAACGAGGTGTTCGCCCGCCACGTGGCCGACGCTGAGATCGTGGCGGTGCCGCCGGGCCTCGCAGCGCCTCTCCCGGCAGAGACCAGGGTGCTGGTCGCCGCGCCGTTCCGCAAGGCCGGCGGCGTCTTGCCGCCCGAACCGCCGAGGGGCTGGCCCTATGACGTGAAGTGGGTGCAGTTGGTCTCGGTCGGCATCGACTTCTATCCCGACTGGCTGTTCGACGGGCCGGTTGTGACATCGGCGCGCGGCTCCTCGGCCGTGGCCCTGGCCGAATTCGCACTGGCCGCCATCCTGGCCGAAGCCAAGCGCCTGCCCGACATTTGGATCGACGGCGCCGAGCGCTGGACGCCTCAGCCGCTGAAGCTGGTCGCCGGCACGACGCTGGGCCTGGTGGGTTTCGGCGCCATCGGCGAAGCCCTGGCTCCTCGCGCCCAGGCCCTGGGGTTGAACGTGATCGCATTGCGTCGGTCCGACGCTCCCTTCCCAGTCGCCGGGGTCGAACGCGCGCCGGACCTGAAATCCCTGTTCGCCCGCAGCGACCACGTGGTGCTGGCCGCCCCCGCCACGCCAGAAACCCAGCGCCTGATCGGACGCGAAGTGCTGGCGGCGGCCAAGCCCGGCCTGCACCTGATCAACATCGCCCGGGGCGCCCTGGTCGATGACGAGGCCCTTCTGGAGGCGCTGGACGATGGCCGCGTCGCCCGCGCCAGTCTGGACGTCACCCATCCGGAGCCTCTGACCGAGGGCCACCCGTTCTACAGCCACCCCAAGGTGCGGCTGTCGCCCCACACCTCGGTCCATACGCCCGACACCCGCATCAACCTGGCGACCCGCTTCGCCGAGAACCTCGCCCGCTTCCGCTCCGGCGCGCCCCTGGCCGACGTCGTGGACCTGTCGCGCGGCTACTGAAGGACACCGCCATGACCGCCATCCCTTCGGCGCGGGCCTTCGCCCCCGCCGCTCCCCACCCGGCCAAGATCGAGACCGCCCTGCCCGAGTTCGGGTCGCGTGAGCTGCCACGCCAGCCCACCCACGAGCAGGAACGCCTTTATCGCAAGCAACGGCTGGCCGCGTCCTATCGCCTGTTTGGCCGCTACGGCTTCGATATGGGCGGGGCCGGCCACATCACCGCGCGCGACCCGGAATTGACCGACCACTTCTGGGTCAATCCGTTCGGCGTGCACTTCTCGCGGATCAAGGTCTCGGATCTGATGCTGGTCAGCCATGAGGGCGAAATCGTCCAGCCGCCGGCCAAGGTTGCGCCGCGCCTGAACCGCGCCGCCTTCGCCATTCACTCCCAACTGCACATCGCCCGCCCTGACGTGGTCGCCGCTGCCCACTCCCATTCGCTGTACGGCAAGGCCTGGTCGGCGCTCGGCCGACTGCTGGATCCGCTGACCCAGGACTCCGCGGCCTTCTATGACGACCACGCCTTGTTCGAGGAGTTTTCGGGCGTGGTGCTGGACACCAGCGAGGGCGAGAAGATCGCCAAGGCGCTGGGCCCGAAGAAGGCCGTCATCCTCCAGAACCACGGCATCCTGACCGTAGCCCAGTCGGTGGAAGCCGCCGTCTGGCGCTACCTGGCGCTGGAGAACGCCTGCCAGGCCCAGTTGCTGGCCGAAGCCGCCGGCCCGACCAAGCCGATGCCGCCGGAGGTCGCCAAACACACCGCCAGCCAGGTGGGAACCGAAGTCGGCGGCTTCTGGGCCTTCCAGCCGTACTGGGACGTGATCACCGAAGAAGAGCCGGACCTGTTCGACTGATGTTGCTTTCCCGACGTCACCTTCTCGCCAGCGGCCTGGCCGTCGGCGGGCTTTCTTCCGTACTCGCCGCCTGCTCGCCGCGCGCCGCCGCGCCGGGAAAGCTGGAAGACCTGACCCTTCGGACCGCCACCTATCGCGGCAACCTGGAGACCTTCTTCCAGGCCGCCGGCGTGGGCGAGACGCCCTACAAGCTGGCCAAGTCGGAGTTCGCCGGCGGCAACCTCATCGCCGAGGCGATCAACGCCGGCGCGCTGGACATCGGCGGCATGAGCGAGATCCCGCCGATCTTCATCGCCGGCGCTCCCGGCAATCTGGTCCGCATTGTCGCGGTGCTGCAGGGCGACGTGAACAACCAGGTGCTGCTGGCGCCCCCAAACAGCAAGGCCACGCACTTCGCCGACCTGAAAGGTAAGCGCATCGGCTATGTGAAGGCCACGACCTCCCACTACATCCTGCTGCGCCTGCTGGAAGAAGCGGGCCTGTCGTGGGGCGACATCAAGCCGGTGGCGCTGTCGCCTCAGGATGGCTTGGCCGCCTTCACCAGCGGCGGCATCGACGCCTGGGTGATCTATGGCGTCATCGTGCAGCAGGCCCGCCAGCATGGCGCGCGCGTGTTGCGCACGGCCAAGGGCATACTGTCGGGCAACTATCTGGTGGCGGCGGCCAAGCCGGCGCTGGACGACCCGCTGAAGCGCCAGGCCCTGGCCGACTATCTGGGGCGCTACGCCAGGGTCGCCGAGTGGGTCAACGCCGACGGCGCGCGCTGGGCCAGGGTGCGCAGCGAAGCCACCGGCATACCGGCCGAACTCTACCTGCGCGAATTCCAGGAGCGCAGCGGCCCCACGCGCCTGATCAAGATTAGCGACGCGGCCATCAGCTCGCAGCAGAACGTGGCCGACGCCTTCGCCAAGGCCGGCCTGATCCCGGTCAAGGTCGACGTGCGCCCGCTATGGGACGATCGCCTGAACAGCGGCCTCGCCGATGCTTGATAATATTCAATACATATATGAATATCTAAGATATGAGATAAGCTACGGATATTTGTATTTTATATGCATTGAGGAAATCACGCCCATCGAAGCATATCCCCTGTAACAATATTGGGGATATAGATGACCACCAGAATGACTTCGGCGCGCTGGCTGATCGCCGCTTCCACACTGGCGCTAGCCACCGCCGCCCACGCCGAGAACACGCCCCCTGGCGCACCTGAGGCCGATAACACCGCCCCCGCTGTCGAGCAGGTGGTGGTGACGGCCGAGCGCCGGGCGACCGACCTCCAGAAAACCGCGATCGCCATCTCTGCGTTCAGCGACAAGGTGCTGGCTGACCGCAAGGTGGACAGCATCCGTGACCTGTCGGGCCAGATCCCCAATTTCAGCATCAGCCGCGTCACCATCAGCCACACCACCCAAACCTACGCCCTGCGCGGCGTGGGCGAGGCGGATCCCATCCAGGAACCGGTGCTGGCCGTCTATGTTGACGACGTCTACATCCCGCGCCAGATCGGCTCGATGGTCGAGTTCAACGACCTGGAGCGCGTGGAAGTGCTGCGCGGCCCGCAGGGCACGTTGTACGGCCGCAACTCCAGCGCCGGCGCCCTGCGCATCATCACCCGCGATCCCGGCCAGGACTTCCGCGCCAAGGCCGAGGTGGGCCTGGGAAACTACGGCGCAGTGGACGTGCGCGGGCTGATCGAGGGCGCGCTGGTCAAGGACAAGCTGTCGGGCAGCCTATCCTATATCCACCACGAGCGCGACGGGGTCACTTTCGACCCGACGCTGAACCACGACGTCAACCGCATCGACCTGGACGCCTACCGCGCCAAGCTTCGCTGGACCCCCGCCGACCGCTGGGACGTCCAGCTGACGATCAACGCCTTGAAGGACCGCAGCGACACCCGCAGCTACGTCCCCGTCAGGCAGCCGAACGGCGAGCACCGCACCGATCGTTCCTACTCTGAAGTCGAACCCACCCAGGAACTGGACCAGATCAGCGGCGCCCTGCGCATCCAGTACGAGATCAACGACAACCTGAAACTGAAGTCGGTCACCTCGTACGGCGGCTTCAATCTCAATCCCGTCAATTATGAAAACGACGGCGAGGCGGCGCTGATCCAGAAGAACCTGATCCACTACAACGACCAGTACGCCACTCAGGAAATCCAGCTGAACGGCGACTATGGCCGACTGAAGTTCACCAGCGGCCTGTTCTACCTGCACGAACGGTTCTTCGTGCAACGCGACGGCTACAGCCGCCGCAACGCCCTGCCGACCGATCCGGTGGTCACGCCCGGCAACTATGGCTTCGCCCGGGCCCACAACATCACCAACACGGACGCCTACGCCCTCTTTGGCGAGGCGACCTGGGCGTTCACCGATCGCCTCAGCGTCACCGGCGGCCTGCGCTGGACCAACGAGGAGAAGGAATTCACCTTCGACAACAAGGTGCTGAACCTGCAGGGTCAGGTGGTCGGCCAGTCGATCGCCGGACGCGCCGACAAGACCTTCTCGGCCATCACGCCCAAGCTGTCGGCCCAGTACCAGTGGACGCCGGACGTCCTGCAGTACGTGACCTATGCGCGAGGCTTCAAGTCGGGCGGTTTCGACAACCGGGCCACGCGCCTGGACCTGGCCACCCGGCCGTTCGCGCCCGAAAACGTGGACAGCTATGAGACGGGCCTGAAGACCGAACTGTTCGACCACCGCGCACGGGTGAACGTCGCGGTGTTCTACAACGACTACAAGGACCTGCAGGTCAGCTACAGCGATCCCGCCTATCCGGGCAATTCCGTACGCGCCAACGCCGGCAAGGCCCACACCTACGGCGTGGAGGTGGAGAGCGACATCCGCGCTACCGAGCGCCTGAGCCTGCAGGCCTCGGCCGGCTACCTGTTCGCGGTCTACGACAAGTACAAGAACGCCGGCGGGATCGGAGTGGACGCCGATGGCCACCGCCTGCTGAACTCGCCGCGCTGGAGCCTGTCGGGCGGAGTCACCTACGACGCCCCCATTCCGGTTCCGGGCGCCGTCCGCCTGGGGCTGAACGTCCAGTACCAGACCAAGACCTACTTCAACGCCCTGCAGCGTCCGCAGGACGAGGCGCCGGCCCAAACCTTCCTCAACGGCGTGGTCACCTGGCAGACGCCCGATCCGCGCTGGAGCGTGGTGCTGTCGGGACGCAACCTGCTGGATTCCGACAAGCCGGTCAGCGCCACCTACACGCCGTCGACCGGCGTCTACTACCAGAACTTCCCCGACCCGCGCACCTGGCTGGTCACGCTGAAGTACGCACTGTGATCCCATGACCCAGCCCCGCCTTCATCGCCTCGCCCAATTTCTCGCCGACCTGTCGGCCCTGGTCGAACACACCCGGGACGAGGCCGTGATCCTCGAGCACGGCGCGGCCCTGCTGGCGGGGCTGGTCGCCCACGACGACTGGCTGCCGGACGCCCAGGCCCGCCCCGATCCGGAGCGCTATCAGCAATACCTGCTGCACCGCGATCCGGATGCTCGGTTCTCGGTGGTCAGCTTCGTCTGGGGGCCAGGCCAGGCTACGCCCGTGCACGATCACACGGTGTGGGGCCTGGTCGGGGTATTGCGCGGGGCCGAGCTGTCGCAGGGCTACGACCGGCGCGGGGAGGCCCTGGCCGCCAAGGGCCCGGTGCATCGACTCGAGCCGGGACAGGTCGAGGCCGTTTCGCCCCGCATCGGTGACATCCACCGGGTGGCCAACGCCTTCGACGATCGCACCACGATCAGCATCCACGTCTACGGGGCCGATATCGGCGCGGTGCGTCGCTCCACCTACGACGCCGAGGGCCGGCCCAAACCCTTCATCTCGGGCTACGCCGACACGCCCCCTCCCCTTCTTCCAGTCCTCGCCCCAAGCCCAAGAGCCTTCCTATGACTGTCCCCGCCGTTACGCCGCAAGCCGTCCGCCGGGACCTGCTGGCCCGCCGCGAGATCGCCCTGATCGACCTGCGCGAGGAGGACCCCTTCGCCAAGGCCCACCCGCTGTTCGCCAGCCAGCTGCCGTTGAGCCGGTTGGAACTCGAGGCGCTGGACCGCATCCCGCGCAAGGACACCGCCATCGTGCTCTATGACGATGGCGAGGGTCTGGTCGCGCCGGCGGCCAGGCGTCTGGCGGCGCTGGGCTACACCCATGTCCGGGCCTTGGAAGGCGGCCTGGAGGGTTGGCGGGCGGCCGGCTACGAGCTGTTCCAGGACGTCAACTCCTACAGCAAGGCGTTCGGCGAACTGGTCGAGACCCGCCGCCATACGCCCTCGTTGCCGGCCACCGAGGTCAAGGCGCTGATCGACCAGGGGGCCGACCAGGTGATTTTGGATTCCCGGCGGTTCGAAGAATACGCCACCATGAACATCCCCGGCGGCATCAGCACGCCGGGCGCGGAATTGGTGCTGCGGGCGCGCGAACTGGCCCCCGATCCGGCCACCACGATCATCGTCAACTGCGCGGGCCGCACGCGCAGCCTGATCGGGGCGCAGTCCCTGATCAACGCCGGCGTGCCCAACCCGGTCTTCGCCCTGCGCAACGGCACCATCGGCTGGACCCTGGCGCGGCAGACGCTGGAACACGGCCAGAGCCGCCGCTTTCCCGACGTCACGGACCAAACCCTGGAGGAGGCCCGCGCCAAGGCCCGCGAAGTGGCCTATCGCGCTGGTGTGCGCCGTATCGACCTCGAAGGCCTGGCCGATCTGGCCGAGGAACGCCACCGCACCCTCTACCGCTTCGACGTGCGCACGCCCGAGGAATACGCCCGAGGCCACCTGCCCGGCTTTCGCAGCGCGCCCGGCGGCCAGCTGGTGCAGGAGACCGACGTCTTCGCTCCCGTTCGCGGCGGGCGGATCGTGCTCGCCGACGACCTGGGACCGCGCGCCGACATGACCGCGTCGTGGCTGGCCCAGCTGGGCTGGGACGTCTACGTGCTGGAAGGCGGCTTCGACGGCGCGCTGGAGACCGGCGCCTGGATCCCGACGCGCCCCGCCCTGCCCGCGGCTGAAACGATCACGCCCGACGATCTGGCTGCGGCATTGGGCGACGGTTCCGTCGTGGTCCTGGACCTCGCGCCCAGCCCTGCCCACCGCAAGGGGCATGTGCCCGGCGCATGGTTTGCGATCCGCGCCCGCCTGGCCCAGGACCTGGAACGCGTTCCCGACAGCCCGCCGATCGTCCTGACTTCGCCCGACGACGCTCTGGCGCGGCTGGCCGCCGCCGAGCTGTCGGCGATCGCCGACCGCCCGGTGCGCGTGCTGGAAGGCGGCACGGAAGCCTGGATCGCCTCGGGCCGCCGGCTCGAGACCGGCCTGACCCGCGCGGCGTCCCAGCCCGAAGACGTCTACAAGCGCCCCTACGAAGGCACCGACAACGCCGACGCGGCCATGCAGGCCTATCTCGACTGGGAATACGGCCTGGTCGATCAGTTGGCCCGCGACGGCACTCACGGCTTCTACGTGATCTGAGCACGCCCATGCCCACTCAAGCCCTGAAACTCTATTTTGCGCCCGGCTCCTCGGCCTTTGCGCCGCTGATCGCCCTAGAAGAGCTGGGCGCGCCTTACGAGGTCCAGCGCGTGGACCTCGCGGCCGGCGAGCAGCGGCAGCCGGCCTATCTGCGGATCAACCCGCGCGGCCGAGTGCCGACACTGACCGTCGACGGCGAGCCGGTGACCGAGGTGCTGGCCATCCTCACCTACCTGGCCCACGCCTATCCGCACAGCGAACTGCTGCCCCTGGCCGACCCGCTGAAGCTGGCCCACGCCTATGAGGTGATGAGCTGGTTCGCCAGCACCGTGCACGTGGCCTTCGCCCAGATCGCCCGGCCCGAGCGCTATGCCGACGACGAGGCGGTCAAGGCCGCCCTGGCGACGCCCGGCGAGGCCCGCTTCGCCCGCACCCTGGCCGATATCGAGCGCCTGGCGCGCGGGTCCGGCCCATGGCTGCTGGGCGAGGCCTTCACGGCCGTGGACGCCTACGCCCTGGTCATCTGGCGCTGGGCCCAGCGCCGCCAAATTGACACCGACGCCTATCCCGCCTGGAGCGCCAAGACGGCGCGCGCGCTCGCCCGCCCCTCGGTCAAGCGCGCCCTGCAGAGGGAGAGCACCGCGCCCGCCGCCGTGCCTTGAGCGGCGGCCATAAGCCTCTTGAGAAACCCGCGCTCATCTCCGCGCGCGCCCGCCCCTATTCTTCCGCCGAACATCGGAGCAGTTCCATGACCGTCGAATTCATCGGTTTCATCGGCACCCAGCACGGATCCGAGATCCATCCGCCCTCCGGCCCCGCCATCGACGTGGCCTATGTCGAGCGCACCGCTCGCGTCCACGAGGAAGGCGGCTTCGACCGAGCCTTGGTGGCCTTCCACTCGACCGGCCCCGAAAGCCAGCTGGTCGTGGCCCACGCGGCCTCGGTCACCCAACGGCTGAACTTCATGATCGCCCACCGGCCGGGCTTCACCGCCCCGACCCTGGCCGCGCGGCAGCTGGCCACGCTGGACCACTTCACCGGCGGCCGGGTGGCGGTGCACATCATCACCGGCGGCTCGGACGAGGAACTGGCCAAGGACGGCGATCACCTGACCAAGGACGAGCGTTACGCCCGCACCAGCGAGTATCTCGATATCGTCCGCGCCGAATGGACCGGCGATAAGCCGTTCGACTACGAGGGCAAGTACTACAAGGTCGCCCAGGGCTTCGGCGCCATCAAGCCGCTGCAGAAGCCGCAGATTCCCGTCTATTTCGGCGGGCAGTCCGACGCCGCGATCCCTGTGGCCGGCAAGCACGCCGACATCTACGCCCTGTGGGGCGAGACTCACGACCAGGTGCGCGAGACTATCGCTCGCGTTAGGGCCGCCGCCGCCAAGCATGGCCGGCAGGTGCGCTTCTCGCTTTCCCTGCGCCCGGTCCTGGCCGAAACCGAGGAGGCCGCCTGGAAGCGCGCCGACGACATCGCCGCCCGAGCCAAGGCCCTGCGCGAAGCCGCCGGCCTGCCCACCAGCGGCCATCGCCCGCCCAATGCGGGATCGCAGCGCCTGCTGGACGCCGCCGCCCAAGGTACGCGCCTGGACAAGCGACTCTGGACCGGCGTGGCCGCCGTCACCGGGGCCCAGGGCAACTCCACGGGGCTGGTGGGCACGCCCGAGCAGGTGGCCGACGCGCTGCTGGACTATTACGACCTGGGCGTCAGCACCTTCCTGATCCGGGGTTTCGATCCGGTGGAAGACGCCATCGGCTACGGCCGCGACCTGATCCCGCTGGTGCGCGAACTGGTGGCCGAGCGCGACGCGCGTCCGGCGGCCGCGGCGAGCTGACCTCATGGCTCCGTTCGACGCCGATCCGCGCTGGCTGGGCGATGCGGCCTGGACGATCGATGCCTCGTCCGGCGCAGAGCCGCCCTACGCGCCGCACACCCCACCGGTGGACACATCCACGTTCAAGGACGTGCTGGCGCGCCTGGCTAGCGGCGTGGCGATCATCTCATGCTGGGACGGTCGCACGCCTCGGGGCCTGCTGGTCAGCTCCATCACCGGCCTGTCGGTGGATCCGCCGCGCTTCCTGTTCTGCGTGCGCAAGGAGGCGTCCAGCCACGACGCCCTCCTGCGAGCCGACGCCTGCGGAGTGGCGATCCTGTCGACGGAAGACGAGGACGAGGCCCAGCGTTTCGCCTCGCCGGCGCGGGCGATCGAGCGTTTCACGGCCGGTCGGTGGGATCTGGCGCGCCCCGAAGCGCCGTGGTTGCGCGGAGGCCTGGCCTCCAGCCTCTGCGACGTCGACACGGTGATCGACGCCGGTGGGCACAGCATTGTTCTGGTCACGGCGCGCCATTGCCTGAGCCGACCCGGCGCGCCGCTGGTAGCCTTCGATCGAACCCTGGCGGCGGTGGCTCCCCTGCCGGCCGCTTGAAACGAACCACGCCGCGCTCCGCCGAAACGGAGCGCGGCGTTCTCCATGCCTAGAACGACTTGCGCAGCGTCACCCCGTAGGTCCGGGGCGCGTTGGGATAGCCGCTGTAGCTGCCGTCCTGGGCCACCGTCGGGAACGTGGCGATCAGGTTGTCGTCGTTGGTCAGGTTGCGGCCCCACAGCGTCAGTTCGATCTGATGCTTGGTGTTGCTCACGCCCAGGCTGGCGTTGACGATGTTCTGACCATAGGTCGACAGGTTCGGCGGCGTGGTCTCGCTGAGCTGGGTCTTGCTGACATAGTCGTATTCCACGCGGGCAAAGCCCTCGTAACCCTTGCCCAGATCGTGGGTCACGGTGGCCGAGGTCGAAAGGCTCCACTTCGGGATAGCCGCAGGCTTGTCGCCGGTCAGGTCGCGGAAGTTCGGACGCAGGCCCGTCAGCGGGTTGATGGGGCAACGCACCGTGTCGTAGTTCACGCAGGCCGCGCCGGTGAAGCTGTCGTACTTCGGATCCAGATAGGTCGCCGAGGCGGTCAGGGCCAGCCAGCCGGTCGGACGATAGGCGCTGTCGACCTCGAAGCCGCGCACCGACTCCTCGCCTGCATTGACCAGGCTGTAGCCGATGCCGGTATAGGCGTTGGACTGGAAGCCCTTGATCGACTGGTCGAAGATCGCGACGTTCAGATAGCCGCCCGGGAAATTGGCCTTCACGCCGGCTTCGTAGACGCTGACATCCTCGGGAGCAGCGGTGCGGCCCACGCCGTTGGCGTTCGGCGGGCGGCTGTCCGACGACAGATTGTAGGCCCCGGCCTTCCAGCCCGTGGAGTAGCTGACATAGGCGTTGACCGCGCCAAAGTCGTAGGCGGCGCGAATGGCGTAGGTGACCTTGTCGCCCTTCAGTTCGCCGGACTCGTTGGCGTTGGGGAAGTTCACCGGAGCGTGGTTGCTGGTGTTGCCGTAATAGAACTGCAGGCCGCCCAGCGCGCCGTAGAGGTTCCCCGGCAGGCCCAGCGCAGTGAACTGCGGCACGGCTTGCAGGTTCAGGGCCGAGAACGGGTCGCGCAAGACCACGTTCGAGGCCACGCGCTTGCGGTCGTTCATGTAGGCCAGGCCGCCGGTGATGGTCAGCTTCTCGGTGATCCGGTAGTCGGCCTGGGCGAACAGCGAATAGGACCGCTGCTTCATCGAGTAGTCGTCGTCGATGCCCTGCCCCGTCTGGAAGTAGGTTGAACCGGGCTTGACCGAGGGCGTGGCCAGGCTCTGCAGGAATTCCAGGGCGTAGATGTTCGACTTGCCGGTCAGGGCCGGACGGAGATAGGCCGGCAGAGCCTGCAGGAGCGCGGCGGGAACCTGGCCGCTCAGCCCCTCGGCGTAGGCGCGCATGTCCTTGCCGTAATCGATGGTCCGGCCGGTATCGAGTTTTTCGTTCTGGTAGAAGGCGCCCACCAGCCAGTTCAACGGACCATCGCCGTTCGAGGCCAGGCGCAGTTCCTGGGTGAAGGTCTTGATCCTGTTGCCATCCAGCTTGTTTGCCAGGTCGGCGCCGGTGAAATCGACATCCTGGTAGGAAGCGTTCTCCTGCTGGCGATAGGCCGTGATCGACGTCAGCTTGGCCACGCCCAGGTCGTAGTCGACCTGGCCCGAGAGGCCCTTGCCTTCCAGGCTGTTGGTCGGGTCGGTGTTGAAGATCACGTCGCGGTCGAAGACCTTGGCCGGGTCGCCGACCGGCTTGCCCATGCCGTAGGGCGCGGGCGCGCCGATGAACTGGGTGGCCGGGCCGTTGTAGATCGAGGCCACGGCGCAGCAGACTTCCGAGATCTTGTTGTAGTCGCCGATAATCCGGACCGAGGCCTTGTCGTTGGGCTGCCACAGCAGGTCGCCACGGATCGACCAGCGGTCGCGATCGTTGACGTCGTTGCCTGTGGTGACGTTGCGGGCGAAGCCGTCCCGCTTGTTGACGCTGGCCGACAGGCGCGCGGCGACGGTGTCGCTGAGCGGTCCGGTGACCGTGCCCTTCACCTGGCGCAGGTTGTAGTTGCCCAGGCTGACCTCGGCCTTGCCGCCGAAGTCGAACTCCGGGCGCTTGGTCACGATGCTGATGGCGCCGGCCGACACGTTCTTGCCGAACAGGGTCGATTGCGGTCCGCGCAGGACTTCGATGCGCTCGACCTCGGGCAGGTCGTCCAGAGCGGCGGCGGAGCGCGAGCGATAGACGCCGTCGATGAAGACGCCGACCGAGCTTTCAATACCGTCGTTGCCGTTGCCGTTGCCGAAGCCACGGATGATGAAGTTGGTCTGGCCGACCGCATTGAACTGCGAGACCTTCAGCGACGGCACCACCGACTGCAGGTCGATCAGGTCGCGGATCTGGGCGCGTTCGATCGTCTTGGGGCTGGTGACCGCCACCGAGATCGGCACGTCCTGGAGCGTCTGCTCGCGCTTGGTCGCGGTGACGATGATCTCCTCGACGACCGCCGAGGCCGAAGCCGGCGCGGCCGCCTTGTCCTGGGCGAACGCAGGCCCCGCCGCGACCAGAGCGATCAGCGACGCCCCCAGGTAATGTCCCTTACGCATGTTTCCTCCACTCCTACTTTTTATGATTGCGGGGGTATGGAACGCAGGCTGGGCGACCACGCATGGTTGAACGCCCCAGGCTTCGCGCACGCGAACGGGCCGGCTCGCGAGCCGTCCACGCTTCAGGAATGGTCGCTATCGACGCTTCCCGCATTTCCTCCCCCGGCCGGCGGTCTTTTGGCGACGCGTCACGGCTCGGCCATATTTTAGTATGTCCTAGATATTTTGGTTCAAGCTAAAATTTAAGGCATTGCCCAAAGACGCGTTCGAGGCGAGCGTCAGCAGGCACGACGGACGACCGGCAAAAGAACCGGCGCTTGTCGAAAGGGAGAGGAGCGCAGCCTTGGAAGGCTCAGAATCCGTCGCGGCGTCATGGCCCGAGGGCCACAAGCCGCTGTCCAGCAGCCGAAAATCCGTCAAGAAGCGCGACGCCATCCTGCGGGCCGCCGTCGAGATCATCAACGCCAAGAGCTACGCCGAGGCGACGATGACCGAGATCGCCGCCCGCCTCGATCTGCGCGACGCGGCTCTCTACTACTACTTCCCCAACAAGCAGGCCCTGGTGTTCGCCTGCCACCTGCGTTCGCTGGAACGCTTCGAGCAATTCCTGATCGAAGCCAACCAGGCGGGCGGGACGGGAGCGGCCCGGCTGCGTCGCTTCCTGGAGGACCTGCTGGTCGATTCAGGCCGCAACGGCCCCCTCCTCTATTTCGGCGACTATTCGTACCTGGACGACATGCAGCGAGCCACGATCGCCGGCTGGGGCGAAAGGCTGACCGCCATGCTGGAACGCCTGCTGATCGAGGGGATCGAGGACGGCTCGATCGTGCCCTGCGAAACCGCCGTCGTCGTCCAGCTGATGCTCGGCATGCTGATCTGGCTGGCCAAGTGGGTGCGCAGCGACATGAGCCCCAGCCGTCTGATGGCCGCGATCGACGTCATCGCCATGAACGGCCTGGCGCGATGCCCAGCGGCCTGCGCCTAGGTTCCTAGCCCCGTCGGCGGCGGACCTTGCGGGTCGACACGTCCCCGTCGAGGACGGCGCGCAGCTTGGCGGCCATTTCCGGCCTCGAGTACGGCTTGTCGATCATCGGAAACTGGTTGGCCCAGGACGAAGCCTCGTCGCCAATGTAGCCCGAGGTCAGCAGCACCTTCAGCTCGGGGCGCTCCCGCAGAGCCTCACGCGCCAGTTCCACGCCATTGACGCCGCCCGGCATGACGACGTCGGACAGCAGCAGGTCGAACGTTCGGCGGCCCCGCAGGTGCTTCAAGGCCGTGGCCGCACTGGTGGCCGTGGTCACCTGATAGCCCAGCTCGGTCAGGGTCTCGACCGCCAGGGCCAAGACGGCGGGATCGTCCTCGACGACCAAGATCCGCTCGCTGCCGCGAGACAGACCGCTGGGCTTGTCTTCGTCGCGACGGCAGAGCGCGGCCTGGCTGATGGGAAGCAGGATCTCGAAGATCGCCCCCCGCCCCGGAGCGCTGGACACCGAAATCTGGCCGCCCGACTGCTGGACGAAGCCGTAGACCTGCGACAGGCCCAGGCCCGAACCCTTCCCGATGTCCTTGGTGGTGAAGAAGGGCTCGAAGATGCGCGAGGCGACATCCGGCTCCATGCCCTGACCGGTGTCGCGCACGGCCACCAGGATGCGGGGATCGTCCCCGCCCGTGGCGCACGTCGTGATGGTCAGGGTCCCGCCGCCTTCCATGGCGTCGCGGGCGTTGACCGCCAGGTTCAGGAGCGCGCTTTCGAACTGCGCCGGGTCCAGGTGCGCGGGCAAGGTCTGCGGCGCCAGATCCAGCTCGACCTTGACCGCTTCCCCCACGGCTTGGCCCATCAGCGGAGCGAAGTCGGCGATCAAGCCGTTCAGGTCCACGGTCACCGGGTTCAGGCGCTGGCGACGCGAGAAGGCCAGCAGTTGCCGGGTCAAGGCCCCTCCTTTCTCGGCCGCTTGCAGCACAGCGCCGATCTGCCGCGCCAGCTCGTGACTTTCGCCCGTGCGCCGGCGGATCAACTCCATATTGCCCAGGATCACGGTCAGCAGGTTGTTGAAGTCGTGCGCCACCCCACCGGTCAGCTGGCCGACGGCCTCCATCTTGCGGGCGTGGGCCAGTTGCTCCTCCAGCGCCCGGCGCTCGGTGTTGTCGACCAGCGAGCCGAACACCACCTGGCGTCCGCCCTCCTCGTCGGGCGCCAGCACGCCGCGATCGATCAGCGACCGATAGACGCCGTCGGCGCACAGCCAGCGATATTCACAGGCGTAGGAGCCCGTGCGCCGGGCTTCGGCCTGGGCCGCCTCCAGAATCTCGAGATCGTCGGGATGCACACGGCTTATGCCGAAGTCGGCCTGGGCCAGGAACTGCTCGGCCGTGAAGCCCGTGAGCCCCTGCACCCCTTCGCTGATGAACAGCGGCTCATAGGGCGAATCCGCCGTGCGGGAGTGGAACACCACCGGCAGCGCCCGGAGGATCGCCTGCTGCCGCTCCTGGCTCTGGCGCAGCGCCCGCTCGGCGGCCAGCTTCTCGGCCTGAACCCTGGCGTTCTCCTCCAGCAGGCGGCGGCGGCTTTCGGACTGCTGCTCCAGCTCCAGCGTCTTGACGTGCAGGTCGACCAGCACCTGCACCTTCGAGCGCAGAATGAACGGGTCGACGGGCTTGAACACCACGTCTACGGCTCCGGCCGAATAGGCCTTGAAGATGTGGGCTTCGTCGCGAAACACCGCGGTCAGGAAGACGATCGGCACGTCGCGATTTCGCCGCCGCTGCCGGATGAGCTCAGCGGTCGCGTAGCCGTCCATGCCAGGCATGTGCAGGTCCAGCAGGATCACGGCGTAGTCGTCGGTCAGCAGGCAGCGCAGCGCCTCCTCCCCCGAGCGCGCCACGACCAACTCCTGGCCCAGGGCCTCCAGCGCCTGGGTCGCGGCGAAGGCGTTGCGTTCGTCATCGTCGACGATGAGGATCCGGGTCCGGGGCCGGATCTCGGGCGGCGGCGCCGTCGCCGAGCCCTGTCTGACGGCCGGCACGCTCATTGGGCGGCGGTGTTGTGGATCGCCACGACATTGTCGCCGGCCAGGCGCTGGGCGTCGGTCCGCTGGACCGACACGCGCAACACCGAGATCAGCTGGTCAATGTCGACGGGCTTGGAAACATAGTCGGACGCGCCGGCTTGAATGCACTTCTGGCGGTCGCCCTTCATCGCCTTGGCGGTGACGGCGATCACGGGGAGATCCGAGAACTTCGGCCGGGCGCGGATCTCTCGGATCGTCTCGTACCCGTCCATGTCGGGCATCATGATGTCGACCAACACCATGTCGAGCTCGGGCAGGCTGTCCAGCAATTCCAGGCCCGCACGGCCGCTCTCGGCGTAGCGCAGCTCGATCCCGTACTCCTCCAGAGCGCTGGCCAGCGAAAAAATGTTGCGGATGTCGTCGTCGATAACCACCGCAGTACGGCCGGTCAGGACAGCGTCGGCATGGCGGCTCTGGGCGATCATGGCCTTGGCCGGGCCGGACAGGCGATCGAAGGGCGCATGCAGCAACATGGTCACGTGGTCGATCAACTGGTCGGGCGTGCGCGCCAACCGCGCCAACCCCGTGAAGACCGCCAGGCGCAGCCGGCGGTCGTCCTCGGGCTCAAGTTCGACGGGCGCGTAGAGCACCGCCACGCCCGAGCGCACCTCGCGATGCTTCAGCGCATCGATCAAGGGGGCGACCGGACCGGCGCCGACATTGATGACCAGGCACGAGCCTTCGGCCACGAACGCCTGGTCGGCCAGGTCGGATAGCGACTTGACGATCTCGACTGCGCCGAAGGCCTCCCGCAGCGTATCGGCCGCCTCGCCCTCGCCGCCGACCAGAACGGGCGCACGCCCTGTCTCGTCCACCAGGCGCTTGACCTTCTCCAAGGTCGAGGCGACCGCCTCGCGCTCAACCGGCTTGCTGGTGAAGCCGAAGGCGCCCATCGACAATCCGAGACCTCCCTGATCGTCGGCCGAGATCACCTGCACGGGGATATGGCGGGTGTCGGGCGTGCGCTTGAGCAGGTCCAGCAGCGCCAACCCGTCCATGTCGGGCAGGCCCACGTCCAGCATGATCGCATCGGGGCTGAAGCGGCGAGCCAGGGACGGCACGGCCGAGCCCTCGCCCGTGACCACGCCCTTGAAGCCCCCGTCCCGCACCAGCGACAGCAGGATCGAGGCGAAGCGCGTGTCATCCTCGACGATCAGCACCACCGGATCGCCCGGCTCGATCAGATCGCGGTCGTCGACCACTGTCTCTGCGGGCTCGGCCACGCCGGTTTCGGCTGTCGACAGGCGGAAGGTCTGGACCGGGGCCGTCGCCGGGCGTAGGGGCTGGGACGACGACACTGATGGCGCCGCCGGGCTGAAATTCAGCGGCAGGTACAGGGTGAAGGTGCTTCCCTGCCCCGGCGTCGACACCACGCCCAGCTCGCCGCCCAGCAGGCGGGTGATCTCGCGGCTGATCGAAAGGCCCAGGCCCGTACCGCCATACTTGCGGCTAGTGGTCCCGTCGGCCTGCTGGAACGCCTCGAAGATGATCCGCTGCTTGTCTTCCGGGATGCCGATACCGGTGTCTTCGACCGAGAAGGCCAGCACCTGGCCGGCCTTGTTGAGGTGGTCGTTGCCGGCGGCCCACCCCTCGTGGGCCCGGGCGATCGTCAGACTCACCGAACCGCTTTGCGTGAACTTGAAGGCGTTGGACAGCAGGTTCTTGATGACCTGCTGCAGGCGCTTGTCGTCGGTGTACATCGAGCGTGGAAGACCAGGGTCGATGTTGATCGAGAACTCCAGCTTCTTGTCCTGGGCCAGCTGCGAGAAGGTGCGGTCGGTCTGGTCGCGCAGCGAGGCGAAGGACATCTCGCCGATGTCGA
This sequence comes from Caulobacter sp., assembly GCA_017745235.1. Lineage (GTDB taxonomy): Bacteria > Pseudomonadota > Alphaproteobacteria > Caulobacterales > Caulobacteraceae > Caulobacter. Next base: position 1,350 of record JAGHZU010000021.1, on the reverse strand, counting down.
GGGTCACCGTGCCGCTCTCGATCTTCGAAAGATCCAGAATGTCGTTGATCAGGCCCAGCAGGTCGGCGCCGGCGCTGTGGATGTTGCGGGCGAACTCGACCTGCTTGTCGCTCAGGTTCCCCTGCGCGTTCTCGCTGAGCATCTTGGACAGGATCAGCAGGCTGTTGAGCGGCGTGCGCAGCTCGTGGCTCATGTTGGCCAGGAACTCGGACTTGTACTTCGACGTCAGAGCCAGTTGCTCGGCCTTTTCCTCCAGAGCGGCCTTGGCCTGTTCGACCTCGGCGTTCTTGGCTTCCACCTGCTTGTTCTGGGCCGACAGCAGCATCGCCTTGTCTTCCAGCTCGGCGTTGGTCTGCTGCAGCTCGTCCTGCTTGGAACGGAGGAGCTCCTCGGACTGGCGCAGGCTGGCGGCCTGCAGCTCGAGGCGATCGTTGGTCTTCTTCAATTCGCCCTGCTGGGCCTGGAGCTCGGCGGTCAGCAGTTGAGACTGCTCCAGCAGCCCCTCGGTGCGCATGTTGGCCGCGATCGTCGACAGAACGATGCCGATCGATTCCATCAGCTGGTCGAGGAAGGCCTGCTGGGTCTCGTTGAACTCGCCAAAGCTGGCCAGCTCGATCACCGCCTTCAGCTCGCCCTCGAACAAGGCCGGCAGGACGATGATGTTGCGCGGCGCGGCCTCGCCAAGGCCCGAGCTGATCCGCACGTAGTCCGCCGGTACGTCGGTCAGCAGGATGCGCTGCTTCTCGGCCGCGCACTGGCCCACCAGGCCTTCGCGCTGGCGCAAACGTGCCGGCGGACGGTCACCCGGATTGGCCGCGTAGCTGGCGGCCAGGTTCAGCACCGGCTCGCCATTGATGTCGTGGTCGGAGACGTAGAACACCCCGTGCTGGGCGTTGATCAGCGGCGCCAGTTCCGACAGCACAAGGTTCGATACGGTCGAGAGGTCGCGCTCGCCCTGGAGCATGCGGCTGAACCGGGCCAGGTTCGTCTTCAGCCAGTCCTGCTCGGTGTTCTTCAACGTCTGATCCTTCAGGTTGCGGATCATCTCGTTGATGTTGTCCTTCAGGGCCGCGACTTCCCCCGACGCTTCCACGGTGATCGACCGGGTCAGGTCGCCCTTGGTCACGGCGGTGGACACCTCGGCGATGGCGCGGACCTGGGTGGTGAGGTTGGCGGCCAGTTCGTTGACGTTGTCGGTCAGGTCGCGCCACAGGCCGGCCGCGCCCGGCACCTTCGCCTGGCCGCCCAGCTTGCCCTCCGAACCCACTTCGCGGGCCACGTTGGTCACCTGGTCGGCGAAGGTGGCCAGGGTCTCGATCATGCCGTTGATGGTGTCGGCCAGCGAGGCGA
>JAGHZU010000020.1 GCA_017745235.1 Caulobacter sp. | reverse complement strand
TCACCGCCGCGATCACGCCCTCGGCGATGATGTCGCAGCGCATGATGCCGCCGAAGATGTTGACCAGGATGCCCTTCACGGCCGGATCGGCGGTGATGATCTTGAAGGCCGCGGTGACCTTCTCCTTGCTGGCGCCGCCGCCGACGTCCAGGAAGTTGGCCGGCTCGGCGCCGTACAGCTTGATGATGTCCATGGTGGCCATGGCCAGGCCCGCGCCGTTGACCATGCAGCCGATCTCGCCGTCGAGCGCGATATAGGCCAGGTCGTACTTGCTGGCTTCGATTTCCTTGGGATCTTCCTCGGTCTCGTCGCGCAGTTCGCGGATGTCGGGGTGACGGAACAGCGAGTTGCCGTCGAACGACAGCTTGGCGTCCAGGACGCGCAGGTGGTCGTCGGCCGTGACGATCAGCGGGTTGATCTCCAGCATCGACATGTCCTTGGCCAGGAACGCCGTGTAGAGCTGGGTCAGCAGCGCGGCGGCTTCCTTGGCCAGGCCGCCGGTCAGGCCCAGGGCCTTGGCCAGCGCGCGCTGGTGGGTCGGCCACACGCCCGTCGCCGGGTCGATCGAGAAGCTATGGATCTTTTCGGGGGTGGCGTGGGCCACGTCCTCGATGTCCATGCCGCCCTCGGTGGAGGCGACGACCGAAACCATCGAGGTTTCGCGGTCGACCAGCAGCGAGAGGTAGAATTCCTTGGCGATCGCCGCGCCTTCCTCGATGTAGAGGCGGTTGACCTGCTTGCCCTTCGGGCCGGTCTGGTGGGTCACCAGCACGCGGCCGAGCATCTCGGCGGCGTTGGTCTTGACGTCTTCCACCGACTTGACGACGCGCACGCCGCCCTTGGCGTCGGGGCCCAGGCCCTCGAACTTGCCCTTGCCGCGCCCGCCGGCGTGGATCTGGGACTTCACGACGAACACCGGGCCACCCAGCTTTTCAGCGGCGGCGACGGCCTCCTCGACGGTGAAGGCGGGATATCCGCGCGGGACAGGGGCGCCGAACTCAGCGAGGACGGCTTTGGCTTGATGTTCGTGGATGTTCATGAGGGACCAGTCTCGACGACGGCTTCTGAAATTGTGGCCGGGTTATAGGAGCGTGATTTCGCAGGCGCAACCGCGCTTGGACCGATTAGGCCGCTCTTGTGAAAAAGTGGGCGCAGCGAGCTCAGCCTCGGACACAGCTGGACTTTTTGCCGTTTCGCCCCCTGACGCGGCGTCAGGGCGAGACGGAACGGCGATATAAAAGTTACCGCTACCAATCGCATCCGCGAATGACAGCCTTGTCATCAACCCCGGCGGTCACGAAAGCCCCCTACCCGCTCGACTTGACCGTGGCCGAACCGCGGCGCTCCAGCTTGCCCCAGCCCACGCGCCCGCCCCGGGCGGCGGTCAGGACCGACTTGACCACGACGTAGTACATCAGCTGACGGTAGCCGAAGCGCTGGACGGGCAGGTATGGCAGGTCGGCCCAGGGCGCGCGCTTCTCCAGGGCCATGCCCAGGGCGCCGGCCGACAGGTCGACCAGGATGAAGACGCCCCAGTAGAGCAGGCCCCGGACGGTATCGTCGGGCGACCACTCCACCGGATGGGCCAGGGCGCCGTAGAGGCCCGAGATCAGGCTCCACACCACCGCCAGGTCGACCAGGGGCGCGGCCACGGCCAGCAGGATCTGGAACAGCCAGATCTGCGGCAGGGCCACGAAGCCCAGGGCCGGGGTCTTGGGGTTGAACAGCGCCGCCCGATGCTTCCAGACGCACTGCAGGGTGCCGAACGACCAGCGGAAGCGCTGCTTGAGCAGGCCCGCCACCGTGTCGGGGGCCTCGGTGTAGGCGCGGGCGTCGGGGTCGAAGGCCACCTTCCAGCCGGCGCGCTGGCAGGCGATCGTCAGGTCCTGGTCCTCGGCCAGGGTGTCCGACGGATAGCCGCCCAGGGCGTCGAGCACGCTCTTGCGCCAGGCGCCGACCGCGCCCGGCACCACGGTCACCGCGCCCAGGGCCGCCAGGGCGCGGCGCTCCAGGTTCTGGGCGGTGACGTATTCCAGCGCCTGCCAGCGGGTGACGATGTTGACCCGGTTGCCGACGATGGCGTTGCCGGCCACCGCGCCAATGGTCGGGTCCTGGAACCAGCGCACCAGGCGGCCGATGGTCTTGGGCGGGAACAGGGTGTCGGCGTCCAGGGCCACGACGAACTCGCCCCTGGCCACGGCCAGGCCGCGATTGACCGCCCGCGCCTTGCCGGCGTTCTCGAAGCTGAGCAGGGTCACGCGCGGATCGTGGCCGTGGGCGCGACGCACCTCCTGCGCGGTGTTGTCCTTGGAGCCGTCGTCCAGGACCAGCACCTCGATGTTCTTCCAGTCGGACTCCAGGATCCGCGCCACCGAGGCGGCAATCACCTTCTCCTCGTTGAAGCACGGGATCAGGACCGAGACCAGCGGACCGGCCTGGGCGTCCAGGTCGTCGGGCGTGCGGTGGGTCCAGCGGTGGACCAGCGACAGGCAGGCCAGGAAGACCAGCCGCGCAACGCCCAGGGCGATCGCGGTCAGGAACAGGGTGGTCAGGGCCACCTTCACGCCCCTGAACAGGCCAAAGCCGATGCGGTCGAGGGTCAGGGCCACGGGGTCGCGGTTGCTGAGCGGCATCACCTGGTCGGGCGTCATGCCGGCCAGTTCGCCCACGGTCACCAGGCGGTAGCCGCGCGCGCGGATCTGGTCGATCAGCTCGGGCAGGGCCTTGACGGTGTTGGCGCGGTTGCCGCCGGCGTCGTGCAGCAGCACCACCTGGCCGGGCCGGTCGCCGGGATGGTCGAGGCGGTCCAGGGCGCGCTGGATGATCACGTCGGGCGGCGGCTTCTGCCAGTCGTCGGTGTCGATCCGCAGGCCCACCACCAGGTAGCCCAGGGTCTGAGCGATCACGAGGGGGGCCACCTCGTTGGGGGTGGAAGGCTCGGCGTCGCCGAAGAACGGCGGCCGGAACAGGCGCATCGAGCGGCCGGTGATCACCTCGAACAGGCGCTGGGTGGCGTTCAGCTCGACGTCGGTCTGGGCGATGGGGATTTCGCCGATGTTGGGGTGGGTCCAGGTGTGGCCGCCCACGTCGTGGCCTTCGGCGACCTCGCGCTTCACCAGGTCGGGGCGGGCCTGCATGTTCTCGCCGATGACGAAGAAGGTGGCCGGGGCCTTCTTCGCCTTGAGGATGTCGAGGATCTTGGGCGTCCAGCGCGGATCGGGGCCGTCGTCGAAGGTCAGAGCGACCAGGCCCGGCTTCTGGCCGTAGCGCTCGATCACGTAGGAGCTGGGCAGGATGTCGTAGGTCTGGCCGGAGATCAGGCCCGTGCCGGCGTCGAACTCCAGGGTGCGCTTGCCGGGCGTGGGCAGGTTGGCCACGCGCAGCACCTCGCCGCCGCCGTCGAAGTCAACGCTCTGGCCGGCGGGGATGCGGGTGAGGCCGGCAGCCGAGGCCTGGCCATAGGGCTTGCCCAGCACGCTCCAGACGCCCGGATCCTCCATGCCCATCCGCCACAGGCCGTAGCCGCGCGGCTTCCATTCGTCGGTGACCTTGACCTGATTGAACAGGGTGGTGGCGTCCAAGAACCACACCACGTGCTTGTCGCCGTTGTCGTCGACATAGTCGTAGGTCGGGTTCAGCGCGCTCTCGTCCATGGCGATGGTCGCGTCGGCGTCCTGGGCGTTGCGGATCGCCTCGTGGAAGGTGGCCGGCGCGCCGGACGACGCCTTGCCGTTGGGCTTGAGCGTCCAGTCGTAGCCGTAGGCGCCCAGCGCCATGACGGTGCGGGCCGGGTCCAGCGTCTTGAAGCGCTTGGCCATCTCGCTCTCGTACCAGTCCTGGCCGGCGTTGGGGCCGGGGTCGCCGAAGGCGTAGTGCTGGTCGTAGGCCATCAGCACCAGGGTGTCGGAGGCGTCCTGCAGCGCCTTCAGCGGCCAGCCCTCGCCGTCGAACGGGGCGGTGACCCAGACCTCGCGCCCCTGGGGCTTGAGCGCCGCGCGGGCTTCGCCCAGCAGCTTGGAATAGTTGGCCTGGCCCTTGGGCGAGAGGTTCTCCAGGTCGAACACGTAGCCGCCCCAGCCGCGCTTGACGGCCAGGTCGGCGAGGGTGGCCACCAGCTTGGCGCGGGCGGCCGGGTCGGCCAGCAGAGCGTCGGCCATCGGACCGTTGAACTGGGCGTTGGCCGAGTTGTGCACCAGGGGCAGGACGGCGGGGTGGTTGGCCGCCGCGGCGATGCGGGCGTTGCCGGTCGGGTCGTCGTCGATGGTCACGTCGCCGCCCGGGCCGCGCAGGGCCACCCACTGGGGTGAGACGACGTCCAGCTTGTCGATGTTGCGGCGCAGGGAGGCGCGGCTGTCCTCGTCCCAGCTGACGTAGAAGCCGACGCTGATCGGGCGGGTGGCGGCGGCGCCCCCGGGGCTGGTGGGATGCGGGACCTTGCGCCAGGCCAGGGCGGGCTTGAGCCGGTGGGCCGTCTCCTTGTGCAGGGACGACATCACGTGCGGGTCCTTCAGGCTGACCGAAGGCAGGCGCGGGGCGAAGGCCAGGGTGGCCAGGAACGCGGCCACCACCGCGGCCAGGATCGACAGGCCGATCCCGAGGCCCAGGCGCATCTGCCGATCCCGCCGTCCGGAAGGATCGTGGAAGATATGCCGATCGTCGCCGCCCATGGTCTCAAGTCCCGCCGTTGCCCGCGCGCTCTTGTAACCCGAACTTGTCCGAACGGTGGCGTTCCCGAAACAGGATTGTTGGGACCTGAGGCTATTCGACCCAGTCGCGGTCCAGGCGACGCGATGCCAGGAAGAACAGAAGGGCCGCCAGCAGGTAGAAACCCATGCCGGTGTAGATGGCCCAGCGCAGGGATTCGTGACCGAAGGCCGGCTTCAGCAGATCGGAAATCAGGCCGAAATAGTAGGTGCCGACCGCGATCCCCAGCAGGTTGTTGATCAGCAGGAACAGGGCCGAGGCTGTGGTGCGCATCGGCGCGGGGCCCAGGTGCTGGACGGCGGCGGTGATAGGTCCCAGCCACGCCAGGTTCAGGCCGGTGGGGATCAGGAAGATGAAGAACGCCAGGGCCAGGGCCGCCCCTCCTCCCATGCCTCCGACCAGCACGCCGCTGTTCATCGCCAGCAGGAAGCACGGCACCGAGATCAGGAAGGCCACGGCGGGGGTCAGGGGATAGCCGGCCTTGGAGCGCGCGCCCAGGCGGTCGGCGATCGCCCCGCCCAGCCAGATGCCCAGCAGGCCGCCGAAGAACGAGATGCCTGAATAGTACCAGGCGGTCTGACCCAGGGTCAGGCCCAGGCTGCGCATGAAGAACGACGGCAGCCACAGGGCCACGCCGTAGCCGCAAACCGACGAGGACGCCGCGCCGAACGAGAGGAGCCAGAAGCTGGGCTTGGCGGCCAGGACGCGAACGACCTGGCCCAGCGGCGCGGCCTTGGGCGGGGTGAACGGGACGCCGGCCGGGGCGTCGGCGCCGCCGCGCGGCGGGTCGCGCACGATCAGTCGGAACACCGGGGCCAGCAGCACGCCCAACGCGCCGACCACGACGAAGGCCGTGCGCCAGCCGTAGTGCACCGCCAGCAGGCCGCCCACCAGGGTGCCCGAGGCCATGCCCAGCGGGATGCCGAAGGCGTAGGCCGCCAGGGCCCGGGCCCGCTGCTGCTTGGGGAAGTAGTCGGAGATCATCGAATAGGCCGGCGCCACTCCGCCCGCCTCGCCGATACCCACGCCCATCCGGGCCAGGAACAGCTGCCAGAAACCGCCGGTGAAACCGCACAGGGCCGTAAAGGCGCTCCACAGGGTCAGGGCCGCGGTCATGATCCACACGCGGCTGAAGCGGTCGGCCAGCCAGGCGATCGGTATGGCCAGGGTGGTGTAGAGCAGCGCGAAGGCCACCCCGCTCATCGCCCCGAACTGGCCATCGGTCAGGCCGAACTCCTCCTTGATGGGCTTGGCCAGGATCCCGAGGATCTGCCGGTCCAGGAAGTTGAGCGTGTAGACCAGGATCAGGGTCGCCAGGACCACGTAGCGATAGGACGAGCCGCCGACGACGGCCGGTGGAGTGGTCTGGCGGTCGCTCATCGATGCCTCGCGGGGATGATTCTCAGGAGACGACAAAGAAACGGCGACGGCCCGTTGCAGCAAGCCGTCGCCGGTATCGAAGTCGGGGGAGGGTTTAGAACTTGACCTCGATCGAGGCCGAGTAGGTGCGCGGCGGGCCGTAGAAGCCGATCACCGAGTTGTTGTAGGTGGGCGTGCCGAAATTGTAGCCGCCGGTGCGATAGCGTTCGTCGGTCAGGTTCTTGCCCTGGACCGACAGCTTGTAGCGCCCGCTGGCCGGCGCCCAGCTGGCCGTCAGGTCCACCAGGGTGAAGGCCTTCTGGTCCAGCAGCGGCAGGGGCTGTTCGAACTGCTGGTAGCTGTCGCGGTAGCTGACCATCGGGGTGACGACCAGCTCGCCGCCCGCCACGTCGCCCCGCCAGGTGAGGCTGACGTTGCCCGTCCATTCCGGCGTGTTCTGGAAGCCGTAGAGGTCGGCCACGTTGACGATCTGGCCGCCGGCCGGGATCGTCTGCGAGGGATTGAGCGGGTTGGGCGCGCCGCCAGGCACGAAGCGGTTGAACTGGTCGTACTTGGCGTGGATGTAGCCGAGCGCCAGGTTGCCGGTCAGGTTGGCCGTAAACCGGGCCGAGCCTTCGAACTCCACGCCGTAGAGGGTGGAGCGGCCGGCGTTGTCCACGCTGCTGGCGATCCCCGAGGGCACGGCCACCTGGGTGGTGACCTGCTGGTTGCGGTATTTCGACAGGAAGGCGGCCGTGGCGAACGAGACGCGGCGGTCGAACAGGTTGCCCTTCAGGCCGATTTCGTAGGCGTTGACCGTCTCGGGCTGGTAGCCCAGGTCGGTCTGGGGCGTCAGGGACTTGTCGCCGCGCATGTCCCAGCCGCCGGACTTGTAGCCCTTCGAGTAAGAGACGTAGGTGTTCAGGTCATCGGTCAGCTCATATGAGGCGCTGACGCGCGGGGTGAACTGCTCGAAGGTCTTCTCGGCGCTGTAGTTGGTGTTGGTCGCGAACGGCGCGCGCTGCGGGCCGCCCTGGAAGGGGGTGCGCACCGCGCCCAGATAGGTCAGGCGGAACACGTTGGCGCGCTTGTGGTCGCGGGTGGCGCGGGCGCCCAGCGAGACCTTGAAGCGGTCGGTGAAATTGGCGCTGACGTCGAAGAAGGCCGCGAAGCTCTGGGTGTTGACCTTGCCGCCGTCGGCGATGGCCACGCCGCCCAGGGCGGGCAGCACGTTGCCGGCGATGGTGTCGAACTCGCCCGAGGCCTGGCTGTTCATGTAGTAGAGGCCGAACACGCCCTGGACCACCTCGTCGGAATAGACGGCCTGCAGTTCCTGCGAGAACGAGCGGTCGTCATAGGTGGCCGGCACGTCCAGCGTGGGCAGCGGCGTGCCGTCGAAGTCGATGACCGTGTCGGTGTGGCCCTTGCGGCTGGCGGTGATCGACTTGAAGGTCAGGCGATCGCTGGCGTGGTACTCGCCGGTCAGCGACAGGCCCTCGGTGGTGACCGAGTTGTCGTTACCCAGGCCGGCCTGGGTGTCGTAGACGTCCAGAACCTTGTACCCGCCCGTGAGGCTGGGCAGTTCGCGGTGGCCGTGGCGGGCGTTGGAATCGTCTTCGACCCGGTCGTAGGCGAGGCGGAAGAACAGGTCCTCGGTCGGCTTGTACTCGGCGCTGAGGCGGATCGCCTGGACGTCCTTGTCGTACTGGTCCGCGCCGGTGGTCAGGTTCTTGCCGTAGCCGTCGCGCTTGTAGAGCGCGTAGGCGCCGCCAATCGACAGGCCGCTGCCGCCGATCGGGGTCTGGGCCTGGACCAGCAGGTCAGTCTGGTTATAGCTGCCATAGGTGGCCTTGACCTTGCCGCCGGCCTCGTCACCCAGGCGATTGGTGACGTACTTGATCGCGCCGCCGATGGTGTTGCGGCCGTACAGCGTGCCCTGCGGCCCGCGCAGCACTTCGATGCGCTGGACGTCGAACACGTCCAGCACCGCGCCCTGCGGGCGATAGATGTAGACGTCGTCGACATAGAGGCCCACGCCGGGCTCGTAGCCCCACAGCGGATCCTGCTGGCCGATGCCCCGGATGTAGGAGATCAGGGTCGAGTTCGAGCCGCGCGCGGTCTGGACCGTGATGTTGGGCGTGGTCTGCGAAAGCACGGTGATGTCGGCCGCGCCCTGGCGCTCCAATCGCTCAGCGCTGAACGCCGAGACGGCGATCGGCACGTCCTTCAGGGTTTCCTCGCGACGGCGGGCCGTGACGACCAGCTCCTCGACCGAGGTGTCGGAGGTCGCGACCGGCGCGGCGTCCTGGGCCTGGACGGCCACGGCGGACACGGACCAAGCGGCGCCCGCCATCAGGGCGAGCTTAAGCATCGTTTTCATTGGGGTTCCCCCTCCCTATGCGTTCCGTCCCGTGCCGGACGGCCTCCTTGAACGGACGCATCTTCCGGCGTTCGCGAATTCATCGGCTCGCGAATTGAAGCGCACTGTCACTCAACCCGACGCTTTGCGCCAGCCCTTTTTCATCGGATGATGAAATCGATCGCTCCGCCCCCGGACGGCGAGTGCTTCAGTCCTTGGGCGCGCGGGCGATCACGGCCTCGAAGCCCGCCGCGCAATAGGCGAACAGGCGCGCGCGCACGGCGTTGAGGTCGCTGGAATGGCACTGGCCCTCAGACAGGGAGTCGATGCGCCCGGTCTCCGACAGGGCCAGCATCATCGAGCCGGTCAGGAACTGGTAGCTCCAGTAGAGATCGCGATACTCCGCCTCCGGCCGGACGATCTTCAGCGTCTCCACCAGCCGGTGGACGACGGGGTCGAAGAAGCGGGCCATGGTCTCGCCGCCCCAGGCGGGGGTGTTGTTCACCTGGGCCACCAGGGCGAAGTAGCTCTTCCAGCCCTGGCCGCCGTCCTGGGAGATGCGCAGCAGCGGCTCGATGAAGGCCTCGATCACCCCTTCGACCGTCATGCGGCCGGGATGGCTCTTGACGTAGGCGTCCATCGAGACGCTGCGGGCGGTGTTGAGGATCTCGGCCCGGCGCAGGAAGACCGCGTCGAACAGCTCGCGCTTGGAGCCGAAGTAGTAGTGGATCAGGGCGGTGTCGACGCCGGCCTCGGCGGCCACCTGGCGGATGGTCACCCCGTGGAAGCCGTGGCGGGCGAACAGCCCCTCGGCCGCGTCAAGGATGGTCTCCTTCAGGTCCCGGCCGGCGGCCTTGGACGGTCGGCCCCGCCCGGCCGGGCGGCCGCGGGGGGCTCGAACTTGCGTCGTCATGTTCCGTGATCCGCGCTCTGCTCCGACCGTTCGTAGGCCGACGTTCGGCGGGATGTCCAGCGCGCGCGTCCGGAAGGGTCCTCAGCCGAACACGATCTGCCACATCAGCCGGCCGGGCAGGAACGCGGCGGCGCCGGCGATCAGCAGGCCGCCGACGAAGAGGCCCGTCATGGTGCGGCCGTGCAGGCGGACATTGTGCTTGCGGGCGGCGAACACGCCCATGGGCAAGGCGATCAGGGTCCAGCCGGCGAACAGGTGCAGGAAGCTGAAGCCGCCGGCGTTGGCGCGATGGATGAACAGCGAGGAGATCGCCGCCGTGGCCATGGCGACCACCCAGGTCCAGCCCAGGGCGCGGTGCAGGGTGTTTCCCTTCAGGCCCAGCATCAGGGCGATCCCGATCGCCAGGGCCAGGCTGACCGCGGCCACGTGAATCTGGATCTGCACGGGCGCCGCCGCCAGCAGCCCCAGGCGCGGAGCATGCAGATGGCCGGTCATGTGGGTGAACTGGCCCAGCACCGCAGCCGGGCTCAACCCGCGCGCGGCGCCGGTCGCCACCACCAGGGCCACGGTGACCGCCGCGCCCACGGCCAGGGTGCGCAGAAAGCGGCGGGAACCGATTGACAGGCCGGTGTCGGACATCTTGTTTCTCCTCCAGCGAGCGCCCCGCGGTTGGGGCGATCAAGGTCGGATCCGGCTTAGGACCGACAGGGGCCGGGGGTCATCCGCAGGTGCGTGAGACAGCGTCGTCAGTTCGTGAGCGGCGGCCCGCCGCCATTGGCGAAGCGCCAGTGACCACCTTCCTGCTTAGCCTGAAGCGCCCGCTGCTGGTGGCGGTGGCCGCAGGGACGTTCCTGGCCCTGATCGGCGCCCTGGGCACGGGCGCGACCCCATTGGTCCCGCGCCTGACCTACTGGATCGGACTGTCGGTCCTCGGCGCGGTGCTGGGCACGCTGGTGGCCAGGGTCGTGGAGCGGATCGTCCCCGAATCCGACGCGCCCCTGCTGCACGGGGCCGGGATCGTGGCGGGCCTGACGCCGGTGTTCACCGCGATCGTCTGGCTGGCCGCCGGACGCCCCTCGCCCACCTTGCCGACGGTCGGGACCTTCTTCGGGGTGACCCTGGTGATGACGATGGGAATGACCGCCCTGATGATGCTGGCCACCCGCCAGCCGGTCCAGACCCACGCCGCCCCGCCCGAGGCCCCGCCGCCCCGCTTCCTGGAGCGCCTGCCCCCGCGCCTGCGCGGCGGCGAACTCTATGCGGTCGAGGCCGAGGACCATTACCTGCGCCTGCACACGTCCAAGGGCCAGGACCTGATCCTGCTGCGCCTGTCGGACGCGGTGGCCGAACTGGAGGGCATCGAGGGCGCCCAGACCCACCGCTCCTGGTGGGTGGCCAAGGGGGCGGTCGAGAACGCTAGGCGCGGCGACGGCCGGGCGACCCTGACCCTGAAGGGCGGCGCCGAGGCCCCCGTCAGCCGCGCCTACGCCAAGGCCCTGCGCGAGGCGGGCTGGTTCTGAGCCCAAACGAAAAGGGCTCCCCGACGGGGAGCCCTTCCGGAGTCCAGGCCCTGCGCGGAGCCTAGAACTCCTCCCACTCGTCGGCCTTGAGCGCCGTGGCGCCGCGCACCTGAGGGGTGGCGCGACCGGGCCGGACAGCGGTCTGGGGACGAGCGGAAGACGGGCGGGCGGCCGGGGCCGAGACCTCGTGCGCCCCCACCTTGAAGCGGCCGACCAGCGAGGACAGCTCCCCGGCCTCGCCCTTCAGCGAATGGGTGGCGGCCGTGGCCTGCTCGACCATGGCCGCGTTCTGCTGGACCACCTGGTCCATCTGGTTCACGGCGGTGTTGACCTCGTGCAGGCCGGTGGACTGCTCGGTGGCTGAGGCCGAGATCTCGTTGACCAGGCTGTCGATCGAGGCGACCTGGTCGACGATGCGCTGCAGGGCCTCGCCGGTCTGGCCCACCAGGCTGACGCCGGCGCCGACCTGTTCGGTCGAGGTCGAGATCAGGGTCTTGATCTCCTTGGCGGCCTCGGCCGAGCGCTGGGCCAAGGCCCGCACTTCCTGCGCCACGACCGCGAAGCCCTTGCCGGCGTCGCCCGCGCGAGCGGCCTCCACGCCAGCATTCAGGGCCAGCAGGTTGGTCTGGAAGGCGATCTCGTCGATCACCCCGATGATCTGGCTGACCTGGGCCGAGGATTGCTCGATCTCGGTCATCGCGCTGACGGCCTGGCTGACGATGCGGCCCGACTTCTCGGCGTCCGAGCGAGCGACGGCCACCACGCTGGAGGCCTCCTTCGCGCCAGCGGCGGTCTTGCGAACGGTGGCGGTGATCTCGTCCAGGGCCGCGGCGGTTTCCTCCAGCGAAGCGGCCTGCTGCTCGGTGCGGCGCGACAGGTCGTCGGAGGCCTGGGCGATCTCGTCGCTGCCGCTGTTGACGCCCTGGGTGGCCACGGCGATGGCCTTCATGGCGTCCTGGATGCGCGCGACCGCGGCGTTGAAGTTGGTCTTCAGGCTTTCGGCCTTGGGCTGGAACGGCGTGGTGATGCGGGTGGTCAGGTCGCCCCCGGCCAGGCGGTCCAGGGCTTCGTTCAGGGCGCCGATGGCGGCCTCGTCGGCGGCCAGTTCGCGGGCCTTCTCGCGCGCCACGTGCGAACGCTCGTCCTCGACCGCCTGGCGCTCGGCGGCGGCGGCGCTCTCGACGCGGATCTTCTCGATGGCGGCTTCCTTGAAGGTGGCGACGGCGGCGGCCATCTGGCCGATCTCGTCCTTGCGGCCAGTGGCGGGAATGGCCACGCCGTTGTCGCCGGAGGCCAGTCGACGCATGGCGGTGGTCATGGCCGCGACCGGAGCGGCGATCGCGCCCGACAGCAGCAGCCCCCCGCCCAGGGCGATGGCCACGGTGATCCCAATGCCGATGACCAGGGCCAGGGTGGTTTCCAGCGAGGCGGTTTTCTGGGCGGCCGCCTCGGTGGCCAGCACGGCCTCGGCCTCCTTGGTGATGGCCTCGATGGCGTCCTCGACCGGGGTGACGGCCTTGTCGGCGACGCCGTCGTGCTTGACCAGTTCGACCGCCTGGGCGCGGGTGGCCGGATCGCGGCCCAGCGTCTCGCCCGGCTCGATGGCCAGCTTGCGGTACTCGGCGTAGGCGGTGTCGACTGCGGCGATGCGGGCCAGGGCCGCCTGGTCGCCGTCGGCCAGCTTGCGCAGATCGTCCAGGGCCGCCAGGAACTTGGGCTTGTGAGCCTCTTCCAGGCGCTGGACGTAGTAGGCGTCGCCCGACAGCAGGAAGCCGCGCAGGGAGTTTTCCTGACGGGTCAGACGGAAGGCGGCGGTGTCGGCCGCGCGCAGGCTCTCGTAGGCGCGTTCGGTCCGGGCGACCGAACCTTCGTAGTCGGCCTGGTTGACGAACAGGGTCACGCCCATGACCACGATGGTGGTCAGCATGACGGCGAAGACCGCCAGCAGCTTGTGGGGAATCTTCAGGTCACCAAGGTTCACGCGCGCTCTCCCATTGCCCTGCGAGCGCGGAAAAACCAGATACCACAGTTACTTGAACAGGGAGCCGGAAGCGCATCGCCGTCCAACCGATGCGGAAGGCGCGGTTTCCACGACATTAACCGTGCTGTGGCGGAACGTCGCAGGTGGATGGCGCGCAGACACCCGGGCCGGCGGATGGGAGCGCTTGCCGACTGCCCAAGATTGTATCCGAACCCGGAAGAAACGCGTGGCGGCCGCCCGGCGCCACCTAGGGCGGCGCCGGGCGATGGGCGAATATTTTTTCTAGTGCGCCTCGTCCCAGTTGACCGCAGCGCGCGCCTCAACCGTCAGGGGCACCGAGATCGACACGGCGGGCTCGGCCGCGCGCTCCATCACCCGACGCGCGACCTCGCAGGTGGCCTCCGCCTCCGATTCGGGAGCCTCGAACACCAGTTCGTCGTGCACCTGCAGCAGCATGCGCGAAGATAGGCCGGCCTCGGCCAGGGCGGCCGGCATGCGGACCATGGCCCGGCGCATGACGTCGGCGGCCGCGCCCTGGATCGGGGCGTTGATCGCCGCCCGCTCGGCGAACTGCCGGTGGGCCACAGACTTGCCGCCGATGTCGGGGATGTTGATCTTCCGGCCGAAGATGGTGGTGACATAGCCGTGCTCGCGCACGAACGCCTTGGTCGCCTCCATGTAGGCCTGGATGCCGGGGAAGCGCTCGAAGTAGGTCTTGATGTAGGCTCCGGCCTCGCCCTGCGGGATCGACAGCTGGTTGGCCAGGCCGAAGGCGCTGATGCCGTAGACAATGCCGAAGTTGATGGCCTTGGCCCGGCGGCGCACTTCGCTGGGCATGCCCTCGATCGGCACGTCGAACATCTCCGAGGCCGTCATGGCGTGGATGTCCAGCCCTTCCTGGAAGGCCTTCTTCAGCTGGGGGATGTCGCCGATGTGGGCCAGCAGGCGCAGCTCGATCTGGCTGTAGTCGGCGCTGATCAGCACCTTGCCCGGCGCGGCGATGAAGGCCTTGCGGATCTTGCGGCCTTCCTCGGTGCGGACCGGGATGTTCTGCAGGTTGGGATCGGACGAGGACAGGCGGCCCGTCGTGGTCGCCGCCAGGGCGTAGGAGGTGTGCACCCGGTCGGCGCCGCCGGGCGCGATGGCCGCGATCAGGTTCTCGGTATAGGTGCCCTTGAGCTTGGACAGCTGGCGCCAGTCCAGCAGGACGCGCGGCAGTTCGTGCTCATTGGCCAGGCTCTCCAGCACGTCGCTGTCGGTGGACCATTGGCCCGTGGCGGTCTTCTTGCCGCCCTTCAGCTGCATCTCGCCGAACAGCACGTCGCCGATCTGCTTGGGGCTGCCCAGGTTGAACGGGCGCCCCACCAGCTCCTGGGCGCGGGCCTCGTACTCGGCCATGCGCAGCGAGAACTCGTTGGACAGCCGCCGCAGGGCGTCGGGGTCGACGCGGACGCCCTCGTTCTCCATCGCCGCCAGCACCGCCGGCATCGGCCGTTCCAGGGTCTCGTAGACGGTCAGCAGGCCGGCCTGGGCCAGCCTGGGCTTTAGGATGTTGTAGAGCCGCAGGGTGACGTCGGCGTCCTCGGCGGCGTACGCCGTGGCCTCGTTCAGGCCCACGTGCTTGAAGCTGATCTGGCTCTTGCCGCTGCCGGCGACCTGCTTGAACGGGATCGGCTTGTGGCCCAGCCACAGCTCCGACAGCTCGTCCATGCCGTGCCCGTGCAGGCCCGCCTCCAGCACGTAGCTGATGAGCATGGTGTCGTCGATCGGCCCGACCTTGACGCCGTAACGGGCCAGGACGGCGATGTCGTACTTGCCGTTCTGGGCGACCTTGAGAACCGTCGGATCCTCCAGCATCGGCTTGAGGATGGCGATGGCCTCCTCCAGCGGGATCTGCACCAGGTCGGCGGCCGCCTCGAGCGCCAGGCCCTCCTTCTCGCAGTGGCCGACGGGGATGTAGCAGGCCTCGCCCGGGGCGACGGCCAGGGACACGCCGCAAAGGCCGGCGGTGGCTGAGGACAGGGCGTCGGTCTCGGTGTCGAAGGCGACGATCCCCTTGGCCGTGGCCCGGTCGACCCAGGCCTTGAGGGTCTCGGCGTCGCGCACGCAGACATAGGCCGCGTGGTCGATCACGGCGGGCTCGGCCACCGGGTTGGCGGCGGCGCGGGCGGCCGCGCCCATGTAGGACACGGTGGTGACCGGGGCCTTGGGCTGGGCGGGAGCGCGGTCCAGCGTGCCCGGCGCGGCGGCGGCCGATCCGTCGCCCACCCGGCGGGCCAGCGAGCGGAACTCCATCTGCTCGAGGAAGGCCGACAGCACCGCCTTGTCAGGCTCGCGCACGACCAGGTCGTCGACCGGCTCCGGCAGTGGCGTGTCGCAGTCCAGCTTCACCAGGGCGCGCGAGAGGCGGATCTGGTCGGCGAAGGCGATCAGGGTCTCGCGGCGCTTGGGCTGCTTGATCTCGCCCGCGCGCTCCAGAAGCGAATCCAGGTCGCCGTACTCGGTGATCAGCTGGGCGGCGGTCTTGACGCCGATGCCCGGGGCGCCCGGCACGTTGTCGACGCTGTCGCCGCACAGGGCCTGAACGTCGACGACCCGCTCGGGATAGACGCCGAACTTCTCGAACACCTGCTCGCGGTCGATGCGCACGCCCTTCATGGGGTCGAACATCGACACGCCGTCGCCGACCAGCTGCATCAGGTCCTTGTCGGACGAGACGATCACGGCCTCGCCGCCCATGTCCCGGACCTTGCAGGCGTACGCGGCGATCAGGTCGTCGGCCTCGTAGCCGGCCAGTTCGATGGCGGGCACGCCGAACGCGCGCGTCGCCTCGCGCACCAGCGGGAACTGCGGGATCAGGTCCTCGGGCGGCGGCGGGCGGTGGGCCTTGTACTGGTCGTAGAGGTCGTTGCGGAAGGTCTTCTCCGAATGGTCCCAGATCACGGCCAGGTGCGTGGGCGCGTCGCCCTGCATGTCCCGCATCAGCTTCCACAGCATGTTGCAGAAGCCCTGGACCGCGCCGACGGGCAGGCCGTCGCTCTTGCGGGTCAGGGGCGGCAGGGCGTGGTAGGCGCGGAACAGGTAGGCCGAGCCGTCGACCAGGAACAGCCGCACGGCGGGCCCATCCTGGGTCAGGGGGCGCTCGGAGACGGGCGCGTCGGCGGGAGCGGCGGAATCGGTCGCGATCGTGTCGGTCATGCCGGAGAAGATAGGCGGTCGCGGGCCGCGCGGGAACCCAAGCCCGAGACCTTGCTGACGCGGCTGGCGCAAGGCCGACTCGACGACTAGAACTC
The DNA here is from genome assembly GCA_017745235.1 of Caulobacter sp. Lineage (GTDB taxonomy): Bacteria > Pseudomonadota > Alphaproteobacteria > Caulobacterales > Caulobacteraceae > Caulobacter. Next base: position 54,656 of record JAGHZU010000020.1, on the reverse strand, counting down.
CGCCATAGGTTGCGCCGGACGACGGGGACGGCGGTCTTCGTGCCGGGGGTTTAGGGAATGAGGATCTGGTTTGCAGGCGCTTTGGCGTCCGCGACGCTTTTGGCCGGGGCCGGCGCGGCCCAGGCCGCCGACGCCGAGCGCGCCATTCCGGTTCCGGAGCGAGAAGCCAAGCCGTCCGAGGTGGCCGCCGCCTATCCCAAGGCCGCGCTGGCGCGCAAGATCAGCGGCGATGTCGAACTGGACTGCGCGGCCGGCCTCAAGGGCGAATTGATCGACTGCAAGGTGACCCGCGAGGAGCCGGCCGGCGAAGGCTTCGGCCAGGCGGGACTGAGCCTGGCCGCCCGCGAACGCGTGGCGCTAAAGGATCGCGACGGCCAGCCCCTGAACGGCCGCCGCTTCACGACCTATTACAATTTCCTGGCGCCCGGCGACGCCAATCCCGACTGGATGCGCAAGCCGACCGCCAGCGAGCTGGCGGGGGTCTATCCGCGCGGCGCCAGAGTGGACGGCAAGGCCATCATCACCTGCGAACTGAGTCTCGAGGGCTTCCTGCAGAAGTGCAAGGTCGGCTGGGAGACGCCCGAAGGCCAGGGCTTTGGCGCGGCGGCGCTGCTGCTGGCCCCGCAATTCCGGATGACGCCCAAGATCCGCGGCGGCAAGCCCGTGACCACCGAGATCAGCATTCCGATCCTATGGAAGGGCCTGGCGAGCGCCTCCCAACCGATCGTCGGCAACACCCTGGTGCTGGATCCGCCATGGACGACGACCCCCTCGGCCGCCGAGATGCGGGCCGCCTGGCCGAGCATGGCCAAGGACGTGGACAGCGGCCAGGCGGCCCTGCGCTGCGACATCGACAAGACCGGCAAGCCGACGCATTGCGAGACGATCTCGGAAATCCCGGTCAATCGGGGCTTCGCCAAGGCCGCCCGGTCGCTGGCCGACCGGTTCCAGATCAATGTCGGCCCCGACGCGGCCAAGGACATGCGCAAGTACAGCGTGGATATCCCGTTCCGCTTTCGCGATCCCGCCTTGCCCGACGCGCGCAAGATCAACGCCCCGCGCTGGATCAAGACCCTAACCCCCGAGGGCATGTCTTCCATCTATCCCGAAGCGGCGATCAGGGCGGGGGTCAACGAAGGCCTGGGCGTGGTGGGCTGCGTGATCGCCCCCACCGGCGACCTGACCCAGTGCGCGGTCCGCCGCGAGCAGCCGGCCGAGCTGGGCTTCGGCGCGGCGGCGGTGGAAGCGGCCAAGCTCATGGCCGTCAATCCGTGGAGCAAGGAGGGCGAACCGCTCGACGGGCTGCCGATCGTGGTGCCGATCCGCTTCACGTGGAAGGAGGCGACGGCGGAAGCTCCTCCTCCCGCCAAGCCCTAGCCGAACCGGGCGTTCAGGTTCGGCAGGCCCTCGGCGGCCGTGGCGTAGCCGGTGGTGTCGCCGTCGGACAGGAAGGTCGCGGTGGCGCGCAACATGGCCCCGTAGGCGGCGCGGAAGGGGCCGGTGGCCGAGCTGAGGCGGCGCACGCCCAGCTCGCCCAGGCGCGCGGCCGTGGGCATGCCGGGTCGGCCCATGGCGTTCAGCGGCAAGGCGATCCCGGCCGCCAGCTCGGCCAGCAGGTCCGCCTCGATCGGCCAGGGCACGAAGATTCCGCTGGCGCCGGCGTCCCTGTAGAGGGCCGCGCGGCGCAGGGTCTCGCCCTTGGCCGCCTCGCCCTCGGCCAGGCCGGCCAGGTAGACGTCGGTGCGCGCGTTGATGAAGAGGTCGACCCCTGCGCCCTCTGCGGCGGCCCGGGCCGCCTGGATCTTGCGGGCGTGCAGGTCGGGATCGCGGCGGCCGTCCTCCAGGTTGATCCCCACCGCCCCGGCCCCGACCACGGCGCGGATCGTCTCGGCCAGGGTCGCCGGGTCGTCGGTGTAGCCGCCCTCGATGTCGGCGGTGACGGGCACGGAGACGACGCGGGCGATGGCCGCGACGGTGTCGACCACCTGGTCGACGGGCACGGCGTCGCCATCGGCGTAACCGCGCGCCCAGGCGACGGCGGCGCTGGAGGTGGCCACGGCCTGGGCCCCGGCGTCCTCCATCAGGGCGGCGCTGGCGGCGTCCCAGGCGTTGGGCAGGACCAGCACGGCGGGGCCGGCGTGGAGAGCGTGGAAGCGGGCGGCGGCGGTCATCGGGGCGCTCCGGCGAACTGGTGGCGAGGCGAGTTTCGAACGGGCGCGACCATGGCGTGTCGCTCCGCCGCCGTCTCGCGAAAATCGGACGCCGACGCCAGACTGCTGACAGATCCTGGCGCCCGCCGCCCGCGAAGAAGGCAACGATGCAATTGGGGCGAACGCGTCGTATTGACGCCTTGGCCGCGCCCTCAGCTTCGCCTAGATGGCGGGAGTCCGCCCTATTGCCGCCACACGGGAACCTCCCCTCCTCCCGGGCTTTGGACTGGACGACCCGACAATCTGGAAGACCTCGTTTTCATGGTTTCATGGAAGAAGATCCGCGTTGGCACGGCCGTGGTCGCCGCGACGCTGACCACCGCCGCCGTGCTGGCCGCCGCGCCCGTCCATCGTCCGGCCCCGCCGGCCGACCCGACCAGCGAACCCGTGAAGCTGACCCCGCCGCTGGCCCCCGCTGAGGCCGGCAAGCCCCTGGGCCGCGTCTACGACGCCTGACCCTTTCTTCGTCGGTACTCGTTTTCGGGCGTGGAGAGCGCTAAGGAGCGCCCATGCCGTTCACCGCCACCGTCCTGACCATGTTCCCCGAGGCCTTTCCGGGCCCCCTTGGCGTGTCGATGATCGGCACGTCCTGGAAAGAGCAGGACCTGTGGCGATTGGAAACACTGGACATTCGGGGGTTTTCCAAGGATAAGCGCGGCTTCCTCGACGACACCCCCGCGGGTGGCGGCGCGGGAGCCGTACTCAAAGCGGACGTCATCGCCGCCGCGCTGGACAGCGTGGACATCGGCGGGCGGCCGCTTTTGTACATGAGCGCCAGGGGCAGGCCCCTGACCCAGGCGCGCGTGAAAGAGTGGTCGAAGGCGCCGGGCGTTATCGTCCTGTGCGGCCGCTTCGAGGGGGTGGACCAGCGGGTGCTCGACGCCCGGGGGTTCGAGGAGGTCTCGGTCGGAGACGCGGTTCTCGCCGGTGGCGAGGCGGCGGCGATGGTCGTGATCGAGGCGTGCGTTCGATTGGCTCCGGGTGTTCTGGGCAACTTCGAAAGCACGCAGGAAGAAAGCTTCGAGGACGGCCTCCTGGAGCATCCGCAGTACACGCGACCGCGGACGTTCGAGGGCCAGGACATCCCCGAGGTGCTGCTGTCGGGCGACCACAAGAAGGTGGCCCAGTGGCGGCAGGCGATGCGTGAAGAAACGACTCGCGAGCGGCGCCCCGACCTCTGGGAAGCGCATCTCGCCAATCAACAGGCAAAAGGCGACCCGAAAACGGGTAAGCCCAAAGGAGACTAGACCATGGCGAAGAACATCATCGCTGAACTCGAGCGCGAAGAAACCGACCGTCTGCTGGCGGCCCGCGCGATCCCGGACTTCGAGCCCGGCGACACCCTGCGCGTCAACGTGCGCATCAAGGAAGGCGAGCGCGAGCGCGTCCAGGCCTACGAGGGCGTCTGCATCGCCCGTTCGGGCGGCGGCGTGCACGAGAGCTTCACCGTCCGCAAGATCTCGTTCGGCGAAGGCGTGGAGCGTCTGTTCCCGCTGCTCTCGCCGAGCATCGAAAGCATCGAAGTCAAGCGTCGCGGCGTCGTCCGTCGCGCCAAGCTGTACTACCTGCGCGACCGTCGCGGTAAGTCGGCCCGTATCGCCGAACGCACCAACGTCAAGAGCAAGGACGCCGAATAAGGCTCCGCGCTCGACGCGAAACGAACGAGGCCCCGGCGGAACGCCGGGGCCTTTTTCTTTGGCCGCGTCTTTCTTTGACCACGTCCTGGCGAGCCGCGCCCAACGCCTTCACGGCGCAGCTTATGTGCAACCACACAGATATATTGACAGAACGACGTTCTTAATCCTTAATCGGATCACCCCCACCGCTCTGCGACGGGCTTATTGACCGCTCCCTTGCTAGGAAGTGGCCCTCTTCGGGAAAGGCGTCATCGCCCCCGAAGGAAATGCGATACGAGGGCGCGCCCCGAAACCAGCGGGCGCGCCCTCTTTGCGTTCCGCGCCGCGGCGAGGCCCGAAGGGGCGAGGCAAGAAACTGCGCCGCGACGCCCCGGCGGCGCCCGGTTAGGGCAGGAATCTCCCGCCACACCCCGCCGACCGCCAATTTTCGGCGTTTCCTCGCTTTACGCGCCCGCTCTCAAGGCCTAGATGCGCGGGTATCATGACCCGCGCACCGAAGACCCTCTACGACAAGATCTGGGACGCCCACGTCGTCGCTCAACAGGACGGCGAGGCCATCCTCTATATCGACCTGCACCTCATCCACGAGGTGACCACGCCGCAGGCCTTCGCGGGGCTTCGCGCGGCCGGCCGCAAGGTGCGCCGGCCCGATCGCACCCTGGCCGTGGCCGACCACAACATCCCCACCGAGGGGCAGGCCAAGGGCGTGGACGCCGTGGCCGACGACGAGGCGCGCCTCCAGCTCAAGACCCTGGCCCGCAACGTCGCCGACAACGGCATCGAGTTCTTCCCGATGGGCGACGTGCGCAACGGCATCGTCCATGTGGTCGGCCCCGAGCAGGGCCGCACCCAGCCGGGCATGACCATCGTCTGCGGCGACAGCCACACCTCCACCCACGGAGCCTTCGGGGCCCTGGCCCACGGCATCGGCACCTCCGAGGTCGAACACGTCCTGGCGACGCAAACCCTGCGCCAGGAGAAGGCCAGGAACATGCTGGTCCGCGTCGACGGCCAGCTGGGCCCGGGCGTGACCGCCAAGGACATCGCCCTGGCCGTGATCGGCGAGATCGGCACGGCCGGCGGCACGGGCTATGTCATCGAATTCGCCGGCGAGGCCGTTCGCGGCCTGTCGATGGAAGGCCGCATGACCCTGTGCAACCTGACCATCGAGGGCGGCGCCAAGGCCGGCCTGATCGCGCCGGACGACAAGACCTTCGCCTACATCCAGGGCAAGCCCTCCGCGCCCAAGGGGGCGGCCTGGGACATGGCCCTGGCCTATTGGAAGGGCTTCGTCAGCGACGAAGACGCCGTCTTCGACCGCACCGTGGTGATCGACGGCTCCCAGCTGATCCCGATGGTGACCTGGGGCACCAGCCCCGAGGACGTGATCCCGGTGACGGGCAATGTGCCCGACCCCGAGAGCTTCGCCACGCCCGACAAGCGCGCGGCGGCCCACCGGGCGCTGGACTACATGGGCCTGACCGCAGGCCAGCCGATCTCGGAAGCCCGCATCGACCGCGTCTTCATCGGCTCGTGCACCAACAGCCGCATCGAGGACATGCGCGCGGCCGCCGCCGTGGTCCAGGAAGCCTTCCTGCACGGCCGCCTGGTGGCCGACCACGTCAAGGCCATGGTCGTGCCGGGCTCGGGCCTGGTGAAGGAGCAGGCCGAGGCCGAGGGGCTGGACGCCATCTTCAAGGCCGCCGGCTTCGACTGGCGCGAACCGGGCTGCTCGATGTGCCTGGCCATGAACCCCGACAAACTGGCCCCGGGCGAACGCTGCGCCTCGACCAGCAACCGCAACTTCGAAGGCCGGCAGGGCCGCGCGGGCCGCACGCACCTGGTCTCGCCGGCCATGGCGGCGGCGGCGGCGATCGCCGGCCGGCTGGTCGACGTGCGGACCTTCCTGGACAACGAGGCCTGATGCGCACCCTTTCCCTCGCCCTCGCTGCGCTGGTCGGCGTGACGGGAGCCGCCCGGGCCGCCGACACGATCCGCCACGAAATGCCGCTCGACATCCCGGCGCCGTCCCGCGTCGAGCAGGTCGTGCGGCACATCAAGGAACAGACGCGCGACGGCAAGACCGAAAGCATGTGGGTCGAGACCCGTTCGCTGGCGACGATCGACATCGACGAGAAGGGCGAAGCCTATTTGGTCTCGCTGAAACTGCTGGACCGCAAGGTTTCGAATCCCGAGATCGAGCCGGTGCTGGCCGCCACCGTGCCTTCCGAGCTGGCCTATCTCGCCGACGAGAGCCTGCGCCCTATCAAGCTGGCCGACCCGCAGGGCGTGAAGGCGCGCCAGGTCGCCTTCGCCCGCAAGATGGCGCCTCAGTTGGGCGACGTCATGGAGAAGATGTACGCAAACCTGTCCGACGAGGCGTTCACCGGCATGCTGCTCAAGGAGCAGGTCTACCTGTCGGTGGGCTACAATCTGGGCCTGAAGGTCGGCGAGGCGTCATCGTACGAGGGCGAGGAGCCCAGCCCGTTCGGCGGCGGCGGAGTCAAGGTAAGGGGCACGATCACGCTCGACAGCTACGATGACAAGGGCAAGCTGGCGGTCGTGACCTGGAAGGAAACGATCGATCCGGAATCGGCCGTGGCCTTAGGCGGCCAGCTCGCCAAGCAGCTGACCGGCAAGGACATCTCAGCGGACCTGGCCAAGGCCTCGGACGCGGCGAAGGCGGCCGACCTGGACATCTCCAAAGGTTGCCGCTTCGAGATCAATACCGGCGACGGCCTGATCCGCAAAGCCGACTGCCAAGAAACCGTCTCGGCCGGCGCCGAGGGCGGCAAGACCGAACGCTGGGCTATCACCCAGACGCTGCAGAAATAGGAGGCGAGGCCATGCAAGCCTTCACCCGTCTCGACGGCCGCGCCGCGCCGCTGTCGCTCGCCAACATCGACACCGACCAGATCATCCCCAAGCAGTTCCTCAAGACCGTGGAGCGCGAGGGGCTGGCCAAGGGCCTGTTCTACGATTTCCGCTTCGACGGCGACGAGAACGAGATCACCGACTTCGTGCTCAACAAGCCGGAGTACAAGGGCTCGTCCGTGCTGGTGGCCGGCGACAACTTCGGTTGCGGGTCGTCGCGCGAGCACGCCCCGTGGGCGCTAATGGACTTCGGGATCCTGTGCGTGATCTCCACCAGCTTCGCCGACATCTTCTACAACAACTGCTTCAACAACGGCCTGCTGCCCGTGACGCTGAAGCCCGACGAGGTCGCCGCCCTGATGGACGAGGCCAAGGGCGGCAACCACATGGTCAGCGTCGACCTGGAGGCCCAGACGGTGGTCTCGCCCTCGGGCCGGACCTTCCGTTTCGACATCGACCCGGTGCGCAAGGAGAAGATGCTCAAGGGCCTGGACGCCATCGGCGAAACCCTGCAGCACGCCTCCGACATCGACCTGTTCGAGAGCAAGCGGGCGCTGGACCGGCCCTGGCTGGAAGCCTGATGTCCAAAACCGGCGGCGTCATCCTGGCCGGCACGATCCGCGTCGCCCCCGAACGCCTGGCCGAGCTGCGCCCGCATCTCAAGGCGCAGGTCGAGGGCAGCCGGGCCGAACCCGGATGCCTGGACTACGCCCTCAGCGAGGATCCGCTGGATCCTGGCCTGATCCGGGTGTTCGAGCACTTCGTCGACGAGGACGCCCTGGCCTTCCATCGCGCCAGCCCGCACATGGCCGCCTGGCGCGCCTGTTTCCCCGAACTGGGCGTCCACGACCGGCGCATGTCGTCGTTCGACGTCTCGGCCTATCGCACCATCTAAGAGAGCCTTCCAATGTCCACGCTCCTGCTCCTGCCCGGCGACGGGATCGGCCCCGAGGTCTGCGCCCAGGTGCGCCGCGTGGCCGCCGCCCTCACGCCCGACCTGAACGTCGAGGAGCGGATCTACGGCGGCGCCAGCTACGACGCCCATGGCACGCCCCTGACGGACGAAGTGCGCGACGCGGCCCTGGCCAGCGACGCGGTGCTGATGGGCGCGGTCGGCGGTCCCCAGTGGGCCGGCGCGCCGCGCCACCTGCGCCCGGAGGCCGGCCTGCTGAACCTGCGCAAGGCCATGGACGTCTACGCCAACCTGCGCCCCGCCTACTGCTTCGAGGCCCTGGCCGGCGCCTCCAGCCTGAAGCCCGAGCTGGTCTCGGGCCTGGACATCATGTTCGTGCGCGAACTGGTCGGCGGCGTCTATTTCGGCCAGCCCCGCGGGATCGAGGACCTGCCGGACGGCCAGAAGAAGGGCTTCGACACGGCCGTCTACACCACCAGCGAGATCGAGCGCGTGGCCCGCGTGGCCTTCGAACTGGCCCGCGGCCGTTCCAACCGCGTGGCCTCGGCCGAGAAGTCCAACGTCATGGAATCGGGCCTGCTGTGGAAGCAGGTGGTCACCGACCTGCACGCCCGCGAGTACGCCGACGTGCAGCTGGAGCACATCCTGGCCGACAACTGCGCCATGCAGCTGGTCCGCGCGCCCAAGCAGTTCGACGTGATCGTCACCGACAACCTGTTCGGCGACATCCTGTCGGACGCGGCCGCCATGCTGACCGGCTCGCTGGGCATGCTGCCCTCGGCTGCGATCGGCGATCCGGGCAAGCCGGGCCTCTACGAACCGATCCACGGCTCGGCGCCGGACATCGCCGGCAAGGGCCTGGCCAATCCTTTGGCCGCAATCCTGTCGTTCGAGATGGCCCTGCGCTGGTCGCTCAAGCGCGCCGACGCCGCCGACGCCCTGCTGGCGGGGGTCAAGAAAGCCCTGGACAAGGGCGCCCGCACGCGCGACCTGGGCGGCGAACTGACCACCGTCCAGATGGGCGACGCCGTTCTTTCGAATATCTAGGTTATTGAAATAACGGCGTTTTATATCGTCGCTGCAATGCAACATTAAGACTTGTACTGACAAACCCCCGGCCTTGACTGGAACAGTTGGGGCCGGGGCGGCGCGATGAAGTATCAAGACTTGAAAATTTCGGCGAAGCTTGGGGTGGCTTTCAGCGCCCTGATCCTCGCCTTCGTGATCTCTTCGGGCGTGGTGTTCTCCAGCCTGCAGCGGATCGACGAGGTCTCGATCTCAAGCCAGCGCAGCCTGAGCCTGGCCGCCCAGGCCGAAGAGCTGATGACCCTGGTGCTGGAGCAGCAGAACGCCCTGCGCGGCTATGCGCTGCTGGGCGACACCGGCTTCGTCGACACCTATCGCAGCACCGGCAAGGACTTCGACAAGGCCCTGGACGCCTTCGAGAACAAGACCACCGTTCCCGAGCAGAAGGCTCGCATCCAGCGCCTGCGCGCGGCGATGGGCGACTGGCGCCAGACGATCGGCGAACCCGCCATCGCCCAGATCGCCAACCCCGCCACCCGCGCCGCGGCCGCCGAGCTGACCGGCAAGAAGAGCCTGGGCGCAATCCGCGACATCCAGAACGAAATCGTCGACGCCGCGGCCGAGCGGGTGGCCCTGCGCGCCAAGGAGCAGAAGCAAGCCATGCGGCTGGCGGTCGGCTCGCTGGTGATCGGCGGCGTGGCCGCCCTGGCCATCGCCGGCCTGATGGGCTGGCTGCTGTCGACCGCGATCGGCGGCCCGGTGGCCCGCATGACCGACGCCATGCGCCGCCTGGCCTCGGGCGACAACGGCGTGGACGTGCCGGCCGTCGGCCGCAAGGACGAGGTGGGCCAGATGGCCGACGCCGTCCTGAACTTCAAGGAAGCCGCGATCGCCAAGCTGCGCCTGGAAGGCGAGACCCTGGAACAGCGCCGCCTGACCGAGGTCGAGCGCGCTCAGCGCGAAGCCGAGAAGGCCGCCGAAGCCGAGGCCGACGCCGTGGCCATCACCGCCATCGGCCGGGCCCTGGACCACCTGGCCAACGGCGACCTGACCCACCGCATCACCGTGGAGTTCGCGCCCAAAGCCGCCCAGCTGAAAACCGACTTCAACGCCGCCGCCGAACGCCTGCAAGCCGCCCTGCGCGGCATCAACAACGCCACGGGCGGCATCCGCTCGGGCTCGGAAGAGATCGCCCAGGCCTCCGACGACCTGTCGCGCCGCACCGAGCAACAGGCCGCTTCGCTGGAGGAAACCGCCGCGGCCCTGGACGAGATCACCGCCACCGTCCGCAAGACCGCCGCCGGCGCCAACGAGGTGTCGGGCCTGGTGGCCACCGCCCGCGCCGGCGCCGAGAAGTCGGGCCGCATCGTCGACCAGGCCGTCAGCGCCATGACCGAGATCGAGGCCTCCTCGCAGCAGATCACCCAGATCATCGGCGTGATCGACGAGATCGCCTTCCAGACCAACCTGCTGGCCTTGAACGCGGGCGTCGAGGCGGCTCGCGCCGGCGACGCCGGCCGCGGCTTCGCCGTCGTGGCGCAGGAAGTGCGGGCCCTGGCCCAGCGCTCGGCCGATGCGGCCAAGGAGATCAAGGGCCTGATCTCGACCTCGACCCAGCAGGTCGGCGCGGGGGTGGACCTGGTGGGCCAGACCGGCCAGGCCCTGCGCGCCATCGTCGACCAGGTGGCCTCGATCGACAGCCTGGTCAGCGAGATCGCCGCCAGCGCCCAGGAACAGGCCACCGGCCTGCATCAGGTCAACACCGCCGTGAACCAGATGGACCAGGTGGTCCAGCAGAACGCGGCCATGGTCGAGGAAGCCACCGCCGCCACCCACTCGCTGAAGGGCGAGGCGGGCGAGCTGGCCACCCTGGTGGGCCGCTTCCGCGTGGGCTCGGACGCCGGTCGTCCGGCAGCCGCCACCCCGGCCTCGCGCCCCGCCGCCAGTCCGGCCCGCGTCGCCCAGGCCAAGGTCGCCGCCGCCTTCCACGGCGCCGCCGCCGTGAAGATGGAAGAGGACGCCTGGGAGGAGTTCTAATTTCGCTCACCTTTTGGTGAGCGAACGAGATTTCCCCGCTCCCCTTCGGCCAAGTCCGTTCTAAGCTCCCCCCAAAATCATGAGGGAGGAGCCCGTGATCCTGGGCCTGATGCAGACTTCGCCGCTGCTGGTCAGCGGCATCCTGCGCTATGCGGCCAGCGCCCATGGGGGGCGGGAGATCGTTTCGCGCCTGATCGACGAACCGATCTGGCGCTACAACTACGAAGGCCTGGCCCGGCGCGCCGCCCAGGCCGCCCACGCCCTGGCCCGGCTGGGCGTGAAGCCCGGCGACCGGGTCACCTCCCTGGCCTGGAACACCCACCGGCACCTGGAACTGTTCTACGCCGCCCCCGGCCTGGGCGCGGTGCTGCACACGGCCAATCCCCGCCTGTCGGACGAGCAGATCGTCTTCACGATCAACCACGCCGCCAGCCGCGTGCTGCTGTTCGACCGCAACTTCGCCGACCTGGTCGCGCGCCTGGCCCCGCGCCTGACCAGCATCGAGACCTTCGTGATGCTGTCGGACGCCGAACGGACCCATCCCGCCGGGGTGGAGGCGGCGTCGTACGAGGCCCTGATCGCCGGCGAGGCCGGGACCTTCGACTGGCCGACGATGGACGAGAACGCCGGGGCCTTCCTCTGCTACACCTCGGGCACGACGGGCGACCCCAAGGGCGTGCTCTATTCGCACCGCGCGGTGGTGCTGCACGCCATGGCCGGAGGCCTGGCCAGCGCCTTCGGCCTGACGGCGTTCGACGTGGTCATGCCGTGCTCCAGCCTCTATCACGCCACCGCGTGGGGCCTGCCGTTCACCGCCCCGATCTGCGGGGCCAAGCTGGTGCTGCCGGCCGACAAGATGGACGGCGCTTCGCTGCACCGGCTGATCCAGGACGAGGGCGTGACCTTCACCGGCGGGGTCCCGACGATCTGGACCATGTACCTGGCCTATCTCGAGCAGACCGGCGAGCGGCCGGTGGCGCTGAAACGCGTGGTGATCGGCGGCAGCGCCGTGCCTCGGGCCATGGCCGAGACCTTCAAGACCCGCTACGGCGTCGACGTGCTGCAGATCTGGGGCATGACCGAGACCTGCCCGCTGGGGGTGATCGCCACCCCGACTCCCGCCCTGGCGGCCCTGGGCGAGGATGCGATGAACGAAGCGATCTGGACTCGCCAGGGCCGTCTGCAGTTCGGCATCGAATTGAGGGTCGAGGCCGAAGACGGGAGCGAGGCCCCGCGCGACGGCGAAACCTCGGGCGCGCTGAAGGTGCGCGGCCCCTGGGTGGTTCGGCGCTACTATCGCAAGGACGAGGACGCCGCGGACGTCGACGGCTGGTTCGACACGGGCGACATCGCCACGCTGGACCAGAACGGCTTCCTGCGCATCACCGACCGCCAGAAGGACGTGATCAAGTCGGGCGGCGAGTGGATCAGCTCGATCGACCTGGAGAACATCGCCGCCGGCTGTCCCGGCGTGAAGATCGCGGCCGTGGTCGGGGTGCCCCATCCCAAGTGGGAGGAGCGCCCCCTGCTCGTGATCGAGACGCACGAGGGCGCGGCCGTGGCCAAGGCCGACGTGCTGGCGTTCCTGGAGCCGCGCATCGTCAAGTGGTGGACCCCTGACGACGTGGTCTTCGCCCCGGTGCCGCTGACGGCGACAGGCAAGATCGACAAGAAGGTGCTCCGCGAGGCCTGGCGCAGCCACCTGACCGGGTAAGGGCCCCTACCCCTCCAGCAGTCCCTTGAGCCGGGCCAGGTCCGCCGCGACCATGGCTTGGTCGCGGGCGAAGGTGGCGTCGTCCATGCCGGGCGCGCGGAAGAGGGTCAGGGTCACTTCCGCGCCGTCGCCGTTGGCCACCACGCGCAGGGGGATGCTGATCTCGGTCCCGTCGGGCAGAGTCACCCAGTGGTCCAGCACGCCGTAAGGGTTCGGGGCCGAGAAGCGCACGTGGACGTCGCCGTCCGGGCCGTGGGCCACCCAGCGGTCGCCGTCGGGCGTGAGGCCCGAGCCCAGTCCAGCGGCCCACTTCGGAAAGGCCAGCGGCGGATGGGCGAAGGCGTAGACCTCGGCCGCAGGGCGGGCGATCGAGACGGTGATCGGGCGGACCTCGAACAGCGCCACGCTCAGACCTCGACGGTCATCTGGGTCTGGGTGACCACCGCCACCAGCTTGCCTTCCGCGCCTTCGATCCGGGTGGTCCAGACGCTGGTGCGTCGCCCCGTGTGGAGCGGGGTCGAGACCGCCTTCACCGTGGTCCCGGTCCGGGCCGAGCCGATGAAGTTGGTCTTGCTCTCCAGGGTGGTCGTGCGCCAGCCCGCAGGCGTGGAGAGGAAAGCGCCGACCGCGCCCAGGGAGTCGGCCAGGGCCATGATCGCACCGCCGTGCAGGACGCCCCCGGCCGTGCAGAGCTCGGGCCGGACCAGCAGCGTCCCTTCCACCCGATCCGAAGCGGCGTGGGCGATCTCCACGCCCATCAGTCCGGCGAAGGGCAGGAGGGAGACGTCGAACGCTTCGGCCATGAGATCCTCCGTGCGGTCTTGTTGTTGAAGGGCGAAGCTAGCGCAGCATGCCCCAGGCGATTAGGGCCTGACCGCCGAAATAGAGGAACCACACCGCCCAAAGCGTCAGCCGCTCCGAGCCGAACAGACGCGCCTGCTTGAAGAGCTGGAACGACAGGATCGCGTCGGAGGCCATGAAGGCCAGGGCCCCAGCGGCGGCCGGCCAGCGCACGCGCGGCAGCAGAAGGCTCAGCGTCACCATGGCCACGATGGCCGCCACATAGGCGACCACGGCGGGCCGCAGCGCGCCCAGGGCCGGCCACAGCCGCCAGAGCATCAGGGCGGCGGCCACGAGCACCAGGGGCGCCGAGGCCAGGAAGGCCGGGTCGACCGCGCCCCGCTCGCGCCAGAACAGCAGGACATAGACCAGATGGCCCGCCAGGAAGGCGGCCAGGCCGAACGGCAGCCAGCGCTTGGGGTCGCCGGCCAGGAAGGCGTCGCCGATGGCGCAAAGAGCCAGGCCGAGAGCCAGAAGCGGCCCGCCGCCCTTCCAATAGGCCAGGACCGCCAGGGCGGCGATCGAGGTCGTCTTGACGATCGTGCGCACGGCCGAAGGCGGGCGCTGGACCAGCACCAGGCCATAGAGCAGCCCGCAGGCCGCGGCGACGCCCCACCAGCCCGTGTCAGGCATCGGGATCGAGCTTGGCGAGGAAGGCCTGGGCCTCCTGGCGATGCTGCGGCTTGAGGTTCTTGCCGATCACCGCCAGCAGGGCGGCGATCACCGCCGCGTCGTCGGTGAAGCCGATGGCCGGCAACACGTCGGGAATGGCGTCGGTGGGCAGGACGAAATAGGCCAGGGCCGCGAACATCATCCCCTTGGCGGCGGTCGGGGTGGCCGGGTCCTTGGCGCACCACCACAACGACAGGGCGTCGGCGGCGAAGGGAACCTTGGCGGCGACCTTGCGGATCTTGGGCCAGAAGCCGCGCGCGACCCGTTCCTCGTTGACGCGCACCGTGGCGGGAACCAGCGCCTTGGCCGGATCCAGCACCTCGCGGGCGTTGGCCTCCGTGTCGACACCCTCGGGTCCGGAGCCTTTCGGGTTTACGTCAGGGGACAGTTTGGCGTCGGCGCTCATCGGGTTAAACCGCTCCTCAAGCCACAATTAAACGCAACCCACGAGGAAACGTCCATGAAACTCGACAACACCGTCGCCGCCGTCGTCACAGGGGGCGCCTCGGGCCTCGGCGAAGCCACGGCCCGCGCCCTGGCCGCCCAGGGCGTGAAGGTCGCCATCTTCGACATGAACGAGGCCCGCGGCGAGGAAGTCGCCAAGGATATCGGCGGGGTGTTCTGCAAGGTCAACGTCACCAGCGACGCCGACGTCGACGCCGGCTTCGAAAAGGCCCGCGCCGCTCACGGCCAGGAGCGCATCCTGGTCAACTGCGCCGGCACCGGCAACGCGGCCAAGACCGCCAGCCGCGACAAGACCACCGGCGAGACCAAGCACTTCCCGCTGGATGCGTTCGACAAGATCATCCAGATCAACCTGGTCGGCACGTTCCGCTGCATCGCCAAGTCGGCCAAGGGCATGCTGGACCTGGAGCCGGGCGTGGACGGCGAGCGCGGCGCGATCGTCAACACCGCCAGCGTCGCGGCCGAGGACGGCCAGATGGGCCAGGCGGCCTACTCGGCCAGCAAGGGCGGCGTGGTCGGCATGACCCTGCCGATCGCCCGCGACCTGATGAGCGAGGGCATCCGCGTCAACACCATCCTGCCGGGCATCTTCAACACCCCGCTGATGAACGGCGCGCCGGAAGCGGTGAAGGCCGGCCTGGCGGCCTCGGTGCCGTTCCCCAAGCGCCTGGGGAATCCGGAAGAGTACGCCCAGCTGGCCCTGACGATGATCACTTGCGGCTACTTCAACGGCGAGGACGTGCGCCTGGACGGCGGCATCCGCATGGCGCCGCGCTAAAGCGTAGGGCCCTTCGCCCCTCGCGAGAGGGAGGAGGACCCAAGAGCAAGAAGGGCCGCTTCCCTGGGGAAGCGGCCCTTTTCGTTTCCTACTTCTGCACCGGCCGCTGGATCTGGGGGGCCAGGTTGGCCATGATCTCGCGGGCGTCGTAGGCGCGGGGATCGCCTTGCGGCTTGGGGCCCTTGTGCATCACGATCTCGGCGCTGGCCTCGAACTTCTCGATGGTGCGGACCTCGGCCGGGGTGGCGAAGAAGGGGTCGCCCCAATAGGGGTCCCAGGCGCGCCAGCCGCCGTAGCGCGGGCCGTAATAGCGCCACGACGGACGCCAGTAGCCGTAGTAGCCGCCATAATAGCCGAAGGGACGAGCGAACGGATCGGGATCCACCACCGTGCGGGCCTCCCGGTCGGTGCGGCGGTCGGCCGTCTCGAACCAGTCATAGCCCTGCTGGGTGGTCAGCTCGGCCGCCCGGTACAGCAGGTAGCGCTCGACGGTCTCGCGCGAGGTCAGGCTGTTGCCCGAGAAGGTCACGCGATAGCGGTCGCTTTCCAGGCGCTGATCGGAGAAGCCGCCCGAGGCCGACTGGCCCGGCACGTTGGGTTGATAGGGGGTCGCGGTGGCGCAGGCCGTCAGCAGGGCGGCGAGCGCCATGGTCGCGACCAAGCCGGCCTTGCCCGGTATGGTCTTGCGTAGAATCATGGCGCATCCCTTCACAAAGGAACTCGGCGAAAGACTCGTTTTCGTCCCGTCGCATAATGCATGGCGCAGCTTTGTGGTTTCGCCAAGGCGCCTACGTTGCACGCGTGAAGAAGTTCAACCGCGTCTGAGGACTGCCACCGCGATCGCGAAGCCGCGAACCAGACCAGGCGGGCGGTGTTCGTGCCCGCCACGCCCGGCGGGTCGTCAGTTTCCGACCACCGCCAGGACATAGACGACCCGCCCCAGGGCGCCGAAGACCAGCACCGCCGTCGCCAGGGCCTGGATGCCGAAGCCGACCTCGCGCTTGGCCGGGTCGGCCACGTAGCCCAGGGCGTAGAGGATCCGGCCCACGATCCAGACCGCGCCGCAGATCGTCGCCGCCAGGTCGCTCCAGTAGACGGCGAACAGCCACAGGGAGGGCAGGAAGATCACCAGCCATTCCAGGGTGTTGGCCTGAACGCGGATATGGCGCTCCAGCACCGGGTCGCCGGTCATGGCGGGGGCCTGAATGCCGGTCTTGCTGCGCGCCCCGGCGATCCGCAAGGCCATCCAGACATAGACCAGCAGAGCGACCAGGGTGACGATCGCGACCCACGAATGCGGTTGCATGCTTGTTTCCCTCCCGGCCCTCCAAGCGGGGCCTTGCGGTAAGCACTAGAGCCGATTTCGCCCGGGGTTGCACGCCGAACAGGCGCGTCCGAAGCCGGCCTCGAGCAAGGCCGGGAACCGGCGACGGCGGCCGCGCGCTTTCAGGAGCAGACGGTCCCCATACGGAGGCGTGGGTCATGCGCGTCGAGTCCACGGCGATCCGCCGGATCAATTACGAACCCGAGCACGGCAAGCTGTTCGTCACCTTCGTCGACGGCGACGAATACGTCTATGTGGGGGTGCCGCCCCGGGTGACCGAGGCTTTCGCCCGGGCGCCGTCCAAGGGCCGGTTCTTCCAGCGCATGATCCGGGATCGATACCCCTACAACCGGGTCTGAGGCCTTCCCTTTCCGCAACCGGCAACGCTAGATCGCTCCTCAACGTCGGGGGGAGTGAGAGATGCGGGCCGGGGTCGCGATCGCCTTGGGGCTTCTGCTGGGATGGGGCGTGGCGAACCACGCCGCCCAGGCCGCGCCACGCGTGAACTACGCCGCGCGCGGAACCTGCGACGGCTGGCCCCGGATCGCGATCGAGACCCAGGCCGGAATGTGCGCCGGACTCGTGACGGGTCCCGTCCCCGGAGCCTTTTCCCAGCGCGCCCTGCGCCTGCCGCGCGTGCTGGTCCCGCTGGAGGACGGGGTGTGGCTGGTCTCGGACCTGGGCGACTGGACACGATCGCGTGGAGTGATCTGGCGGATGACCGCCCGTCCCGGCCAGCCGGTGGCGCTGGCGCCCCTGCTGAAGGACCTGGCCCTGCCCCACGCCCTGGCGATCGGTCCCGACGGCCTGGCCTACGTGGGCGAGATGAGCCGCATCCTGCGCTTCGATCCGCGCGCGCCCGATCCAGCCGCCACGGTCGAGACGGTGATCGACGGCCTGCCCGACAACAAGCTGCACGACAACCGCCACCCGCTGTCGCAGTTCGTCTTCGCCCCCGACGGCGCCCTTCTCGTCAATGTCGGCGCGCCGTCAGACCAGTGCCTGGACGACCAAGGCAGGCGGGTGGGGAACGACCGTTGCGACCAGTCCGAGGGGCCGCTGGCCACCGGCGTGATCCGCCGCTACGCCCAGGTCGGACCCGGCCGCTGGAGTTCGGACTTCACGATCCTGGCGCGCGGACTGCGCAACTCGGTGGCCCTGGCGGTCTCGCCTTCGGGCGCGATCCTGCAGGCGGAGAACAGCTACGACTTGCCCGACCGCTGGAGCCCCTACGAGGAATTGAACCGGATCGAGCCGGGCAAGCACTATGGCTGGCCCTATTGCATGGACATGGCCGCCTCGACCCCGGGCTGGGCCGGGGCGATGGACTGCGCCTCCGCCGACCACGCCCGGCCCCTGGCCCTGCTGCCGCCGCACGCCGCGCCCCTGGCCATGACCTGGTACGACGGGGCGATGTTCCCGACGCTGAAGGGCAGGATGCTGATGAGCTGGCACGGCTACCGCTCGACGGGCGGGCGGCTGGTGGCCTTCGACGTGGACGCGACGGGCGCGCCGGTGGCCCGGGCCAGAGCGACCTACCCGGTCTACCCCAGCGGCTCGCGGCCGTTCGGCGCCGGGCCGGCGGCCCAGGCCCTGGTGCTGACGCCGGGCTGGGACCGCCGCGAAGGCCAGCGGCCGCACGGGACCCCCGTGGGGATCGCCGTGGCCCCCGACGGCTCCATCTGGGTCGCCGACGACAAGAACGGCGCGATCATCCGCTTCGCAGTCGACCGGCCGTAGGCGCGAGCCTCACCCCGGGACCTTGTCCAGGAAGCCCGTGACGCTGGCCAGGCGGCCGTCCGGCTCGACCATCGCGAAGTCGGTGCCGCCGACGATCGGCTCGGCTCCGTCCGCGCCCAGAGCCCAGGAGAAGCGCACGCGGTCGCCGTGGCCGTCGGCCGCGCCAAGCAGGCTGAACCGATGGCCGGGGAAGCGCTGATGGACGGCGGCGATCAGACCGTCGATCGCCTCGCGCCCCTCGGCGGCCATCAGCGGATCGACATAGGAGGCGCGATCGGTCCAGCCAGCCTCGATCAAGGCCTTGCGGGCGGCCGCGTCGGTTTCGTTCCAGGCGGCCAGGTAACGCTCGGCGACATGGTTCGGGTCGATGGCGAGGGTCATGGGTCTTGCTCCGTTGGACGGGCCGGGACGGCTCCGATGACCGCCATCCTTCCGGGCCGACCGAGGCGCGTCGATTACGCCCCAGGTAATGGCCAGGAGGATCGGGGACGCTAGGATCGCGGCATGACCCATCTCGCCTCCCCGTCCCCTGCCGCCCGTCCGATCGGCCGCCACCTGCGCGACTGGCGCCAGCGCCGCCGCCTGTCGCAGATGGACCTGGCCCTGGACGCCGAGATCTCGACCCGCCACCTGTCGTTCCTGGAGACCGGCCGCGCCGCCCCAAGCCGCGAGATGGTGCTGCGCCTGGCCGAGCGGCTGGAGGTGCCGCTACGCGAACGCAATCAGCTGCTGCTGGCCGCCGGCTTCGCGCCCGTCTTCGCCGAACGGACGCTGGACGATCCGGCGATGGCCCCCGCCCGCGAGGCGATGGAGCGGTTGCTGGCCGCCCACGATCCCTGGCCGGCCCTGGCGGTGGACCGCCACTGGATCCTGCGCGCGGCCAATCCGGCCGCCGGGCGGCTGATGGCCGGCCTGCCCGCCGCCCTCGCGGGCCCGACCCTCAACGTGCTCCGCGCCTCGCTGCATCCCGACGGCCTGGCGCCGCGGATCGTCAACCTGGCGGAATGGCGAGGCCACCTGCTGTCGCGCCTTCGGCGGCAGACCGCCGCCAGCGGCGATCCGGTGCTGGCAGACCTGGTCGCCGAGCTGGAGGCCTATCCCGGCGGCGAGGCCGAGATCGACCCCACCGCCGGCGCCCTGGCCGCGCCCCTGCGCCTGGCGGTCGAGGGGACGGTCCTGTCGTTCCTCAGCGCCACCCTGATGTTCGGCGCGCCGCAGGACGTGACCCTGTCGGAACTGGCGGTGGAGGTGTTCCTGCCCGCCGACGCCGTCACCGCCCAGACCCTGCGGCTGGGCGCGGGAGGGGCCTGACGGGAACGCCCCGACGCGCGGCGGCGTTGGCCTGACATGGCCGCCACCGGACCGCACAAGAGCTCGGCGATCGTCGTCTACGCGGCCCTGGCCGGAAACCTAGCCATTGCGGCGACAAAGTTCGTCGCCTTCGCCCTGACCGGCTCGTCGGCGATGCTGACCGAAGCCATCCATTCCAGCGTCGACACCGGCAACCAGGGCCTGCTGCTGCTGGGCCTGCGACGGGCGAGGAAGCCGCCCAGCCCCAGCCATCCGTTCGGCTACGGCATGGAGCTCTATTTCTGGGCCTTCGTGGTGGCGCTGCTGATCTTCGCCCTGGGCGGGGCGTTCTCGATCTACGAGGGCGTGCTTAAGATCCGTCGCCCCGAACCGATGGACCGGGCCTGGGTCAACTTCCTGGTGATCGGCCTGGCGGCGCTGTTCGAGGGCGGCTCGTTCCTGGTGGCCTGGAAGGAGTTCAAGGTGCTGCGCCGGGGCGCCCCGTTCCTGCAGGCCCTGCGCCGCAGCAAGGACCCGTCGATCTTCGCGGTTCTGCTGGAAGACGGGGCGGCGCTGGCCGGTCTGGCGATCGCGGCCCTGGGCGTGGCGGGCTCGGCCCTGCTGGGGATCGCCTGGGCCGACGGCGCGGCCTCGGTGGCGATCGGCGTCCTGCTGGTGGCCGTGGCGATCTTCCTGGCCAACGAGACCCGCAGCCTGCTGACCGGCGAGGCCGCCGCGCCGCGCGTGGTCGAGGCCGTTCGCGATCTGCTGGCGGCCGATCCCCGCGTCGACACCGTGGCCGAGGTGCTGAGCATGCACCTGGGTCCGCAGGAAATCCTGCTTGGCGTGACCCTGGACTTCCGCGACGACCTCACCGCCGTCCAGATCGAGGAGGCCGGCGACGATTTCGCCGCCGCCATCCGCGGCGTGGATCCGCGCATCACCCGCGTCTTCGTGCGCTCGGGCCGGGCGCGGGCGGCCTATGCGCGACCGCTCGACGCGTCCTAGCCGCCCCGTCGGACCCGCCATGCGTCGACGGTCTGGCCCCAGATCTCGATCGGCTTCTCGTGATAGGGCTCGGGCAGGTTCCCCATGCGCAGGAAGCGTGAGCCCAGGCGGCGAGCGACCTTCTTGGAAGGCTCGTTGGCCGGGTCGATGCCATGGATCACCTCGGTCCAGCCCAGGTTGGCCACAGTCCAGTCCATCGCCGCCGTGGCGGCCTCGACCGCGTAGCCCCGGCCGTGGAAGGCGGGATGCAGGCCCCAGGCGACCTCGGTCCCCGGCCAGGCCTCGGGACTCCAGGGACCGACGCGGCCGATCCAGCGGCCGCTGGCCTTCTCGACCACCGAGAACATGCCGAACCCGTTCAAGACCCACGAGCCCGTCACCGCCGCCATGGCCGCCAGGCCGGGCTGCGCGCCATCGGTCCGCCGATGAAGCGCGAGGCCTCCGGGTCGCCCATCAGCTCGGCCCAGCCGTCGAGATCCCCCGCCAGCGGCGGGCGCAGCAACAGCCGGTCGGTCTCCAGGGCAGGTCCCCCCGTCACGCCCATCGGAATCTCCTTCGTCCGATTCAGTCGACGCAGGCGGCCAGGCCGTCGCGGCGCACCGCGCCCGAGGCGGCGCCGATGCGGCTGGTGCGTTTCTTGACGTACCGACCCGGATTGACCGCCCTCCATTTCAGCGGGCTGGGCAGGATGGCGGCCAGGCGGGCGGCCTGCTGGGGCGTGAGCTTGTCGGCGCCGACCTTGAAATAGGTCCGCGAGGCCGCCTCGGCCCCGTAGATGCCAGGGCCGAACTCGATGGAGTTCAGATAGACCTCCATGATCCGCTCCTTGCCCCAGATCGTCTCGATCAGGACGGTGAACCAGGCCTCCAGTCCCTTGCGCAGATAGGAGCGGCCCGGCCACAGGAAGACGTTCTTGGCCGTCTGCTGGCTGATGGTGGAGCCGCCGCGGATCTTCTTGCCGGCCTCGTTGTTCTCGTAGGCCTTCTGCAGGGCGTCGAAGTCGAAGCCGTGGTGTTCGCAGAAGCGGGCGTCCTCGGCCGCGATCAGGGCGCGCGGCAGGGCCGGCGAGACCTGGTCGATCGGCCGCCAGTGATGGTTCCAGCCTCGCCCCTCGACCGCGCGGATCACCATCAGCGGCGTCGCGGGCACCGGTACGAAGCGATAGACGACCACCGCCAGGATCGGCCCGGCCACCAGCACGACGAACAGCGCGAGGAACAGATTGCGCAGCAGGACCCGCAAAGGATTCGCCCCTTCCATGACGTAACGGCCGGATGCTAGCCAAGCCGGAACCCCCTGTCGCGCTCCTGTGCGAAGGGGACCGGCGCGGGATAGCCGCGCATCGGTTAGGGAGCTCTTGATGGACGTCTCGCAGGCCCTCGCCCGCCGCATGTCGGTGCGCGCCTTCAAGCCCGATCCCGTGCCCGGCGCGGTGGTGCGCGAACTGATCGAAACCGCCGCCCGCGCGCCCTCGGGCGGGAACCTCCAGCCCTGGGTGGTGCACGCCCTCGCCGGAGAGCCGCTGGCCGCCTTCAAGGCCCAGGTGGCCGCCCGGCTGATGGACCGCGACGAGCCGGAATATCACGTCTATCCGCCCAACCTGTGGGAGCCGCTTCGCACCCGCCGCTACCAGGTGGGCGAGGACCTCTACGGAGCGCTGAACATCCCGCGCGAGGACAAGCTGGGCCGCCTGCAGCAGTTCGCCAGGAACGCGGAGTTCTTCGACGCCCCGGTGGCGCTGTTCTTCTCGGTGCACCGCGACTGCGGCCCGCCCCAGTGGTCGGATATCGGCATGTACATGCAGAGCCTGATGCTGCTGGCGGTGGAGAAGGGCCTGGACACGTGCGCCCAGGAGTTCTGGTCCGTCTACGGCAAGCTGATCGCCACGTTCCTGGGCCTGCCCGACGATCACATGCTGTTCTGCGGCATGGCCCTGGGCTACCGCGACGAGGCGGCGGCGGTGAACAACTGGCGCTCGCGCCGGGCGCCGTTCGACGAATGGGCGTCGATGCGCGGGTTCGAGTGACGCAGACTCCCCTCGAGGAGCGAGCTGCGGGCGCCGCCGACTGAGGGAGAAGCGCGGACGAGGACGATTCCCCATCCGGCGCCACGGGCCGGCTCCCCCTTTGGGAGGCGGCACATCGCAATCATCCCTCCGCGATTCGTCCGGGGTGTGCTCCAAGGGCGTCGGTGATTCCCACCTTGGAGCAGCCGACATGTCCGAGCGCGTGATCCTGGAAGTCTGTGTCGACACGCCCGCCGGGCTGGTGGCCGCGATCCGGGGCGGAGCCGACCGGATCGAGCTGTGCTCGTCGCTGGCGCTGCAGGGCCTGACCCCCGCGCCGGGCCTGATCGCCCAGGCGGCGGCCGCGCCGATCCCGATCTATCCGATGATCCGCCCGCGCCAGGGCGACTTCCGCTACGCCGAGCACGACCTGGACGCCATGCGCCGCGACATCGACGCCGTGCGGACGGCGGGCCTGGCCGGGGTGGTGCTGGGCGCCAGCAAGGCCTCGGGCGCTCTGGACGAGGGGGCCCTGACGATGCTGGTCAGGCACGCGGAGGGCCTGGGCGTGACCCTGCACAGGGCCATCGACCTGACGCCCGATCCGGCCGAGGCGCTGGAGACGGCGATCGGCCTGGGCTTCGAGCGCATCCTGACCTCGGGCGGCGCGCTGAACGCCATGGCCGGCGCCGAGCGCATCGCCGCGTTCGTGGAACAGGCCGCCGGCCGCATCGCCATCCTGGCCGGGGGCGGGGTCAATCCGGCTAACGTCGCCGAGCTGGTGGCGCGAACGGGCGTGCGCGAGGTGCACAGCTCGGGCTCGGGCCCGGCGACCGAGGGCCTCGCGGCGGGCCATGAGGAACGCGCCCTGCACCTGGGCTTCGTCCCCACCGGCCTGCGCGACACCGACGAGGCGGTCGTGGCAAGGCTGGCGGGCGTGGTGCGGGGGCTGTAGGCGGCTTCTAGAACTGCCGCTGGTCCAGCGCCGGGATCGTCACGACCCCAGCCTCGCCATCCTCGTCGCCCCAGGCCAGGCGCGTCCCGTCGGCCGAGACCGACAGCGAGCTGATCGCCGCGCCCTTCTCGGCCTTGAGAGTCTCGATGCGGCCCGAGCGCATGTGGGCGGCCCAGATCCTGCCGTTGTCCTGGCCGGCCACGGCGACCGGCAAGGCGGCGACGCCCGCCACCTGCACCACCATCGAGTCGCGCGAGAAGCCGATCTCGGCGGCTTCCTTGCCCATCGGGCCGTTGGCGCCGGCGAACGGCCAGACCACCGCGCCGTTGGCGCCGGCGGTGACCATCAGGTTCCCGTTGTCGAAGAAGGCGAAGCTCTTGATCTTGGCCGGATAGCCGCCCATCCGCATGTCCTTGCCGTCCGACAGGCGCCAGCCGTGCAGCTGGTTTTCCTGCATGGACGAGACCAGGAACTTGCCGTCAGGGCTGAAGAGGGTGGCTATGTGGCTGCCGGCCCACTTCATCAGGGTGGGCTTCTGGCCCTCGATGCGGGCCCACCACAGCGACACCCCGCCATAGCCGGCTGCGGCCAGACGCTTGCCCTTGGGTTCGAAGGCCAGGCCCGACACCGTCTTGTCGTGCGCGAAGACGCGGGCGAACCTGGCGTCGGTCACGTCGCGGACGTGGACCTCCTTGCCGGCGGTGAAGGCCACCAGGTTCGAGGCGGCGCTGGTCGCCACGTGCTCGATCCAGCGGCCCTTGACCTCGGCCAGCAGGGTGGCGGCGACCTCGTCGCCCTCGATCCGGCTCCAGACCACCTTGCCGTCGTCGCCGCCGGTCACGATTCCCCGGCCCGAGGGGTGAACGGCGGCGGCCAGCACCGCGCCGTCATGGGCCTCGACGGTGACGAAGCCGTCGCCGCTCTCGAATCGGACGGTGCCGTCCCCCAGGGCGAAGGCGGCGCGGCCGGCCCGGTCGAACAGGGCGGCGGTGACATAGGCGTCGAACGAATAGATCATTCGCGCGCCATAGCGCGCCCGAACGCGGGCGCCTAGTCGCGCGAGGCGGGAGCGCCGGGCCGATACGCGCGGGTTTGAACGCCGTTCGACCAAAAAGAGTCACAAAAGGGGTTGCGTTTGCGGCGCGTCCTCGGGCTTTACTTCCGCGCCCGTCTGCGCCAGACGTGGCCTCTAACATTTTTCGGGACCGCGAGGACGCGGCCCTTGGGAGACAGTCAGGCTATGGCGGCTAAACTTGCTGGCGGGGGTGGCGGTCGCTACTCGCTCGGTCAGAACTCCGAAATCAACGTCACGCCCTTCGTCGACATTCTGCTGGTGCTGCTGATCATCTTCATGGTCGCCGTGCCGATGGCCGTGACCTCGATCAAGATCGACCTGCCGCCGGCCGTGCCGCCGCCGCCGAACGCGCCCAAGCCGAAGGAGCCGGTGTTCATCTCGATCCAGAAGTCGGGCGCCCTGTACGTCGCCGACAAGCAGACGAGCCTGGACAATCTGCAATACGACCTGGACGCTAAGTTCACCGCCAACGGCCAAGCCGGCCCGAAGGACGATCAGCGCGTCATGATCCGCGCCGACGCCGACGTGCTGTACGCCGACTTCATGGGCGTGCTGAACCAGCTGCAGACCGCCGGCTGGTACAAGGTCGGCCTGATCAACGAAGACATCCACTAAGGACGTCTCGCGATCGTGAAATCAGGGCCGGGCGCTAGCGTCCGGCCCTTTTTTACACCTGAAATTTATTACGTCCGTAGATTTTACCTTTACAGCGCCGCCCGGCCGCGCAAACTACACCCGTAACTTTCTATCAGGAGGAGACGGGCGATGGCGGCGAAACTCTCGGGCGGCGGTGGCGGCGCCCATGCGATCAAGCAGAATGCGGACATCAACGTCACGCCGTTCGTCGACATCCTGCTGGTGCTGCTGATCATCTTCATGGTGGCCGTGCCGACGGCCGTGACCTCGATCAAGGTCGATCTGCCGCCGGCCGCCAGCCAACCCGCAGAGCACGAGCCGGTGTTCGTGTCGATCGGGAAGTCGGGCCTGCTGACCATCGCGGGCCGGCCCACCAGCCTCGACGCCCTGGAAGGCGATCTGACGGCCCGCTTCGCGGCCACTGGCCAGGCGGGTCGCCGCGACGACCAGCGCGTGATGGTCCGCGCCGACGCCGACGTCGACTACGCCGACTTCATGGGCGTGATGAACCAGCTGCACACGGCGGGCTGGTACAGGATCGGGCTCATCAACGAGGCGATCCGCTAGGATGTGAAAAGCCCCGGGCCGTCAGGCGCAGGGGCTTTGTCTTGTCTTCGAGACCGGTGCGCGCCGACCTGCCCCCTCCGGGCCTTCGCCCCTCCTCCCCCATAGGGGAAGAATGCTCATAGGCGGACAGACCGCGAAGCGGTCAGGTGGGGGCAAGGGACGAAGCGCCGAGCCTACGCCGCCACCGTCGCCTCGAACCCGGCCTTCAGTTCGGCCTCGTCCAGGTCGCGGCCGATGAAGACCATGCGGCTGTAGCGCTGGTCCTTGTCGGTCCAGTCGCGCTGGAAGTCGCCTTCCAGAATCATGTGCACGGCCTGGAACACCAGGCGGCGGTCCTCGCCCTTGACGTCGATGATGCCCTTGGCTCGCAGGATATCGGGGCCGCGGCGAGCCAGGAGCTCATTGAGCCAGGTGGTGATCTTCTGGCCGTCGACCGGGCGATGCAGCGTCAGGGAGATCCCCTTCACGCCGTCGTCGTGAATATCGCTCTTGTGGTCGTGATGATCATGGCCGTGATGGTGATGGTCGTGATCGTGGTGATGGTGGTCATGGCCGCAGTGCTCGTCGTGGACGTGGCCGTCCTCGCCGTGGGCGGGGTTCAGGAACTCCGGCTCCAGCTCGGTGATGCGCTCCAGGTCGAAGCTGTGCTTGCCGATGATGGTCTCGAGCGGGACGTTCGAGCGCTGGGCGCGGTGGATCGGGGCCAGCGGGTTGATGCGCTTGATCCGCGCCTCGACGTGACGCAGGTCGTCTTCCGAGACCAGGTCGGTCTTGTTGAGCACGATCTGGTCGGCGAAGGCGATCTGCTCGACGGCCTCCTTGCTGTCGGAGAGCCGCAGCAGGATGTGCTTGGCGTCGACCACGGCGGTGACCGAGTCCAGATAGGTGCGGGCCTTGACGTCCTCGTCGACGAAGAAGGTCTGGGCCACCGGGCCGGGATCGGCCAGGCCCGTGGTCTCGACCACGATGGCGTCGAAGCCGCCCTTCCGCTTCATCAGGCCCTGCAGAACCCGGATCAGGTCGCCGCGCACCGTGCAGCAGACGCAGCCGTTGTTCATCTCGAACACTTCCTCGTCGGCGCCGACCACCAGGTCGTTGTCGATGCCCACCTCGCCAAACTCGTTGACGATCACGGCGTAGCGCTTGCCGTGCTCCTCGGTGAGGATGCGGTTGAGGAGCGTGGTCTTGCCGGCG
The DNA here is from genome assembly GCA_017745235.1 of Caulobacter sp. Lineage (GTDB taxonomy): Bacteria > Pseudomonadota > Alphaproteobacteria > Caulobacterales > Caulobacteraceae > Caulobacter. The sequence continues at coordinate 27,696 of JAGHZU010000020.1, read as the reverse complement.
CCGAGATAGCCGGTCAGCACGGTGACGGGGATCTTGCCGGAGACGGCGGGAGCGGTGTTGGTCATGGCCGCTATTTAGGAGCGATGGCGGCCCGGGGGAAGCGGGGGCGGTGCGACGCCCTCCGGATCAGGTCTTCAAAAAGGCCACGGCCGCACCGATCAGGATCAGGGCGCCGCCCAGGATGATCTCTTCGTACTGCTCCAGCCGCGCCAGCCCCAGGCGGTTGAAGCCCGCCAGACTGAGGCCCGTGAACAGCAGCATGCCGGCCGACGTGGCCGCCAACAGCACGGCGCTGAGCGTGACGAAGCCGCCCACGCCGTGCTCCATGCCCGCAAGATAATAGGGAAGGAAGGCCTCGCACGGCGACAGGGTCAGAAGAACGACCAGGGCCGTTATCGCCGCGCGGTCGGAGGCGAACTTGCGGGTCCCGTCCATCTGGGCGTGCCGGTGACGGCCCCGCAGCAGATAGAAGAGCCCCAGCGCAGCCATCAGCCCCCCCACCAGCCAGTGGAAGGAATCGCCCAGGTGTGGCTCGGCCACCAGGCCGGCGGCCACCACGGCTAGGCCCAGCACGATCGTCAGGCTGACGTGGCCCAGCCCCGCCAGCAGCGTGACGCCCAGGGTGCGGCCGGTGGTCCACTTCTGCGCGCGCCCCACCAGCACGAACGGCAGCCAATGCGTGGGCAAGGCCGCATGCAGGAAGGCCACGACGAACCCGGTGGCGGCGACGGAGGCGAAGAAGGTCGTGTTCACGCGGCGTAGCTATATACTGTTATAAAATAACACGCCAGCCTCTACGACGCCGATCCTGCGCGACATGACGTCCGCGCCGGTCACCAGTTGGTTGCGTCCGCGCTTCCGGGCAAGGCGCTCCTTGTCGAAGCGACGCCGCCGGCGGCCGATTCCCGGACCTTTCCGGGGCCGGCGCGGGAACACGCCGCCCGGGCCTTCCCGCGTTTGGCCGCCTAGGTCTGCGTCGCGATTTTAGTCAAGCGGTCCGGCGCCGTTCGCCGTTGACTCAGAGGCTTTCGACGGTATAAGTGCGCCCCTCTCGCCCGCAGGGTCTCCCAGCGGGCGTTCCCCATTTTGCGAACGCACGTTTCTTAAGGCGCTAACCTATGTACGCGGTGATCAAAACCGGCGGCAAGCAGTACCGGGTCCAAGCCGGCGATCTGCTGGTTGTCGAAAAGCTCGACGGTGAACCGGGCGCGGAAGTCGCTTTCGGCGAAGTTCTGATGCTTGGCGAAGGCGAGGCCGTGACGGTCGGCGCCCCCACGGTGGACGGCGCTGTCGTCTCCGGCACCCTGATCGAAACCCGCAAGGGTGAGAAGGTGAAGATCTTCAAGAAGATCCGCCGCCAGGGCTATCGCCGCACTCGCGGCCACCGCCAGACCGAGTCGGTCGTGCGCGTGACCTCGGTCGCCGGCGCCGGCAAGGAAGCCAAGTGGGACGGCACGGTCGACCTGACCCCGAAGATCATCCTGGACGCGCGCGCTCGCGGCCTGGGTGATGCGGCCGTCGCCGCCGTCGCTCCGGTGACCCCCGCCAAGGTGGAAGTCGAGACCGTGGCCAAGAAGGCCTCGAAGTCCTCGGCCAAGGTCGAAGCCGTCGTCGTCGAGCACGCCGAACCGACCGCCGCCCCGAAGAAGAAGGCCGCCCCGAAAAAGGCCGCCGCCAAGGAAGACGGCGAAGCCTAATCGGCCTCGCCATCTAGGATCAGGAGAGCACAATGGCTCACAAGAAATCTGGCGGCTCGTCCAGCAACGGTCGCGACTCAGAGTCGAAGCGCCTCGGCGTAAAGAAGTTCGGCGGCGAGAAGGTTCTCGCCGGCAACATCCTCGTGCGTCAGCGCGGCACCAAGTTCTGGCCGGGCGCCGGCGTGGGTATCGGCAAGGACCATACCCTCTTCGCGACCGTCGAAGGCGCGGTGAAGTTTGTCACCAAGCGCGGCAACCGCACCTACGTGAACGTGACCCCGGCAGCCCAGGCCGCCGAATAAGCGCACCACGTACTGACCGGGTCGCGCTTCTGAAGAAGATAGCGATCCGGACACGACAAGACCTCTAGCGGGGAGTCCGGACGCCGGGCTCCCCGCTTTTGTTTTGTCCGCGCTCCAAAAATTTTCTCGGCCGCAATTGGACCCCAGGCCTGAAATCGGAGCGCAACGGTCCCCACCTAGAAGGACCGAGCACGGGAGGCGCGTCATGTGCGTGATCGAAAAAGGTCCCACCATCGAAACGCGGCGGACGACGCTGCGCGCGCCTGCGGCGAACGACGCCCCGCGCATCGCCCGGCTGGCCAGTGACTTCGACGTGGCGCGAATGACCACCCGCATGCCGTGGCCCTACAGCCTGCAGGACGCCGACGGCTTCGTCGCCCGCAGCCAGATCCAGGACCGCCGCACCGACTCGGTGTTCGTGATCGACCTGGAGGGCGAGGGCGCGGTCGGGGTGCTGGGCTTCTTCACCCCGCCCGACGGCCACCTGGAGGTCGGCTACTGGATCGGCCGCCCCTACTGGGGCCGCGGCCTGGCGACGGAGGCCCTGCAGGGCGCATTGACCTGGGCCCGCACCGACTGGCGCAAGAAGCTGGTCGTGGCCGGCCACTTCGCCGACAACCCCGCCTCGGCCCAGGTGCTGATCAAGGCCGGCTTCCTTTATACGGGCGTGGTCGAGCGCAAACCCTCGATCGCGCGCGGCGAGCCGGTCGACACCCGAATGATGATCTGGCTGGCCTAGACCAGCGGAGACCCGCGCGTGCGCGCTGTCTCCAGCCGGAAATTCTAAGCTGCGCGGTGGGTGGCGATGACCTTCTGGGGCCCTTCGCGGAAGCGCTTCTCGGCCACCACGATGCGTTCGCACAGGGCGTCCAGGTCGCTGAGCAGCGAATAGGTGGCGTAGATGGGGATCTCCATCATGGCCACCTGGGCGCGGGGCATGAACTCGCAGTACTTCTTCCACGAGATGTGGCTGTCGCGCGCGTTCATGGCCCGCTGGCCCAGCGGGTTCCAGAGGTTCAGGCCCACCAGTTCGTCACGGCATTCCTTCATCACCGGCAGGGCGATGTAGAGGAACAGGAACGTCGGCGTGGCCGCGCGGGCGAACTGCGGCTGGACCTGCATGTGCCAGATGCGGAAGGCCTCGAAGAAGTTGGCCTTGCGGGCCGGATCGGGCGGCAGCCATTGCAGGTCGGGATTGATCAGTTCCTGGGCCGTGCCCGAGCGCTTGACCAGTTCATCGGCGCTGCGGCCGTCGGCCATGGTCTTGTTCAGCGCCCCGACCGGAATGGCCAGGCGCTTGGCCACTTCGGTGTAGCTGACCTGGCGACCGGCCATCGGCGTCCACTGGCCGAAGTTGGGCGCGTTGGGGGCCTGGGCCCGCTTCATGGCCGCGGCCTGGTGCAGGAGCTGGTTGGCTTCGCGGCTCTTGGCGGCCTGCTGGCGGTCGAACTCTTCCTCGTGGGCGGCCTGCTCCTCGGCCGTCATCCAGCGGGCCCGGCCCGGGCCATAGGTGCGTTCGTTGCGATTGAGCAGGACGAAATTGTGCTGGTCGGACGGACGACGGCCGATGGCGGCGATGAACGCGCGGAAGTCGCGCCAGTCGCCCGTCAGCCCCGTGCCCCGGCTCATCAGGATGTTGCGATGCAGCGACGCCTCGTGCGCGTACTTCCGGCAAAGCGTCGGCAGCGTCAGGTCTTTGAGGTCCTGCGCGAACTCGGCGTCAGAAATGGTCGTCAACGCCAGCCTCCCCTGCGCCGCGTCCCGGGAATGTCCGATAGGACGACTTGTCGCATCGCCAGTTTTAACATTTCGTCACGAAGCCGAACGCCGTTCCCCTGGTCGGCCGAGAGGCGCGCGAAAGCCGGAAACAGGCGTTTTGGGCGAACTTGGCCGGCCTTTCGGCTCGACGCGCAGGCCGCCTTGCGACAAAAGACGCTCATGAAATTCTTGGACCAGTGCAAGATCTATGTCCGCTCCGGCAACGGCGGCGGCGGCTCGGTCTCGTTCCGACGCGAAAAGTACATCGAATACGGCGGCCCCGACGGCGGCGACGGCGGCCGGGGCGGCGACGTGTGGATCGAGGCCGTCGAAGGCCTCAACACCCTGATCGACTATCGCTACCAGCAGCACTTCAAGGCCGGGACGGGCGTCCACGGCATGGGTCGCCAGCGTCACGGCGCGGCGGGCGACGACGTGGTGCTGAAGGTCCCCGTCGGCACCCAGGTGCTGGAGGAGGACAAGGAGACCCTGATCGCCGACCTCGACCAGGCCGGCATGCGCGTGCGCCTGGCCAAGGGCGGCAACGGCGGCTGGGGCAACCTGCACTTCAAGGGCCCGGTCAACCAGGCGCCCAAGTACGCCAATCCCGGCCAGGAGGGCGAGGAGCTGTGGGTGTGGCTGCGCCTGAAGCTGATCGCCGACGTCGGCCTTGTGGGCCTGCCCAACGCGGGCAAGTCGACCTTCCTGGCCGCCGCCAGCGCGGCCAAGCCGAAGATCGCCGACTACCCCTTCACCACCCTGACGCCGAACCTGGGCGTGGTCGACCTGTCGACCAGCGAGCGGTTCGTGCTGGCCGACATTCCCGGCCTGATCGAGGGCGCCAGCGAGGGCGCGGGCCTGGGCACCCGCTTCCTGGGCCACGTCGAGCGTTCGGCCGTGCTGATCCACCTGGTGGACGCCACCCAGGACGACATCGCCGGGGCCTGGACCACGATCCGGGGCGAACTGGAGGCCTATGGCGACGAGTTGGCCGACAAGTCCGAGATCCTTGCGCTGAACAAGATCGACGCCCTGGACGAGGAGACCCGCGCGGCCAAGCAGGCCGAGCTGGAAGCCGTGGCCGGCGTGAAGCCCATGCTGGTCTCGGGCGTTTCGGGCGAAGGCGTCACCGAGCTGCTGCGCAAGGCCTATGTCCAGGTCCGCATCCGCCGCGGCGACGAGATCGAGGAGATCGAGGAAGACGAGGACCACGTCGAGGAGACGCCCGGGGGCTGGACGCCGTAATGAGCTCTTCGGGGGAAGCGCTCGCGAAGGCTCGGCGCGTCGTCTTCAAGGTGGGCTCGGCCTTGCTGGTGGACGCCGCCACCGGCGCGCCCGACCGCGCCTGGCTGGCCGCCTTCTGCGCGGACGTGGCCCGCCTGCGGGCGCGGGGGCAGCAGGTGGTGGTGGTCTCCTCCGGCGCGGTGGCCCTGGGCCGTCGTCGCCTGGGGCTGACAGGTCGCAGGTCCCTGACCCTTCCGGAGAAGCAGGCCGCCGCGGCCGCCGGCCAGTCGGTGCTGATGCGCGCCTGGGAGGAGGCTCTCGAGCCGCATGGGATCGGCGCGGCGCAGATCCTGCTGACCCGCGACGACACCGAGGTGCGCCGCCGCTGGCTGAACGCCCGCGCCACGGCCGAGACCCTGATCGAGCTGTCGGTCGTGCCCGTCGTCAACGAGAACGACACCGTGGTGACCGAGGAAATCCGTTACGGCGACAACGACCGTCTGGCCGCGCGCGTAGCCCAGATGGTGGGGGCGGACCTGCTGGTCCTGCTGTCGGACATCGACGGCCTCTACACCGCCGACCCGCGTCGCGACCCGTCCGCCACCCACATCGAGCGCGTGGCCGAGATCACGCCCGAGATCGCCGGCATGGCCGAAGGGGCCAACGCCTCGGCCGGGGTCGGCACCGGCGGCATGGCCACCAAGATCGCCGCCGCCCGCATCGCCCGGGCCGCCGGCTGCGCCACCCTGATCACCCTGGGCTCGAGGCCCTCCCCGGTGCAGGCCATCGAGGACGGGGCCAAGGCCACCGTGATCGAAGCCGGAGCCAGCCCGTCGGCCGCCTACAAGGCCTGGATCGCCGGCTCGCTGGCCCCCCAGGGCTGGCTGACGGTGGACGAGGGCGCCGCCGCGGCTCTGGCTAGGGGGAAGAGCCTGCTGGCCGCTGGCGTGCGCGCGATCGAGGGGCCATTCGACAAGGGCGACGCCGTGCGCGTGCGCGACGAGACCGGGCGCGAGATCGCCCGGGGGCTGGTTCGCTACGACAGCGCCGACGCCCACAGGATCGCCGGCCTGCGCAGCGACGCCATCGAGGCCGAGCTGGGCTTCACCGAAGGCCCGATGATCCACGCAGACGACCTGGCGGTGGACTGAACCCACGCATCGCCCTGGCCACAAGCCCGCCGCCAAGTCGTGCTCAGGTCCGCGCGCCTCTTGACGACAGCGCCGCTCGCGGGCGCACGTAGAGGGGTGGAGGGCCGCGACGGTCCCTTGGGGGAGACGGACGACCATGACCCAGGCCGCCAACGACGACGCCGCCGGCGCCCCCCTGCTGGCCACGCCCGAGCGCCTGCAGGCCTATATCGCCGGCGAGCTGGACGCCGAGGGCCGCCGCCAGATGGAGGGCTACCTGGCCTGCAATCCCGACCTGGCCGCCCAGGTCATGGGGCAACTTCACAGAAGCGCGAGCAGGGGGCCCGTGGGGGTAAAAACCCCCCGCCGGCGGACCTATGTGCGAACCGCGGCCGTGCTGGGCTGCTGCCTGGTCGCCACCACCCTGATGCTTCTCGCCAACCAATTCCGCCGCGAACTGCCGTTCGCCCCGCCCGACTTCGTCGAGGACGCCGTGGTCTCGCACCGCACGACGCTGCTGCGCGTGGCCATGGCCTCGCAGGCGGAAAGCCCGCGGTTCGACCCGAGCGAACTGCGGCGGATGGCCAGTCTGGAGCTGCCGGCCCTGCCTCCGGGCTGGCGGATCGTGGACGCACAGCTCTATCCGTCCGACGACGGACCGAGCGCGCACCTGCTGATCAGCACGCCGCAGAACGAGCGCCTGACCCTGTTCGCCGTGCGCGCGCGCTCCAGCGCCACGGCCCGCCCCGAGCTGACCCGATCGGACGGGGCGGACGTCGTCTACTGGGAACGCGGGCCGTTCGGCTACGCGCTGCTGGGGGCCAGGTCGCTGGATAACCTCAAGCGCGACGCCGCCGCCCTGGCCGCCGCGCCGCTGGTCACGAGTTAGAGTAAAAGAGTTCAAGCATGCATCTCGACCTTTTCGACGCGCAGGCCGACGTCTCGCGCGACACCGAAGTCTGCATCGTCGGCGCGGGCGCGGCGGGCATCATCGCCGCTCGCCGGCTTCTGGATCAGGGTCGCACGGTGACGCTGCTGGAGAGCGGCGGACTGGACTACGAGGCCGAGACCGCCGCCCTCAACGCCGGCCAGAACGTGGGCGAGGACTATTACGACCTGCGCGACGCGCGCCTGCGCTTCTTCGGCGGCACCACCGCCATCTGGGGCGGCCGCGTGGCCGAGCTGGACCCGATCGACCTGAGGGCCCGGGACTGGGTGCCGCACAGCGGCTGGCCGATCGGCTGGGACGAGCTGGCGGCCTATTACGCCAAGGCCCGGCCGCAGTTCGAGCTGCCGGCCGACGCCCCGGACCTGGCGACGATCGGCCAGGACGCCCTGCCCCGCCCAGCGTTCGACGAGGCCGAGCTGGCCACCAGGCTCTGGATCTTCGACCGCAAGTTCGACCGCTTCACCTTCAAGGCCTGCGCCGACCTGGCGGCCCATCCGCGCTGCACGATCGTCACCCACGCCACGACCACCGAGATCGGCCTGTCGGAAGGCGCCGGAACGGTGCGTGAAATCAAGGCCCGCAGCCTGAACGGCCGCCGCCTGACCGTGCGCGCCCGGGCCTTCCTGCTGGCCGCCGGAGGCATGGAGAACCCGCGCCTGCTGCTGGCCTCGCGCTCGGTCTTGCCCACGGGCGTAGGCAACGCCCACGACCAGGTGGGCCGCTACTTCATGGAGCATCCGCACGCGCGCGGCGGCCGGGTGACCGGACGCGGCGCCTGGGCCCTACTCAAGGCGTTCGGCCGCTCGCACACGGTGGAAGGCCAGTCGCTGGCCGCCCTGCTGACGCCCAGCGAGGCGCTGCAGGAACGCGAAGGCGTCCTGAACACCTCGCTGACCATCGCCGCTCGCCCGCCCGCCGACGGCAAGGCGTTCATGGCCGTGCGCGCCTATTCCAAGGCCAAGCACAGCCTGGAGCCGACCAAGATCGGCCGCACCGTCTGGATGGCCACCAAGAAGGCCGCCACCTGGGCTCAGCGTCGCGTCGATCCGCTCCGGCCCTGGCTTCTGCACAAGGCCGGCCTGCGGGACCTGGCCCTGGTGGTCCGCGCCGAGCAGTCGCCCAACCCGGCCAGCCGCATCCGCCTGACCGACCAGGCTGACGCCCTGGGCCTGCCGCGCGTAGCCCTGGACTGGCGCACCAACGCCCTGGACGTGCGCAGCGTCGAGCGGCTGGTCGCGGCCCTGGACCGCGAGCTGCGCCGCCTGAAGATGGGCAAGGTCGAGGCCGCCGACTGGCTGGCCGATCCCGAGGGCGGCTGGCGCACCGACCCGCTGGTCAGCGTCCACCCGATCGGCGGCTATCACCACATGGGAACGACCCGGATGTCGGACGACCCGCGCCGGGGCGTGGTGGACGCCGACGGCCGCGTGCACGGGGTCGACAACCTCTATGTGCTGGGCAGCTCCGTCTTCCCGACCTCGGGCTGGGCCAACCCGACCCTGACCATCGCCGCCCTGGCCCTGCGCACCAGCGACAAGGTCGCCGCGGCCTTGGAGCGAGCCGGACGGCTGCGCGCCTGATCTCCAGGCCTCAGACGGTGCTGGTGGCGACGAGCAGTCGAGACCCTTGCGGCAGCCGCCGCGAGATCCCGCGGAAGATCGCCGCCAGCATCGGCCGCAGGGCCGGCTCCAGATAGGTTGCCACGCCGATCGACATCGCGGCGGCCAGCGCCAGGCCCACGGCCAGGGCCGCTGTCGGGGGCAGGCCCAGACGCATGCCCACGGCCATGCCGCCAGCCCCGATCGGGTCATGCAGCAGATAGAAGGGATAGGTGGCCAGGCCAATCGTGCGCACCAGCCCGCCCAGGCGACCGAAGGCCCGGCTAACGGTCGCGTTGAACTGGAACGAGGCCCAGATCGCCGCTACCCCAACCAGCCACAGGCCGATGGCCGAAGCCACGTGCGGAATCTGCCGGGCCCGCTCGGCATGGTCCAGCTCGCCCGAATAGACCTCGATAGCCGAACCCACCACGCACAGCAGGACCAGCAGCGCCCGACTCCAGTTCCAGCTCTTGGACATCACGCGCCAGAACACCAGGCCCAAGGCGAACTGGCAGCCGTTGGACAGCAAGGTCAACTGCCCCAGACGTCCAGCCAGAAGGTTATGCAGCACGGGATGGCGCGTCATCAGCCAGGCCGACCAGGCCAAGGCGCTGACCACGCCGAGGGCCACCGCCACCGCCTCGATCCGCGCGAACTGGTTCAGACACAGAATCCCGAACACCAGGGCGTAGAAGACGATCTCCACGCCCAGGGTCCAATAGACGCCGTCAATCCAGGGCCCCGTCGGCCAGAAGGCCAGGCTCCGCGCCAAGGGCCCGGCCAAGTCGTCCAGGGCCATCACGCCCGTAGCCACTATCGCGCCCGCCGCGATCAGGGCGCAGACCCAGCCTCCGGGAACCAACCGCAAGGTGCGGCTCTCGGCGAAGCGCATGGGCGAGACGCCGTTGGCCGAATAGGCGATCACGAAACCCGAGATCACGAAGAAGATCTCGACTCCGACCCAGCCCACGCTGACCGAGCCCAGGGCGCCGGCGAACACCGGACCATCGCCTAGCAGGCGGCCCGGTGTACTGTCCGGCGCGGCCCATTGCCAATAACTCAGATGAAACAAAGCCACGCTCAGTGCGGCAGCGAACCGCACGAGATCCAGGCCGACAACAGCCTTACGCCCCATAAATTCCCCGAAGGAATACTCTTCCGATACCCCCGGCTCTCAGCAGCTTTTGGACGCCCTGGCAAATGGATTTATGTCAAGTTCGAGAGATTATGTCGCCAAGATGGATTCAAAGTACGAGCTCGTTACCCACAATTTGATGACACATCTTCCCGGAAAGCATGAACTATCTGTGCAGGCGACAATATAGATTACATAATCTGCCCACCTTTCAGCCCCGACGGCAAAGCTTACCGCTCTTCAGCCAAGCCGAACGCAAACGATCCGGTGCGACTAGGGACGCGTTTACAGGGCGTCAGGATTGGTCGAGACAGGCCGCCTGTCTAAGCAGCGTGCGCTGTTCTCTTGAGGCGCGGCTTGCCACGCGCCGAAAGCTCTAGGTTGCATTGGGCCCGCGCACCGCACGGTCGACGCCCCCTCACCCGGCGCGGTATGGGAGAACATCTCGAAACGTCGCCGGAAAGCCCAAGCCATGAGCAGCCCCAGGATCGCCCGCCGCACACTGATCGGGGCCGTCGGTCTGGTCGCCGCCCATCCCGCCCTGGCCGCCCCGCCGCCGGCGGCTGGCGCCAAGCCGCGCGTGGCCATCCAGACACCGCAGGGCGTGATCGTGGTCGAGCTCGAGACGGGCCGCGCGCCGATCACGGCGGGCAACTTCCTGCGCTATGTCGATGCGAAGAAATACGACGGCGGGACCTTCTACCGCGCCTCCAAGACCAAGGGCGTGAAAGGGGCCGGTACGATCCAGGGCGGCCCGCCGGTGCGCACCCGCCGCTTCGCCCCGATCGCCCACGAGAGCACCCGGACCACCGGCCTTCGGCACAGGGCGGGCACGATCTCGATCACCCGCAACGCCCCGGGCACGGCGACGGCCGACTTCTTCATCTGCGCCAGCCCCATGCCCTATCTCGACGCCCATCCGGGCGCGCCGGGCGACAACCAGGGCTTCGCCGCCTTCGGCCAGGTGGTCGAGGGCATGGCCGTCGTGAAGAAGATCCTGGCCATGCGCGCGGACGGCCCGGCGCCGACCCCGGCGATGCAGGGCGAGTTCCTGAACCCGCCGCTGCCGATCATCAGCATGAAACGGGTTTAGCAGCCCCGCTAACACCCCCTCCACCCTTTCCCCATTCCCCTGCCCGTCCAAAGCGCCTAGGTAAGGCTCACTCTGAGCATATCCGGGATCGGATGAAGGCGATGGACGACGCGGGCATGAGCTTGCAGGCGACGATGACGGCGATGGGGCAGGCCGCTCGCGAAGGGGCCTCGGCCCTGCGCGTGGCCACGCCAGCCCACCGCACCGCCGCCCTGCTCGCCATGGCCGCCGCGATCCGCGAGGACGCCGAGCTGATCCTGGCCGCCAACGCCAAGGACCTGGACAAGGCCGGGGCCGGCGGCCTGACCGCGCCCATGGTCGAGCGGCTGATGCTGAACCCCGAACGCCTGGAAGGCGTGGCCGCCGGGGTCGAGGCCGTGGCCGCCATCCCCGATCCGCTGGGCGTGGAGACCGCGCGCTGGACCCGGCCCAACGGCCTGGACATCGCCCGCGTGCGCACACCTATCGGCGTGATCGCCATGATCTACGAAAGCCGCCCGAACGTGACGGCCGACGCCGCGGCGCTTTGCGTGCGCTCGGGCAACGCGGTGATCCTGCGCGGCGGTTCGGAATGCATCCATTCCAACCTCGCCCTCCACGCCGCCATCGCGCGCGGGCTGAAGACGGCGGGGATCTCGACCAACGCCGTCCAGATCGTGCGCACGCCCGACCGCGACGCGGTGGGCGCGATCCTGGGCGGCCTCGGCCGCACGATCGACCTGATCATTCCGCGCGGCGGCAAGAACCTGGTCGCCCGGGTGCAGCAGGAGGCCCGCGTGGCCGTGCTGGGCCACCTGGAGGGCCTGAACCACGTCTTCGTCCACGCCGGCGCCGACCCGAAGAAGGCCGTCGACGTGGTGCTGAACGCCAAGATGCGCCGCGTGTCGGTGTGCGGCAGCGCCGAGACCCTGCTGGTCGACCGCGCCGCGGCCAAGACCCTGCTGCCGCCGATCGCCGACGCCCTGATCAAGGCGGGCTGCGAACTGCGTGGCGATGGGCTGGCCCGGGCGATCGAGCCCGACATGAAGCCGGCCATCGAGGCCGACTGGACCACCGAATACCTGGCCCCGATCATCTCGGTGGCCGTGGTCGACGGCGTAGAGGGCGCGGCCGCCCACATCGCCGCCTACGGTTCGGGCCATACCGACGCGATCATCACCGAGGACGAGGCGGCGGCCGAGCGGTTCGTCACCCTGGTGGACAGCGCCATCGTGCTGGTCAACGCCTCGACCCAATTCGCCGACGGCGGCGAGTTCGGCTTCGGGGCCGAGATCGGCATCGCCACCGACAAGCTCCACGCCCGCGGCCCGGTTGGGGCCGAGCAACTGACGACGTTCAAGTATGTGGTTCGCGGGACCGGCCAGACTCGTCCCTGAGGCCGGCCGTCCCGAGGCGCTGCGCCTGGGTTTCCACCTGGAGCCCGGCATGCGCGTCGGCCTGTTCGGCGGCAGCTTCAACCCGGCGCACGAGGGTCACGCCCACGTGGCCGAGACGGCGTTGCGCCGGCTGGAGCTGGATCGGGTGATCTGGCTGGTCTCGCCCCAGAACCCGTTGAAATCCTCGCACGAGACCCGTCCGCTGGCCGAGCGGATGGCCGGCGCGCGCCGCTGGGCGCACGGAAGCGGCATGATCGTCTCCGACGCCGAGACGCGGCTGGGCTCGCAGTACACGATCGACACGCTCAGGGTTCTGCGAGCCCGCTATCCGGGCGTGAAGTTCGTCTGGATCATGGGCGCCGACAGCCTGGCCACCTTTCACCGCTGGCGGGGCTGGACCCAGATCATGCGCGAGGTGCCCGTGGCGGTGATCTCGCGGCCGTGGGCGGCGTTGAAGGCCCGCACCTCGCCGGCCGCCCGCCGCTTCGCGTGGGCCCGCCTGCCGGCCAGCGCCGCGTCGATCCTGGCCGACGCCACGGCCCCGGCCTGGGTCTACCTGACCGGTCCGCTGAACTACGCCTCGTCGACGGCCCTGCGGAAACGGCCCGCGAAGGACTAGGCCTGACCCAGAACGTTCACGCCGCGTCTCGCCGGGCGGCGCCGAAAAGATCGCGGCCAAGCGCCAGCGCGGCGTCGAGATGCGCCTGCGGACCCCGTGCTTCGGAGTCCAACAGCAGTTCGGTCGTCACGACCCGGGCCCCGCAATAGTCGAAGATCCCGTGGTCGATCTGGGTCTTCATCGCCCCGAAATAGCCGTGCCGCGCATAGGTCCGCAGGCTGGCTCCGCCAAGGGCGACCAGATGCACCGGCAGGCGTCCCAGGCGCTTGACCAGCTTGGCGTCGGCGCCTTCGTCATAGGCCCATCCGTTGGCGAACACGCGATCGATCCAGCCTTTCAGTAACCCTGGCATCGACCACCAGAAGACGGGATAGACCAGCACCAGGGCGTCGGCCCGGTCGATCCGCGCCTGCTCGGCCAGCACGTCGGCGGCGGGCGGGGCCTCCCGGCGATGAACGGCCAGGTCGCCGGCGGTGAACCGAGGATCGAACCCCTCCGCCGCCAGGTCGGCGATCTCGACCGAATGACGGGGATCGGACAGGGTCACCCCCAGCGCCAGTTGCGCGGCGACTGCATGGGAGAGCGAGCCGGGATCGGGGTGCGCGACGACGACGAGGGCGTGCATTCGAAACTCCTGAGCACCCGTTGCCGGGTTGAGATGAGCGCTATATACTTTTGGTAAGTTACCTTTGGTATATAGCATGTCAAGCACCGAGGCGGCGGACCCGACCGCCGATCCGCCCCCGCGCCGGCGCCTGGCGCGAGAGGAGCGCCTCCGGCAGCTCCTCACCGTCGCCTGGGCCCTGGTTCGCGACGAAGGCACCGACGCCCTGAGCCTGGGACGCCTGGCCGAACGGGCCGGCGTCACCAAGCCGGTCGTCTACGATCATTTCCAGACGCGCGGCGGGCTGCTGGCCGCGCTCTACCGGGATTTCGACGGACGCCAGACCGCGCTGATGGACGCGGCGCTGCGGGCCAGCGAACCGACCCTCGCGGGCAGGGCCCGGGTCATCGCCACATCCTATGTGGACTGCGTGCTGTTGCAGGGCCGGGAGATTCCCGGCGTGATCGCGGCGCTGGCCAGTACGCCCGAGCTGGAAACCCTCAAGCGCGACTACGACGCGGCATTCATGGAAAAATGCCGCGCCGCGCTGGCCCCGTTCGCGGCGAGCCGCGCCATCGCCCCAGCCGGCCTATGGGCGATGCTGGGCGCGGCGGAGAGCCTGTCCCACGCCGCCGCGACGGGCGACCTCACGGCCCGCCAGGCCCAGGACGAGCTCTTCGAAACCATCCTCGCCATGGTCGCCCGCAACGCGCGCAGTCCGGGTCCCGACAGCGACTGACGGCGTGAAAGGCCCGGCCGCCGGGGCGACGACGGCCGCCGAATCCGCCCCGCGGCCACGACCCCCCTCATCATTTGGAGTCTTCCGTGCTATGGGAGGGTTTGCGCGAAGCCAAAAAGGAGCATTCCGCTGCGTAGCGACCCCGCGCCCCGTGCGCCCGAGGGAACGGTTTCCCCGGAAACCTCGACCGATTCCGACCAGAGTACGAACCTGAACATCAAGGCGCTGGAGCGCCTGATCCTGGATCGCCTGGACGACGACAAGGCCCAGGACATCGTCCACATCGACCTGACGGACAAGAGCTCGGTCGCCGACAGCCTGATCGTGGCGTCCGGCCGTTCGCACCGCCACGTCGGCGCCCTGGCCGACCACATCATCCGCGCGCTCAAGGAGCAGGGCTTCGGCAAGGCGCGGGTCGAAGGCCTGCCGCACTGCGACTGGGTGCTGATCGACGCCGGCGACGTGGTGGTCCACCTGTTCCGCCCGGAAGTCCGCTCGTTCTACAACATCGAGAAGATCTGGGCCGTCGACGCGCCGCACCGCGCGGCCGCGAACTGATCCGCTGGTCCCCCGGCGCGCCCGGGGGATGACGGCCGAATGAAGATCACCATCCTCACCGTCGGAAAGCTCGGCCGCATGGTCGAGGCGCAGCTGGCCGTGGACTACGCGTCCCGAGCCACGGCGTCCGGCCGCGCCCTGGCCCTGGGTCCGGTCGAGATCGTCGAGGTCGAGGCCAGGAAGCCCGGCAAGGCCGCCGAGGCCGAGGTGCTGCGCCCGCACCTGGACGGCGCCTACGTCATCGCCTGCGACGAACACGGCAAGGTGCGCCCGTCGCGCGCCTTCGCCGAACACCTGGGCCGACTGCGCGACGACGGCCATCGCCGGATCGTGTTCCTGATCGGCGGGGCCGACGGGCTGGCCCCCTCGATCCTGGCCGGCGCCAACGAGATGCTGGCCTTCGGACCCCAGACCTGGCCGCACGCCCTGGCCCGGGCGATGCTGGCCGAGCAGGTCTATCGCGCCGTCACCATCCTGTCCGGCTCGCCCTATCATCGGGACTGAGGGAACGGCTGGTGGGCGCGCTTGTGGCCGAGGTCCGATACGGGCATTGATCGACCCATGCCGCGTCGCCGAACACGCCTGATCGTCGCCAGCCTGCTGGTCGCCCTGCTGGGCGCGGGCGGCCTGACCGCGGCTCAGGTGGGCCAGCGCGCACGCGACGAGCAGGCCGCCGCCGACACCCGCCGCGAGATCGCCGACCTGCGCGCCGAGCTGGAGCAGCTGGGCCGCCAGCGCGTGGCCGCCGGCCAGGACGTGGACATCAAGCGCGCCCGGCTGGAGGCCCTGCACCAGCGGGAATCGGCCCTGGTGGCCGAACTGGGCCGCGACAGGGGCCAGCAGGCCCGTCTGCTGTCGGCCCTGCAACTCTTCCGCCGCGATCCGCCGCCCGCCCTGCTGGTGAGCCCCAACGACGCCCGCGACGCCGTGCGGGCGGCCATCCTGATCCGCGCCATGACGCCCGAGCTGCAGGCGCGTGCAGACGGCTACGCCCGCCAGGCGCGCGCCATCGGGGCGCTGCGCCGCGAGGCCGCCGCCGCGTCCGAGCAGCTGTTCACCGCCGAAAGCCTGGTCGCCGACCGCAAGGGCGAGATCGAGCGGATGATCGTGGAGAAGACCCAGCTGGAACGCGCCTACGCCCAGGAAGCCCTGACCCTGGACCAGGAGCAGCGCACCCTGGGACCCCTGACCGACGGCCTGGTCCCGCGCCCCGCCACCGGCCCCCTGGCCCTCTCCTCGCCCCTGCCCGGCGAGCTGGTCCACCGCTTTGGCGAGACCAACCCCCTGGGCGGCCGCTCCGAAGGCGTGTCGATCCGCGCGGAAAAGGGGCGCGCGGTCGCCAGCCCCGCCGCCGCCACGGTCGAATACGCCGGACCGCTGAACGGCTGGGGCGTCGTCTTGATCCTGCGGGCCCAGGGCGCCTACCATCTGGTCCTGGCGGGGATGGACCAGGTTTCCGTCGCCCCCGGACAATCTGTCGCGGCCGGCGCGACGGTTGGACGGATGGCGGAGCGTGGTTCTTCCGAGCCAGAACTCTATCTTGAGGTTCGTGAAGACGGCGCGCCGGTCGATCCGGAGCGCTGGCTGAAACAGGGATCGCGGTAAACGGCTTTTTCAGCGATGATGGCCGTCAAATGGACAAAGGGTCCGCGCCAGGGTTGGGCGTGACGATCCGTTATCAACGCGGCGCGTGAGCGTCGTCAGGGAGCCTTCCAGGCCACATGCGCAAGTACCTGCTCATCGGTGTTTCGGCCTTCGTCCTCGGCGCGGGGACCATGGCCTACGTCAGCCCCATCGCCCAGGCGACCAGCTCGACCAAGGGCCAGACCTACAAGATGCTCGAACTGTTCGGCGACGTGCTGCAGACGGTCGACACCCAGTACGTCTCGGAGGTGGACAACAAGAAGCTGATCGAGGCGGCGCTGGACGGCATGCTGACCAGCCTGGATCCGCACTCGGGCTACCTCTCGCCCGACAGCTACGAGGACATGCAGGACACCACCCGCGGCGAGTATGGCGGCCTCGGCATCGAGGTCACCAGCGAGGACGGCGTGGTGAAGGTGATCTCGCCCATGGACGGCACCCCCGCCTCGCGCGCGGGCATCCAGGCCGGCGACTACATCACCGCCGTCAACGGCCAGTCGGTGCTGGGCCTGACCGTCAACGAGGCGGTCAAGCAGATGCGCGGCGCGGCCGGCGAAGCCGTCACCCTGACCATCGCCCGCGAGAAGACCGACCCGTTCGACGTCAAGCTGGTGCGCGAGGTCATCAAGCCCAAGGCCGCCATCGCCCGCATGGAGGGCGACTACGGCTATGTGCGCCTGCCCGGCTTCAACGAGAAGGCCACCGACGCCCTGACCGCGGCGATCGCCGACCTGAAGGCCAAGAACCCGCACATGAAGGGCCTGGTCTTCGACCTGCGCAACAATCCCGGCGGCCTGCTGGACCAGGCCGTGGGCGTGGCCAGCGTGTTCCTGGACGGCGGCGAGGTGGTCAGCCAGCGCGGCCGCGATCCGCGCGACATCCAGCGCTACAACGCCCGCCCCGGCGGCGACCTGCTGAAGGGCCTGCCCGTGGTGGTGCTGATCAACCAGGGTTCCGCCTCCGCGGCCGAGATCGTGGCCGGCGCCCTGCAGGATCGCCATCGCGCCGAGCTGGTGGGCATCACCAGCTTCGGCAAAGGTTCGGTCCAGACCGTGATTCCGTTGCGCGGCGGGGCCGACGGCGCCCTGAAGCTGACCACGGCCCGCTACTTCACGCCTTCGGGCCGCTCGATCCAGAAGACCGGCATCCAGCCGGACCTGGAAGTGGCGCAGACCCGCGACCAGGCCCAGGACATCGCCAACCGCGTGTGGTTCAGCGAGGCCAGTTTCAAGAACGCGCTCAACGCCGACGAGGGCAAGAGCCGCCAGGGCGCCCACACCCCGGCCGAGGCGCCGCCCGCCGGCTTCGACGACAAGAAGGGCGACTTCCAGCTGGAGCGCGCCATCGCCGTGCTGAAGGCCGGCTCGGTCGAGGCCGTGCCGAAACTGCCCAAGCCCGCCGCCAAGGTGGCCGAGGTCACCGCCAAGGCGGCCGCCGCGGCCGGCAAGGCTCCGGTCACCGAGAAGAAGTAAGGCCGATGGGAGACCGGCCTCAGTCGGTCTCCCGTCCCGGGCCCAGCTCGCTGATCCGCCCATCGGGCAGGAAACCCGCCACCCAGACCATCTCGCGCCGCTCGAAGCCGACGCGGTAGCTGCGCCGCACCGACCCGTCGGCGGCCTTCTGGTCGCTCAGCAGATCGAGCGAACGCACCGGGCCGACGGCGACCAGCAGCGACTGGCCGAAATCCCCCAGATAATCCAGCGTGTCGCGCGCCTTGTCCGCGTCGAACATCGCCCCGTCCAGCTTGCCGGCCAGGGCGTCGGCCAGCGCGCGGCGGACCCTGGCCGTCTGTTCCGGTCGCGCGTCGGCGACGGTCGGGCGGGGCGGCGGGGCGGGCAGTTCCAGGTCCGCGATCGATTCCGAGAGCACCGGCGAGAATCGCCGCTGGTTGGTCACGGTGATGATCGTCAGCTTGCGCGAAGGCACGTACAGGATGTCGGACAGGGCCGGCCCGCCGCTGTGGCCCACCACCGGCAGGCCGCGGTGGACGCCGAAGGTCCAGCCCACGCCGAAGTCGCCCGGCTTGCCGTCGTTCAGCGGCATGGCCGTGGTCAGGACCCGGAAGCTCTCGGCCGACAGCAGGCGATGCTGGTCGACGGCCGCCATCACCGTCGCAAGGTCGCGCACGGAGCTGTAGAGCCCGCCGCCGGCATAGGTTCGGATGGGATAGAGGTAGGTCTCCTCGCGCTGGGCGCCGTCCCGCCAGCCGTAGACCGACGCCCGCCCCGGCAGCAGGGCGGCGCTGCGCACCGGCCCCTGCTCCCGGGTCATGGTGAAGCCGGTGTGCTTGAGGCCCAGCGGCGTGAAGATCTCGCGCGCCATCAGGTCGGGAAACGACAGACCCGAGACCTTTTCCAGGATCGCGGTCAGCACCACGAAGTCGGTGAGGCCGTAGCGGCTCTCTGCGCCCGGCTCGTAGGCCAGGGGGCGAGCCATGGCGGCGGCGACCGCATCCAGGGCCGTGGCGCTGCTGGGCAGGCCCAGGCCCTCGGGCAGGCCGGAAGTGTGGTTGGCCAGGCGGCGAACGGTGATCCTGGCCCAGGCCGGCGGGGCGCCGGGCAGGAAGTCGCTGACCGGCGCGTCCAGCTTGATCTCGCCGCGCTCGACCATGCGCATCAGGACCACGCCGGTGAAGATCTTGGTTCCCGAGGCGATCTGGAAGGGCGTGTCGGGCGTGGCCGCGCCGTTCCACTCGAGATTGGCCACGCCGTAGCCCGCCAGCTTCTCGACCTTGCCGTCGCGCACGATGGCCACGGCCGCGCCGGGGATGTGGCTGACCTCCATGTAGCGCCGCACCACGTCGTCGACGGCGTCGGCGCGGGCCAGCGCCGGCGCGACCAGGATCGCGGCGCAGGCCAGGCCCAGCGCCAGGGGACGGAAGATCATGCGAGGCCCTCCAAGGTGTCGACGCAGTCAGCCACCGCCGAGCTTCGGGTTCGAGTGAAACATCCGTAAGGTTGAGTGCGTGGCCGCCGCTTTGGCCATTCGGTCGCACCCTTCATTAACCATATGTTCGAGACTGGAGCCTAGGCTCGGGTCCCATGGCCGTGTCCTTCTCGCGCAAGCCCGCCTACAGCGCCCCCGCGCCCGTCTCGGGCGACGGCGAGGGCGCGGACCTGCGCGCCCGGATCCTGGCGGCGGCGGCCAATCCCTATATCGGCGCCGGGGCGGCGGCCCTGCTGTTCCTGCTCAGCCTGCTGCTGCTGATCCTTCTGACTGGCGACCCGAACAAGGGCTCGCCCACGGTCCGCGTCTCGCTGACCAAGATCGGCGCCACCCGCAACGCGCCCGAGGGCTGGTTCAAGGCGTTGGTCAACGAATCCGAAGGCGAAGCCCCGCTGGCGCCCGGCGCGCTGGATCTGTCGACCCAGCCCTTCGCTCCGCACCAGGACCCGGGGGCCGTCGCCCTCACCGGTGAGGTCCCCGCTCCGGCCACGACCGCCGGCGGCGCCCTGCCCCAGGCTCCGATCGCAGGACTCTACGCCCAGGGGCCTGGCGGCGGCCCGCTGCCGGTGATCTCGCCCGACGGCCGCATGGCCTCCCAGGCCTACGCCCGTCCCTTCACCGGGGATGGCCGCCCGCGCGTGGCCCTGGTGATCGGCGGCCTGGGCCTGAACCCCCAGACCACGCGCCAGGCCATCGAGACCCTGCCGCCCGAGATCACCCTGTCGTTCGCCCCGTATGCCGACGGGCTCCAGGGCTGGATCGACCTGGCCCGGGCCCACGGCCACGAGGTGCTGCTGGAAGCGCCGATGGAGCCCAACGACTATCCGGCCAACGACCCGGGCCCTTACACCCTGATCGCCGCCAACCGGCCCGAGGAGACCGTGCGCAAGCTGGAATGGCTGATGTCGCGCGCCAGCGGCTATTTCGGCCTGACCAACTACCTGGGCTCGCGCTTCGTGACCGACGACGCGGCCATGACCACCTTCACCACGGCGTTGAAGTCGAGGGGCCTGGCCTTCATAGACGACGGCCAGGCGTCCGCCCGCGGCGGGGCGATCCCGCGCGCTTCGGCCGACCGGATCATTGACGACGAGCTGTCGTCGGGCGCCATCGACGGCCAGCTGAAGATGCTCGAGGTCGGGGCCGGCGCCCGCGGCCAGGCCCTCGGCTCGGGCTTCGCCTATCCGGTAACCATCAACCAGGTGCGCCTCTGGGCCCAGGGCCTGGCGGGACGGGGCTTGCAACTGGCGCCCGCCTCGGCCATGGCCAGGCGATGAGCGCCGACCAGGATCACCCTCTCCATCGCCCCAATGTCGGGGTCGTTCTCTTCCACCCCGATGGCCGCGTGTGGCTGGGCAAGCGCAACGGCCAGCCGCCGCCCTACAACTGGCAATTCCCGCAAGGCGGCGTCGACGAGGGCGAGGACCTTCAGGACGCCGCCCGGCGCGAGCTGAAGGAGGAGACCGGCGTCAGCTCGGCCGAGTATCTGGGCCGCACCGAGGGGTGGCTGCTGTACGACTTCCCCGCCGACTTCGCCTCGTCCAAGAAGGCCCGGGGCTTCAAGGGCCAGAAGCAGGTCTGGTTCGCCTTCCGCTTCACCGGCGAGGAGTCCGAAATCGACCTGGAGGCCGACGCCCACGTCGAGTTCGAAGCCTGGAGATGGGGCGCTCTCGACGAAACGCCCGAACTGATCGTACCTTTCAAACGCGCGGTATACGAACAGGTCGTCGCCGCGTTCGGTGGGTTCGCGCGCGGCGTCTGAATTTCACGCCGCGTCTCGGAGGGCAGAGGGCGGCATGAGCAAGACGATTCTGATGATCCACGGGTTCGGCGCCTCGGGGGAGGGCTGGGCGCCGGCGGCGGCGAGCTTCCGCGCGGCGGGCTACGCCGTGGAGACGCCGACCATCGCGGCCGACCTGCGCACGCCGGGAACGCCGCCGCCGGGACTGGCGGGCAAGACCCTGGCCGACTACGTCGCCGAGATGAAGGAATGGGCCAAGACCCTGGCCGCCCGCGACGGCGAGAAGCCCGTGGTGTTCGGCCATTCGATGGGCGGGCTCATCGCCCAGAAGCTGGCCGAGGCCGGCTTGACCTCGGGCATCGTGCTGTTCGCCCCCGCCTCTCCGGCCGACGCGCGCGGCAAGCCGCAGCTGTCGCCGGTGTTCACGTTCCTCAACATCGCCCTGACCGGCAAACCCGAGACCAAGGCGGTCAAGATCTGGAAGACCGGCTTCAAATGGGGCGTGCTGAACCAGACCCCCGCGGCCCGCCACGACGCGCTGTTCGCCACCACGGTGCACGACAGTGGCCGGGCGCTGTCGGACCTGGCCTATCCCGACCGCGACCCCAACAAGACCGTGAGCGTCGACACCGGCAAGGTGACCGTGCCGGTGCTGGTGCTGGCCGGGGCGCGCGATCGCACCACGCCGGTCGAGGATCTGCGCCTGGTCGGCCGC
This sequence comes from Caulobacter sp., assembly GCA_017745235.1. GTDB lineage: Bacteria > Pseudomonadota > Alphaproteobacteria > Caulobacterales > Caulobacteraceae > Caulobacter. Next base: position 5,865 of record JAGHZU010000020.1, on the reverse strand, counting down.
AAGTATCCGGGCGCCGACTACAAGGAATACGCCAATCACGCCCACTGGCTGATCGACGAGCCGGGCAGCGACACCCTGCTGGCCGAGGTCAAGGCCTGGCTCGAGGCCAAGGGCCTGGGCCCGTCCAAGGCTGCGCCGAAGGTGGTGGACGCCAAGCCGCAGCCGGCCCCTGCGCCCGAACCTGTGAAGGCGGCCGAGCCCGCGCCGGCCGTCGCCGCGCCGAAGACGGCGAAGGCTCCCGCCAAGCCGAAGACGGCCCCCAAGGCTCCAGCCAAGACCGCGGAGAAATCCGCCAAGGCTCCGGCCAAGCCGGCCCCTGCCGCCAAGGCTGCTCAGAAACCCGCGCCCGCCAAGACCACGGCCAAGGCGCCGGCGGCCAAGCCCGTCGCGCCCGCGCCGAAGACGACGAAAGCCGTGGCGGCCAAGCCCGCTCCTGCGAAGGCCGAGACCAAGCCCGCTGCGGCTCCGAAGATCGCCAAGGCGGCGACGCCGAAGACGCCCCCGAAGGCCACCCCCAAGGTCACGCCATCCGCGGCTGCAGCGTCCAAAGCTGCGGCTCCCAAGGCGGCGGCCAAGCCGGCGAAAGCCGCGGCCAAGCCGGCCACGACCAGGACCGCCAAGGCTCCCGCGGCGAAGCCCGCTCCGGCCCCGAAGGCCGCCCCCGCTAAAGCCGTCGCGCCCGCGCCGAAGGCCGCGAAGACGCCCGCCAAGCCGAAAGCCGCTCCCAAGGCGACCCCGGCCAAGGCCCCGGCGAAGCCCGCCGCCGCCAAGCCCGTGGCCGCGGCCAAGGCCGCCACGCCGAAAGCCGCGTCTTCCAAACCCGCTGCGACGAAGGCGCCCGCCAAATCTTCGCCACGGACCAAGAAGAGCGTGTAGGCTGGGGCGTCGGCGTTTCGGGCCGAGTCTTCGAGTAGGCTGGCGAGGCGCGCGTGGCGGTTCCGGTGATCATGGTGCACGGCGCCTTCTGCGGCGGCTGGACGTTCGACACGTTCCGCGCGCCGTTCGAAGCCGCCGGCCACGCGGTGTCGGCCCCCGATCTGCTGGGCCACGACGGGCGCGCCCCCGTGACCGGCCGCTCGATGGTCGACTATGCCCGGCAGATCGCCGACCTCTGCCGCGCGTGCGACCAGCCGCCGGTGCTGATCGGCCACTCGATGGGCGGGCTGGTGGCGCAGATGGCCGCCGTGCGTGCGCCCGTGTCGCGGCTGATCCTGCTGGCCCCCTCCCCGCCCTGGGGCGTGGCCGGTTCGACGCTGGAGGAAGCCGTTTCGGCCATGAGCCTATACGCCCTGGGCCCCTACTGGCTGCAGGCGGTCGAGCCCGACTACGGCGTGGTGCGGCGCTACAGCCTGGATCGTTTGCCGCGCGACCAGCGCAAGGCGCTCTATGCCCGCATGACCGCCGAGAGCGGCCGGGCCCTGTGGGAGACGTTGAACTGGTGGCTGGATCCGTTCATGACCACCAACGCCGGACCCTGCGGCGCGCCGACCTTGGCGATCGCCGGCGGCAAGGACGTGGTCCATCCGCCAGCCACCGTGCGTCAGACGGCCGCTCGCCTGGGCGGGAGTTTCCGGCTGTTCCCCGAGATGAGTCACTGGCTGCCCGGCGAACCCGGCTGGGAAGCGGTCGCGGCCGCGTGCCTGGACTTCATTGCGCAGCAGGGGCGCGCCGCAGCCTGATCCAGGCTCCTCGCCCGATTAAGGCGAGAAATTGGCAGCGGCCTCGAAGATTGCTCTGAATCTGCAGTTGTCGCTTCAATACTGGGCATGACTATGTGCTCAGTAGAGCGATTTCTCGGCTGAGATATATTGTCGATTTTCGAGGGAACCTGACACGCTTCGCGGAGTTTTGGGCGTCGGGAGGCGCTTTCATGCCCGCGAATACCATGTCGTTACACGTTCCTAACGCGAACGCGCAGCCGTCGCTCGCATCACGCGATCCCCACGCCTGGGCGCCGCCAGCCGCGCCCCTGGCCATGCCCGCCCAATCGCTGGATCGCGCCGCCGCTCCGCCCCGGTTCGAAGCCCAGCCAGGCCTAGCCCGCCGGCGCGCGGGCCTGGCCGGCTTCTGCGCCCTCAGCACCACCCTCGCCGTGGGGGCGGTGGGCGCGGCCATGGGCGAGGATGGGCTGGATCCGGTCGAGGTCCTCCATCTGGCCCTGGTGCTGGTGCTGTTCTGCTGGATGGCCTTCTCGTTCGCCGCCAGCCTGGGCGGCCTGCGCCTGGCGCGACGCGAGGACAGCTGGGAGCGGCGGATCGCCGAGGGCCCCCGGCCGCGCCTGCACACCCGCACCGCCCTGCTGGCGCCGATCTATCATGAGGACTGCGGTCCGTTCTTCGCCCGCCTGGCGGCCATGCGCGCCGACCTGCACGCCCGGGGCCTGAGCCGATTCTTTGACTTCGTGGTGCTGAGCGACAGCCGTCGCCCCGAGGTGCTGGCGGCCGAGCGCAGGGGCTTTTCGGCCTTCCGCATCGGCGGCCCCGGACCGAGGGCCTATTACCGCCACCGCCCCGAGAACGTCGATCGCAAGGCCGGCAACGTCGCCGAATGGGTGCGCGCCCACGGCGGGGCCTACGACCACATGGTGGTGCTGGACGCCGATAGCCTGATGGACGGCGAAACCCTGGCTCGCCTGGCCGGCGCCCTGCAGGACGAACCGGGCTTGGGCCTGGTCCAGACCGCCCCGGCCATCATCGGCCGCCGCACGCTGTTCGCGCGCCTGGAGCAGTTCGCCAACAACCTGTACGGCCCGCTGGCGGCCTGGGGCGTGGCGTGGTGGAGCGGGACCGAAGGCAATTACTGGGGTCACAACGCCATCGTTCGGGTCCGCGCCTTCGCCGAGGCGGCGGGTTTGCCGCACCTGAAGGGTCGAAAGCCCTTTGGCGGCCATATCCTCAGCCACGACTTCGTCGAGGCCGCGTTCCTGCGGCGCGCGGGCTGGGGGGTACGCCTGGCGCCGTCGCTGGGCGGCAGCTTCGAGGAGAGCCCGCCCACCCTGATCGACCACCTGATCCGCGACCGTCGCTGGTCACAGGGCAATTTGCAGCATGCCGGCGTGGTGGGAGCCGTGGGCCTGAACCCCGTCAGCCGCCTGCACCTGGCGCGCGGAATCCTGAGCTACGCCCTCTCGGCGCTGTGGATCGGGCTGGTGGTGACCGGAGCCTTGCTCTCGGCCCCCGGCGCGGGACATGCCGGGGGCTATCCGCTGGCGGCGGCCCTGGTGCTGGGCGTCAGCCTGGCCTTCGTGCTGGCCCCCAAGCTGCTGGCCTACGCCCTGACGGTGGAACGGGGCGAGGTCCATCGCTTCGGCGGCCGGAGGCGGGCCCTGGCCGGGGTGGTGCTGGAGACGGCGATCTCGACCCTCCTGGCGCCCGTGGCCATGGCCACCCACACCCGCGCCCTGCTGGCGGTGCTGATGGGCCGGGATTCGGGCTGGTCGGCCCAGCAGCGCGAAGACAGCCGCCTGACCTGGCGCGCGGCCCTAGCCTTCCACTGGCCGGAGATGGCGGGAGGGGCGGCCCTGGCGGCGCTGGGACCGCTGCTGGGCGCGGGCAAGTCGCCCTGGCTGGTCCCCGTGGCCGCCAGCCTGGTGTCGGCGCCGCTGCTGGCGCGCTGGACGGCCAGCGCCGGCCAGGGTCGCGCCCTGGCCGAGGCCGGCCTGCTGGTGACACCGGAAACGCCTCAGTGGGCGGGGGTGAACAGCTTCAGGCCCAGGATGCCCGAGACGATCAGCGCCAGGCACACCAGCCTGCCGGCCGTAGCGGGCTCTTTGAACAGCAGGATCCCGACGATGGCGGTGCCGACCGCGCCGACCCCGGTCCAGACCGCATAGGCGGTGCCCAGCGGCAGGCTCTTCACCGCCCAGCCCAGCAGGCCCATGCTGGCCACCAGGCTTATCGCGGTGAGGATGGTGGGGATCGGGCGGGTGAAGCCCTCGGTGTATTTCAGGCCCACGGCCCAGCCGATCTCGAAAAGACCAGCGATGAAGAGAATGATCCAGGCCATGACCTGCTCCTTGGATCTAGAGCGGGGTCGTCCCCGGAAAAAGCAAAGGCGCGGGGTCGTCCCCGCGCCTTGCCTACATAAGACCCTTGGACCGAAGGGCAAGCCTTCGATCACGGCCGCCTAGCGGCTGGTGGTGCTGTACAGGACCTGGGCCTGTTCGTAGTTCTTGCCCACCGAGCTGTCGTCCAGCTTCTTCAGGCGCATGTAGACGAGGCCCGCGTGGCCATCGGCCCAGGCGTCGTCCCACGAGACGGTGAAGCGCTTGAAATCGCTGCCGACGGTCTGGTCGTTACGGATCAGGCGCAGCTGGGGCTTGTTCTCCCAGGTCGCCCAGTCGTGCAGGGCCGTGGCCAGGGCCTGGGCCTGGTCGTTGCCCTGGGCGTACTGGATGGTGACGGTGCAGACGTTCTTGTTGGAGCCGGGATTGTCGATGGCGATCGAGTACGGCTTGCCGACGTCCAGGACCCACTGCTCCTTCTTCTTCTTCAGGCCGGCGCCCTTGGCCAGGGCCGGGAAGTCGCCGCCGGCGACGGCGGGCTTGCAGACCTTGTCCAGCACGCCCAGCAGCTGCAGCGAGTAGGGATCGGTGGTCGGGGCCGGACGGACCGGGGCCACATAGGCCGGCTCCGCGCCGGCTTGCGGCGCGGCCACGGTCGGCGCGGCCTGATCGGCGGGCGCGGTCGGAGCCGGGGCCGGAGCGGCGGCGGGTGCGGTCTGGGCGGCGGGCGCGGCGGCCGGAGCGGCGGTCTGCTCCTGGGCGACGGCGACGGTCGAAACCGCACCGGCGGCGATCAGGGTGGCGAGCGCAAGGCGCATGGTCGAGATATCCCCACTAGGCAAGAGGTCGGCATTAAAACCGACAGACGTTCCCTCGCAACCCTTATGGTGACCGATTGCGGCCGAGTTTGGGTCACAGATGTAATTTTATTGCCTGGAGAGCGCCCGCGCTCGCGGATCGCGCGCCTGTAGAACCTCATTCGCCCTCTGGACAACGCCTCCCGCCCAGACACTATGCACAGTTGCGGCATATCCCCGCCTGGAGCTTCCCATGCGCTCGTCGGCGATCCTCGCTTTCGTTTTCGTCCTGAGCGCGGCGAGCACCGCCCACGCAGACATGGCCTGCCTGATCGAGGGCCAGGTCTATGGCGAGACGGTCAAGGACTGTTCACAGACCAGCCTGCCCGTGCCGGCCGCCGAGTACGGAGCCCAGTGCAAGGACAACGGCGCCGGCCCCTTGAAGGCGACGGTACTGAAGGCCTGTCCGGCCAAGGCCCAGGCCGCCTGCGTCAACCCGTTCGGCCAGAAGGTGACCACCTTCTACTATTCGCGCAGCCCGCAATCCCTGGCCGACACCAAGGCCAGCTGTGCGGCCCAGAAGGGCAAATGGGTGGCCAACCCCTGAAGCGCACACCCCGAAATGCGAAGCGGCCCGGACGCTCTCGCGCCCGGGCCGTCGTGCTTTTCCGCCTGAAAAGCCGGGTCGAGCGGCCTTTACGCCGCTTCGACCGCGTGCTCGGCCAGGATCGTGAAGCCGTCGGGGCCGACGTCGGCGAAACCGCCCTGGATGTCGAACACCCGCACGGTCGAACCGTCGCGCACGGTGACCTTGCCCTCGCGCAGGGTGGTCATGAACGGCGCGTGGTTGGGCAGGACGCCGAAATCGCCTTCGGCACCCGGCGCGTCGACCTGGTCGACCTCGGCGGAGAACAGTTCGCGCTCGGGCGCGACGAGGGAGAAGTGCAGCTTGGCCATCAGTCGTAGGTCTCCACGGCGCCCAGGGCCGCTTCGATGTCTTCGTCGGTCTGGATCTCGGTCCCGCAGAACGGGCAGAAGCGGATGGTGGCCAGGACCGTGCCCGTC
>JAGHZU010000001.1 GCA_017745235.1 Caulobacter sp. | reverse complement strand
GTGCTGGGCTTCGAGTACGGCTTCTCGCTGGCCGACCCGAACACCCTGACCCTGTGGGAAGGCCAGTTCGGCGACTTCGTGAACGGCGCCCAGGTGGTGATCGACCAGTTCATCAGCTCGGGCGAGCGCAAGTGGCTGCGCATGAGCGGCCTGACCATGCTGCTGCCGCACGGCTACGAAGGCCAGGGCCCCGAGCACAGCTCGGCCCGCCTGGAGCGCTTCCTGCAGTCGTGCGCCGAAGACAACATGCAGATCGTCAACTGCACGACGCCGGCCAACTACTTCCACGCCCTGCGTCGCCAGATGCACCGCGAGTTCCGCAAGCCGCTGGTCGTGATGGCTCCCAAGAGCCTGCTGCGCCACAAGCGCGCCGTCTCGAACCTGTCGGACTTCACCGAAGGCTCGGGCTTCCACCGCGTGATGGTGGACGGCGCCGAGGCCGGTTGCGACGTGGGCGGCGTCACCCTGAAGAGCGACGACCAGATCAAGCGCGTGATCATCTGCTCGGGCAAGGTCTACTTCGACCTGGTCGACCAGCGCGCCAAGACCGGCCGCGACGACGTCTACCTGCTGCGCCTGGAGCAGTTCTATCCGTGGCCGATGAAGTCGCTGATGACCGTGCTCGGAAGGTTCAAGAACGCCGAGCTGGTCTGGGTGCAGGAAGAGCCGAAGAACATGGGCGGCTGGACGTTCGTGGACCCGTGGCTGGAACTGACGCTGGACAAGCTGGACATCAAGGCCAAGCGCGCCCGCTACGTCGGCCGTCCGGCGTCGGCCTCCACGGCCGCGGGCCTGATGAGCCGCCACCTGAAGGAACTCGAAGCCTTCCTCACCGAAGCCTTCGCCTGACCCCAAACGGCCCCCGCCCGCAAGGCGGGGGTCCTTTCGATCGCAGACGGTGTTGACGTCGCGCTTGCCGCGGGGCCAGGACCGAACCAAGACTAGACCCGAACCAGAGAGACATCGGAACCCGACATGGCCGACATCATGACCCCCGCCCTCGGCGAATCCGTCACCGAAGCGACGGTGGCGCGCTGGACCAAGAAGGCCGGTGAGGCGGTGAAGAAGGACGAGATCCTCGTCGAGCTGGAAACCGACAAGGTCAGCCTCGAAGTGGCCTCGCCCGCCGACGGCGTCCTGGCCTCGATCGGCGCCGAGGAAGGCGCGACGGTGGTTCCGGGCACGGTCCTGGGCGTGGTGAGCGAAGGCGCCTCGGCCTCGGCCGCGCCGGCCGCCCCCAAGCCCGCCGAAGCTCCGAAGGCCGCCGCTCCGGCCCCGGCTCCCGCGCCGGCTCCGGCCCCCGCCGCGGCTCCGGCCGCCCCGACCGCCGCTCCGGTCAGCCCGGCCCCGGCCCGCATCGCCGCCGAGAACAACCTCGACCTGTCGAAGGTCGTGGGCACCGGCAAGGACGGCCGCGTGACCAAGGGCGACGCCCTGGCCGCCCTGGAAGCCCGCGCCAGCGCCCCGGCGCCGGCCGCCGCGCCCGCCGCTCCGCGCGCCCTGCACGAGCGCGAGGAGCGGGTGAAGATGACGCGCCTGCGTCAGACCATCGCCCGCCGCCTGAAGGAAGCCCAGAACACGGCCGCCATGCTGACGACCTTCAACGAGGTCGACATGACGGCGGTCATGGCCCTGCGCAACCAGTACAAGGACGTGTTCGAGAAGAAGCACGGCGTGAAGCTGGGCTTCATGTCCTTCTTCACCAAGGCGGTCGTGGCCGCCCTGAAGGCCGTCCCGGACGTCAACGCCGAGATCGACGGCACGGACATCATCTACAAGAACCACTACGACATCGGCGTCGCCGTCGGCACCGACAAGGGCCTGGTGGTTCCGGTGGTGCGTGACGCCGACACCCTGGGCCTGGCCGAGATCGAGAAGGCCATCGGCGCCCTGGGCAAGAAGGCCCGCGACGGCCAGCTGGCCATCGAGGACATGCAGGGCGGCACCTTCACCATCACCAACGGCGGCATCTACGGCTCGCTGATGTCGACCCCGATCCTGAACGCCCCGCAATCGGGTATCCTGGGCATGCACGCCATCAAGGAACGTCCGATGGTCGTGGCGGGCAAGATCGAGATCCGCCCGATGATGTACCTGGCCCTGTCCTACGACCACCGCATCGTCGACGGCGCCGGCGCCGTGACCTTCCTGGTCAAGGTCAAGGAAGCCCTGGAAGACCCGCAGCGCCTGCTGCTGGAACTCTAGTCGACGCTTCGACGTCGATCGGGAAAGGGGCCGCGAAAGCGGCCCCTTTTTCGTGATCGGTCAATCCTGGTCGAACAGGCCTAGTTTCTTGGCCAAGGCGAGCAACCGCTTCACGCTTTTCAGGGGCAGAGGCGCGCGATCGGTGGCGTGCAGGTGTTCGACCCAGGCTTGATTGTCCTCATCGAGGTCGAGCCGATTTCCGTAGCAGGCCGTAAGCAACCATGCGGCGCTGCAACCGCGATAACTGTCCACGCGCTCGACGTTGTCACGTATGTCCAGCAAGACCTCGGCCTGGCGATAGCTGAGATGCTCGAGCCAAGTTCGCCTGGGCAGCTCTTCCAGATAGTCTAGCTCCCAATCGGTCAGGGAGCCTTCTCCGGTGGTGGGAAGACGCCGCGCCAGGGCACGCCACCGAGCCGTGTCGGCGCGGAGTTGTTCGATTTCACGATCCAACGCCATTGATCGACCTCCGAGTGTTTCGGACGCACGCAATAGGGACTGTGGATACTTTGTGGATGATGCGGTGAGTCGCCCCCTTCGGCGATGGCAGGCGCCGTGGCTCTGCTGGGTTGAGGTGGAGGTTCGTTGGTTGTATCTATGAAATGTAGATATGGAACGACGCCGTGACCAAGTCCGCCCGCGCCAAGCTTTTCACCCATGGGGGCAGCCAGGCCGTCCGCCTGCCCAAGGCCTTCCGTTTCGAGGGATCCGAAGTCAGCGTCCGCCGTGATGGTGACGCGGTCATTCTGGAACCTGTCTCCGCCACGCCCTTTCGCACCGCCGAGGATCTGGCCGCGCTTTGGGCCCGGGTCGATGCGCTGGCTGGCGGGGATTTTCCGGAACGGGATCAGCCCAAGGATCAGGAGCGCGATTTCGCGTGACCCTGGCGCTGGACACCAACGTCCTCATCGACCTGATCCGTGGACGCAACCCTGTCGTCCGTCGCAACTTCGAGGTCGCCGTACTGGCGGGTGAGAGCTTGGTGACCTCGATCGTGGTCTTTCACGAGCTCCAGTTCGGCGTCGCCGCCAGCCGGAAGCCTACGAAAGAAGCCGCCGCTGTCTCTGAGGTTCTGAGAGGGATCGATGTCGAGCCTTTGAACGAGCAGGATGCCCTCTATGCTGCAGGCGTGCGCGCCGAGCTCAAACGCCAGGGCCGTCCGATCGGTCCTTACGACGGACTGATCGCCGGGCAGGCCCTGGCGCGGGGCTGGACCCTGGTCACCTCAAACGTCCGTGAGTTCGAGCGCGTCAAAGGGCTCGCGGTTCGCGACTGGCTGGAGGCGCCTGAGGGGTTCCGGTTCTAGCCCGGCCAGGCCGAGCCTCGGATCACCGAGCAGAAGTTCTCTCGATGGAAGTGCGGGTCGTTGTCGGCCGGCACATCGGCCTTCACGTTGCCGAAGGTCGCGCCCGGCTTGTGCTTGATGCCGTCGTAGAAGGTTTGGAGGATGTCTTCCTTGAAGCGCTCCGTGCGCGGATGAGCCGCGACCACGACCTGGCGTTCGGCGTCGCTGAAGCCTTCGAAGTCCAGGCCCAGCACGTCTCGACTCCCGCCGTCACTCCCGCCCAGTATCGCCGCCGTTTCGCCGCTCCCGCCGACCTGGAGACCGCACCGTGAAAGATCGCCTGTTCCTGCTCCGCGCCGACTGGGTCGACCAGGATCGCACCTGGTTCTGCATGGCCTGCGCCGCCGTCGAGGGCTTCCTGGCCTATTATCCCGCCGTCCGTGACCGGCTGGAGATCGCCTACCTGCCCTATGGGCGGCCGCGCCATCCGGTGGCCGACCTGCTGGGCGAGGCCAATCAGAACCTGCCCGCCCTGATCCTGGCCGAGCCGTTCGACCATCCAGACCTGCGCGAGGGCGATCTCCAGGCGGCGGGCGGACTGACCTTCGCCACCAATGAGGGGCCGATCACCCGCTACCTCGCCGCCCGCTACGGCGTCTCGCCGCCCCATCCGTAGGGACGACTTGAAACCGCCGGGGCTTGTGTCAGTTTTCCCTGATCGGGAGGCCGCCATGAGCCTGCAGGAAATCGCCCGTTTCGCCGACCTGTCCGAGGCCCAGATCGCCGCCTCGCGCCTGCGGGCCGAGGGCGTGCAGGTGCTGGTCCAGAACGAGTACTGGGGCGGCGCCGACTTCATGATGACCATCGCCATGGGCGGTTTCCGCCTCTGGGCTCCCGACGCCGACGCCGACGAGGCGCGCGACCTCCTGGCCGAGCTGCGGAGGGCTGCGCCGCCGCCGCTGGATCCCGAGGACGCCACCGCTCGCGAACCCACCGGGCCGGTGGCCGGGGCCGCTCGTACCGGCCTGGCTCTTTTCCTGGCGCTGATCCTGGGCTGGGCCGCCGGGTGGCTGGTGGTCGGACCGCGCCGCCATCCCCTGGTCGCCGCCTTCGCCGTGGTCCTGACGATGATCTGCGCCGCCAGCGTCCTGGTGATCGCCTGGGGCTGGCTGGGCGGCGGGGGAGCCTGACCATGCGGGCGATGCGCTGGGCCCTGGCCGTGCTGGTGGCGCTCTACGCCCTGATGAGCGCCCTGCCGGCGACCTTCACGACTCTGCACAAACTGCGTCTGCTGAGGCTGCCGGAGATGGTCCGCACCCACGGCGCCCTGATGGACGCCATGTCCTGGCCGCAGGTGGCGCTGTGGTGGCTGGTGGTGGCGCTGTTCCTGGTCGTGGCCTGGCGCCTGGCCCTGATGCGGGGGCGTGCGCGTCTGCTGTTCCTGGTCGCGTTCGTGCTGGACGTGGTGGGCTGGCTGTGGATGCAGGGACCGGCTTACGACGCCACCTTTCCGCCCGGCCAGCGCCAGTCCGACCTGGCGATCATCGCGGTGATGGCCGTCGTGGGGCTGCTGGCGGCCTGGGTCGAGCGGCGCCGTCCCGTCCGCCGTCCCGCCACGTCCGGCGGCGCCCAGGCAACACCTGGTCCTTAGGTGGCCTTAGGCGGTTGACCTGACGCGACGGCGCCTTAAACCGCCTCGCGAAAACCGGTGCGCGGGCCTATATCCGCATGGCATCGTTCAGCAAAGGCGCTCATCCATGGCTCAATACGACGTCGTCATCATCGGGGGCGGCCCCGGCGGCTACAACGCGGCGACCCGCGCCGGCCAATTGGGTCTGAAGACCGCGATCATCGAAGGACGCGGCAAGCTGGGCGGCACCTGCCTGAACGTCGGCTGCATGCCCTCCAAGGCCCTGCTGCACGCCTCGGAAATGTACGAAGCCGCCAACGGCGGCGAGTTCGCCAAGCTGGGCATCGAGGTGAAGCCCAAGCTGAACCTCGTCCAGATGATGGCCCAGAAGGCCGAGAGCGTCGAAGCCCTGACCAAGGGCGTCGAGTTCATCATGAAGAAGAACAAGGTCGAGTACATCAGGGGCTGGGGCCGCATCGACGGGCCCGGCAAGGTGGTCGTGAAGGCCGAGGACGGTTCGGAAACCACCCTGGAGACCAAGAACATCGTCATCGCCACGGGCTCGGAACCCACTCCGCTGCCGGGCGTGACCATCGACAACAACCGCATCGTCGATTCCACCGGCGCCCTGTCGCTGCCGGAAGTGCCCAAGTCGCTGGTCGTCATCGGCGCCGGCGTCATCGGCCTGGAGCTGGGCTCGGTCTGGAAGCGCCTGGGCGCCGAGGTGACCGTGGTGGAGTTCCTGGACCGCATCCTGCCGGGCACCGACACCGAGGTGGCCACCGCCTTCCAGAAGATCCTGGCCAAGCAGGGCTTCAAGTTCAAGCTGGGCTCGAAGGTCACGGGCGCCGAGGCTTCGGCCAAGGGCGTGAAGCTGTCGGTCGAGCCCGTCGCCGGCGGCGCCGCCGAGACGATCGAAGCCGACTACGTGCTGGTCGCCATCGGCCGCCGCCCCTACACGCAAGGCCTGGGCCTGGAGAGCGTCGGCATCGTTCCCGACAAGCGCGGCGTGATCGCCAACGATCACTACAAGACCACCGCCCCGGGCGTGTGGGTGATCGGCGACGTCACCTCGGGTCCGATGCTGGCCCACAAGGCCGAGGACGAGGCCGTGGCCTGCATCGAGCTGATCGCGGGCAAGGCCGGCCACGTGAACTACGACATCATCCCGGGCGTGATCTACACCAAGCCGGAAGTCGCCACGGTGGGCAAGACCGAGGAAGACCTGAAGGCCGCGGGCGTGGCCTACAAGGTCGGCAAGTTCCCGTTCCTGGCCAACAGCCGCGCCAAGATCAACCACGAGACCGACGGCTTCGTGAAGGTCCTGGCCGACGCCAAGACCGACCGCATCCTGGGCGCCCACGCCGTGGGCCCGAACGTCGGCGACATGATCGCCGAGTTCTGCGTGGCCATGGAGTTCGGCGGTTCGTCGGAAGATGTCGCCCGCACCTGCCACCCCCACCCGACCCGCTCGGAAGCCCTGCGCCAGGCGGCCATGGGCGTGGAAGGCTGGACGATGCAGGCCTAGGCCTGCATCCGACAACGCTCGAAGCGGCGGGGCTCCGGCGACGGGGCCCCGCCGTTTTGCTTCGTGCATGTTCCCAGCTGCCATTCAGGTCCTTGCGCCGCGACATGTCTCCTCAGGGTTGTCGCCCGTTGGTCCCGCTGCTAACGCTCAAGCTTAGCCCGGCAGGGTGGAGGAGTCTTTCATGAGCTTGAAGCGGTTTGTTCCAGTGATTGGGGGAGTGGCCCTGGCCTTGGTGTCGAGTACGGCCATGGCGACGCCTGTCGCGTTGGCGTTCGGCAAGGTGACGGCGCTCTTCGGCGGCTGGACGGAGCCTTACCTTCGGGTTCAGACCGACGCGCCTGTCCCGAACCCGGCCATCTGCCCTCTGTCGGACGGCTATATCGTCGAGGCCACCTTGCCCGCCGCTCAGCTGTTCCATTCGATGCTGCTGACGGCTTTCGCCTCGGGGCGGCCGGTTCAGCTGACCGTTGACGGTTGTTTCCTGGATCGTCCGCGCGTCATCGGCGTGGTTGTGACGACGCCTTAAGCGCCCAAGAACAAACCCCGCCGGCGCGAACCGGCGGGGCTGAAGGCACGGCTCCGTGGGGACGCGGCCCCTCGAAAATCAGAACTCTTCCCAGTCGTCCGAGGCGGGCTGGGCCGAGCCGGCGAAGGCGGCGAGCTTGGCCTGGGCGGCCTTGACGGGGTTCATGCCGGGGCGGCTGGAGGCGCCGGCCAGGGCCGGGCCGGTGGTCCGCGCGGCGGGCCTCGCCGCCGGCGGCGCCGAGCGGCGGGTCGGGGCGCGGGCGACCTGGGCCCCGGCGCCGCTCACCTGGAATCGGCCGATCATCTGCATCAGGTTGCTGGCCTCGCCCTTGAGGGCGTGGCTGGCGGCGGTCGACTGCTCGACCATGGCCGCGTTCTGCTGAACGGTCTGGTCCATCTGGTTCACGGCGGTGTTGACCTGGTGCAGGCCGGTGGCCTGTTCCGAGCCCGAAGCGGCGATCTCGCTGACCAGGCCGTCGATCTCGCCGACCTTGGCGACGATGGCCTGCAGGGCCTCGCCCGTCTGGCCGACCATCGACACGCCCTGGCTGACCTGGGTCGAGGAGGTCGAGATCAGGGTCTTGATCTCCTTGGCCGCGTCGGCCGAGCGCTGGGCCAGGGCCCGCACTTCCTGGGCCACGACGGCGAAGCCGCGGCCGGCGTCGCCGGCGCGAGCCGCCTCGACGCCCGCGTTCAGGGCCAGCAGGTTGGTCTGGAAGGCGATCTCGTCGATCACCCCGATGATCTGGCTGATCGATTGCGAGGACTTCTCGATCTCGTTCATGGCGTCGACGGCGCCGCGCACCACGACGGCCGAGCGTTCGGCGTCGGCCCGGGTCGAGCCCACCACACGGCTGGCTTCCACCGCGCCGGCCGACGAGCGCTTCACCGTGGCGGTGATCTCGTCCAGGGCCGCGGCGGTCTCTTCCAGGCTGGCGGCCTGCTGCTCGCTCCGGCGCGACAGGTCGTCGGCGGCCGAGGCGATCTCGTCGCTGCCCGAACCGATGCTGTTGGCGGCGTGGACGATGGTGCGCATCGCCTCTTCCATCTGGGTGATGGCGCCGTTGAAGTCGCTGCGCAGGCGCTCGTAGGCGGCCGGGAACTGGGTGTCGACGCGATAGGTCAGGTCGCCGTCGGCCAGGTGCGTCAGGCCGGTGGCCACATGCTCCATGACGAAGGCCTGCTCGCGCGCGGCGGCCTCGGCGGCCTCCTGGTTGCGGCGGCGCTCGGCCTCGGTCTCGGCCGCGGCGCGCTGCTGGGCGGCCTCGGCGGTGCGCAGGGCCAGGGCGTTGTCCTTGAACACCTGGACCGAGCGGGCCATGGCGCCGACCTCGTCCTTGCGCTGGGCGCCGGACACGTCGACGTCGACGCTGCCCTGGGCCAGGATCTCCATGGTCCGCGACAGGCCCGTCAGCGGGGCCGAGATCTTCGCGCGGCCGATCCACAGGGCGAACACCATGGCCGAGGCCGAGGCGATCAGGCCGAACAGGATCGTCAGCAGGGTGCCGGTCGCGGCGTCCTTGGCGGCCTTGGCCACCATGGCGCGGGTCTCGTCGCTGTGGGTGTTGGTGTAGGTCGAGACGTCCTTGCTCAGGCTGGCGATGTCGGGGTCGATCACGCCCATCACCATCTTGGCCGCGTCGTTGGCGTCCTGCAGGCCCAGGTCCGCGCCCTGGCGGGCGCTGGAATAGATGCGGTCCAGGCGCACCCGGAAGTCGGCCGCCTTCTTGGCGGCGCCCGGGTCGGTGCGCTTGATGTTCTCCAGGGCGATCTTGCCTTCGGCGTAGGCGCTGTCGATCTCGGCGCTGGCTTCCTTGGCCTGGGCCGAGGTGGCCTCGTAGGCGATGGTGCGATAGGCCGCATAGCCGATCGTCGCGACACGGCGGTTGAAGCGCGAGGCCTCCAGTTCGCTGGGCGCGCGCTGCTCGACCAGAACCTTGGTCGCGGCTTCGGATTTCTTGGATTGCCAGGCGCCCACGCCGGTGATGGCCAGGGCCACCACGGTCAGCAGGATGGCCGGCAGGGCCACCTTGGTCGAGATCTTCAGGTCGTCGAGCTTCATCACGCACCCCGTTGCCCGGCGACGCTCACAAAAAGGCGCAGTCCGGTCTGCTGGGCCAGAAGGCTCGGGCGCCGTAAAAGCGCGGTTAATGCGACGGCCGGCGCGTGAAGCCGCGACGGATTGCCACAGTCCCTAGGCCCTCGGATGGGCCTTTCCGTAAGCCGCCAGCAGGCCCGCCGCGTCCACCTGGGTGTAGCGCTGGGTGGTCGACAGCGAGGCGTGGCCCAGCAGGTCCTGGATGGCGCGCAGGTCCGCCCCCGCGCCCAGCAGGTGGGTGGCGAACGAATGGCGCAGGGCGTGCGGCGTGGCCCTGTCCGAGAGTCCCAGGCGGCTGCGCAGCGCCTGCATCGTGGCCTGCACGTGGCGGGGCGACAGCGGCCCGCCGCGCTTGGCCCGGAACAGCGGCTCGTCGGGGCCCAGGGCGAAGGGCAGCGCGGCCGCATAGGCGTCGACCGCCGCCCGCACGGCGTCCAGCACCGGCACGATCCGCGTCTTGCCGCCCTTGCCGGTGATGCGCAGGGTCTCGCCCAGCGGCGCGTCCCGCCGCAGCAGCGACAGGCCCTCGCTGATCCGCAGGCCGCAGCCCCACAGCAGGGTCAGGACCGCCTGGTCGCGGGCGGTCTCCCAATCCTCTCGGTCGGGGTCCAGATCGATCTCGGCGATCAGGCCCCGCGCCTGGTCCTCGGACACCGGACGCGGCGCGCCCACCCTGATGCGCGGCCCGCGCACCAGGCCGATGGCGGCGTTGGGCGTGTCCAGCCGATGGTCGAGATAGCGGTGGAAGGCGCGGATCGAAGACAGGGCCTGCGACAGCGAGCGCGGCGCCAGGCCTTCGGTCCCGTCCGGCCCCTCGCGCCGGAACGCCAGATAGGCCCGCAGCTCGGCCGCCGAGACCTCACCCAGGTCGGCCGTCGTCAGGTCCCCGCCGCGATGACGCTCCAGGAAGCTCAGATAGGCCAGCACGTTGTCGCCATAGGCCCGGACCGTCAGCGGCGAGGCCCGTCGCTCGTGCGTCAGGTGGTCCAGCCAGGCGGCCAGGGCCGTGCGGGCCGAGCCGCCGCTCATCTCCGCTCCCTCGCCAGGCAAGGGAGGAGCCGGATCACAGCACCGGCCAGCGTTCGGCCGTGCGCTCGACCACGCGGGCGAGGAACGCCACCAGGTCCGTGCCCATGTCGGCGGTGAAGCCGTCCGGATCCGACGAGCCGAAGGCCAGCAGGGCCTGGCGCGAGGGCTCCCACAGGGCCATGCGCACCAGGGCCATGCTCCGGATCTCGTCGGGCCGTTCGAACAGGCCCAGGGCCGGAGCGTGGAAGCCCATGCGGGCCACGCCATGGCCGCCCATGGTCATGTCGATCTGGCCCTCGATCAGCACCCGCCAGCCGGCCGGCACGCGGGCGGGGCCTTCCAGGGCGATCGCGCCGGCGGCCAGGCCGAAGCGCAGCGACGCCATCTCGTCGATGCGGCGGGCCAGGTCGGAGTGGTTGCGCGCGTCCAGCAGGTCGATGACCGCGGCATGGGTCTGGGCCTGGGCCGAGAAGTTGGCGCGGGCGGTGGCCTCGATCTCGCGGCGCACGGCCGCCTCGCGCTGGTGCGCGGCCGAGGCGCGGGCCAGGGCCAGCGGGCCGAAGTCGACCACGTTGCCGACGTCGGGGCGCAGGCCCAGGTCGCTCAGCAGGTCGGGATCCTCGTGCAGGAAGCCGGGCTCGGACCGCAGGAAGTCGCGGACCAGATCGGCGTCGACCGCGAAGGGCAGCCTGGCCTGGGTCGCGTCGGTCATGCTGGCGATACTCCACTGGATCCATCGGAAAGGGATGGTCCGATGAAGCCTCAGTTCGGTTAACGGCCTCTTGATGACGATGACGCCGCACCCGGCGGCCCGCCTCTCGACGGGGGCGGGTTTCCGGGGCAGAACCCGGTTCCCATATGTCAGGTCCCATGCCCCGCATCGCCTCCGTCCTGCTGCCCATGCCGCTGCCCGAGGCGTTCGACTACGCCGAGCCGGAAGGCCTGGGCCTGGCCGTCGGCGACCACGTCACCGTGCCGCTGGGACCGCGCGTGATTCGCGGCGTGGTCACCGCCCTGCGCGACGGGACCGGCGGCAACCGCCCGCTCAAGCCCGTGCTGGAGCGCCTGCCCGATCCGCCCCTGCCCCCCGGCGTCCTGGCCTTCGTGGAGTGGGCCGCGCGCTATTCGGTCGACATCCCCGGCTGGCCCCTGGCCATGGCCCTGCGCGGCCTGCGCCATCCGCCGGCCAAGCCGGACAAGGCCCTGGTCCTGACCGGAACCCAGCCCGCCCGCATGACGCCCGCCCGCCTGAAGGTGCTGGCGGCCGCCCAGGCCGGTCCGATGGCGTCCGGCGCCCTGGCCGCGGCGGCCGGCGTCTCGGCCGGCGTGGTCAAGGGCCTGGTCGACGAGGGCGCGCTGGAGGTGGTCTGGATCGAGCCCGACGACGGCTTCCCCCAGCCCGACCTGACCCGTCCGCCCCAGACCCTCAATCCCAGCCAGCAGGCCAGCGCCGACGCCCTGTCCGACATGCTGGCGGCCGGCGGCTTTCAGGCCGCCCTGCTGGACGGCGTCACCGGCTCGGGCAAGACCGAGGTCTATCTCGAGGCCGTGGCCTCGGCCCTGGCCGCCGACTCCGCCGCCCAGGTGTTGATCCTGCTGCCCGAGATCGCCCTGACCCAGGCGGTGATGGCCCGCTTCGAGGCCCGCTTCGGCGCCGCCCCCGTCGAGTGGCACTCGGGCGTCTCGCCGCCCCGGCGCCGTCGGGCGTGGGAGGGCGTGGCCACCGGCGCGGCCCGCATCGTGGTCGGTGCCCGCTCGGCCCTGTTCCTACCGTTCGCGAACCTGAAGCTGATCGTCGTCGACGAGGAGCACGACGGCTCGTTCAAGCAGGAGGAGGGCTTCATCTACCAGGCCCGCGACCTGGCCGTGGCCCGCGCCAAGATCGAGAACGCCCTGGTGGTGCTGGCCTCGGCCACCCCGTCGCTTGAAAGCCTGTGGAACGCCCAGTCGGGCCGCTACAAGTGGCTGCGCCTGTCGGCCCGCCATGGCGCCGCGCGCCTGCCCGACATCGACCTGATCGACATGCGCGCCACCCCGCCCGAGCCGGGCCGCTGGCTGTCGCCGCCCCTGATCAAGGCGGTATCGGTAGCCCTGTCGCGCGGCGAGCAGAGCCTCCTGTTCCTGAACCGCCGGGGCTACGCGCCGCTGGTGCTCTGCCGGGCCTGCGGCGAGAAGATGAAGTCGCCCGACACCGACAGCTGGCTGGTCGAGCACCGCTACACCGGTCGCCTGGTCTGCCACCTGACCGGGTTTTCGATGAAGAAGCCCGACGCCTGTCCCCACTGCGGGGCCAAGGACGGGCTGGTCTCGATCGGCCCGGGCGTCGAGCGGGTGGAGGAGGAGGCCCGCCACCTCTTCCCCGACGCCCGCATCGCGGTCTTTTCGTCCGACACGGTGTTCGATCCGGCCGGGGCCAAGGCCCTGGTCGAGTCCATGGCGGCCGGCGAGATCGACATCCTGGTGGCCACCCAGGCCGCCGCCAAGGGCCACAACTTCCCCAACCTGACCCTGGTGGGGGTGGTCGACGCCGACCTCTCCCTGCGCGGCGGCGACCTGCGGGCGGGCGAGCGCACGTTCCAGCTGCTGGCCCAGGCCACCGGCCGGGCGGGGCGCCACGATAAGCCGGGCCGGGCCCTGCTGCAGACCTATTCGCCCGAGCATGGCGTGCTCCAGGCCCTCAAGGCCCAGGACCGCGACGCCTTCGTCGAGGCCGAGATGATGATGCGCCAGGAGGCGGGCCTGCCGCCGTTCGGCCGCCTGGCCGCGGTGATCGCCTCGGGCCCCGACGCCGAGGCGCTGGAGGCCTATTGCCAGGCCCTGGCCGCCGCGACTCCCAACGCCGAGGGGGTCGAGGTCTTCGGCCCCGCCGACGCCCCCCTGGCCCTGGTGCGCGGCCGGCGGCGCAAGCGGTTCCTGGTGCGGGCCGAACGCAACGTCGATCTCCAGGGGTTCCTGGCGGCGTGGCGCGCCCGGGCCAAGGTTCCGAACTCGGTGCGCGTTGTCTTCGACGTGGACCCGTACAGTTTCCTCTAGATCGGCTCCTTCTCCAGCACCGGCTCGGGTCCGGGCTGGCGTCCGCGCAGGGGCAGGGCGGGGATGAAGAAGATCACCACCAGGCCCAGGCCGATCACGAACAGGCCGGCGGTGAACACTCCGGTCACCGCGTGGGTCAGGGCCTGCGCCAGCGCCGGGTCGGCGTGGCGGGCCGCGCCCCCGGCGCCAGCCGAGGCCGTGGCCTTCAGCGCCAGGCCCTGCAGCGCGCCCAGGTCCAGCCCCTGGCCCTCGTTGGCCAGGCGATGGGTCAGCAGGGCCCCGAACACCGCCACCCCGATCGTCGAGCCGATCTGGCGGAAGAACTGGTTGGAGCTGGTGGCCACGCCGATGTCGCGCACCTCCACCGCGTTCTGGGTGGCCAGGTTGAACAGGCTCTGGCCCGGTCCCAGGCCCAGCCCCATGATCGCCATGCGCCAGCACAGGTCGGGCAGGGTGGTCTGGGTCGTCACCCGGCTCAGCAGCCACACGCCCGCCAGCAGAAGCACCGCCCCGCCGATCATCAGGGGCTTGTAGCGGCCGGTCTTGCTGACCAGCTGGCCGGCCAGGGTCGAGGATACGATCAGCCCGCCCATCAGCGGCAGGATCGCCAGGCCGCTGGTCGTGGCGTCCACCCCCAGGCCCAGCTGCATGTAGAGCGGCAGGAAGGTCACCACGCCCAGGAAGGCCATCGAGATCAGGAAGCCCGCCAGGTTGGCCGTGGCGAACACCTTGTTGCCGAACAGGCGCAGCGGCAGGATCGGGTTGCCGACCCGGCTCTCCACGAAGAGGAAGGCGGCCAGGGCGGCGGCGGCCCCGGCGAACAGGCCGATGCTCTGGGGCGAACTCCAGGCGAAGTCGTGCCCGCCCAGGCTCAGGGCCAGCAGCAGCGGCACGAAGGCCGCCACCAGTAGGATCGCGCCCACATAGTCGACCGCGCCCGAGCGGCGGTGCTCCAGCGGCGGCATCTTCACCAGCACCATGAACAGCGACAGCAGGCTCAGCGGCAGGTTCACGTAGAACACCCAGCGCCAGCCGGCGATCACGTGGCCGCCCAGGTGGACCGTGCCGTGGTCGGTGAAATAGCCGCCGATCAGCGGGCCCAGCACGCTGGCGAAGCCGAACACCGAGCCGAAGATGCCGGCGAACTTGCCCCGCTCGCGCGGCGGATAGAGGTCGGCGATGATCGCGAAGGCGGTGGTGAACAGCGCCCCGCCGCCGATGCCCTGCAGGGCCCGGAAGACGATCAGCTGCACCATGCCGCTCATGCCCAGCATCGCGCCGAACTCGCCCGACAGGCCCGACAGCCACGAGCCGGCCAGGAAGATGGCGATGCCGCTGACCAGCACCGGCTTGCGCCCGTAGATGTCGCCCAGCTTGCCCCAGATCGGCACCATCACCGTCGAGGTCAGCAGGTAGGCGGTGGTGACCCACGAATACAGCGTCAGGCCGTGCAGCTCGGAGATGATGCGCGGCATGGCGGTGGAGACGATCGTCTGGTCCAGGGCGCTGAGCAGGAAGACGATCATCAGGGCCGCGAGCGTCGTGCGGCGCTCGGTGTCGCTGAAGGTCTGGGCGGTCATGGAGGGTCCATCGACGAGGGAGCGTGCGGGGAGAACGTGCCCTATTCGCCTTGGCTCCGCCCGGCAAGGGGGAGGCGCCTCCCGCCGGAGCAGCAAGTCAGGCGGCGCGCCAAGACAGCTTTCGACCCGTTGCGGACCCTGGACAGCCGGTCACGATCGCTAGTCCCAGGAAAAGACCGTGCGCAAGCTGCAGTCCGAAGGTGTCTGCCCTTCCTCGAACAGGCTCACCCTTTTGATGGCCTCGATCTGGCGTGCTGTCAGAGGTCTCGCCGAATTAAAGTAGGCGGCGCCGTGGCTGCCATTCCATATGGCGACCTCATAGCGTCCATTAACCTTCCGTTGTGCGAACCTTCCCGCTTTCGTGTCGGTCGGAGGTTCGACGATCTCGCCGTCCGGCCGACCGGCCCAGCCTATTCCACGAACGTTCAGCGATCCGAACGCCCCTTCCCACCGGAAACTCCCTCCATGGATGCCACCCTCCAGCGTCGTGATCTTTTCGCCAGGCAGCAGATCAATGATGGGCGAGTAGCCGCAAAAGCGTGCTGGGCCTCTTAGCTCGCTGGCGTCCGCGCTCGCACATAACGTCATGGCCAAGGCTCCGGCTACAGCCAGCGCTCTCATGGCGACACTCCACCCCCGCGATCCATGGCTGAGAGCCTAGATCGCTGGTGGTCCGCCAACCACCCCTTCCAGGCCATTCGGATGGTCCGCTCAAAGCAGGCCTGCCGAAGGCGGAGTTTCCGCTTGGCCCCGCCGGTGCGGACGCCGCGGTCGGCGGAGCGAGACACAGACAGGACGGTCATTCTCGCAGAGGCGTCTGAAGCGGCCGTGGCGCAAGCCATCGGGACAAGCGGCTGAACTTCCTTATCGAACCTGCGCCATTCCGCCACATCGGCCTTTAACGGCGCCGCACCGTCTGCGCTCTACGCTGGGCGAGCATTGGGTGGAGCCAGCAAGTGTGGCTGAGAGGCGCAGAGGCTGAACATCATGAAATTCTATAGATTTCCCGCCAACGCGGCAGTTTTGATCGAGTGTTTCTTCTTCACGCTGCCTAGGGTCTCTCTCGCCGGCGGCCAATGGCATTGGTTAAGGGATCAGGTCTGTTTGAAGGCCGCGGGGACAGCGCGCCGTCAAAACCGTCGCCGTCGCATGATCGCCACGGGGCCTAGCGTAGCGGCAAAGCTGTTCTCCGATCACGCCGTTGGAGGCGTCCAGCGCGATGGAAAATGATCGGTCCCTGCGCAGACTTACGGCGCTGCAACAATCCGCCTCTACGGCGCGGGTGCTCAATCTCACAGCCATCCATCGCAAGCACCGCCTGGACCCCGGCCTCACCGAAGCTCCCTTCTTTAAGCATCGGCTGCTCGACCGCAGCATCATCCTGAAACACCGGCTTCGGCCACACGAATACAATCTGTTCGTCACCCCCAAACCCACCGCCACCAAGATCTTGCTTCCTATAGACAATGAGGACTTGAAGGCCGGCGCCCACTACGTCTTCGTCGGCCAGAGTGATTTTGAAGCGGTGCTGAAGGCTGTTTTCGGCGATGACCTCAAACCTGGAAGCCGGGACCGCATCGTTCTCGACCTCATCGATTCCCTGCCATCCCTCGATCCCTTCTTGTTGCGCGAGCAGCTGCGCCGTCACGAGATCGAGCCGGCTCGAATCTATTTCGGGATTTCCGAGGCTGACATTCAACGAATGTTCGACTTCGTGCGGGCGCAGATCACCAGTCTGGTCGCCCTGTCGTCCAAGGAGGGCCTGGAGGGAACCTCCGCGGGCGCCGGCCGCCTGGTGGACAAGCTCCTGTCCAACAGACCGGAAGATGGCTTCGAGCCCCTGAAGGCCACTCTCAAGCTCAGCGACAAGGAGTACCTCGACGGGATCTTCGCTTGGAGAGGGTTTCTTTACTACAAGTGGCAGCTCGGCGAACTGACGGGCGGCATCGCCGAGGTGGCCCTGGAGATTTCCAGCATTGCGCCCCGTGGGGCCAAGGACCCGGAAGCCGCCCAGTATCTCCCCGAGGCGCGTCAGCGAATCCGGGCAGCGATTGGCCAAGCCATCTCGCGCGTCCAGACCCTGCTGGATATCTACAATAAGGCCTATCTGGATCTGACCGAAGGGGGCAAAACCCTCGGATTCCGCGACTTCCTGCTCACGGCGCCCGGCATGTTCACTGAACTGGGCGAGTGCCTGGGGGGAGTCCAGCACATTATCAGCTTCTGGCGCTACCGGTTCCCGGCGGGCAAGACCCGGCTGATTTCGCCCTCGGAATTGATGGACGTTTTTCTGGATTTCGAGGACAGCCTGATGGCCGCGCCCGGAGGCGCTCTCACCTGGGTCGCCTGACATGGGCGTGACCATGCCGCGACGCCTTGTGAGCTTGGCGGCGCAGGCGCCGATCGCGCCCCGAGATGGCCGCATGGCAAAACCCAGGCGCGCTGGTCTTGACCGATCGAACGGGAGCGGAGGACGCGATCGCCCGGTTGAAGTCGGGGAGCGTTATCCGTGTCCGCATTCGCCGCCGCAGCGTCTCGCCCCGGGCGCTGCGGCGATCCCGTTTCTCCGGAGCGGCGGGACGAACGCCGACCCGAACGGACCTAGCGGTCCTTCCGCTTCTCCCGCCGGCTGCGGGCCAGCATGTTCAGGCCCTCGACCAGGCCCGAGAACACCATGGCCGCGTAGATGTAGCCCTTGGGCACGTGGGCGCCGAAGGCCTCGGCGATCAGCACCGTGCCGATCATCAGCAGGAAGCCCAGGGCCAGCATCACCACCGTGGGATTGGCGTTGATGAACTCGGCCAGCGGGTTGGCGGCCAGCAGCATCATGGCCACGGCGATGACCACGGCGGCCACCATGATCGGCAGGTGGTCGGTCATGCCCACGGCGGTCAGGATCGAGTCGATCGAGAACACGATGTCCAGCAGGATGATCTGGACGATGGCCGAGCCCACGTTCGAGGCGGCCTTGGCGGCCACGGCGCCCGGGCCGGGGGTCTCGGGCTCGGCCTCCTCGTCGTGCTCGACGTTGTGGTGGATCTCCTTGGTCGCCTTCCAGATCAGGAAGGCGCCGCCGGCCAGCAGGATCAGGTCGCGCCAGGAGAAGGCGGTCTCGAACACCGGCTTTCCGTGCTCGTCCAGCGGTCCCACGATCCCCAGGTCGAACACCGGGTGCACCAGCCCCACGATGAAGGCGATCGTCGACAGCAGCGCCAGGCGCATGATCAGCGCCAGCGAGATGCCGATGCGCCGCACCTTCTGCCGGTGCTCGGGCGGCAGCTTGTTCGAGAGGATCGAGATGAAGACCAGGTTGTCGATCCCGAGGACGACTTCCATGACGACCAGCGTGACCAGGGCGGCCCAGGCGGTTGGGTCGGCGGCGAGGCTAAGGAGTTCGTTCATCGTCTCGATCTAGGGTGGCTTCCCTGGAATGTTAGCCCCGCGGCCGGGCTTGCCCCCAACTTTATTGCGGGCGAGCAACAAAAAGGCGGCTTTGGGGCGGGGGACGGGGCGGCCAAGGCGGTCCCGGACGGGGAGCTGGACATGCCCGACGGCGCCAACATCAAGCCGCTGACCGCCCTGCGGTTCTTCGCCGCCTTCTGGGTGGTGATGTACCACTACTGGCCCAACCTCTCGGCGGCCGCGCCGCCCCAGCTGGTGGCCAAGGGCTATCTGGGCGTGGAGGCCTTCTTCACCCTCTCGGGCTTCATCCTCTGCCACGTCTACCTCCAGGGGCTGGGCCAGGGGCGGTTCCGCTACGGCGACTTCCTGTGGAACCGGCTGGCGCGGGTCTATCCGCTGCACCTGGCCACCATGGCCGGCGTCGGCTTGATGGCCTTCGCCGCCATGCGGGCGGGCCTTTCGGTGGATCCCAACATCCTGTCGTGGGCCGCCCTGCCGGCCAACCTGCTGCTGGTCCAGGCCTGGGGCTTCGCGCCCGTATCGGGCTGGAACCATCCGTCGTGGTCGATCTCGGCGGAGTGGTTCGCCTATCTCTGCTTCCCCGTCTTCGGCTACGTGGCCTGGCGCCTGCGCGAGCGTCCGCGCCTGGCCGTCGCCCTGGCCCTGGCCCTGATCGCGAGCCTCTATCCGGCCTTCCAGGCCCTGACCGGGTTTTCCCTGACCGAGGCCACCATTCGCTGGGGCTTCCTGCGCATCGTGCCGTGCTTCGCCTACGGCTGCGCCCTGCACGCCCTGTGGCGATCGGGCGCGGTCACGGGCCGGTTCTCGGGGGCGGCTGCCTGCCTGGCGGGCGCCGCGGCCCTGTCGGCGATCCTTTTCAAGGCGCCCGATCCGGTGATCGTGGCCGCCCTCGGGGCCGTGATCGTCACATTGGCCGGCCTGGCCGCCAGCGGTTCCCGCTTCGCGACTCAGGGCGCCTTCGTGTATTTGGGGGAGATCAGCTACTCCACATACATGATCTGCATCCCGTGGAAGATCCTGGCCGTCAATGCCGTGCTCAAGCTTCTGAAGATCGAGGGCGATCAGCTTCCGGTCTATGCTTGGCTGTTGGTCGTGGCGGCGCTGGTTCCTCTGTCGGCCCTGTCCTATCACCTCATCGAGAAGCCGGCTCGCGAGCGGATGAAGACTTGGGCGAGCGGCTGGAAACAGCGTCGACCGGCCGCAGCGGGCGCCTGATAAACGGTCTTTTCATAATTGGCCGTCAGGGTTATCCCTTAGCCTCAGTGACGCGGGGGAGTACCCACAGCATGACGAAACGGACGAGAGCCCTTTTGGGTTCGCTCGCCGCTGCCGCCATGATCAGCCTCGTGCCGATGTCCGGCGCGGTTGCTGACGGCTACTGGCAGTGCGTGCCGTTCGCGCGTCTGATGTCGGGCATCCAGATCTTCGGCGACGCCCGCACCTGGTGGAGCCAGGCCGCCGGCAAGTACGAAACCGGTTTCGTGCCGCGCGCCGGCGCCGTCCTCTGCTTCAAGCCCACCGGCCGCATGACCCTTGGTCACGTAGCCTTTGTCAGCCAGGTGCTGACCGACCGGGTGATCCAGGTCACCCACGCCAACTGGTCCATCATCGACGGCGGCCGCGGCCAGGTCGAGAAGGACGTCACCGTGGTCGACGTCTCGCCCGCCGGCGACTGGAGCCAGGTCAAGGTCTGGTACGACCCGATCCGCGACCTCGGCACCACCGTCTATCCGACCCACGGCTTCATCTACCAGAACGCCCAGGCGGTGAAGATCGCCGCCGCCACCAGCAAGCTGGCCCTGGCCCAGAACGCAGCCGTCTCGCTGGCCCAGCAGGCCGCCAACCAGGTCGCCGCCACCGTCCGCGCCTCCTCGCCGCTGGACATGATCAACCAGGCCGCCGACTCCACCGACCGCATCGCCGCGCTGATCCAGCAGGCCCAGGGCCCGCAGGACGGCGAAAAGCCTCAAACCGCGCGTTGACGTCCGACGCGCTGAGGGGCATCCCACGGCGCGTGAACAGGTCGGTCCTCCCATGCTGAGAGTGCTTCGCCACGGCGCGCCGGGATTCGAGCCCGGCGGCCTGACGCCCGACTGGTCGCTGCCGGCCGATTCGGTCTGGATCGAGCTGGTCAACCCCACCCGCGCCGAGGAAGTGGCCGTCGAGAAGTCGATCGGCCTGCTGTTGCCCACCCGCGAGGAGATGGCCGAGATCGAGGCCTCCTCGCGCCTCTACCAGGAGGACGGCGGCACGTTCATGACCGCCACGGTGCTGGTCAACGCCGACGGCGACCTGCCCACGGCCGCGCCCGTCACCTTCGTCCTGACCGGCCAGCGCCTGGTCACCATCCGCTATGTCGAGCCCAAGGCCTTCAAGGTGTTCGCCGCCCAGGCCGAACGCCAGCCCAGCCTCTGCCCGGGCGGCGCCCAGACGTTCCTGGGGCTGCTGGACGCGGTGGTGGACCGCACGGCCGACATCCTCGAGCGCACCGCCGGCGAGGTCGAGACCCAGTCGCGCCTGATCTTCGGCCGCCCGCGCGGCGCGGCCTTCGAGGACATCCTCAGCCGCCTGGGCCGGGCCCAGAACGTCAATTCCAAGGCCCGCGACAGCCTGGTGAGCCTGGCCCGCCTGCTCAGCTTCGCCAGCCTGGCCGAGCAGTTCGAGGGCGACAAGGAGCTGCGCGACCACCTGAAATCATTGCAGCGCGACGTCCAGTCGATCACCGACCATTCCGGCTACCTGTCGGGCAACATCACCTTCCTGCTCGACGCGGCCCTGGGCTTCATCAACATCGAGCAGAACGCCATCTTCAAGATCTTCTCGGTGTTCTCGATCATCTTCCTGCCGCCCACCCTGGTGGCGGGGATCTACGGCATGAACTTCGAGCACATGCCCGAGCTGCGCTGGCTGCACGGCTATCCGCTGGCCCTGGTGGTGATGATCTGGGCCGCCGCCGGCCCGCTGCTGTGGTTCAAGCGGCGAGGGTGGCTGTAGGCTCCGGGTTCTCCACACGATCTTCCCTGGACTGAACGTTTCCTTAAGCGTCAGTTGCGAGGCTCCCG
This sequence comes from Caulobacter sp., assembly GCA_017745235.1. Lineage (GTDB taxonomy): Bacteria > Pseudomonadota > Alphaproteobacteria > Caulobacterales > Caulobacteraceae > Caulobacter. Next base: position 440,765 of record JAGHZU010000001.1, on the reverse strand, counting down.
CGGCAACAAGCCTGCGACAAATGCCCGCACTCGCCGTCCAGCCACAACCTGACCTGATCCGTGTCCTGGCGCCGCAGGCCCTGCGCGCGGCGGTCGAGGCGCATGGCCGCTACCTGCGGGGCCTGCCGGGCGCGGCCCGGGCCAATCTCACCTATGTCGACCTGGCCAATGTCGCGCTCGAAGGGGTGGACCTGTCCGAGGCCGACCTGACCGGCGCGCGGCTGAACGGCGCCCTGCTGGCCCGCGCCAACCTCTCTCGCGCCACCCTCTACGGAGCCGACCTGCGCGACGCGGATCTGCGCGGGGCCAATCTCTCGCGCGGCGACCTGCGCGGCGCCTGCCTGCGCGGCGCGAACCTGCGGGGCGCCGACCTGTCCGGCTGCGACCTGCGCGAGGGCGTCACCGCCCTGCAGGACTCCGCCGAGGGCTTCCGCATCCTGCGCCACGACGCGCGCCGGGGCGAACTGGGCTACGCCCTGGCCCGGGGCGCGAACCTGGCCGGCGCCCAGCTGGGCGAGGGTTTCACCCGCGCGGCCGATCTCAGCGACGCCGACCTGTCGGGCGCCAGCCTCCAGGGCGCGCGCCTGAACCGCGCGGCCCTGAACGGGGCCGATCTCTCCAAGGCCAATCTCTACAACGCCGACCTCTCAGGCGCGTCCCTGCGCCGCGCGGTGCTGGCCGGGACCGACACCGCCGGAGCCGCCTTCGACGGCGCCGACCTGTCCCAGGTCCTGCGCGCGCCCCAGCCGATGATCTATGTCGACGACGAGCCCCTGCACGAAGTGGTCGACGCCCACGAGGCCTATGTCGTCAGCGAAGGCCGGCAGGGCGCGGCGGCGCGGATCTCGATGGTCGACTTCCGCCCGCTCAGGCGCCTGCGCGGTCGGCGGCTCAGCGGCCTGTCGGCGCCCGGGGCGATCTTCTTCGGCATGGACCTCGAGGGCGCGCAGCTGCAAGGGGCCAACCTGGCCGACGCCGACCTCCGCGGGGCCAGCCTGCGCGGGGCCGACCTGCGCGGCGTGCGCCTGGCCGGCGCCCAGCTGGCCCGCGCCGACCTTTCCGGCGCGCGCCTGGGTCCCCTGGCCATCGGTCCTGGCCGGATGCTGCGCGCCGACCTCTGCCGCGCCGTCCTGCGCGGCGCCGACCTGACCGGCGCCAGCGCCCGCCGCGCCCGCTTCATCGACGCCGACCTGGCCCGCTGCCGCCTGGAAGGCTGCGACCTGGCGGAAGCCGAGCTGCCGGAAGGGTTCTCCCCCTAGGCCGCGCCCATCCGGGCTCCCCGGGGGGGGGCAGCACAGCTGCGGCGGCCCTGGGGCCGGAGGCTCGGACAGGCCGCCGGGAGCCGAGAGAACCAAGGCCAGGAACGGGCGGATCTTCAGCTCCGCCGCGAACTCAGTTGGCCTTGACGATCGTCGGCGGCTTCCAGCTTTCATCGATGATGGCGGCCTTGCCCCAATAGGCCCGGATGTAGAGCGAGAACGCGCCGTCCGGGGCGGGCAGCCAGTTGCTCTCCTTGTCCACGCCGGGGGATTTCGCCCCGACGTACAGGGTCAGCGACCCGTCGGCGTTGCGCTTGAGGCCCTTGTTCTTGGTACCCAGCGAATAGCGTCCAAGCGCGTTGGGGTGGAAGAAATGGTGCTCGTTGTAGAGCGTCAGCGACCAGAAACCCTGGACCGGCGGCTCCTGCCCCGCGGCGAAGGTGACCTCGTAGCTCCCGGATCCGACCAGCTCGCCGCCGGCGCCGTCGAAGTCGGTGTAGAAGTACTGGGTTTCATTGGGCTTGTTGTCGAACATGTTCGACTTCGAGGTGCCCGTACGGTTGAAGTAGTCGATGCCCCAGCGGGCGTTGTTGGTCGACCGGTTCCAACCGTTTCCGGCCGGATGGCCGTTGTGCTTCCACTGGTGGAACTTGGCGATGACCTCGGCTTCGGCCTCCTTGGCGGCCTCGACGATGGCCGCCTTGACCTCCGGATCGCGCGCCGAGACCGCCAGGATCAGCCTGAACTGGGCGTAGAGCGCCTCTTCGCCCGGCAGCGGCGCGACGCCGTCCAGCACCGCGCCGAAATCGTCGAAGAAGGGTTCGGGCATGACCCATTTGGTTTCCCCGCCGCCCTTCGACTGCGGGCCCGGGATGGTCGGGGCCTTGCTCCAGTCGACCGTCTTCATCTGGCCGTCGAATTCGGTCAGCGGATAGGCGCAGATCTGGTTGATCACCGGCTGGATCGCCGCGCGGTCCTCGTCGGTGTCGTCCATGAAGGCGCGGGGAATGGCGTTGGCGATCTCGGTCGAGGACCGGAACACCCCCGTGATCCCGGCCGGCGTCTCGCCCTTCCAGTTGGGTCCGACCAGCAGGTAGAAGCCGGGCTTGCTGCCATAGGGCTTGCCCAGGTCGGCGAACTGGTCGGTCCGGGCGTCGTACAGCGCATAGACCCAGAAACGGTCGCCGAAGTCCGGGACCTGGATGACCACGGGCTCGACGTCGAGCGAGAAGAAGCCCAGGCCGTAGACCACGTCCTGGTTGGGGCAGGCGATGAAGGTCTGGGCGGGATCGATGTAGTCGTTGAGCATCCCCAGGCGGCCGCGCGGTGCGCAGGGCAGGACGCCGTTCAGCCGACCGGGCTCGGGCGCCTGGGTGATGGCCTTGCGGCGGTTGAACATGTTCATGAGCGGCCAGCCCCAGACATAGGCCGTCTTGGCGATCACCTTGGCGTATTCGGGGTGCATCAGGACGGTGTCGGCGGGCTGGGCCTGAGGCGTGGGACGGGCTTGGGCGGCCTGGGTCATCGGGAAGCTCCTGGGAAGGAGCCCGAGCCTAGTGAACCGGCGTACAGGGGCACTCGGGTGAAGACCTTAGGTCGCCCGCCGCAATTCCGACCCTCGGCTTCGGTAATCACGGCATCGAAAAAAGGGGGCGCCAACTATCCGTTCCAGACCGCAATTCTGTCCGCCCTCCACCGCCTGTCTTTACTTGCGAGTGAGTCGGCGTATTCTCCCTTGAGTTGATTTTTCCCGGTCGGCCGAAGTCCGATCATTGAAAATCACCCAGGGGTGGGCCCATGGAAACCGTCGGGACGGAAGCGTCGGCGTTCGGCCGGTCGAACGTTTTCATGGAGATGTACGGCTCGGAGGCGCGCTTCGATGCGCTGGTGTCCGAGGAGGCGCAGGCCCTGACGACGCCCGAGGGCATCTTCAAGTTCCTGCAGGCCAAGCTGACGGAGCTGGGCCGGGACGGCGGCGGCCGGGCGCTGAGGTGGGTGTCCGCCGAGCTGCTCAAGGCCCTGGGCCTGGGCGGCGGTCCCTCCGACCTGGAGCAGATCAGGACGATGCTGGACAAGGTCCTGCAGCAGCAGGCCCTGATCCTCAAGCAGCTGGAGACCCTGCTGGAGGAAGTGAAGTTCCAGCACCTGATCACCCGCAGCTTCGATGCGGTCGAGCAGATCATCAGCGTCCACGAGGACCTCCAGAACCTGTCGCGGGTGCTGGGCCAGCCCGAGCGCGACCGCGAGGCCGCGCGCCTGAGGGCGGGCATCCTGGACGTTCGCGGCGGGGCGATGCGCAACCTGCGCACCATCCACAACGTGCTGATCGGGGCCGACACCGTGGGTCAGAGCGATCCGCTGATCCGGCTGTTCACCGGCCGCTGGCTGCCGGTCTTCCTCCCGCGCCAGCTCCTGCCCGACGTGCCGCTGAGCACCTATTCGCGCCGGCTCGACGACTGGCTGCACGGGCTGTTCATCATCCAGTACATGGGCCTGGCCCAGATCGCCAACGCCCGCATCGCCAATGGCGATTTCGAGCTTCTCAAGCTGGAAACCGAAACCGTCATCGCCAACATGGCGGCCCAGCGCGCCCTGCTGAACGAGGCCGTGCCCGCCTGGACCCGGACCCTGCCGACCTCTGTGCTCGACGGCCGCTGGTATGTCGTGCGCGGCCACTACCTGAATCGCGGACGGGTCGACAATTCCCAGGTCCTCTACGGCAGCCCGGCCGCGCGCACGGGCTACATCCTGAACCTCACCGTGCAGTTCCGCGACCGCAACTTCCGCAACGGCGACGAGGAATGGCTGTTCGAGAAGTCCGGTCCCAACGACGCCTTCACCATGCGCCAGCGGGCCCGGGCCCACTTCATCGGCATGGAGGGCGGGGTGCGGATGCGGCCGTCCGGCCGGCCGCTGCGCCTGGTCATGGGGCCTCGGCGCGGCCCGCCGGCGGGGGGCGCGGACGCCTATGTGCCGGTCCTGGGCTTCGTGGGCGGTGGCGACGAATATCTCTGCTGGACGCGCGGCGGCTCCAACGTCGTCGGCGTCGGGCCCATCGACCGGGCCGTTCCGGTCGAGATCGTGCCGGCCTGAGCCCCGCGCCCTACATCCGCTTCTTCAGCGGAACGAGGTCCGGATAGGCCGGCTCGCGGTTCTGGGCCTTGGCCTGGAAGGCTTCCATCATGTGCGGCGGCGAGAACATGCCCGTCTGCCATGTGGCGATGTAGTCCAGCCCGTCCCGGATGCTGTGGTCGCGGGCGTAGTTGATCATCACCTTGCTGCCGGCCACCGCCAGCGGCGACTTCGACGCGATCTCGCGCGCGGTCTCCAGGGCGTGGGCCACCACCTGCTCGTGGGTCTCGAACACCTCGTTGACCAGGCCGATCTCGCGGGCCCGCGCCGCCGGCAGGCGGCGGCCGGTGTAGGCCAGTTCGCGCACCCAGCCCTCCGGGATCAGCTTGCACAGGCGCGGGAAGGTGCCCACGTCGGCGGTCATGCCGATGTTGATCTCGTGGATCGTGAAAAAGGCGTCGGCGCTGGCGTAGCGGATGTCGCAGGCGCTGGTGAAATCCACCGCCCCGCCGATGCAGCCGCCCTGGATGGCGGCGATCACCGGCATGCGCGCCTCGTCCAGGCAGCTGAAGGTGTCCTGCAGGTGATGCACGTGGCGGCGGAAGCTCTCGGCCGCCACGAAGCGGTCGGCCGGCTCGCCGCCGGTCACGCCCTCGCCGTCGGTGAACACCGAAAGGTCCATGCCCGCGCTGAAGTGCTTGCCGGTCGAGGAGATGACGATGCAGCGCGCCCGGGCGTTGTGGTCGATGTCGCGCACGATCGCCGGCAGCTCGTTCCAGAACGCCCGCGTCATGGTGTTCAGCGCCTCGGGGCGCTTCAGTTTCAGGTGTGCGACGCCCGCCTCGATCTCGACGTCGAAGCAGCTATAGTCGTGCTTGCCCTGCTCGCTCATGCCTTCCTCCCTTATCGTTGATCACTTTGTATCACGCGAGCGGGCGACGCCAACCGGCCTCTGAGACGGAGGCCACGTTTGAAGGAAAAGAGCACATCATGGCCAGATCCCAGATCGTCAACCGGGTCGCCGGGACCGCTTCGGTCGCCGCGATCCTAGCCTCTCTCGTCGTCGCGCCCCTGGTCGCCGCCCCCGTTCCGGCGGCGGCCCAGTCGCGCGGCATCGGCGGCCTGTTCTCGTGCGAGGGCTCGGGCAAGAAGCAGGAGGGCGGGGCCCTGATCGGCGGCGCGGTCGGCGCCCTGGCGGGCCGGGCCATCAGCAAGGACAACAAGACCCTGGGCACGGTCCTGGGCGCGGCCGCCGGCGCGGCGGCGGGGGCCTATATCGGCTGCCGCATGCAGTCCACCGACCAGGCCATGGCCCAGCAGGCCACCAAGCGCGCCCTGGACGAGGGCCGCTCGCAAAGCTGGAGCAACTCGCGCACCGGCGCCTCGGGCCGCATCGACGTGGTCTCGTCCAGCTACGGCCCGCCGATCAGCGGCGACAGCCTGCGGTTCGAGCGCAACGTCCAGGTCCTGCGCAGCTACGACGCCGTCGCCGGCGACTACACCGCCCGCTCCACCGCCAACCTGCGGTCCAGCCCGTCCACCAAGGGCTCGGTCGTCGGCAAGCTGTCGGCGGGCGAGCGCGTCGAGGTGCTGGGCGGCGTGCCCGGCGGCGGCTGGCTTCTGGTCGGCCGGAGCGGCTACGGCGCCGGCTACGTCTCCTCGTCGCTGCTCGACCAGGGCGGCTACGGCCCCGAGCCCAGCTGCCGCATCATCAACGCCTCGATCAGCACCCGGGGCGACCGTCCGACCAGCGAGCGCTACAGCGCCTGCAAGGACACCCGCGGGGAGTGGCAGCTCACCCCCGCCTGACGCGTCGCCCTGGGGAGGGATCACGCCGCGCCCGGACGCCCGTCCGGGCGCGGTTCTGTTTTCGGATGTCGCTTGTGGCGCGGAACGCATAGTCTGGCTTGAAGGGGCGGTTAGCGTGACCGGGTCGGGATCATCGGGAGATCAAGCATGCGTGACGCGTCCTTCTCCATCCGCCGCCTGTCGATCGCCGCCGCGCTTGGGCTGGCCGCCCTGACGAGCGCCTGCGCCGAGCCGCCGCCATACCGCCCAGGTCCGCCGCCCGGTCCGGGTCCCGGCCGTCCGCCGCCCGGGCCGCCGCCGCTGGCGGGAACCTCCTGGCGGGCGGTCGAGATCGCCGGCGCGCCGGTGGGGCCGGGTCCTGCGCCCACCATGGCCTTCGACCGCGACGGCCGGGTCAGCGGCGACACCGGCTGCAACCGTTTCACCGCCGGCTACAGCCAGGGCCGCCACGGCCTGACCTTCACCCAGGCGGCCACCACCTATCGCGCCTGCCTCGGACCCGGCGGCCAGGTTGAGAGCCGCTTCCTGACCGCCTTCAACGGCGTCACCCGGGGCGACGTCCATCGCGGGCGGCTGGTGCTGTCGGGGCGGCGTGGGTCGATCGTGCTCGTGCGGAACTGAGGCGGAGCCTTCCGATTCTCGTCCCCGCGCATGGACGCGCGAGGACGGGGACCCTACCTTAGGCTCCTGTGGCCGCAGCTTGGAGCCTTTCGCCATGGACGCGGCCGTATTCCGTGAACCCCGCCGACGCTTCATCCCCATCGCCAGCCGCGCCGGGGCCGGCGACATGGCGGTGCTGGAGTTCGGCCCGGCCCAGCGTGCGGTCGATGTGGTGTTCGTCCACGCCAACGGCTTCAACGCCCAGACCTATCGCGCCCTGCTGGCGCCGCTGTCGGCCGGCCTGCGGGTCATGGCCGTCGACCAGCGCGGCCACGGCTCCAGCCGGCTGAAGGCCGATCCGGCCGGTCGCCGCAACTGGCTGGACCTGCGCGACGACCTGCTGGCCCTGCTCAAGACCCTGGACCAGGCCCCCGTGGTGCTGGCGGGCCACTCGATGGGCGGCACCGTCAGCCTGCTGGCCGCCGCCGCCGCGCCCGAGGCCGTCAGCGGCCTGGTCCTGCTGGACCCGGTGATCATGCCCCGCGCCATGGCCCTCTACGCCCACCTGCCGTGGACGTCGGGCGCGCTGTGGAACCGCCTGCCCATGGTGCGCGGGGCCCTGCGCCGCCGTTCGGTGTTCGACAGCCGCGAGGCGGCCTTCACCGCCTATCGCGGCCGAGGCGCCTTCAAGACCTGGCCCGAGACCATGCTGGCCGACTATGTCGGCGGCGGCTTCGTCGATCGTGAGGACGGCAAGGTCGAGCTGGCCTGCGCGCCGGCGTGGGAGGCCTCCAACTACGCCGCCCAGGCCCACGATCCGTGGAAGGCGATGTCGCGCCTGCGCGTCCCCGCCCGCATCCTGCGCGCCGAGACCGGCTCGACCTGCCGCGTCGGCGACGCCCAGGCCCTGCATCGCCGCTATCCCAAGGTCACGGTCGAGACCGTGCCCGGCTCGACCCACTTCCTGCCGATGGAACGTCCCGACCTCGTCCGCGAGGCGATCTTCGAGATGGCGACGTAGGAACAGGCTCCCCTTTGTCGTCCCGGCTCCGCGGCCCGCCGGGCGGTCCTTCGGCCGCGATGACGACCCCGCTAAAGCCCCAACCCCTCGACGGCCGCCTTGGCCAGTTCCCCGCCCGCCGCCGGGCTGATCGGCACCACCTTGCGGGCGTCCAGGTCGAAGGTGATGGCCACCGCCTCGGATGTGCCCCAAGGCTGGCCGGTGGCCGGGTCCAGCATCCAGTGGGCCACGCGCATGGTGCGGGCGTCGGCGCCGATCAGGCCCGAGCGGATCTCCACCCGGTCGCCGGCCCGGGGCCAGGCCAGGTGGACGATCCGGTACTCCAGCACCGCCCCGCCCACCCGCGCGGGCCGAGGCTCGGCATGGGCCGTCACGGTGTCGCGGAACGGACCGATGAAGCTGCCGATGCCGTCGGAGACGCGGCCGATGAACTGCTCGGCGCGCATTCGTCCGAACACGTCGCATTCCGCTGGGGTGAGGGCGCCCAGGCCGATGCGCCTGAGGCTCAGGGTCTCGGCGCGCTCGAGGTTCGCGGTGGTCTCGAACGGCGACAGGTCCAGGCTGCGGGCCCGGGCCTGTTCGGGAACCTCGACCCTCAGCGCCTGCGCTCGCTCCAGCGTCACGCGCGGCCAGGGGAAGGGCTCGCCCTCGCGCGGGGTCACGTGGGCCACCGTGGTCTGGAAGCTGGCGGCCAGCTGGCCGGTGTTGCTGTGCACCAGCAGCTGCAGCAGCCGCGCTTCCGTCTCGCCGATCTCGATCACCCCGCCCAGCATGTGCAGCGCCGCCCCGGCGTGGGCCTCGCGCAGGAAGCGGATGTGATGCTCGCGCACCACGAGGGTGGCGTTGGCGTGCGGGGCGAAGGCGTGGGGCAGGCCCAGCTCGGCCGCCATCCCCGCCAGCCCCTCCATGGCCCGCACGACGTAGTGGCGCACGTTCATGTGCCCCATCTCGTCGCAGTCCCAGGTATTGACCCCGCCGCGCCAGATTTCGACGCCGGGGAGGGTGTCAGCGGGCGTCATGGGCGGCGGTTCCGGCGCAGGTGAACGGTTGTTCGAGTCTAGCGGGCCAGGCGGCCGGTGCGCAATCTCAGCCCTTGCAGTCCGCGCACAGGCCGTGGGCCTCGATCGTCACGCCGGTCAGGGCGTATCCGGCGGCGGCTCCAGCGGCGATGATCTCGGCGCTGGCCTTGGGTTCGATCTCGCGGGTGGCGCCGCAACAGTCGCAGATCAGGAACGCCGCGGCATGCCCGTCGGCCTCCTTGCGGCAGGCGACATAGGCGTTGAGGCTCTCGATCCGATGGGCGAAACCCTGCTTCTCCAGGAAGTCGAGCGCGCGATAGACGGTCGGCGGCTTGGCCGGCGGACCCTCGCCGCCGAAGCTGGCGATCAGGTCGTAGGCCTTCACCGGCTGGCCCGCCTCCAGCAGCAGTTCCAGCACCCGGCGGCGCGGCGCGGTCAGGCGCTGTTCGGCCGCGTCGCAACGCGCTTCCGCCGCCGCCAGCTCGCGCGCCAGGGCTTCCCCGGCGACGCCGTGGTCATGGTGATCGTGATCGCAAGCGGCATGGGCCATGGCCAAGAGGTAGAGGTCCGGGGGCGCGGGCGCAACTCTCCTTCCCCCTCCGGCCCTTCCGGCCGCCTTCCCCTGAGGGGGAACTGTCGGCGAAGCCGACTGAGGGCAAGGCGCTCAGTAGGGCGTCTTCGCCACCAGGGCCTTCTCCACCTCGCACTGGGCCGGCTGAGCCGCCTTGGCGCGGGCCTCGGCGATCTCGGTCCGCACCGCGTCCAGGTCGTCGCGGAAGGCCTTTGAGCCGTGCAGCGCCGCCACCAGGGCCGAGGCGTTGGTGCGGCCGGCCTCCACGGCGCTGGCGTTGTGCACGCCGCACACCACCCGGCTCTCGCCGAAGCTGCGCGCGCGCACCAGGATGTCGGTGGCGTGGTCGGGATCGGCCTCGGCCAGGATCAGGCCCACGGTCCAGCCCCAGGTGGTGTGGCCCGAGGGATAGTCGGGGCTCATGGCCAGGCTGACGGTCTTGTCCACGCAGATCGGCCCCTCGTCGATCAGATAGGGCCGCTTGCGCTGATAGAGGTCCTTGGGCTTGTTGACCGCGGCGATCACGTCGTGGCGCAGCTTCATCAGCAGGGCCGTCAGCCTGGGATTGGTTTCCGGCGTCGGGGTGAAGCCCAGGGCGCAGGCGAAGTCGGCCAGGATCTTCTTTTCGTCCACGTCGTTCTGGGCCAGGGCCCAGCGCGGCCCGTCCTTCAGCGCCCGGGTGGCCAGGAAGGTCTTGCGGTCGGCCTCGTAGCGCGCCTCGCCCGGCTGCGGCGCGGGCGGCAGCACCCGGGACGTGTCGATCGCCCCGGGACGCAGGTAGCCCTTGGGGGCGTCCTCCCGCGCGACGGCCCATCCGGCCCCGCTGATGACGACGACCGCGCAGGCGGCGAGGGCGAACTTGGCGCGCATGAAAAAAGGTCCCCGGAAGCGGCTTCCGGGGACCTTGGAACTTCACCGTGACGCGATCAAGGCGTCCGTATGAACCTTACTTGCCGAACAGCTTGTTCCAGCGCGGCTTCTCGCGGCCTTCCCAGGCCTTGCGCCAGTAGGCGTCGCTGGCGATCAGCGGCACCACGGTGGTGGCTTCGGCGAAGACCATCTGTTCGTAGGTGGTCGAGACCTTGCCCCACGAGGCGGCTTCCTTCAGCGTCGAGGACGAGCAGGCGCCGTCGCGCACGTCGGCCACCGTGATCTGGATGGCGTACTTGTGCATGTCGGCCTCGACGCCGAGGATCTCGGCGCAGACGACGGTGTCCTGGGCGAAGTTCTTCGGAACGCCGCCGCCCACCATGAACAGGCCCGTGGTGCCGGCCGCGATCTTGATGTCGGTCAGTTCGCGGAAGTCGGCGATGGCGTCCAGCATCAGGTAGGGCTTGCCCTCGGCGGCGCGCTCCTTCTGGTGCTTGACCAGGCCGAAGCCGGCCGAGCTGTCGACGAAGGCCGGGCAGAAGATCGGCACGCCTTCTTCATAGGCGGTCTGGATCAGCGAGCCGGGCTTCTTGGCGTTGCCTTCGGCCAGCCACTTGCCCATCTCCCAGATGAACTCGCGCGAGGAATAGCCGCGCGGCTCCAGGCGGTTGGCGATCTCCAGGATCGTGTGGTCGCAGGCCTGCAGCTCTTCTTCGTCGATATAGGTGTCGTAGATGCGGTCGATGTAGTTGTCGCGAAGCACGTTGTCGTCGACCGGGCCGGCGGCCTGATAGTGCTTGAAGCCCAGAGCCTCGAAGAAGTCCATGTCGACGATGCTGGCGCCGGTGGCGACCACGGCGTCGATCATGCCGTTCTTCACCATGTCGCGGTACACGTGCATGCAGCCGCCGGCCGAGGTCGAGCCGGCCAGGATCAGCCAGGTCGAGCAGCCCTTGTCGGCCAGGGCCATGTTGAAGATGTCGGCCGCGCGGGCGGTGTCGCGCGAGCTGAACGACATCTTGCGCATGGAGTCGATGATCGGGCGCGCGTCGTAGCTGGTGATGTCGACGTGCTCGACGGTGTTCTGGAGGAGTTCGGCTTTCCGGTTGTTCGGAACGGGAGCGTTCATCGCTTCGGTTTCCCTGACTTTGGACGCCCGTCGTTGCAACAAGCCGCCTGCCGGGACGGAGCGACCGACAGGCGGAAACAGATGACGCCGTGGAGGCCCCCGGATCTCCCCGTCGGGGAGTCGGCCGCAGGGCCGGAGGGGGTCTTCCACGGCGTTGAAGACCTAAACGCCTAAAGCGTCAAATCAGCGACGCTCCTAACGGCGGCGGCGCTTCTTGCCGGCCGCGCCCTTCGGGCGCGAGAACCGCACGACCTTGCGTTCCTCGGCCTCGGTGCGGACCACCGGGATCGAGCGCTTGGCCAGGCCGTACATCGAGGCCATCGGGGCGTCCTGCACCTCCACGGTGTCGGTCTCGCCGAAGCCGTTGAAGCGGGTCGACATCGCCACGCCGTAGGCGCCCAGCATGCCGATCTCGATGTAGTCGCCCTCGTCCACGCTTTCGGGCAGGTAGAAGGGGCCCGGCATGTGGTCGACGCTGTCGCAGGTGGGGCCGTAGAAGCGGAAGGGCTTGAGGCCCTCTTCCACCACTTCGCCGTTCTTGCGGTACAGCTTCACCGGGAAGGGCCACTTCATGTGCGCGGCGTCGAACAGCGAGCCGTACGACCCGTCGTTCAGGTACAGCGCGTCGCCCTTCTTCAGCTCGACCTTGACCAGCAGAGAGGAGGCCTCGGCCACCAGCGCCCGGCCCGGCTCGCACCACAGTTCCGTGGTCTCGTGCACCATCATGTCGGAGAAGCCCCGGTCGATGGCGGCCAGGTATTCCGACAGGGCCGGCGGGGCCATGCCCGGATAGATCGACGGGAAGCCGCCGCCCACGTCCACCACGTCGGCCAGCACGCCGGCGCGCACCAGGGCGCGGCTGGCCTGGGCCATGGCGGCCTGGTAGGCGGTCGGGCGCATGCACTGGCTGCCCACGTGGAAGCTGACGCCCATCAGGTCCTGGGTCGCGCGCCGGGCGGCCAGCAGCAGGGCCGGGGCGCTGTGCAGGTCCACGCCGAACTTGCCCGACAGCGAATAGGCCGCGCCTTCGGCCTGCACGCCCATGCGGACGATCAGGTTCAGGTCCTTGGCCTGGCCGGTGGCGTCGATGATCTTGGCCAGTTCTTCGTGGGTGTCGAACGAGAACGTCTTCACGCCGTGGTCGAAGTAGGCGGCCGAGATCGCCTTGCGGCTCTTGACCGGATGCATGAAGGCCATGCGCGAGCCCGGCGCCTGCTCAGCGACCTGCTCGATCTCGTTCAGCGAGGCCACGTCGAACGACCGCACGCCGGCCTGGGCCAGCTCGCGGATCACCCACGGCGAAGGATTGGCCTTCACCGCGTAAAAGACATCGCCCTTGAATTCAGCCTGGAACCAGCGCGCCGCTACGGATACCGCGTCGGGTCGCACGAGTGCGACGGGACGTTCCGGTGACCGCTCACGGACCAGGTCCAGGGGGTTATGGTACGTGTGCAATTCACGTAGACCCCTGCAGAAGTTAAACCCAGGCCGGCGTTAGCAGCGCTTATGAGGACTTCGGGTCCGCCGGAGCGAGCGAAATAGGGTCATACCCTCGCGATGTAAAGAGTCTTTTGGACGCAAGGTTCCTGGCGGCCGGAACCGGTCGCCGGGCCGGATTCCGGAGACGATTGATCCATCGCCCGTCACAAATCCGTTGCGTCCGTGCCCCAAACCGGCGAACGCGTTTACACGGCCGCAAAGCACGTTAAGGATTCGCACCGACCATGACGTCGGACCCTGTTCTCTCGATCCGCTCCGCCTCCAAGACCTTCGGGTCCCGCCGGGCGCTCGACGCCGTTTCGCTCGACGTCCAACGCGGCGAGATGATCGCGCTCATCGGTCCTTCCGGCTCGGGCAAGTCCACCCTGCTGCGCTCGATCGACGGCCTGCAGACCATCGACCCGCCCGCCTCTGAAAAGTCGGGCGGCGAGGGGACCATCACCGCCTTCGGCGGGCCGGTCCAGGCGCGGGGCAAGGTCAGCGACCAGGTGCGCAAGGCGCGCATCCGCATCGGCTTCATCGCCCAGCAGTTCAATCTGGTCGGCCGCCTGTCGCTGTTCACCAACGTCGCCCTCGGCTCGCTCGGCCGCATCGGCTTCCTGCGCGGCGTCTTCGGCGCCTGGCCGGCCGAGACGCGGGCCGCGGCCATGGCCGCCCTGCACCGCGTGGGCGTGGCCGACTACGCCGCCCAGCGGGCCAACACCCTTTCGGGCGGTCAGCAGCAGCGCGGCGCCATCGCCCGCGCCCTGGTCCAGAAGGCCAAGATCATCCTGGCCGACGAGCCGGTCGCCTCGCTCGACCCCGTCTCGGCCCGAAAGGTCATGGAGATCCTCCGCGACCTGAACCAGACCGACGGCCTCACGGTCGTGGTCACCCTGCACCAGGTCGACTACGCCCTGCGCTACTGCGATCGCGTCGTCGCCCTCAAGGCCGGCCGGAAGGTCTATGACGGCCCGACCGCCGGCCTGGACCGCGCCAAACTCATCGACATCTACGGCCCGGAATTCGAGGACGTATTCTGGGAAGGAGCCCCGCAATGATCCGTCGTCGTCTCTTCGCCGGCGCCAGCCTGGCCTGCGCCGTGCTGGCCCTGGCCGGGTGCTCCGAAAAGAAGGTCCAGGCCCCCAAGGCCAAGGACACGATCGTCTTCTCGATCCTGTCCACCGAGTCGGCCCAGAACATGGAGAGCTACTGGAAGCCCATCCTGGCCGACATGGAAAAGCAGACCGGCATGAAGGTGAAGCCGTTCTTCTCGTCCAACTATTCCTCCCTGATCGTGGCCATGGGCGCCAAGCAGACCGACGTGGGCTGGTTCTCCAACGCCTCGGGCCTGGAAGCCGTGCGCCGGTCGGGCGGCGAGGTCTTCGCCCGCACCTTCGACCCCTCGGGCGTGGACGGCTACAAGTCGGTCATCATCGTGCCGGCCGACAGCAAGCTGACCCTCGAGGGCCTGCTCAAGTGCGACAAGACCCTGAACTTCGGCATCGGCGACAAGAAGTCGACCTCGGGCACCCTGGCTCCGATGACCTACCTGTTCATCCCGGCCAACAAGAAGCCCGAGACCTGCTTCAAGACCGTGCTCAGCGCCAGCCATGACGCCAACCTGTTCGCCGTGGCCAACCACAAGCTGGACGCCTCGACCAACAACTCCACGGCCCTGCGCCTGAACGAGGAGGCCCGCGGCGGCGCCCAGTCGCGCAAGGTCAAGGTGATCTGGGAATCGCCCACCCTGCCGGAAGACCCGATCGTCTGGCGCAAGGACCTCGACCCGGTGGTCAAGGAGAAGGTGCGCCAGTTCTTCCTCACCTACGGCCAGGGCGACACCCCGGCCGCGGCCCAGCAGCGCAAGAACCTCGAGCGCCTGTCGATGGGCGGCTTCAAGCCCGCCGACGATTCCCACCTGCTGGTGGTGCGCGAGATGGAGGCCCTGGAGAACCTGGGCCTGGCCCGCGAAGCCGGCGACAAGGCCAAGCTGGCCCAGGCCGAGGCGGCCCTGGCCGAGATCAAGGCCCAGCGCGTCGCCGCCGAGGGCAAGGCCGGCCTCGCCGCGCCGGCCAACTGACCGCCCAAGAGCGCCGAGCCGCACCCGCGATGAGCGACATCGTTCCGCCCCCGCCCAGCAAGCCGATCTCGGCGCGCGCCTTCGACCTGCTGCTGTGGGGCGGGGTGGTCGCCCTGCTGGTGGTCAGCTTCAAGCCGGCCGAGATCGACAAGTTCCCCCAGCTGTTCACCGACGCCAGCAAGATGCGGGGCTTCGCGGCCGGCTTCTTCTCGCCGTTCACGGATCCCAAGGCGTTCATGGCCGCCGACTGGGAGCTCTACATCGGCAAGATGTGGCAGACGATCCAGATGGCGCTTTGGGGCACCTTCCTGGCCATCCTGGTGGCCATCCCCCTGGGCCTGCTGGGCGCGCGCAACATCACCCCGTGGTGGATCCAGCAGCCCGTGCGCCGGGTGCTGGACCTGATCCGCTCGATCCCAGACCTGGTCGTGGCCCTGATCTTCATCACCGCCGTCGGGCTTGGTCCCTTCGCCGGCGTCATGGCCCTGATGTTCAACACCGGCGGGGTGCTGGCCAAGCTGTTCGCCGAGGCCGTGGAGTCGATCGACAAGGGGCCAGTCGAGGGCGTGCGCGCCACCGGCGCGGTCAAGCTGCAGGAGGTGATCTGGGGGGTGATCCCGCAGGTCGCCCCGCTGTGGACCAGCTACGCCCTCTATCGCTTCGAATCGTCGAGCCGCTCGGCCACCGTCCTGGGCCTGATCGGCGCCGGCGGGGTGGGCCAGGTGCTGCTCGATTCCATCAACGGCTTCCAGTACGACCAGACCGGCTGCATCGTCCTGGTCATCGTCGTGGCGGTCTCGCTGATCGACCTGCTGTCCCAGATCATCCGCACACGCCTGCTCTAGCGGAGCCTCGCCGCCCGGCCCCTGCGTCCCGGCTCGCGCGCGAGGCCGGGCCGCGACCGACCCGCACGCGTCCGGAGGCCCGGCCCGGCGCGCCGCCATTGCGACGGCTCAGGATTGTGGTTTCCGCGCCACGCAGCACCGAAAGACCATCACAGGTTGCATATTCCTTTCTGAAAAATTAACGGGCATCGTTGCCTGGCTTGGCCTTGAGCAAAGCTTCGCCCGCGAGCTTGCAGGGCGAAATCAACCTGGGGTGACGGTCGAACCCGTGGTGCAAATAAGCCACGTCATCGAACTTTCATCTTGCTGTCACCGAAGCATCGCCGCCGAAACTTAGGTCCCCCCTCACCTAAAGGGGATCCAACCATGCAAAAGTATTTCGGTGGAACGGCGGTCGTCGCCCTGATGATCGCCATGGCGCAAGGCGCCCAGGCCGCTGAGGTCGACACCGCCGACTCGACCGCCCTGGACCAGGTCGTCGTCTCGGCCACCAAGCGCGAGACCAACCTGCAGTCCACGCCGATCGCGATCTCGGTGATCAACGCCACGGCCATGGCCGACCGTCACGCCGAGAGCCTCATCAGCCTGCAGGACGGCGCCATTCCGTCGCTGCGCGTGGCCACCTTCGAAGCCCGCCAGTCGGCCCTGACCGTCGGCATCCGCGGCATCGTCCCCTTCGACGCCAACCAGACCGCCCGCGACCAGGGCGTCGGCGTCTATGTCGACGGCGTCTATCTGGGCCGCCAGCAGGGCCTGAACGCCGCCCTGCTCGACCTGGAACGCATCGAGGTGCTGCGCGGCCCGCAAGGCACCCTGTTCGGCCGCAACACCGAAGGCGGCGCCCTGAGCATCGTCTCCAAGGCCCCCACCGGCGAGTTCGGCGGCCGCATCGTGGCCGGCGTCGGCAACTACGGCGCCTACACCGGCGAGCTGCACCAGGACTTCCAGGAGTTCAACGGCCTGTCGCTGAAGATCGACGCCCTGCTCCAGCACCAGGACCCGACCGTCAAGAACCCGATGGAAGGCCAGGCCGGCTGGAACCAGTACGACCGCAAGGGCGGCCGCATCACCGGCCTCTACAAGCCGACCGACAACTTCAGCGCCCAGCTCTCGGTCGACTACTCCAAGGACGAGAACACCCCGTTCTTCAGCCAGCTGGTCAACTTCAACCCCTACGGCAAGCGCGTGCGCACCCTGGCCGAAGTCCAGGCCGGCCCCGCCAGCGCCCCCGCCGGCACGATCAACCCGCTGGCCTCGCTGGTGAAGGTCCACACCGACCGCCAGACCGTTTCGGACATCGGCACCGTGCAGCAGCCCAGCGTCGACGAGACCGGCGGCGCGGCCCTGACGATGAAGTATCGCGTGGCCCCGAACCTGGAACTGCGCTCGATCACCGCCGCCCGCGCCGTCGCCACCAACCAGTGGGACAACTCGGGCATCGAGGCCCGCAACGTCTTCGCCCCGAACGCCAACTTCGGCCGCTACAGCCTGTCGGACCTCTACCAGCGCCAGTTCAGCCAGGAGTTCCAGGCGGTCGGCGACCTGGGCGACCAGTTCACCTATGTCGGCGGTCTGTACTACTTCAAGGAACACGCCAAGGAATCGGCCGCCACGCCGTTCACCAACCAGTGGAACGCCGACGGCACCGCCTACACGATCCGCTCCTCGTACGGCACGTCGAAGGCCGCGGCCGGCACGGCCGGCTGGGAGCGCGGCACGCGCTTCATCACCCGCGCCTCGGAAGCCGACGCCGAGAGCTACGCCGTCTACGGCCAGGGCACCTACACCCCGGCTTCGCTGGACGCCCTGCACGTGACCCTCGGCGGCCGCTACACCAAGGACAAGCGCAACGGCCTGCTCTACGTGGTCAACGGCAAGGCGACGAACTTCACCTTCGACTACGACAAGGGCCGGTTCGACCCGCTGTTCAACGTCTCCTACGACGCGGCCCCGGGCATCAACCTGTACGCCAAGTACTCGACCGGCTACCGCGCCGGCGGCGCCAACGACCGCTCGTCCAACTTCCAGTCGTTCGACGCCGAAAAGGTCAAGTCGTACGAAATCGGCGCCAAGATGGACCTGCTGGAAAACCGCCTGCGCGTGAACCTGGCCGCCTACGCCATGGACCGCACGGGGACCCAGATCGACTTCGACAACGTCGACACCACCCCCGGCAGCCCGACCCAGGGCGCGCACACCGAGGAGACCCGCAATGCGCCGGGCACCTCGAAGATCCGCGGCTTCGAAGCCGACATCACCGCCCGCGTCAGCGAAGACGTGACCGTCGGCTTCTCCTACGCCTACACCGACGTGAAGATCCCGGCCGCGCCGTTCCCGTTCACCGGCAACTCGGTGGTCCCGCAGGGCACGCCGTTCCCGGTCAACGTGGTCTACACGCCGCCGAACGCCGCCTCGGCCTATATCGACTACCAGCACCCGGTCGGCCAGCTGACCTTCCGCGCGCACCTGGACGCCAACTACGCCGACGCCCAGTACGCGTTCCAGACCGAGTTCGCCGACGTCTCGCCGACGGGCTCGCTGACCCAGCACGTCGCGGTGAAGACGGACTCCAGCTTCATCGTCAACGGCAACCTGGCCCTGGCCGACATCAACATGGGCGGCTCGGCCACGGCCAGCCTCTCGCTGTGGTCGCGCAACCTGCTGGACGAGTCGCACATCTACCGCATCTCGGCCGCCAACCGCGGCACGATCGGCGACTACGCCAACTTCAACCCGCCGCGCACCTTCGGCCTGGAACTGCGCGTGAAGTACTAGGGCTTTGATTATCAAGTAAAATCAAAGCGATAATGTGTTTTCATCCCGGCCCTGCGGCCCGCCGCGCGGTCCATAAGGCCGGGATGAAGGCCAAAAATACGCTACGCGATCGAGAACGGACGGGGCCGAACGGTCCTGAACCCGGCGAAGGGCGGCCCGGCGACGGGTCGCCCTTTTGCTGTTCCGGGGCGACCCGTCGCCTCGCCCTCCCCCTAGGCCCTGGCCAACGCGCTGGCGGCCTTGCCGTCGTACTGACCGCCGAAACTGGCCTTCAGATAGGCCATGATCGCCCCGACGTTGGCGTCGGGGTTCTTGGCCCTGAAGTCGTCGATGACCTCGCGCAGTTCCGATTCCGTCATCTGCTTGGGGCCGTACGAGGACAGGATCGCCAGTTCGGTTTCGGCCGCCTTGGCCCGCTCGTCCACCTTCGACGCGTCGCCGCCGGCCTCGACCAGGCGCGCGCGTTCGGTCGCGAGGTTCTCCAGCGTCAGCTTCGTGTTCTTCAGGAACTTCGCGACGGTTGCGACGACCTTTTCGTCGGTGACTTCCGTCACGCCGCGCTTGAATTCCTCGGTGGTGATCTGCGTCGCTTCGCCGATCAGCGTGGTGAGCAGGTCAGCCTTCAGGCGGTCGTTCGCCTTGCGCGCCGCCAGTTGGTCTGCCTTGAGCGCGTCGAGCAAAGCCATGTCGTCGTCCTTTCAGTTCACTCGGGTTCGGTACTTCTGCAGAGGGGCGGCGGCCCATCAAGACCACGGTCGCGGCGCTGGATCCCTGTCGCGTCCGCCCGACGATCCAATATATCCCGGATCGGACGATATGCCGGATCAGAAAGGGCCCGGACTGCGCTTGCCCTCATCGCCGGGCGCTGGGGTCGGGGGCTGGAAGACCACGGATCGCAGCGCAGGCTCGTGGCGCCGGGCCTCTAATCGAGGCGGCGTCGCGGTCCGTTGTGGGCCGCGGCGTTTTCTTTTGTATAGTGTCCCGATCGCGGCCCCCGGCCGCCTGACCCTCAAGGGACCATGATCCTCCTCGCGCTCGCCGTCGTCCTGCTCCTCGTTCTCTTGAACGGGGTCTTTTCCATGTCCGAACTGGCGGTGGTGTCCGCCCGCAGGGCCCGGCTGCAGACCTATGCCGACCGGGGCGACAAGGGGGCCAAGCTGGCCCTGGCCATGGCCGAGCACCCCACGCGCTTCCTTTCGGCCGTCCAGGTCGGCATCACCCTGATCGGCATCCTGGCCGGCGCCTACGGCCAGGCCACCATCGCCGGCGCGCTGGACGTCTGGCTGAAGGACAAGCCGCTGATCGGCCAGCACTCCGAGGCCATCGCCACCACCATCGTCGTCGTGGGGCTGACCTACGTCTCGGTGATCCTGGGCGAGCTGGTGCCCAAGCGCCTGGCCCTGCTGTTCCCGGACGCCATCGCCCGGCGCATGTCGCCGTTCCTGGCCGTGGTGGCCACGGTGCTGCGCCCGTTCGTCACCCTGCTGACGGTGTCGACCGCCGCCATCCTCAAGCTGATGGGCGTTCGCGACGAGCGCACCAACGACATCACCGCCGAGGAGGTCGAGACCGTCCTGGCCGAGGGCGCCGACGCGGGCCTGATCGAGCCGGAAGAGCGCACCATGATCCAGGAGGTGCTGCGCCTGGGCGACCGCCCGGTGCGCGTGGCCATGACCCCGCGCCGCGACCTCTTCTGGATCTCCCTGACCGACACTCGCGAGGAGATCCTCCAGGAGATCCGCGACTGCCCCTATTCGCGCATCGTCGTGGCCAGCGAGGGCGACCTCGACGGCGAGATCGGCGTGATCCTCAAGAAGGACCTGCTGGACGCCTGCCTGGGCGGCCAGGAGATCGACCTGCGCGCCCACATCCAGCAGCCCATCGCCATCCCCGAGACCATGACCCTGCTGCGGGCCATGGCCGTCTTCAAGCAGACCCCGCTGCACATGGCCCTGGTGGTCGACGAGTTCGGCTCGGTGCAGGGCGCGATCACCCCCATCGACCTCTTGGAAATGATCGCCGGCGACTTCCCCGAGGACCACGACCAGGAAGACAGCCGCATCCTGCGCCGCGAGGACGGCACCTGGCTGGTTGACGCCCGCCTCGACATCCAGGAGCTCAACGACGCCCTGGGCGAGAACTTCGAGGCCGAGGGCGGCTACCACACCGTGGCCGGCCTGATCCTCGACCGCCTGGGCCGCATCCCCCGCGAGGGCGAGATCATCGAGCTGGGCGGCTTCGACGCCGAGGTCGTCGATATGGACGGCTCGCGCATCGACAAGCTGATCCTGCGCTGCGTGCCGAAGGGGGACTAGGGGGCGCCACCTGCCCCCACGCCTTAAGCGCGCCGCGTTCTTCCCCCTACGGGGGAGGAGCGGCGCAGGCGCGGAGGGGGCAAGTCGGCGCGCACGGCGCCGGCCAACCCGACCTTCCGGCCTACGCCGCCCCGCACGCCGCCGCGCCTGCCGCGCGAGGCTCGTGGAACTCCAGCACCAGGCCCAGGTCCTTGCGGGTCGGCGCCAGGAACGACTCGCCCAGCGGTCCGGCGTAACCGGCCGGGGGCTCGCCGTAGCCGCGCTCGACCAGCCGCCTGGCGCGGGCCAGGTCCTCGACCTCCAGGCTGATCCCAAGCACCTGAGGGCCGCCGGCCTCGAGGGCGTCGGCGGCCAGGCCCGGGCCGTCGGGCGCCAGCAGCAGCAGCGCGCCCTGGCCCACCGGCACGCAATAGCCCTTGGCCGCCAGGTTCGGCAGCCGCACCGGGCTGGCGGCGCCGTAGCCCATTTCCGCCAGGGCCGCGCGGTCGGCGTCCGGATCGGCCGACAGCAGCCAGAACTGCGACAGCTTCCGCGTCCCGTTCGGGTGGACCTGGGCGGCCTTGCGGTCGGCCGTGCTGGCCGGGTCGGCGCGCGGCGGGGCGTAGTCGATGAAGAACAGGGTGCTGGACAGGCGCGGCTTGTCGATCGCGAACAGGCGCCAGCGCGGCGGCTTGCCAGGGCCAAGGCCGTCGGGGTCGTTGGGCGAGGCCTCGAAGATCGGCGTCACCCCCGCGCCCTTGGCCAGCAGCGAATCGCGCAGGGCGTCCAGCCGCGGCGCGCGCAGGCCCAGCGAGCGGGACCCCGCCGCGCCGTGCAGCTTGTCCTGGTCGGCCTGCATGCCCGGGTCCAGCTGAGCCCCCGGGGCCAGGCCCAGGACCTCGATATAGCTGCCGTCCTCGAAGCGGATGAACCGGTTGGCCACGCCGCCCGGATCGCGCCCCGGCCGCACCTGGAAGCCCAGCTTCGCCCCCAGGATGTCGCTGGCCTCGTCGATCCGCCGTCCCCACAGCAGCGCGTGGTCCACCTGGCTGCCGGCGGTGGGCGAGGGGGGCGGGGCGGCGGCGGCGGGCGCGGCCAGGGCCGGCGCGGCGGCGCACAGCGCCAGAAGGGTCATCAGGCCAAAGGGTCTCACGTCGCGGGTCTCCACGTCCAAGCGTGGGCGCACCATGGGCCAGGCCGGGCGGCGCGGCGATGACGTGGGAGGTAGGTGGGAGCGGCGCGTCGACGCTTGCCCCTGCCTGACCCCCGCGCGGTCCGCAGGGGTCGTATCTCTTCGAGCGCCGCGCATTCTTCCCCCTACGGAGGAGGAGCGCCGAAGGCGCGGAGGGGCAAGTCGGCGCTAAGCCGCCGTCTTCTTTCGCAGCCGGGCCAGGCGCCGCAGTCGCCGCCAGAACCGAGTCTTCTCCGGCTCGGGATAGGGCTGCAGGTTCTTGTAGAACTCCTCGGCGCAGGCGCGCCACGAGAAGCCCTCGGCGAACTTGCGCACGGCCTTGTGGTCGATCTCCAGGCAGGCCAGGCAGGCCTCGCGCAGGCCGTCGGTCTGGCCGGGGGCCAGCACGCCCGCGCCCGAGCCGGGGATGATGTCGATCGGGCCGGGGGCCGAGAACGCCGCCACCGGCACGCCGGCGGCCATGGCCTCCAGGATCACCAGGCCGAACGTGTCGGTCAGCGAGGGGAAGCAGAAGACGTCCGCGCACGAGAAGTAGCGGGCCAGCTCCTCGCCGAACTTGGCGCCCAGGAACTTCACCTCGGGATACTTCTCGGCCAGCTCCTCGCGCTGCGGGCCGTCGCCGATCACCACCTTGGTGCCGGGCAGGTCGAGGCTGGCGAAGGCCTCGATGTTCTTCTCCACGGCCACGCGGCCGACATTGAGGAAGATCGGTCGGGCCAGGCCTTCGAACGCGTCGGGCTCGCCCTCCTCGCGCGGCTTGAACACGTCGGTGTCCACGCCTCGCGTCCAGGGCGAGATGTTGCGGAAGCCGTGGCGCACCAGCTCGTCGCGCATGGTGGGCGTGGCCACCATCAGGCGGCCCGACGGCTTGTGGAACCAGCGCATGTAGGTGTAGCCGGCCGACAGCGGCAGCGGCAGGCGGGCCGAGACGTATTCGGGGAATCGCGTGTGGTAGCTGGTCGTGAACGGCAGCTTCCATTCCAGGCAGATGCGGCGGGCGGCCAGGCCGATCGGGCCCTCGGTGGCGATGTGGATCGCCTCGGGCTCGAACGACTTGAAGCGTTCCATCACCGGCTCGTAGGCGCCGATGGCCAGCTTGATCTCCGGATAGGTCGGCAGCGGGAAGGTGGGGAACTGGTCGGGACTGACGACGTCGACCTCATGGCCCATGGCCTTCAGCTCGGCCATCACCTTGGTGAGGGTCCGAACCACGCCATTGACTTGCGGTTCCCAGGCATCGGTGGCGAGTAGTATCCGCATCAGGCGGCGGCAGGCTCCGCTATCGGGGGCTCAACGGCGAGCGCCCGCGCCCGGTCGATCACCGACCAGGACCTCATTTTCGACCATTCCAGTATTTCGAGCCGTCCGTCCATATGTTCCACGAGGGCGGTGCAGCTTTCCACCCAATCGCCGTCGTTCACATAGAGGATACCGTCGATCTCGCGCATCTCTGCCTTGTGGATGTGACCGCAGATCACGCCGTCCACGCCCCGGCGCCGCGCCTCGTCGGCGACGGCGGCCTCGAAATTCTCGATGAACTGCAGGGCGTTCTTCACCTTGACCTTCAGGAAGGCGGACAGGCTCCAGTAGCCGACCCCCATCCTGCGCCGAGCCCGGTTCAGCAAGGTGTTCAGCATGAGGATGGTTCTATAGGACCAGTCGCCCAGGAAGGCGAGCCACTTGGCGTGCTGCACCACCCCGTCGAACTCGTCGCCGTGCACCACCAGGTAGCGCTTGCCGTCGGCGGCCTCGTGGATCACGTCGCGGGCCACCACCACCCCGCCGAAGTGGGTTCCGCAGAAGTCGCGCACCCGATCGTCGTGGTTGCCGGGGACGTAGGTGACCTCGACCCCCTTGCGGGCCAGGCGCAGGATCTTCTGCACCACGTCGTTGTGGCTCTGCGGCCAGTACCAGCCGCTGCGCAGCTTCCAGCCGTCGACGATGTCGCCCACCAGGTACAGCCTGTCGCAGTCCACGTGGCGGATGAAGTCCAGCAGCAGCTCGGCCTGGCAGCCGCGCGTGCCCAGGTGGATGTCGCTGATGAAGACGGAGCGATAGCGGCGGATCTCGGTGTCGGTGACCATGCGTGCCCCCGGGGGTCAAGGTGGCTTTCGAGGACCGATCCCCCCGGACCGGCCGCGACCAAGGCGAGTGAGGTCGCGATTAAGCTGATTGCATGTCGCTTTGATGAAACGCTCCCGCCACGGAGGGTGCGGAAGGCGCGGCGCCGCGTCGCACCAACGCCCGAATTTTCACCACCCGGTCAATTCCAGGCGCTCCGGCTCAGCTCGCGAGGCCTTGTGCTGTTGCGGCGCAACATCGCTCGCACTAGATCACCGGCATGGACGCCGCCCGCCTCGCCAAGGACACGCCGAAGTCGCTGAAGACGCGCGCGAGGATTCTCGACTGCGCCATGCGGCTGATCGCCGACATCGGCTATCACGCCGCCACCAACCCCGCGATCGCCGACGCGGCCGGCCTGACGCGCGGGGCCATGCTCTATCACTTCCCTACGCGCGAGGCCCTGGTCGAGGCCGCCGTGGCCCACATCCAGGCCGAGCGCTCGGCCCTGTTCCGCGCCGCCGCCGACAGCCTGCCCACGGGCGCCGACGTCACCGAGCACGCCATCGACAGCTATTGGGACCTGCTTCACAGCGTGCCGTTCCTGGCCTTCGCCGAGCTGGAAGCCGCCGGCCGCACCGACCCCGCCGTCCAGGCCTTGCTGGCCCCGGCCCAGGCCGAGTTCGACCGCGCCCAGGCGGGCGACCACTTCCTGAAGATCCTCCACGCCGGCGCCGGCCCGCGCTTCCAGGCCAGCCGCGACCTCGCCCGCTTCATGCTGGAGGGCCTGGCGCGGGCGTCGCTGACCTATGACGCCGACGGCCGGCGGGAGCGTCTGCTGATGCTCATCAAGCGCGCCACCCACATGCTCAACCGCAAGGGCGACGTGCAGGATCTCTGGCCGGACTAGGCATCGACGCGCAGGTCGGCTTACGACCCGTTGCGGACGTTGGCCGAGCTAGCTTGACTACTGCGTGCGTTGCCGCAGGTTGAGCACATGCAGTGCAACTTCCACATCACCCAACAAGTCGAGCTGAATGGCCCGCTTGGCATTCTGGACGTGCACAACGCCTACGATCTATCCAAGTGCGAGGTGTCCGACGCCGGGCGCTCATTCTGCTTAGCCTTCCAGGGAAACGAATACCTGCTTAAGGGGCGACCAGAAGAGTTCGAGCTGCACTTTACTGGCGTGACGTTGCTGGAGATGAGCGGGCTCCCCGATGATCTTTCGTCGCTCGTAATCGAGGAGGTGGGTTTCATGCCCGCCCACGTTCGCGACTACCAGTGGTCCTTGGACGATGGGGAGCCTGGCCCCGGTAAGCATCTGATCGTCAAAGGAGAAATCCATGATCGCCAGGGAGCGGTCGGCGGGCCAGTCTTACTCCGCATATCCGCAGAATTTGCCAAAGTGACCGTTGGGGGCCAACGCGCCCTGGGCTGAACACCGTGTCAACGACCGCACCCCACCCATTGCGGACATCTCTGTCAGGCGGCAGGTTAGGCATCATGGATGGAGAAGTGATCGGCCCTATTCCTGAGAGCTTGTTCTTGGCTCGGTATCAGACCGGCGAACGCAGGTTCTCTGATCTTGAGATCGTCTCGGATGGATCGAGGGCGTTGGAAAATGTCTCGCTCGACGGCATCGAGTTGGTGGGCTGCTTTCTGTCGGTTTCGCTCCGGGGCACTTCGCTTCGCAACGCATTAATCCATTCTAATGTGAAGACCTGCGACTTCACCGGGGCGGATTTGCGAGGAGCGGATTTTCGCGGCGCGGCGCTCTGTAGCACGACGTTCAAAGGCGCGAAGATGGAGGGTGCCGCGTTCGAGGGCGCGTTTTTCCACTCCTATGACCTGACCGCCGGAGAGCTGCCTGACTGGTAGCGACGTCCGCTTCCCACCCTTAGTCGACGTTTCCGAGGTCGCCGCTGCGGCGGACCTGTGACGACGGTGCGAGCCCCGCCGACCAGCGGTGAAACCACTCACCCTTCCACCGCCTTCGGGATGGGTTCCTTTCTCCCTCAAAGGAAGCGGAGGTTTTAGCTTCGTCCCCCCAACGGCCAGCCTTCGCTCGCCAGCGCCCTGACCCGGCCCCGCGCCACCGGCACCAGCAGGTCGCCGCGCGCCCTCAACCACACCCGGCGGCCGTCGCGGCGGAAGCCCTCGACCGCCGCCCGCGCCACCCACCACGAGCGGTGGACGCGCGCCCCGTCCTGGCCGTCCATCAGCGCCACCGCGTCGGCCATGCGCATCAGCAGCAGGGTCTGGCCCGCCGCCGCGTGGACGCGCACGTAGTGGTCCTCCATCGACAGGGCCAGGATCTGGCCCTGGCCCGGCGGCAGGCGTCGCGCCAGGGCGGGCGGCGCATTCCCGGTCGCCTGCGGAGCGGAGGGCGCGGGTCTTCCCGCCCGGCGCGCCAGCCACAGGGCCGGGGCGACCAGGGCGGTGATGGTCATCACCTGCAGATAGGCGTCCAGGAAGTCGGCGGGCGAGGGCGGCGGCCGCGCCAGGTCGGGGCGCGGCCCCAGCCACCAGACCAGCCCCACCATCGGCAGGCCGGCCAGCAAGGCCGCGGCGGTCCAGGCGGCGAGCTCCGAAACGCGCCAGCGCCGCGCCGCCAGGCTGGCCAGGGCCAGGCAGGGCCGCAGCAGCAGGTAGCCGCCCGCCAGGGTCCGCGCCCAATAGAGCGTCCGGCCCGCCACGTCGCGATAGGGCACCGCCCCGAACGGCCCCAGGGCGATCAGCACGACCGCGCCGCCCAGGATCACCAGTCCCTCGCGCCAGATCTTCGGAGAGACGCCCGGCGTCGCGCGAAGTGGAATCGACATGGTCGCGACCATTACACGAAGCCAAGCGTACGGTTCACGAATTCGCCCTTGAGGCGGGTCTCGGCCAAGTCGATCGCAGGCCGGCCGGACGTCGGGTTCCGGCCTGTCTCCACCTGCGATCATTCGGATTCCCATGCGCTCTGTGTTCATCGCCCTGGCCGCCGCGCTCGCGGCGCTCTGCCTCCTCACGCCGCGCCAGGCCGCGGCCGGCGCCTGGCGCGAGATCCCGGTGGCCGTCCGCGCGGCCGACGGCGTTTCGCTGTCCGGCGCGATCCTCATGCCGGAGGGCGGGACGCAGCGGGAGGGCGGGCAGGGCGCGCCCGGCGTGGTGATCCTGTCGGGCTCGGGCGGCAACGGGCGGGACGGGCGGTTCTACGGCTTCCCCGCCTATCGCGTCATCGCCGAGCGCCTGGCCGCCGACGGCGTGGCCGTGATGATCTCCGACCGGCGCGGCGTGGGCGGCTCCGGCGGAAGCTGGCGGGGCGAGACCATCGAAGGGCGCGCGGCCGACGCCGCCCTGATGGCCGCTCGCCTGGCCGCCCTGCCGGGCGTCGATCCGCGCCGCGTGGGCCTCCTGGGCCACAGCCAGGGCGGGTGGGTCGCGCTCGAGGCCGCCGCCGCCTCGCGCGCGGTGGCCTTCGTGGTCCTGATGGCCGGGCCGGGCCAGTCGGTTCTGGACCAGATCGTCACCGACGAGACCAACCAGCGCCGCCTCGCCGGGCGCGGCCGCCTGAACGTCGCCGTCTCGGGCCTGGCGATGCGGGCGGGCCTGTCGGGCGTGAAGCTCCTGCCCCGGCGCTGCGGCGTCGCCGCCCTGGAGGTCCTGTGCGGGGTGATCCATTACACGCCGGCGGCGGCCCTGCCCAAGGTGCGCGTACCGGTCCTGGCCCTGTTCGGCCAGCGCGACAGCCTGGTCCCGCCGCGTCCCAATGTGCGCCTGCTGGCCGCGGGCCTGCGCGGCGCCCCGCTGACCGTCCGCCTGTTCGAGGACGCCAACCATCAGTTCTGGCCCGCCCGCACCGGCGCCCGCGCCGAATACTCCGCCCTGACCCCCGGCTACGTCCCCGGTTTCCTCGATACGATCAGCGACTGGGTGCGCCAGGTCCCCGCCGCGCCGACTTTGGGCAGGGACCAGGGGACGATGACGACTGAATTCAGTGATCCCGTTGGATCTGGATCCTAGCTCCGGCCGTCCCGGCTGCGGGCTTCGGCCCGGGCCTCGGCGTCCGGCGTCCAGAAGCAGCCGGCCATGGCCGTCAGGATCATGGCGATGAACGCCAGCGTGCCGCGGGGCGGCACGAAACCCACGACGTCTTGCGGGGTCATTCTCGTTTCCTCCGCCAGCGTCCCGGTCTCACGCCAGGACTGCCGGCGAAAGAAGCCTCCCACCAGTTCGAAAGTTCCGCAAGTCCCTTGTTTTCACAAGGCTTTTTATGGACCCAACCGTCCAATCTTCGTCAGAAGATCGAGTAGGCGCCGTCGATCACGAAGGTGTCGCCCGAGTGGAAGCTGGAAGCGTCCGAGGTCAGGTAGACGGCGATGCCGCCGAAGTCGGCCGGCTCGCCCCAGCGGCGGGCGGGCACGCGCGGGATCACCTTGTCGGCGAAAGCCGGGTTGTCCTGGGCGCCCTGTGTCATGTCGGTGGCGATCCAGCCGGGCAGGATGGCGTTGGCCCGCACGCCGTAGCGGGCGTGCTCCACGGCCACCGACTTCATCATCGAGATCACCGCGCCCTTGGTGGCGGCGTAGGCCTGGTTGCGGGCCGCGCCTTCGATGGCGGCCAGCGAGGCGATCCCGACGATCGAGCCGCCGGCGTCGCCGCCCTTGGCCCGTTCGACCATGTGGCGGCAGGCCTCGCGGAAGGTGAAGAAGACGCCGTCGAGGTTCACCGCCAGGGTCTTGCGGTAGGTCTCGGTCTTCATCTCGATGAAGCTGGGCGCGCCGTAGCCCACCCCGGCGTTGGCGAAGACGCTGTCGACCCGGCCCATGGCCGCGACCGCCTCCTCCATGCCCTCTCGCACCTGGGCCTCGTCGGCGACGTCGACCACCTGGGCCTTCACGCGCCGCCCGTGCTTGAGCAGTTCGGCCTCGGCGGCCTGGTTGCGCTCGGCGTTTGAGCCCCAGATCACCACGTCCGCCCCCGCCTGGGCCATGGCCGCGGCCATCCCCAGGCCGATGCCGCGATTGCCGCCCGTGACGAGGGCGACCTTGCCGGTCAGGTCGAAGGGTTGGTAGGCCATGGATCATCCCTCTTGAACGTTTGTTTGAAGGGAGCGGGCGCGGGCGGAAAGGTCAAGCCCCGTTCGGCCTCCTCACGCTCCCGGGAACGTCCCCGGCCGCACGAAGGCCAGCGCGTGCGGCACGTAGTCGGGCTTGCCCAGCGCCACCCCGGCCTGGCGCATGACGGCGTAGGCCGTGACCAGGTGGAAGTAGAACTGCGCCAGGCTCCAGTCGCGCAGGAACTGCTCGCCGGTCATGTCGAAGACGATCCCGTTCGGCATGACCAGCGCGACAGCCCGCGATTCGGCGCCGTCGAAGGCCTGCGGCGGCGTCGCCTCCAGCGCCGCCAGGGTCTCGGCGATGCGAGCCTTCAGCGGCGCGAAGCCGGGAGCGACCTCGGCGTGCTCCAGGGGCTCGCGCCCCGCCAGCCGCGCCACGGCGTCGCCGGCCTGGAAGCAGGCGAACCGCACCTGGGCCGACAGCGGGAACATGTCGGGGGCCAGCCGCGCGTCGATCACGGCCGACGGCTCCAGCCCCCGTTCGGCGCAGAACGCCTCGGCGCGGTCGAGCTGGCCCGACAGGGCGCGCAGCATCTGGGTGAAGGTGGGGACGGCCAGGTCGTACAGGGTCATGCGGATTCTCCTCGGGCGGGGAGAATGGCGGGGCTTGGGCCTGATTCCCAGGGCTCCCTCAGGGGGCGGGGTTCCCCTCGGTCGGCTACGGCGACAGCTCCTCCAGAGGGGAAGATGGCCCGGAGGCCGGAGGGCGCTTCAGCGGGCGAACCGCTCGAACGTCTCGGCGATCACCTTGCGGGTCACGTCCCATTCCACCATGGCCAGGGCCTCGTCCAGCGACACGAACCGCGCTTCGGCCGCATCGTCGCCCGCGACCGGCTCGCCCGAGATCCAGCGGGCCGCGTAGTCGATCATCACGTAGTGGCGGGTGGTCCGGCCGGTCTCGCGCGAGGTGAACAGGCCGTCGACCACGTCGACCAGGCCCAGGAGCTCCGCCTGCACGCCCGTCTCCTCGGCCAGTTCGCGCAAGGCCGCCACGACCGTGGTCTCGCCCCGCTCCAGCCGTCCGCCCGGCAGGCTCCATTGGCCCAGGCGCGGCGGGGTTCCGCGCTTGATCAGCAGCACCTGGTCGCCCCTCAGACAGACCACGCCGACGGTGGGAACGGGGTGCTCGGACGACGACGCTTGCGACATGGCGGGTCAGATACGCTCCAGGCCGGCTGCGTCAAGCAGCCAGAGGGCCTCCTTGCCTCCGCTCGTCCTCACCCCAGCGCCGTCTTCATGTCGAAGCTCGACCCCACCCCTACCTGCGTCAGGCAGTGGCCCAGCCAGGCCTCGGCCGCATCGTAGCCCCGCTTGCGCAGGTCGGTCAGGAAGCTCCACTCGGTGTCGAACTTGCTGCCCAGCGACAGGTCGGCCAGGGCCTTGTCGGCCGGGATGGCGTGCATGAGCATGCGGCGGTAACGGCCCCGGGCGTTGTCCTTCAGCAGGCCCTCGTCGAGCAGTTTCTGCACGAAGGCGATGGCTCGCAGTTCGCTGGCCAGGGAGGCGTTGAAGGTGATCTCGTTCAGCCGGTCCATGATCTCGCCTGGCGTCCTGGGCGTCTCCTCGCGAACGAACGGGTTGAGGCTGACCAGCAGGATGTCGTCAGGGGTGTCGTCGTAGAAGAGCGGCCAAAGCGGCGGATTGGCCAGGAAGCCGCCGTCCCAGTAGGGCTCGCCGTCGATCTCCACGGCCTGGAACACCTGGGGCAGGCAGGCGCTGGCCATGATGTGGCGGCTGGTCAGCTCGGTCTCGCGGAACACCCTCGCCTTGCTGGCGCGCACCTGGGTGGCCGAAATGTAGAGCTTCAGCGGCGAGCGCTCGCGCAGGGCCTTGAAGTCGATCTCCCCTTCCAGCGCGTCGTGCAGGGGATTGAGGTTGAAGGGATTGAACTCGTAGGGGCTCATCGACAGGGCGAAGGTCTCGGCCAGCCGCCAGCCGGGGGTGTTCTTCAGCCAGTCGGCCCCGCCGGCGAAGGCGCTGGTCCAGATGCCGGTGTCGCCGAAGATGTTGCGGCCGCCGTTGCGGTTGACCTGCTTCCAGAACCGCTCCAGCCGGGCCTTGGCGCCCTCGCGGCCGCCGTCCAGCAGGCCCTGGGCCAGGCACACGGCGTTCATCGCCCCGGCCGAGGCGGCGGTGACGGCCTGGATCTCCAGGCCGTCCTCCTCGAGCAGGCGGTCGATGACGCCCCATTCGAAGGCCCCGTGCGACCCGCCGCCCTGCAGGGCCAGGCTCAGAGGCTTGGGGCTGGCGGGCTTCTTCTTGAACGGACCGATGGGCATGCGGACTCCGGTTCAACAACAGGGCGAGCACCCTCGAGATTGTCACCCCGGCCGTGGCGAAGCGGATGGCGGGCCCTCAGGAGAACCCCGCCGTCGTCCGGACAGCCCCTGAGGGATTTCCGGGATGACAACGATCCGGAGCTTGGCCTGCGCGCTACTGCGCCGTCCAGCCGCCGTCCACCGGGAAGGCCGCGCCGTTGGCCGAGGCGCCGAGATCCGAGACCAGATACAGCAGCAGCCCGGCCAGTTGCTCGAAGGTGACGAACTGCTTGGTGGGCTGGGCGGCCAGGATCACGTCCTTCATCACCGCCTCTTCCGAGATGCCGCGGGCCTTGGCCTGGTCGGCGATCTGGGCCTCGACCAGCGGGGTCTTCACGAAGCCCGGGCAGATGGCGTTGCAGGTGATGCCGAACGTCGCCGTCTCCAGCGCCACGGTCTTGGTCAGGCCCAGGATCCCGTGCTTGGCGGCGACGTAGGCGCTCTTGAAGGGCGAGGCCACAAGGCCGTGGGCCGAGGCGATGTTGACGATCCGCCCGCGCCCCTGCTCCTTCATGATCGGAATCGCCGCCTTGGTGGCGTGGAACGCCGACGACAGGTTGATGGCGATGATCTGGTCCCACTTGTCGGCGGGAAAGTCCTCGACCGGGGCCACGTGCTGGACGCCGGCGTTGTTGACCAGGATGTCCAGCTCGCCGAACTCGGCCTTGGCCTGGGCCACCATGTCGGCGATCTGGGCCGGCTTGGTCATGTCGGCGCCGTGGTAGAGCACCTCGACCCCGTGCTTCTCGGCCATCTCGGCCCGGGTCTTCTCGATGGCGTTCATCTCGCCCAGGCCGTTGAGCACGATGTTCGCGCCCTGGGCGGCCAGGGCGTCGGCCAGGGCGTGGCCGATGCCGCTGGTCGAGCCGGTGACGATGGCGACCTGCCCCTGCAACCCGAAATCCACGGCCATCGGCGAGCTCCCTGCGCAATCCCGATTATGCTGCATCGCAGCATATAGCTCGCGCTTGCGATCGGCGAGCCCTTATAATTCACTGCTAAATGAATTCAGGGCTGAGGGCGAGCGAAAACCCAATCGGCCGGCGTGGAGAGATCGTCCCGGTAGCGATAGCCGTCCAGGTCGAAACCCTTGAGGTCGGCGGCCTTGTCGATGCGGTTGTCGATCGCGAAACGGGCCATGCGCCCGCGGGCCTTCTTGGCGAAGAAGCCCAGCACCCGCAGGGTGTTGCCCTTCTCTTCCTTGAAGTGGCAGGTCACGACCGGCAGCTTCAGGGCCTTGGCGTCGACGGCGCCGAAATATTCCTGGCTGGCCAGGTTGACCAGGGTCGGATCGGCGTGGCCCTCGGCCGCCTGGTTCAGGGTCTTGGCGATCGTCTCGCCCCAGAAGTCGTAGAGGTTGGCGCCGCGCTTGGTCTTCAGGCGCGTGCCCATTTCCAGGCGGTAGGCCTGCAGGGCGTCCAGCGGGCGCAGCACGCCGTAGAGACCCGAGAGGATGCGCAGGCGGTCCTGGGCCCATTCCAGGGCGGGACGGTCCAGCTCGCGCGCCGACAGGCCGGCATAGACGTCGCCGTTGAAGGCGATCACCGCCTGCAGGCCATCCTCGACCTGGGCGTCGAAGTGCTGGAAGCGCTGGTGGTTCAAGTCGGCCAGCTTCTCGGAGATGTGCATCAGGCGGCGCAGGTCGGCGGCCGTCAGCTTGCGAGTGACCTTCGCCAGCTCGGCGATCTGGGGCTTCAGCTCGGGCGTGGTGAGCGGCAGGACCGTGTCCGGAGCGGTGAAGTCCAGCGACTTGGCGGGAGAGATGACCATCAGCATGGGGGCCGAGATAGGCGCACACGTCCCGAAACACCAGTGTGGAGCAAACCCGTAAGGGCCCATGCCCATCCTTCGCGCACAGGCTCTGGACTTCGCCCCGGCGATCGCCGAGGGAGGAGCATGAGCCTTCTTCTCGGTCTTCTCGCCGCCCTCGCCTGGCCGATCCCGATGATCGTCGCCCTGGTCCTGACCGCCCTCACGCGCGGCCTGCGCTACAAGATCCTGTGGGCGGTGCTCAGCTTCGTGGGCGTGGGCGCGTTCTGGATGCGCCAGTCGACCGGCGAGTGGGGCTTCGTGCCGTTCGCCCTCAACATCCTGGGCCCCGGCTTCGCTCCCGGCTACTTCAAGGCCACCGTACCCCTGGGGGCGTTTGTGGTGATCTGGATGATGCTGCGCGTCCGCAAGGGCCGCACGCCCGGCTAGTGCGGCGACCAAGCTGGACAATGTGATCGCTGGCAACCATGCTCCGCCCAGTTGGGGGAGTATGCTTACTTGCGTTGGAAATCCTTGGCCGCGATGGCGGCCTGCTGCGTCGTGGCCGTCCTGTCGGCCTGCGCGCCCAAGCCCGATCCCGCGATCGACGCGGTGGCCCGGCAGACCTACGACGACCTGCGGCTGGGCCGGTTCGACGCCCTGCAGGCCCGCCTGACGCCGGAGGCGGCGTCCCTGGTCACCCCCGCCCAGCTGCGCCAGATCCAGGCCTATCTGCCGCCCGGCGCGCCCACCGAACGCCGGGCGATCAACTGGTCGACGACGATCGCCACCTCCGCCCCCCAGACCGCCCAGGCCGCCTACGAGCTGGGCTATCCGGACCACGGCGTGCTGCTGACCCTGAACCTGCAGCGGACAGGCAGCCAGGCGCCCTGGCGGGTGCACGGCTTCAACGTGCTCAAGGCCGACCGCGCTCAGCTGCGCCATTCCGTCAGCCTGTCGCCGATCGGCAAGCCGCCGGGCCAGGGCGCGTTCCTGGTCGCCACCATCCTGTCGCCGCTGCTGATGCTGACCGCCCTGGTCGCGGTGCTGCGGACCCCGAACCTGAAGCGCAAGTGGCTATGGGCCATAGCCGCCTTCGCCGGGATCGGCTCGCTGACCATGAACTGGACCACCGGCCAGGTCGGCATGCAGCTGGCCTCGATCCAGCTGATCGGCGCAGGCGTGATGCGCAGCGGTTTCATGGGTTTCTACCCGTGGGTGCTGAAGATGACCCTGCCGGTCGGCGCCGTGGCCGCCCTCTGGCGCGTGTGGTCGCTGCGGCGGGCGCGGCGCTCCGAGCCGGCGGACGCCGTCGGCTAGAACAGCACCCGGGGGTTCATGATCCGCCTGGGGTCCAGGGCCTCACGGACGGCGCGCAGGGCCGCCACCTCGACCGGGCTCTTGTAGCCCACCGCCTCGGCCGACTTCATCGCTCCCAGGCCGTGCTCGGCGCTGATCGAGCCGTCCATCGCGGCCACGATGTCGTGGACGATCCGAGCCCCCTGGTCACGCAGGGCGTCGTGCGGGTCGTCGGGCGCGCCCTCGGCCCGCAGCACGTCGTAGTGCACGTTGCCGTCGCCCACATGGCCGAAGGCGACGATGCGCACGCCCGGCGACAGGCGCTCGACCGCCGCATTAGCCTGGTCGATGAAGGCGGCGACCTTGGAGACCGGCACCGAGACGTCGTGCTTCCAGGCCGCGCCCTCGGGCTTCTGGCCGCCGGACTGGTTCTCGCGAACGGCCCACAGGGCGTGGGCCTGGGCCTGCGTCTGGGCCACCGTGGCGTCCTGGATCAGGCCGGCCTCCAGCGCGCCGGACAGCAGGCGCTCCATCGCCGCCTCCGCCGCGCCGGGCTCGCCCGAGGCCGTCTCGATCAGCACGTACCAGGGATGCGCCTCGGCCAGGGGCTCGCGCAGGCCCGGAATGTTCTTGATCGCCAGGACCACGCCCAGGCGGCTCATCAGCTCGAAGGCCTCGACGGCCCCGCCGCTCTCATCCTTGGCCCGGGCCAGCAGGGCGATGGCGTCCTGGGCGCTGGCCACGCCCGCCACGGCCACGCAGCGCGAGGCCAGGATGGGCTGGAGCTTGAGGCTGGCGGCGGTGATGATCCCCAGCGTGCCCTCGGCCCCGATCAGCAGTTGCTTGAGGTCGTAGCCGGTGTTGTCCTTGCGCAGGCGCTTGAGGCCGTTCCAGACCTCGCCGCTGGGCAGCACCGCCTCGATCCCCAGGATCTGGTCGCGCATCACGCCGTAGCGCAGCACGGCCGTGCCGCCGGCGTTGGTCGAGGCCAGGCCCCCGATCGTGCACGAGCCCTCCGACGCCAGGCTCAGCGGGAAGCGGCGGTTGACCGACGCGGCCACCTCGTGAGCCCTGGCCAGGGTGACCCCGGCCTCCAGCACCATCACGTCGTCGAAGGCGTCGACGTCGCGCACGGCCGCCAGCTTCTCGGTCGACAGCAGGATCTCGCCCTGGGGGATCTGGCCGGCGACGAGGCCGGTGTTGCCGCCCTGGGGGGTGATCGCCACGCCCTCGGCGGCGCAGATCCCGACCACCGCCGCCACCTGCGCCGTCGTGCGCGGCAGGGCCAGCAGCGGCGTCCGGCCCGTCCAGCGGCCGCGCCACTCCTTCAGCTTGGGCTCCAGGCGGTCGGGGTCCTGGCTCCACCCGCCCTCGCCGAGCGCGGCCTTGAGGCGGGAGAGAACGTCGGCGGAAACGGACTGAGTCATGGCGCGGGACGATACGCTTCGGGCGCCTCCGAGAACAGGACCTAGCCGGCGCCGGGCCTCGGCGCTCCCTGCTGACACAAGGCTGGCGGCAGGCGTTGCGTACATCCGTCGCGTACATCGGCCCGGTTCGAACCGGGCGGACCGACCCAGCGGAGGACGCCATGAACCTGATCTCGATCCGCCTCATCACCGCGGACGTCGACCGCCTGGTCGGCTTCTACGAGCGGGTCAGCGGGCTCGCCGCGACCCGATACACCGAGGATTTCGTCGAGCTGGCGACGATGGCCTGCACGCTGGCGATCGGCAGCGTCCGCACCCTGCAACCGTTCGGCGGCGACGGCGTGGCGCGCCCGGCCGACAACCACACGGCCATCATCGAGTTTCGGGTCAGGGACGTGGACCAGGACTACGGACGGCTGGCCGACCTAGTCGGCCGGGACCTCGTCCAACCGCCCACGACCATGCCCTGGGGCAACCGGTCCCTGCTCTTCCGCGATCCGGACGGCAACCTGGTGAACTTCTTCACGCCGGTAACCGAAGCGGCGATCAGAAAATGCGACGGGTGAATACAAGTCCCCGGGACGCGAGGCCGCCCGAAAGCGGACGCGGCGTGGGGCCGCTGGGGGCGGACATTGACCCTAAGAGGCTCGCGGCTAAGCTCCCACCATGTTCGAAACGGCGCCAACAGCGCGAGCTGACCTGAAGGTGGGCGCGGTCTATGCCGTGACCGGTGAGAATGGTTGGATCTACTACGCGCAGGTTACTCCTTCGAAAGACCTGGCCTTCTTTCGATTTCGAAGTCGCGACTTGGCGACGGTAGACGCCCTTTTTGGCTCTCCCGCCATGAGCACCATCACTGTCGCCGCGCCTTCGATCACGAGAGCCCTGCGCGCGGGGGCTTGGAAACATCTCGGCCGGCGCCAACTGGCCGACGGATTGGAAGCGCCCGCCCTCCATGGGCAATGGCCAGCCGGCACGCTTAATGTGACGATCTGGCAAGCAGGGGCGCCAGCGTTCGACACCCGAGCCGATGACCCTGCAATTCAAGCCATCGAGTTGATGGCTGTGTGGGATGCCGAAGCTCACATCCCGCAAAGGCTCACCGCTGATTTTGGCGAAGAAGAAGCCGCTTGGCACGTCGGCGGCCCCATTTGGCGTGAGCGCCTGATTAGGGAAGAGCGAGCCCGTCGCTGGCCCGATCAGCCGGCGCATAGACTTCCACCCGACTGGGTATCAACGAAAGTCCGCTAGGGGTGGTTAGCGGGCTTTTAGAAAGCCGGCTGGTGGGCGTGGCTATCCTGTCGGCAATTTGTCTGCCACCGCCCGTAGCCCGTCTGGTGATGAAAAGCCTGTTACTGACGGCATCTCTGCCCAGTCAAAGACGCCGTCGTTGTGAGCTGCGTAGTGGAGCAGGGCCTTCAGATTTTGAAGTTCTGAAAGGGTCAGTCCCGTGGTCGGGACGACGTTGAGAACGGCTTCGCTCAGACGCTTCACTATGCGCTGCGGAGACGCAGTGCAAAACACTACTTCTTCCTCCGCCTCAAGCTGACTTAGGGCTTCGGCTATAGCCTGATCGAGCAACGGGTCTTTTGACATTACCTCAGGCTCCTCGGGCCCAACTCGCCAATCAAGGTCTCCTACGGGTGGAAGGCGGACGCCAACAGACGAGGATCAGTCGTCGAGCGGGATGAATTCCAGGTCCAGATATTGTTGAATCCAGCTTGTGAACGACGGCGCTACGAGTTCGGTCTCACCGGCGTCATGGTCGAAGAACCAAACTTTGGAACTCTGGCTTAGCGCTGCGCTATCAAAAACGAACAAGTTGCCCATGCAATCCGAGGCAAAGGCGATCTTGTCTTTCGGCAGTCCCATTTCTCGCCACGCCTGGGTCGATGAGATCATCTCATCCGCCGTGAGAAAATCGGCCACGTCGGCGAAATCGGCCTGCGCTTCGCAGATGCTGTGCAGAAGCGCGCCTGTCGGCCTCGGGAGACCAACGTTGAGGACAGCATCACGATAGTCACTAGGCAAACGGCCGTCGAGTTGAGCCTCCGCTCGCTCTAGGTCAGCAAGCAGGATTGGCTCTGGCCCATATTCGGGGTGTGACCATTTTGATGCGAAATCGGACAGCGAGCGCATGAATTCCCGGAGTGTTGACGGCAGCGCCGCCGTAGCGTGGCCTTACCGTAATCGATGTTGCAAGTACCGCCTATGGGTCGAGGGCGGAAGGTCCTACCGCCTATGGGATATTGATATGATCCCAGATGCTCCCCGCCTCGCGACGGCCAAACCGACCGCGCCGCGGCCTGAAGCGGTTAACCATCAGTTCGACAAGTGCGACGAAGCAGCCGCCGACTAGCGTGACACCCAGGCCCCTCAGCCAAGTGATGAGAGAGACCTCTCGCCAATCAATGCCTGGAGGCGCCCTAAACGCCACCATCACGAACAGCAACGCCGCGACGCCGACGCAGGTGAAGGCGAAACGACGAGGCGCACCCATCTGGATCTCCGAGCTCAGCTGATCTGGTGACGCCGCGTCCAGGCGGCGCAGTCCAGCAGAGGCTGATTGAGCGCCTGCAGCGCGACAGTGCGGTTTAGTCTGCCCACCCCAACGCCCGCAAGGGAGCGTCTCCCTCTCCAATCCCTCTCTTCGAGAGAGATTCCGCCTCCTACCCCACGAACCCCGCCGCGCGGCGCAGGCGGTCGTTGATGGCTTCGCCCAGGCCTTCGTCGGGGATGGGGGCGACGGCGATGGCGGTGGGGTTCAGGCGGTCGGCGGCGCGCAGGAAGGCGAAGAGGTTGGCCGCGGCTTCGGCCAGGTCGCCGGCGGGGCTGAGGTTCAGCACGGCCTCGCCCGCCGGCCAGGGGCCGAACGCCAGGAAGGCCTCGCCGGGCCGGGGCTCGGGCGCGTCGATGCGCACCGGGGCGTCGGGGGCGTAGTGCAGGGCCAGGCGCCCGGGCGAGCGCCGGGCGTCGTCGTCGGCCGGGGCCAGGGGGCCGACGACGGCCTCCAGCTGGGCGCGGGTCACGGCCCCGGGGCGCAGCAACCGCACGGGGCCGTCGAGCACGGCCACCACGGTGCTCTCCAGGCCCACCTGGCACGGTCCGCCGTCCAGGGCGGCGGCGGCCTTGTCGCCGGTCTCGGCGAAGGCGTCGGCGAAGGTGGTGGGGCTGGGCCGGCCCGAGCGGTTGGCCGAGGGGGCCACGACCGGGCCGCCGAACGCGGCCAGCACGGCGCGCGACAGGGGGTGGCCAGGCACGCGGATGGCCACGGTGTCGAGCCCCGCCCGGGCCAGGTCGCAGACGGCGGCCGGGTCGCGGATCGGGGCCACGATCGTCAGGGGGCCCGGCCAGAACGCCGCCGCCAGGGCCAGGGCCCGATCGTCGAAGGCGGCGATGCGGGCGGCGGTCTCGGCGTCGTGGACGTGGGCGATCAGAGGGTTGAAGCGCGGGCGGCCCTTGGCCTCGAAGATGGCGGCGACGGCGGCCGGGTCGGCCGCGTCCGCCCCCAGGCCGTAGACGGTCTCGGTCGGCAGCAGCACGAGCCCCCCGTCGCGGAGGGCCCGCGCGGCGGCCTCTACTTCTTCTTGGCCGTGATGGCGAAGCTGACCTTCACCTTGCCGCCGATCTGATCCGTTGACGCCCATTCGCCCTGTCCAACCCCGAACGCCGTCCGGTCGAGGGTGGTTACACCGCGCGCGGTGGCCGTGTCGCCGTCGATCTTCAGGGTGAAGGGCAGGCTGAGCGGCTTCTTGACGCCGCGCAGGTCCAGCACGCCGTCGGCGACGAACTTGCCCTCGGCGGTCTTGCGGAACTTGCTGGCCGTGAAGGTCGCCTTGGGGTGCGCGCCGGCGGCGAAGAAGTCGTCGCTGGGCAAGCTGGAGTCGCGCTGGTCGTCGCCGGTGGCGCCGGAGGTCATGTCGATGCTGACGGTCAGCTTCGAGCGGTCCAGCGCCTCGGGCGAGAACAGGATGTCGGCGGTCCAGCGCTTGAACTGGCCCTCGATGGCGTCGCCGGCCCAGGAGGCGGTGAAGCCCAGGGTCGAGCTCTTGGCCACGGTCCAGGCGACGGGATCCTTCAGCGCCGCGTCGGCGGCCGGCGGCGTCGCCGCGGCGGCAGGCGCGGCGGCCTCGGCCGTGGGGGCGGGGGCGGGGGCGGCCGGTGCGGCGGGCGCGGCGGCGGCTTCCGGAGCCTCGGCCGTCTCGGCGACGGCGGCGGGCTTGGGCGCGGCGTGCTTGACGGCCGGCTTGTAGAGGTAGCCGGCGGCGACCACGGCCACGAGGCCGGCGGCGGCCAGCCAGGCGCGGGGCTCGGCCCAGCCCGGACGCGAGCCGGGGGCCATGTGGTTCAGCACCTCGTCCTTGTCGAGGATCTGGTGCTTGGCGACCGCGCCCAGGTGCAGGGCCAGCAGCAGGTAGGTCAGCTTGACCAGCAGGCCGTGGCCCAGCTCGCCGGCCTGGAGCCAAGCGTGCTTCGGCCCGGCCGCCAGTTCAGGCAGGCCGGGAATGTGCGGCCAGGGGATGACGCCGTAGAGGATGGTCGGGATCGTCAGCTTGCTGGCCGAGACGATGATCCAGCCGGTCACCGGCAGGCCGATCATGATCACGTAGAAGGCCACGTGCACGACGTGCGAGGCCAGGGTCTCCCAGCGGGGCTGGTTCACGGGATGGGGCGGCGGCTTGTTGAACAGTCGCCAGGCCAGGCGGGCCAGGCTGAGCAGCAGGATCGTGATGCCGATCGACTTGTGCAGCTGGAAGATGGCGTAGGTTGCCGGCCCCTTGGGCTCGTCGCCTATGCGCCAGCCCAGGATGACCTGGAAGATGATGGCGGCGGCGATCAGCCAGTGCAGGAAGATCGCCACCGTCGTGTAGCGGGCGCGGCCCGCCGCCGAGGCGGTTCCAGGCGAAGTCTCGGCGGTCATGGTCGTCCTCGTCTAACGGTACTGGTCGTCTTGGGGCGGCGCCGCCCCGCCTTCCCGCCGGAAGACGGACGCAAGGCCGTCGCGTCACGCGACGGCCCGCGACGCCGGGCCGCTTATTTCTTGGGGTTGAACTCGACTTCGATCGCCAGGTCGACGTCGTCGCTGACCATCGGCACCAGATGGGTGAAGCCGAAGTCCGAGCGCTTGATCTTGCCGGTGGCCGAGAAGCCCATGATCTGCGAGCCGAACGGGGTCTTGGCGAAGCCGTTGTACTTCACGTCCAGGGTGACGGGCTTGGTCACGCCGCGGAAGGTGAGGTCGCCGGTCATCTTGCCCGGCTCGAGCTTGGTCGAGACGAAGGTGATCTTCGGATACTGGGCGGCGTTGAAGAACTTCGGATCGGTGCCGATTTCCTTGTCGAAGTCCGGCAGGCCGGTGTCGACCTTGGCGGCGTCGATGGTGATCGAGACCTTGGTGTCCAGCGGCTTGGCCGGGTCGTAGGCGTAGGAGCCGTCGATGGCGCCCTGGGCGAAGCGGAAGGTGTAGTGCGAGGTGCCGAAGTGCGTGACCTTCAGGGTCAGGCTGGCGTGGCGCTTGTCGA
The DNA here is from genome assembly GCA_017745235.1 of Caulobacter sp. Taxonomy (GTDB): domain Bacteria; phylum Pseudomonadota; class Alphaproteobacteria; order Caulobacterales; family Caulobacteraceae; genus Caulobacter. Next base: position 399,267 of record JAGHZU010000001.1, on the reverse strand, counting down.
GCGTCCAGTTGCCGGCCGGAGCCTGAGCCGGATCGGTCGCGACCTGGGCCGAAGCCACGGCCGGGATGGCGACGGACGCGGACAGGAGGGCGCCGGCCAGGATGGCGGAGGCGAAACGGCGGTTCATGCAAGTCTCCAAATTGTGACAGCAGCAGTTGCTGAACCCCCGACTTAGGAAGCTTGACGTGAAGAAGAAGGGTCGTGCGTTCACGAAGCCGTGATCATCCACGGTTTGCAGCGCCCGCCGCCGCATCTAAACAGGGTTCACCTTCCAGACCCCCGGCTTCCCCCAGGCCGGAGCCCAGATCGGACCCGACCCCATGACCTTCCGCGCGCCCGTCCGCGACCTCGCCTTCGCCCTCAAGCATGTGGCCGGGTTCGACCGCCTGGCGACCGCCTTCCCCGAGGCCGACGCCGACACGGTGGAAGCCGTGCTCGAAGCCGCGGGCGTCTTCGCCAGCGAGGTGCTGGCCCCGATCAACCGCGCCGGAGACCAGGTGGGGGCCAAGCTGGAGAATGGCAAGGTGCGGGCCGCCCCCGGCTTCGCCGACGCCTACAAGGCCTTCGCCGAGGCGGGCTGGACGAGCCTGGCGGCCGCGCCCGAGCATGGCGGCCAGGGCCTGCCCAAGGCGCTGGAGATCGCCACGCTGGAGATGGTCCAGGCGGCCAACATGGCCTTCGGCCTGTGCCCCATGCTGAGCCTGGGCGCGATCGAGGCCCTGGCCCACCACGGCTCCGAGCGCCAGAAGGCCCTCTACCTGCCCAAGCTGGTCTCGGGCGAGTGGACCGGCACCATGAACCTGACCGAGCCGCAGGCCGGTTCGGACCTGGCGGCCCTGACGACGATGGCCACCCCGGACGGGAACGGCGGCTACACCCTCTCGGGCCAGAAGATCTTCATCACCTGGGGCGACCACGACGCGGCCGACAACATCCTGCACCTGGTGCTGGCCCGCACGCCCGACGCCCCGCCCGGGGTGAAGGGCATCTCGCTGTTCCTGGCCCCCAAGGTGATGGTGGCCGAAGACGGCGCGCTGGGCGTGGCCAACGACCTGCGCGTGGGCGGACTGGAGCACAAGCTGGGCATCCACGGCTCGCCCACCTGCGTGATGCTGTACGAGGGCGCCAAGGCCGAACTGGTGGGACAGCTGGGCCAGGGCCTGGCCCACATGTTCACGATGATGAACGCCGCCCGCCTGCAGGTCGGGGCGCAGGGGGTGGCGATCGCCGAGCGCGCCTACCAGCAGGCGCTGAACTTCTCGCTGGAACGCGCCCAGGGCCGTTCGGCCTGGACCGGCGCCTATCCGACCCGGATCTACGACCACCCGGACATCCGCAAGACCCTGGTGCTGATGAAGGCCAGGATCGAGGCGGCGCGGGGGATCTGCCTGTCGACGGCCGTGGCCGCCGACCTGGCCGTCCACGCCGGGACCGAGGCCGACCGGGCCGGCGCCAAGCTGCGCGAGGAGCTGCTGACCCCGATCGCCAAGGCCTGGTCCACCGACGTCGGCGTCGAGGTGGCCTCGCAGGGCGTGCAGGTGCACGGCGGCATGGGCTTCATCGAGGAGACCGGCGCGGCCCAGCACTATCGCGACGCCCGCATCACCCCGATCTACGAAGGCGCCAACGGCATCCAGGCCATCGACCTGATCGGCCGCAAGCTCGGTCTGTCGGAAGGCCAGGCGATCGCCGACCTGATGGACGACATGCGCGACACGCTGGAGGCCCTGGAAGCGGCCGGCGGCGAGCTGGGCGGCGTGGCCCTGCGCTTCAAGGCCGCCCTCGACGGGGTCAGCGGCGCCACCGCCTGGCTGATCGAACGCCGCGCCCGCGCCATGCCCGACGCCCTGTCGGGCGCGACGGCCTATCTGAAGCTGCTGGGCGACACGGTCGGCGGCTGGATGCTGGCCAAGGGCGCGCTGGCCGAGCCGCAGGGGCTGCGCCTGGCCCTGGCCCGGGTCTACGGCGAGAATGTGCTGGCGACCGTGCCGGGCCAGGCCGCGGCGGTGACGGCGGGCGGCGCGGACCTGGAAGGGGTGACGCCGGAGATGCTGGGGGCGTGAGGATTCCGCTGATAGGGGACGCACGCATGTGCGGTGTTCCCGGTCCGTGCGGCAAAAGGCTTTGAGTGTTCTTCCCCCTAAGGGGGAGGAGCGCCGAAGGCGCGGAGGGGGCAAGTCGGCTCGCACGGCGCGGGCCGAAGCCTCGATCGCGGTGCGTCGGCGCTTGCCCCCGCCTGGCGGCTACGCCGCCTGTCCGCCCCCGTAGGGGGGGCGGAACGCGAAAGCCCTACAGCTGGCCCAGCATGTAGTCGGCCGACGAGACCTTGAACTGGCCGGCTTCCTCGATGTTGAGGGTCTCGACCACGCCGTCCTTGGCGATCAGGGAGTAGCGCTGCGAGCGCAGGCCCATGCCGAACTTCGAGCCGTCGAAGTCCAGGCCGATGGCGCGGGTGAAGTCGCCGTTGCCGTCGGCCAGCAGCAGGACCTCGTCAGTGATGCCCTGGTCGGCCGCCCAGGCCTTCATCACGAAGACGTCGTTGACCGAGACGCAGGCGATCGTGTCGACGCCCTTGGCCTTGAGCTCGGCGGCGTGCTCCTTGAAGCCCGGCAGGTGCTTGGCCGAGCAGGTGGGGGTGAAGGCGCCCGGGACGGCGAACAGGGCGACGGTCTTGCCCTTGAACAGGTCGTCGGTGGTGACCGGGGCGGGGCCCTCGGCGGTGCTGGTCATGAAAGTCGCCGAAGGAAGCGTGTCGCCAACCTTGATCGCCATGTCGGTGGTCCTGTCCGTTTGAGGAAGCGGCCTTCGAGATAAAGGTCCCGGCGACGAACGCCAAGGGCAGGTTGGACTTGAAACGGTCGTCTTCCGACCCGATCCTCCTTCCATGGACCACGCTGACAAAGCCGAGCCCGCCTTTCTCACCGGACGCATGCTGGTGGCCATGCCCGGCATAGAGGACCCCCGCTTCGAGCGCGCCGTGCTGTACCTGTGCTCGCACGACGCCGAGCAGGCCATGGGCCTGGCGGTCAACCGCCCGGTCGAGGGCCTGACCCTGTCGGAGCTGCTAGGCAACCTGGGCGTCAAGACCGAGCTGGAGACGCCCAACGACCTGGTGATGCTGGGGGGACCGGTCGAGCGCGAGCGCGGGTTCGTGCTGCACACCGACGATTTCGTCTCGCCGGACTCGACCATGCCGGTGGCCGACGGCCTGGCCCTGACGGTGACGCGCGACGTGCTGGACGCCCTGGCCAGCCGAATCCACCGCCCGCGCCGGGCCATACTGGCCCTGGGCTATTCGGGCTGGGGGCCGGGCCAGCTGGAGCAGGAGCTGCTCGACAACGTCTGGCTGACCTGCGAGGCGGACGAGACCCTGCTGTTCGGCGACGACCACGAGAACAAGTGGACCCACGCCCTGGCCAAGATAGGCGTCACCGCAGACCAGCTTTCCACCCAGGCTGGCAGAGCCTAGGCATACCACAGGCGCAGCTTGATATAGTAGAAACCGCGACAAAACTCAGGGTTTTGCCGGATAATCTCCTGTCACGCGAAATATAATATTATGGTATGGTGATGCCGTAGCTTTACAGCGGACGCTCGGGGTTCAGCTCGCTCGCCTAAGGGGGATCGTGTGAACTGCGGGGCCGCCATGGCTTCTCTACGTTTATCGGTCGCATCGAACGACAACTGGGTCGACGAAACCTGGGCCCAGCGCCGCTACGGCGCGATGCCTTCGCAGCGGAAGGCGCGAGGCCGCCGGCTCCGCGCGCTCCGTCCGGGCCGTCACCTGCTGGCCAGCCTGGCGACGGTTCCCCTGCTGGTCTGGGGCCTGTGGCTGTTGCTGGCCGCGCCCCTGCCCGAAGAGGCGCCCGCCCCCGCCCTCCCCAGGGCCGAGCCGCCGGTCGACCAGATCGTCGCCACGCCGGCCGGACCGCACCTGAAGATCCAGGTGGTCGCCCCGCCGCCGCCGCGCCTGAGCCCGGAGGCCTGGGGCGCCCTGCCCACGGCTCCGGCCGCGCCGGTGGCCGCCACGCCCCTGGCCGACCCCTCGACAGCGCCCGAGGAGGCCCCCGGCTGCCGCGAGGCCTCGACCCTGGCCGCCCAGATGACCTGCGTTGATCCGGTCCTGTCCGAGGCCGCACGGCGCATGGCCGCGGCCTACCAGTCGGTGCTGGCGGCGGGCGCCTCGCCCGCGGCCCTGGGCCGTTCGCAGGCGCGCTGGCTGCCGGCGCGCGAAGCCGCGGCGGCCAGGTCGCCCGACGACCTGCTGGCCGCCTATCAGTTGAGGGAAATCCAGCTGCGCAACACCGCCACGGCCCTGATCGGCCGGGCCGGCGCGGCCGGTCAGCCGCGCGCCTTCACCGGAGCGGCGCCGTCGACATAGGCCTCGTTCAGATAGACCTCGGCCTCCTGCGGCGACAGGGCCGGCGCATAGCCGAAGCCCTGGCCGTAGTCGCAGCCCAGGACCTGCAGCGCCTGGGCCATCTCGGCGTTCTCGACACCCTCGGCCACGACCTCCAGGTCGAGATCCTGCCCCAGCTTGACGACCGAGCGGACGATCTTGGCCGAGCCGGCGTTGCTGCCCATGGTGCGCACGAAGTAGCGGTCGATCTTCAGCGTGTCGAAGGGCAGGCGCGTCAGGTACGACAGCGACGAGAATCCGGTGCCGAAGTCGTCCAGCGCCAGGCCGGCGCCGGCCTCGCGCAGGGCGCGCAGGATCACGGCGGCCCGCTCGGGATCGCGCATGATGTCGCTTTCGGTGACCTCCAGCTTCAGCGCCCCGCGCGGCAGGCCGTTCTCGCGCAGCACCTGGGCCACGTCCTGGACCAGGCCCGGCCGGTCGATCTCGCCGGTCGAAAGGTTGACGCTGACGGTCAGGGCGCCCACGGCCGGGTGCGACTGGCGCCAGGCGGCCAGCTGGCGGGCCGAGGTGCGCATCATGTGCTCGCCCAGCTCGCTCATCAGGCCCATCTCCTCCACCAGGGGGAGGAACTCGTCGGGCGGCAGCATGCCCCGGCGGGGGTGGATCCAGCGGGCCAGGGCCTCGAAGCCCGACAGGGCGCCGGTCGACAGGCGCACCACGGGCTGGAAGTAGGGACGGATCTCGCCGCGGGCGATGGCGCCGCGCAGGTCGGCCTCCAGGGCCAGGCGCGAGAGGCCGTCGGTCTCCATCGAACGGCCATAGGCGGCCGCGCCGCCGCGTCCGCCCGAGGCGGCGGCCTCGACGGCCAGTTCGGCCCGGCGCAGCAGCTCGGCCGCCTCGGGAGCGTCCTCGCCGCCCTCGGCCGCGACCGCGCCGATCGACAGGGTGGGATGGATGTCGAAGCCGGCCACGCGAAGCGGCTGCTCCAGGGCGCTGCGCAGCAGCTCGGCGGGCTCGAAGCCGGCCGGGTCGCACAGCACGGCGAATTCGTCCTCGCCGATTCGGCCCAGCAGGGCCTCGGACGGGAAGGCCGCGGCCAGGCGCGAGCCGAGGGCGGCCAGGACCAGGTCGGCGCGCTCGTGGCCCAGGGCCTCGTTCAGGCGGCGCAGGCGGTCGACGTCGGCCACCACCAGTTCGTGCACGCCCGGACGCGCCATGCGCTCGCGAGCCCTGGCGATGAAGCTGCGGCGGTCCAGCAGCCCCGTCAGGCCGTCGCGTTCGGAAGCGGCGAACTTGACCTCGGGGGCCACCACGCCGGCGGCGCGCACGCCGTCCTCCAGCCACACGCCGCGCCAGATGCAGATCTCGCCGCCGCGCATGCGCAGGCGGGCCATGATCTCGCTGCCCGGCTCGCGCACGCGGAGGATCTCCTCGGCCTGGGCGCGGTCCTGCGGCAGGGTCAGGGCGCGGAACGCGGCGGACGAGCAGTCGGGAGCCAGCGGCCCCAGGCCCAGGGCGCGGGCCGCGCCGTTGACGCGCACGCGGTCGGCCTCGGGCTCCCAGAGCCAGAGCGCGACCTCGGCCGCGCCCAGGGCCTCCAGGGTGGCCGTGGCGTCCCAAACGCGTCGCTGGCTGATCTTGAAAGACATGCCCTAATCCCGCGCGAACAGCGCATCGTCCGGACCGGGCGCTAGACCCGCACTCCCACAGGGGAACCGGCCCGACGGACCGGATGGGGCGCGACCATTCCGAACAGGCGATGATCTCGCCATTCGCCGTTAATTTTCAGATAAGCGGGCGCGTATCCCTCCTCCATGAAACCGGATTTCAGCAGGAGGGAGGCGGAAGGCCCGTTCTCGGGCATGCAGGCCGCTTCCAGCCGGTGCAGGCCCAGCTCGCCGAACGCGAAGCCGATCACCGCCGCGACCGCGTCGCGCATGTAGCCCTGGCGGGCGTGCGGCTGGCCGATCCAGTAGCCCATGACCGCGCTCTGGGCCACGCCGCGCCGGACGTGGAACAGCCTCACCCCGCCGAGCAGGGCGGCGTCTTCGCGCCGGAACATGAAGAACGGAAAGGCCTCGCCGGTCTCCAGTTCGCGGGCGTAGGCGTTGAGGCGGGCGCGGAAGGCCGGACGGGTCAGGTCGTCCTCGGGCCAGGTCGGCTCCCAGGGCTTGAGGAACGCCGCCGAGCGCGCGCGCAGCTCGGCCCAGGGCTGGTAGTCGTGCGGCCGGGGCAGGCGCAGGAAGACTTTCTCGCCCTCGATGCGGGGGCCGGGATCGGGCTGGAAGAAGCGCAGGAAGGCGGACAAGGCGGGCGGTTCTCGTTGAAGCGCGCACCTTTGTGCCTGAACGCGCGGGAGGCAAGCGGAATGGCGGCGCGAAAGTTATCCACAGGCCGCGCCTCCCTTCCCGGGCCCGCCGGCCGGTCCTGCCGCGAGGAAGACAGGCGTCGCCTGCGCCCGGACGGACGTCTATCCCCGCCTTCGCCAGGACGAACGCCAGCGATTTCAACGTCCTGCAGGAAAACGCAGGTTTCCGGTCCTTGGGCTCCGGAACGGAGGGATACTGGCAGGCATGAAACAGACCGACATCACCGCCTGGGGCAAGGCCCTGCAAGCCAAGCTGATGGCCGCCCTGGACGCGGCCTGGGCGATCTTCGAAGGCAGCAACGATCCGGAGGAGCTGCGCCGGGCCGGCGAGAGGATGCGCTTCTGCGGCCAACTGGCGGTCCTGGCGCGGAAGGTGGCGCTGATGACGCCCACGCCCCGCGTCCAGCCGGCCCTGGCGGGCCCCGAGCCCGCCCCTCGCGGGATCGACCGGCTCAAGAGCGGGCGCGCGCGGCTCTAGGATCCGCCAGGCAAGCCGAGCCTGCCCTCGCGGCACGCTTTGCGGCGTCGATTTGGGGTCGCATCCTCCCAAAAAACGGGAGGACGACCGCGTGACCCTGCACACCCCGCTCTGCGACCTGCTCGGCGTCGAGCATCCCATCCTGCTGGCCGGCATGGGCGGCGTGTCCTACGCCGAGCTGGCCGCGGCCGTCTCCAACGCCGGCGGCTATGGCGTGCTGGGCATGGCCGGCACCAGTCCCGACTTCATCCGCCTGCAGATGGCCAAGGTCAGGGACCTGACGGACCGGCCGTTCGGCGTGGACCTGCTGGCCGCCACGCCCGACGCCCTGACGGCCTCGGTGGAGGCGATCATCGAGGGCGGGGCCTCGTCCTTCGTGGCGGGCCTGGGCGTGCCCCTGCCGATCATCGCGCGGCTCAAGGCGGCCGGGCTGAAGGTCATGGTCGTGTGCGGGGCGGTGAAGCACGCGGTGAAGGCCCAGGAGGCCGGCTGCGACGCGGTGATCTGCCAGGGCGGAGAGGGCGGGGGCCACACCGGCCTGGTCGGCACCCTGCCGCTGGTGGCCCAGGCGGTGGAGGCCGTGGACATTCCGGTGATCGCCGCCGGAGGGCTTTACGACGGCCGGGGCTTGGCCGCGGCGCTGGCGCTGGGCGCCCAGGGCGTGTGGATGGGCACGCGCTTCATCGCCTCGCAGGAGGCCCATGCCGGCGAGCTCTACCGCCGTGCGGTGCTGGAGGCTGCCGACGAGGACACCGTCCGCACGCGCTCCTATTCCGGCAAGCCGATGCGGGTGCGCAAGAACGCCTGGGTCGACGACTGGGAAGCCCGTCCGGCCGACATCCAGCCCTTCCCGCGCCAGGCGATGGTCAGCATCCAGGCCGGGGCCCTGGGCGGCATCGCCGGCCAGCTGGAGGGGCTGGACCCCGCCAAGTCGTGCTTCGCCATGGGCCAGAGCGCGGGCGGGATCCGCGAAGTGCTGCCGGCGGCCGAGATCGTCCGCCGCACGGTGGCCGAGGCCGAGGCGGCGATCGACCGGGTGGCGAGTTTGAGGGGGTAGGGACCGCTGCGCCCCCTCCGTCGGCTGCGCCGACACCTCCCCGCATGCGGGGGTGGAAGGAAATCCGGCCGCCTCCCCCGTGAAACGGGGGAGGCGGCCGCCAAGCGGTCGGAGGGGGCGTTCCCGCGCGCCGTCCTATTCCGCCACCTCGGGCAGCATCCTCTGGAAGTGCGCCTCGATCTGGCCGTGGCATTCGCAGGCGCGGCGTTCCAGGCGGGGGCGGTCGACGATCTCGATCCGGCCCCGGCCCGTGCGGATCAGGCCCTCGTCCTGCAGGGCCTTGGCCACGGCCGTGACCGTGGTGCGCTGGACGCCCAGCATGTCGGCCAGGGTCTCCTGGGTCAGGCGGATGGTGGCGTCGTTGGCGCGGTCGTGGGTCGAGAGCAGCCAGCGGCACATGCGCTGGTCGATGCTGTGCAGGGCGTTGCAGGCCGACGACTGCATCATCTGGGCCAGCAGCACGTCGGCATAGCGGGCGAAGAGGTCGGCCAGGGCGGGCGAGCGGGCCTTGGCCTCTTCCAGCCGGGCGGTGGGGATGGTCATGGCCGGGCCGGGGATGCGCACCAGGGCGCGGCCGTAGGCGGGCTTGAAGCCGGCGCTGACGATGCCGCCCACCGCGCCCTCGCGGCCGATCGAGGCGACCTCGATCTCGTCGCCGTCGCGGGTGATGACCAGCAGCGAGACCATGGAGCCGTAGCAGGGGAGGGTGGTGGTGACCACGTCCTGGCCCGCGTCGAACAGCACCTGGCCCGTCGCCAGTTCGGCCGACGACAGGTGCGGAGCCAGGGCGGCCAGGTCGGCCGGACGCAGGGCGGCCAGCAGGCGGTTGCCCGCGCAGCCGGACGGAAGGATCGCGCGCAGGCGATCGCTGAGCTGAGGTATTTCGGCGCTGTCGGCCATCGGTCAGGCCTCCCACGGGTGAATAGCCGAGGGAAAGCGCGCAGGACGGCGTTCAGTTTCGTTGACGGTGACGTTCCGGTGGAGAGCCGGCCGTCAGCTCAGCAGGGTGGGCGGACGCAGCTCGCCCGTCTCGTCCTGCACATGCATGCGGACCGGAAGGCCCACGCCGGTGGCTTGCTCGGCCAGGCTGCGGGCGGCGGCCTCGGCCGCGCCCCGCGTGGGATAGGCCCCGACGCGAAGCTGGTCGCCGATGATCGCCCAGGTGTCGCCGACCCGAACGACGCCATAGTGCACTTCAGTCATTTTGACCTCCCTGCGCTGGTGTCTTCACCCACCTTATCCACAGGGTCGCTCCGATCCGTGGCGATCGCAAGGTCTTTCCAAGGCCGGGCTTTGCCGTGGGGGTGCGACGAAATGTTCCACAGGTTGTTCGCCTGTCGGGCGCGGGGTCGTGACACGGCGGGCCGGGACGGAGATATTGCCGGCATGAGCCGCTCGCCGCTTCCTCGCCTGTCGTCCGTCGTTCTCGTTGTAGCCGCCCTCGCCGCGCCCGCCGCGGCCGCGGCCCAGGACCGCGCGCCGGCCGAGCGCCAGCAGCTGCTGGAGCTGGCCTTCACGATCGGCGAAAGCCACGCCCTGCGCCAGCTGTGCCTGGGGGCGGGCGACCAGTACTGGCGCTCGCGCATGGTGCGCCTGACCGAGGTGGAGAAGGCTGACCAGGCGTTCGACGCCCAGCTGCGCGACCGCTTCAACACCGGCTTCGCCGCCGGGCAGGGCGAGTTTCCCACCTGCGACGAGGACGCCCGCAGGGCCGCCGAGCAGTCGGCGCGCAAGGGCCAGGCCCTGTCGGCCAAGCTGGCGCGGGCCATGCGCACGGCCTCGCCCGACCAGGGATCGCCGGAAAGCGTGGCGGACGAGGAAGCGGCGCGCTAGTCTCCCACCAAAGGTTGTGGGAGGCATGGCGCCATGGGTTTGATTGTTCCGCTTGTTCTGGTGATCCTGGCGATCGTCCTGGCGTTCAGCGCCATCAAGATCGTGCCCCAGGGGCGGGAGTTCACCGTCGAGCGGTTCGGCCGCTACACCCGCACGCTCAAGCCCGGCATCACCATCCTGACCCCGTTCTTCGAGACCGTGGGCCGGCGGGTGAACATGATGGAGCAGGTGCTGGACGTTCCCCAGCAGGAGGTCATCACCAAGGACAACGTCTCGGTGAAGGTCGACGCCATCGTCTTCATCCAGGTGATGGACGCCGCGGCGGCCGCCTATCGGGTCGACAACCTGATCTACGCCATCACCCAGCTGGCCCAGACCAACCTGCGGACCGTGGTGGGGGCGATGGAGCTGGACGAGGTGCTGAGCCAGCGCGACCAGATCAACAGCCGCCTGCTGTCGACGATCGACCACGCCACCGGTCCCTGGGGCGTGAAGGTGGCGCGCATTGAGATCAAGGACCTGACACCGCCGGCCGACATCACCAACGCCATGGCCCGCCAGATGAAGGCCGAGCGCGAACGCCGCGCCGTCATCACCGAGGCCGAGGGCGAGAAGCAGGCCCAGATCGCCCGCGCCGAAGGCCAGAAGCAGTCGGCCATCCTCCAGGCCGAGGGCCGCCGCGAGGCCGCGTTCCGCGACGCCGAGGCCCGCGAGCGGGAAGCCGAGGCCGAGGCCAAGGCGACCGCCTTCGTGTCGGAAGCCATCTCCAAGGGCGACGTCAACGCCATCAACTATTTCGTGGCCCAGAAGTACGTCGAGGCCTTCGCCGAACTGGCCAAGAGCCCGCAGCAGAAGACCGTCATCGTCCCGGCCGACTTCGCCGGCCTGACGGGCACGGTGGCGGGCGTGGCCCAGCTGGTGAAGACCCTGGGCGGCGAGGATCCGCCGGCCCGCCCGGCCGTGCCGACCACCCCGCGTCGCGGAGCCTGAGGCCATGCAGGGAATGATGCTGTTCTACGCCGCCCATCCGTTCTGGGTCTGGCTGGTGGTGGCGGCGATCTTCCTGGCCATCGAGATCTCGACCGGCACCGGCTGGCTGCTGTGGCCGGCCGCCAGCGCCGGGGCCGTGGCGCTGGTGGTGCTGGCCGCGCCGCTGGGCCCGCCCGTCGAGGTGGGGGTGTTCGCCCTGCTCACCATCGTCTCCACCTTCCTGGCCCGGCGCTACCTGCGGCCGGCGGCCGAGAAGGGCGGCGACCTGAACGATCCGGTGCTGCGCCTGGTCGGCCGCGACGGCGAGGTGCTGGGCGCGTTCGAGCAGGGACGCGGTCGCGTGTTCGTCGACGGCAAGGAGTGGGCCGCCGTGACCGAGGACGGCGCCGCGCCGGCCGTCGGCCAGAAGGTGCTGGTGGTGGCGGTCGACGGGGCCGTGCTGACGGTGCGGTAGATGGGTGTCTTCGCCCTATTTCTATTATCGCCGCAAGGGCGCCTGGATCGAAAAGGGTTCTGGCTGGTTTGGCTGCTGTTGCTCGCCCCGTGGGGGTTGGTGTTCGCCGACCCGTTCACCGGCTTTCCTGCGTTGGCTCTGGTGCTCTATCCGGTAGTCTGCCTGTTCAGCAAAAGGATGCGTGATCTGGGCGGTCGGGCGCGGTGGCTGGCCCCACTCTGGGTCCTTCTGGCGGGCCTTATCCTCTACGCCGCCAACAGCTACCTGACGGCTAATGCCCTGGCGTCGCTCTCCGGCTGGCCCGGCGGGCGCGGGCTTTCGGATTTCGGCGACATGGGTGGCCTCTACCAGGTCTGCAGCGCGATCTTGGTTTTCCTGGTCGCCAGCCTGATCATCGGGACTATTCCGGGTGACGATGGTTCGAAGTCCCGAACGGAAGCCGCGCAGGCGTTCGAATAGGGAGAGCCGGGGCGCGCTCATTTACGCGCCCCTTGCAGGCTTCAGTTCTTCAGCCGGTATCCCGTCTTGAAGACCCACCACACCGCCGTCAGGCAGATGGCCAGGAAGCCCAGGGTGGCGCCGAAGCTGACCAGCGGGTTCAGGTCCGACACGCCGTAGAAGCTCCAGCGGAAGCCGCTGACCAGATAGACCACCGGGTTGAACAGGGTGATCTTCTGCCAGATCGGCGGCAGCATGCTGATCGAATAGAAGCTGCCGCCCAGGAAGGTCAGCGGCGTGACCACCAGCATCGGCACGATCTGCAGCTTCTGGAAGTCGGTGGCCCAGACGCCGATCACAAAGCCGAACAGGCTGAAGGTGATGGCGGTCAGGACCAGGAAGCCCAGCATCCAGAACGGATGGGCGATCTCGTAGGGCACGAAGATGCGGGCCGTGGCCAGGATCAGCAGGCCCAGGCACACCGACTTGGTCGCCGCGGCCCCGACATAGCCGATCACGGTCTCGATCCAGGAGACCGGCGCCGACAGCAGCTCGTAGATCGTACCGGCCCATTTGGGCATGTAGATGCCGAACGAGGCGTTGGAGATGCTTTCGCCCAGCAGCGACAGCATCACCAGGCCCGGGATGATGAAGGCGGCGTAGGTGACGCCGTCGATGGCCTGCATGCGCGAGCCGATGGCCGAACCGAAGACCACGAAATAGAGGCTGGTCGACAGGACCGGCGAGATGACGCTTTGGGCCAGGGTGCGGAACCAGCGCGCCATCTCGAAACGGTAGATGGCCTTGATCGCATAGACGTTCATTTGCCGTCCCTCACCAGGCTGACGAAGATTTCTTCCAGCGACGACTGGCTGGTGTGCAGGTCCTTGAAGTCGACGCCGTGCTCGCCGAGCTTGCGCAGCAGGCCGGCGATGCCGGTCTCCTCGGCCTGGGCGTCGAAGGTGTAGGTCAGCTCGCCGCCGTCGGCCGACAGCTCCAGGGCGTAGTCGGAAAGGCCCGCCGGAACCGCCTGCAGCGGCGTCTGCAGCTGCAGGGTCAGCTGCTTTTTGCCCAGCTTGCGCATGAGGACGTCCTTGTCCTCGACCAGGATGATCTCGCCCTTGCTGATCACCCCGATCCGGTCGGCCATCTCCTCGGCCTCCTCGATGTAGTGGGTGGTCAGGATGATGGTGACGCCGCTTTCGCGCAGCTTGCGGACCATCTCCCACATGTCGCGGCGCAGCTCGACGTCGACGCCGGCGGTGGGCTCGTCCAGGAACAGGATGGTCGGCTCGTGGCTGAGGGCCTTGGCGATCATCACCCGGCGCTTCATGCCGCCCGACAGGGTCATGATCTTGGCGTCCTTCTTGTCCCACAGGGACAGGTCGCGAAGGATCTTCTCGATGTAGGCCGGGTCGGCCTTCTTGCCGAACAGGCCCCGGCTGAAGCTGACGGTGGCCCAGACGGTCTCGAACGCGTCGGTGTTCAGCTCCTGCGGCACCAGACCGATCTTTGTGCGGGCGGCCCGGTAGTCCCTGACCACGTCGTGGCCATCGGCCGTGACGTTGCCGGTGCTGGGATTGACGATGCCGCAGATGATGCTGATCAGCGTCGTCTTGCCCGCCCCGTTGGGGCCGAGCAGGGCGAAGATCTCGCCCTTGCGGATGTCGAGGTCGACGGTCTTCAGGGCCTGGTGCCCCGAAGCATAGGTCTTGGTCAGACCGGATACGGAAATGATCGCCATGGGGCCCCTGGTCGGCGGCCGTCCCTCCCTGGGCGGGCCGCCCGAGCCAGATGGGGCGCGGGGCGCGACTTGGCTAGGGCTCATCAGCCTGTTGAGCGGAAGTTTTCGACGCCGCGCATATATTCAACCAATCGGTTGACATTCGATCGGCTGGCGCTCATGTTCAACTACATGGTTGAACTTCAAGCACCCCAACTCGACGCCGTCTTCCACGCCCTGGGCGACGCCACCCGCCGCCGGATGCTGCGAGAGCTGGCCGACGGCGAGCGCACGGTGGGCCAGTTGGCCCAGCCGTTCGACATCTCGCTGGCGGCCGCCTCCAAGCACATCAAGGCGCTGGAGCACGCCGGCCTGATCCGCCGCGAGGTCCGGGGCCGCACGCACCTGTGCAGCCTCGACCCCGGTCCCCTGGCCAGCGCCCACCAGTGGCTGAGCGTCTATGAACGCTTCTGGACCGACCGTCTCGACGTGCTGGAGCGCCTGCTGCGCGAGGCCGACGCCAAGGCGGCCTCGCAAACCGTCTCCCCGAACCCCACCCCCGAAGGAGAAGACCAATGACCGACGTGACGACCCTGGAGCCGTATGGCGTCCTGATCGAGCCCGCCACCCTGCGCATCCAGCGCCTGCTGCCCGGCCCGGTCGATCGGCTGTGGGCCTACCTCACCGAGAGCGAGCTGCGCCGCCAGTGGCTGGCCGCGGGGGCCATGGAGATGCGGAAGGATTCGCCGTTCCAGCTGGTCTGGCGCAATGGCGAGCTCAGCGATCCGCCCGGCCGCCGTCCCGACGGCTTCGGCGAGGAGCACAGCATGGAGGGCCGGATCACAGACCTCGATCCGCCGCGCAAGCTGGTCATCAGCTGGGGCGGCACGGGCGGGGTGTCGTTCGAACTGGAGCCCCGGGGCGACAAGGTGCTGCTGACGCTGACCCACCACCGGGTGCTGGACAAGACCACCCTGCTGAACGTCAGCGCCGGCTGGCATGCCCATCTGGACGTGCTGGCCGCGCGCCTGGACGGCCGCAAGGTGACTTCGTTCTGGGACAGCTGGCAGCGGCTGAAGGGCGAGTACGCCGAGCGGCTGGGAGGCTGATCGCCTCGTGGCGTGGCGGGCGTCTAGCGCGCCGGCAGCGGCGGAAGCTCCAGCTTCCGCCGTTCGGCCATTTCGGCGTAGAGGCCGTTGATGGCCTTCCATCGCGCGGTGTCGCCCGCCGACTCCACCGCCTCCTGCAGGGCGATCAGGCCTCGGCGAAGGGCGGCGTTGGCGCGGTCCAGGCCTTCCAGCGACAGGTCGACCGCCTCGATCGCGGCGACCTCGGCGACCTCGGCGTATTGCGGGCCGTAGGCGTCGGCGGCCTCGGCCAGCATGGCGCCGATGGCGGCGTTCTCCCAGATGCGGGCGGTGGTTCCGCGTTCCGCCTCCTGGGCGGCCAGCAGGCTGAGCAGGGCGATCACGCCGACGCGGCCGGTCATGAACTCGCCCTGGGATTCCACCGGGGCGGGGATGGCCAGGCTGAGGAAATTGCCGCGCAGGATATCGGGCAGGGCGGGGGTCATCAGATCGCCTCCAGCCGGGCCAGGCGGGCGGCCAGGATCTGGTCCTGGCGCCGGGCCGTGTACCATCCGGAAATGGCCAGGACGGGATCGGTGAAGCCGCCGTCGCGATATTCCTTGGCCGCCGAGGTCCAGATGGCCTGGCCCTTCACGGCGTTGAACAGCGACCACCATTCCAGGGCCGCCGGGTCGACCTTCAGGCCGCTGGCGGCTTCCCACAGGGCGATGGCGGTCTCGCGCGGGACCATGCCGCCGACCTTGCCCTCGTCGAAGTGGTTCCACAGCGGGTCGAACGCCCAACCCAGGTCCTCGAGGGGATCGCCCAGGTGGGCCATCTCCCAGTCGAGGATCGCCAGGATCTTTCCGGCCCCGTCGTGGAGGAAGTTGCCGGTGCGGTAGTCGCCGTGGACGATGCTGACGCGCTGGGCGGGCGGCGGCGGATGGCGGGCCAGCCAGCGGATCGCCGCGCGGACGATCGGCTGGGGATGCTGCTCGTCGGCCTCGATCACCGCCGACCAATGGTCCAGGGCCACGCGCCAGCAGTCCTGGGCCGCGGGGGCGGGCGCGACCTCGCTGAGCGGCGTGCCGGCGTGGTCCAGGGCGGCCAGCCGCCCCAAGGTGGTGAAGAACTCTCGCCCCAGCGCCTCGGCGTGCTGGCCGTAGGGATCGAAGACGAACGGCGAGGGGACCACGCCGCCGTCGATGCGCTCCATCAGGAAGAACGGCCGCTCCAGCGCCCCGCCGGTCTCCTCCAGGGCGATGGCCTGGGGCGCGGGCACGTGGCCGTGGACCGTGCGGTAGGCCAGGAACTCCAGCCGCCGGTCGGTGTCGATCAGGCTGCCGGGGGGATCGCGGCGCAGGATCATGCCGCGGGTGACGCCGCCGATGTCGGCGTCCAGGCGATAGGTCTCGCGGCTGGCCCCGCCGGGGATGCG
This sequence comes from Caulobacter sp., assembly GCA_017745235.1. GTDB lineage: Bacteria > Pseudomonadota > Alphaproteobacteria > Caulobacterales > Caulobacteraceae > Caulobacter. Next base: position 383,061 of record JAGHZU010000001.1, on the reverse strand, counting down.
CGAAAGGTTGGTCACCGCCGCGGGGGCGCCCCACAGGGCGGTGAGATAGGCCTCCAGGCCCTCCTTCAGGTCCGCGCTCAACGGGCCATGTCCAGGACGCCGGCGAAGCCGGAGGGCGCGTGGGGGCCCAGGGCCAGTTGCTCGAAGACGCCGCGTCCCACCCGCGTGGTCCCGTCGGCGGCGCGCCAGGTGACGGTCGACAGGGCCTGGACATGCAGGTGGAACGGCAAGGTGCGATCCAGGCTGGCCAGGTCCAGGTCCTCGCGCTCGACCTTCACGGCCGCGCCGTGGTTGAGGCCATGGCCCCAGACCGGGTGGCCGTAGCCCAGGCCCAGCATGAAGAACTCGGCCGTGGGCGCGATCGTCACCTCGCCGCCGTCGGGCAAGGACAGGCGCGCGGCCGTCGCGTGGCGCGTACCGGAGCGCCAGTCGACGCCGTAGCCGGCGGTCTCGAACTCGGTGGCCTGGTCATGGCCCGAACCCAGCGGCGCCCAGACCGCGCGGCGGTTCCAGGGGCGTCCGTGCTCGTCGTCGTTGGTGTGGAAGAAGAGGTCGCCCTCGGGGAAGACGCAGGGACTCCACAGCCAGAAGAACTGCGGCGGGGCGGGCAGGGCCAGGTCCTGGGCGTCACGCGCCCCGACCGGGCGCACGCCCCAGGAGCGGTCGCGCGTGCCCACGAAGCCGGAGACGTCGTGGCGCACCCCGTCCGCCTCGACCCAGCCCGCATAGCGGCCGTTCTGGGTCAGGCGGGTGTAGTCCAGCAGGGTGCGCGGACCCATGCGGCGGGTGAAGCGCGGCTCCTCGATCGGGAACGAACGGCCTTCGAAGGCCACCTCGGCCCGGATCCCCTGGTCGGGGGCCTCGACCCGCACGGTCAGGCGCCGCAGCGGCTCGACCACCTCGATCGAGATCGGCCCCACCGCCAGGTCCATCCGCTCCATGCCCAGCCAGCGGCTGGCGTGCAGGTTCACCTGCCGGCCGTCCTTCATCCAGCAGAAGGCGGCGTCGGCGATGTTGAGGTGCGGATAGACCCCGAAGGCGGCGGCGAAGAAGGCGTCGCCCTGGCCCGACGGCTCGTAGCCGTTGAAGAAATATCGATCGTAGAAGTTCCGGTCCGTGCCCGCATAGGCCACCGGCTCCGCCGTCTGGTGGAGGGGATAGTCGTCACCCTTGGTCAGCATGGCCTAGGCCCGCCCGCCGGGGGTGAACTCGACCTCGAGCTTGCTGATGGCGTGCACGAAGTTGTTGGGGGCGATGTCGATCCCGCCGGTCCAGCGGATGTCGGGGAAGCGAGCCAGGATCTGCCGATAGGCCTCTTCGAGCTGGATCTGGGCCACGCGCTTGCCGATGCAGACGTGGGGGCCGTAGCCGAAGGCGATGTGCTTGTCGGCGTTGGGGCGGGCGACGTCCAGCTGGTCGGGATTGTCGAACACCGCCTCGTCGCGGTTGGCCGCGCCGTAGTACATGACCACCTTCTCGCCCTCGCGGATGGCCTGGCCGCCGATCTCGGCGTCGCGCGTGGCCGTGCGGCGCATGTAGATCACCGGGCTGACCATGCGGATGAACTCGTTCACCGCCCCGCCGATCAGCGACGGATCGGCGACCAGCCGCGCCTTCTGGTCGGGGAACTCGGTCAGCAGCTTCATCGTGCCCGACAGGGTGTTGCGGGTGGTGTCGTTGCCGGCGAAGACGATCAGCAGCCACGAACCGTCCAGGTATTCGTCGCTGAGCAGGGTTCCGTCGACCTGGGCGCGGGCGATGGCGCTCATCAGGTCGGCCTGCGGGTCGGCCCGGCGCTTCTTCAGCATGGTCTGGCCGTAGTCGAACATCTCCTCGACGTTGGTGTTGAAGTCCTGGACGAACTGCATCAGCTCCAGGGTCGGGGTGATCGGGGCCAGGTGCTGCTTGAGCGCCAGGTCCTGGGCCATTTCCAGGTAGTGCATCCAGCGCAGGAACTTGCCGCGGTCCTCGGCCGGCACGCCCAGGATCTCGCACAGCGTGAACAGCGGCAGCTTGGACGAGAACGCCTCGACCATGTCGCAGCGGCCCAGCGGGGCCATCTCGTCCAGCAGCCGGCCGACCTCGGCCCGCACGCTCTCGGTCAGGTTCCGCAGGTAGGCGGGGGTGAAGTAGGGCATGTGCTCGCGGCGCAGCTGCATGTGCTCGGCGCCGTCGAGGTTGATCATGGTGTCCATCGAGGCGCGGTAGAGCAGGGCGTGGCGCTTGGCCGGGTCGCCGTGCGCCATCAGGATGCCGCCCTTGCGCGAGGAGAAGGTCTGGGGATCGGCCTCGATGGCCATGATGTCGGCGTGGCGGGTCACCGCCCAGAAGCCGGGACCGTCCAGCGGCTCGTTGTGCCACATCACCGGCGCCTGGGCCCGCATGCGGGCGAAGTCGCCGTAGGGCTGGCCCAGGGTGAAGCGCTGGATGTCGGCCAGGTCCACGCCCTCGAGCGCGGGGTAGACAGGCGGGGCGCCGGGGCCCCGGACGCCGTCGGACGCGGTTTGGCTGACGAGCTGCATGTCTCGGCGGTCCTTCTGGTGTTTCGTCCCTGGGCCCGCGGACTTGCCGCCGCGTGGCCGTGGGAAGTAGTTCAGACGACATCTGTCGTGTCAATCGACTGGTGTCGGTCCGGCGTCTGTGGCAATCAGGGCCATGGCCAGGACTGGGGCGGTGAAGACGGAAAGGACGGGCGGCCTGCGCGAGGCGCAGCGGGCCCTGACGCGCGAGCGGCTGGTCGACGCGGCGGTGGCGCTGTTCGCCCGCCGGGGCTTTCGCGCCGTGACGGTCGAGCAGATCGCCGCCGAGGCCGGAGCCAACCGCGCCACCTTCTACCTGCACTTCCGCAGCAAGGAGGACGTGGCCAACGCCATCGGCGACCGGCTGGCGCCCAACATCCAGGCGATGTTCGCGGCGCTGGACGCCCTGGAGCGTCCGACTGTGGACGACGTGCGGGCCTGGCTGGTCGAGCACATGGCCGAGCAGACCGACGAGCGGCGCAACCTGCTGGCCGTGGCCACCGAGGCGAACGTCGCAGACCCGCAGCTGGCTGACGACTACCTGCGCTTCATCAACCTCTTCATCGACGCCATGCCCAACTATCTGGGCCGGTTCGGCGAGGGCGAGCGGCCGGCGGCGCGGACGCGCATGCTGATGCAGATGGTGCAGTTCGAGCGGCTGTCCTACGTGATCGTCGTGCAGCGGGCCTCCGCGCCGCTGGATCCGCTGCTGGACGCGCTGGCGCTCAGCTGGTGGCGGCTGCTGACGGAGTAGGGCGTTCCGGAGACAGACGGTACGCAGCGCCCGCGCCTTGGGGGGGGGAGGGGCGCGGACGCTGCACCTTGGGACGTCGGGGCCGGAAGGGGGGCTGGGACCGGCTCGCTCCCGCGTCGAAGTGGATATTGGAACGCGAAGCCGGCGGCGCAACGGCGCGACCTTGACCATTTCGCGGCGGGTTCGTTGCGGTTCGTGCAGTCTGTTGCGCCGGCGACGCTCAGGCTCGGGCGGCTGGGACCGCGAACCGGGCGCGATAGGCCTGGGGCGTGGTCGAGAGCGCATTGCGGAAGTGGTGGCGCAAGGCGGGGGCGCCGAAGCCGACCGCCCGGGCGATGTCCTCGACGCCGGCCGCGGTGGTCTCCAGCAGCTCCCGCGCTCGAGCCAGGCGCTCGGCCAGCAGCCAGCGGGCCGGGGTCTGGCCGGTGGCGGCCTCGAACCGGCGCAGGAAGGTGCGCTGGCTCATGCCGGCCATGGCCGAGAGGCTGGCCACGGTATGTTCGCCGGCAAGGTCGGCGCGCATGCGGTCCAGCACCGGCGACAGGCGCGAGGCCTCGTGGGCGGCGGGGACGGGGCGGGGAATGAACTGGGCCTGGCCGCCATCGCGATGGGGCGGGATGACCAGGCGACGGGCCACGCTGTTGGCGGCCTCGGGCCCGAAGTCGCGCCGCGCCAGGTGCAGGCCCAGGTCCAGCCCCGCGGCGCTGCCGGCCGAGGTCAGCACATCGCCCTCGTCGACATAGAGCACGTCGGGCTGGACCTCGATGTCGGGGTAGAGGGCGCGCAGGCGGTCGACATAGCGCCAGTGCGTGGTGGCCCGGCGACCCGCCAGCAGGCCCGCGGCGGCCAGGACGAAGACGCCCGAGCAGATCGACATGACCCGCGCGCCCCGGGCGTGCGCGGCGCGCAGGGCCGCGATCAGCGGCTGCGGCACAGGCTGGTCGGCGCCGCGCCAGCCGGGGACGACGACGGCGCCGGCGGCCTCGACCAGTTCCAGCCCGCCGTCGGCGACCACCTGGACCCCGCCCAGGCCGCGCAGGGGACCGGGCTCGACGGCGGCGACCGCGAAGTCGTACCAGTCGCCGTCCATTTCGGGGCGGGGCAGGCCGAACAGTTCGACCGCCACCCCGAACTCGAACGTACACAGGCCGTCATAGGCCAGCACCACGACCTTGCGGTTGGCGAGCCGGGGCGGGGCGGACTGCTTTGGCATGATCTTTACGCTCATTGTCGATCGTGCCAGCTAACGCGCCGAGCCGTCGTCAGGCAAGTCTCGCCTCACCGAAGAGGAGAGCGCCATGAGCTTCGTTTCCCAGATCCCCGCCGCCCCGTCCGCCCTGGCCGCCGAGCATTTCGCCCGCCGCCTGGCGCTGGAGACCGACTGCGCCGACGTGGCCGGGGCCATGAAGGCCGGCGAGGTCGATTTCGTGCTGCTGCACGTGGTGGGCTCGCCGGAGGCCTACGCCCGTCGCCACGTGCCGGGCGCGATCCACCTGCGCCACGCCGAGATCGACGCCGCGCGCATGGCCGCCTGGCCGGACGACACCCTGTTCGTGGTCTATTGCGCCGGTCCCCACTGCAACGGCGCGGACCGCGCGGCCCTGAAGCTGGCGCGCCTGGGCCGGCCGGTGAAGCTGATGATCGGCGGCGTCACCGGCTGGGCCGACGAGGGCCTGCCCTTCGCGACGGGCGGCGAGCCGGGCGCGCTGGCCGCCTGAGCGCCCGGCTACTTCGCCGCCTTCAGCGCCTGCAGCATGCCCAGGCGGGCCAGTTCGTCGGCGCGCTCGTTATGCACGTGGCCGGCGTGGCCCTTGACCCAGCGCCAGTCCACCTCGTGACGGGCGCGGGCGGCGTCCAGGCGCTGCCAGAGGTCGACGTTCTTGACCGGGCTCTTGTCGGCGGTCTTCCAGCCCTTGGCCTTCCAGCCGTGGATCCACTGGGTGACGCCCTTCATCACGTACTGGCTGTCGGTATGCAGCTCGGCCTTGGTGGGGCGGTTGAGCGTCTCAAGCGCCTGGATGGCGGCCATCAGCTCCATGCGGTTGTTGGTCGTCTCCAGCTCGCCGCCGCAGATTTCCTTCTTCTTGTCGCCGTACATCAGCAGGGCGCCCCAGCCGCCGGGGCCGGGGTTACCCCGGCAGGCGCCGTCGGTGTAGATCACGAGCCTTGGGGTCACGCGCCGGTCCCGAACAGCGACAGGCCCTCGCGGTGGACGGCCAGCTTGCGCTCGTACTCCAGCGGGTCCTTCGGCTTGATCAGGGCCCCGGCGGGGGTGGAGCCCCAGTCGGCCAGGCGGGTCAGGAAGAAGCGCATGGCCGCGCCCCGCGCCAGGATCGGAATGGCCTCGCGCTCGGCCGGGCTCAGCGGGCGGCGGCGCTCGTAGCCGGCCAGCAGGGCGCGGGCGGCGGTGACGTTGAAGCTGCCGTCGGGCTCGAAGCACCAGGCGTTCAGGGTCACGGCGACGTCGTAGGCGTAGGCGTCGTCGCAGGCGAAGTAGAAGTCGATCGCGGCGGCGAACTTGCCGTCGGGCCGGAAGAAGACGTTGTCGGGGAAGTAGTCGGCGTGGATGACGCCGGCGGGCAGGTTGCGCGGCCAGGCCAGGGCCAGCTCGGCCAGGTCCTGGTCGATGGTGGCGGCCAGGCCGGGCTTGAGGTCCTCGGCGGCCTTGCGGTGCTTGGCGAACAGCGGCGACCAGTACGGCTGGCCCAGGTCGTTGGCGCGGCGGCCGGGATAGCCCTCGCCGGCCAGGTGCAGCCAGGCCAGCCCCTCGCCCGCCTCGCGGCAGTGGGCGACGGTGGGGCGGCGCGCCGAAAGGCCCGGCAGGAACTCGACCATGGCGGCAGGCTTGCCGCGGATGGTCTTCAGCGTGGCGCCCGAGCGATCGGCGATCGGCTTGGCGCTGGGATAGCCGCGATCGGCCAGCCAGGTCAGCAGGTCCAGGAAGTAGGGCAGGTCCTCGGGCTTGGCCCGACGCTCGTAGACCGTCAGGATGAACCGGCCGGTCTCGGTCTCCAGCAGGAAGTTGGAGTTCTCCACGCCTTCGGCGATGCCCTTGAACGCCAGGGCCTGGCCCACGTCGTAGTCGGCCAGGAAGGCGGCGAGCTCTTGGTCGGTGATATCGGTATAGACGGCCATGGCGCGGGGATGCGGGAGCGCGCGCTGGCGGTCAAGAGGCGCTCCTGTTCGTCGATTGGGAATATGATAGGCTTCTGGTGAAGGAGGCGCTCATGGTCGCGCTCAGAGTCGAAGAACGGGATGACGAGGTGGTGTTCGTGCTGGATGAGGAGGCTCGTGCCCTCTTCTCCGCTCAGAACGGTGACGTCTTCGAAGTCACGGCCGAAGGCGACAAGATCAGCCTCTCCAAGCAAGCGAATCCGGACGAACGTTTCGAGCGAGGCAAGGCCTTCCTGGAGCGCTACCGCAAGACGTTCGAAGCTCTGGCCAAATAGGTGGCCGCGCCCGAGCCGCTCTGGATGGACCAGGGCCTGCTCGTCAGGCTCCACGAAGAAATCCTCCGCGCCACGGGGGGCCTGGCGTTCGCGATGAGGGGCTTCTGAACTCGGCGCTGGGCCTGTTCCTGGAGGACAATGGGCTTCGCCTGACCGCCGCGGACGACGACGCCACCGAGGCCATGCTCGGCGTAGCGCGGGGCGAACGCGACATACCCGCCCTGACCGACTGGCTGCGTTCGCGGGTCGAATAGGCCTCAGGTCGTCAGCAGGCGCGGCAGCTTGAAGGTGACGGTCTCGCGGGCCTCGACCAGTTCCTCGACGATGATGTCGAAGCGGGTGGCCATGGCGTCGATGACGCCCTGGACCAGGTCCTCCGGCGCGGAGGCCCCGGCGGTCAGGCCCACGGTCTCGACGCCCTCGAACCACGCCCAGTCCAGGCCCGAGGCGTCGTCGATCAGCTGGGCGTCGCGAGCGCCGGCGCGCTTGGCCACTTCCTTCAGGCGCACGGAATTGGACGAGTTGCGCGAGCCCACCACCAGCACCAGCTCCGAGGCCTGCGCCAGCAGCTTCACCGCGTCCTGGCGGTTGGTGGTGGCGTAGCAGATGTCTTCCTTGTGGGGCGCGGCGATGCCGGGGAAGCGTTCCTTCAGCGTGGCCACCATCTCGGCGGTGTCGTCGACCGACAGGGTGGTCTGGGTCAGGAAGGCGACGTTGGACGGGTCCTTCGGGACCCAGGCGCGGGCGTCCTCGATGTCCTCGATCAGGGTCACCGTGCCTTCGGGCAACTGGCCCATGGTGCCCACGACCTCGGGGTGGCCCGCATGGCCGATCAGCACGATCTCGCGGCCGGCGTCGAAATGCTTCTGGGCCTCGACGTGGACCTTGGAGACCAGCGGGCAGGTGGCGTCGAGATAGATCATCTCGCGGGCCTTGGCCTCGGCCGGCACGCTCTTGGGCACGCCGTGGGCGGAGAACACCACCGGGCGATCGTCGGGCGCCTGCTCCAGCTCCTCGATGAACACGGCGCCCAGGGCCTTGAGCCGGTCGACCACGTGGCGGTTGTGGACGATCTCGTGACGCACATAGACCGGCGCACCGAACTTCTCGATCGTGCGCTCGACGATCTGGATCGCGCGGTCGACCCCGGCGCAGAAGCCGCGCGGGCTGGCCAGGGCGAGGCGGAGCGGGCGGCGGTCGGAGGGGCGGATCGGCGAGTGCGCGTTCATGGCGCCAAACTAAGGGTTCGGCGGGCTTCGCGCCAGCGGGGCGCGAGGCCTACTGCGCATTGCGACGTCACGCATATGCCTTTATCAGGCTCCATGACGCTGGTGGGGAACTCCCTTACTGGCCTTCTTTCGAACCGGACGTTTCATGCGCCGCACGCTCTCTGCCGCCCTCAGCGCCCTGATGGCCCTCTCGATCGCCGCCACGGCGACGACCGTTCACGCCCAGCAGGGCGGACGTCCCGGCCAGGGCGGCGGCGACGACGACTCCGCGGCCAAGAAGAAGAAGCGCGACGACGAGTGGAACCAGCCCAAGGCCCCGCTGGCCCAGCTGCGCAACGCCGGCCCGTGCCCCTATGTGAAGGTGCTGTACGACGCCAGCCGCTACGTCGAGTTCAAGGAAGGCAAGGAATCGGCCGCCCAGACCGCCTTCACCGGCGAAATCCAGAGCCTGGCTTCCGGCTGCGCCTACAAGAGCGACGAGCCGATCAAGATGCAGGTGGAGATCCTGTTCCAGCTGGGCCGCGGCCCGCAGGCGACCGGCGACCAGAAGACCTATCGCTACTGGGTCGCGGTGACCGAGCGGAACAAGGACGTCCTGGCCAAGGAATATTTCGACCTGCCGGTGAAGTTCGCCCCCGGCCAGGATCGCGTCTATGCGACCGAGGACCTGAAGACCATCACCATCCCGCGCGCCGACGAAAAGGTCAGCGGCAGCAATTTCGAAGTCCTGGTTGGCTTCGACGTGACCCCGGAAATGGCCGCCTTCAACCGTGACGGCAAGCGCTTCCGCGTCAACGCCGGCCAGACGCAACAGGCCCAAGGCCAGCAGACCCAGACCCAGACCAAGCAATGAGTGATTTGAAGCGGTCCCTGAGCGAGGCGGCCGCGGCCGCCTTCCAGGCCGCCGGACTGCCTCCCGAATTCGGGCGCGTCACGGCGTCCGACCGGCCCGACCTGGCCGACTTCCAGTGCAACGGCGCCCTCGCGGCCGCCAAGAGCGCCAAGCGCAATCCGCGCGAGATCGCCGTGCAGGTGGTCGACATCCTGAAGACCGACCCGCGCCTGGCCTCGGTCGAGATCGCGGGCGTCGGCTTCATCAACATGCGCGTCTCCAGCGACGCCCTGGCCGCCCGCGCCAACGAGATCGCCGCCGATCCGCGCGCCGGGGCCGAGCCCCTGCCCAATCCGCGCCGGGTGCTGGTCGACTATGCCGGTCCCAACGTGGCCAAGCCGATGCACGTGGGCCACCTGCGGGCCTCGATCATCGGCGAGTCGGTCAAGCGCCTGTACCGCTTCCGCGGCGACGACGTGGTGGGCGACGCCCACTTCGGCGACTGGGGCTTCCAGATGGGCCTGCTGATCAGCGCCATCATGGAGGAGGACGCCTTCATCCGCGCCCTGCTCGAGCGCCTGGTCGAGGCCCCGCGCGACTTCTCCAAGGCCGACGAGGACAAGGTGATGGCCGAGTTCGCCCAGCGCGTGACGCTGGCGGACCTGGATCGCATCTATCCCGCCGCCTCGGCGCGCCAGAAGGAGGACGCCGAGTTCAAGGAGCGGGCCCGCAAGGCCACCGCCGAACTGCAGAACGGCCGCTTCGGCTACCGCCTGCTGTGGCGCCACTTCGTCAACATCAGCCGCGTGGCCCTGGAGCGCGAGTTCCACGCCCTGGGCGTCGACTTCGACCTGTGGAAGGGCGAGAGCGACGTGCAGGACCTGATCGCCCCGATGGTCCGCCAGCTGGAGGACAAGGGCCTGCTGGTCGACGACCAGGGCGCGCGGATCGTCCGCGTGGCCCGTCCCGGCGAGACCAAGAAGAAGAAGCTGGCCGACGGCACGGTGGTCGAGGTCGAGAGCCCCGACCCGCTGCTGGTCGTCTCGTCCGAAGGCTCGGCCATGTACGGCACGACGGACCTGGCCACCATCCTGGACCGTCGCAAGTCGTTCGACCCGCACCTGATCCTCTACGCCGTCGACCAGCGGCAGGCCGACCACTTCGAGCAGGTGTTCCGCGCCGCCTACCTGGCCGGCTACGCCACGCCGGGCGGGCTGGAGCACATCGGCTTCGGCACCATGAACGGCCAGGACGGCAAGCCCTTCAAGACCCGCGCCGGCGGCGTCCTGAAGCTGCACGACCTGATCGAGATGGCCCGCGAGAAGGCCCGGGAGCGCCTGCGCGAGGCTGGCCTGGGCGCGGAGCTGTCGGACGAGGCGTTCGAGGACACCGCCCACAAGGTGGGCATCGCGGCCCTGAAGTTCGCCGATCTTCAGAACTTCCGCGGCACCTCCTACGTCTTCGACCTGGACCGCTTCACCAGCTTCGAAGGCAAGACCGGGCCGTACCTGCTGTACCAGTCGGTGCGCATCAAGAGCATCCTGCGCAAGGCCGCCGAGCAGAAGGCGGTCTCGGGTCCCGTCGTGGTGGCCGAACCGGCCGAGCGCGACCTGACCCTGCTGCTGGACGCCTTCGAGGGCGCGCTGTCGGAGGCCTACGACAAGAAGGCTCCCAACTTCATCGCCGAGCACGCCTACAAGCTGGCCCAGACCTTCTCGAAGTTCTACGCGGCCTGCCCGATCCTGAGCGCCGACGACGAGGCCGTCCGCGCCTCGCGCCTGACGCTGGCGGAGACAACGCTGAAGCAGCTGGAGCTGGCGCTGAACCTGCTGGGCATCGAAGCGCCCGAGCGGATGTAGGCCCTGCTTGATTATGAAGCGGGAGGCGGCGACGGCCTGCTCGGACTGCAGGACCGTGGCGGCCATGACCACGCCGTGCTCGGTGAAGACGTAGGGGCGATGGCGGGCGCCGCCGTGACGAGAATTTGACATCACAATCTGTGATCTCAAGTCGGCCGCTTCTTCCGTGATAAGCTGGAAGGCGAAGCCCTCGAACTTGGCGGCGTTGCGACGCACCTGCTGGTTCAGCCGCCTTGTTTCCACATCGAACAGTCGGGGAACCGTCGGGCCAGATCCGCATCGAGGATCACCGGCAGGCCTCGGATTTCGAACACCGACGGCGCCTGGCCGCCAAGATGCGCGGGCATGGAAAGGAGATCGCCGGTCATGGCCGTCCCTTGAGGTCACAATTTATGACCTCAAGCTTGACTATGTTCGCCAATTGTTCGCAACCGTCGCGCGACCTCGCGCGCGCCCCGTTGACTCCCGACGCCCCGTCGCCCAAACACGCCCTCGACCCTCGCGGGAGACGTCGGGATTCTGTCCCGAGGCCGAAGGCGCAACCGCCCCGGAAACGCTCAGGCAAAAGGACCGCGCGGGTTTAGGAACGCTGGAAAGAGGCAGGTCCTTCGACTTGCCCGCCGAAGGAGCAAGGCTGCGTTTGCGCGGCCGGAATCTCTCAGGTCAAAGGGACAGCGGGGGCGAGACCACTCGGCGCGAGCCGGGCGGCGTCGCCGACCCCGATTGGAGCCCAAAGCGTGTCCGACCCAAGCCTTTCCGGCCAAGACCTCAAGAAGACGCCCCTGTACGACGCCCACGTCGCCGCCGGTGCGCGCATGGTCCCGTTCGCGGGCTACCACATGCCGGTGCAGTACAAGGACGGGGTGCTGAAGGAGCACCTTTGGACCCGCGAGCACGCCGGCCTGTTCGACGTCTCGCACATGGGCCAGGCGCGCCTGCGCGGCGCCGACCCGGCCAAGAGCTTCGAGAAGGTGGTTTCGGCCGACTACCAAGGCCTCAGGCCGGGCAAGCAGCGCTACGGCGTGCTGCTGAACGCCGAGGGCGGGATCATCGACGACCTGATGACCGCGCGCCCCGACGACGACGGCCTCTTCGTGGTGGTCAACGGCGCCTGCAAGGACAATGACTACGCCATCATCGCCAAGGCCCTGGAGGGCGAGGCGACGGTGACGCGCCTGGAAGACCGCGCCCTGCTGGCGCTGCAGGGCCCCGAGGCCGCCGCCGTTCTGGCCGCCCACGCGCCGCAAGCCGCCGAAATGGTGTTCATGGACGCCCGCGCCCTGACCGCCTTCGGTGTCGACGCCATCATCTCGCGCTCGGGCTATACCGGCGAGGACGGCTACGAAATCTCGGTGCCCGCCGACGCCGCCGAGCGCGTCTGGAGCACCCTGCTGGCCGACGAGCGCGTGCGGCCGATCGGCCTGGGCGCCCGCGACAGCCTGCGCCTGGAAGCGGGCCTGCCGCTCTACGGCCACGACCTGGACGAGACGGTCTCGCCGATCGAGGCGGGCCTGAACTTCGCCGTCGGCAAGAGCCGCCGCGAGGCCGGCGACTATCTGGGCGCCGAGCGCATCGCCAGGGAGCTGGCCGGCGAGCTGTCGCGCGTGCGCGTGAACCTGAAGGTGCTGGAAGGCGCCCCGGCCCGCGAAGGCGCCGAGATCGCCGACGCCGACGGCAACGTGATCGGCAAGGTCACCAGCGGCGGCTTCGCCCCCAGCCTGGGCGGCGCCATCGCCATCGGCTTCGTCCCGCCGCAATTCAATGTGGTCGGCTCGACGCTGAAAGTCATCGTGCGGGGCAAGCCGGCGGCCGCCGAGGTCGTCGCCTCCCCGTTCGTTCCCACCCGCTACGTGCGCAAACTCTAATCAAGGGCCAGGAAGATGCGTTTCACCAAGGATCACGAATGGGTCGCCGTCGAGGGTGACGTCGCCACCGTCGGCATCACCGCCTACGCCGCCGAGCAGCTGGGCGACGTGGTGTTCGTCGAGGTGCCGGAAGTCGGCAAGACCGTGGCCCAGGGCGACGCCCTGGCGGTGGTCGAGAGCGTCAAGGCCGCCTCCGACGTCTACGCCCCGGTGTCGGGCGAGGTGGTCGAGGCCAACGGCGAGCTGTCCGACAGCCCCGAGACCGTCAACGCCCTGCCGGAGGCCGGCGGCTGGTTCGCCAAGATCAAGCTGTCCAACGCGGCCGAAGTCGACGCCCTGATGGATCGCGACGCGTACGAAGCGTTCCTCGGCACCCTCTAGAACTCCGCGCGTCCCCGCGAAAGCGGGGACCCATGCGGCCTCCCTCAGCTTAGGTCCCCGCTTTCGTGGGGACGAGCGGAACAGAGATCATGCGTTACCTGCCCCTCACACCCGAAGATCGCGCCGACATGCTCGGCGTCATCGGCGCGGAGTCGATCGACGAGCTGTTCGTCGACGTGCCCGCCGCCGCCCGCCGCACCGAGCCCGTCGACCTGCCGGCCCACGCCGGCGAGCTGGAAGTCGAGCGCGAGATGCTGGGCCTGTCGCGCCGCAACCGCTCGGCGTCGGAAGGTCCGTTCTTCGTGGGGGCGGGGGCCTATCGCCACCATGTGCCGGCCACGGTCGACCACATCATCCAGCGCTCGGAATTCCTGACCAGCTACACGCCCTACCAGCCCGAGATCGCCCAGGGCACGCTGCAGGTGCTGTTCGAGTTCCAGACCCAGGTCGCGGCGCTCACCGGCATGGAAGTGGCCAACGCCTCGCTCTATGACGGCTCCACCGCCGCCGCCGAGGCGGTGATGATGGCCACCCGCATCACCCGCCGGAACAAGGCGGTGCTGTCGGGCGGCGTGCATCCGCAATATGTCGGCACGGTCGAGACCCTGGCCCACGCCGCCGGCGTGGCCACCGAGCGCCTGGCGCCGGCGATCGACGCCGAGGACGCGGTGATCGCCGCCATCGACGCCGACACCGCCTGCGTGGTCGTCCAGACCCCCAACGTGTTCGGCACGGCCACCGACGTGACCAGGATCGCCGCCGCGGCCCAGGCCGCCGGCGCCCTGCTGATCGTGGTCACCACCGAGGCCGTCTCGTACGGCCTGCTGAAGTCGCCCGGCGAGATGGGCGCCGACATCGTCGTGGCCGAGGGCCAGTCGATCGGCAACGGCCTGAACTTCGGCGGCCCCTATGTCGGCCTCTTCGCCTGCAAGGAAAAGTACGTCCGCCAGGCCCCCGGCCGCCTCTGCGGCGAGACCGTGGACGCCGACGGCAAGCGCGGCTTCGTGCTGACCCTGTCGACCCGCGAGCAGCACATCCGCCGCGACAAGGCCACGTCCAACATCTGCACCAACAGCGGCCTGTGCGCCCTGGCGTTCAGCATCCACATGAGCCTGCTGGGCGAGAAGGGCCTGCGCCAGCTGGCCCTGATCAATCACCAGAAGGCGGTGAAGCTGCGCGACGCCCTGGCCGCCGTGCCGGGCGTGGAGATCCTGACCCCGCGATTCTTCAACGAGTTCGCCGTGCGCCTGCCCGGCGACGCCGCCGAGATCGTCGAGAGCCTGGCGGCCAACGGCGTGATCGCCGGCGTGCCGTTCTCGCGCCTGGACCCGTCCGCGGGCCTGGACGACGTGCTGGTGGTGGCCGCCACCGAGACCACGCCGGACATCGACATCGCCTTCTTCGCCAAGGTCCTTTCGCGGGTGATCGCCCAATGAGCATGAACAACGTCGGACGGCCGACCCGTCCTGAAGCCTCGCCCAATCTTCCTGGCGACCAGGGCGGCCACGCGACCCTGACCGGCGGCCGCGGCCTGCTGCAGGACGAAGCGCTGATCTTCGAACTGAACGCCTGGGACAAGACGGGCGTGGACCTGCCCGAGGTTCCGGCCGACACGGCGTCGGACCTGGGCGACCTGGTCCGCACCTCGGCGATCGGCCTGCCGGGCCTGTCCGAGCCGGAGGCCGTGCGCCACTACGTGCGCCTGAGCCAGAAGAACCACGCCATCGACCTGGCCCTCTATCCGCTGGGCTCGTGCACGATGAAGCACAACCCGCGCCTGAACGAGAAGATGGCGCGCCTGCCGGGCTTCTCCGACATCCACCCGCTGCAGCCGCAGTCGACGGTGCAGGGCGCGATCGAGCTGATGGACCGCCTGGCCCACTGGCTGAAGACCCTGACGGGCATGCCCGCCGTCGCCCTGTCGCCCAAGGCCGGCGCCCACGGCGAACTGTGCGGCCTGCTGGCCATCCGCGCCGCCCACGAGGCGAACGGCCAGGGCCACCGCAAGACCGTGCTGGCTCCGACCAGCGCCCACGGCACCAATCCGGCCACGGCGGCCTTCTGCGGCTATACGGTCGTGGAGATCGCCCAGACCGACGACGGCCGCGTGGACCTGGCGGACCTGGAATCCAAGCTGGGCGACCACGTGGCCGCCATCATGGTCACCAACCCCAACACCTGCGGCCTGTTCGAGCGCGACGTGGTCGAGATCGCCCGCCTGACCCACGCAGCGGGCGCGTACTTCTACTGCGACGGCGCCAACTTCAACGCCATCGTCGGCCGGGTGCGCCCGGGCGACCTGGGCGTGGACGCCATGCATATCAACCTGCACAAGACCTTCTCCACGCCCCACGGCGGCGGCGGTCCTGGCGCGGGTCCGGTGGTGCTGTCGGCGGCCCTGGCGCCGTTCGCCCCCACCCCCTGGGTGGTCAGCCACGAGCACACCTTCAAGCTGGTCGAGGAAGCCAAGGGCCCGGCCGCCCAGGCCTTCGGCCGCATGAGCGCCTTCCACGGCCAGATGGGCATGTTCGTGCGGGCCTACGCCTACATGCTCAGCCACGGCTCGGACGGCCTGAAGCAGGTGGCCGAGGACGCGGTGCTGAACGCCAACTACATCAAGGCCCGCCTGTCGGACCTGATGAGCCCGGCCTTCCCGAACGGCCCGTGCATGCACGAGGCGCTGTTCGACGACAGCTGGCTGGAAGGCACCGGGGTGACCACGCTGGATTTCGCCAAGGCGATGATCGACGAGGGTTTCCACCCGATGACCATGTATTTCCCGCTGGTCGTCCACGGGGCGATGCTGATCGAGCCGACCGAGACCGAGAGCAAGCAGGAGCTGGACCGCTTCATCACGGCCCTGCGGGCCCTGGCGGGGGCGGCCCTCCAGATCCGGGATGGGGCGGGCGACGCCGAGCGGTTCAAGGGCGCGCCCTACCACGCGCCGCTGCGGCGCCTGGACGAGACGCAGGCCGCGCGCAAGCCGCGCCTGCGGTGGCGACCTGTGGCCGCCGCGCCACTGGCTGCGGAATAGGCGACACAGTCGCACGAAACCGGAACGGGGCGCCTTTACGGAAGGGCGCCCCGTTCTCATATCGGATTTCGTGAGCCGAGGAGGCCGGCCGTCGCCGGGATCGAACGGACCACGAAAGCCGTTTGTCTCCGCCATGAACCTCGCCCTCGCCATGCCGCCCGTGCGCTTCTCCGCCGCCGACGAACTCGCCCGCGAGCTTCTCGGGCGGATCGCGCGCATCGTGCTGGTGACCCTGGGCCTGATCCTGATCGTGGCGGGCTTTCTGATCGCGCCTCTGCCGGGTCCGATGGGCGTGCCGCTGACGGTGGCCGGCCTGATGCTGGTGCTGCGCAACTCGTTCCGGGCCCGCAAGCAGTTCGTCCGCTTCCAGCACGCCCACCCCAAGCTGTTGTTCCCCCTGCGCCGGCTGCTGCGCCGCGAGCCCGAGGTCTTCCCGGTCGCCTGGCAGCAGGTGCTGCGCATGGAGCGCCTGATCGTGCCGCGCCGCTGGCGCGTGGCCAAGCGCTGGCGTCAGTCGTTCAAGCGCAGGTCGCTGAAGCGTCAGGCGCTGCAAACGTCGTGAGCGAGACGGCCGGGACGATCGCCAAACTGCCCTCAAGGCTCTACCGCCGCCGTCGCCGGCTGGCCCTGGTCCTGCGCGAGACCGCCTCGCGGGTGGGCCGCTGGGCGGCGCTGGCGTTCGGCGTGCTGGTGCTGCTGGCCGGCCTGGTCCTGACGCCCCTGCCGGGGCACCTGGGCCTGCCGCTGCTGGTCATCGGCCTGATGATCGTGCTGCGCAACTCGTTCCAGGCCAAGCGCCGCTTCCTGCGCTGGCAGCGCCGCCATCCCAAGCTGATCTTCCCGATCCGACGCCTGATGCGGCGTGAGCCCGAGATCCTGCTGGTGGCCTGGCAGCAGCTGCTGCGCAGCGAGAAGGTCTTCCTGCGTCGCCCGCACTGGCGGGTGCTCAAGCGCGGCCGCAAGGCGATCAAGCGGCGCTGGCTGAAGAAGCAGCCCATTTGACAGCAGGGAAGGCGGGGGCGGTGGGGCGCCGCTTGCCCCCACCTGGCGGCTTCGCCGCCTGTCCGCCCCCGTAGGGGGCGGATTTCTTCAAGCCGCTCTTCCTCCTCTGGGAGGGGAGGGCCAAGGGCCCGGAGGGGGCAAGCGGGCTCGCAAGGGGCCTCAGAACAATCCCATCACCGCCTGCCGCAGCGGATTGGCCGGGTCGCTCAGCAGCTTCACCGCCATGGCGCACGACATCACCACCAGCAGCGGCCGGATCAGCCTGGCGCCGAACCGCATGGCCAGGCGCGAGCCGATCTGGGCGCCCAGGAAGGCTCCAACGGCCATGGCCAGGCCCACGGGCCAGACGACCGCACCCTTGAGGATGAAGAGGGACAGGCTGCCCAGGTTGCTGGCGGCGTTGGCCAGCTTGGTGTGGGCGGTGGCCTTCAGCGCGCCGTAGCCCAATAGGGTGACGAAGGCCACCATGTAGAAGGCGCCGGCGCCCGGGCCGAAGATCCCGTCATAGAAGCCCACCACCGGGGCCACGCAGAAGGCGAACAGCGGCACGGTCAGGCGCGGCGAGGCGTCCTCGCCCTTGATGCCGCGCGAGAAGCCGAAATAGAGAGCGATGACGATCAGCAGGATCGGCACCAGCGCGGCCAGGAAGCGCGGCGACAGCACGCTGGCGCACAAGGCTCCGGCCAGGCCCGCCACGGCGGCGCAGCCGGCGACCGGCAGGGCGTTCTTCCAGTCGATCAGTCCCCGCCGGGCGAAGGCGCTGGTGGAGGAGATGGCGCTGACGGCGCCTTGCAGCTTGTTCGTGCCCAGGGCCGCGACCGGGCTCATGCCGGTCAGCAGCAGGGCGGGCACGGTCAGCAGACCGCCGCCGCCGGCGATGGCGTCGAACGCCCCGGCGATCGCGGCGACCGCAAACATCGTCGCCAGGAGGCCCGCATCAATGGTCATGACAGGGCGTTCCCGGCGTCGAGGAAGGGTTTAGCTGATCAGGTCGGCCCAGGCGTGGGCGCGGGCGGCCTTGCTGCTGCGGCCCAGCGAGCGCAGTTCTTCGCGCTGGGCGGCCTTCAGTTCCTTGCGGACCTTGGAGTCGGCGGCCTCGGCGGCCTTGCGGGCCTTGCGCTCTTCGCGCTTGGCGGCCTGCTCCTCGAGTTCGGCCAGGCGCGCGGCTTCGCGGGCGGCTTCCTTCTCGGCGGCGCGGGCGGCGCGGACGGCTTCAAGTTCGGCCTCGCGCTCGGCGTGGCGGTTCTCGAAGTTGGGGTCCTGAACGGTGGGCTTCGGCTTCATCTTGGCCAGCATGGCCTTCTTGGCTTCGGCGGCGGCGGAGAGGCGATCGGCGAAGCCGGTGTTCTTCAGGTGCGACATGAATCTTCGGGCTGTTGAAAAGGCGGGCTCCTAAGACCTCAAAACGCCGGAAAATGCAATGCGCCCCGCCCCGTCCGGCGAAGCCGCGCGGGGGTTTTTCGACGATTGCGTCTCGATCCGGAAAGGGGTGTCACCCTGGGGCGACACCCGCGCATGGAGATCGTGGCTCCCGCCGGGCCATATGGGGAGGGGGGATCGCTTCGCCAAGGGGGCGGCGGAAGCGGCCTTCCGCTGCGGAACCGCCCGAAATGGGCGAGCCTAGCCCTTCGGGCGGGAGCCCGCCGATTCCTTAAGGACCGGCGTTCGTCGCCAAAAGCCCTTATAAAACCGCCGCTTGCCTCGAACGCCGCCAACCTTGACGCACCGCAACGCGCCCTATAGGTTCCGCCGCGATCAAGCCGGCCGGAAAACCGCCTCTTTTTTGGGGCGGCCGCGGGCGTTTCGGACCTGACCGCTTCCCATGCCCAAGGCCGACGAACCGAACGACAAGGCTCTCGACAGCCTCGACGCACGGCTCGCCGCTTTCGAGGCCAGGAAGGCGGCCGAAGCGCCGAAGCGCGCCGAACACGAGAAATCGTCCCAGGACGGCTATCGTCTTCTGGCGGATTTGATCGGGGGCGTTCTGGCGGGGCTCGGCTTAGGTTGGGCGCTCGACCACTACGTCGGCACGGAGCCCTGGGGCATGGTCGGCGGACTGCTGATCGGCATGGGGTTCTCGATCTATCTCGTCGTCCGCAAGGCGACAAAACTGAGCGCGCAGGCGTCGGCTGATCAAGTCGACGGAGACACGGGAGGCGGGTCTACCGCCCCCAAGCAGAAGAGAGACTAGGGCCTTGGCCGCACCGACCGACCCGATGCACCAGTTCCAGATCCAGAAGATCGTGGAGCTGCCGACCGTGAACGTGTTCGGCCAAGCGATCGATCTGTCGATCACCAACTCCGTGGCAGCCATGCTGCTGGCCGCGTTCCTGATCATCACCTTCTACACCCTGGCCGCCAAGCGCGCCGTGGTGCCCGGCCGCCTGCAGACGGTGGGCGAGATGCTGTACGGCCTGGTCGACGGCCTGGCCGAGTCGATCATCGGCCACGACGGCAAGAAGTACCTGCCGTTCATCTTCACGATCTTCGCCTTCGTGCTGTTCTGTAACCTGCAGGGCATGCTGTTCGGCTGGAGCGGCACCTTCGCCGGCTTCACCGCCACCTCGCAGCTGGCCGTGACCCTGACCCTGGGCCTGCTGGTCATCCTGACCGTCGTCGCGGTCGGCGTGGTCAAGAACGGCTTCAAGTTCTTCAAGCTGTTCGCCCCGTCGGGCGTGCCGTGGCCGCTGTACTTCCTGCTGGTGCCGATCGAGATCCTGTCGTTCCTGATCCGCCCGGTCACCCTGGCCCTTCGTCTGTTCGGCAACATGCTGGGCGGCCACGTAGTGCTGAAGATCTTCGCGGGCTTCGTGATCGCCCTGGGCAGCATCGGCCTGGTCGGCCTGCTCGGCTCGGTCGTCGCCCTCCTCTCGGTCACCGCCCTGACCGCCCTCGAGTTCATGGTGGCCTTCCTCCAGGCCTTCGTGTTCGCGGTGCTCACCTGCGTCTATCTGAACGACGTCGTGCACCTCGACAGCCACTGATCAACCTTTAGTCTCTCAACCAATCTACCCTTCCTAAGGAGTTTCAATCATGGACGCTTCCGCCGCTAAGTTCATCGGCGCCGGTCTGGCGATGCTCGGCATGATCGGCGCGGGCATCGGCCTGGGCGTGATGTTCGGCAACTACTTCCAAGGCGCCCTGCGCAACCCGACCGCGGCCGCTCAAGAGCGTCCGATGCTGTTCCTGGGCATGGCGCTGACCGAAGCCCTGGGCATCTTCGCCCTGGTCGTCGCCATCCTGATCCTCAACGGCAAGTAATAAGGCGTCTTCGCCCATGGCGACGGAACATCACGGCACGGTCGAGACGACCGAGGCCCCTCACGGGCAGGAAAGCAGCGGCGGCCTGCCGCAGCTGCAGTTCCAGCACTGGGGCGGCCAGATCGTCTGGCTGCTGCTCATCTTCGCCGTCCTCTACGCGGTGCTGTCCAAGGTGCTCTTGCCCAAGGTCAGCGGCGCGATCGAGGAACGCGGCGCCAAGATCGCCGGCGACATCGCCGACGCCCGTCGTCTGAAGGACGAAGCCGAGGTGCAGGCCCGCGCGGCCGCCGCCGAGGTGGCCGAGGCTCGCGCCAAGGCCCAGAAGACCGCGGCGGACGCCAAGGCCAAGGCTTCGGCCGAGGCCGCCGAGCGTCAGGCGAAGGAAGAGGCCGTGCTGGCTGAAAAGCTCAGCGCCGCCGAAGCTCGTATCCAGGTCGCCCGCGACGAGGCCATGGGCCATGTCCGCGCGGTGGCCTCGGAAACGGCCGGCGCCATCGTCGAGAAGCTGACGGGCAAGGCGGCTTCGGCCGCCGAGCTCAAGGCCTCGCTGGCCTAAGGAAACGACGATGGAACACGAATCTCTCTTCTCTTTGACCAACCCCGAACTGTGGGTGCTGGTCGGCCTGCTGGTGTTCATCGGCCTGCTGGTCTGGCTGAAGGTCCTGCCGGGCGCCCTGTTCAAGGCCCTGGACGGCCACGCCGCCAAGATCCAGGCTGAACTGGACGAAGCCCACCAACTGCGGGAAGAGGCCCAGGCCCTGCTCGCCGAGGTGAAGGCCCAGCGCGACGAGGCCGAACGCCAGGCCGCCGGCATGCTGGAAGCCGCCAAGGCCGATGCGGCCCTGATGGCCTCCGAAGCCAAGGCCCGCCTGGAAGAGCAGATCGCCCGCCGCGCCGAAATGGCCGAGCGCAAGATCGCCCAGGCCGAGGCCCAGGCCGCCGCCGACGTCAAGTCGGCCGCCGTCGACCTCGCCGCCCAGGCGGCCGAGCAGGTCCTGACCGCTCGCCTCGCGGCGGGCGGTTCCGACGCCCTGGTCGACCAGGCCATCGGCCAGATCGGTTCGAAGCTGCAATAGCCGCTTGGTTCCGGCGAAAGATTGAAAGGCGCGTTCCGAAAGGGGCGCGCCTTTTTCTTTGGCTTGAAACGCCCCGCGAGCCCACTTGCCCCCTCCGCGCCTGCGGCGCTCCTCCCCCGTAGGGGGAAGAATGCGGCGGGCTTAAGGAGGATCCGCCCGCCTATGGGGGCGGACAGGCGGCGAGGCCGCCAGGTGGGGGCAAGTGGTGTTCTACTGCGCCGCCACCAGCTGTTCGGCGGTGCTGAGATCCACGCTCACCAGCTGGCTCACCCCGCGCTCGGCCATGGTCACGCCGAACAGGCGGTCCATCCGGCTCATGGTCACGGGGTTGTGGGTGATGGCGATGAAGCGCGTGCGGGTGCGGCGGCGCATCTCGTCGAGCATGTTGCAGTAGCGGTCGACGTTGGCGTCATCCAGCGGCGCGTCGACTTCGTCCAGCACGCAGATCGGGGCGGGGTTGGCCAGGAACACGCCGAAGATCAGGGCGCTGGCCGTCAGGGCCTGCTCGCCGCCGCTCATCAGGCTCATGCTGGCCATCCGCTTGCCGGGGGGACAGGCGAAGATTTCCAGGCCCGCCTCCAGCGGATCGTCGCTCTCGATCAGCTTCAGCTCGGCCTGTCCGCCGCCGAACAGGGCGGTGAACAGGGTCTGGAAGTTGGCGTTGATGATGTCGAACGCGGCCAGCAGGCGCTCGCGGCCCTCGGCGTTCAGCTCCTCGATGCCCGCGCGAAGCTTGGCCACCGCGCCCGAGAGGTCGGCGCGCTCGGTGCGCATGGTCTCCAGGCGGGCGGCGTATTCCTGGGCCTCCTCCTCGGCGCGCAGGTTCACCGCGCCGATGGCGTCGCGCTCGCGCTCCAGGGCGAACAGGTGGGCCTCGACCCCGGCGGCGTCCTTGGGCACGGCCACCGCCTCGCCGGCCAGGTGGCGGCCCAGCTCTTCGGGCTCCATGCGGGCCTGCTCGCGGATGTGGCCGGCCACCTCGGCGAAGCGGGCGCGGACGGCGTCCAGGGTGGCGACCAGGGCCGCGCGCTTCTCGCGGGCTTCCCCGGCGGCCTGCTCGGCGGCGCGGGCCGCGCGGTCGGCGTTGAGGCGGTTGGTCTCGGCCGACTCCAGGGCGTCGGCGGCCTTGGCGCGGCGGTCCTCGGCGGCGGCGAACTGCTCCAGGATCGCCGACAGCTTCTCGGCCAGCACGGTTGGCGCCTCGCGGGCGGCGTCCAGGGCGGCGGCGGCCTTGACGCGGTCGGCGTCCAGGCTGGCCTCGCGCTTGCTGGAGCCCTCGCGGCGCTTGGTCCAGTCGGCGTGGTCGCGCTCCAGGCTTTCCAGGCGGCGGGCGCGGCCGGCGGTCTCGCGGGTCTCCTGGTCCAGGGCCGAGCGGGCGGCGGCGGCGGCCTCGCGGGCGGCCGTGGCGGCCTGGCGGGCGGCGGCCAGCTGCGGGGCCAGGTCCGCGACGGCGGCGGCCGCCTGATGCTCGGCGCGGACGGCGGCGAGGGCCGTGTCGGCCTCGACGCGCTCGGCCTCGAAGCGGGCGATGGTGTCGTCCAGCGACTGGGCGCGGGCTTCGCGCTGGGCGGCCTCGCGTTCGTGGCGGGCCACCTGCTCGCGGGCCTGGGACAGCAGGCGCTCGGCGTCGGGCGGACCGCGCCGCTTGTCGCGCAGCAGTTCCTCGGCCGCCCGCAGGGCGTCGGCGGCGGTGCGCAGGGCGGCGGCCGACGCCTCGGCGCGGGGCGCCACCTGGTCGATCTCGGCCTCGACCTCGGCCAGGCGGGTGCGCTGCTCCAGGCGAACGGCGGCGGGCTTGGGGGCGTCGGCCCGGGCCACGAAGCCGTCCCAGCGCCAGAGGTCGCCCTCCCTGGAAACCAGCCGCGCGCCCACCGGGAGGCCCTTGGCCAGACGGTCGCCGTCGGCCCGCTCGACCACGGCCACGTGCGAAAGGCGCGCGGCCAGCTCGGGCGGGGCCTTGATCAGCGGAGCCAGGGGCTCGGCCCCCTGCGGCCAGGTCACGGGCCTGGCCTCGGCGCCGCTCCAGTGCGAGGGCGCGCGGGGGTCGAGGGCGGCCTCCAGGTCGTCGCCCAGGGCGGCGGCCAGGGCCGCGCCATAGCCCTTGTCGGGCGTCACCGCGTCGAGGGCGGGCGAGAAGCCGCTCTTGGCGCGCGGGGCGGTCAACTGGGCCAGGCCCCGGGCCTCGGTGCGCAGGCGGCCCAGCTGGTCCTCGACCTTGCGGGCGAGGTCGCGGGCCTGGGCCTCGGCCTGGGCGGCCTTGGTCCGCTCGGACTCGGCGTCCTCGAGGGCCTTGCGGGCGGCGGCGAGGCCGGTTTCGGCGTTGGCGAAGCGCTGGCGAGCCTCGGCGGCGGCGGGATCGACCACGGGACCGACGGCGGCCCGCTCGGCCTTGGCCTGGTCCAGGGCGCGGACCGTGCGGGCCAGGCGGCCCTCGGCCTCGGCCAGGCGCTGGGCGGCGGCGCGGGCGCGGGCGTCCTCGGCGGCGGCGCGGGCGGCCAGTTGCTCGACCTCCGAGTCGGCCTTGGCGCGCGCCTCCTCGGCGGCCTTGGCGGCGGCGGCCAGCTCGGGGCCGCGCGCGGGCGCGGCGGCGATCAGGGCGCGCAGCTCGGCCATCTCGGCGTCGATACGGCCCAGGGCCTGGACGGCGTCGGCCAGGCCTTGCGCCTCGCGAGCGCGGTCGTCGTCGATGCGGGTGAGGTCGGCCGACAGGCGCTCGAACTCGGCCTTGGCGGCCTCGGCCTCGCGCTCGGCCCGGTCTTTCTGGATGGCCAGCTGGCCCAGCACCGCCTGGGCGATCGATGCCTCCTCGCGCAGGGGCGGCATGGCGGCCTCGGCCGCCAGGATCGCGGTCTGGGCGGCGGCGGCGGCGCGGGCGGTCTCCTCGACGGCGCGGGTGCTGTCGGTGGCCTCCGACTGGGTGCGGTTGAGGTTGTCGCGCGCCTCGGTCCAGCGGGCGTAGAGCACCGCGCCCTGCACGGCGCGAATCTCGGCCGACAGGCGCTTGTACTTCTCGGCCTGGCGGGCCTCGCGGCGCAGGCGGCCCAGGGCCGTCTCCAGCTCGCGCGCCACGTCCTCCAGGCGCGACAGGTTGGTCTCGGCCGCGCGCAGGCGCAGTTCGGCCTCGTGGCGGCGGGTGTGCAGGCCCGAGACCCCGGCGGCCTCTTCCAGGATGCGGCGGCGGTTCTGCGGCTTGGCGCCGATCAGTTCGCTGATCTGGCCCTGGCGCACCAGGGCCGGCGAGTTGGCGCCGGTCGAGGCGTCGGCGAACAGCAGCTGGACGTCGCGGGCCCGGACCTCACGGCCGTTGATGCGATAGGTCGAGCCCTCGCCCCGGTCGATCCGGCGCACCACCTCCAGCGTCGGGTCGTCGTTGAACTGGGCCGGGGCGGTTCGGTCGCTGTTGTCGATCGTCAGGGTGACGTCGGCGTGGTTGCGGGCCGGGCGATTGCCGCTGCCGGCGAAGATCACGTCGTCCATGCCGCCCGCGCGCATGGCCTTGGCGGAGTTGGCGCCCATCACCCAGCGCAGGGCTTCCAGGAGGTTGGACTTGCCGCAGCCGTTGGGACCGACGATGCCCGTCAGGCCTGGCTCGATCCGGAACTCGGTCGGTTCGACGAAGGACTTGAATCCCGAAAGGCGCAGGCGCTGGAACTGCACGGCGCGCGCCCGCCCCTCAGCCCTTCTTCGTCTTCGGGGCCTGGCTCGCCTTGGCGATGGCCGTGGCGAGGGCCTCGATCGGCTGGGCGCCGACCAGGCGCTCGCCGTTGATGAAGAAGGTGGGGGTGGAGTCGATCTTGTCGCGTTCGGCGGCCTTCTCGACCCGGGCGTTGACCGCGTCCAGCGCGGCCTTGTCCTGCAGGGCGGCGGTGAACTGCTCGTCGGTTAGGCCGAAGCCCTTGCCGATCTTCAGCAGGCCGCCCCAGAGGTCCTGGCTTTCATAGATCGCCGCCTGCTGGTGGAAGATCGCGTCCAGCACCTCGAAATAGCGCGCCGGACCCACGCGCCGGGCCAGCAGGTAGCCGGCGGCGGCGAACGGGTAGGGCTCTGTCAGGAATTCGCGGAACACGTAACGCACCTGGCCGGTGTCGATGAACCGCTTCTTGAATTCCGGGAACACCTCGTTGTTCCAGTGGGCGCAGTGGGTGCAGGACAGGGAGGCGTACTCCACCACCTGCACCTTGGCCTTGGGCGAGCCCAGCGCCATGTCGCCGTCGGCCGGCGGCAGGGCGGCGGCGCGCGCCAGCCCGGGAACGGCCGCCAGCGAAACGCCGGAGGCCGCCAGGCCGGTCACGATCAGGGCGCGCCGGTCGAGGCTCATTTCTTGGCGGCCGCGTCGATGGCGGCGTCCAGCTGGGCCATGGTGGCCTCGCCGCCGTCCTCGCCGTTGATCTTCACGCCGTTGACCACGAAGGTCGGGGTGCCGCGGATGTTGGCGTCCTTGGCGTACTTCTCGACGCGGGCGTTGAGGGCCTTCAGCGCCTTCTCGTCGGTGACGCAGGCGTTGAACTGCTGCTCGTTCAGGCCGGCCGACTGGGCGATGCGCAGCAGCACGCCCCGGAAGTCGCCGGTGGTGAACATCTCTTCCTGCGAGTGATAGACGCTGTCGATCACCGAGAAGTACTTGTCCTTGCCGGCGCAGCGGGCCAGCAGGAACGAGGCGGCGGCCACCTGCTCGGGCGGGGTCAGGAACTCGCGATAGACGTAGTTGACCTTGCCGGTGTCGATGTACTTGGCCTTGAAGGCCGGGAAGACCTCGTTGTTCCAGCGGCCGCAGTGCACGCACGAGGCCGAGGCGTACTCGACCACGGTGACCTTGCTGGAGGGGTTGCCCAGCGACATGTCGTCGGCGCTGGGCGTTTCCTTCTTGGCGCACCCGGCGAGGGCCACGGCCACGGAAGCAGAGAGGGCGGCGGCCGTCAGGAGCCGGCGGGTGAGCGAACGCATGGGCGATCTTCCTCGCAAGGGAACAGTGAAGTTAAGCGCGATTCTTTAGTCGCGTGAAAAGGGCGCGGATAAGGCGTTCGCATCAGCCCGTCCGAACGCCCGGTTGTCAATCCGGCCGACGGCGTTGGCGGGGGTTCGATCGCGCCAAAACCGTGGATTCAGCGGGGATCGCGCAGCACCCCGCGTCCCAGCTTCAGCAGGGCGTCCTTCAGCCCGCCCTCGGGCTGGGCCGCGAGGCTGTCGGCCAGTTCGCGCTCCTGGGCCGCGTCCAGCGGCGGCTTGCGGCGCGCGCGGGGCGGGGCGGGATTGGCCTGGGCCTTCACGGGGCCCTGGACGATGCGAAGCTTCGTCACCGCGCCCTTGCCCAGCAGCAGGTCGAGGCGCTGGGTGATCTGCGGGGCCTGGTGCTGGATCAGCGAGGCCACGGGGCCGTCGACCCGCAGCTCCAGCGTGCCGCCCTCGCCGGTGCGGCTCCTGATGATCCGGACGGGCTCGGTGCGTCGGGCCAGGGTCTCGCCGACGATCTCTCGCCAGCGGGCCTGCAGCAGGGCGGGGCCCTGGCCGAACTTGGCGTCCAGCTGCTTGATCAGCGGGGCCAGCGACTTGCCTGCGGGCGGCGGCGGCCGCATCTGCGGACGCGTGCGGCGGCGCTTGAGGATCTCCAGGGCTTCTTCGGCGGTGGGCAGAGGGCGGCGGCGCATGGGCGAAGGGTAGCAGAGGTCGTGACCGGGGGTGATCCCAAAAGCTTGCCGCCCCGGGCCGGCGCGGCGCGCTTTCCGGGATGACAACGAAGGGGCGGGTTTGCCATAGCTCACCCATGCTCGACATCCCCGCCCTCCGCGCCGCCCTGCTGGCCTGGTACGACGCCCAGGCGCGCGAGCTGCCCTGGCGCACCGGCCCGGCGGCGGGCAAGGCGGGCGTGCGCTCCGACCCCTATCGGGTCTGGCTGTCGGAGGTGATGCTGCAGCAGACCACGGTGCCGCACGCCACGCCCTATTTCCTGGACTTCACCCGCCGCTGGCCCGCCGTATCGGACCTGGCGGCGGTGGAGGACGGCGAGCTGATGGCCGCCTGGGCCGGGCTGGGCTACTACGCCCGCGCCCGCAACCTGCTGGCCTGCGCCCGGGCCGTGGCGGCCGACCACGGCGGGATCTTTCCCGACACCGAGGAGGCCTTGCGCGCGCTGCCGGGCGTGGGCGCCTACACCGCCGCGGCCGTGGCGGCCATCGCCTTCGACCGCGAGGCCAATGTGGTGGACGGCAATGTCGAGCGGGTGATGGCGCGGCTGTTCGCGGTCGAGCAGCCCGTGCCCGACGCCAAGCCCGAGCTCAAGCGCCTGGCCGGGACGCTGGTGACGGCCGACCGGCCCGGCGACTGGGCCCAGGCCCTGATGGACCTGGGCGCGACGGTCTGCCGGCCCAAGGGGCCGCTGTGCGACCGCTGCCCGATCTCGGCCTGGTGCGAGGGCCGCAAGACCGGCGCGCCCGAGACCTATCCGCGCAAGACCCGCAAGGCCGATCGCCCCCGTCGCCACGGGGTGGCCTTCGTGCTCCGCCGCGGCGAGGCCGTGGCCCTGGTCCGCCGCCCGCCCAAGGGCCTGCTGGGCGGAATGCTGGGCCTGCCCACCAGCGAGTGGCGGCAAAATCCGTATACGGACGAAGAGGCCCGCGCGGCCGCGCCCGTCGCCGGCGACTGGCGCGATTTCGGCGTGGTGGAGCACGTCTTCACCCACTTCGCCCTGACTTTGCGGGTGCTGGGCGCGCCGTCGAACGGCGGGCTCGGCGACTTCGTCTGGACCGATCGCGAGGGGCTGGCCGCCTTGCCCAGCGTGTTCCTGAAGGCGGCCCTGGCCGCCGATCGGCTGATCTGACTTGCGCCCGTCGCCAGGTTCCTTCCGGGAAAAGCCTCAAAGGCCTCTGCGGGAAACGCCCCATAGGCGCGCGATCGGTCCGCCCCTAGCCTGAGCCGCGTCAGACAGCGCAGGGGGCGGGCCGCATGCCGGAACTAAGGGACGTTCCTCGCCGGCGCTTCCACAAGCTGGCCGCCGCGACGCTGCTGGCGGCCGCCGCGCCCGGCCTGGCCCGCGCCACCATCCAGGGCGGATGGATCACGATCAAGATTCCAACCCCGCCCGAGGACGTGGCCAAGCTCAAGAGCGTGAAGGCCCAGGCCGATGCGACCGAGCCGCTGATGGAGACGGGCACGGCGGCGCCGGTCCGCAAGTACCGCGAATTCCTCGACCGCCTGGCGACGCAGGGGAAGTCGCAGATCGACCAGATCAAGGCGGTCAACAACTACGTCAACGACCATGTCGCGCGGAAACCCGACGGCCAGAACGACGTCTGGGCCGCGCCCTACCAGACCCTGATGGAGGGCGGCGACTGCGAGGACGTCGCCCTGGTCAAGTACTGGGGCATGAGGCGGCTGAAGTTCGACCCCGATAACCTGTTCCTCGTCATGGGCATGACCCTGCTGCGGCGTCCGCCAGAAGGTCACGCCCTTCTGGCCGTGCGCATGCCCAGCGGCGTCTTCCTGGTCATGTACAACCTGGTGCACGCGATCGAGAACGCCACGAGCCTCAGCTATTTCGAACCCGCCTTCGCCCTGAACGAGACCGGGTTCTGGCGGATCGACCGGGTGGACCACGTCGGCGGCGACTACTGGCGGGCCGCCTATCTCCGCGCGGTCAAGCGGCAGGGCGGGAAGGGGTGAGGAACGCCGGCGGAGCCTAGTTCATCCCCGCCCGAACCTGGCTGCGCAGGACGTCGATGGGGGCCAGGCCGGCGTCGGTCTTGAAGTGCCAGTAGGTCCAGCCGTTGCAGGCGGGGGCCGACTGGACCATGGCGCCGACCTTGTGGATCGAGCCCGACAGGTCGCCCACCGTGATCGAGCCGTCGGCCCGGACCTTGGCGACGTGCGAGCCCTTGGAGCAGTAGAGGGTGTCGCCGGGGTTCAGCAGGCCGTTCTCGACGATGGCGCCGAAGGGCACGCGCGGCTCGGCGCGCTTGCTGCCCATGACCTCCAGATCCTGGGGCGCGATCGGCGTGACCTTGGCGATGCGCTCCTTGGCGTGGGCGATGTATTCGGCCTCGCGCTCGATGCCGATGAAGCGGCGGCCCAGGCGCTTGGCGGCCGCGCCGGTGGTGCCCACGCCGAAGAACGGATCCAGGATCACGTCGCCCGGCTTGGTGGTCGACAGGATCACGCGGTAGAGCAGGGCCTCGGGCTTCTGGGTCGGATGGGCCTTGTTTCCATCCGCGCCCTTGATGCGCTCCTCGCCCGTGCACAGCGGGATGGTCCAGTCCGAGCGCATCTGCACCTCGTCATTGGCCATCTTCAGGGCGTCGTAGTTGAAGGTGTAGCGCTTGGCGCCCTGGCTCTTGGAGGCCCAGATCAGGGTCTCGTGGGCGTTGGCGAAGCGGGTGCCCTTGAAGTTGGGCATCGGGTTGGACTTGCGCCAGATCACGTCGTTGAGGATCCAGAAGCCCAGGTCCTGGATGGCCACGCCCACGCGGAAGATGTTGTGGTAGCTGCCGATCACCCAGATCGCGCCGTCGTCCTTCAGCACCCGGCGGGCGGCCTTCAGCCACTCGCGGGTGAACTTGTCGTAGGCCGCGAAGCTTTCGAACTGGTCCCAGTGGTCGTCGACCGCGTCGACCTTGGAATTGTCGGGACGCAGCAGGTCGCCGCCCAGCTGCAGATTGTAGGGCGGGTCGGCGAAGATCAGGTCGACCGACTTCTCCGGCAGGGCGTTCATCTGCTCGATGCAGTCGCCCATGATGATGGTTTCCGGACCGAAGGTCATGTCCCGCTTCCCGTCAAAAACAACGAGTGGAATCATGAGTCTCGTTGGTAAAGGCGGTATTGACGGACGTGGTTACCGGGCGGTTAACCTTGGCTTGTTCGGGTGGTTTTCTTGCCGCACGGGGATGGGCGTCAACACGACTAAAATCGAGTCTTTTCGAGTCGATAGGCGGCGCCGCGCGTGCGGCGGCGAGGCCGGCGGACTCCGTCAGGACGCGCGCGAAAAATATTTACGGCCGTCAGGCGTCGAGATCGCCGCCGACCATGGCCAGCTCGCCGGCCAGGGCGGCCTTGACCGGGGCCCAGCCCAGGCGGTGGATCGGCGAGGGGCCCAGACGCCGCAGGCCCTCCACGTGGACCGGGGCGTGATAGCCCTTGTGGCCGGCGAAGCCGTAGCCGGGATAGAGGGCGTCCATCTCGACCATGATCCGGTCGCGGGCTTCCTTGGCCAGGATCGAGGCGGCGGCGATCGAGCATGACAGGCTGTCGCCCTTGACCACCGTGCGCACCTCGCACGGCAGGACGAAGCGGTAGTTGCCGTCGACCAGGGCGAAGCTGGGGCGCACCGACAGGCCCTCGACCGCGCGCCGCATGGCCAGGCCCGCGGCGTGCAGGATGTTGAGCTCGGCGATCTCCTCGATGCTGGCCAGGCCGACGCACCAGGCCACGGCGACCGACTTGATCTCCTCCTCCAGGGCCGCGCGGGCCTTGGCGGTGAGCTTCTTGGAGTCGTTGAGGCCTTTGGGCACGCGGGCCGGATCCAGGATCACGGCGGCGGCGCTGACCGGCCCCGCCCAGGGCCCGCGTCCGGCCTCGTCCACCCCGCAGACAGGACCCTGTCCGCAGGCCAGTTCCAGCATCATGTCGGGACCGGGAGGCATGGGGCGGTGTTTAAGGGCGTTCGGAGGGATCGGGAAGGGGCGCCGATCGGCGGGCCCCCTTCCGGCCCGGGGCAATCCTCACCGCGCCAGCCTGCGGCATTCCTCGTGGCGGAAGCAGCCGGCGACGTGGTCGTTGACCAGGCCGGTGGCCTGCATGAAGGCGTAGACGATCACGGGGCCGCAGAACTTGAAGCCCTTGGCCTTCAGGGCCTTGGCCATGTCGACGGCCAGGGGCGTCTGGGCCGGGACGTCGCCGCGGCCGGTCCAGTGGTTCTGCACGGGCTTGCCGTCCAGCCTGTCCCACAGGAAGGCCGAGAAGTCCTCGCCGCGCTCGCGCATGTCGCAATAGATGCGCGCGCCCGAGATGGCCGCGTCGATCTTGGCGTTGGAGCGGATAATGCCGGCGTCGGCCATCAGGCGGGCGCGGTCGGCGTCGCCGAAGCGGGCCACCTTGTCGGGGTCGAAGTCGGCGAAAGCGGCGCGGAAGGCCTCGCGCTTGCGCAGGATGGTGATCCAGGCCAGGCCCGCCTGGAAGCCGTCCAGCACCAGCTTCTCCCACAGCGCGCGGGAGTCGTACTCGGGCACGCCCCATTCGGTGTCGTGATAGGCCTCGTAGAACGGGTCGCCGTTCATGCCCTTCCAGGTGCAGCGGTGGAGATCGGTCATGGCGGGAGCTTGGCCGAACCGCGACCGCTTGGCCAGAACTTTTCGTGAACGCGACTTGTGGGGCGGCCGGCTTGGATTAATATCGATTGACAGAAAGTTTTTTCTGTCCGACCGTCAGGGCAGGAGGGACGCCCATGGCCACCGTTCTGCATCTGAAGCCGCTGTTCCGCCCCCCGGCCGCGTCGGACGAAAGCGCCGCCCAGCGTCGCGTGCGCCTGGGCAGCCGCGCGGCCGCCTGGCTGTTTACGGGACTGTTCGCCCTGTCGGCCCTGATCCTGGTCACGGCGATCGGGGTGATGCTGGCCTACAAGGGCGAGCTGGTCCGGATCGGGCCCGACAACTGCTACATCGGTGAAGGCCCGCCCAATTCGGTGGCGTTCGGCTCGCTGCCCCTGGTCCATCGGCTGGTCTATGTGGCGGTGGCGATCGTCCGGGCCGCGCCCATCCTGATGATCTTCTGGAGCCTGAGGAGCCTGTTCGGCGGCTACGCCCGGGGCGAGGTGTTCTCGGCCGGCGCCGCGCGGCGGTTCGGACGGGTCGGCGGGTGGCTGTGCGCCTACGCGGTTTCGCCCCTGCTGTGCCACCTGGCGCTGTCGGCCACCGGCTACGAGATCGACAAGAACTGGGCGCACATGGCCAGCCTTCAGGCCTTCGTCCTGGGCCTGCTGGTCTTCGTGGTGGGCCAGGTGATGCAGGTGGGCCGAGAGATCGAAGAGGACAGGGAGGCCTTCGTCTGATGCCGATCGTCCTGCGCCTCGACGTGATGCTGGCCCGGCGCAAGGTGCGCTCCAACGTGCTGGCCCGCGCCATCGGCATCACCGACGCCAACCTGTCGCTGCTCAAGTCCGGCAAGGTGAAGGGCATGAAGTTCGAGACGCTGGAGGCGATCTGCGACTTCCTGGACTGCCAGCCGGGCGACCTCCTCGAATACCAGCCCGAGCAGCCGCCCGACGTGGTGGAGCAAGGCGTCAAACGCGCCGGCTGACGGCGCCCATCCGGAGACCAAGCCATGAGACTTTCAACGCCCGTCCGGGCGATCGCGGCCGGCTGCCTGCTGTCCTGGGCGGGGCTGGCCCAGGCCCGAACCGAGACCGAAACCCGCTTCGCCGAGGCCGAGGGCGGCCAGATCGCCTACGAGACCTGCGGGCCCGAGCAGGCCAAGGCCGTCGTCCTGCTGCACGACGGCATCCTGCACAGCGCGGCCTGGGACGACGTCTGGCCGCGGCTGTGCCAGCGCTTCCACGTGGTGCGCTACGATCGGCGGGGCTATGGCCGGACCCCGGCCGCCACCGCGCCCTTCGCCTCGGTCGACGACCTCGTGGCGGTGATGAAGGCCGCGGGGGTCGCGCACGCCACCCTGGTGGGCTCGTCGTCGGGCGGCGGCGTCGCCGTCGATTTCGCCCTGGCCCACCCGGAAGCGACCGACGGCCTGGTGCTGGCCGGGCCCTGGGTCAGCGGCTTCTCGCCGTCGGCCGGGTTCATCGCCCGGTCGGTGAAGCTGATGGCCCTGATCAAGACCGGCAATCTCGAGGCGGCGGTGAAGGACCCCTACATCCTCACGCCCTCGGCCGACGCCGAGCGGGCGCGGGTGGTGGCGCTGCTGAGGGCCAATCCGCAGAACCTGAGCGGGGCGGGGCGCAAGCTGGAGCGGGCGGGACCGGAGGCCCGGGAGCATCTGGGCGAAATCCGCGCCCCGACCCTGGTGCTGGTGGGGGCCGTGGACATCCGCGACGTCGTCGAGCAGTCGAAGGCGGTGGCCCAGGCCGCGCCCGCGGCCAAGCTGGAGACCGTGCCGGACGCCGGCCACTTCATGTACCTGGAGCGGCCGCAGGTCTTCGCCGACCGGGTGGCCGCGTTCGTGGACGCAGAATAGGGGACCGGGAGAGGCGGGCCTCAGCCGGCCGGGATCCAGTCCGGCCGGTCCACCGTCACCGGGCGGCCGTCGACGGTCAGGGCCGCGTCCCCGATGCGGTCCAGCCGCAGCAGGGCCATGGCCCGCCCGTCACGGCCGCTCAGCACCTCGCCGGCCCGCAGTTCGCCCGCCAGCACCTCGGTCCCGAAGGCCGGGGCGGGGCCGTCGAAGACGATCGGCAGCATGCGGTTCTTGATCGTGCCGCGCCGCTTCATGCGGCTGGTGGTCTCCTGGCCGACGAAGCAGCCTTTCTTGAAGTCGATGCCGGCCAGGAGGTCGAAATCGGCCTCGATCGGATAGGTCCTGTCGCTGCCCCAGTCGGCGGTGCCGGGCGCGCCGAGGGCCAGGCGATGGGCCTCGTAGTCGTCCTCGGACGCGTCGGCGGCGTGGTCGGCGGCGTAGAGGCGGCGGCCCAGGCCCGGCAGGCGAGGATCGGCGTAGCCTTCGGCCGAGGGACCGCCGAAGGCCGCGAACACGGCCAGGCCGGAGGCCGCCAGCTCGACCTTGGCCCGCAGGCGGTACATCGTCAGCCGGGCCAGGATGGTGTCGCGGTGCTCGGCCGCCACGTCCAGCAGGAGCCCATCCGGCGACCCGGCGACGAACAGGTCGTAGAGCAGCCGGCCCTGCGGGGTCAGCAGGCCGGAAAAGCGCAGCTCGCCCTCGCCCAGGGTCTCGATCTCCTGGGTCAGCAGGCCGTTGAGGAAGCTCCTGGCGTCGGGGCCGGAGACGGCGATGACGGCGCGGCTGGTCAGGCGGGCGATGCGGGCTTGGTCCATGATCCCCCATGTGGCCTTTCGGCGACGCTCGCGCCACCCCCCGCACGATCGGAAAGCTGAAGTGTTAACGAGGGATGCGCCGACTCAGCGACCGCTCTATAGATAGGCCGATGACACAGCGGGCCTTCCCGATCCTCTTCATCACCGCCACGCGTATCGGCGACGCCGTGCTGTCGTCCGGCCTGATCAAATTCCTGGCCGACCAGATCCCCAACGCCCGCTTCACCATCGTCGCCGGGCCGCTGGCCGCGCCGCTGTTCGCCCATGTGCCCGGGCTCGACCGCGTGATCGTGATGGAGAAGGGCAAGGGCAAGGGCCACTGGTTCAAGCTCTGGAACCAGGTGCGCCACAGGAAATGGGGCCTGGTGGTCGACCTGCGCGGCAGCGGCACGGCCCTCTTCCTGCGCCGCGAGAAGCGGGCGATCTGGAAACGATCGGCCGGCGAGACGGTCCACAAGGTGGTCGACGCCGCCCGCGTGCTGAAGCTGGAGGGCGATCCCCCGGCCCCGCACCTCTACATCACGCCCGAGGTCCAGGCCCTGGCCGACCAGATGCTGAAGCCGCGCCCGGGCGAGCCGGCCGGCCCGATCCTGGCCGTGGGGCCGGCCTCCAACTGGGTGGGCAAGATCTGGCCGATCGAACGCTTCGCCCAGACCGCCGCCCAGCTTCTGGGCCCCGGCGGCCCGCTGGAAGGCGGACGGCTGCTGATCCTGGGCGGGCCGGGCGACGAGCGGATGGTCGAGGAACTGCGCATGGCCTCAGCGCGCGGCCGCTACATCGACCTGACCGGCAAGGTCGACCTTCTGACCGCCTATGCGGCGCTGAAGCGGGCCGACCTCTTCATCGGCAACGACTCGGGCCTGATGCACATCGCCGCCGCCGCCGGGGTCCCGACCCTGGGCCTGTTCGGCCCCTCCGACGAGCGCCGCTACGCCCCCTGGGGCCCGCACGCCATGGCCGTGCGCGGCCCGCGCGGCTTCGACCAGTTCGTGGCCGTCGACCCCGACCTTTCCCAGGCCATCCGCCACATGAGCGACCTGCCGGTGGCCACGGTCGTGCGGGCGGCCAAGGCGCTGCTTGAACGCGTGCGGGGCGGGGAGGAGCCGGAGGCCGCGGTGGAAGCGGCGGAGGTCGTCGCCGACGATCCCGCGATCATCCCGTCCGATGACGAGGCGGCGGAAGCCGAAGCTTCGCTGGATGGGCTCGAGGAAGACCCCACCCCGACCGTTCGTCCTCAAGAAAGCGGGGACCCAGGCCGAGCCTGACCCGGGCGGCGTACGGAGAATTCCCCTTGGGTTCCCGCTTTCGCGGGGACGAGCGGGATGTTTGGTCTTGCGAAGCCCGGGACCCCGACCTAGACCGCCGGAAACCCATCAGGAGCCGTCCCATGTCCCAGACCTTCGACCTGATCGTGCGTGGCGGCGAGGTGGTGAACCACGCGGGCCGGGGCGTCACCGACATCGGCGTGCGGAACGGCAAGATCGTCGCGATCGGCGACCTCTCCCAGGCCTCGGCGGGCGAGGTGTTCGACGCCGCCGGCCTGACCGTCCTGCCGGGCGTTATCGACAGCCAGGTCCACTTCCGCGAGCCGGGGCTGGAGTGGAAGGAAGACCTTGAGAGCGGTTCGCGCGGCGCGGCCCTGGGCGGCGTGGTCGCCGTCTTCGAGATGCCCAACACCGAGCCGACGACCACCGACCCGGACGCCCTGGCCGACAAGCTGGCCCGCGCCAAGGGCCGCATGCACACCGACCACGCCTTCTACGTGGGCGGCACGCACGAGAACGCCAACTTCCTGGGCGAGCTGGAGCGCCTGCCCGGCTGCTGCGGCATCAAGGTGTTCATGGGCGCCTCGACGGGCAGCCTGCTGGTGCAGGACGACGAGGGCGTGGAAAACGTGCTGCGCCACGTCAACCGCCGCGCGGCCTTCCATTCCGAGGACGAATACCGCCTGGCCGAGCGCCGGAGCCTGGCCCGTCCCGGCGACTGGACCAGCCACCCCGAGGTGCGCGACGCCCAGGCCGCCCTGCAGTCGACCCACCGCCTGGTGCGCATCGCCAAGAACCTGGGCAAGCGCATCCACGTGCTGCACGTGACCACCAAGGAAGAGATCGACTTCTTGGCCCAGAACAAGGACGTCGCCTCCGTCGAGGTCACGCCCCAGCACCTGACTCTGGTCGCGCCGGAGGCCTATGAGCGCCTGAAGGGCTTCGCGCAGATGAACCCGCCGATCCGCTCGGCCGACCACGTCGCCGGCGTCTGGCGCGGCATCGAGGCCGGCATCGCCGACGTGCTGGGCAGCGACCACGCCCCTCACACCCGAGAAGAGAAGGCCCGCCCCTATCCGGCCTCGCCCTCGGGCATGCCGGGCGTCCAGACCCTGGTGCCGGTCATGCTGACCCACGTGGTGGACGGCAAGCTCAGCCTCGAGCGCTTCGTCGACCTGACCAGCCATGGCGTGAACCGGGTGTTCGGCCTGGCCGACAAGGGCCGCATCGCCGAGGGCTTCGACGCCGACTTCACCATCGTCGACATGAAGGCCCGCCGGGTCATCACCCACGACTGGATGGCCACCCGCTCGGGCTGGACCCCGTTCGACGGCTTCGAGGCCAAGGCCTGGCCGGTGGCGACCATCGTGCGCGGCACGGTGGTGATGCGCGACGACGAGATCGTGACCGAGGGCGCGGGCGCGCCGGTGCGGTTCCTGGAAACCCTGGCGGGGTGATGTCGGAAGGGGCGGTGCGTCGACACTCGCCCCCACCTGGCGGCTTCGCCGCCTGTCCGCCCCCGCAGGGGGCGGATCTCCGCTCTTCCCCCTACGGGCGAGGAGGGCCGAAGGCCCGGAGGGGGCAAGTCGGCTCGCACGGATCTCAGCCCTCGACTTTTGTCCTCGCCCCCTGTCGAATTCCCCCACCCTCGCGCGTCTCCCTGGCGAAGCGCGCGGTCGTCGCGGGCTCGAAGCGGAGAGGACGCCGATGCAGTACGCCCTGCTGATCTACGAGGACGAGGCCCAGTACGAGGACGCCAAGGCCTGGCGGGCCATCATCCAGGCCCACCAGGCCTTCGCCGGCGAACTGGCCGAGAAGGGGCTGCTGCGCGGCGGGACGGGGCTGAAGGGCGCCGACACGGCCACGACCGTGCGCAAGACCAGGGGGCAGTATGGCCTGCATGACGGCCCGTTCGCCGAATCCAAGGAACAGCTGGGCGGCTTCTACCTGATCGAGGCCGAGGACCTGGACGCCGCCCTGGCCTGGGCCCGCAAGCTGCCGCTGGGCGGCGACGGCGCGGTGGAGGTCCGGCCGGTGATCGACGAGGACTAGATGGCGGACGCGCCTCTCGGCCAGGCCGCGCGGGACCACGGCGGGCGGGTGATCGCCGCGCTCGCCGCCCGTTTCCGCGACCTGGACCTGGCCGAGGAGGCCTTCGCCGACGCGTGCCTGAAGGCGGCGGAGGTCTGGCCGCGCGACGGGGCGCCCCGTGATCCGGCGGCCTGGCTCTACGCCGTCGCCCGCCGCCGGGTGCTGGACCGCCTGCGCCGCCGCGCCGCGCGCGAGCGCCTGGTCCCCGACCCGCCCGAGCCCGCGCCCAGCGTGGAAGACCTGCTGGCCGACGCCGGGTCCATCCCGGACGAGCGGCTGGCGCTGATCTTCGTCTGCTGCCACCCGGCCGTGGCCCCCGACACGCGGGCGGCCCTGACCCTGCGCCTGGTCTGCGGCCTGTCGACGGCCGAGATCGCCAGGGCCTTCCTGCTGCCCGAGCCGACCCTGGCCCAGCGCCTGACCCGGGCCAAGCACAAGATCGCCGAGGCGGGCGTGGCTTTCGAGGTTCCCGGGCCCGACGCCTGGGCCGAGCGGCTGGACGCGGTGCTCTCGACCCTGGAGGTGGCCTACGCCAAGGCCCACGAGGACGCCGCCGGGGCCGGTCCGCACGCCGGCTTCGCCCGCGAGATGCTGGACCTGACCGCCGTGCTGGTCGACCTGCTGCCCACCGAGCCCGAGTGCCTGGCCCTGGCGGCCCTGGTCCGCTACGCCGAGGCCCGGCGGCCCGCGCGACTGGACGAGAGCGGCGCGATGACGCCCCTGTCCGAGCAGGATCCGCGCCTGTGGAAGCGGCCGCTGATCGAGGAGGGCGAGCGCCTGCTGCTGCGGGCCGCCTCGCTGGGACGGCCGGGGCCGCGCCAGCTTCAGGCCGCGGTTCACGCGGCCTGGTGCGAGCGCGAGAGCCTGGCCGCGCCGCCGCCCTGGCCAGCGGTTCTGGCCCTCTACGACGCCCTGCTGCTGTGGCGCGACGACGCCGTGGCGCGGATCAACCGCGCGGTGGCCCTGGCCGAAGTGCGCGGACCGGCGGCGGCGATGGCCGAGCTGGACCGGCTGGATCCCGCCGCCCTGGCCTCGTTCGGCCCCTGGCACGCCGTGCGCGCCGACCTGCTGGCGCGGCTGGACCGCCCCCTCGAGGCGCTGGAGGCCTACGACCGCGCCCTGGCCCTGGATCCCGCACCGGCCGAGCGGCGGTGGCTGGAAGAGCGGCGGGCGCGGGCGGCGCGCGACTAGCGGCCATTGCGCGCCGTCCGGGTCCGGTTAACACTTCGACTCATGGATGGGACGACAGAAACCCACGCCCTTTCGCAGGACCCCACACGGGCCCCGTTCCGTGATGCGCGCTATGCGCCCCGGGCGCTGGAGGTGGAACAGCGCGACGACGTGCTGATCCTGCGCAATCCCACCCCCTACTCCACCACCGTCCAGACCGTGACCGCGCCCCTGGCTCGCTGGGCGGCGCAGGCTCCGCACCGGGTGTGGCTGGCCGAGCGCGACCTGGAGAACGATGGCCAGGGCTGGCGCACCGTCACCTACGCCCAGGCGGCCGACGCGGTGGCGCGGCTGGCGGGCGGGCTGGCGGACCTGGGGCTGGAACGGGGCCGTCCGCTGCTGATCCTGGCCCGCAACGGGATCGACCACGCCCTGATCGGCTATGCGGCCATGAGCCTGGGCGCGCCGATCGCGCCGGTCTCGCCGCAGTATGGGCTGAAGGGGGCCGACCTGACCCTGCTGGAGCACGCGGTGGCGCGGCTGAGGCCCGCCGCGGTCTATGCCGACGACGCCGAGGCCTTCGCCGACGCCCTGGCCGCGCCGTTCCTGGCCGGCCTGCCGGTGGTGGCCAGCCGCAACCCTCGCGAGGGCGACGTGGCGTTCGAGGCGCTGCTGGATTCACGCCCCCGCCCGGCGGCCTGCCGGCCCGACGACACGGCCAAGCTGCTGCTGACCTCCGGCTCGACCGGGCGGCCCAAGGCGGTGGTCTGCACTCACGCCAACATCGCCCTGAACGCGGCCCAGATCGCCGCCTGCTACCAGGATCCCGACCCGCCGGTGCTGGTCAATTCCGCGCCCTGGAGCCACAGCCTGGGCGCCAACGCCATCCTGCACATGGTGCTGCACCGGGGCGGGACGCTGTACATCGACGCCGGCCAGCCTGTGCCCGGCCGCTTCGACGAGACGGTGCGGAACCTGCGCGAGGTGGCGACCACCTACCACAACATGGTGCCGGCCGGCTGGGGCCTGCTGGCGGGCGAGCTGGAGCGGGACGAGGAACTGGCGGCCCGGTTCTTCGAGAAGGTGCGGGTGCTGCAGTACGGCGGGGCGTCGATGGCCCAGTCGATCCTCGATCGCGTACAGGCCGTGGCCGTACGGGTGACCGGGCGGCGGGTGACCTTCGCCGCCGGCTACGGCGCCACCGAAACGGGGCCGACGGCCTGCAACATCCACTGGCCCAACGCCCGCTCGGGCATGGTGGGCCTGCCCACGCCGGGCACCTCGGTGAAGCTGGTTCCGGCGGGCGAGGGCGGCAAGTTCGAGATCCGGGTCAAGGGCCCCCAGGTCTCGCCCGGCTATCTCGACATGCCCGAGGCTTCGCGCGAGGCGTTCGACGAGGAGGGCTTCTACCGCCTGGGCGACGCGGCCCGTCTGGCCGATCCCTACGACCCCAACGCCGGCCTGATCTTCGACGGGCGGCTGGTGGAGAACTTCAAGCTGGCCAGCGGCACGTTCGTGGCGGCCGGGGCGCTGCGGGTGGCGGCGGTCTCGGCGATCGGCGGGGTGGTGTCGGACGCGGTGGTCTGCGGCGAAGGCCAGGCCGGGGTGGGGCTGATGCTGTTCGTCGATCCCAAGGCGGCCGGAAGGCTGGGCGAGGACGAGGCGGTGCGCGCGGCGATCCGCGAGGGCCTCCTGAGGCTGAACGCCCAGAGCAGCGGCGGGGCGCGGGTGGCCCGGGCCCTGGTGCTGGCGGGCGCGCCCGACGCGGCCAGCGGCGAGCTGACCGACAAGGGCTACATCAACCAGGCCCTGGCCCGAGACCGCCGCCCGGCCGAACTGGCGCGGCTGTTCGCGGACGCGCCGGACGACGAGGTGCTGGTGTTCTAGGCGTCCGCCGTCCTGGCCAGGCCCCGCTCCGCGCCCAGGCAGATCAGCAGCTGGCCGAAATAGTAGAGGCCCCAGACCGCCAGGCTGACCGCGAAGGTCGGCGACAGCGGGCCGGAGCGGGCGAAGATCAGGAGGTCGGAGACCACGAACATCAGGGCGCCCAGTCCCACCTGGTGGCGCGGGAAGCGGCTGGTCCAGGCGGTGGCGGCCATCACCGCCAGGCCCAGGGCGTAGACGGCCACGCCCGGCGCGCCGGCCCGGTCGCCGGGCAGCACGTAAGCGGTCACCACCGTGGCGGGGACCAGCAGCACGGCCAGGGCCCCCTGGCTTCTCGCCAGCGCCGGGCGGCGGTTGCGCAGGTAGAGGGCGATGGCGACCAGGTGTCCGGCCAGGAAGGCCACGGCGCCGACCGTCAGGCCGGCCAGGCCCAGCAGCACGTCGCCCAGCGCGCCGAACGCCATCACCGCCGTCAGCAGCCAGCCGTCGGCGTCGCGCGCCTTCAGGGCGGCGCGCACGGCCAGCAGGCCGACGCCCAGGCCCTTCCAGGTCATGGCCCAGCCGATGGGCAGGTTCAGGTTCCAGGACGCGACATAGCTGATCCCGGCGAGAATCGAGGCGGCCAGCACCAGCTTGGCCAGGCGATCGGACATCGGACGTTTCCCCCTTGGCCGTCCCGGTCTTGCCGCGGGCTCGGCGGGCGAAGAGTGGCCGGAGGCGCGGACCGGCGCAACCGGCGTTGGCGCGCCGCGCGAAATGTCGTGAAGTGGCGGCGAACGGTACGGAGAAGACCATGAACGGCGCCGACGCCCTGATCACCACCCTGGCCGACAACGGCGTGACCGCCTGTTTCGCCAATCCCGGCACCAGCGAGATGCAGTTCGTCGCGGCCCTGGACCGCGAGCCGCGCATGCGCAGCGTGCTGTGCCTGTTCGAGGGGGTGGCCACGGGCGCGGCGGACGGCTACGGGCGCATGGCCGGCAAGCCCGCCTGCACGCTGCTGCATCTGGGGCCCGGCTACGCCAACGGTGCGGCCAACCTGCACAACGCCCGGCGGGCCTTCACCCCGGTGGTCAACGTGATCGGCGACCACGCCACCTACCATCGCGTGCACGACGCGCCGCTGAATTCCGACATCGCCGCCCTGGCCGCGCCCAATTCTCTGTGGGTCAGGTCGGCCGAGAGCGCCGATCAGGTTGGCGCCCTGGCCGCGGAGGCGGTGGCCGCCAGCTATGGCGCGCCGGGCGGGAACGCCTGCCTGATCCTGCCCGCCGACGCGGCCTGGGACGAGAGCGGGGCGCGGGGGGCGGCGATCGATCCGCCGGGTCCGCGCGCGCCCGATCCCGCCGCCGTCGCCGCCGTCGCCCAGGCCTTGAGGTCGGCCGACAAGCCTGTGCTGCTGCTGGGAAGCGGCGCGTGCGGCGAGGCCGCCCTGGCCGCCGCCGGCCGCGTGGCCGCGAGCGGCGTTCGGGTCCTGACCGACACCTTCACCGCCCGCCAGGCGCGGGGCGAGGGCCGCTTCCGGCCCGACAAGCTGCCCTATTTCGGCGAGCAGGCCCTGAAGGACCTGGAGGGCGTGACCCTGATGGCGCTGGTCTCGACGCTGGAGCCGGTGGCCTTCTTCGCCTATCCCGACCGGCCCAGCGTGCTGGTCCCGCCAGGCTGCGCGACCCTGACCCTGTGCGACCGGGGGACCGACGCCGCCGCTGCGCTTGCGGCTCTGGCCGACGCCCTGGGGGCGCCCGCCGCCGGTCCGGTCGAGCCCTACGCCTCGCCGCCGGCGCCCGCCGGAAAGCTGGACGCGTGGGCCATCGGCGCCTCGATCGCCCGCCACATGCCCGCCGACGCGGTGATCTCCGACGATGCGGTGACGGCCGGCCTGCCGATCTTCACCCAGACGCGCAACGCCCGCGCCCACGACTGGCTATCGCTGACCGGCGGGGCGATCGGCCAGGGCATGCCCGTGGCCGTGGGCGCGGCGGTGGCTTGCCCGGATCGCAAGGTGCTGAGCCTGAACGGGGACGGGGCGGGCATGTACACGGTCCAGGCCCTTTGGACCCTGGCGCGGGAGGCGCTGGACGTGACGGTGGTGATCTTCGCCAACCACGCCTACCGGATCCTCGGCATCGAGATGGGCCGCACCGGCGGCGGCGAGCCCGGCCCGGCGGCGCGCCGACTGCTGGACCTGGGCGATCCGCGCATCGACTGGGTGGCGGTGGCGACGGGCCTGGGCGTTCCCGCCGAACGCGCCGAGACCGCCGAGGCCTTCGACGCGGCCCTGGAACGGGCGATGGCGGGCAGGGGGCCGCGGCTGATCGAGGCGGCTATGGGGTGAGGGATCGAGAGCATTCTCCCCCCTTCGGGGAGGAGCGCCGGAGGCGCGGAGGGGGCGAGTCGGCTCGCGGGGAGCTCGATCTCGGCGGAACGCTCGTTGTGTTGGGACTTGCCCCCAACCTGACCGCTTCGCGGTCTGTCCGCCCCCGCAGGGGGCGGAGCCAACAAAAAACCCGCCGGGCGACCGGCGGGTTTCTCGTTTCAGCCTGTGGCCTGGGCTCAGCCCTTGGTCACGTTGGTCGGCAGCTTGCAGCCGCCGCCCACGCCCTTGGCCTGGAGGCACGACAGCAGCTCCTTGGGCTTGGGAGTGGCGGTGTTCAGCGGGTACGACAGCACCCAGCCCGGCAGACCGTCGGAGCAGGCCACTTCGACGAAGCCGTCGGTGGCGGTGCGGCCGATGATGCGCGAGCCCGAGACGGTGCAGCTGCCCTTGCCCATCGCCTTCAGGTCGGCGGTCAGGCGCGGATAGATGACGTCCGGCTTGGTGAAGCTGCAGCGGAAGCCGTTCAGTTCCGCGGTGACGCAGTCGTAGACGGTGTTGCTGGTGGCGGTGAAGATGCCGATGCCGCCTTCAGCGCGGTTCGAGCACTTCATCTCGACGATTTCCTTCTTCGGATCGTCGCTGGGCAGCATGCCGTACTTCTCGACCTTGCAGTCGAAGCCGGCCTTGGTCGCCAGCTTGGAGTAGAGGCCGGCCTGCTCGGTCTGGGCGGCCACGGCGTCGCTCAGGGTGCAGCCGCCGCCGACGAAGCTGGCCTGGGCGCAGTCGATCGCCTTGACAAAGGCGCCGTTGGCGCTGGCCTGCTGCAGCACGTAGCCCTTGCCGTCCTGGCAGGCCACTTCGAAGTAGTTGTCGGTCTTGGTCGACAGGATGTAGCGCTTGTCCTTGATCGCGCAGTTCTTGCCGGCCGCGGCGTTCAGGGTGTCGACGACGCCCAGCTGGGTGGCGCGGTCGGTCAGCTTGCAGCTGACGTTGCCGCCGTCCTCGTACAGCAGGCAGCTGTTGGCGGCGACGTCCTGATCCAGGTTCATCGGGGCCGAGGTGGTCACGATGTAGCCGGCGCCGCCCTTACAGGCGACCTCGAAATAGGCGTTCTTGGCGCCCGAACCGATG
Organism: Caulobacter sp.; assembly: GCA_017745235.1. Taxonomy (GTDB): domain Bacteria; phylum Pseudomonadota; class Alphaproteobacteria; order Caulobacterales; family Caulobacteraceae; genus Caulobacter. Next base: position 338,959 of record JAGHZU010000001.1, on the reverse strand, counting down.
GCGCGGGCGTTCTCGACCTCGCAGGGGACGCCGGCCTTCTTGATGTAGGGCAGCAGGCCGGACTTGGGGTCGGCGTTGCCGGGCAGGATGCAGGCCAGGCTGCTGGGCTTGCCGTCGGCGCCGGGCTGGCCGGTCTCCATGCAGGTGTAGGCGGCCGGAGCGGCGTCCTTCTTGGCGGCCAGGGCGTAGCCCATGCCCTGCTGGCAGGCGACTTCGTAGTAGTCGGTGCTGGTCTTCTTGTCCGAGCCGATGAGGCGGGCGTCGGTGACGTTGCACGACAGGCCCGCGGCCTGGACGATGGCGGGGGTCGCCTTCATGCCGGCGTCGCGCGCCTTGGCGTCGACCGCGGCGGGCTTGTCCTTGTCCTTGGCCGCCGAGATCACGACGGTCGGGACGAGCGCGGCGAGCGCGAGGGCGGCGGTCAAGCCGATCGCGATAGGCCTCATGGGGATACGTCTCCTGGGGTAAATTCCTCGCGGCGGACTTAAGGCCCGCTTGCATCGAGGGTCAAGATGTCGTCCGACGGGGGCGCGAACATGGCGCCGACGAGCGCCGGGAGGGCCAGCATGCGGGACGGGATCGAGGAAGAGGCGGGCGCCGCCGCGCCGGGCGAGGCCGCAGAGCCGCGCCGGGCCCGCCTGGTCTATCCGTTCGAATCGGCGCCGGAGACCGGTTCGGGCCAGGCGATCGAGGTCGCGCCCGGGGTCCTGTGGCTGCGCCAGCCGCTGGGCGGGTCGCTGGGGTTCATCAACGTCTGGGCCATCGCCGACGGCGAGGGCTGGGCGATCGTCGACACCGGCATGCAGACGCGCGAGACCTCGCAGGCCTGGCGCGCGGCCTTCGCCGAGGCCCTGGACGGACGGCCGGTCACCCGCGTGATCGTCACCCACCTGCATCCCGACCACATCGGCCTGGCCGGCTGGATCGTGCGCAAGTTCGGCGTGCGGCTGTGGATGACCCGGCTGGAGTACTTCCAGTGCCGGATGCTGGTGGCCGACACCGGCCGCGAGGCGCCCGAGGACGGGGTGCGGTTCTTCCGCGCCGCCGGCTGGGACGAGGACGCCATCGACAACTACAAGGCCCGGTTCGGCGGCTTCGGCAAGGCGATCTACCAGCTGCCCGACAGCTATCGTCGCATGACCGACGGCGAGACCTTCCGCATCGGCGAGCACGACTGGCGGGTGGTGACGGGCCAGGGCCATTCGCCCGACCACGCCTGCCTGTGGTGTCCGGCGCTGAACGTGCTGATCTCGGGCGACCAGGTCCTGCCGCGCATCTCGTCCAACGTCTCGGTGTTCCCGACGGAGCCCGACGCCGACCCGCTGACCGACTGGCTGACGTCGCTGGCCAAGGTGAAGGCGGTCGTGCCCGACGACGTGCTGGTGCTGCCGGCCCACAACGACCCGTTCGAGGGACTGCATGCGCGCATCGACGGCCTGATCTCGGGCCACGAGCGGGCCCTGGCGCGGCTGGCGGGCAAGCTGGCCGAGCCCAGGCGGGTGGTCGACGCCTTCGGCTCCCTGTTCGCCCGCCCGATCGGCCCGGAGATCCTGGGCATGGCCACCGGCGAGGCCCTGGCCCACCTCAACTGCCTGATCGGCCGCGGCCTGGCCGTGCGCGACGTCGACGCCGAGGGCGTGGCCTGGTACCGGGCGGCGGGGTAGGGGACGCAATTCGCCTCTTCACATATCCCCTCCGGGGGGATAGGTGATCGCCATGGTTTCCTTGCCCGAACTCCTCCAGCAGAGCGCCGCCCACGCGTGGCTGTTCATGCCCACCGCCATCCTGCTCGGGGCGCTGCACGGGCTGGAGCCGGGCCACTCCAAGACGATGATGGCCGCCTTCATCATCGCCGTGCGCGGCACCTGGCGGCAGGCGGTGCTGCTGGGCCTTTGCGCGACGCTGTCGCATACGCTGATCGTCTGGGTGATCGCCCTGGGCGGCATGTACCTGTGGCGCGGCCTGGCCCCCGAGACGGTCGAGCCCTACCTCCAGGTCGCCTCGGCGACGATCATCGTGGGCATGGGCCTGTGGATGCTGTGGCGGGCGCGGCGGGACCGCCTGGCCGCCCTGGCGCACGATGCGGACCGCCACCATGGCCATGACCACCACCATCACCACGACGAGAGCCGGGCGATCGACACCGGCCACGGGGTCGTGCGGCTGTCGGTGTTCGAGGACGGCGTCCCGCCGCGCTTCCGCCTGGATTTTGGCGCCGGCCATGGCTGGGCCGCGGCGGACGTGTCGGTGGAGACCCAGCGTCCGGACGGTTCGCGCCAGGCGTTTGCCTTCGCCGCCCGCGACGGCTTTCTGGAATCGATCGACGAGATCCCCGAGCCGCACGACTTCGTCGCCCGCCTGAACCTGGGGCACGGCGACCACGTGCACGCCTATGACGTGGTGTTCTCTGAGACCGGCCACGTCCACGATCCGCTGCTGGAGGGCCTGGACCAGGCCGGCGGCTACCAGGACGCCCACGAGCTGGCCCACGCCAACGACATCCGCCGCCGCTTCGCCGGACGCGAGGCGACCACCGGCCAGATCGTGCTGTTCGGCCTGACCGGAGGGCTTGTTCCCTGTCCGGGGGCGATCACCGTGCTGCTGCTGTGCCTGCAGCTGCAGAAGCTGGCCCTGGGCTCGACCCTGGTGCTGTGCTTTAGCATCGGCCTGGCCCTGACCATGGTGGCCTCGGGCGTGCTGGCCGCCCTCAGCGTGCGGCACGTGTCCAAGCGCTTCTCCGGCTTCGGCGACCTGGTGCGCAAGGCCCCCTACATTTCCGGCGCCGTGATCTTGCTGATCGGCCTATATCTTGGGATCAGCGGCTGGACGCACCTGCCCGGACGCTGATCCGCGCCGCCTTGGAGACGCCGTGAGCCACGCCTGCAACACCGACCTGACCAACCGCCTCAAGCGCGCCCACGGCCACCTGGCCAAGATCATCACCATGATCGAGGAAGGCCGCGACGGGCTGGAGACGGCTCAGCAGCTGCAGGCGGTGGTCAGCGCGCTGGACAAGGCCAAGACGGTGCTGGTGACCGACCATATCGAGCATCACCTGGAGGACGTGGTCGGCCCGCTCTCGCGCGAGGCGCGCGAGAAGCTGAGCCGGCTGACGGACCTGGCCAAGTACCTCTGACGCCTGCCTGATCGCGGCCCCGAGGCGTCCCAAAACATTCGTTTGATATTTCGTGCGCGAAGTATATCGTGCCGGCCATGTCCACGCCGCCCGATCGCCGCCTCGTCTTCCTGCTCAACGTCGCCCACCGGCGCGTGCAGCGCCATGTCGAGGCCAAGATGGCGGCCAAGGGCGGGCTGACGGCCGCGCAGTCGGGCGCGCTGTTCGTGCTGGGCCGGGCCGACGGCGTGCTGATCGGCGAGGCGGCCGAGGCCCTGGACCTGGCCCCCTCGGCCATGACCGGCCTGGTCGACCGCATGGTCCGCGCCGAGCTGGTCGAGCGCCGGCCCGATCCCAAGGACGGCCGCGCCTTGCGCCTGCACCTCACCGACAAGGGCCGCGAGGCCCGCGAGGAGGCCAAGCACGGCGTGGAAGGCCTCAACGACACCCTCACCCAGGGCTTCACGGACGACGAGATCGCCGTGGTGTCCCGCTGGCTGCAGAGCCTGCAGACCAAGTTCCCCAAAGGAGACGCTTAAGATGACCGACCATGTGAAAGTGGAGGTCGAAGCCGGCGTGATGACCCTCACCCTGGCCCGTCCGGACAAGAAGAACGCCCTGAGCAACGCCATGTACGGCGTGCTGGCCGACGGGCTGGAGCGGGCCGAGACCGACCCCTCGGTGCGGGTGGTGGTGTTCCAGGCCGACGGCGACAGCTTCAGCTCGGGCAACGACCTGCAGGACTTCGCCGCCCAGGCCACCGGCGCGTTCTCGGGCGAGCGCCACGTGATGCGCTTCCTCAAGGCGCTGGCCGGCGCCACCCGGCCGCTGGTGGCCGCCGTCCAGGGCCAGGCCGTCGGCGTGGGCACGACCATGCTGCTGCACTGCGACCTGGTGTTCGTCAGCCCGGACGCCAAGCTGACCGTGCCGTTCGTCAACCTGGCGCTGGTGCCGGAAGCCGCCTCCAGCCTGCTGCTGCCGGCCCGTATCGGCCACGCCCGCGCCTACGCCATGTTCGCCTTGGGCGAGGCGGTGAACGGCGAGACCGCCGCGGCCTGGGGCATCGCCAACGCCTGCGTGCCGGCCGAGGACCTGCGCGCCCGCGCCCGCGCCGCCGCCGACCAACTGGCCAAGCGCCCGCTGGGCGCCCTGACCGTGACCAAGACGCTGATGCGCGACGCCGAGGGCATCGCCGCCCTGATGGACAGGGAAGGCGAGCTGTTCGGCCAGCGCCTCCAGACGGCCGAGGCGCGCGAGGCCTTCACGGCCTTCATGGAGCGCCGTCCGCCGGACTTCACGAAGGTGGGGTAGCTTCCTTCCATCTTGTCATCCCCGATAGCCTCCGTGAGGCTTCCGGGATGACGACGGTTGGGTGCGCGTCACGAAAGAACGGGAAAAGGGAGCGAAACCTCATGGCCGACCGCATCACCTCGCCCTTCGGGCCCTACACCGACGCCCGCGACGTGGTCGCCGGCCAGGACCTGAGCGGCAAGGTCGCCATCGTCACCGGCGGGGCGACCGGCATCGGGATCGAAACGGCGCGCGCCCTGGCCGAGGCCGGGGCCGAGGTGGTGATCGCCGCGCGCAAGCCCGACCTTGCCGAGGCCGCCGTCGCCGACATCCGGAAGACGGCCAAGACGGAGGTCGGCTGGTCGATGCTGGACCTGTCCAGCTTGGCCTCCGTCCGCGCCTTCGCCGGGCGCTGGGGCGGGCGGCCGCTGAACCTGCTGATCAACAACGCCGGCGTCATGGCCTGCCCGCTCGCCTATACCGAGGACGGGCTGGAGATGCAGATCGGCACGAACCATTTCGGCCACTTCCTGCTGTCGGTGCTCTTGGCCCCGAACCTGGTGGCGGGCGCCAAATCGGGGTGGGGGTCGCGGCTGGTGTCGCTGTCGTCGATCGGCCACCGCCGCTCGGCCATGAACTTCGACGATCCCCACTTCCGCCACCGGCCCTACGACAAGTGGGAAGCCTATGGCCAGGCCAAGACCGCCAACGCCCTGTTCGCCGTCGGCTTCGACAGGCGGTTCAAGGACCGGGACGTGCGGGCCTTCGCCGTCATGCCCGGCGGCATCATGACTCCGCTGCAGCGCCACCTGCCGCTGGAGGAGCAGAAGGCGATGGGCTGGATCGACGACGACGGCAAGGTGCGCGACGGCTTCAAGACGCCCGCCCAGGGCGCCTCGACCAGCGTCTGGGCCGCCGTCGGCGCAGAACTTGACGGAACCGGCGGCCTCTATCTGGAAGACCTGGCCCAGGCCGTTCCTTGGAGCAAGGAGCATCCCTGGGCCGGCGTCATGCCCTATGCCCTGGATCCGGAAGCGGCCGAGCGCCTGTGGGCCCTGTCGGTGACGACCACCGGCGCCGACGCGGCCTAATCTCAGCTTTCGCCGCCCTTGCCCCCCGCGCGCGGCGGGATCAGGGTCGGCGCGATTTCAGCCAGCGCGTCGGGAGACCCGCCATGAGCCTTGCAGGCAAGACCCTCTTCATCACCGGCGCCTCGCGGGGCATCGGCCTGGCCATCGCCCTGCGCGCGGCGCGGGACGGGGCGAACATCGTCATCGCGGCGAAGACCGCGCAGGCCCATCCCAAGCTGCCGGGCACCATCTACACCGCCGCCGCCGAGATCGAGGCGGCCGGGGGCAAGGCCCTGCCGCTGGTGGTTGACGTGCGCGAGGAGGCCAGTGTCCAGGCCGCCGTCGACAAGGCGGTGGAAACGTTCGGCGGCATCGATATCTGCGTGAACAACGCCTCGGCCATCTCGCTGACCGGTACGCTGGCCACCGACATGAAGCGCTACGACCTGATGCACCAGATCAACGGGCGCGGCACGTTCCTGACGTCGAAGGTCTGCCTGCCGCACCTGAAGAAGTCGGCCAATCCGCACATCCTGGCCCTGTCGCCGCCGCTGGACCTGAATCCGCGCTGGTTCGCCCCGCACGTGGCCTATTCGATGGCCAAGTACAACATGAGCCTTTGCATGCTGGGCATGGCGCAGGAGTTCAAGGCCGACGGCGTGGCCTGCAACGCCCTGTGGCCGCGCACGGCCATCGCCACCGCCGCCATCCAGTTCGCCCTGACCGGCGAGGAGGGGCTCAAGCACTGCCGCACGGTCGAGATCATGGCCGACGCCGCCCACGCGATCTTCCAGAAGCCCTCGCGGGAATTCACCGGCCGGTTCGTGATCGACGACACCTTCCTCTACGAAGAGGGCGTGCGCGACTTCGACAAGTACCGCGTGGACCCCACCGCCACCCTGATGCCGGACTTCTTCGTCCCCGAGGACAGCGTCCCGCCGCCGGGGGTGGTGATCGGGTAAGGGCTATTTCGAGCGCCCCTTCCGCGCCGCCGCCACGGCGATCGAGCGGCGGGCCCAGTCGATCATCAGTTCCGGATCGTCCAGCGCCTCGGCCGGGGCGGTCCAGTAGGCCATGGGGCTCATGCCGAACGGGGCGAACTGGACCGAGCCCACCGCCTCGAACGCCGGCCGCAGGGCCTCGTCGCCCTTGAGGTACAGGGTGTCGTCGTCGATCAGGGCGAAGAACAGGCCTTGGGCGTAGAGGCCGACTCCGCCGAACATCCGCCGCGAGGTCAGCGGCCCCACCGGGGCCAGCGCCTCCAGCACGAATTCCAGATAGTCCGAAGAGACCGCCATGCCCGTTTCCATCCGTCCGGCCGCCCCTGGGGACAGCGCCCTCATCCTGGCGTTCATCCGCGAGCTGGCCGAGTACGAGAAGCTGCTCGACGACGTGCGCGCCACGGAAGACGACGTGAGCGTGGCGCTGTTCGGCCCCGATCCCAAGGCCTTCTGCGACATCGCCGAGCTCGACGGCCGGCCGGTGGGCTTCGCCCTGTGGTTCTACAACTACTCCACCTTCGTGGGGCGGCACGGCATCTATCTGGAGGACCTGTTCGTGCGCCCCGACGCGCGCGGCGCGGGAGCGGGCAAGGCCCTGCTGGCCAACCTGGCGCGGCGCTGCGTGGCCGAGGGGCTGGGCCGGCTGGAATGGGCGGTGCTGGACTGGAACGCCCCGTCGATCGCCTTCTACGACAGCCTGGGCGCGGCGGCGATGGACGAATGGACCGTGCGCCGGATGACGGGCGAGGCCATCGTGAAGCTGGCGGCTTCCTGACGGTGGAAACGGCTATTCCAGCCGGTCGGCCTTGCGCAGGGCGGGGAACAGCCAGGCCCACAGGCCGGTGACCGCCATGGCCCCGACGCCGCCGAACACGGCCGCGCCGACCGGGCCCATCAGCCAGGCCGCCGCGCCGCTTTCGACCTCGCCCAGGTCGTTGGAGGCGCTGATGAACACCCCGGAGACGGCGGCCACGCGGCCGCGCATCACGTCGGGCGTGACCAGCTGGACCAGGGTCTGGCGGATGTAGACCGACAGCATGTCGGCCCCGCCCAGCACCGCCAGGGCCACCACCGACAGCGGCAGCAGCCTGGACAGGCCGAAGACGACGGTGGCCGCGCCGAACAGGGCCACGCCGCCGAACATGATCTTGCCCGCGTGGCGGCGGATCGGGTTGCTGGCCAGGTAGACGCCCACCAGGGTCGCGCCGATCGCCGGGGCCGCGCGCAGCACGCCGAACCCCCCGGGGCCCACGTGCAGCACGTCGCGGGCGAACACGGGCAGCAGAGCCGTGGCTCCGCCCAGGATCACCGCGAACAGGTCCAGCGAGATCGAGCCGAAGACGATCTTGTTCTTCCAGACGTAGACGAGGCCTTCCTTGATCAGCTCCAGGCGCGAGCCGGGCTGGGTCTCGGGCTTGGTGGTCTTGCGGATCGACAGCACCAGGGCCGAGGCGACCAGGTAGAGGATCAGGGCCGCGCCGAACGCTGCGCCGGGCGAGTGGATCAGCAGCAGGCCGCCCAGGGCCGGGCCGGCGATGGAGGCGCTTTGCCAGGACAGCGAGTTCCAGGCGATGGCGCGCGGCAGCAGGGCGCGCGGCACCAGCATCGGCCCCATGGCGCTGCTGGCGGGCGAGAGGAACGAGCGGCTGGCCCCGAACAGCACCGAGATCGCGAAGATCGGCCAAAGCTGGGTCGAGCCGGCCAGGGCCAGCACCAGCAGCGCGCCGGCGCTGCAGGCGTCCATCGCCAGGGTCGCGGCCACGATGATCTTGCGGGTGCGGCGGTCGGCGGTCTCGCCCGCCAGCAGGGTCAGAAGCAGCAGCGGCAGGAACTGAGCCAGGCCGATCATGCTGACCATGAAGGCCGACTCGCCGACCGAATGGGTCAGGCGGGCGATGGCGTAGACCTGCCAGCCCAGGGCCACCGATTGCACCTGCACGCCCAGGGTCGAGAGGAAGCGGGCGAACCAGAAGAGGACGAAGTCGCGTTCGCGGAGCAGGGCGCGGGTGGACGTGTCGGGTTCCGGTTCGGGCGAGGCGGGGGCGGCGGGAGCGTCGGTCATCGGGCCGGGACCATGTCCTTGACGGAGCGTCGCCGCAATCGCGTTTCTTTGATGCGACAGTTGATTTCATTGACGCCACGCGCCCTAGGCCCTATTCGGCGCGCTCCTGACACGGAAGGACGCGTCATGCGACGCCTGCGACGAACCCGCGCCGCGCGGATTGTGATCCGCGCCTAGAACCGCCCCGGAAGCGACCGTCTCGGCCGCGTCACGATCCGGGGCTATGCCCCATTTCGTGTCTCCGGAACGTTTCGCGCCCATGTCGTCCTCCGTCCTCGCCGCTTCTTCCCCTCTCCCCGCCGTCGTCGTCGAAGGCCCGCAGCACGCCCGCGCGGTCGAGGTGCTGGTCGATCGCGCCTTCGGCCCGGGCCGCTTCGCCAAGTCGTCCGAGCGGCTGCGCGAGGGCAACCACAAGCTGGACGACTGCTCGTTCGTGGCCCTGCTGGACGGCCGGGTGATCGGCAGCGTGCGGCTGTGGCCGGTCACCGTGGGCGGCAAGCGCGTGGCGTTCCTGGGCCCGCTGGCGGTGGACGCCGACGAGCGGCGCCACGGCCTGGGCCAGGCCCTGGTGGAGGCCGCCTGCGCGGCGGCGGCCAAGGCCGGCTGGCCCGCTGTGCTCCTGGTGGGCGACGCGCCCTACTTCGCGCGCATGGGCTTTTCGGCCGCGCCGGTCGCCCAGGCGATCATGCCCGGCCCGACCGACCAGCGTCGCGTGCTGGTCCGGGCCCTGGCCGAGGGCGGCGACGAGGGGCTGGCCGGACCGATCCGCGCCGTTTGACGCAAGGTCAGGCCGAGCCTCCGCTTGAGCCGAAGCCCGGCATGGCCTACCTGAAGTCCATGACCGCCGATCCCGCCCCCTCCGGCCTCGCAGGCGTCACCGCCGCGGCCAAGGCGGCCGGCGAGCGTGGCCTGCCGCCCGTCCATCTCTGGCATCCCGAGCATTGCGGCGACATCGACATCCGCATCCGCCGGGACGGCCTGTGGTTCCACGAGGGTTCGCCCATCGGGCGCGAGGCCCTGGTGCGGCTGTTCTCGACGGTGCTGCGGCTGGACCCCGACGGCTATCACCTGGTCACGCCGGTCGAGAAGCTGAAGATCCAGGTCGAGGACGCGCCGTTCATCGCCACTCGCGTCGACCGTATGGGCGAGGCGCTGGTCTTCGTCACCAATGTGGGCGACGTGGTCGAGGCGGGCCCCGACAACGCCATCCGCGTGGAGACCGACGCCGAGACGGGCGAGCCGCGTCCCTATGTTCACGTTCGCCGCGGGCTGGAGGCGCTGATCGCCCGCCCGGTGTTCTACGAACTGGTCGAGATGGCGGTCGAGCGCGACACGCCCGAAGGCCCGCGCCTGGGCGTGGCCTCGAACGGCGCCTGGTTCCCGATCGCGCCGGCCGGGGCGCATCGATGACCCGCGAGGAACGCCGGGCGTGGATCACCAGCCGGCTCGATCCCATCTCCACCTACGATCCCAGCCTGGACGCCGTCCGTTCGGACTTCGACCTCAATCCCGGCATGCGGCCCGACAATCCCCACGCCCTGCGCCCGGCCGCGGTGCTGGTGGGCCTGGTCGAGCGCGAGACGGGGCTGAACGTGCTGCTGACCCGCCGCGCCGACACCCTGCGCAGCCACACCGGCCAGATCGCCTTTCCGGGCGGTCGCTGCGACCCGGGCGAGACGCCCTGGGAGACCGCCCTGCGCGAGGCGTGGGAGGAGGTGGGGCTGGACGCTTCGTTCGTCACCGTCGCCGGCCTGCTGCAGGGCTACCGCACGGTCACCGGCTTCCACGTGACGCCGGTGGTGGGCTTCATCGACCCGGCGGCCACCTTCGTGGCCAGTCCGGACGAGGTGGCCGACGTCTTCGAGACGCCGTTCGAGTTCCTGATGGACCCGGGCAACCATCAGCGCCAGCACCGCGACCTGCCCGACGGCGAGCGCCGGTTCTTCTACGCCATGCCGTGGAACGAGCGGTTCATCTGGGGCGCCACGGCCGGGATGCTGCGCGCGCTCTACGAACGGCTGCATGGCGAGGAGGCCGCTTCGCCCCCCGAACCGTTCCAGACCCCCGGCGACGCGACGTAAACCGCCGAAACCGCGACGGATTTTACCCCGTCGGGCTTGTTCGGCGGCGATATTCGTTTGAAATGCGTGACCCCCGCGCAAGCCGGGGGACCTTGTGGCGTATCGGCGGGGGAGTCGATCTTGAGCAGTGAAACGATTGGCGTGACGCCGTGGATGGCGCTGCCGCAGACCCAGGCGGTGATCGCCGCGCTCGAGGCGCGGGGCTTTCCCGGCTGCGCGCGCTTCGTGGGCGGCTGCGTGCGCAACACCCTGATGGGCAAGCCGATCGACGACATCGACATCGCCACCACCCTGACGCCCGACCAGGTGATCGAGGCCCTGCACGAGGCGGGGCTGAAGGCCATTCCCACGGGCGTCGACCACGGCACGGTCACGGCCGTGTCGGGCGGCCGGCCCTACGAGATCACCACCCTGCGCCGCGACGTCTCGACCGACGGCCGCCGGGCGGTGGTGTCGTTCACCCAGGACTGGGACCAGGACGCCGAGCGTCGCGACTTCCGCTTCAACGCCCTCTACGCCGATATCCACGGCCGCCTCTACGACCCCACCGGCCACGGCGTAGCCGACGCCCGCGAGGGGCGGGTGGTGTTCGTCGGCGATCCGATGACCCGCATCCGCGAGGACTATCTGCGCATCCTGCGGTTCTTCCGTTTCCATGCCTGGTATGGTCGCGGCGAGCCGGACCAGAAGGCCCTGGCCGCGTGCAAGGCCCTAAAGAGCATGGTCGAGGGCCGCGCGGCCGAGCGCACCCAGAAGGAGCTGCTGAAGCTGCTGGCGGCCGACGACCCGCGCGCGTCCCTGCGGCTGATGGCGGCCACCAGCGTGCTGTCCTCGATCCTGCCGTTCGTGAAGTCGCTGGCCCGCTTCGAGGGGCTGATGGCCATCGAGACCGAGCAGTTGTTCGAGAACGACCCCGAGCTGCGCCTGGCCTCGCTGATCCCCGACGACCCCAAGATCGCCGAGCAGATGGCCGAGCGCCTGCGCCTGTCCAACGCCCTGAAGGAGCGCCTGGTGGCGGCCGTGGGCAAGTCGCCGCGCATCGTCTCGTGGATGAGCCCGCGCGAGACCCGCCGGGCTGTCTACGCCCTGGGGATCAAGGTGTTCAGCGACCGGGTGAAGCTGGCCTGGGCCGGCGCCAACCGCTCGGCCACAACCTCGCAGTGGCGCGGCCTGCTGGCCCTGGGCGAAAGCTGGACCCCGCCCGCCTTCCCGCTGACGGGCGAGGAGGTCCTCAAGGCCGGCGTGCCCAAGGGGCCGATGGTCGGGGAGGTGATGCGCGAGGTCGAGCTGTGGTGGATCGACCAGGACTTCCTCGAGGACAAGTTCTCGGCCATCGAGCGCCTGAAGGCCGTGGCCCAGGGCATGGCCTACTGACCTCCGTTTCCGTCGGGGCGGGGCCTCGAACGTCAAGCGGGGCCGTCCTATATCCCGGTCCCAAACGCGCGCGGAGACCTCGCCCATGAAGATCGGCCTGCTCGAGACCGGTGAGCCGCCCGAAGGCCTGCAGCCCGACTTCGGTCGCTATGCGGGAATGTTCCAGACCTTGCTGGGGCCGGGCCACGACTATGTGGTCTACGACGTCCAGGCCGGCCACCTGCCCGCCGATCCGGACGAGTGCGACGCCTTCATCGTCACCGGCTCGTCGGCCGGGGTCTATGACGACCTGCCCTGGATCGAGCCGCTGAAGGCGTTCCTGCGCCGGGCCGAGACGACGCCGCTGGTCGGGGTGTGCTTCGGCCACCAGGTCATGGCCGAGGCGTTCGGCGGCAAGGTGGTCAAGTCCGAGAAGGGCTGGGGCGTGGGGCTGCACGCCTACGAGGTGGTCGAGCCCCAGCCGTGGATGAACGGAGCGCCTTCCAAGGTCTCGATCCCCGCCTCGCACCAGGACCAGGTGGTCGAGATCCCGCCCGGCGCCCGGGCCGTGGCCGGCAGCGCCTTCACCCCGGCCGGGATCCTCGTCTATGACGACCGGCCGGCCATCTCGATGCAGTTCCACCCCGAGTTCGAGCCGGCCTACGCCCAGGCCCTGGTCGAGAGCCGGCGCGGCAGCCGCTTCAGCGACGCCCAGGCCGACGCGGCCGTGGCCAGCCTGGACCAGGCCAACGATCGCGCCCGGGTCGGCGGCTGGATCGCCGCGTTCCTGGCCGACCGCGCCTGACGCGCGGCAACCCGGTCGCCAGCTCGGCCGTTCCACCCGCAACGGGATAGCGGGAGACCGGACCATGCGGGCCGTGACCATCGTTCTCGCCGTCGGCGCCCTGGCGGCCGGCGGCGCGCTGCTGTCGTCGGTGCGGGCCGACGCGCCGGCCGGAAGGCCGGCGGCGGCTCCGGCCGAGGCGCTGAAAGGCGTCGGCGACTTCGTGTCGATAAGGGATCCGGCGGCGCGCTCGGCGGCCCTTTTCACCGAGGCGGGCAAGGTGATCCAGAGCCCGCGCTGCATGAACTGCCATCCGGTCCAGCGCGCGCCCACCCAGGGCGACGACCGCCATCCGCACAATCCGCCGATGGTCGCGGGCAAGGACGGCCACGGCCCGCCGGGGCTGCCCTGCCGCTCGTGCCACGGCCCGGCCAATTTCGCCACCTGGGGACAGCATGTCCAGTCGATCCCGGGCGACCCGAAATGGGCCCTGGCCCCGGCCGAGATGGCCTGGCAGGGAAAGTCGCTGGCCGCGATCTGCGCCCAGATCAAGGACCCCGCCCGCAACGGCGGCCGCTCGCTGGCCGAGCTGCAGCACCACATGGCGCAGGACCATCTGGTCGGCTGGGCCTGGAACCCCGGCGCAGGCCGCGTTCCGGCCCCCGGGACCCAGGCGCGGTTCGGAGAGCTGATCCAGGCTTGGATCGACACCGGGGCGCGGTGTCCCGTCTAGTGTCCTTCTCCCCCGAGGGGAGGAGGATCTCAGGCTACGGCCACTTCACCTCGGGCGGCATGGAACTGAGGATCGATTCCACGTTTCCGCCGGTCTTCAGGCCGAACATGGTCCCGCGGTCGTAGAGCAGGTTGAACTCGACGTAGCGGCCGCGCTGAACCAGTTGCTGCTCGCGCTCCTCCGCCGTCCAGGCCTCGCTCATGCGGCGGCGGACCAGTTGCGGATAGATGTCCAGGAACGCCTTGCCGACGTCCTGGGTGAAGGCGAAGTCGCGGGCCCAGTCGCCGCTGTCGTGGTGGTCGTAGAAGATGCCGCCGATACCGCGCGGTTCGTTGCGATGGGGCAGGAAGAAGTACTCGTCGCACCAGGCCTTGTACTTGGGATACCAGGCCGGGTCGTGGGCGTCGCAGGCGCGCCGGTAGGCGGCGTGGAAGTCGATGGCGTCGGGGAAGTCCTGCTGGCGCTGGTAGCCCAGCAGGGGGGTCAGGTCGCCGCCGCCGCCGAACCAGGCCTTGGTGGTGGCGATGAAGCGGGTGTTCATGTGCACGGCCGGCACGCGCGGATTGCGCATATGGGCGATCAGGCTGATGCCGGTGGCGAAGAAGCGGGGGTCGTCGGCTGCGCCGGGGATGGTCTTGGCCATCTCGGGGGTGAAGGTCCCATGGACGGTCGAGCAGTGCACGCCGACCTTCTCGAACAATCGCCCATGCATCATCGACATGACCCCGCCGCCGCCGGCCGCGCGATCCCAGGGCTTGCGGACGAAGCGGCCAGGGTCGCCGGCGTAGAGATCGGCGGGCGCCTCGTCCTCCAGGCGCTCGAACTCGGCGCAGATCTGGTCGCGCAGGGTTTCGAACCAGGCGCGGGCGGCGGCCTTACGGCTGTCGAGGTCGGCGATGGGGGCGAGTGCGTCGGTCATGCAGCGGGCTTAAGCCCTGGCGCGGTCGCAGGCAAATCCGGCGGCCCGCATAAGGGCTATTGCTTAGGCCCAGCTGACATGAGCGGGCGTGACGCGGTCCCGGCGCCGGCGGATGCGGGGGCCGAACTTGGTCGAGGACTCCAGGCGCGCGGCCATGCCGGCGTCCCCGGCGCGCTCGAAGGCGCGGGCGGCGGCGGTCCACAGGGCCGTGGTCGCCGGATGGGGCAGGGCGATTCCGGCGGCCAGGCCCAGAGCCAGCAGGGTCCAGGCTTCGGAACGGTCGAGGATTTGCGAGGCGGACATGGAAGGAACCTTTCGAGAATAGGGAGAGGGGCCGCCGCGGGGGGCCTGGGCGGCGGCCCCTCTCCGGGGCGCGGAACGCGTGGGGGCGCTATTCCGCGGCCAGGGCGCCGTCGATCGACAGGCCCAGACGCTCCGCGACGCCGGCCCCGTAGGCCGGATCGGCGCGATGGAAGTGGACCAGCTGGCGCTGCTGGATCTCGACCGGCACGCCGGCCATGGCGGCGGCGATGTTGTCGAACAGCTGGCGCTGCTGGTCCGGGTTCATCAGCCGGAACAGGTCGCCCGGCTGGGTGTAGTCGTCGTTGCCGTCGCGATGGCTGTAGCGGTCGGCGTCGCCGTGCAGGGCCAGCGGGGGCTCGGCCCGGCTCGGATCCTGCGCCGGCCCGCCGAAGCTGTTGGGCTCGTAATAGGCGTCGGTGCGCGGCGGGGCGTCGAAGCGCATGGCGCCGTCGGCGTGATAGTTGTGCACGGGGCAGCGCGGACGGTTGACCGGCAGCATCTCGTAATGGGTGCCCACCCGGTAGCGGTGGGCGTCGGCGTACGAGAAGATCCGGGCCTGCAGCACCTTGTCGGGCGAGAAGCCGATGCCGGGCACGATGTTCGACGGGCTGAACGAGCTTTGCTCGATCTCGGCGAAATAGTTGTCCGGATTGCGGTTCAGCTCGACGACGCCGACCTCGATCAGCGGGAATTCGCCGTGGGGCCAGACCTTGGTCAGGTCGAACGGATTGTAGCGGAACGTCTCGGCCTGGGCGTCGGTCATCACCTGGATGAAGAACTTCCAGCGCGGATAGTCGCCCGCCTCGATGGCCTCGAACAGGTCGCGCTGGGCGCTCTCGCGGTCGCCGGCGATCACCTCGCCGGCCTCGGCGTTGGTCCAGTTCCTGATGCCCTGCATGGACTTGAAGTGGAACTTGACCCACACGCGCTCGTTGGCGGCGTTGATGAAGCTGTAGGTGTGGCTGCCGAAGCCGTGGATGAAGCGATAGCCCTGGGGCAGGCCGCGATCGCTGAACAGGGTGGTGACCTGGTGCAGGCTTTCCGGGCTCAGCGACCAGTAGTCCCACATGGCCGTGGGCGAGCGCAGGTTGGTGACCGGGTGGCGCTTCTGCGTATGGATGAAGTCGGGGAACTTCAGCGGGTCGCGGATGAAGAACACGGGGGTGTTGTTGCCCACCATGTCCCAGTTGCCCTCCTCGGTGTAGGCCTTGATCGAGAAGCCGCGCACGTCGCGCTCGGCGTCGGCCGCGCCGCGCTCGCCGGCCACGGTGGAAAAGCGCATCAGGATCGGGGTCTGTTTGCCCACCGCCGACAGGAAGGCGGCCTTGGTGTACTGGGTCACGTCCTGGGTGACGGTCAGCACGCCGTAGGCGCCCGAGCCCTTGGCGTGAACCACGCGCTCGGGGATGCGCTCGCGGTTCTGGTGGGCCAGCTTTTCCAGCAGCTGATAGTCCTGCATCAGCAGGGGACCGCGGGGGCCGGCGCTGATCGAATTCTGGTTGTCGGCGATGGGCGCGCCGGCCGTGGTCGTCAGGGTGTTCCGGGTCATGTGGCTCTCCGCTGGTCTCTTGAAAACACTGTGGCCGCGCGGCTCGCCTCAATCCAATTGATCGTTTTTCGAATTTGGATCGGAAAAACCTATCGTGACGCTTGTCGCCATCCTGCCCGGCGCCAGGCCCGGTTTCTTGTCGCTTTGCGTCCTGCTTTCCCTTCGCCCGCCGTCCGCGCTAAGCGTGCCCCATGAGCACGATCCAGACCGCCGTCCTGCCGGACGCCATGGCCAACAACTGGGTGGACCGCTACGCCCCGGCGGCGCTGCGGCCGTGGCTGAAGCTTGGACGTTTCGACCGTCCGACCGGCATCTGGCTGCTGATGCTGCCCGGCTGGCAGGGCATCGCCCTGGCGGCGGCGGGCAAGGGGCAGTGGCCTGATCCGTGGCTGCTGCTGGCCTTCTTCGTGGGCGCGGCCCTGATGCGGGCGGCGGGCTGCGCGTTCAACGACATCGTCGACCGCGACTTCGACGCCCAGGTGGCCCGCACCGCCCTGCGCCCGATCCCGGCGGGGCTGATCACCGTCAAGCAGGCCTGGGCGTTCCTGGTCGGCTGCTGCCTGGTCAGCCTGTGCATACTGCTGACCCTGGGCTGGCTGGCCGTGGCCCTGGGCGTGCTGTCGCTGGGCCTCGTGGCCGGCTATCCGTTCATGAAGCGCATCACCTGGTGGCCGCAGGCCTGGCTGGGCCTGACCTTCAACTGGGGCGCGCTGCTGGGCTACGCGGCGGCCACCCACACCCTGACCTGGGCGCCGGTGCTGCTCTACGCCTCGGGCGTGTTCTGGACCCTGGGCTACGACACGATCTACGCCATCCAGGACATTGAGGACGACGCCCTGGCCGGGGTGAAGTCGTCGACCCGACGCCTGGGCGCGCACGTCCAGCAGGGGGTGGCCGGCTTCTATGTCGCCTGTTTCGTGCTGGTGATCGCCGCGGCCTGGGTCGGCGACCTGGGGCCGCTGTTCCTGCCCCTGGCCGGCCTCTACGCCATCCACCTGTCGCGCCAGGCCCTGGCCGTGCGGCTGGACGATCCGGTCAAGGCGCTGTCGCTGTTCAAGTCCAACACCCAGGCCGGCCTGCTGCTGTTCGCGGCCCTGGTGGCGGGGCTGTGGAAGCCGGCGGGGTTCTAGGCCACCGCCGCCCTAGAAGGGCGCGTTGCGGTAGATCCGGTCCATGCTGCGTTCCAGCTCGGCCAGGCGGCGGTCGTAGGCGCGGTTGAGGCAGGCGCGGTTGGCGCCACAGTTGCGGCGCTCGGCCAGCCAGTCGCGCTGCTGGCCGATCAGGGCGTCGCGCCCGCCCATGGCCAGGGTGCGGCGGTTGACCTCGTAGAGCACTGACATCCGCACGTCCTTGTCGTTCAGCGCCAGGTTGGCGCAGATCGCCCTTTCGTCCGGCGCGCGGGCGCGGCCGCAGTCGAAGCTGGCGGCCTGGGAGGCGGTGGCGACCGAGGCCAGGGCCAGGGCGATCAGAAGCGTCTTCATGCGTGTCTCCAACGGGTTACGCCGCGTCATCCTGTATGGCGGAAGCTGAATGTGGCATGATCGTTCCATGGCCGTCGCCGCTCGCATCAAGCCGCAGGAGCTGTTCTCGCCGCAGGAATGGGCGAGGCTGTCGGCGCGTTCGCGCTGGCGCGGCCTGCTGATGGTGGCCCACGCCTGGGCGGTGATCGTCGCGGCCGGGGCGCTGTTCGTGGCGTTCCCCAACCCGCTGACCTACGTCCTGGCCGTGATGCTGATCGGCGCGCGCCAGCTGGGCCTGGCGATCCTGATGCACGAGGCGGCCCACGGGGGGCTGCACCCCAACCTCAAGGTCAACGACTGGGTGGGCGAGTGGCTGTGCGCGGCCCCGACGGGCGCGTCGCTGGCCAAGTACCGGCCCTATCACCTGACCCATCACAAGTACGCCCAGCAGGCCGAGGATCCGGACCTGGTGCTGTCGGCCCCGTTCCCGACCACCCGCGCCTCGCTGCGCCGCAAGATCGTGCGCGACCTGACGGGCCAGACCTTCTTCAAGCAGCGCTTCGGCCCGCTGCTGGGCAAGATGAAAGGCGACCAGCCCAAGGGCGCGGTGTTCGCCGGCGAGGTCGCCCGCCAGCGGCCGTTCCTGCTGTGGAACCTGGGCCTGCTGGTCGTGCTCAGCGCCGCGGGCCTGTGGTGGGCGTGGCTGGCGCTGTGGATCGTGCCGATGGCCACCTGGTTTCCCCTGGTCACGCGCCTGCGCAACATCGCCGAGCACGCCCTGGTGGCCAAGGACGAGCCCGATCCGTTCCGCCACGCCCGCACCACCTCGGCCAACCTCGTCGAGCGCGCCCTGATCGCGCCCTACCACGTCAATTTTCACGCCGAGCATCACCTGTTCATGCACATGCCGTGCTGGAACCTGCCCCGCGCGCACCGCCTGCTGGAGGCCAAGGGCCTGACCGAGGGCATGCTGACCGCGCCGGGCTACCTGACCGTGCTGAAGGCGGCGTCGAGCCGGGTTCCCGCCTGAGCCGTCCGGTGCTCTAAGGCCTGCATGATCGACCAGAGCCTGGAAGGCCGCCGCGCCTTCATCCTCGAAAACACCGCCCTGCAGGCGCCGCCGCATACGCCCGAGCTGGTCCTGCGCCTGGCCGACGAGGTCACGCCCCTGTGGAAGCTGACCGAGGAGGCCCTGGCCGAGATCGGCCTGCCGCCGCCGTTCTGGGCCTTCGCCTGGGCCGGCGGCCAGGCGTTGGCCCGCTACGTGCTGGACCATCCGGAGGTCGTGGCCGGAAAGCGCGTGATCGACTTCGCCTCGGGCTCGGGCCTGGTGGCGATCGCGGCGATGAAGGCCGGCGCCGCCGGCGTGCTGGCCGCCGACATCGATGTCTTCTGCGAGGCCGCCATCAGCCTGAACGCGGAGGCCAACGGCGTCGTGGCCGGCTTCACCGACGTGAACCTGCTGGACGCCCCGCCGCCGCCCGCCGAGGTCATCCTGGCGGGCGACATCTGCTACGAGCGGCCGATGGCGCAGGCCGTCATGGCCTGGCTGGCCCAGGGGCGCGCGGCCGGGGCGACGGTGCTGATCGGCGATCCCGGCCGCACCTACTTTCCCAAGGACGGGCTGGTGAAGCTGGCCGAGTACCAGGTGCCCACCACGCGTGAGCTGGAGGACATGGCCGTCAAGCGCACCAGCGTCTGGACTCTGCCTTGACGCCCGACTAGAACATAATGAGAACAAACTGGGAGGCGCGCCATGCGTGAAGACGGCAAGATCGACTACATCGAATGGCCCGCGGGCGACCTGCCGGCGACCAAGGCGTTCTACACGGCCGCCTTCGGTTGGGGCTTCACCGACTATGGTCCCGACTACGCCGCCTTCGAGGGCCAGGGCGCCGACGGCGGCTTCGCCAAGGCCCAGGACGGTTCGGCGGCCAAGCCCCTGGTGGTGCTCTACGCCCACGACCTGGAGGCCATGCAGGCCAAGGTCGAGGCGGCGGGCGGGGTGGTCGTGCTGCCGATCTTCAGCTTCCCCGGCGGCCGCCGCTTCCACTTTACCGACCCCTCGGGCAACGAACTGGCGGTGTGGAGCGAGGGCTAGACGCATCCGCGCATCAGGGTTGTCGTCCCGGGCGTCGCGAAGGCCCCGGGACCGCTCAGAAGGTCGGATGGAAGTCCCTGGGCGACCAGCCGAAGTCGCGGCGGGCGTCGGCGTCGTCGAAGGTCAGGTTCTGGGACATGCGGTCGCCCATCGCGGCGGTGGCGCCGGGGTAGAAGGGCTTGGCCAGCCGCAGCAGCAGCGAAAACAGCCACGGCGTCAGGGTCAGGATCGCTGGGCGGCGGCGCAGCCCCTCGTAGATGCGCTCGACCATGGTTCGGTACGTGATCGTCTCGCCGCCGACCAGATTGTAGGCGCGGTCGCGGGCGGCGTCCGAGCGGGCCGCGGCGATGGCGGCCTCGGCCAGGTCGTGGGCGTGGACCGGCTGGCGCAGCCCCGCGCCCTCGCCCGACAGCGGCAGCACCTTGAACCGGCGCACCAGGGCCGCCAGCCGACTGACATTGCCGTCCTGGCCTTCCAGATAGATCAGGGTCGGCCGCAGGATCGTCCAGGCCACGCTGTGGGCGGCGCAGAACGCCTCGACCTGGGCCTCGGCGTCGGCCAGGGCCTTGGCCACGGCCCGTTCGGCCGGCTCGGGCGAGGCCTCCTTGGTGAAGCGGCTGGTCGAGGAGAAGGCCACCAGCCGGGTCAGGCCGCGTTCCTTCAGGGCCGGCAGGGCCTGGGGCAGCAGCCAGAGCGGCGAGAGCGAGAGCACGGTGGCGATCGGCGACAGCTCGTCGGCCAGGTTCGGGTCGGACAGGTCGCCGTCGATCCAGCAGACGTCGTCGCTGGGCGGGCGTCGCGAAAGGGCCATCGGCTCCAGTCCCTCGGCGTTCAGCCGCTCCAGCAGGCGTTCGCCGATCAGGCTGGTCGCGCCCAGCACGAGCACTGGCGAGGCCATGGTCGCGGCGGGCGCGGCCGGCGGCGGCGAGGGGGTGTTTTCAGCGTCCATCTTACCCCTATAGTCCCGCTCAAAGGGAGCAACCATGACCTTCGACGAGGTGAGCGCCTTCGCCCTGGCCCTGCCCGGCGTCGCCGAGGGGACCTCCTACGGTTACCCCTGCCTGAAGGCGCACGGCAAGTTCCTGACCCGCCTGAAGGAGGACGGCGACACCCTGGTCTGTCCAGGCGTGGGTTTCGACGAGCGCGAGATGCTGATCGAGGCCGAGCCCGAGACCTTCTACGTCACCGACCACTACCGCAACTACCCGATGGTGCTGGTGCGGCTGTCGAAGGTGGCCCCCGGGGTGGTCGAGCGGCTGCTGGAGCGGCAATGGCGGGCGAGCGCGCCTAAGAAACTGCTCAAGGCCTGGGACGCCGAACGGGGAGCGGGCGCATGAAGATCTGGAGGGGCCTGGCCGCCCTGGCGGTGTGGACCGGCGTGCTGCTGCAGCTGTGGCTGATGATCCACGGCCGTCCCGCGCCCGAGGTGGCGGCGGCGCTGGTGAAGTTCTTCAGCTTCTTCACCATCCTCAGCAACATCGTGGTCGGCGTAATCCTGACCGCGCCGGTGCTGTGGCGCGAGCGGGCGTTGGGGCGCTGGGCCGAACGGGCCGGAACCCGCGTGGCCGGCGGCGTCTACATCGCCATCACCGCGGTGGTCTATCACGGACTGCTGGCCGGGACCTGGAACCCGCAGGGCCTGCAACTGCTGGCCGACACCTTGCTGCACACGATCACGCCGCTGCTGTTCCTGGCCGACATCCTGGCCTTCCCGCCGCGCGAGGCGGCCAGATGGGGCTCGGCCTGGAAGGCGCTGGTGTTTCCGCTGCTCTACGGCGCCTGGACCCTGCTGCACGGGGCGATGAGCGCCTATTATCCCTATCCGTTCTTCAACGTGACCCAGAGAGGGTACGGCGCGGTCCTGGCCACCATGGTGGTCATGGGCGCAGGCTTCTACGCCGTCACCCTGTTGCTGACGGGGCTGCAGCATCTTCAGCTTCGACTGGCGTCGCGTCGCATGCGTTCTATATCCGCCTAGTTCCCAGCGTTCCTCCCCGGAGACTTCCCATGCCCCATTCGATTCCCGACATCCGCTCGGGCGACGTCGCCATGCCCGCCATCGGCCTGGGCACCTGGCAGCTGGAGAACGGCGCGGCCCAGCCGATGGTCGAGAAGGCCCTGGAACTGGGCTACCGCCACGTCGACACCGCCCAGATCTACGGCAACGAGCAGGACGTGGGCGCGGGCCTGGCGGCCGCCGGCCTGCCGCGCGACCAGGTGTTCGTGACCACCAAGGTGTGGATCGACCATTTCCGCGAGGGCGACCTGCAGCGTTCGGTCGAGGAGAGCCTGAAGAAGCTGCGCGTGCCGCAGGTGGACCTGCTGCTGTTGCACTGGCCCAAGCCCCAGCCCCCGCTGGCCGAGACCATGGCCGCCCTGAACGACGTGCGCGACCGGGGGCTGACCCGGGCCATCGGCCTGTCGAACTTTCCCTCGGCGCTGATGGCCAAGGCCGCCTCGCTGTCGGCCGCCCCGATCGCCACCAACCAGATCGAGTACCACCCCTACCTGTCGCAGAAGACCCTGATCGCCAAGGCCAAGGCGATCGGCGCCTCGATCACCGCCTGGTCGCCCCTGGCCCAGGGCAAGGTGGCCGACGAGCCCGTGCTGATCGAGATCGGCCAGGCCCACGGCAAGACCCCAGGCCAGGTCACCCTGCGCTGGCAGGTCCAGCAGGGCGTGGTGACCATTCCCAAGACGAGCAGCGAAAAGCGTCTTGCCGAGAATCTCGACATCTTCGACTTCGCCCTGTCGGACGAGGAGATGGCCCGCATCCACGCCCTGGCGCGTCCGGACGGGCGGCTGGGGAACTGGCTGGACAAGGCGTTCGCCTGGGATGCGGAATAGGGGGCTCCTTGGTCGCAGATCCGCCCCCTACGGGGGCGGACAGACCGCGCAGCGGTCAGGTGGGGGCAAGCGTCGAGCTCGGCGGCCCAGCTTAGTCTCCGGCTCAGTGCGAACCGACTTGCCCCCTCCGGGCCTGGCGGCCCTCCTCCCCCGTAGGGGGAAGAATACGCCGCGCCTCACCGCGCCAGCCGTCCGTCCTTCAGCGCCGCCGGCTCGAAGGAGAAGATCACGTCGGGATCCGGCTTGGGGATCGACTTCAGGGTCTTCTTGTCGGCCGTGCCGTGCAGCAGCCAGCGCAGCACATTGAGCCGCGCGGCCTTCTTGTGGTCGGCGCGCACGCAGATCCACGGGGCCGGGGCCGAGTGGGTGCGCATCAGCATCTCGTCGCGGGCGTCGGTGTAGGCGTCCCACTTGTCCTGGGCCACGCCGTCCAGGTCGCTGACCTTGAAGGCCTTCAACGGGTCGTTGCGGCGGGCCTCCAGGCGCTCGGCCTGGACGTCGCGGCTGATGTCCAGCCAGAACTTGGTCAGAATCAGGCCGTTCTGCACCAGCATCAGCTCGAAGGCCGGCACGTCGCGCAGGAACTGCTGGTGCTCCTCGGGCGTGCAGAAGCCCATCACCGGCTCGACCCCGGCGCGGTTATACCAGGAGCGGTTGAAGACCACGGCCTCGCCGCAGGCCGGCAACCAGTCGACATAGCGCTGGAAGTACCACTGACTTTGTTCGCGGTCGCTGGGCTTGGGCAGGGCCACCACCTGGGTGGCGCGACGGTGGGCGTGCTCGGTGATGCGGGCGATGGTGCCGTCCTTGCCCGCCGAATCCCGGCCTTCGAAGACGGTGACCGTCTTCCAGCCCTCCTTGATGGCCTGCTTCTGGACGTCGATCAGAGCCAGCTGGAGTGTGCGCAGCTCGGTTTCATAGTCGGCTGTCTTGCTCATGCGGGAAGCCTACCCCCAAAAAGCCAAGTCGCGCTAGAAAGACGCCATGATCCGTCTTTTCGTTCCACATCCCCTGAGCCAGGACGCCGGCGTGGCGCCCAATATCGACCAGTCGCGCTACCTGACGGCGGTCATGCGCCTGAACGTCGGCGACGAGATCCTGGTCTTCAACGGCCAGGACGGCGAGTGGCGCTGCGCCCTGGTCGAGGCTGGCAAGCGCGGCTGCCTGCTGAAGGCGGTCGAGCGGACGCGGCCGCAGGAGCATGGCCCCGACCTCGACCTGGTGATCGCCATGGTCAAGCGCGGCCGGGTGGAGACCATCGTCGAGAAGGCCGCCGAGCTGGGCGCGCGGCGGGTGCGCCTGACCCAGACCCGCCGCACCAATGTCGACTTCCTGAAGCTGGGCCGGCTGGACGCCATCGCCATCGAGGCCGCCGAGCAGACCGGCCGCCTGGACGTGCCGGCCATCGAGGATCCCCAGAAGCTGGACAAGATCCTGGACGCCTGGGACCCGGGCCGGAAGCTGGTCTTCTGCGACGAGGGCGGCGACGCCCGACCCCTGGTCGAGGCCGCCGCCGGGGCGCCTCAGCCCGCCGCCATCCTGATCGGCCCCGAGGGCGGCTTCGCCCCTGAGGAGCGGGAGAAGCTGCGCTCGCTGCCGTTCGTCATCCCCGTGACCCTGGGGCCGCGCATCCTGCGCGCCGACACCGCGGCGATCTCGGCGATGACCCTGTGGCAGGCCGTGGCGGGAGACTGGCGCTAGCGCCAGGAGGCGCTTTTCTCGCAGGCCAGGGTGTCGCCCAGGGTCTTGGGAGCCCCCTTGCGCGAGATCCACCATTCGACGGTCATCCTGCCCGGCCCGGCGCGCTGGTAGACGAACGCCTCGGCCGGCGCGCCTTCGTCGACGCGCGTCCACGTCCAGCGGTCCTGTTCCCATCCAGGCGAGACGAACCAGCGCAGGCCGCTGAAGCCGTCGGCGATGCTGGCGCGGTAGCCGCCCGCCGCCGCCGCCCAGGTCTCGTTGGCCTTGTAGCCGCCGGGCGGAAGGTCGCGATGCCGCTTGACCAGGGCGCCCGTGTCCGGGTCCCTGGCGAAGACCATGGTCGAGGCCAGGGGCTTCATGGACGGTTCGAAATGCCCCTCGCACGTCCAGGCGCCCTCGAACGGCTGCAGGGCGTCGGGGGCGGGCGACGGCGTGGCGGCCAGGGCCAGCCAGGCCAGGACGATGGTTGCGGACATGTGAGCTCCCCCGTGATGCGCCCTGCGCCGCGATCCCCGCATGCCGGCGCTTGCCGGCGAAAATGGGAAGGGGGCGGCCTGACCGGAACCCCCGCGGTTGCGAAAGGCGGTGCGTCCCCCCTTGAGGTTCGCTAAGAAAACGCCCAACTGCGCAGCACGAGAGTTCGCGGGCGGCCGGGGCGGGGAGCCCCTCCCTCTGAATGCGTGTTTGATCTTGGGAGGAGGGCCGATGGCCGAAGCCGCCAGCCAGGAGCGTCAACTGACGCTCGACGACCTGACCGCCTACTTCGCCAAGGGCGTAAAGCCCAGGGAGCAGTTCCGCGTCGGCGCCGAGCATGAGAAGTTCGGCTTCTACCTGGGCGCCCATACGCCCGTGCCCTACGAGGGCGACAAGGGCGTGCACGCCCTGCTGGTGGGTCTGCAACGCTTCGGTTGGAAGCCCGTCATGGAAGGCCCCACGATCATCGGGCTGGAGCGCAACGGCGCCAATGTCAGCCTGGAGCCGGGCGGGCAGTTCGAGCTGTCGGGCGCGCCGTTGCTGACCATGCACGACATCTGCGACGAGACCGGCAAGCACCTGGACGAGGTCAAGACCGTCGCCGACGAGCTGGGCCTGGGTTTCCTGGGCCTGGGCTTCTCGCCGCTGTGGAAGCGCGAGGAGGTGCCGATCATGCCCAAGGGCCGGTACGTGATCATGCGCAACTACATGCCCAAGGTCGGCAAGCTGGGCCTGGACATGATGCTGCGCACCTGCACGGTGCAGGCCAATCTCGACTTCTCCAGCGAAGCCGACATGGTGGCCAAGTTCCGCATGAGCCTGGCGCTCCAGCCGATCGCCACGGCCCTGTTCGCCAATTCTCCGTTCACGGAAGGCAAGCCCAACGGCTTCCTGTCGGCCCGCGCCAACGTCTGGACCGACACCGACCCCAACCGCACGGGCCTGCTCGACTTCGTGTTCGAGGACGGCTTCGATTTCGAGCGCTACGCCCGCTACGCGCTGGACGTGCCGATGTACTTCGTCAAGCGCGGGGACAAGTACATCGACGTGGCCGGCCGCAGCTTCCGCGACTTCATCGAGGGCAAGCTGCCCGAGCTGCCGGGCGAGATCGCCACGATCAAGGATTGGGCCGACCACACCACCACGGCCTTTCCCGAGGTGCGGCTGAAGACCTACCTGGAAATGCGCGGGGCTGACGCCGGCCCCTGGAGCCGCCTGTGCGCCCTGCCGGCGCTGTGGACCGGTGTGTTCTACGACGACGCGGCCCTGGCGGCGGCCTGGGACCTCTGCAAGGACTGGACGATTGAGGACCGCGAGGGCCTGCGTCGCGACGTGCCGCGCCTGGGCCTGAAGGCGCAGGTGGCGGGCCGCAGCGCCCAGGACGTGGCCAGGGACTTCGTGGCCATCGCCAAGTCGGGCCTGAAGAACCGCGCCCACCTGAACGGCGGTTTCCTGGACGAGACGATCTACCTGGGCGACCTGGAAGAGATCGCCGACAGCGGCGTCACCCCGGCGGAGCGCCTGCTGGCCCTGTACGAGGGCGCGTGGAAGGGCGACATCAACCGGGTGTTCGAGGACTGCGCCTACTGATCCGGACCCTGTTCCTGGCGAACGCCAGGCCAGGGGGTCAGAAAATGGCCCGCGCCGCCGCGATGATCGCGACCCAGGCGCCCAGGCTGGCGGCGACCGCCAGCAGGCGTCCCCAGGCCAGGGGCGGGGTCGCGCGCGCGCCGACGGGGCGCGGAGCCGGTCGTTGATGGGCGTCGAAGCCGATATAGGCCATGGCGTTCCTCCGAAGCCCCTCTTGCGGAGGCTCTCACCCAAGCGTCGCCTTATTGCAGCGCTTGTAAGCTTAACGCGCGGTTACTGGTCTCTTCTCGCCAACGACTTCTAGATCGATCCCGTTCCCTCATAGGGGCGGCCTACCGTCTTTTCCGCCGAAGCTTCGTCGATGTCGTCGCCTTCCCACGCCTCGTCGTCGGGCATGGAGACGTTGGGCGCCCAGTGCTCGGCCTGGCTGGAGCCGGACCCGCTGTCGGTGTGGCGGACAATGTCGGCGACGTCGACGGCGCGGGTCTCGGCGGCGGTCAGCCCACCCACCTGGAAGTCGACGTGCTCGGGATAGAAGGCCAGGTAGCCGGCGATCTCGCCCATGCCGTCCAGCGGGGCCTCGTAGGACCAGACGGCGTTCTCGATGATCTTGGCGTCGCGCACGATCGTGTAATACGAGGCCTGGCCCTTGTAGGGACACCAGCTGGTCTTGTCGGTCTTGTGCAGGAAGGCCATGGCCACGTCGCCGCGGGGGAAATAGCGCACGATCGGATAGTCGGCTTCGCGCAGCAGCAGGACCTCGCCGCTGTCGGCGATCTCGTGCCCCTCGAACAGCACGCGCACCCGGCGGTCTTCGCGGGCGGTGGTGATCGGGTGGTCGGGGTTCAGGACGGGCATGACGGTTCTCCCTGGGGGACGCATGGAAAACGCGCGGCGCGCCCTCCGGGCTCCCCGGCGGCAAGCCATTGCTTGTGAAACGCCTTGCAGCGTGATCTTCTCCCGCCGAATGGGGAGGGCGAGGGCGAAACGACCTGATCGACGCCGAAGCCGCTAAAGAATTCAAGGCTAGTACATGAATATCGTCGTCGCCGTCGGAATACTGGTCACCCTCGTGACCGGCATCCCCGTGCTCATCCAATTGTTACGTGGTCACCCGCGTGGGTTGATCATCTGCTTCCTGGCCGAGATGTGGGAGCGTTTCTCCTACTACGGCATGCGCGGCCTGCTGATCTTCTATCTGACGCAGCATTTCCTCTTCGATCCGAAGGTCGCCAGCGGCCACTACGGCTCCTACACCTCGCTGGTCTATATCGTGCCGCTGCTGGGGGGATTCCTGGCCGACCGGTACCTGGGCACCCGCAAGGCGGTGGCGTTCGGCGCCCTGCTGCTGGTGGCGGGCCACCTGACCATGGCGGTCGAGGGGCGTCCGGCCACCCAGACGCTGACCTACGCCAACCACGCCTACGAGTTCCAGGTCGACGGCCGCGGCGACGAACGCACGGCCCGCCTGATGGTCGAGGGCAAGCCCTACGAGGTGACCGCCAGCAAGCAGGGCGACTTCGAGATCAAGAACCTGCCG
This sequence comes from Caulobacter sp., assembly GCA_017745235.1. Lineage (GTDB taxonomy): Bacteria > Pseudomonadota > Alphaproteobacteria > Caulobacterales > Caulobacteraceae > Caulobacter. The sequence continues at coordinate 310,986 of JAGHZU010000001.1, read as the reverse complement.
GCCGGCGCGGCCCTGCCCGCGATCCTGCCCAAGGGCCAGTACACGCTGGGCGTCGAGGGGCGCGATCCGCTGTACCTCAATATCTTCTGGGCGGCCCTGGCGCTGATCATCGTCGGCGTGGGCTTCATGAAGGCCAATGTCGCCTCGCTGGTGGGCCAGCTCTATCCGCAGGGCGACCCGCGCCGCGATCCGGGCTTCACCCTCTACTACTACGGCATCAACCTGGGCTCGTTCTGGGCCTCGATCCTGTGCGGCCTGCTGGGCGTGAAGTTCGGCTGGGGCGCGGGCTTCGGCGCGGCGGGCCTGGGCATGCTGGCCGGCTTCATCATCTTCGTGCTGGGCAAGCCGCTGCTGCTGGGCAAGGGCGAGCCGCCCGAGCCGCGCAAGCTGAAGGCCGCGGTGGCCGGGCCGATCACCCAGGAGGTCGGGATCTACGCCCTGTCGCTGGCGGTGGTGGGGGTGATCTTCTTCCTGGTGCAGTACACCCCGGTGGTCAGCGCGACCCTGATCGCGGGCATGTTCGGCTCGCTGGGCTACATCCTGTGGTTCGCCTTCGCCAAGTGCGGCAAGGTCGAGCGCGAGCGCCTGCTGCTGGCCGTGGTGCTGGTGCTGGGCGCGGTGGTGTTCTGGACCCTGTTCGAGCAGGCCGGCTCGTCGCTGAACCTGTTCGCGGCCACCAACGTCAACCTGACCCTGCTGTCGCATCCGATGCAGTGGCTGGGCGGTTCGGTGGTGCTGGGCTCGCCCGAGCAGCTGGCCGCGGCCCACATCGACCCCACCGGCAAGTTCTGGGTCAACACCGCCTTCAACGCCGCCCAGACCCAGGCCATCAACGCCGGCTGGATCCTGATCTTCGCGCCGATCTTCGCGGCGCTGTGGACCTGGCTGGGCGCGCGCGGCCAGAACCCCGGTCCGATGGTCAAGTTCGGCCTGTCGCTGATCCAGGTCGGCGCCGGCTTCCTGATCCTGCTGATCGGCGCCCACTTCGCCGACGGCGCGTTCCGGATGCCGCTGATCTTCCTGGTGGTCATGTACATGCTGCACACCTCGGGCGAGATGTGCATGTCGCCGGTGGGCCTGTCGCAGATGACCAAGCTGTCGCCGCTGTCGATCGTCTCGTTCGTGATGGCCGTCTGGTACATGGCCCTGGCCATGGCCAACCTGTTCGGCAGCTGGATCGCGGCGATCGCCACCACCGAGACCATCGGCGGCCAGGTGCTGGATCCCAGCGCGGCGATGGTCCAGTCGCTGCTGGTCTTCAAGATCATCGGCCTGTCGGCCGTGGGCATCGGGGTGATCTTCCTGCTGCTGTCGCCGCTGCTGAAGAAGTGGTCGCACGGCGCCGACGAGAGCAACCCCGAGCCGGTGACCGAACCGGCCTCGGTCGCCCCTTAGGATACGTCAAAGGCCCCGGAGCGATCCGGGGCCTTTTTCTTGGGTTCGTGGAGCTTCCCGAAGGGCGCTCAGACCCCGTCGCTAGGGCGCCAGTCCGGCGCGGCCAGTTCGAAGCCTTCGAAGCGGAAGCCCGGCGCCACGGTGCAGCCGACCAGGGTCCAGGCGCCCAGGCTGACGGCGGTCTGCCACCAGCCCACCGGCACGATCGCCTGAGGGCGGGCGCCGGTGCGCAGGTCCGGACCCAGGGTGTGGGCGGTCACGCCCTTGCCGTCCGGAGGCGAGATCGACAGGCGGATGGGCGCGCCGGCGTACCAGTGCCAGGTCTCGACCGCGTCGATGCGGTGCCAGGCCGACATCTCCTCGGCCTGCAGCAGATAGTAGATCGCGGTCGACGCCGGGCGGCCGTCGACCAGCGCCTCGTCCGCGAAGGTGCGCTTGTACCAGCCGCCCTCGGGGTGGGGCGCCATGTCCAGCAGGCGGATGATCTCCTTGGCGCCCAGGTCGCCGGAAAGTCCGAGAGTATCGATGCTCATCCCTTGAAACCGTCCTTGGCGGCGCGAATCTCGCCGAACGCTTCGGCGGGCGCCAGATGCGGCCGCAGCAGGGGCGCGCGCAAGAAGGGATTGGTGGCCTTCTCCAGGCCGATGGTGGTGGGCACGGTGGCCTCGCCCCGTTCGCGGGCGGCGAAGACCGCCTCCGCCCGGCGCCTGAGCGCGGGATCGTCGTCCACCGACAGGGCGAAGCGGGCGTTGGCGGCGGTGTACTCGTGGGCGCAGTAGACGGTGGTGTCGTCCGGCAGGGCGGTCAGCTTGGACAGCGAGCCCCACATCTGGGCGGCGTCGCCCTCGAACAGGCGTCCGCAGCCCAGGGCGAACAGGGTGTCGCCGACGAAGGCGATGGCGTCGGCGGCGTCGTGATAGGCGATGTGGCCCAGGGTGTGGCCGCCGGTGTCGAGGACGCGGAACACCGTCTCGCCCAGGCGCACCTCGTCGCCCTCGGTGACGGCGCGGTCCAGCGGCGCGATGCGGGTCACCTCCTGCGGCCCGACGATCGTGGCGCCGGTGGCGGCTTTCAGCGCGGCGTTGCCGCCGGCGTGGTCGGGATGCCAGTGGGTGTTGAGGATCAGGTCCAGGCTCCAGCCCAGCTTTTCCAGCTGGGCCAGGATGGCGTCGGCGTCGGGCGTGTCGACGGTCGCGACCTTGCCGGTGGCCTCGTCGCGCACGAGAAAGCCGTAATTGTCCGACAGGCATGGAAACTGGTGGACGGTCAGCGGCATGCTCGAACTCTCCTGGAAGGGCGGGGCGGGCGTGACGCGGAAGGCTGGCCCGCCTACATACCTACATAGATGACGTCGCCGGCCGGGAGACTCAATGCGTCGAGACGTGCTTGATCTGAGAGCCTTCTACGCCACCCCCCTGGGACGGGCGGCGCGCGAGATGCTGGGCCGCAAGGTCGAGGAGGCGTGGGGCGACGCGCGCGGCCTGGACGTGCTGGGCCTGGGCTACGCCACGCCGTTCCTGGAAGGCGCGCGGGCCAAGGCGCGCCGGGTGGTGGCGGCCATGCCCGCGGCCCAGGGCGTGGAGGTCTGGCCCAACGGCGAGCGCAACCAGGCGACCCTGGTGGAGGAGACCAGCCTGCCGTTCTCCAACGCCATGTTCGACCGCATCCTGGCCGTCCATGCGCTGGAGGAGGCCGATGATCCGGCCGCCGTCCTGCGCGAGATCTGGCGGGTGATGGCCCCGTCGGGGCGGCTGATCGTGGCCGTGGCCTCGCGCGATGGCCTGTGGGCCCGGGCCGAGAGCACGCCCTTCGGCCATGGCCGTCCGTTCAGCCGCCACCAGCTGGAGGCCTTGCTGCGAGAGGCCGACCTGGAGCCCGCCGGCTGGACCCGCGCCCTCTACGTGCCGCCCGCCGGGGTGATGTCGCGCTGGAGCGAGGGGTTCGAGCAGGTGGGCGCGCGCCTGTGGCCCAGGTTCGCCGGCCTGATCCTGATGGAGGCCGTCAAGCAGACCTTCGCGGTCAAGCCGCGCGGCAGCCGCCAGCGGGTGCGGGTGTTCGCGCCCGGCGTCCTGGCCCCGTCGCCCGGCGGCCCCGCGCCCGTCAGGGTGGCGCCTGTTCGGAAGGCGCCGCGTACTCTAAATGGCCCCAAGCCCTTGGAGCCGTCGATTCCCGGGCCTAGCCTTGAGTCGCGAGAAGTGGGAGCCGCGCCATGAAGATGATCGTCGCCGTTATCAAGCCGAGCCGCCTGGACGCGGTGCTCGAGGCGGTCACCGAGGCGGGCGCTTCGGGCCTGACGGTCACCGAGGTCCGGGGCTACGGCCGCCAGAAGGGCAAAACCGAGGTCTATCGCGGCGCCGAGTACGAGGTGAAGCTGCTGCCCAAGGTCAAGCTGGAGATCGCCGTGCCGACCGACGTGGTCGAGTCGGTGGTCGAGGCGCTGCAGCGCACGGCCAACACCGGCAAGATCGGCGACGGCAAGGTGTTCGTGCTCGACCTGGAGCAGGCCCTGCGCATCCGCACGGGCGAGCGCGACGCCGCCGCGATCGCGGGCTGAAGCCCCTTTCTCGTTGTCGCCTGCGGGGATTCTAGGCCCCGCAGGACTCCCGCACGATCAGGTCGGTAGGCAGGCGTTCGGCGCGATTGTCGTCGACGGCGTCGAGCACGCGGGAGACCAGTAGGCGGCCGGCCTTCTGGGTGTCCTGCTTGATGGTGCTCAGGGCCGGGGTGCTGAGGCGACTCAGCAGCATGTCGTCGTAACCCACCACCGAGACGTCCTCGGGCACCGAGACCCCGGCCCGCCGCAGGGCCCGGATGGCGCCCAGGGCGATCAGGTCGCTGGAGGCGAAGATGGCGTCGAACGGCGTCTTGCGGCGCAGCAGGCGATTGACCGCCGCCTCGGCCGATTCCAGCTCGAAGCCGACCGGGGCCACCAGGGCGGGATCGGCGTCCAGGCCGCTCTCCTTCAGCGCCTCCAGATAGCCGGCCCGGCGTTGCAGGGCCTCGGGGTCGGTCTCGCCCAGGAAAACGATCCGCTTGCGGCCCAGGCGGGCCAGGTGCAGCGTCGCGCGCCGTCCGCCCAGCAGGTTGTCCGAGCCGATCGAGCAGTATTTCTGCCCCGGCATCTGGGCCCCCCAGACCACGAACCGCGCCTCGGTGCCGGCCAGCTGGTTGAGGGATTCGTGCAACGTGCTCTGACCAAGAAAGATCACGCCGTTGGCGCGGCTGGCGGTCGCGGCGAAAAACAGGTCATCATAGGTGGCCGGCGCCGTATGGCTGACGGTGAAATCACAACCCCGGTCCCGGGCGGCTTCGCCGATGCTGGCGAGCAGCTCCAGGAAGAACGGGTGGGACAGGGGCAGGGGACGACCATGCGTGCGGGGGGTCACGATCGCGATCGAGCCTTCGGAGCCGATCGGGCCGGAGGGCATGTAGCGCCTGAACGGATAGTCGCGCTCGCGGGCCAGGGCCCATATGCGCTGCTTGGTGCGCGTGCTGATCGACGGGTGATCGTTCAGGGCCCGGGAAACCGTCGAGGCCGACACGCCGGCCAGGGCCGCCAGATCGTCCAGCGTCGTATTGTTGTTGCTGCTGCTGCCCATCGGTTCCAAGCAATTCCAAAAATACTTCAGGTCACCTTAGCGTCCCGCGAGCAAGCCCTTGCGACATAAGCAGCAAGACTTTGGCGGGTTTGGCGGAGAATCAACGCGCGTGGCCCGGGCGCGTCTTTCCTTTACTCAGATCTGGAACATGTGTTGCGGCCTTTTCGGCGTCCAGATTGTCTGGGGGCTGCAGAACGTCAACACCAGTCGCATCTTTCAAACCCTGGGCGCCGACGTCAACGAACTGGCGATCCTCTGGATCGCGGCGCCGGCGACGGGCCTGCTGGTCCAGCCGATCATCGGCCATCTGAGCGACCGCACCTGGGGGCGGCTGGGCCGACGGCGCCCGTACCTGTTCTACGGTTCGATCCTGACGGCGATCGCCCTGTTCCTCATGCCCAACGCGCCCACGGTGTGGAGCGCCAGCGTGATGCTGTGGGTGCTGAGCGCCTCCATCAACGTGGCCATGGAGCCGTTCCGCGCCTTCGTCGCCGACACCTTGCCCGAGGAGCAACGCACGACGGGCTTCGCCATGCAGGTGTTCTTCATCGGCGCGGGCGCGGTGTTCGCCTCGGCCCTGCCGTGGGCCCTGACCCACTGGTTCGGCGTTTCCGGCACGGCTGCGCCGGGCGTGCTGCCGCGCTCGGTGCACGTCGCCTTCTACGTGGGGGGCGTGGCCCTGCTGGCGGCGGTGATGTGGACGGTCTTCACCACGCGCGAGAACCCGCCCGAGGCGATCGGCGCTGCGGCCTCGGCCGTCCACCAGGCCCCCACGCCCGAGGGCGCGGCCCTGATGCTCAAGAGCGGGGCGCTGTGGACGATCGGCGGCCTGGCCGCCTGTGCGGTGGCCGCCGCCACCCAGTGGGCGCGGGAGGTCTATGTGCTGGCGGCCTTCGCCGTGGCCTTCGGCGCGGCCCAGCTGGCGGCGACCTGGCTGCGCCGCCAGGGGCGTCCGACCCTGGGCGTGCTCGAGGTGGTCGAGGACATGCTGCACATGCCCCAGGTGCTGATGCGCCTGGCGGTGGTGCAGTTCTTCACCTGGTTTGGCCTGTTCGCCCTGTGGATCTACGCCACCCCCGCCGTGGCGGCCCGCCACTACGGCGCCACGGACGCCGGATCGGCCGCCTACAACCAGGGCGCCGACTGGGTGGGGGTGTTGTTCGCCGGCTATAACGGGGTGGCGGCCGTGGCGGCCCTGGCCTTGCCGGCCCTGGCCCACCGGATCGGCCTGCGCGCCAGCCACAGCCTGTGCCTGGCCCTCGGAGGCCTCGGCTTCCTGGGGTTCGTGCTGATCGACGACCCGACCCTGCTGTGGATCCCGATCGTGGGAATCGGGGTGGCCTGGGCCTCGATCCTGTCGGCGCCCTACGCCCTGCTGTCCAACGCCGTGCCGCCCCACAAGATGGGCGTCTACATGGGCATCCATAACCTGTTCCTGGTGCTGCCCCAGCTGATCGCGGCGACAGTGCTGGGGCCGCTGGTCAAGACGCTGTTCGGCGGGCAGGTGATCCTGGCCCTGGGCCTGGCGGCGGGGGCCTTCGCCCTGGCCGCCGTCAGCGCCCTGGCCATCGGCGAGCCCTCGCGGCGCCAGGCAGCCTGACGCGCGACGGGCAAGGCGGGAATCGGATCGCCGCAGCCGAGGACGCCCCGCGGCCGACGCGCAGGCCGCCTGTCGAGACGTCTCGCAGGGTTTGCGCAAGTCTTGCATGGCGCGAGCCTCCCCATTCGCCGTCAATTTAACGCAAGAATTGCGTAAATTGCAGAGGCTGTCGACTTTTTTCTGTGATGAAACGGGCGTGTTTTCCACCGCAAGCGATCGTCTCGCAGCTCATCGGACGGTGGTGGATCATGCCAAGTTGAGTGGATATTAGGCCAATTTCGCTCCTATTGGCTTTCAGTTAGCGAATTTTCTCTTCCATCGCCATCGGTCAGCGGCTGGCAAGGGTAGCGATAACAGTCAAAAAATTCGCATATCGACGCTCTTGCGCCTTGCGCAAAATAACGCAAGATTGCGCAAGTCGAGGCGCTGGAGAGCCGGGCGAGGGGGACTCGCTGGATCTCGGGCGTTCGATCGACCGGCAAGTCTTGCGTCCCGCCCGGGGCGCTGGCGGTCGGTCTCAAGGCGGCGCCAAGCCGCCGGCCAGATCGTATCGAAGGGGAGGGGGATCAAGCGGGGCGAGCGACGACGTCGCCCCCCAGGCGCACGACCGGAAAGCCAGGAGGCCCGGTCCAGGGACGCGCCGCAGCCGGCCGACCGGCTTCACTCCATCGCGACCGACGAAACCGCTGGCGGCGAGGCCGTCGCGGGTCGTGGCCGTATGGGGCGACCGAAAGAGCCCGGAGGCCGGGCAAACCAAGAGGGAAGGGGTCGCGAACGGGATCGGCGGGAAGCCGGACCGCTCGACCGGCGAGGAAGCCGGACCTGCAGCAAGGACAAGCCCGCGCGAAGACGGCGCGGCGAAAAAGTAGGGAGCACATGCAGATGATGAGGAACTTCAGTCTCAGCCAGGGGCGCAAGGCGATCCTCCGGGGAAGCGTTTCCCTGGCGACGCTGGCGGCGATCGGCGTGGCCGGCCCGGTCTGGGCCCAGGACGCCGCCAAGCCGTCCGACGCCACCGTCGACGAGGTCGTGGTCGTGGGCGTGCGCAAGTCGCTCGAGACTTCGCAGATGCTGAAGAAGAACGCCGACACCGTGGTGGATTCGATCACCGCGACCGACATCGGCGCCTTCCCTGACAAGTCCGTCGCCGAGGCGCTGCAGCGGGTGCCCGGCATCACCGTCTCGCGTCTCCAGTCCAGCGACGACAGCTCGCACTTCTCGGCTGAGCCAGCCGCCGTGCTGATCCGCGGCCTGACCCAGGTGCGCACCGAATTCAACGGTCGCGACAGCTTCTCGGCCGACGCCGCCCGGGGCCTGAACTTCAACGACATCTCGCCCGAACTGATGGCGGGCGTCGACAGCTACAAGAACCAGACGGCCGAGATGATCGAAGGCGGCATCGCCGGCACGGTCAACCTGCGCACCCGCCTGCCGTTCGACGCCAAGGACCAGGTCTTCTCGTTCTCGGGCAAGGCCAACTACGGCAATCGCTCCGACAAGGTGACCTACGAATATTCGGGCATCGTGTCGAAGAACTGGGACACCGACGTGGGCCGCTTCGGCGTCATGGCCGACTACGCCTATTCGCACGTCCTGACCCAGACCGAAGCCGTGGTGATGCAGCGCATCGGCCTGTTCTGCTCGGCCGGCTACCAGGACACCTCGGGCAAGGTCATCGTCAACTCCGACGGCTCGATCCCCTGCACCAGCACGCCCTACGGCGGCACGGGCTGGCAGTACATGCCCGACCAGGTGAACTACTCGCAGGTGGTCTATGACCGCGTGCGCAAGGGCACCGCCCTGGCCGTGCAATACGAGAACAACGACGGCACAGTCCGCTTCAAGGGCCAGTACAACGACTCCAAGTACCAGAACGCCTGGCTGGAGCGCAGCGTCAACGTCGGCCTGTTCGGCCTGTGGGCCGCGCCGGCCTTCACGCCCCAGACCAGCGCCTTCATCGGTCCGGCCAAGGGCTCGGGTCCGCTGGTGTTCGGCCCCAACGGCATGCTGCAGTCGGGCATCCTGACCCAGCCGGTCGGCGACTGGGGCGGCAGCTTCCAGGACGCCCTGAACCACGGCTCGGCCGTGCCGGGCACGCCCTTCGTCAACTACTGCGGCGGCGGCGGCTGCTCGACCGACCGCGAAGGCCTCTATGTCGAGAACCAGGGCCGCAACTTCGACCACCACGAAAAGACCCAGGACTTCTCGGCCAACCTGCAGTGGGACGTCAGCGACCGCCTGCACACCAATTTCGACGTCCAGTACATCAAGGCCAGCACCAACAACTACGACATCCTGGTGGCCAACCGGACGATGGCCGACGCCCAGTATCGCGTGAACAAGGACGGCACCCCGCAGATCACCCTGCAGCCGGGCTCGAACGTCAACTACGCGCCGGGCTTCCTGTCCAACCCGCACAACTACTGGATCCCGTTCATCCAGGACCACTACGAGGACAACGACGCCAAGGAACTGGCCCTGCGCGCCGACGGCGAATACGAGTTCGCCGAGGGCGGCTGGCTGAATTCGCTGAAGGTCGGGGTGCGCTACGCCGACCGCAAGCAGAACGTCCGCTACACCGCCTACAACTGGTCGCCGGTGGCCGCGCCGTACTTCTGCAACGGCCCGGGCTTCAACATCGACAACACCAGCCCGGCCCCCTATCCGACCAGCGGCAGCAACTGCGGCGCGCGGGCCGACTTCAAGGGCTATGGCGCGGGCATCTGGACGACGGCCAGCCTGGGCGACTTCTACGACGGCAAGGTGTTCCCCAACAACGAGCTGGTCTTCCTCAGCAAGGGCACGCTCCAGGACCACGACGGCCTGATCAAGGCCCTGAGCGCGGCGACCACCAATTCGCCCATGGGCTGGACCCCGCTGTGCCAGCGCGCCAGCAACACCGAAGGCTGCTTCGTGCCGTCGGAAATGCTGGACGTGGAAGAGAAGACGCAGGCCGCCTACGCGATGCTGCGCTTCGGCGGCGACGACAAGACGATCTTCAACGGCATCGGCGTGCAGGGCAATGTCGGCCTGCGCTACGTGCATACCAAGGTCGACAGCAGCGGCGGCGTCCACTTCCCCAACGACAGCTGGTACACCCTGGCCGCGGCGGTGCCCTGCAACACCCCGCTCTCGGGCAACAACGTCACCAACATCTCGTGCTGGTTGACGCCCGACCTGAAGAACTTCAGCAACGACGGCTCGGCCCTGAACGACTACGGCAGCTCGTTCAGCAACTGGCTGCCCAGCTTCAACGTCCGCTTCGACCTGGGCGAGAACCGGTTCGTTCGCTTCGCGGCCTCGCGCGCCATGTCGCGTCCGGACTTCGGCCTGCTGCGCAACTACGTCGGCATCAATCCGCCGGTGCCGGACACCTCGGCCAACTCGCCCTATGTGATCTACAACTCGCCGACGGCGGCCCACATCCCGGCCAACGTGGTGGGCTATAACTTCCAGTTCAACGCGGACTCCGGCTACGCCGCGCTGAAGCCGATCACGGCCGACCAGTTCGACATCTCGTACGAGCAGTACTTCGGCCCCAGCAGCTCGTTCACGATCGACTTCTTCTACAAGAAGCTGAACGGCTCGATCGCCTACGGGGAATTCCTGCGCGCCTACACCAACAACGGCGTGACCCAGAACGTCACTGTCCGTGGTCCGCGCAACGGCGACGGCGGCGGCGAACTGAAGGGCTTCGAGGTCGCCTACCAGACCTTCTTCGACTTCCTGCCGGCGCCGTGGGACGGCCTGGGCATCCAGGCCAACTACACCCACACCAAGCAGGACGGGATCAACAACTCCAACCTGGCCAACCAGCCGGGCTACGCGGCGGGCGGCACCATCGCCTTCGGCGGCGGCCTGGACGTGAGCAAGTCGGTCATCGACTCCCACCGCCTGGCGGGGATCTCGGACGACTCCTACAACATCGTCGGCCTGTACGAAAAAGGTAAGGTGGCCATGCGCCTGGCCTACAGCTGGCGCTCGTCGTTCCTGACCAACAACCTGGACTGCTGCATCGGCCTGCCGATGTGGCAGAAGGGCACGGGCTTCCTCGACGGCTCGATCCGCTACCAGGTCAACGACAACATCGAAGTGTCGCTGGACGGCTCCAACCTCCTCGACACCAAGACGGTCTTCCAGCAGCAGGTGTTCGGCGACTCCAGCCTGACGCCGGGCGCCAAGCCGGTGAAGATCGACTCGTCCTGGATCCGGAACGACCGCCGCATCCAGCTGGGCATCCGCTTCAAGTACTGATCCTGAAGCTGGAGACGACGCCGCCGCGGTTCGTCCGCGGCGGCGTCACCCCTTGGTTCGAGCGGGTGTGCGACCATGCGCTATGACAGGCCAGAAACGACGGAGCGGACGAAAGTCGTGATCGTCGGCGGCGGCACGGCGGGCTGGATGGCCGCCGCCGGCCTCGCGCGCCTGCTCGATCCGCGCGCCTACGACGTCACCCTGGTGGAGTCGGACGAGATCGGCACGGTCGGGGTCGGCGAGGCCACCCTGCCGCACATCAAGGCCTACAACGACCTGCTCGGAATCGACGAAGCGCGGTTCATGCGCGAGACGCAGGGGACCATCAAGCTGGGCATCGAGTTCCGCGACTGGAACCTGCCCGGCGACCGCTACATCCACCCCTTCGGCACGTTCGGCGAGGCCTGGGGCGGGATCGACTTCCAGCATCACTGGACGCGCGCGCGCCTGGCCGGGCTGAAGGTCGCGCCTCTGCAAGCCTATTCCTACGCCGTGGCCGCCTGCCGGGCCGGGGCGTTCGAGTTCCCCAACGAGGACGCCCGGTCGATCCGCTCGACCTACGCCTACGCGTACCATTTCGACGCCGGCCTCTACGCCGCCTTCCTGCGCCGCTGGGCCACCGAACGCGGCGTGCGGCGGATCGAGGGGCTGGTGCAGGACATCGCCCGCGACGGCGAGACGGGCCGTGTCGCCGCCCTGACCCTGAAGAGCGGCGCGCGCATCGCCGGCGACCTGTTCGTCGACTGCTCGGGCTTCCGCTCGCTGCTGACGGGCGGAACGATGGAGGTGGGCTGGCGGGACTGGAGCCGCTGGCTGCCCTGCGACCGCGCCCTGGCGGTTCCCTGCGGCAAGGCCGGGCCGATCACCCCCTACACTCGCGCCACCGCCCAGGAGGCGGGCTGGACCTGGCGCATCCCGCTGCAGCATCGCACCGGCAACGGCTATGTCTTCTCCAGCGCCTTCCTCGACGAGGAGCGGGCGCGCCAGACCCTGCTGTCGAAGCTGGACGGCCCGGTCCAGGCCGAGCCGCGGCTGCTGCGCTTCCAGGCCGGTCGACGCGAGCGCGGCTGGACCGGCAACGTGGTGGCCGTGGGCCTGGCCAGCGGGTTCCTGGAGCCGCTGGAGTCGACCAGCATCTACCTGATCCAGACGGCGGTGCTGGATCTGGTCGACCTGATGCCGGCCTCAGGTCCGGGCGGCGAGGTCGATCCGAGCCTGGCGGCCGAGTTCAATCGCCGGTTCGAGCTGCAATACGACCGGGTGCGCGACTTCCTGATCCTGCACTACGCCGCCAACAGCCGCGTGGGCCAGCCGATGTGGGACCACGTGCGGGGGATGGAGATCCCCGACAGCCTGACCCACCGGATCGCCCTGTTCGAGGAGCGGGCCACGACGCCGGCCTACCAGTACGGCCTGTTCTCGCGCGACAGCTGGCTGTCGGTGCTGAACGGCCAGGGGCTGGCGTCCCGCGCCTACAGCCGCTTGGCCGACGGCCTGCCGCTGGAGGCGCTGGAGCGGAAGCTGGCGGACCTCAAGTCGCGCATCGACGTCAATGTGGCGGCCATGGCCTCGCACGACGCCTTCCTGGCCGGCTACTGCGCGGCCTCTATCCTGGAGCCCCAGTCGTGACGGCGCGCGCACCGACTCGTGTGGTGGTCGTGGGGCGAGACGCCCCGCTTTGGCTGTCGGCCGCGGTGCTCCAGGCGGCGCTGCGGGCGGCGGGCGTGCAGGTCAGCGCGGTCGAACTGCCCTCACGCCTGGGCGTGGCGGACGTCCACGTGTGCCAGCCGCCCCTGGAGGCGCTGCACAACCAGCTGCGCCTCGACGAAGCGACCCTGCTGCGCGCGAACGGCGGCGCCTTCACCCTGGGCCAGAACTTCGTCGACAGCACCGGCCGCGTCCCGGCCTTCTTCCACGCCCACGGGGCTTACGGAGCCCCGATCGACCGCCACGACTTCTTCCCCTGCTGGCTGAAGGCGCGGGGCCTTGGGTTGGAGGTCGCTTTCGAAGACTTTTCGCCCACGGCCGTGGCCGCCCGTCAGGGCCGGGTGCTGATCCCGGACGAGGAGACCGAGGTCTTCGGCCGCGCCGATTACGCCTACCACCTGCCCGCCGTCGCCTACGCCGCCTTCCTGGCCGACGCCGCCACGCGGATGGGCGTCGAGCGCCATCCGGCCCAGGCCCTGGGCGTGCGCCTGGATTCGGCCAGCGGCGACGTCGTGGCCATCGACCTGGGCGGAGGGCGAGTGATCGAGGGCGACCTGTTCATCGACGCCACCGGCGAGGAGGCCGTACTGATCGGCGCGGCCCTGGGCGTGGCGCGCGACGACTGGCGGGCGTTCTTCCCCGTCGACCGCCTGCTCAGCGCCCGCGCTCCGCGCCTGGACCCGCTGCCGGCCTATGCCGAGATCCGCGCCGGCGATCATGGCTGGACCGGCCTGCATCCCACGCGGACGGCCACCCACGTGCTGCATGCCTGGTCCAGCGCCGACGGCGACGACGAAGCCGCCCTGCGCCGGGCCGGGGCCGTGGCCGGCCTGCCGCTGGAGGTCGCGCGCGTCGCCCCCATTTCGCCCGGACGCGCCCGGGCCGCCTGGTCGCGCAACTGCGTGGCCGTGGGGCGGGCGGCCTGCGTTTTCGATCCGCTGCACGGCGTCGACCTGCTGGCCGTCCAGCTGGGCCTGGTCCACCTGCTGGGCCTCTTCCCGACCGCCCCGCGTATCGGCGCCGAGCGGGCGGAGTACAACCGGATCACGGCCTCGGCGTTCGAGCGGATCCGCGATTTCCAGTCGGTCCACTATGCCCTCAACCGCTATGGCGAGGGGGCGTTCTGGAAGCGCGCGCGCGCGGTCGAGATCTCGCCCGAGCTGGCCCGCAAGATCGCCACGTTCAGGGCGAGGGGCGAGGCGCCGGCGCTGGAGGACGAGAGCTTTGTCGCCGACAGCTGGCGCGCGATGCTGCTGGGCCACGGCCTGGTCCCGCAAAGCCATCCGCCCCGCATCGACCGCACCGCGCCGGAGACCCTGAAGGCCGAGTTCCGTCGCGTCCTGGGCCTGGTCGCGACCCAGGTCCGGCGCCAGCCCGCCCACGGTCTCTACCTGGAGGGCCTGGGCTGATGGACGGCGCGGCGATCTCCCTTTCGGGCACGGACGCGGATACGGACTTGGGCCTGGACCGGCTGCCCCTCGTGGAGGCGCGCGTCCTGGCCGGACCAGGTGATTTCGAGGCCATGCTGCGGTCCGAGCGGCCGGTGGTGATCCGCGGGCTGTTCGACGCCTGGCCGGCCCTGGAGGCGGGCCGCGCCGGGCCGGCGCGCCTGAACGCCTATCTCAAGCGCCTGGACCAGGGCGCCATGGCCCCGGTGATGGAGGCTCCCGCCAGCAGCGGGGGCCGCTACGCCTATGGCCCGGACATGCGCGAGTTCAGCTTCTCCAAGCGCCAGAAGGGCGTGTCGGAGACCCTGGATCGCATCGAGAGCCTGCTGGGCCAGCCGGACGCGCCGTTCGTGGCCATCCAGATGCTGCCGCTCAGCACCCACCTCCTGGGGTTCGTGGACCAGAACGCCCTGGCCGCCATGCCGCCCCAGATCGTTCCGCGCCTGTGGGTGGGCGGGCCGCTGAAGACCCAGACCCACAACGACCGCGACCACAACCTGGCCTGCGTGATCGCCGGCCGCCGCCGCTTCGTGCTGTACCCGCCCGAGCAGGTGGCCAACCTCTATGTCGGGCCGCTGGACAATCCGCCCCCGCTGTCGCTGGTGGACCCGGAGGCGCCGGACCTGGAGCGCTTCCCGCGCTACCGCCAGGCCCACGCGGCCGCCCACGTCGCCTGGCTGGAGCCGGGCGAGGCGCTGTTCGTGCCCAAGTACTGGTGGCACCACGTCACCTCGCTGGACCCCTACAACGCCATGGTCAACTACTGGTGGGGCGACTGGGCGACCGGGCTGGAGCGGGCCCAGGACGCCTTCCTGACCGCGCTTCTGGCGCTGAAGGCCCTGCCGACGGGCGAGAAGGCCTATTGGCGGGCCATGTTCGAGGCCTACGTCTTCGGTGAGGGCGATGCGGCGGTCGCCCATATCCCCGAGGGACTGCGTGGGGCCTTGGGCGCGATGAGCCCGTCGCTGCGCGCCTCGCTCAAGCAGCAGTTGAAGATGGCCTACCTGCGGGGAACGCCATGACCCTGCTGGCGACCGACCGCTACCTGAGGATCGGACGCGCCATCCGCGTGCGCCTGCGCCATGTGGGCCGGGAGCGCCAGCCGCTGCTCGTCGTGGACGACATGCTGGACGACGCGGACGCGATGATCGAGGCGGCGCGCGCGGCGCGGTTCTATGTTCCGCCGCATACGAACTATCCCGGCCTGAACGCCAACCTGCCCGAGGCCTACTACCGCACCGTGCTGGCCACCCTGCGCGGGGCGCTGGAGGCGGCGTTCGGCCTGCCGGCTTCGGCGGGACTGAACTTCTTCGGCTATTTCGGCCTGGCGGCGACGGGGGCGGACGAAGCCGCGCCGGTGCAGAAAATCCCGCATCACGACGGCCCCGAGCCCGGCCGGCTGGCCATGGTCCACTATCTGGGCCGGGGCGCGTTCGGCGGCACCGGCTTCTTCCGTCACAAGGCCACGGGTTTCGAGTCCGTCGACGGCGACCGGCAGGGTTCTTACGTGGCCTGCGCCCAGGCCGAGCTGGAGGCCGGTTCCGCCCGCACCGCCTACGCCGGCGCCGGCATGGAGCACTACGACCTGATCGACCAGGCCGACTGGGCCTTCAACCGCCTGGTCGTCTATCGCGGCCACGTCCTGCACTCGGCCCTGCTGGGCGCGGGGCCGGGCGCGACCGACCCCGCCGCAGGCCGCCTGACGGCCAACGGCTTCATCGAGGCCGCGCCACCGCGATGAGCCTCATTCTTCCGCGTCCGCCCTCGCCATCCGTTCGTGAAGGCGTCAGTTCTCTCCCCTGCGTCCGGCTCATCCTGCCGAGCCGGACGCCTTTTTTCACGAAAGAGACCGTTCGATGAAGTTTCGAGCCCTAGCCCTGCTGGCCGCCCTCTCGGCGCCCGCCGCGGCCTCGGCGGCCGCACCGGCCGCCTCGACCGACGGCCGCGAATGCGCGAGCTCGCCGGGCAAGGTCATCGAGGTCTGCGTGTTCGCCAAGGACGGCCGCGCCTTCTACGAGGTGAGCCGAAAGGGGAAACCGGTTCTGGCGCCCTCGATCCTGGGCCTGGAGTTCGGCGGCGAGCCCGCCGTGCGGATCACGGGCCTGGGCGACGTGCGCCGTTCGGCCTCCAACACCACGTGGGAGCAGCCCTGGGGCGAGCAGCGGGTGATCCGCGACAACCACGCCGAAATGACCGTCTCGCTGGCCGGCGACACCCCGTTGAACCGGCGCTTCGACGTGACCTTCCGCGTGTTCGACGACGGCCTGGGCTTCCGCTACGCCTATGACGGCGTGCCGGCCGGCCAAGCCGTGTCGGTGGTCGAGGACCGCACCCAGTTCCGGCCCGTCGGCGCCTATCAGGCCTGGTGGTACGAGGGCCTGGGGCAGGAGCGGGACGAATATCTCTACAAGCAGACGGACGCGCGGCGGATCACCCTGGCCGAGACGCCGCTGACGCTGCGGCGCGATCCGGTCGCCGGCGAGCCGGGCCTCTACCTGTCGTTCCACGAAGCGGCCCTGGTCGACTTCCCCTCGATGCTGCTGGCCGGCGACGGGGCGGGGACCCTGACCGCGCGCCTGATGCCCTGGCCCGACGGCGTGCTGGCCAAGAAGACCGGTCCGTTCACCACGCCCTGGCGCACGGTGCTGATCGGCGAGACCGCCGGCGAGCTGGCCGACAGCCGGATCGAGCTGAACCTGAACGAGCCCAGCAAGATCGCCGACACCTCGTGGATCAAGCCGGGCAAGTACGTCGGCGTCTGGTGGGAGATGCACCTGGAGCGTTCGACCTGGGGCAGCGGGCCGATCCACGGCGCCAACACCGCCAACACCGAGCGCTACATGGACTTCGCCGCCAAGTACGGCTTTGACGGCGTACTGGTGGAAGGCTGGAATAAGGGCTGGGACGGCGACTGGATCAGCAACGGCGAGAAGTTCAGCTTTACCGAGGCCTATCCCGACTTCGACATCAAGGCGATCACCGACTACGGCCGCAAGAAGGGCGTCAAGCTGATCGGCCACAATGAGACGGCCGGGGCGGTGTTGAACTATGAGGCCCAGCTGGAAGACGCCATGAAGCTCTACGAGAGCGTCGGCATCTCCCAGGTCAAGACCGGCTATGTGCGCCATAGCGGCACGATCCTGGACCAGGAAGGCGGCCAGCAGTGGTTCGCCGGCCAGTTCATGGTGCGTCACAACCTGCACGTGGCCGAGGTGGCCGCCCGCCACCACATCTCGATCGACGCCCACGAGCCGGTCAAGGATACCGGCCTGCGCCGCACCTGGCCCAACATGCTCAGCCGCGAAGGCGCGCGGGGCCAGGAGTTCAACGCCTGGGGCAATCCGACCAATCCGCCCGAGCACACGGTGATCCTTCCCTTCACCCGCATGCTGGCCGGCCCGATGGACTTCACGCCGGGGATCTTCGACGTGGTGCACGGCAAGGCCGACCTGAACCGGCGCGGCCAGTCGACCCTGGCCGTCCAGCTGGCGCTATACGTGGTGCTCTACAGCCCGGTGCAGATGGCCGCCGACCTGCCGGAAAACTACGAAGCCCGTCCCGACGCGTTCCAGTTCATCCGCGACGTGCCCACCGACTGGGAGGCGTCCAAGACCCTGCAGGGCGAGATCGGCGACTACATCGTGGTGGCCCGACAGCCGCGCGGCGGCAAGGACTGGTTCCTGGGCGCGCTGACCGACGAGACCGCCCGCAAGCTGAGCCAGCCCCTGACCTTCCTGACGCCTGGCAAGCGCTACGAGGCCCAGATCTACGCCGACGGTCCCGGCGCGGATTACGTCACCAACACCACGGCCCTGACGGTGTCGAAGAAGGTGGTGACCAGCAAGGACGTGCTGGACTTCGACATGGCTCCCGGCGGCGGCGCGGCCGTGCGCTTCAGGGCGCTGGACTGAGGTCGCCGGAAAGCGAGAAGGGTCACGCTCCTCTCCGCTCGTCCCCTCTCGGGGACGAGCGGCCGTTTCTGCTTGTCTAGGCGTGGTCGCCGCACTGCGGGCGGCCTGCAACATCCCCAACAGCTCGCTTACCCAAATTGTGCGGAACGGCGTTATCTGAACTTGCCGGCCCATAGGTTGTGTGCCAGTGCGGGCCGTCGGTCGGCGGGGCCGGGCTCGAAGCGCGCAATTCGGCGGGCTTTCCGGGGGGAAGCGAGCCCGGTCCCGTTTTTGCAGCTTCAGCGTTCGAGTGTGCCGAGCTGCGACGAATCAACCGCAGCGGGAAACAACTGGAACGGCCGCCAGCCGGGTTGGAAGCTTGGCGGAACCATGTCGGGGGTAAGTCATGTCGGCTCCGTGGTCGAAGAGTTCGCGTCTTGCCCGGGTCGCGCCGCTGGTGGACCAGCTGATCCAGACAGTCGAGGGACGACAGCTGTCGCGGCTGCAGGCCACGGCCGCGGCCGCCACTATCGCCGACCTCATCACCGTCCTGGCCGCGCGCAAGGATCCGGACTCCCGCGCCCTGTCGCGCGCCCTGCATCAGCTGGCCGAGGCCCTGGCGCGGGCCCAGACGCCCGCCGCCGCGGTCCTCGCCCCTGAAGAGGTCGCCGCCCTCGCGCCCGAGGCGGCCGCCCTGGCCGACCGCCGCTTCAGCCGCATCCTCAAGCGCCTGGTCATGATCGTGGGCGCCGGCGCGATCGTCTCCGCGCCGATGGCCGCCGCCGCGCGCGACGCGGGCCTGCGCGGCTCGCTGCTGGGCTCGTCGGCCGTGAGCGCCATGATCGCCCAGGGCCTGGTCTCGGCCACGGTCGGCGGCACGGTCATCAATCCCAACACCGGCGCGGCCGAGACCGTGGTCGAGGTGCTGTCGAACGGCGCGGCCGCGCGCACCAGCGCCGGCAACATCATCATGCTGACCCAGACGGTCGGCGACACCTTCGTCAACAGCGTGGACGGCAAGACCTACAAGGTCACCGCCGTGACGCTGAACGCCGACAACCGCGTCACCCAGCTGACCGTGCAGGAGAACATCGCCTCGCCGCCGCCCGCCTTCACCGTGGCGGTGCTGACCGACAAGGCGACCGACATCAACAACGCCGGCCAGCCCGACCCGCTGGGTCCGGGCGGAGCGGGCGGCAACTTCACCTTCCCCACGGCCTCGGGCGACATCAACAACGTGGCCGACGCCCGCAAGGGCGGCGACGGCGCCAAGGGCAGCGACGGCGGCGGGGTGTCGATCTGCCTGCCCTTCGTGGGCTGCTTCACGATCGGCAAGGACGCCTCGAACGGCGGCGACGGGTCGGCCGGCCCGTCGTTCACGCGCACCATCACCGGTCCCAACATCGAGACCCAGTCCAACAACCTGCCCGGCGTGGTGGTGTCCAGCGTCGGCGGCAACGGCGGCAAGGGCGGCAACGCCTACATCGCCGTCGACGGCGCGGACGGCGGCAAGGGCGGCGACGGCGGCGACGTGACCGTGGTCACTTCGGTCCAGATCACCACCGACGGCGACAAGTCGCACGGCGTGCTGGTGCAGAGCCGCGCGGGCAAGGGCGGCGACGGCGGCGACGCCTATGGCGTGGTCTCGGGCGGCGACGGCGGCGCGCCCGGCAAGGGCGGAACGGTCGATGTCACCAACAACGGCCAGATCACCACCAACGGCGCGGCCGCGCACGGCATCCTGGCCCAGAGCCTGGGCGGCGGGGCGGGCGGCGGCGGCGACGCCTACGGCATCGTCACCGAGAGCGGCACGGGCGGCACGGGCGCCGACGGCGGCCTGGTCAAGGTCGCCAACAACGGCAAGATCACCACCACGGGCGTGGATTCCAACGCCATCCTGGCGCAGTCGATCGGCGGCAGCGGCGGGGCGGGCGGTTCGTCCGGTTCGCTGGTGGCCTTCGGCTCGTCGGGCGGCATGGGCGGCGACGGCGGCGAGGTGCAGGTCACCAACAGCGGCGTGATCACCACCCTGGAGCTGGGCGGCCGGGGCGTCGTGGCCCAGTCGATCGGCGGCGGCGGCGGTTCGGCCTCCAACGCCGGCGGCCTGGTGGCCCTGGGCGGCGACGGCGCGGGCGGCGGCAGCGGCGGCAAGGTCACGGTGACCAATACGGCCACGGGCTCGATCACCACCGCCAAGACCGGCGGCGACGGCATCCTGGCCCAGTCGATCGGCGGCGGCGGCGGGGCCGGTTCGGGCGCGGGCGGCCTGGCGGCCCTGGGCGGCAAGGGCTCGGGCGGCGGGAACGGCGGCGAAGTGCTGGTCAGCAACGCCGGCAAGATCGACACCACCGGCGCGTTTTCGCGCGGCATCTTCGCCCAGAGCCTGGGCGGCGGCGGCGGGGCCGGCGGCTCGGGCGGGGGCCTGGTCTCCATCGGCGGCAGCGGCGGCACGGCCAGCACCGGCGGCGTCGTCACGGTCGAGAACAGCGGCGAGATCTGGACGCGCGGGGCGATGTCCAGCGGCGTCCAGGCCCAGTCGATCGGCGGCGGCGGCGGCGACGGCGGGGCCAGCGGCGGGGCGTTCCTCAGCATCGGCGGCCAAGGCGGCAAGGGCGGCAAGTCCGACCTGGTGACCGTCACCCACAGCGGCGAGATCCACACCTCGGGCGCGGACTCGCACGGCATCTTCGCCCAGAGCGTGGGCGGCGGCGGCGGCAACGGCGGCTCGGCGATCTCGCTCAGCGTGTTCGCGGGCGCGGCGGTCGGCGGCAAGGCCGGCGACGGCGGCGAGGGCGGCGCGGTCAAGGTGAACCTCAACCCGACGACCACCGTGGTCGGAGGCGTGAGCCAGACGATCAATCCGCTGATCGTCACCACTGGAGACCGCTCGCGCGGCGTGTTCGCCCAGAGCGTGGGCGGCGGCGGCGGCAACGGCGGCTTCGCGGCCCAGGTCTCCGCCGGCTACGGCGTCGCGGCCGGCGTGTCCGTCGGCGGCAAGGGCGGCAAGGGCGGCAAGGGCGGCCAGGTCCAGCTGGACGGCGACGTCACGGTCTTCACCTCCGGCGAAAGCTCGCAGGGCCTGTTCGCCCAGAGCGTGGGCGGCGGCGGCGGCGCAGGGGGCTTCGCCACCACCTTCACCTTCGCGGCGGGCGACGTGGCGGCCGGCGCTTTCGCGGTGGGCCTGGGCGGCGCGGGCGGCGACGGCGGCATGGGCGACCGGGTCGACGTGACGTCCGGCGGCCAGATCACCACCACCGGGCGCTTCTCCACCGGCATGGTGGCCCAGAGCGTGGGCGGCGGCGGCGGCTCGGGCGGCTTCGCCATCACCTTCGCGGGCGCGGGCTCGCTGGGCCCGTCGGTCTCGGCCAGCGTCGGCCTGGGCGGCTCGGGCGGCAAGGGCGGCAAGGGCGGGATCGTCGACGCCGCCTTCGACGGCGACATCGCCACCGGCGGCCTGCTGGGCGCGGGCACGGACTCGGTCGGCGCGCTGATCCAGTCGGTCGGCGGCGGCGGCGGCAGCGGCGGTTACGCGGTGGCCGGGGCGATCTCGGTGGCGGGATCGGTCGGCGGCGGCGCGGCGGTCGGCGTGGGCGGCCAGGGCGGCGACGGGGGCATCGGCGACGCCGTGACCGGCCGCGTGGGCGGCAAGATCACCACCACGGCCGACCGCTCGACCGGCGCGATCATCCAGAGCGTGGGCGGCGGCGGCGGCAGCGGCGGCTTCGCGGTCGCCGGCTCGATCGGCGCGGGCGTCTCGAACGGCGGGGCGATCTCGGTGGGCGTCGGCGGCGCGGGCGGCAAGGGCGGCACGGGCGGTGACGTCAAAGGCTCGGTCGGCGGCGATATCACCACCTATGGCGACCAGTCCGGCGGCCTGCTGGTGCAGAGCGTGGGCGGCGGCGGCGGCTCGGGCGGATTCAGCGTGGCCGGCGGAGTCGGCGTGGGGAGCAATCCCAGCGGCGCGATCTCGGTGGGCGTCGGCGGCGCGGGCGGCGACGGCGGCGCGGCGGGCCTCGTGCGCGGCGAGGCCGAGGGAACGGTGACCACCCACGGCGACCAGTCGGCCGGCGTGATCGTCCAGAGCGTGGGCGGCGGCGGCGGGGCCGGCGGCTTCGCGGTCGGCGGCTCGATCGGCGCCTCGGGCGCGACGGGCCTGGGTTTCGCGGTCGGGGTCGGCGGCGCGGGCGGCAAGGGCGGTGACGGCAACGAGGTCGACGCCTTCGCCAAGAGCATCACCACCGAAGGCGACGGCTCCGGCGGCTTCCTGGCCCAGAGCGTGGGCGGCGGCGGCGGCTCGGGCGGCTTCAGCGTGGCGGGCGCGATCTCGGGCGGCAGCAGCGGCGGCCTCAGCGCTTCCGTGGGCGTGGGCGGCAGCGGCGGCGACGGCGGGGCCGGCAAGCGCGTGGGCGCGACCGTCACGGGCGACGTCGGCACCAAGGGCGCCGATTCCGACGCCATCGTGGCCCAGAGCCTGGGCGGCGGCGGCGGCGGCGGCGGTTTCAGCGTCGGGGCCGGCATGACCCTGGGCGGCTCGGCCTCGGGCACGGTCGCCGTGGGCGTGGGCGGCGCGGGCGGCGACGGCGGCAAGGCCGGCGACGTCAACCTCAAGGTCACGGGCATGGCCCAGACCGAGGGCAAGAGCAGCGACGCCATCCTGGCCCAGAGCGTGGGCGGCGGCGGCGGCTCGGGCGGTTTCGCCGTGGCTGGGGCGCTGACCCTGTCGGGCGGGGCGGCCGGTTCGGTCGGGGTGTCGGTGGGCGGCATGGGCGGCGGCGGCGGCCAGGCCGGCGAGGTCGAACTGAAGGTCAACGACGGCGTGGCCGATCCGCTGGGCCAACTGATCGCGGCCGTCACCACCAAGGACGACTCGCGGGCGATCGTCGCCCAGTCGATCGGCGGCGGCGGCGGCGCGGGCGGCTTCTCGGTCACGGGTCTGATCAGCGCGGCCAAGGACGGCGCGGGCAATGTGGGCGTCGGCGTGGGCGGCGGCGGCGGCGACGGCGGCGACGGCCTGGCCGCGCACGGCGAGATCAAGGGCGCGGTCAGCACCAAGGGCAAGGACGCCTCGGGCGTGCTGGTCCAGTCGGTGGGCGGCGGCGGCGGCGCGGGCGGCTTCAACGTCACCGGCGGCGTCAGCGCCAGCAAGAGCGTCTCGGGCAACATCCTGGTGGGCGTTGGCGGCTTCGGCGGCAAGGGCGGCGCCGCGGGCGAGGTGACCGGCGGCGTCACGGGCGACATCTACACCGAGGGCGACGGCGCCTTCGGGGTCAGCTATCAGAGCATCGGCGGCGGCGGGGGCAGCGGCGGCTTCAACATCACCGGCGGCGTCAGCCTGGCGGTGGCCAGCGGCGGCGGGACCGGCACGGTCGGCGTGGGCGTCGGCGGCTTCGGCGGCGACGGCGGCTTCGCCCAGAAGGTCGACGCCACCCTCGTCGGCGACATCACCACCAAGGGCGACAAGGCCCATGCGGCCCTGCTGCAAAGCGTGGGCGGCGGCGGCGGCTCCGGCGGCTTCAACATCACGGGCCTGGTCAGCGCCTCCAGCGGCGTCAACGGTTCGCTGGGCTTCGGCCTGGGCGGCTTCGGCGGCGGCGGCGGCGACGCCGGCCTCGTCAAGGGCGTGCTGACCGGCGACGTCTGGACCGAGGGCGACGACGCCTTCGGCGCTCTGCTGCAGAGCGTGGGCGGCGGCGGCGGCCAAGGCGGCTTCAACGTCACCGACGCGATCTCGCTGTCGGTGGGCAACAACGCGGCGGTGGCCGTGGGCCTGGGCGTGGGCGGCTTCGGCGGCGACGGCGGCAAGGCCGAGAGCGTGACCGGCGTGGTCACGGGCCGCTATGTCACCTCCGGCGCCAACGCCGACGCGGTGACGGCCCAGTCCATCGGCGGCGGCGGCGGCGCGGGCGGCTTCAACGTCTCGGGCAATGTCGCGATCAGCGGCGGCACGGCGGGAACCGGTTCGGTCGGCGTGGGCGGCTTCGGCGGCGGCGGCGGCGATTCCGGTGTCGTGACCCTGACCCGCGTGGGCGACACCTACACAGACGGGGCCAATTCCGACGGCGTGGTGGCCCAGAGCCTGGCGGGCGGCGGCGGCTCGGGCGGCGTCAACGTTTCCGGCGGCCTGGCGATCTCGGCCAAGGGCTCGGCCGGCGGCATCGGCGTGGGCGTCGGCGGCTTCGGCGGCGACGGCGGCGCGGCCGGCGACGTCACGGCGCACGTGACGGGCAACGTCATCGCCAAGGGCGTGGGCTCGGACGTCAGCACGCCCGAATTCACCGTCACCATTCCGATCTTCGACATCCCGGTCACGTTCGCGGCCACCCGGACGCGCCTGGACGGCTCGAACGGCGTGATGGCTCAGAGCGTGGGCGGCGGCGGCGGCTCGGGCGGCGTCAACGTCACCGGCCAGCTGACCCTGTCGGCTCCCGGCGGCGGCGGCAGCAGCCGCACGGCGGCCATCGGCATCGGCGGCTTCGGCGGCGCAGGCGGCGACGCCGGGGTCGTGGACCTGACCATCGACGGCCCGACGGCCGACAAGGTGCAGATCGTCGGCGCGGGCGACGACCGCTATGCGGCGGCGGCCCAGTCGATCGGCGGCGGCGGCGGCGCGGGCGGCCTGAACGTCTCGGGCGGCGTGGCCATGGACGGCACGCTGGTGGTCGGCGTGGGCGGCTTCGGCGGCGACGGGGGCCTTGGCAAGAAGGTCACGGCCGATATCGACGCCAACCTGTTCGCCTCCGGCAACCGGTCGCGCGGCCTGCTGGCCCAGTCGATCGGCGGCGGCGGCGGCGCGGGCGGAATCAACGTCTCGGGCGCGATCACTCCCGATCTCAACACCGAGGAGCCCTCGATCGCCTTCGGCCTGGGCGGCTACGGCGGCGCGGGCAACGCCAGCGGCGACGTCAAGGTGCGCCAGGACGGCCAGGTGTGGGTCGACGGCCAGGAAGCCATCGGCGTGCTGGTCCAGAGCGTGGCCGGCGGCGGCGGCTCGGGCGGGCTGAACGTCGCGGCCGACATCACGGCCGGCGGTTCGACCTCGCGCGCCAAGGGCTACGGCCTGGCGGTGGGCATCGGCGGCACGGCCGGCGACGGCGCCGACGCCGGCGACGTCGAACTGACCAGCCTGGGCAATGTCATCGTCAACGGCCAGCTGAAGGCCACGCCTCCGGCTGCGGGCGGCGATCCGCTCGAGGCCGTGCTGATCAAGGGCGGCGCGACGGGCGTGCTGGTCCAGTCGGTGGGCGGCGGCGGCGGCGTGGGCGGCGTCAACGCCACGGCCGCGGTCGCCCCGTTCGGCAACCCGATCGCCGTGGGCGTGGGCGGCAGCGGCGGCAGCGGCGGCAACGCCGGCCAGGTCCACGTCGTGCGCGGCTACGACGACGTCGGCGGCGTGGAGACGGCCAAGCTCGCCCTGATCCGCACCTTCGGCGACAAGTCGGATGGCCTGGTGGCCCAGTCGATCGGCGGCGGCGGCGGCAAGGCGGGGATGAACTTCACCATCGCGGCGACCGTCAGCGCTCAGAACGACAATCCGATCGCGGCGCTGATCACGATCGGCGGCGGCGGGGCCGGGGCGGGCAGCGGCGATCTCGTCGACGTGCGCCACGCGGGCGACATCGTCACCGACGGCGTGCGCAGCCGGGGCCTGCTGGCCCAAAGCGTGGGTGGCGGCGGCGGCGACGCGGCGCTGAACATCGGCGCGGGGGTCCTCAAGGACGCCAACGCCCTGAAGCTGGCGGTCGGCGGCGCGGTCGGGGCCGGCGGCTCTGGCGGGGCGGTGACCGTCGAGCACGACGGCACGATCGTCACGCGCGGCGCCCAGTCGGTGGGCATCCAGGCCCAGTCGATCGGCGGCGGCGGCGGCGACACGGGGCTGGACTTCATCCTGGCGCCCCTGAACCGCAACGAGGTCTCCATCTCCGTGGGCCGCCAGGGCGGAACCGGCGGCGCGGCGGGCAAGGTGACGGTGGACGCCGACGGGACCATCGACACCACCGGCGACGAATCCTCGGCGATCTTCGCCCAGTCGATCGGCGGCGGCGGCGGCAACAGTAGCGCCACCACCGTCGGCGCCACGGGCACGCGCGGAACGGGTTCCGAGGCGGAATCCTACGCCGCCAGCGTCTCGATCGGCATCGACGGCGGCGTGGGCGCCACGGGCGGCGACGTCGACGTGGACGCGGCCGGAACCATCACCACGCGCGGGGCGTCCTCGCGCGGGATCTGGGCCCAGAGCATCGGCGGAGGCGGCGGCGCTGGCGGCGTGGCCGGGGCCACGGTCGTCCGCGCGGCCGGCGCGGCGACCCTGGCGGTCGGCGGCGGCGGCGGCACGGGCGCGACCTCGGGCAAGGTCGAGGTCGACAGCAGCGCCGTCATCGTCACCACGGGCGAGCAGGCCGACGGCGTGCTGGCCCAGTCGATCGGCGGCGGCGGCGGCCTGGGCGGCATGGCTCGCACAGTGGCCTTCCAGGTCGGCGGCCCGCCCCCGACCACCACCCAGCGCACGGCCTCGGTCAGCGTAGGCGGCACGGGCGGCACGGGCGCGGTCGGCGGCGAGGTCTGGGCAAAGAACACCGGCGCGATCGTCACCTCGGGCGAGAAGGCGGCTGGCGTCCGCGCCCAGTCGATCGGCGGCGGCGGCGGCATCGGCGGCGCGGTGCTGGATGTTCGCCTGCAAGGCAAGAACGCCAGCGATTCCATGAACTTGAACATCGGCGGCGACGGCGGGACCGGCGGCGCGGGCGGCAAGGTCGAGGTGGTCAACGAAGGCCTGATCTGGACCAAGGGCCAGGGCGCGGCCGGCGTCAGCGCCAACAGCATCGGCGGCGGCGGCGGCGACGGCGGCCTCGTTCTGAACGTGGTGGCCGGCTACAACGGCGCCGACGCCCAGAGCCATACCTTCTTCGCCAACTTTGGCGGCGCAGGCGGCGTGGGCGGCCTCGGCGGACAGGTTGACGTCACCAACCGCCAGGGAACGGGCGCGGACTCCGGCAAGATCATCACCGAGGGCAAGGACGCCTACGGCGTGTTCGCCCAGAGCCTGGGCGGCGGCGGGGGCAACGGCTCGACCGTGGTCTCGATCACCGGCCTCAAGAGCGCCGAGAACAGTGTCTCGGCCGGCCTGACGGTCGGCGGCAAGGGCGGCTCGGGCAACAACGGCGGCCTGGTCCACGTGGTCAACGACGGCCTGATCGACACCGCGGGCGAAGGCGCGCACGGCGTGCTGGCCCAGTCGATCGGCGGCGGCGGCGGCAACGGCGGCATGGCCATCGCGGCCAACATGGTGATCGGCTCGACCTCGAGCACGCCTCTGGTCACCCTGGGCGGCTTCGGCGGCGGCGGGGGCGACGGCGCCAAGGTCACCGTCGACAACACCGGCGACATCGTCACGCGCGGCGACCGGGCGAACGGCATCGTGGCCCAGTCGATCGGCGGCGGCGGCGGCAACGCCCAGATGGGCTTCAGCCTGACCGGCGAGGCCAAGAGCCTGATCCTGTCCAACCAGCTGTCGCTGCTGGCCGGAGTGCTGGGCGGCGGCGCGGGCGGCCTGGGCGGCGACGTCGAGGTCAACCATTCCGGCGACATCACCGTGCTGGGCAAGGGCTCCAAGGCCATCAAGGCCGAGAGCGTGAACGGCGGCGGCGGCTCCCTGACCTTCGACGTCAAGGGCCTGATCGGCCTGCCGGGCCAGCCCTATGTGGATCCGCTGGGCCAGCCGGCGCGGGCCGATCCGATGATCGTGGGCAAGGCCGGCGCCGAGGGCGTGTCGAACGCCGGGGCGGGCAAGGTGGTG
Source organism: Caulobacter sp. (assembly GCA_017745235.1). Lineage (GTDB taxonomy): Bacteria > Pseudomonadota > Alphaproteobacteria > Caulobacterales > Caulobacteraceae > Caulobacter. Next base: position 283,300 of record JAGHZU010000001.1, on the reverse strand, counting down.
GTCAACACCACGGGCACGTACCAGGCGGCGGGCGACGACGGCGCGGCCTCGTTCGACCAGTCGGTCGGCGGCGGCGGCGGCACGGTCGACATCACCGCCCTGCTGGCGGGCCAGCTGGACGAGCCCAACCTCGACGCGCCCGTGCCTGTCCGGGTCAAGCTGGCCCTGGGCGGCGCGAACGGCCGGAACAACACCGGCGGCGACATCGAAGGCGCCCATGCCGGCGACATCCTGACCACCGGCCGCAACGCCGCGGGCGTGTTCAGCCAGTCGGTCGGCGGCGGCGGCGGCCAGGGCACGATCAACGTCACCACGCCCCAGGGCGCGATGCTGGGCCCGGTGATGGTGTCCCTGGGCGCGGAGAACGGCGCGGACGAGACCGGCGGCGTGATCGAGCGCCAACAGGACGGCGAGATCGTCACCGCCGGCGACTATGCGACCGGCGCGATGCTGCAGAGCGTGGGGGGCGGCGGCGGGTCGACCTCGGTGCGTCTCGACGGCGCAGGCTCCAGCGCCGCGACCGTGGTCGCCAGCCTGGGCGCCAGCGGCGGCTCGGGCCTGGCCGGCGGGGCGATCGACTCCACGTTCGGCGGCGGAATCTCGACCCTGGGCGACCATGCGGTGGGCCTGATCGCCCAGTCGATCGGCGCGGGCGGCGGCGAGGCGCACGTCTCGGGCGGCGGTTCGCTGCAGGCCGCCCTGGGCGGGACCAACGGCGCGGCCGGCGACGGCGGTGCGATCAGGCTGGCCAACACCGGCGACATCGTGACCTCCGGCGAGGGTTCGCACGGCGTCTTCCTGCAATCGATCGGCGGCGGCGGCGGCGCGGTGTTCGGCGGGACGGGTATCCCCTCGGTCAGCCTGTCGGCCGCCAACGCCGGCGACGGCGGTGCGATCACCTTCACGCAGACCGGCGGCCTCTACGCCCTGGGCGACGGCGCGTTCGGCCTGGTCGCCCAGAGCCTGGGCGGCGGCGGCGGCTGGGTCGACGGCGCCTTCGCCGGCTCGGCCGGCGGCGCGGGCCATGGCGGGACCATCAACCTGACGATGGACGGCACGGTCCTGGCCTCGGGCGCGGGCTCGACCGCGATCCTGGCCCAGAGCCTGGGCGCGGACGGCGCGGGTGACATCGCCCTGGGCCTGACCGGCTTCGTGCGCGGCGGGGGCGGCGCGGGCTCGGGCGTGAAGATCGACGGCGGCGCGGCGAACCTCGTCGACAACACCGGCGTGATCTCGGCGGTGTCGGGCCTGGCGATCGCCTCGACGGGCGGCGACGAGACCGTCGCCAACCGCGGCGCGGTGATCGGCAACATCGACCTGGGCTCGGGCGACAACCGCTTCGACAACCAGGACGGCGCGCTGTTCGTGGCGTTCAACACCATCGACCTGCGCGACCCGATCGCTTCGCACGGCCTGCAGGCCATGGCCCTGGCTCCGTCCGCGGGGCCCTCGGCGACGTTCACCAACGGCGGCGAGTTCCAGATGGGCCTCAGCGCCCCACGCGTCCCGATCGATCTGGCCAACGGAGCGGTGTTCGCCAATCTCGACGCCGAGGGGCCGCCCGCGGTGAACCCGTACTACGGCGCGCGGGTGATCAACACCGTGGCCCTGGACGGCCACTTCGTGCAGACCCCGACCGGCCACCTGACCTTCGACGTCGCCTTCGGGCCCTATGCGTCGGACGTGGTCAACGCCACGGGCAACGTGACGGTGGCGGGCACGGGCGACGTGACCCTGACGTGGCTGCAGGACGCCAAGGAGGTGAAGATGTTCACCGCCGGCGGCGCGGCGGTCGACAACGGCCTGGCCATCCGCGACACCCTGGCCATGGACTACAAGGTGCGGGCGGCCGACGGAGCGATCCTGCTGGGCTACACCCCGCACTTCGACCAGGGCTTCCTGAACGGCAATGGCCAATCGCTGGGCCGCCACATGAACTCGCTGCTGACTGTCGGCGGCTCGGGCGGCGTCGGTCGACTGATGGCCCTGCTCGGCAACATGGACGCCGGCGACAAGGCCGAATACGGGGCGGTGTTCAAGGAACTGAACCCCGAGCCGTACCTGGCGCCGCTGCGCAGCCAGCTGATCTCGGCCAATGGCTTCTCCGACCAACTGTTCAGCTGCTCGGCGCCGACCTCCCGCACGAACCAGCAGTGCGTGTGGGTGGTGGCCGAGCGCGCCACGGCCAAGGGCGACGCCGACGCCGAGACCCTGTCGGTCCGCGCCGAGGGCGAGCGCTTCCGCGCCGGCTTCGAGCGGCCGATGGCCAACGACTGGTCCCTGGCCGCGGCGGTGGGCTTCGAGACCCTGGACCGCGTGCTGGTCGACGGCGTGCGCGCCCGTTCGGACGGCCAGAACCTGAGCCTGGGGCTTGGTCTCAAGCACGGCCAGGGCGTCGGCGCCCAGTTCGCCGGCTCGCTGAGCGGCGGCTGGCAGTGGATGAACACCGAACGCATGGTCGAGGTGTTCCAGATCGGCCGGGGGCAGGCCAAGCCCGAAAGCGGCTATCTGCAGGCTCGGGCGCGGTTCTCCTACGTGGCGCGCAAGGACCGGCTGTTCGCCGAACCCGCCTTGAACGCCTGGGCCACCGCCCTGCATCAGAAGGCGTTCCAGGAGAAGGGCCTCGACGGCCTGGGCGTGGCCGGGGTGAAGGACACCCAGGTCATCGGCACGATCAATCCCGAGCTGAAGCTGGGCTTCGTCTTCAAGGAGACGGCGTCCAGCCAGGCGGCGGTGTCGTTCACGGTCGGGGGAGTGTTCAACTCCAAGGACCGGCTGGAAGCCCCCTATCGCCTGATCGGGGCCAACCCGGCCTCGGACCCGGCGGTGATCGGCACAAGCCTGGACAAGAGCGCCCTTAAGCTGGGGGCCGACGTCCACGTGATCGGCGACGACCGCGTCTCGGTGCGGTTCAACTACACCGCCGAGATCGGCGACAAGACCGAGAACCGTTCGGCCGGCCTGAACGTGAAGGTGCGCTTCTAGGCGCCTTCGGGTTCGACCGCGGGGGTTGCGAACTTCGCCGTGCAATCCCCGCGACGGTCCTCCATAAGAACCGTCGGCGCCGCCTTGGCGTCGACGGGCCGGAGGGGTTCTTGAAGACGAGCATGTTGAAGACGGCGCTGGCGGTCCTGATGGCGGGGACGGCGGTTTCGTCGGCGGCCATGGCGGCGGAAAAGCCGGTGGTCATCGCGCTGGAGCCCTATCTGGGCGTGGTCTGGTCGTTCCAGGCCCAGCTGAAGGGCAGGCCCGAGACCTACCTGCTCGACACGGCCGGCGGCCTCACCGTCATCCAGCCCCAGACCGCCGCCGAGGCGGGCTGCGAGCCCTGGGGCCAGGTCACCGGCTTTCGCATGCGCGGCGACCGGGTGGACGTGGCGCGCTGCGACGACCTGACCTTCACCGCCTCGGGCGCGACGCTGAAGACCCCGACCGCCGGGGTGTGGGACATGTCCAAGATCCTGCCTAAGGACGCGCCGCCCCTGGCGGGATCGATCGCGCTGGACAGCTTCGCCGGAAAGGTCGTGACCCTGGACCTGTCGCGCAAGCAACTGGTCATTGAGACCGCCGACAGCCTCAAAGCCCGCATCGCCGTGGCCAAGGAAGTCGAGATGCGCGTCAGCCGCGAGGCGACGGGCGTGGCCCTGACCCCGTTCGTGGCGGTGAAGACGCCGAAGGGCAAGCTCTGGATGGAGCTGGATTCCGGCAGCGCCGGCGCGGTGATGGTGGGCAGCCACACCGCCGAGGTCCTGGGCCTGAAGGCCGACGCCAAGGGGGCGCAGCCGCTGAAGGCCGAACTGGCCGGCGGCGTGCCCCTGGAGACCGACAAGGCCGGCGTCCTGCCGCTGATCATGGACGGCAACATCGGCGCCCCGATCCTGGCCCAGTGGGTGGTGACCCTGGACCTGGCCCGCAATCGCGCCTGGATCGCGCCGGCGAAGTAGAGACCCCTCCGCTCATCTCCGCTTTCGCGGGGATGAGCGGAGGGCGGCATACCTGACAGCCTCTGCGAGGCTTCCGGGATGAAGCCGGGGAAGGAGGCCCCTAGCCGACCGTCAGCACCGCCGACGTCCACCCCTCCAGCGCCACGACCCCGTTCTCGATCACCACGGTCTGTCCCTTCGGCGCATAGGCCAAGCCGCGCACCGCGATCCCTGCCGGAACCGGCCACCGCACCGTCTCGCGGCCGAAGTTCAGCACCACCAGCAGGCCCTCGCCCCGGCGATAGGCGAAGATCTGCGCGTGGTCCGGGTCGACGTCCCGATAGGCCCCGTCCAGAAGGTCCGGCTGGGCGCGGCGCCAGGCGATCAGGTCGCGGCAGTGGGCCAGAACGGAGTCCGCCCGCGCGGCCTGGTCCTGGGCGTTCAGCCAGGCGGCGTTGGGATTGACCGCCAGCCACGGACGGCCAGTGGTGAAGCCGCCGTTGGGGCCTGAGCTCCATTGCATGGGCGTACGAGCATTGTCGCGGGCCAGGGCGCGCACGCTCTCCAGATATTCGGCCTCGCTGACCCGATGGGCCACGTCGCGCCAGCGACCGGCCACCTCCAGGTCGTCGAACTGGTCCAGCCGCTCGAACGGGAAGTTGGTCATGCCCAGCTCCTCGCCCTGGTAGAGGAACGGCGTGCCGCGCTGGGTCAGGATCAGGGTGGCGATGGTCTTGGCCGAACGCTCCACCCAGGCCGGGTCGTCGTCGCCGAAGTGCGAGACTGAACGCGGGTTGTCGTGGTTGGACAGGAACACGCTCTTCCAGCCGAACGGACCGCAGTCGTCCAGCTCGGCCCACAGCGCCTTGAAGCGCGGCAGGGTCCAGGCGACCTTGCGCCAGCCCTGGGCGTCCATCCGCACGACGTCGAAGTTGATGACCATGTCCAGCTCGCCGCGCTGGCTGTCGACCAGGTCGCGGGCCTGGGCCGGGGTGACGCCGAACGCCTCGCCCACGGTCAGGGTGTCGTAGTGGTCCAGCACCTCGCGGCGCATCTCGGCTAGGAATTCGTGCAGGCGCGGGCCGTCGGCATAGACGAACTGCGGCGCGCGGCGTTCCTCGCCCACCAGGTCGGGCAGGCCGGCGCGCTTGGAGATGAACGGGATCACGTCCATGCGGAAGCCGTCCACGCCCTTGTCCAGCCAGAAGCGCATCAGGTCGTGGACCTCCGCCCGGACCTTGGGATTCTCCCAGTTCAGGTCCGGCTGCTTGGCGGCGAAGTAGTGCAGGTAGTACTGGCCGGTGGCCTCGTCGAAGGTCCAGGCCGGACCGCCGAAGAAGGCGGTGTAGTTGTTGGGCGGGCCGCCGCCCGGAGCCGGGTCGCGCCAGATGTAGTAGTCGCGCCAGGGGTTGTCGCGGCTCTTGCGGCTTTCCTGGAACCAGGCGTGCTCGTCGCTGGTGTGGTTGACCACCAGGTCGATGATCAGCCGCATGCCGCGCGCCTTGATCCCGGCCAGCAGCCGGTCGAAGTCGGCCATGGTCCCGAACTCGGCCATCACCTTGCGATAGTCCCGGATGTCGTAGCCGTTGTCGGCGTTGGGGCTGTCGAAGTGCGGCGACAGCCAGATCACGTCCACGCCCAGGTCGCGCAGATAGTCCAGGCGGGCCGTGATCCCCGGCAGGTCGCCGATCCCGTCGCCGTCGCTGTCCATGAACGAGCGCGGATAGATCTGGTAGACGACCGCGTCCTTCCACCAGGGGCGGGGAGAGGTGTTCATGGCTTGATCCTTTCCTCGCCTCCGGAGATCACCCCACCGCCAGCCGCCGCGCCTTGATCCGCACCCGGATCACGCGGTGGTTGGACGACATGTAGAGGTGGCCGTCGTCGGCCAGCACGCAGTTGGAGATCACGTCGTCGGCGCGGATGATCCCGATGCGCCTGCCGTGCGGGGTGAAGATCGAGATGCCGTCCTTGCTCGAGGCCCAGAGATTGCCCTGGCGGTCGACCTTCAGGCCGTCGCCGCCGGCGATGCCCGTGGCGTCGTGGTCGATGAACTGGCGACGGGCGGTCGGGGCGCCCTTGGCGTCCAGGTCCCACGCCACCCAGCCCGACTTGCGGTCGGTGGCGTAGAGGGTGCGTCCGTCGGGCGACAGGCCGATCCCGTTGGGCTCTATCGTCTTGTCGATCAGGGTCAGGCTGTCGTCCGGCGCCAGGCGGAAGACGCCCGACCAGTCGGTCTGACGGTAGGGCGAGGCCCAGTCGCCCTTCAGGCCCCACGGCGGATCAGTGAAGTAGATTGCGCCGTCGCGGCCCAGCACCAGGTCGTTGGGGCTGTTGAGGCGCTTGCCCTCGAAGCTGGCGGCCAGGACGGTCTTCTTCTTGGTCTTCAGGTCGATGCGCGAGACGCAGCGATTGCCGCTGTCGCCGACCACCAGGCCGCCGCGCGCCAGGATCAGGCCGTTGGAGCCGGCTTCGCGCAGGCTGTTGGTCTCAGGACCGGCATAGCCGGACGGGGCCAGCCACACCTGGCCGCCCTGGCTCGGGCTCCAGCGCCAGATCTTGTTGCCGGGCACGTCCGAGACCAGCAGGTAGCCGTCCTTGCCGCCCACCCAGACCGGGCCCTCGCTCCAGGTGAATCCGTCCAGGATCTGCTCCACCGGCGCGTCGGCGTCGATCAGGGCGTCCAGGGCCGGATCCAGCCGCTCGACCTTGCCGACCACCAGATAGGCGCCGGTCGCGCGCGCCAGGGCGGGGGCGGCGGTCCAGGCGCCGAGGCCTCCGGCCAGCAGGGCGGCGGTCGCGCCGCGGCGGGTGAGGGCGGGGGTCTTGGTCACGCTGGAACTCCTGGGAATCCGGGGCGGCGGAGGGCCGAGGCGGAGTTGTGCAACATCGTCTCGCGACGCGTCCAGCCGCCTTGGCTAGGCCCGTCTCGCAAAACACGTTCGCTCGGCTTGCGAACAGGTAGATAGGATGCTATCTAAAACTGATAGGAAGCTACCTATTAATTTCGATCCCTGATCTCCGAACCCCGATCTTCGACCATGTCCCCTTCGCCCCGCACTCTCGATGAACGCGTCTTCACCGGCTCGCTGCTTCGCCTGGCCCGCATCTACCGGCGCGAGGTCAACCGCGCCCTGGCCGAGCATGACCTGTCCGACGCCCGCGCCCTGCCGGTGCTGCACATCGCCCGCTCGGGCGGCGGCATGCGCCAGGGGCACCTGGCCGAGGAACTGGGCGTGGAAGGGCCGTCGCTGGTGCGCATCCTGGACCAGCTGTGCGCCGCCGGCCTGGTCGAGCGCCGCGACGACCCCAAGGACGGCCGCGCCAAGACCCTGCACCTGACGGCCGAAGGCGAGGCCCTGGCCGAGGTGGTCGAGGCCGCCGTCCAGGAACTGCGCCACCGCCTGCTGGCCAGCGTCAGCGACGAGGACCTGGCCGCCACCGTGCGCACTTTCGCCGCCTTCGAGGCCCTGCTGGAGGCCGCCCCAGCAGCCTTCGCCGGCCAGGAGGCCTGACGCCGCCATGTCCGCCCTGGCTTCCCGGTTCGGCTTCCTGCCGAAGTTCGACCGCGCGACCGTGCTGTTCTCGGTCAACAGTTTCGCGGCCGCGATGCTGGCCCTCTACATCGGTTTCGCCCTGGGCCTGCCCCGGCCCTACTGGGCGATGACGACGGCCTATATCGTCAGCCAGCCCCTGTCGGGCGCGGTGCGTTCCAAGGCCATCTATCGCCTGGTCGGCACCCTGCTGGGCGCGGCCGCGGCCGTGGCCCTGGTTCCCAACCTCGTCAACTCGCCCCTGCTGCTGAGCCTGGCCCTGGCCCTGTGGGTGGGCGGATGCCTGACGGTCTCGCTGCTGGATCGCACCCCGCGCAGCTACCTGCTGATGCTAGCCGGCTACACGGCCGCGATCATCGGCTTTCCCAGCGTCAACCAGCCGGGCGGCATCTTCGAGGTCGCCGTCTCGCGCGTCGTCGAGATCGGCCTGGGCATCACCTGCGCGACCCTGGTGCACAGCCTGATCTTCCCCCGGGCCGTCGGCGACATGCTGCAGGACCGCCTGGCCGCCTGGCTGGGCGAGGCCGACCGCTGGGCGCTGGACGTGCTGAAGGGCCAGGACGAAGCCGCCATGGCCCGCGACCGCCGCCACCTGGCCGCCGCCGCCAGCGAGATCCACATGCTGGCCGTCCATCTGCCGTTCGACACCTCGCGCCTGCGCGAGACGACCGGGGTCGTGCGCGCCTTCCACGACCGGCTGATGCTGCTGATCCCGCTGCTGTCGGGCCTGGCCGAGCGCATGAGCGCCCTGCGCGACGTGGCCCACCCGCAGGCCCGCGCCGCGATCGACGCGGTGGTGGCCTGGATCGAATCGGGCAGCCGTCGCGACGAGGCCTTGGCCCTGGCTGAACGCCTGCGCGGGCTGGCCCGTGCGCGTCCTGACGACAGCTGGAACGCCCTGCTGGTCGAAAGCCTGCTGGCGCGCCTGGCCGAGACCGTCATGGCGCTGGGCGAGGCCCACGCCCTGATGGCCCGCATCAACGACCCCGACGCGCCGCTGTCGCCCGGACTCGAAGCCTCGGCCGTGTCGGCCGGCCGGCGCCGGCTGCACAGCGACCTGCCCCTGGCCCTGCTTTCGGGCGGGGCCGCCGTGCTGGCGATCCTGGCGTCGTGCGCGGCCTGGATCCTGCTGGGCTGGGGCGACGGCGCCTCGGCGCCCGTGATGGCGGCGGTGTTCTGCTGCTTCTTCGCGGCGATGGACGACCCCGTGCCGGCCATCAAGAACTTCGGCGTCTTCACCTTGCTCTCGCTGCCGCTGGCCGCGATCTACATGTTCGCGATCCTGCCGGCGATCGACGGCTTCCCCATGCTGCTGATGGTGATGGCGTCGCCGCTGATCGCCATGGGCCTCTACGTGCCCAATCCCAAGCATATGGGCTCGGCCCTGGCGATGATCATCGGCTTCTGCAACGCCATGACCCTGCAGGAGAGCTTCACCGCCGACTTCGCCGCGTTCCTGAACGGCAACCTGGGCCAGTTCGTAGGCCTGATGGCCGCGATCACGGTCACGGCCGGCCTGCGCTCGATGGGCGCGGAGGCCAGCGCCCGCCGCCTGCTGGGCCGCAACTGGCGAGGCCTGGCGCGCCTGTCCAAGGCCCGCGCCGCGCCCGAGCCCACGGCCTTCGCCGGGGTGCTGGTCGACCGCCTGGCCCTGCTGACGCCCAAGCTGGCCGAGGTGGGGCCGCGCGAGGATCTGGTCGGCGTGGACGCCCTGCGCGACCTGCGGGTGGGCATGAACATGGTCGCCGTCCAGGCCGCCCGGCCCGACCTGCCGCGCGAGCGCCGTTCAACCGTCGACGCGGCCCTGGAGGCCGTCGGCGACCACTTCGCCGCCCTGGCCCAGGGCTGGGCTCGCCCGCCGGGCGTGGCCGTTCTGGCTAGGCTGGACGACGCCCTGCGGGAGGTCACCCAGCTGGCCGCCAACGACGATGCGCCCGACACCGCCGTCCAGGGCGTGACCGGCCTGGTCGGCCTGCGCCGCAACCTCTTCCCCGACGCCCCGGCCTTCGTGGCCGATCCTTCGCTGGAGCCCGCCGCATGATCGGCGAAATCAACATCGACGGCGTCCTGCTGTCCTCGGTCCTGGTCTCGGCGGTGATCGCCCTGGCCGCCGCCTTCGTCCTGCGCCGCGTGCTGTCCCTGGTCGGAGCCTACCGCTTCGTCTGGCACCCGGCGCTCTTCGACACCGCCCTTTTCGTCATCCTCTGGGCCGCGGTCATCGCCGCGCCCCTTCCCATCGATCTGTGACCGCCATGCCCGCACCCGCCCTGAAAACCATCCTGCCCACCCTGGGCCGCTTCGCCGTCACCGCCGCCGTCGTGGCCGGAGCCGTCGCCGGCGGCCGCATGCTCTGGACCCACTACCAGGTCGATCCCTGGACCCGGGACGGCCGCGTCCGCGCCGACGTCGTGCAGGTGGCCCCGGACGTCTCGGGCCTGGTGACCCGCGTCGATGCGGTCAACGACCAGACCGTCAAGGCCGGCCAGCCGCTGTTCTACGTCGACCGGGAGCGCTACGCCCTGGCCCTGCGCCAGGCCGACGCGGCCGTGGCCGCCGCCAAGGCCAACCTGGCCCAGGCGCGCCGCGAGCTGGTGCGCAACCGCGCCCTGGGCGAGCTGGTCGCCGCCGAGTCCACCGAGCAGAGCCAGGCCAAGGTCGAGCAGGCCGACGCCGCCCTGGCCCAGGCCCTGGCGGCGCGCGACGTGGCGGCCCTGAACCTGGAACGCACGGTCGTCCACGCCCCCACCGACGGCTTCCTGTCCGACCTGACCCTGCGCACAGGCGACTATGTGACCGCCGGCAAGCCGGTTCTGGCCCTGATCGACGCCCGCTCGTTCAGGGTCGAGGGCTATTTCGAGGAGACCAAGCTGTCGGGCCTGCGCATCGGTCAGCCGGTCACCGTGCGGGTGATGGGCGAGGATGCGCCGCTGAAGGGCCATATCCAGTCGATCGCCGCCGGCATCGAGGACCGCGACCGCGTGGCCAGCAGCAATCTGCTGCCGAACGTCAATCCGACCTTCAGCTGGGTGCGCCTGGCCCAGCGCGTGCCCGTGCGCGTGGCCCTGGACCAGACCCCGCGCGACCTGCGCCTGATCGCCGGCCGCACCGCCACCGTCGCCGTGCTCGACACGCCGCCGCCGCGTCACGGCGGTCCGGTGGGGGCGGGCCGATGAGCGCCCTGAAGTCCCTGGCCGCGGCCGCTTCGTTGCTGGCCCTGGCCGCCTGCGCGGCGGTGGGCCCCAACTACAAGGTTCCCGAGGTCGCCAAGGCCAAGGATCCCGCCGCCCAGGCGCCGTTCATGGAGTCGAAGTTCGCCGCCGTCAGCCAGGACCCGGTCCCCGACGGCTGGTGGAAGCTCTACGACGACCCGGTGCTGAACGGTCTGGTGCAGGAGGCCTTGACCGCCAATACCGACTTGCGGGTGGCGGCCGCGAACCTGGCCCGCGCCCACGCCGTGTCGGTGGAGGCCGACGACGCGGGCGGCTTCACGGTTGGCGCGTCGGGCGCGGCCATGCGTTCGCGGGAGTCGGGCGAGCAATACCTCAAGGCCGAGCAGTTGCCGGTCGAGAACCTGGCCGACGTCGGGGTCAAGGTGTCGTACCAAGTCGACCTGGTGGGCAAGCTGCGGCGCGCCTCCGAGGCGGCCCACGCCGACGCCGAGGCCAGCCAGGCGGCTTTGGACCTGGTTCGCGTCAGCGTCGCCGCCGACGTCGCCCGCGCCTATGTCGAGGCCTGCGCCAGCGGCCACGAGCTGCATGTGGCCCAGCACACCGTCGACCTGCAGGCCCGCAGCCTCGAAGTCACCCAGAAGCTGGTCGCCGCCGGTCGCGGCACGACGCTGGACGTCACCCGCGCCCGCGCCCTGCTGGACCAGTCGCGCGCGGCCCTGCCGACGTTCGAGGCCCATCGCCGCGCGGCCCTGTTCCGCCTGGCCACCCTGACCGGCAAGGCGCCGGCCGAGTTTCCCCGCGAGGTCGAGGCCTGCGCGGCGCCGCCGAAGCTGTCGCAGCCCCTGCCGGTGGGCGACGGCGCGGCCCTGCTCAAGCGCCGTCCGGACGTGCGGGCGGCCGAGCGCGGCCTGGCCGGCGCCACGGCGCGGATCGGGGTGGCCACCGCCGCGCTCTATCCCAGCGTCTCGTTCGGCCTCAGCGGCGGTTCGACAGGTCTCCTGGCCGATATCGGCCAGCCCGCCGCCAACCGCTGGAACCTGGGCGGGCTGATCAGCTGGACCCTGCCGGGCCAGGGCGAACACGCCCGCATCCGCGAGGCCGAGGCCGGCGCCGACGCCGCCTTGGCGCGCTTCGACGGCACGGTGCTGAACGCCCTGCGCGAGACCGAGACGGCCCTGACCGTCTACGCCCACGAACTGCAGCGCAACGCGGCCCTGAAGTCGGCCCGCGACGAAGCCGCCTTGGCGGAGAGCCAGGCCCAGACCCTCTATCGGGCGGGCAAGAGTCCCTATCTGACCGGCCTGGACGCCCAGCGCACCCTGGCCGGCGCCGACGCGGCCCTGGCGGCTTCGGACGCGGCCCTGGCCGCCGACCAGGTCAACCTGTTCCTGGCGCTCGGCGGCGGCTGGGAAACCGCTCCCGAGGTCAAGACCGTCGCCGCCGCGCGGCAGAAGGGGTAGGGCGAGCGCTTTCAGTCGTGCCGCGATAGCTCCCTCGGAGAGGGCTGCCGCCACCCCTCCCCACGATGCTGATCCAGGTCCGGCGCTTCCGGCGACACCCGTCCAGGTTCCTCGCGGAACCGGATCGGCGTGCCGACCGTGGCGACGCCCGCCGCGTCCCAGGCGATCATGCCGCGCGCGGCCACCGCGGGCTCGTCGAAGGCCTCCTTCAGCGTGCGCACCGGGGCGAAGCAGACGTCGCGGCCTTCGAACCAGGCCTCCCATTCCGCCTGGGGGCGGGCGGCGAAGGTCTCGCGGAAGAACGCCCGCAGGGGTTCCTGGCCGGGGCCGGGCGGCAGGCGGGCGTAGTCCAGCAGGTCGGGCCGGCCCAGGGCGTCCAGCAGGTTGGCGGCGAACTTCACCTCCGAGCCGCCCAGCACGATCCAGCGGCCGTCGGCGCACTCATAGAGGTTGAACATCGCCGCCCCGCCCCACGAGCGCTCGGCCTTGGGGACATTGGCGCGGCGTTCGGCGAAGACCGGGCCGGTGGCGTTGGGCGTCCAGGCCATCAGGCTGTCGAGCATGGCCACGTCGATGTAGTCGCCACGGCCGGTCTTCTCGCGTCGATAGAGGGCCATCAGCACGGCCGACAGGGCCGTCAGGCTGGCCAGGGCGTCGGCGGCCATCAGGCCGGGCATGGCCGGGCGGCCGTCCTGGCCTTCGTTCAGCGACACCAGCCCGGCCAGGGCCTCCACCGCCAGGTCGTGGGCGGGCCGGTCGCGCCAGGCGCCCTCCTGGCCGAAGGCGCTGACCGAGCAGTAGACGATCCCCGGATTGACCGCCCTCACGGCCTCGTAGCCGACGCCCAGCCGGTCGACCACGCCGGGCCGGAAGGCCTCGACCAGCACGTCGGCCTCGCGCGCCAGGCTCCAGAACGCGGCCTGGCCCTCCGCGCTCTTCAGGTCCAGCTGGACCGAGCGCTTGCCGCGGTGGGTGTTGCGGAACCACACCGTCTGGCCGCCGGTCGACAGGCCGATATGGCGGCTGGGCTCGCCCTCGCCGGCGGGCTCGACCTTGATCACGTCGGCCCCGTGGTCGGCCATCATCAAGGTCAGCATCGGGCCGGGCAGGAAGAGGGACAGGTCCAGGACCTTGACGCCATCGAGCTTCAAGCGCGGTCTCCCAGCAGGTCCTTGTTGTGCTCGCCCATCGCCGGGGCTCGGGCGGCGGGCATCCTGAGGCCGTCGATGCGGATCGGGCAGGCCAGCATGTCCAGTCCCCGGGGGCGGGCCGGATGGTCGATGCGGTCGCGCATGCCGACCTCGCGCACGAATGGATTCTCCAGCGCCTCGGCCAGGTCGGCGATCGGCGAGAACGGCACGCGGCCGCCCAGCGTCTCCATCCATTCCGCCCCCGTCCGCGTCTCCAGGATCGCGTCGAGGATCGGGGTCAGGGCGTCGAGGTTGGCGCGGCGGGCGGGCATGTCGACAAAGCGTGGGTCGGTCTTCAGTTCGGGCCGGCCGACGATGTCGCAGAACGTCTCCCAGAACTTCTGGGTCTGGCACATCAGCATGCCCCAGCCGTCGCGGGTCTTCACCCGCTGGGAGGGGCTGATCGAGGGATGGGCGCCGCGCGGCGGCCGGCCCACTTCGTGGCCCTCGTTCATCGCCCACACGGCGGGATAGGAGGTCTGGTGCAGAGCCACGTCGAACAGCGACACGTCGACGTCGCAGCCGACGCCGGTGCGCCGCGCGCTGAGGATCGCCGAGACGATCCCCAGAGCGAACACCGAACCGGTCATGAAGTCGACCATCGACAGGCCAAAGCGCACAGGCGGGCCGTCGGGCTCGCCGGTCAGGGTCATGAAGCCGGCCTCGGCCTGCATCAGGTAGTCGTAGCCGGGCCAGGCCTCGCGGCTGTTGCCCCGGCCATAGGCCGACAGGTGGGCGCAGACGATGGCCGGGTTCAGCGCCTTCAGGTCGTCATAGGCGATGGCCAGCTTGGCCGGCTGGTCGCCGCGGAGGTTGTTGACCACGGCGTCGGCCCCGGCGACCAGGCGCTCGAAGTCGGCGCGGCCTTCGGGCGTCTTGATCTCCAGCGCGACCGACTGCTTGCCGCGCGAGAAGGTCTGGAAGAACTGGCTGTCGCCGTCGCCCAGAAAGTACGGGCCAAGGCCGCGGCTGACGTCGCCGCCCAGCGAAGGCGCTTCGATCTTGATCACCTGGGCGCCCAGCTCGCTCAGCAGCTGAGTGCCGTAGGGGCCGGCCGCGTACTGCTCGACCGCCACGATACGCACGCCGTCCAGAGGTCTTGTCATCGGCTCGTTTCTCCCGGGACCGATGATGCGACGCCGCCGCCCGCGCGCCTAGGCCGACGTTGGGGAAGGGCGCTTGTCTCGGCCCTGCGATCCTCGTAGCAAGCCGACTCGTTACCGCTATCGCCAGGAAGATCCGATGACCGCCCTCGTGCTGCAGACCGACCGCGTCCGCCTGGAGATCCTGCCCGAGCTGGGCGGCTCGATCGGGCGGCTCACCTGGGACGGGCGCGACCTGACCCGGCCCGCGCCGGAGCGGGCGACCGACGTGCTGGACACCGGCTCGTTCCCGCTGATCCCGTTCTGCAACCGCATCCGCGACGGCCGTTTCACCTTCGGCGGCCACGAGGTGGCCCTGGCGCCGAACCTGGGCGACCATCCCCACGCCCTCCACGGCCAGGGCTGGAGGGCGACCTGGACCGTGGTCTCGGCCGAGGCGGCCGAGGCGTTGCTGGCGTTCGACCACGCGCCCGGCGAATGGCCCTGGGCCTATCGCGCGCAGCAGCGCTTCGTGCTGGACGAACAGGGCGTGAGGGTCGAGCTGTCGGTGACCAACACCGGCGCCGAGCCCATGCCGGCGGGCCTGGGCTTTCACCCCTACTTCCCGGCCGGTCCGGGCGCGCGGCTGCAGGCGGGCGTGACAGGCGTGTGGATGATCGACGCCGATGTCCTGCCCACCGCCCATGTCGAGGGCGTATGGGGGCCGGACTGGGCGGCGGGGGCGCCGACGGCGGTCACCGAACTGGTCGACAACTGCTACACGGGCTGGAACGGCCAGGCGGTGTTCACCGCGGCGGACGGCGCGCGGACGGTGCTGCGCGCCTCGCCCGAATGCCGCTGGCTGCACGTCTATTCGCCGCCCGGCGCCGACTTCGCCTGCGCCGAACCGGTGGCCAACCGTCCCGACCCCTTCAACGGCGAGGACAGCGGCATGCTGACCCTGGCCCCCGGCGAGGCCGCCAGCGTCTGGATGACGATCTCGGCGGGTTGACGCCGAGGAGGGAAGGATCAGCCCGCCAGGGCTTCCTTCTTCTCCTCAAGGGCCAGCCAGTCCTCCTCGGCCTGGGCCAGGTCGGCGCGGGCCTTGTCCAGGGCCTTCATGATCTTGTCGAAGCCGGCCGGGTCCTTGGCGTAGAGGTTCGGATCGTCGAGCTTCCTTTCCAGGTCGCCGATGATCTTGGGACTGGCGGCGATCAGGGCCTCGCACTCCTCCAGGCGACGCTGGTCCTTGTAGGACAGCTTGACGCTCTTCTTGGGCGGCGGGGCGGCCGGCGCGGGGGCGGGCTTCTTGGGGCCGGTCCCGGTGGCGAAGTCGCCCGCCGCGCCGCGGGCGCCCTTGAAGAAATCCGGAGCCTGGTCGATCAGGTCGCTCCAGCCGCCGGGCGTCTCCAGCACCTTGCCGTGGCCGTTCATGGCGATGGTCGAGGTGGCCAGGCGGTCGATGAAGTCGCGGTCGTGGCTGACCAGGATCAGCGTGCCCTCGAAGTCGGCCAGAACCTCCTCCAGCAGGTCCAGCGTGTCCATGTCCAGGTCGTTGGTCGGCTCGTCCAGCACCATCAGGTTGGTGGGGCTGGCCAGGGCGCGGGCCAGCAGCAGGCGGTTGCGTTCACCGCCCGACAGGCTGGTGACCGGCTGGCGCAGCTGGGCCTCGGTGAACAGGAACTCCTTGGCGTAGCCGGCCACGTGCTTTGTCTGGCCGCGCACGATGATGGAGTCGCCGCCGCCCGGAGTCAGGAAGTCCCAAAGCGTGATCTTGTCCGACAGCGCCATGCGGTTCTGGTCGACATAGGCGATCTCGAGGTTGGTCCCCAGGATCACCGTCCCGGCGTCGGGCTCGATCTCGCCCAGCAGCAGCCGCACCAGCGTGGTCTTGCCCGCGCCGTTGGGGCCCACCAGGGCCACGCGGTCGCCGCGCAGGATGCGGGTGTTGAAGTTCTCGACGATCACGCGCTCGCCGAACGCCTTGCTCAGGCCCTTGGCCTCGACCACGCGCTTGCCCGACGTCCCGGCCGATTCCACGGCCAGGGTCATGGAGCCGCGCTTTTCCGACTGCAGGTCCTTCTTCTGGGCGCGCAGGTCCATCAGGGCGCGGCGGCGGCCCTCGTTGCGGGCCCGGCGGCCCTGGACGCCCCGCGCCAGCCAGGCGTTCTCCTGCTCCAGCTTCTTGTTCAGCCGGCGCTCCTCGTCGGCCTCGGCGGCCAGCACCTGCTCGGTCCAGGCCTCGAACTCGGCGAAGCCCTTGTCCAGGCGGCGCACCTTGCGGTGCTCCAGCCAGAACACCCGCTGGGTGACGCGGTTGAGGAAGGCGCGGTCGTGGCTGACGATCAGGGCCGCGCACTTGGAATTGGCCAGCTCCTCTTCCAGCGTCTGGATGGCGAAGATGTCCAGGTGGTTGGTCGGCTCGTCCAGCAGCAGCACGTCGGGCTGCTCGGCGAAGGCGCGGGCCAGCGCGGCGCGGCGGCGCTCCCCGCCCGACAGGCCGTCGGTCCCCTTCTGCCAGTCCAGGCCGAAGTCGGCGAGGGTGGCGTGGGCCTCGTAGTCCTCGGCGCCGCCGGCAGTGCAGTAGGCCAGCAGGTTCTCGCCGGTGATCTCGGGTTCCTGGCTGACATAGACGATCTTGGCGCCGGGCTGGGCCGCGCGCTCGCCGCTGTCGGCCTCCACGCCCTGGCCGGCCAGGATCTTCAGTAGGGTCGACTTGCCCGCCCCGTTGCGGCCGACGAGGCAGGCGCGCACACGCGGCTCCAGAGCCAGGTCGACGCCGTCGAACAGGGGCTTGGCCCCATCGGCGAGGCGGACGTCCTTGAGGGCCAGGACGGGGGCGCGGGCGGGGGAGGCCATGGAAGCAACAACGATCGAAGGTCAGGAACCGGGGCGTATAGCAGGCGACGCTGGCGGAAGGGCGGATTTCTTGCCTTGCGTGACAGGACGGCTGCCCAGCTTGACCATAATGATGCTACCTTGCCGCGCATGAGCGATATCGCACCTCTGGCGCCGAGGGGCCGTCGATTCGACCTGGCCCTCTCCTGCGCCCTGGCCGGTTTCCTGGCCTGGGCCGATGGGCGGCTTTGGCCCCCGCTGCCGGATCGCGCCGGCGATGACCTGGGGCTGCTCGTGTTGCTGCAACTGCTGATCGCGGCCTGGGCCGAGAGATCCTGGCTGGGGCGGCTGCCGCTCGTCCTCGTGAACGGATTGGTGTTCTGGCGGGCGATCGTCTGGGCCTCGGCGGCTATGGGCGACCGGGAAAGTCGGCTGATCGTGTTGGCCTGTATCGCGTTCTTGGCGGCCTGGATCATCGGCGCCCTTGTGTGGCGACGGCTCCCTGTCGCCTGGCGGGAGCGCTACGCCGCCTCGAAGGCCCAGCGCGTCGTGGGCTGGGGCGCAGCTTGCTCTCTGCTCGGCGCGCTTGTCCTGCTTATGCTGATTACGGTCCTGCGCGATCTCGGCCCGGCCGCTCGGTGCGGCGTCATGGGGGCGCTGTTGGGGACGGGCGTGGGGCTGGGTCTGGCGATGCGATGGTTGAACGGCTGGCCGCGCGCCCTGGCCTGCTGGGCGATCTTGAGCCTGGCCTGGGTGGCGCTGATGACAGGGATCGCAGTCGCCGTCTCGCCGGGCGCCGTGACGGCGGGCGACTGGCTGTTGGCGTTCGCGCCGCCGCTGATCGTCGGCGCGGTGATCGCCGCCTATTACCGCATCGAACGCGCCCACGGCCTCTAGGGCGCGTCAGGCCGCCAGCTTGGTTTCGGTCTCGATTGGCTCGCGCCGCGCCATCACCCGGTCGCGCAGGCGCAGGAACGGGCGCTCGACCAGATAGTGCAGGGCGATCGCGCCGGCGAAGGCGCCGCCGAAATAGGTGGCCCAGCCGCTCCAGCCGGTCAGGTAGAGCGTGTCGTTCAGCAGGTGGTAGATCGGCTTGTGGACGAGGTAGAGGCTGTAGGCCAGGCGGGCCACGAAGGCCACGCCGGGCGGACGCAGGCGTGTCATCCAGGGCTCCAGGTCGACCAGGGCCGACAGCAGCAGCGCGCAGCCCAGGCTGAACAGCGGATAGACCAGGACCACCCCGGCGAGCGGCAGCGTGATGCCGGTGTCGCCTATCAGCGCCAGCGTTCCGGCGATCGCCGCCAGGCCGAGGGCGGCGGCCACGGGCGGCGGGCAGACTTTCGCCCAGAGGGCGGGCCGATAGATCCGGGCGGCCGCCAGCAGCACGCCCAGCAGCAGGCCGTCCAGCCGGGTCCAGGTGGGATAGTAGATGGTCTTCAGAAACAGCGGCCCGGACGGCGGCAGGGCGGCCAGGTCATGCCACAGGCCGTAACGCAGCGCTGCGCCGCCCAGCAAAAGGGCCAGCGCCAGGACCAGCGCCGGAGCCGGCGTCCTGTATCGGCGAAGGCCCAGGACCAGCAGCGGCAGGGTCAGGTAGAACCATTCCTCCACGCACAGCGACCAGGCCGAGGTGAAGGTCCCCGTCTTCGAATAGTCCAGCCCCCAGTTCATCGTGAACGTCAGATACCGCCAGGCCGGCCGCATGCCTTCGCCGTCGGTGAAGCCGGGCAGCCACAGATAGAAGCCCAGCACCAGGAGATAGGCGGGCAGGATGCGGAAGGCGCGGCTGGCCCAGAACCCGCCCAGCGACGGCGTCTCGCCTCGCGCCACGGGGCGCAGCAGCTGGCCCCCGATCAGGAAGCCCGACAGCACGAAGAAGACGTCCACCCCCATCCAGCCATAGGGCTTGATCGCCCCAAGCACGCCGGCGGCGGCCGGCTTGGGCAGGTGTTGCGTCATCACCAGCAGGATCGCGACGGCGCGCAGAATGTCGGGCCCGACCATGCGGCGCTCGCCCCGGCGCGAGGCAGCCGTGCGCGAAGGCCCGAACAGGGCCTTGGCCCCGTCGACGACGGTGGTGGTGAAACTCACGAAACGCCCCCCGGAGGCTGTGCTTCCTCCATAGGGCCGAACATGGATTTCGCGCAGTCACGGATGGGTGATGCTTGGGGAAGAAAAGGCGGGCAAGAAAAAAGGGCCGCCCTTGCGGGCGGCCCTCCATCTCATCGGGATCGGAACTGGTGATCCCGTACGCGAGATCTCGGTCGACTAGTACTTCAGGCGGACGCCCACCCGGAAGTAACGGCCCACGGCGCCGGCCTGCGAGTAGGTCGGGTTCCAGTTCACCGCGGCGTAGTTGGCCGGGTTGAACATCGGGCCGGCGTCGAACAGGTTCAGCACGTCGGCGTAGACCGTGGCGTGCTCGGTCACGTCGTAGGCGCCGGTCAGATCGAAGTCGTAGAAGGCCTTGGTGTGGCACTTGAAGCCGTCCACACCGTACAGGCACGACTGGTCGCCGGTGTAGCTCTCGTCGATCGACCGCATGCCGCTGACGTAGCTGAGCGTGCCGGTGACGCTGAGCGGACCGCGGGCCAGGGTGTTGCTCCAAGAGGCGCGGTACTTCGGCGTGCCGGCGCCCGACGACAGGGCGTACGGCGCTTCCTTGCCGACGTAGTTATAGGTCGTGCCGCCCTGAGTGTACTTGAAGTCGAACAGGACGGTGGCGTCCAGGTTGCTGGTCCACTTGATGTCGGCCGGCAGGTACATCGTATTCTGGACGTTCAGGTCCATGCCGCTCGTGCGCAGCGAGTCGGCGTTGATGTACGGCGAGGACACCGACAGGATGCGCGGCAGGGCGTTCGGGGCGTCCGGATCCGGCAGGTCCGGGGTCACCACGAAGCCGGCCGGGATGGCTTCGCCGGCGTAGTAGGCGGCGATGGCGTCACCCGCGCTGGCCTGCGCGATCACGTCGGTCTTCTTGATGTGGTAGTAGTCCAGCGAGACGCTGAAGGTGCGGGTGGGGGCCCACACCGCGCCGACGGTGAAGCTGGTCGACTTCTCGGGCTTCAGGTCCGGATTGGCCGCGGTGATGTTCGAGAGCGAGTAGGTCTTGGTGTACTCGCTGCCGCCGTGCGCCGCGACGAAGTCCGGGTAGTTCGTGAACGAGAAGTTCGTGAAGCCCTGGCTGGCCGAGTCGCCCGATTCCGAGAACGACGGCGCGCGGAAGCCCTTCGAGACGGTGGCGCGCAGGGCGACCGACTTGATGGGCGTGTACTTCACGCCGATCTTCGGGGAGAAGTTGCCGCCGAAGTCCGAATAGTGGTCATAGCGACCCGAGACGTTGACTTCGACGTTGTCCAGCACCGGCATGCCCAGTTCGGCGAAGGCCGAGGCGACCGTGCGGTTGCCGATGGTGCGGGCGTTGCCCAGGCCCTGGGCGTCGTTGACGGGGTTCAGGGCCGGATCGTTGGTGGCCTCGTAGCGGAACTCGCCGCCGAAGCCCAGCTGGGCGGGGCCGCCCGGCAGGTTGAAGACGTCGCGCGAGGCCTGGAAGTTGATCGAGTCCAGGTCGGTCGTCGAGGTCTTGGCCAGCACCGGGGCCAGGGCGTTGCGCACGGCCTGGGTGTTCTTCGACGGATCGATGAAGTTGTAGGTGCCGTTGTTCACCGCATCCAGCAGGGCGCTGTAGCTGATGAAGCCGTTGTTCTGGCTCTCGAGCCAGCCGTGGGCGATGACCAGGTTGGCGCGATAGTTCCAGTCGCCGGCGCTGCCTTCCACGCCGCCGACCATGCGGGCCATGCGGTTGGTGTAGTTGGCCGAGTTCGGGATGTCGCCGAAGCGATAGCGGATCAGCGCGTCATAGCCTTCGGCCGCGAACGGGTTGTTCGGGTTCAGCTGGCCGTTGGACAGCAGGGCCGGCAGGACGATGTTCGACAGGTTGTGCGGCGTGGAGGCCGAGATCGTGCGCGGGGCGCCCGTGGTCGACGTCTTCGACTGCATGAAGCTGGTCGACAGGTAGGCCTGGAAGTTGTCGTTCGGCTTGATCGTGAAGCGACCATAGACGCCGGCGCGTTCCTGGCGGGGCTGGACGTCGCCGTACAGCGCGGTGTTCTGCGCGCAATAGGAACCGCCGGCCGCGGTGGTCAGCGGGGAGTCCGAGCTGCAGGTGCGCAGCGGGCGCCACAGGTCGCCGTCCAGGGCCACGCCGGTGGTGATGTCGCCGGGCGTGCCCATGGTGGCGCGCTTGATCTGGCCGTAGATGGTGCTGCCGCCGGCGCCCGGGTTGTCGTTGGTGCCGCCCGGAATGCCCGACAGGTCGAAGGTGTTGTACGGGTAGCCGCGCTGGTCGATGCGGATGCGCTTGTCCAGCTGGTACTCGACGTCCAGGTACAGATTGTACTTGTCGGTATCCAGGTCGCCGTAGCCGATTTCGCCGTTGAAGCGGTACTGGTCGCCGCCGCCGTGCTGGCTGGTGCCGAACGAAGCGTCCGCGCCCATGCCCTGGAAGTTCGACTTCATGATGATGTTGACCACGCCGCCGATGGCGTCGGCGCCGTACAGCGACGAGGCGCCGTCCTTCAGGGTCTCGATGCGCTCAACGGCGTTGAACGGGATCGAGTTCAGGTCGACGAAGCCGCGTTGGCCGTCGTCGGCCAGCGGATAGTTGGCGTTGCGCAGGCCGTCGATCATGACCAGGGTCGAGTTGACGGTCAGGCCGCGCAGGGCCACGCCCGTCGAGCCGGCGGCGAAGCCGTTGCCGAAGGCGGCCGGCACCGAACCCGAATTGTCGGCCGACAGGCTGCGGATGGCGTCGGCCACGGTGGTGATGCCCTGGGCCTTCAGCTGTTCGCTGGTCTGGACGGTCACCGGCGAGGGGGTGGCGGTGTCGGTGCGGCGCAGCAGCGAACCGGTGACGACCACGGCCTCGACTTCGTTGTCGCCCGGCGCGGCCGGGGCGGCGGCTTCCTGAGCGTTGGCCGCCCAGCCGGCGAGGGTGGCGACCCCCGCGATCATCGTCGTCGCGAGCAGGCGCCCGCGGGTCTTTTGCGTCGTCATGTCCGAAGTCCTCCGAGCGCGCTCGGCACGGTCATCCGACCCGCCCAGTCCGCCGCCCCAAATCCGTTACGTATGTCCCAACGGCAGGAGCCGCAGGTTGACGTGGGGATAGGAGCCGCTGGATGGCCCAGTCAATTGCAGACGTGATTGTGTATTCAATATGTCCACAACCTGTCACATCCAAGCAACGGCTCAGATTGATTGCGGCGTGAATGAGACAATCGCATTTCAAACGTGAAACGACGATATCGTAATACCGTCGATACGTAAGCTTTACTGCAATCTTGGTGTTCGTGGAACGCGGTGTTTTGGTTTCAATTCTTGGGATATCGCTGCAATGTCGCCATATTTCATCGACTAGCGATATCTTCCGCATTGAAAAACGATACGTGCATCAACACATTTATGCCTTGATGACGGCGTGCGAAGCCGCGTCGCATCCGGAATGCGACGTGCGCTCGGGCGATGATCGGCGCGGCTAGTAGGGCAGTTGTTCCGGCGGCGGCGCGGCGGGGCCGTCGGGGGCGGCCGGGTCGGGATCGGCCAGTTCTGAGGCCGCGCGGGCGAATTCGGCGGCCAGGGTCTCGTAGAAGCCGTTGCGCGGGTCGGGCGTGGACTGGGGCGCGGGATCGGGCAGCAGCCAGGGGAAGTCGCGCACGGCCAGGCCCTGGTGAGCGGCCAGCATGTAGCGCCGCCAGATCGTGGCCGGAATGTCGCCGCCCACAACCTTGTTCATCGGCTTGTCGTCATCGTTGCCCACCCACACGCCCGTGACGTAGTCGGGGGTGAAGCCCACGAACCAGGCGTCGCGCCAGTTCTGGCTGGTGCCCGTCTTGCCGGCGGCCGGCCAGCCGAAGGCGGCGCGGCGGGCGGTGCCGACCTCCACGACCTTCTTCATCATCTTGACCATCATGCTGGCCTTGCCGATGTCGTAGACGCTGACGGGCGCGGCGGCGGCGTGCGTGAAGATCGGCTGGCCGTCCTGGGTGGCGATGCTCTCGATCACATAGGGCTCGATGCGATTGCCGCCTTGCTGGAAGACCTGGAATCCCGAAGTCAGCTGCAGCAGGTTCACCTCGTAGGCGCCCAGGGCCACCGACAGGTCGGGGTTGGGCGGCAGGGAGGTGATGCCGAAGCGCCGGGCCAGGTCGCCGATCGCCGGGCCGCCGGCTTCCTGCGCCAGCTTTACGGCGATGGTGTTGATCGAGTTGACCAGGGCGTCCTGCACGGTCATGGGGCCGCGATAGCCGCCGCTGTAGTTTTCCGGTTTCCAGTCGCCGAACTGCACGGGGCCGTCCACGCGGATGTCGGTGGGCAGCACGCCGCGCTCGACGGCGGCGGCGTAGACGAACGGCTTGAAGGTCGAGCCCGGCTGGCGGCGGGCCTGGACGGCGCGGTTGAACGGGCTCTCGACATAGTCGGTCCCGCCGACCATGGCCCGCACGGCGCCGTCGGCCGACAGCGACAGCAGGGCCGCCTGTCGGGCGCCGGCGTTGGCGCCGCCGACGCGGATGGCCTCGCGCACGGTTTCCACGCCCGCATGCTGCAGGCGCGGGTCGATGGTCAGGCGCACCACCAGGTCGGGGGCGTTCTGGCCGGCGATCCGCACGGCCTCGGTCGTGGCGTAGTCCAGAACCCAGCCGTAGTCGCCCTCGTCGGCTACCGCCAACGGAGAGAGCCTGGGGGTGTCGTCGAGCGCCCGGCTTTCCTGCTCGGCGGTGATCCAGCCCTCCTTGCGCATGTTGGCCAGCACCAGGCGCGAACGGGCCAGGGCCGCGCTCATATCGCGGGTCAGGGCCAGGCGCGAGGGGGCCTTGGGCAGGCTGGCCAGCAGGGCCGCCTCCGACAGGGTCAGCTGGCTGGCGGGCTTGCCGAAGTAGGTGCGGCTGGCGCCGTCCACCCCGAAGGTGTTGGCTCCGAAGAACACGCGGTTCAGATAGAGCTCCAGCACCTCGTCCTTGCTCAGGACCTGCTCCAGCCGGTGGGCCATCAGCATTTCCTGCAGCTTGCGCTTGACCGTGCGGTCGGGCGTCAGGAACAGGCCCTTGGCCAGCTGTTGCGAAAGGGTCGAGGCGCCCTGCACCGTGCGGCCGGCGCGGTGGTTGACCCAGGCGGCGCGGGCGATGCCATAGGGGTCGATGGCGCCGTGCTTGTAGAACCGCTTGTCCTCGGCGGCCATGAAGGCCAGCGGCACATAGTTGGGCACGTCGCGCAGGGTGATGCGCTGGCCGTAGCGCGGGCCGCGCGTGGCGATCACCTGGCCGTTGCGGTCCTCGAACCGGATGCCGGGCGCGCGGTTGACCGCGAACAGGGCTTCGCGTGTGGGCAGGCTGGGCGTGTCGCGCAGATACTTCCACCAGACCCAGCCCGCGCCGCCGGCGACGCCCAGAACGCCCAGCAGCAGGCCGACCAGCAGGGGGATCCAGATCCAACGCGCCTTGCGCGCGCGGTTCTTCGCCCTCTGGTGGGCGAGATCGGCGCGGAAAGGCTCCTCCGGTCCGCCTCCGGGCGGCGGATCCTGAGGCGGTTCGGGCGGCGGCGGGGGCGCGCCAAAGGCGGGCGGCTCCGGCGGGGCGGGCTTGTCGTCGTCGAACCGGTAGGGCGGAAGCGTCCAGTCGTTCACGTGCGGCCTATGGTCCGTTCGATCTCCGCCCGTTTGTCCCGGGCGCGGTTTGGGTTTAGGACGCCCCAATGACGCCGCGCAAACCTTTCTGGGAGACGAAGTCCCTACACCAGATGACCGTCCCCGAGTGGGAAAGTCTATGCGACGGCTGCGGTCTTTGCTGCCTGGTTCGCTTCGAAGACGAAGACAGCGGCGAGATCATCCCCACGCGGGTGCACTGCCAGCTGTTCGACGAGCATCGCTGCAGCTGCAAGGACTACCCCAACCGGCGCAAGACGGTGCCGGACTGCATCAAGCTGACGCCGCACAATATCGAGGACCTGGAGTGGATGCCCCCCTCCTGCGCCTATCGCCGCCTGCACGAGGGCAAGACCCTGCCGGCCTGGCATCCGCTGATCACAGGCGACCCCGACAGCGTGCACAAGGCCGGCGTCTCGGTGCGCGACCAGACCGTCTCGGAACTGGCTTTCGAGGAGGCCGAGGACGCCATGGACTTCGTGGCCATGGACCTGACCGTCGACAAGGGCGACTGGCCCTACGATCCGGACAGCGAGGACTAGGGTAGGAGGGTCAGGCGTCGGGCGGCGGCTTGGGCTTGCGCAACTTGTCCAGGCCGGCCTGGATGCGCGCGGCTTTTACCGCCAGTTCGGCGGTGATCTCTTGCGCGATCCGCGCCAGGTGGCGTTCGTGCACCGCCCGCAGCAGCGACCCCTTCGGCTCGGTCGCGAAATGCTGGTGGGTGTTGATCTCCAGCAGGACGACCCGGTCGGGATACTGAACCAGGAACAGCAGGACATCGGAATTCTGCCCGCCCAGATGCAGATGGATCACGCCTTCGGTCTCGAGCAACTCGTCTGCGTCGCGATCGATTCTGGCTCGATAGTATCGGGCCGGTAGGGTGCGTCCCTGCCCGATCCGCTCGATAATATCGTTGAGGTCGTCGTCATACGCCGAACCTGGGACGACGGCGCCTGAATGGTCACGGAAGCCGGGCGACTTCCGCACAGCCTTGGCGACGCGCTCGAGACGGGGCGTGCGAAGTCGGCTGGACAGGCGTCGACTCCCCGTCGATCAGCCGAACAGGAGCTTTCGGCGCTCCTCGCGGGACAGCTTGGCCAGGTCGGGGCCCTCGACCTGGTCGGCTTGGCGGGCCAGGCGGGTCAGGCGCTCGCCATGGCTCTCGCTCTTCACGCGCGTCTTCCCGGCGTCCTTCGAGGACGGCGAGGCGGTCTTGCGCTGGAAGTCGGTGGTTGCGGCCATGAGCGTCTCTGTAGCGGCCTCGAGAAGACGACGTTTCCTTGGCCGCAGACAGAAAATGTTCTCGGGAAGGCTGAAAATCAAGTGAAGTAACCCTCGTTTCCCGGGTCTCCTTCAGCCGACCATGGCCTCCAGCGCCCCGCGATCGCGCAGCAGCACCTTGCGCAGCGAGGGCAGGGCGATCAGGCCTTCGTGCTGGAACTGGGTGAAGGTGCGCGAGACGGTCTCGATGGTCAGGCCCAGGTAGTCGGCCATGTCCTGGCGGGTCATGGGGACGTCGAGCAGGGCCTCCGCGCCCGTGCGCTCGGCCAGGTCCAGCAGCAGGGCGGCCAGGCGCTCGCAGGCGCTGCGTCGACCCAGCATCAGAGCGTGATCCTGGCTGCGGCGCAGGTTGTCGGTGGCCAGGGCCAGCAGGCGGCGAGCCACATCGCCGCGCTCGATCGACAGGTCTTCCAGTGCGTGGCGAGGCATGACCCGCACCACGGCGGGAGTCAGGGTCTGAGCGCTCACGCGATGGGTCTCCCCGACCTCCAGGCCGAACGTCTCGCCGGCGAAATGGAAGGCTTCGATCTGGCGGCGGCCGTCGCGCAGCAGCCGGCAGGTGCGCACGCAGCCGGAGATCACCTGGTAGACGTGCTCGGCCGGGTCGTCCTGGTCGAAGATCGTCTCGTCGCGCCCGTGGCTCAGGCGCAGGCCGTCGATCACCGAGGCCGCCGGCTGGCGGATGGCGGCGGTGGGCGGGGCGAGAAGAACGGACTGCATGGCGGTATCCCCATAACGTGCCGCCAATCTCCCGCTTGCGAGGAGCGCGGTACATTCGTGGACTACGCCTAAGGGGGACTACCTATCCGGTCTTGTCCGATCCGCTCCTCGCGCGCGCCGGGATCTCAGCCGCGCCGCGCCGACAGGGTCATGCGCACCAGGGCCGCCAGGTTGTCGGCCTGCATCTTCGACATCAGCTTGGCGCGATAGATCTCGACCGTGCGCGGGCTGATGCCCAGGTCGCGGGCGATGACCTTGTTGGGATGGCCGTCGACGACGCCGTCCAGCACCTGGCGCTCGCGTTCCGACAGGGTGCCCAGGCGCTGCTGGACCAGGGTCTGCTCGTCCGACACCGGCGGCGGGGTCACGGCCAGGGCGCGGGCCAGGGCGTCCAGGATACGGGCCTCGCCGAAAGGCTTTTCGATGAAGTCCACGACGCCCGCCCGCATGGCCTCGACCGCCAGGGGGATGTCGCCGTGGCCGGTGATCATCAGGATCGGCACGCGCGAGCCGCGCGCGTTCAGTTCGCGCACCAGCTCCAGCCCCGTCATCTCGGGCATGCGCATGTCGGTGATCACGCAACCGGCCCCGTCCAGCGGCAGGGCGGCCAGCAGGTCCAGGGGCGAGGCGTGGCTCTTCACCTCGAAATCGGCCGCTTCCAGCAGGAAGGCCAGCGATTCCCGGGCGCTCTCGTCGTCGTCGACCACGTGGACCACGGCTTCACTCATCGCTCGTTCCCGACTCGTCTTGGCCGGCGGGCGCGTCGCGCCGGGCCGGCAGGGTGAAATGAAAGATCGTGC
Source organism: Caulobacter sp. (assembly GCA_017745235.1). Taxonomy (GTDB): domain Bacteria; phylum Pseudomonadota; class Alphaproteobacteria; order Caulobacterales; family Caulobacteraceae; genus Caulobacter. The sequence continues at coordinate 255,586 of JAGHZU010000001.1, read as the reverse complement.
CGCCGCCGGAGTTGGCGTCGGCCCAGATCCGTCCGCCGTGCGCCTCGATGATGGACAGCGAGATCGAAAGGCCCACCCCCATGCCCTCGGCCTTGGTGGTCATGAACGGCTGGAACAGGCGATCGCGGAAGTCCTCGTCGATGCCGGCGCCGGTGTCGGCCACGCTGACCTCGGCGCCGCCGTCGTCGAGGCGGCGGCTGGAGATGGTCAGTTCGCGCCGGGGGCTGTCCTCCATGGCGTCCACGCCGTTGCGGATCAGGTTGACCAGCACCTGCTGGATCTGGACGCGGTCGGCGAACACCGCGTCGGCGGCGGGGTCCAGGCGCAGCTTGGCCACCACCTGCTCGCGGGCGCCGATCAGGGCCAGGGCCACGGCGTCCTCGACCACCTTGGAGAGACTCTCGGGCGCGCGCTCGCTGGCCCCACGCCGCACGAACTCGCGCATGCGGTGGATCACGTCGCCGGCCCGCAGGGCCTGGGCGGAAGCGCGGTCGACGGCGTCGCGCACCTTCTGCTGGTCTTCCAGCCGGCCCTTGTCGAGCAGGCGCCGCGAGCCGGTCAGCAGGTTGGCGATCGCCGACAGCGGCTGGTTCAGCTCGTGCGCCAGGGTCGAGGCCATCTCGCCCATGGCCGTCAGGCGCGAGACGTGGACCAGCTCGTTCTGCAGGTCGCGCAGGCGGGCCTCGGTCTGCTGGCGCTCGGTCAGGTCGCGGATGAAGCCGGTGTAGAACGGGCGCGAACCCCGGGTCTCGCCCACCGCCAGCTCCATGGGGAAGGTCGAGCCATCCTTGCGCCGGCCGGTGACCACGCGGCCCGTGCCGATGATCCGCTTCTCGCCGGTGCGGGCGTAGCCGGCCAGGTAGCCGTCGTGGCCGGCCTGGTCGGGCTCGGGCATCAGCAGGCTGACGTTCTGGCCGATGGCCTCGCGCGCGGTCCAGCCGAACAGACGCTCGGCGGCGGGACTGAACGAGGTCATCAGGCCCTGCGGATCGATCACGATCACGGCGTCCGGGGCCGAATCCAGGATCGACTGCAGGTGCTGGGTCATGGCCGAGGCGCGGCGGCGGGCGGCGTGGAACCAGCCGCCGCCGATCGACATGCCGAAGCCGATCATCACGAACAGCAGGCTGGACAGGGCGGTGGGCTGGTCGGGCTGGCCCTGCACCTTCAGCAGCCACACCGCCCCGGCCGCCAGCACGGTGGCGAACAGGCCCGGCGCCAGCCCGCCGACCGCGGCGCTGACCAGCACGGCGGGCACGAACAGCAGGAAGGCCGACGGCGCGGTGAACCCCGGAGGCAGGGCCAGTTGGAACAGACAGCAGGCCGCGACGGCGGTCAGCGCCGTCAGATAGGCCCGGGGGCGCAGGTCGCTTTGCAGCGTGCCGCCGGACGAGGGGGTCATCACGAGATAGCGGTCTCCGCTCCGCAAGGTCGGCTACCCTATAGCGCGCGACGAGGCCAAGGTCTCGATCGGCAGTTCGCGCGAGGCCAGGGCGCGTGGCGCGGGCCTGTGGCTGACCAGGACCAGGCCCTGGCCCGTGCGGTCCAGGCGACGGGCCAGGCGCTCGATGACCAGGGCCTCTGTCGCCGCATCCAGCCCCTCGGTCGGCTCGTCCAGCAGCAGCCAGGGCGCGCCGCGCAGCAGGGCGCGGGCCAGCGACAGCCGCCGCCGCTCGCCGCCCGACAGCCGCTCGCCGTTCTCGCCCACCCAGGTGTCCAGGCCCCGGGGCAGGGCGCGGACCCGGGCCTCCAGCCCGGCGTCGGACAGGGCTTCCCACAGGGCGTCATCCGGATGAACCCCGGCCAGGGCGAGGTTGTCGCGGACGGTCCCGGCGATCAGAGTCGCCTCCTGCGGCGCCCAGGCGAAGGCGGCCCGGGGCGATGCGCCGGCGGACTCCCGCAACCCCAGCAGCCCTTCAAGCACGGTGGTCTTGCCGCTGCCCGACCGGCCGGTGATCGCCAGGCGCTCGCCGGGGGCGAAGATCTCGCCCCCCAGGCGCAGGGCCGGACCGGCCGGCAGGAGGGCGGCGGCCGGTCCGGGGCGGTGGACCAGCACCTCGTCCAGCCGAGCGGCGGCGGCCTGGGCGCCGGCGTCCTGCTCGAAGGCCTTGGCCAGGCCGCCCAGGCCCTCCAGCGCCATGGCGGCGGCGAGGCCCGCCATCGCCGCCAGGGGCGTGGCGGCGTCGTGGGCGAAGGCCACGGCCAGGGCGACGGCCAGGCCCAAGGCCGCGCCCTGGACGATCAGGATGGCGCCCTGGGCCGCCAGGGCCCGTTGCTTCAGGTCGTCCAGCCGCCGGCCCAGGGCCTCGACCTCGGCGGCGGCCCGCGCGCGCGCGCCGTAGACCCGCAGCTCGGGTGCGGCGGCGGCATAAGCGGCCAGGGCGTCTTTCAGCTCGCCCGTCGCCTGCTGGACGGCGGGACCGGTTTGCGCTGTCAGCCGCTTGGCCAGGGCGCGGGCCGCCAGCAGGGAGGCGGCGGCCGCGACCAGCACGACCAGGGCGCTCCAGGGACTGGCGCCGGTCGCCATGGCGACCCCGGCGGCGAGCGCCGCGCCCCCGCCCCAGGGGGTGGAGAGGCGGATCAGCCGGGTCTCGACGGCGTCGACGTCCTGCACCAGCCGGGCCGAGGCCTCGCCGCGCGACAACGCCAGGGCCTGGCGCGGCGGGGCGGCGGCCAGGGCGGCGAACAGGGCCGGACGGATCGCGGCCAGGGCCCGCAAGGCGGCGGCGTGGCCCGACAGTCGCTCCAGATAGCGGAAAGCGGTGCGCAGGATGGCCAGCAGCCGGATGCCGGCGCTGGGCAGCAGCACGTTGAAGGCCTGGGCGGCGGCCAGCCCCGCCACGCCGGCGATGGCCGCCCGGGTCAGGAACCAGCCCGACAGGCCCAGCAGCAGCACGCTGGCCGCCCCCACGATCGCGGCCGAGGCGGCGGCCAGGCGCAGGCCGGCCGCATGCTTGCGACGCTGGTCGCGGACGAGGTCGGCCAGGGGAGACGGGGAAGGCGTGGTCACAGGCGCACCACGCGGTCGGCCAGGGCGGCGACGGCCTGGGAATGCGTGGCCACGAGGGCGGTGCGGCCACGCATGGCCGCGGCGATCACGGGCAGCAGGTCGGCCTCGGACGCGGCGTCCAGGTCGGCGGTCGGCTCGTCCAGCAGAAGGATGGTCGCGGGCTTGAGCAGGGCCCGGCCCAGGGACAGGCGCCGGCGCTCGCCGCCCGACAGGCCCGCGCCGCGCTCGTCCAGGGGGGCGTCCAGCCCGCCGCGCGCGGCCAGAACGGCGTCGAGGCCCACGGCGCGGGCGACGGCCTCGAGCTCTTCGCGCGTAGCGTCGGGACGGGCCAGGGCCAGGTTGTCGGCCAGGGTTCCGGGCAGGATCAGCGGCGTTTGGCCGGCCCAGGCGGCGGCCGGGGCGATGGAGCCCAGGTGCGACAGGCGCCGGCCGCCGACCGTCACCTCGCCCCCGCTCAGCGGCGCCAGGCCCAGCAGCAGGTTCAGCAAGGTGGTCTTGCCGCCGCCGCTGGGAGCCAGCAGGGCCACGGCCTCGCCGGGCGCCAGCTCCAGGTCGAAGCCGTCCAGGACAGGCGCCTCGCCGGCGACATAGGTCACGGTGACGGCACGGAAAGCGATGGCGGGCGGGGCGGCGAAGGTCGCGGCTTCCGGTTCCGGAGCCGGCGCGGGCAGTGCGGCCAGGGTCTGGGCGGCGGCCTCGGCGGCCTGGCGGTCGTGGTAGGCCGCGGCCAGGCGGCGCATCGGGGCGTAGACCTCCGGCGCCAGGGCCAGGGCGAAGAAGGCGCGCTTGAGGTCCAGTTGCTCGCCCACGGGGAAGGGCAGCAGGCGCAGCAGGTTGAAGCCGCAATAGACCGCCACCAGGGCCACCGACAGGGCGGCGAAGAACTCCAGGGCGCCCGACGACAGAAAGGCGACCCTCAGCACCCGGATGGTCCGGGCGGCCAGGGCGTCGGCGGCCTGGGCCAGGTCGCGGGTCACGCCGCCCTCGGCCTGGAAGGCCAGCACCACGGGCAGGGCCCGCACGCGATCCAGGAACAGGCCCGACAGTCGCTCCAGCGCCAGGAACTGGCGACGCGACTCCTCGGCCGCCGCCATGCCGGCCAGGGCCATGACCAGGCCGAACGGAACCAGCGTGCCCAGCAGGATCACGGCGGCGACGGGACTGGCGACGGCCACGGCGGCGATCATCGCCAGCGGCGCGGCGACGGCGGCGACGCGGTTGGGCGTGAACCGGGCGAAATGGCCGTCCAGCGCCTCCACCCCCTCGACGGCGGCGGTCAGCACCTGACCGCCCGTGCGGCGCTCGCCGGCATGGCCCAGGGCCGAGGCCACCGCCTGCCGCCGGGCCAGGGCCTTGGCCGCCGCGCCGGCCCTGGCGCCGGCCCGCACAGCCCGCGCGCCGATCAGGCCCCGGGCCAGGGCCGAGATGGCGATCAGGGCCAGCCAAGGCGCGGCGGCGAAGAGGCCGCGAGGCAGGGCGTCGACGGCCAGGGCCAGACCCGCGGCGAAGGCGATGGCGGCGGGAATGTCGGCCAAAAGCCACCAGGCCGCGGCGCGGGCCCGCCCGCCGACGGCCGCGCCCAGGGACTTCAGCCAGGGCCGCGCCACGGCGTCGAGGTCGGCGGTGAAACTGGCGGACATGGACCGTTGTTAGGAAAGCGGGACCGGGGCGTCCTTGATCCGGATCAAAGCGCCCTAGCCAGAACGCGTCTAGGGGTGGAAAGTCCTTGGCGCGATCAATCGCCAACGACAACCGGAGCGCTCAATGGACCCCGCCGTCGTCGACCTATCCCGCCTGCAGTTCGCCTTGACGGCGCTTTATCACTTCCTGTTCGTGCCCCTCACCTTGGGCCTCTCCTTCATGCTGGTCATCATGGAGAGCGTCTATGTGATGACCAAGCGGCCGATCTGGAGAACCACGACACGGTTCTGGGGCACGCTGTTCGGCATCAACTTCGTGCTGGGCGTGGCCACGGGCCTGACCATGGAATTCCAGTTCGGGATGAACTGGTCCTATTACTCGCACTATGTCGGCGACATCTTCGGCGCCCCCCTGGCGATCGAGGGCCTGATGGCCTTCTTCCTGGAGGCGACGTTCGTGGGGCTGATGTTCTTCGGCTGGGACAAGCTGAGGCCCGTCACCCACCTGTTCGTGACCTTCCTGGTGGCCCTGGGCACCAACCTGTCGGCCCTGTGGATCCTGGTCGCCAACGGCTGGATGCAGAACCCGGTCGGCGCGGTCTTCAATCCAGACACGCTGCGGATGGAGGTCATCGACTTCAAGGCCGTGGTGTTCAACCCCGTCGCCCAGGCCAAGTTCGTGCACACCGTCAGCGCCGGCTACACCATCGCCGCCGTCTTCGTGCTGGGCATCAGCGCCTTCTACCTGCTCAAGGGCAAGTACAAGAGCGTGGCCAAGCGCTCGCTGACCGTGGCGGCCGCGTTCGGCCTGGCCTCCTCGCTGTCGGTCGTCGTCCTGGGCGACGAGAGCGGCTACGCCCTGACGGACAACCAGAAAATGAAGCTGGCGGCCCTGGAGGCCATGTGGGAGACCGAGCCTGCTCCGGCCGGGCTGACCGCCTTCGGGATCCCCAGCCGCGCCGACCGCAAGACCCACGCCGAGATCAAGATCCCCTACGTGCTGGGCCTGATCGCCACGCGCAGCATAGACCGTCCCGTGGCCGGCATCTTCGAGCTGGTGGCCCAGGCCGAGACGCGGATCGAGAGCGGCGTCATCGCCTATGACGCGCTGGAGAAGCTGAAGGCCAATCCCAAGGACCTTGCCGCGCGCGGCGTCTTCGAGACGCATCGCCGCGATCTTGGCTACGCCCTGCTGCTGAAGGGCCACGTGGCCGATCCTCGCCAGGCCGACAAGGCGCTGATCAGCAAGACCGCCTGGGACACCGTGCCCAACGTGCCGGTGATGTTCTGGGCCTTCCGCATCATGGCGGGCACGGGCTTCCTGATGATCGCCCTGTTCGCCACGGCCTTCCTGCTGGTGACCTTGCGCAAACAGGAAACCCGCTGGTTCCTGCGCCTGGCGGTGATCGCCATCCCCCTGCCGTGGATCGCCGCCGAGCTGGGCTGGGTCCTGGCCGAGGTGGGCCGCCAGCCCTGGGCGGTGGAGGGGATCCTGCCCACCTTCCTGGCGCCCTCCACCCTGAGCGTGCCGCAACTGCTGACCAGCATCGTCGGCTTCACCCTGTTCTACGGCGCCCTGGCGGTGGTCGAGGTCGGCCTGATCCTTCACACGATCAAGAAGGGCCCCTTCGCCGAGCAGGAAGCCTTCCCCACGGCCGGCGCGCCCGCCGGCGAAGCCGTGGCCTGAGGAGATCGGATCCATGGAACTGCCAATCGACTATCCGACCCTTCGCCTGATCTGGTGGGCCCTGCTGGGCGTGCTGCTGATCGGCTTCGCCCTGACCGACGGCTTCGACATGGGCGTGGGCGCGCTGCTCCCGTTCGTGGCGAAGACCGACGAGGAGCGCCGCATGGTGATCAACACCGTCGGCGCCACCTGGGAAGGCAACCAGGTGTGGTTCATCACCGGCGGGGCGGCGATCTTCGCGGCCTGGCCGCTGGTCTACGGCGTCAGCTTCTCGGGCTTCTACCTGGCCATGTTCGTGGTGCTGTTCTCGATGATCCTGCGGCCGGTGGGCTTCAAGTACCGTTCCAAGCGGCCCGGGGCCCGCTGGCGCGCGTTCTGGGACTGGGGCCTGTTCATCGGCGGCTTCGTGCCGGTGCTGGTGTTCGGCGTGGCCGTGGGCAACGTCATGCAGGGGGCGCCGTTCAGGCTCGACGCTGATCTGCGCACCACCTACCACGGCACGTTCCTGGGCCTGTTCACCCCGTTCACCCTGGTCTGCGGCCTGCTGTCGGTGGCCATGCTGGTCCTGCACGGCGCGGCCTGGCTGGGCGTGAAGGCCGAGCAGGGACCTGTGCTGGACCGGACCCGGAAGTTCGGCACGGTGGCGGCCGTGGCCAGCCTGATCCTGTTCGCCGTCGGCGGCCTGATGGCCTCGCGCCTGGGCTTCCGGCTGGAGGGGGCGGTCGATCCCGCCGGTCCGTCCAATCCCCGCCTGGCCATGGCCGTGGCCTCGCCCGGCGCGTGGGTGGCCAACCTGACCGCCCATCCCCTGGCGCTGCTGGCGCCGGCCCTGGGCTTCCTGGGCGCGGCGGCGGCGCTGGCGGGCCTGTGGAAGCGCTCGACCGCCCTGGCCTTCGGCGGCTCCTCGGCCTCGGCGGCCGGGATCATCGCCACGGTGGGGCTGTCGATGTTCCCCTTCATCCTGCCCAGCACGATCGACCCGCGCTCCAGCCTGCTGGTCTGGAACGCCTCGTCCAGCCACTCGACCCTGTTCACGATGCTGCTGGTCGTGGCGCTGCTGATGCCGGTGGTGCTGATCTATACCGCCTGGGTCTACAAGGTGCTGTGGGGCCGTACGAGCACCGCGGCGCTCAAGACCGACCCGGCCCTTTACTGAGGAGACGAGCCCATGTGGTACTTCACCTGGATCCTGGGCCTGGGCCTGGCGGTGGCCTTCGGCGTGCTGAACGGCGTCTGGTACGAGTTCAACCTGGCCGACGACGGCGACCTGGGAGACTCGGAGCCGTAGGCGGCTGGAACGCCCTGGGCGCGACAATTCAGCGCGCCCTCGGAAGCTCTGCATTAACCGACTTTAAACGGCGCCGGGGCTCATGTGGCACGTGACGCAGGACCGGTTTTCCGACCCTCCTGCGAGACCTTTCAAGCCCCGGGATACGACCATGACCGACCAAGCCGAGCCCGCCCTGGAGCTGATCTCGTTCTGCATCGGCGAGCAGGAATTCTGCATCGACGTGAAGACCGTCCGCGAGATCCGCGGCTGGACTCCGGCGACGCCGATCCCGCATGCGCCGAGCTTCCTCAAGGGCGTCATCAACCTGCGCGGCGCGATCATGCCGGTCATCGACCTGCGCAACCGTCTGGGCCTGGGCGTGACCGTTCCGGAGACCCGCCACGTGATCGTGGTCGTGGAGTGCCAGGACCGTCTGGCGGGCGTGCTGGTCGACGCGGTCAGCGAGACCTTCACCGTCGCCCGCGAGCACCTGCAGCCGACCCCGGACCTGGGCGGCGACGAGCTGCGCTTCATCCAGGCGATCATCTCGCTGGACAGCCGCCTGATCACTTACCTGCGGATGGACGACGTCTTCCCGGCCCAGGTCAGCCAGGCCGCTTAAGGCCGGCGGTTCTCCAGGCAAACGAAAAGGGCGGGTCGCAGGACCCGCCTTTTTTGATTCCGGCCGATGGCGGAGACCTACCTGCCGCGCACGATCTGCGCGGCGGCGGCGTGGAAGGCGGCCTCAGTCTCGGCGGCGGCGGCCACGGCGTTGTGGCGGTCGGCGGCGACCGGCATGGCCGGGCGGCCGGTGTTGGGAGCGGCGTAGCTCTGGGCCACGCGGCGAGCGTCCTGGGCGCGCAGCGCGGCGTTGGAGGCGGTGGTCTCGTGCCAGTGGGCCAGTTGCTCGGCCGTCAGGGCCCCGTCCAGCGGGGCGTCGGCGTGGGGCACTTCGCCAAAGCCGATGGCCACGAAGCCGTGGATCACCCCGTAGTCCTCTTCCGACAGCAGGAAGGTGATCTGGCGTTCCTCGACCTGGCCGGTATAGGCGTCGGCCTCGGGATCGAACTCGCGCAGCACCAGCACGTCGCCCACGGCGAACTCGCGGTCGTTGCGGCGGATCTCGAAGCGCTTCTTCCCGGAGCGGACGGCGGCGAAGTACTTGGGCCAGGTCTTCAGTTCGTGACGGTTCATGGGAGGCGATCTTCGAGTTCAGGAAAACGGAGGCGTGGCCTTAGCGGCCGTGTCTGGCCGTAAGGTTAAGGCGAGGCGACGATGTTGTGGACTCTTGGCTTGCGCCTGGGGCGGAAGCGAGGCGGCTGCTGATCCTGAGACTACTGGCCCAGGCAGGTGCGCGCGATCTCGGCGCGCAGTTCCGGCAGGCCCAGGCCCTTTTCCGACGAGGTGGCAAGCACGCGCGGGAAGGCGGCCGGACGCTTGGCGATGGCCTTGGTCGTGCGCTCCAGCACCTCGGCCAGTTCGGCCGGCTTGATCTTGTCGGCCTTGGTCAGGACGATCTGGTAGGACACGGCGGCCACGTCCAGGGCGTCAAGCGCCTCGGCGTCCACGGCCTTCAGGCCATGGCGCGAGTCGATCAGCAGGTAGACGCGCTTGAGGTTGGGCCGACCGCGCAGATAGGCGCGGCCCAGGTCCTGGAACTTGTCGACGATCGAGCGCGAGGCGCGGGCGAAGCCGTAGCCGGGCAGGTCGACCAGGCGCAGCTTCTCGGCCAGCAGGAAGAAGTTCACCTCGCGGGTGCGGCCCGGCTCGTTGGAGGCGCGGGCCAGGTGCTTGTGACCCACCAGGCCGTTGATCAGGCTGGACTTGCCCACGTTGGAGCGGCCGGCGAAGGCCACTTCCGGCAGGCTGGTCTCGGGCATGGCGTCCATCTTCACCGCGCCCATCACGAAGGTGGCGGGCTGGGCGAAGAGGACGCGCGCGGCCTCGATCTCGTCCTCGGTGTAGAGGGGCTCGACCGGATCCGTCATCCGGTCGCTCCGACGGGCTTGCCGGTCAGGCGGCCGATCACCTTGTCGATCGGGTTCTCCACCTTGTAGCGGCGCATGATGATGTACTGCTGGATGATGGTCAGCACGTTCGACCAGCACCAGTAGATCACCAGGCCCACGGCGAACTGCGACAGGGTGAAGGTGAAGACGATCGGGAACAGCTGGAAGATCCGCTGCTGCATGGGATCGCCGGCCGGCGGGTTCATCGCCGTGGTCAGCCACATGGTGAACCCGTAGAGAAGCGGCCACACGCCGATGTGCAGCGGGCCGGCCAGCAGGCCGCCGATCAGCGGGGCGGTGGCCGGATCCCAGTGGATCAGGCCGAACAGGGTGGTGAAGGTCGACGGATCGCGGGCCGACAGGTCGTGGATCCAGCCGAAGAACGGCGCGTGCCGCATCTCGATGGTCACCGTCAGCACCTTGTACAGCGAGTAGAAGATCGGGATCTGCACCAGCATGGGCACGCAGCCCATCATCGGGTTGATCTTCTCCTTCTGGTACAGCTGCATCATTTCCTGCTGCTGCTTGGCCGGATCGTCCTTGAACTTGGCCTTCAGCTTTTCGACCTCGGGGGCGATCTTCTTCATCTTGGCCATGGACTCGTAGCTCTTGTCCGCAAGCGGGAAGAGGATGAGCTTCAGGGCCACGGTCAGCAGCATGATGGCCACGCCGAAGTTGCCGACCAGCTTGTAGAAGATCTCCAGGATGTTGAAGATCGGACGGGTGAAGACCTCGAACATCCCCCAGTCGACGGCTTTGTCGAAGTGCGGGATCACGCTGGCCGGGCGGTTCCAGAACTGCCACCACACCACCGGCTTGTCGCCGTACTGATAGCGGGTCAGCAGCGGCACGGTCTTGGCGCCGGCGAACAGGCGGGTGCTGTGGGTGATGGCGCCGCCGGCCGGGATCACCTTGGTCGCGCCCAGGAAGTTGGACTGGTAGACGTCCACGCCGTTGATGGTGACGACCTTGAAGGCGCCCTTGATGTCCTCGGACTGCTCAGGGATCAGGGCCGACAGCCAGTACTTGTCGGTCATGCCGATCCAGCCGCCCTTCGAGGCGAGGTTTTCCTGGAGCGGCTTGTCCTTCTTCCACTTGGGGTACTTGGCCTCGTGGGCCAGGGTGTACTTGCCGCCGTCGAGACCGCCCAGGACGCCGATGCCGCCTTCATAGACGATCTGGGTCTTGCCCAGGCCCTGCGGCAGGCCCTGGCGCTGGACCGCGGCGAACGGGGCCAGGGCCACGGGCTGGCCCTGCTGGTTGCGGACGCTGTCGGTGACGGTGAACATCGCGTCGGCGTCGACCGAAATCACGCGGGTGAACACCAGGCCCTGGCCGTTGTCGTAGGTCAGGGTGACCGGGGTGGTCGGGCGCAGCACCTGGCCGGGCGCGGCCGTCCACACCGTGTTGGGGCCGGGCAGGCCGGTCGTGCCGGCGGGGCCGGCCCAGGTGAAGTCGACGAACCAGGCGTGCTCGGCGCCCTCGGGACGGAAGAGCTCGACGGGCGGGGAGTTCTTCTCCAGGCCCTGGGTGTAGCGCTTGAGCCAGAGGTCGTCGATCCGCGCGCCCTTCAGGGCGATCGAGCCCGACAGGGCCGGGGTGTCGACGTTGATGCGCGGGCTGGCCGCCTTGGCCTCGGCGCGCGACAGCATCAGCGGCTGCGGGGTTCCATCCGGACCGATCGTCACGCCCGGCGTCTTGGCGGCCTGGGCCTCGGCGGCCTTCTTGGCGCGCGCCTGGGCCTCGGCCTTCTTCTGGGCCGGAGCCATGACGAAGAAGTTGTAGCCGATGAAGATCGCGAACGCGCAGATGATGAACATCAGCGTGTTTTTGTTGTCGTTCTGCATGGATGACTTAACCAGAAACGGAGGAATCGGACGCGGCGGTGGCGTGCGGAGCGGTCGGCGGCGCCGGGCTCGCGCGATCGAGGTCGGCGGCGAGGCTTATCAGCGCGGTTTTAACATCGTCAAGCAAACGCCCCCATGCCCGCTGGCCGGTTCCGCCCCGGGCGATGAACACATAGTCGCAAGACGGCCGGCCATGAAGGGGGAGAAGCAGCCTGGCGGCCTCCCGCAGGCGTCTTTTCGCGAGATTCCGTTCGACCGAGCCGCCGATCTTCTTGGTGGCGGTGAAACCGGCGCGGATCAGCGGGTCCCCGTCGCCCCGGGGGCGCATCTGCAGGAACACCGCGCCGCGGGCCAGGTTGGGCGCCTTGGCGGCCTTCAGGAAGTCGGGCCGCTTCTTCAGTCGCTCGATCTTCGGCGGCGGCGAGACAGGGGGAAGCTGGGCTTCGGTCATGAAAAAAGCCGCCCCTTCCGGCTCAGGCGCTGGGCCTGTTGGGAGGAAAAGGCGGCTTTCGTCATGCTTGGCGTCCCGCTTTCGCGGGCGAAGGCTTTAGGCCGTCAGGCGCTTGCGGCCCTTGGCGCGGCGACGCGCGACGATCTTCTGGCCGTTCTTGGTGGCCATACGCGCGCGGTAGCCGTGACGGCGGGCTCGCACGAGCTTCGACGGCTGGAATGTCCGCTTCACGAGGTGGCTCCGAATACAATAGTGGGACGCGAGGACCGAAAGGGCCGCGCGAGTGAGGGGCGGTGGATAAGGGAACGGACGGGCGCTGTCAACATGAGTCCGACACGAACCCGAGTCGGATCAGGGGCTTGGCGGGGCCAATCGACCTAAAGCCCCTTTGGGTCGTCTTGGCCGGGCAGTCTGATGTGTAACACAAGCACGTCCCCTGCTGTCTCGTTCTCGCCGGTGTCTGGCGTGACCGCGAAGTAGATCGTGCATCCGCTGACGATCCGTTCACGCACGCCGGCAAACCGTGGGCTGGTTCTGAATGTCACCGGCGCGTGGATCAGGTCTCGAATAGCTTCGACCAGAGCTTCCTGGCGCTTCAAGGCCTGGGGCGTTGGACCCGCATAGGCGAGGAATCGATCTGCCGCCGCGACGATGTCGGCTTCCGCGCGCGGCGAAACGACCAGTTCGCGGGCCAAGCAGTGTTAGTCGCGCTTGGATGTTGCGGCGGCGACGCGCGCTCGAGCGTCGTCCAGCACCCGGGACAGAAAGGCGTCGGCGTCCTTGCCACGCAAGCCGAGGCCAGCCTGGCAATCGCGACGCGCCTGAGCGAGGATCACGGCTGTCTCCAAGTCTTCAGCCGAGCGCGCAGCGTCTTCCGAAGGCTGTGAAACGGCGAAGTCGCGGCGACTGGTCATGAGGAGATCATAACGCGAACAGAAGGCGAGGGGAACCACCCTGGATTTAGGTGTGGGCCTTACGGATTTGGCCGGATCACCGCCTTGCCGACGACCTTCCGTTCCGCCAGCAGATCGAAGGCCTCGCGCCAGCGATCCAGCGGCAGGTCGGCGCAGACATGCGGACGGATCGCGCCCTCGTTGGCCATCCGCCACACAGCCTCGGCGTTCTCGCGACCCTTCTCGGGGAACTGGCGGCCGTACTCGCCGGCCCGCACGCCCATTACCGAGAAGCCCTTGATCAGGGGCATGTTGACCGAGACGTTTGGGATGCGCCCTGAGGTGAAGCCGATCACCAGCAGGCGGCCGTCGAAGGCGATGCAGCGGGTGCTTTCGTCGAAGATGTCGCCGCCCACCGGGTCGTAGATCACGTCGGCCCCGTGGCCGCCGGTGATGTCCTTGACCCGCTCGCGGAAGCCGTTCGTTACATTGACCACGGCGTCGGGGGCGTAGAGGCGCTGGACCTGCGCCAGCTTCTCGTCCGAGGCGGAAGCCGCGATCACCCGCGCGCCCAGCGCCTTGGCCAGGTCCACCGCCGCCAGGCCCACCCCGCCGGCCGCGCCGTGGACCAGCACCCACTCGCCGGGCTCGAGCCGCGCCCGCCGCACCAGGGCGACATAGGCCGTCAGGTAGGCCGCGCCGTAAGCGGCGGCCTCGGCGAACGACAGCCGCGCCGGCTTGGGCTTCAGGGCCTCGGCGGGCAGCACCGCATATTCCGCGAACCCGCCCAGCCGCGCCCCGCCGACCACGGCGTCGCCCAGGCTCCAGCCCGCGACGCCTTCGCCCAGGGACTCGACCTCGCCGGCGATGTCCAGGCCGGGGGTGAAGGGCAGGGGCGGCTTGAACTGGTACTCGCCCCGCGTCATCAGCAGGTCGGGGAAGTTGACGCTGGCGGCGCGCACGCGGACCCGCACCTGGCCTGGACCGGGCGTCGGCGTTTCGATCTCGCGCACGGCGCAGCCGGCGAAGTCAGGGGCCAGGTCTTCGACGACGAGGGCGCGCATCAAACCATCCGCATAACTGTTGTCATCCCGGAAGCCTCCCAGAGGCGATCCGGGACCCGGGGACGGGGCGCGCGGCCCCTGGGTCCCGGGTCTTCGCTGCGCTACGCCGGGGATGACGCGGGAGAAGCCTCCAGCCCGGCCTTCACCAGCGTCGCGATCTCGCGGCAGGCGGCGTCGGCGGCGGGAATCGCGCCGGTGAAGGCGGTGAAACCGTGGGCCAGGCTGTCGTAGCAGCGGTAGGTGGTCGGCACGCCGGCGGCGGCCAGGCGCTTGGCGTAGGCCTCGCCCTGGTCGACCAGCGGGTCGAAGCCGGCCGTGACGACCACGGCCGGGGCCAGGCCCGACAGGTCGGCGGTCTTGTCCGGCGACAGGCGCGGATCGGCCGGATCGGCCTCGGGGCCCATGTAGTGGCCCATGAACCAGTCCATGATCGGCCGGCTCAGCGGATAGGCGTCGCCGTAGGTGGTCATGGAGGGCGTCTCGCTGGCCACGTCCACGGCCGGATAGATCAGCAATTGCAGGGCCGGCTGGGGTTCGCCCACCCGCTGCATCTCCTGGGCCAGGATGGCCGAGAAGTTGCCGCCCATGGAGTCGCCGCCGATCGCCGCCGCGCCGGGCGCGGCTCCGAAGCGGGCGGCGTTGTCGCGCGACCAGCGGTAGGCGGCCAGCACGTCCTCCAGCCCCGCCGGGAACCGGTGCTCGGGCGCCAGGCGATAGTCGATCGAGATCACCGCCGTGCGGCAGATGCGCGCCAGGATCCCGCAGAAGGCGTGGCAGGTCTCCAGGTCGCCGATCACCCCGCCGCCGAAGTGGGCGAAGACGATCAGCGGCTTGTCGGCGTCCTGCTCGGCCGGGCGATAGGCGCGCAGCGGGATCGGGCCGCGCGGCCCCTCGATCGACAGGTTCTCTGTGCGCACGCCCGGCTCTGGCGGACCGCTCATCGCCGCCAGGCCCCGGGCGCTGGCGGCGCGGGCCTCTTCCGGCGCCAGGCTGGTCATCGAGGGCATGCGCGCGGCCGCGTTGGCCAGGAACTGGAAGCGAGGATCCAGGGTGCGCCCGCCGCGATAGACCACCCCGCCGCCGGACATCGCCCGCAGCACGGGGCTGGGCAGCGACATGATGACCTTGAGGATGAACTTCTGGACGGCGGGATCGGCCATTGGGGGCTTCTCTTTCTTGGTGGGAAGGGGATCTAGGGTCTGGGCAGGGCGGGCAGGCCGCCCAGGATCATCCGTACGGCGAAGTCAGCCGCGCCCTCGGTGTCGATGGGGCGGCGCTCCAGCATCTTGTCGCCCACCTCGCGGGCCACGGCGATACAGGCGGCGGCGAAGTAGTCCAGATCGACGGCGGGGGCGTGGTCGTGCTCCAGCACCTTGGCCAGGGCCGCGTGCACCTCGTCGAACACCGCCTGGATCTCGGGCGTGGGGCGTGCGTGGGGAAACACCTCGCCGGCCGGCCGGTTGATGCGCCAGCTCTCGTGCTCTTCGCGCAGGAAGTGGAAATAGGCGCGGATGGCCCCGCGCAGGAAGCCCTCGAAGTCGACCGCCCTTTCGGACTCCGCCCGAAGGATCGGCCGGAAGCGCCGCGCGCCGTCGTCGGCCAGGGCGTCGAACACTTCTTCCTTGGACTTGTAGTAGTTGTAGAATGTGCCGCTGGCCAAGCCGGTGCGGCGGATGATGTCGCGCACGGTCGAGGCCTCGTAGCCCAATTCGCCGAACACTTCGCGGGCGGCGTCCAGGATCGCCTGGCGGTTGGCCACCTTGGTGCGCTCGCGCTTGCCTGGCCGGTTGTCCTCGGACGGCTCGCGGACGGGGAAAAAGGCGATGTTGGACATCGGATCGCGACTCGTAACGAGGCCCTGATGACGGCCCGTCACGATCACAGCCTCATTCCGGGGCGGGAGCAAGCGCCACGTGGTTTCCCGCCCGCCGCGCGCGTTCATTCCGCGGCGATCCGCAGGCCGCCGTCGGCGCGGGGCGGCGCCGGCAGGGCGCCGCCGGACGCGCGGGCCCGCCTGTCGCCGGCCGCGATCTCCTTCTTCAGATCGGCGCAGTAGACCCCGAAGTCGACCTGGATCGTGTGCCGGGCCGAGGCGTAGTACTGGCCGGTATGGCGCGCCTCGTCGCGGGCGGTGATCTTCTCCATCTCGGCCACCGGCGGCAGGGCGTAGCGGCCCGTCAGGTAGGCGGCGACCAGCTTGGATTGCTGCTCGGCGAAGTTCACCAGCGTCGGCAGGGCCTGGGCCAGGCCCATGTAGAAGAGATTGGGGACGCCCGGCTTCATCATGCGCTTGAACAGCGGCAGGCGATGGTCGGCGTCGGGGACCAGGGCGGGATCGTCCAGGAACGGGAAGCTGATCTTGTAGCCGGTGGCGTAGACGATGACGTCCACCGGCTCGACGCTGTCGTCGGCGAACCGGACGTTCTTCCCTTCCAGCGCCTTGATCGCCGGCTTGAAGGTGATGTCGCCGCAGCCGGCCCGGGTCAGGAACTCGCCGCTGACCGAGGGGTGGGCCTCCAGCGGCTCGTGGTCGGGCTTGGGCAGGCCGTAGTCCTCCATCCGGCCCACGGTCTTGCGGATCATCGAGCGGGCGATGCTCAGGCCCAGCTTGCGCGGCATCCAGGCCGGCATGGTGGATTTGTCGGACGGCTTGCCGTTCAGATACTTGGGAAACACCCATACCCCGCGGCGGGCCGAAACGATCAGCTTGCCCGCGATCGGTCGCTGGGAAAGTTCGCTGGCGATGTCCATGGCCGAATTGCCCATGCCGACCACCACCACGGTCTTGCCGCGCATGTCGACAGGGTCGAACGGGTCGCAATAGGCGTGGGCGTGGAAGGCCGCGCCGTCGAACGTTCCCGGATAGTCCGGGACGCGCGGGTTCCAGTGATGGCCGTTGGCGACGATCAGCACGTCGTAGAGCCGGGTCTCGCCGGTCGACAGCGTCACCGCCCACAGGCCGTCGGCCGTGCGCTCGGCCTTCTCCACCCGGGTATTGAAGGTGATCGTCTCGCGCAGTCCGAAATGGGCGACGTAGTCCTTGAAGTACTGGAGGAGCTGGCTGTGATGGGGAAAGTCGGGCCAGTCCTTCGGTACGGGGAAGTCCTCGAAGGCCAGGCGCCATTTCGAGGTGTCGATGTGCAGGCTCTCGTAGCAGGCCGACAGGCCGTTGGGATTGCGGTAGTACCAGTTGCCGCCGATGTCGTCGGAGGCCTCGAAGCAGTCGTAGGGGACGCCGGCGTCCTTCAGCCGCTTGGCGGTGGTGAAGCCGCTGCAGCCCGCGCCGATGATGCAGGCTTTCGGCAATGCCGGGGCCATCGCGCTTCTCCCTGACTTATCGTTGTTCAGGTGAGCGTATCAGCGTTATGCGGGCCGTCAAACTTCCGTTTGGTCAGCCGCCGAGGGGGCGCGGCGAGTAGGTGGCCGTGCAGCGCGCCTTGCACTGGGCCCAACTGGTGGAACACGTGTCGTCGTCGCCGTTGGCCCGGCAGAAATAGTAGGTGCGGTTGCATGACGAGCGGCACTGGTCCGGGTCGCGGGCCTGGGCCGCGCCGGTCAGCGGAACCAGGGGCGGCGGAAGGGCCGGAGTGTCGGGCGGCGCGGGGGCGGCGGCGGGCGACGGCGGGACGATCCGCGCGCGCTTGGCGGTCTGGGCTCCGGCCGCCGAAGCCAGGGCGGCCAGGATCAGCAATGAAGCGAGCACGCGGCGCATGCGGGAAGAGTAGCGGCGTGACGTTGAGGTCTAGTTAACCACGTTTTCGGCCGTCCTAGGGCTGTGACGTCGCCAGGAAGGCGGTCAGCCCCTCGGCAAGGTAGTCGAACATCGTCCGCATGCGCGGGGTGGCGCGCAGGTCCTCGTGCATGACCAGCCAGACCTCCAGCTGGAAGCCGATCTGGCCCGGGCACAGGGGGATCAGATCGGGATCGCGGCGGGCGACGCCGTGCTGGATGAAGCCGACGCCGAAGCCGGCCCGGACGGCGGCCAGCTGGGCCAGGTCGCTGTCGGCGCGAAAGTCGAAGCCGCGTCCGCCCAGCGGCAGGCGCTGCATCAGGGCGCGCAGGAACGGCGTCTCGCGGTCGAAGCCGACCAGGGCATGGTCGCGCAGGTCGTCCAGCGTGGCCGGCGCCCCCTGCGCCTCGACATAGCGGCGGTGGGCGTAGAGGCCCAGGTGCGTGTCGGCCAGGCGGCGGGCGACCAGGGCGTCCTGGGTGGGGCGGACCATCCGCACGGCGATGTCGGCCTCGCCGCGCAGCAGGTCCTGCTGCTGGTTGTCCAGCGACATCTCCACCGCCACGCCGGGATGCAGCGGGCGGAAGGCGGCCAGGATCGGGGGCAGCACCTCGGCGCCGACGATCTCGCTGGCGGTCAGGCGCACCACGCCGCGCGTGCTGTCGCCGGCTCCTGATGCGGCGCGGACCAGGGCGCTGGCCGCCCCGGCCATGGCGCGGGCGTGGGGCGCCAGTTCCAGCGCCGCATCGGTCGGCTTCAGGCCCTGGGGCGAGCGGATGAACAGGGCCACGCCCAGCACGCGCTCCAGCTCGGCCACCTGGCGGCCCAGGGTCGGCTGGGTCAGCCCCAGGCTCCGGGCCGCCGCCGACAGGCTGCCCTCGGTCAGCACGGCCAGGAAGGCGCGATAGAGACTCCAATCGGGATCGATCATGCATTTCTGTATAGCTGATCAATGATGTTGGGCAATTTTAGTTTATCTCCGCCCGGCGCACCTTTCCGTCATCGCTTCACACCCCTGCTGACGGGAGATCGACATGAGCACGACCCAACAACGCATAGCCCTGGTGATCGGCGCGGGCGGCGGCGTCGGCGGCGAGACGGCCGCGGCCCTGGTCCGCCACGGCTGGGCCGTCCGGGCCCTGACCCGCCGGCCGCAGTCCGCCCGCCCGGGCATCGAATGGATCGACGGCGACGCCATGGTCGCCGCCGACGTAGCCCGCGCGGCCCGGGGCGTCTCCCTGATTGTCCATGCCGCCAATCCGCCCGGCTACAAGGATTGGGATAAGCTGGTGCTGCCGATGCTGGACAACACCATCGCCGCGGCCCTGGCCGAGGGCGCCCGCATCGTGCTGCCGGGCACGGTCTACAACTACGGCCTGGAGGCCTTTCCCCTGATCGACGAGGCCGCGCCCCAGCGGCCGTCCACCCGCAAGGGGCGGATCCGGGTGGAAATGGAGACGCGGCTGCGCTCCGCCTCGAGCCGGGGCGCGCCGGCGCTGATCGTCCGGGCCGGCGACTATTTCGGGCCGCACGCCGGCAACAACTGGTTTGGCCAGGCGGTGATCAAACCCGGCGGACCGGTCCGGTCGGTCACCGAGCCCTCGGCCAGGGGTCTGGCCCACGCCTGGGCCTACCTGCCCGACGTGGCCGAGACCATCGCCCGCCTGCTGGACCGCGCCGAGCGCCTGTCGGCGTTCGAGACCTTCCACTTCGGCGGTCATCTGCTGGAATGGGGCCAGATGGCGCGGTCGATCCGGCGCGTGACCGGCCAGCCGAACCTGCCGGTCCGGACCTTCCCCTGGGCCTTGATCGCGGCGCTGTCGCCGTTCGTGCCGCTGTTCCGTGAGATGGCCGAGATGCGCTATCTGTGGCGCGAGCCCCTGGTGCTGAACGACGGCAAGCTGCGGGCCTTCCTGGGCGAGGTCCCGCACACGCCGCTGGACGTGGCGGTGGGCGCCAGCCTGCGGGCGATGGGGTGTCTGCCGGCCTCGACCCCGTTCCCGGCGGGAGAGGGCGGGGCTCGCCGCGTCGCGGTGGGAGGGTGAGGGGCTACGCCCTCACCCCAGCTTCTCGATCAGGGCCATGGCGGCGTGCGGGTTGCGCACCTTGGCCCCGGCGATGAAGTAGGCGAACACGTCGCCGCGCTCGGCCCAGGCGCGGGCCTGCTTGACCACCCCGTCCAGTTCGGCCGAGCTCATGCCGGTGGGCTCGTCGGGGCGGCTGGACATCAGGCGGGCGTAGGTGAAGTCCGCGGTGGGCTGGTCGATGCAGGGCCAGGTCGGCTCTTCGTCGTCAACGGCGTAGACGATGGCCGCGCCGTATTTGGCCGCCAGGTCGTAGAACTCCTGGCAGGCGAAGGTGGGGCTTCGGACCTCCAGCGCATGGCGCGCCGGCCGGCCGCCGATCTCCTTGGGCAGGAGCTTGAGGAAGCCTTCGAAGTCGACCGGATCGAACTTCTTGGTGGCCATGAACTGCCAGTTGATGGGGCCCAGCTTGGGGCCCAGCTCCTCCAGTCCCTGGGCCAGGAACTTCTCCATGGAGTCGTTGTTCTCCGACAGCACCCGGCGATTGGTGCAGAACCGGCTGGCCTTGACCGAGAACACGAAGTCGTCGGGCGTCTCGTCGCGCCACTTCTGCCAGCTGTTGGGCTTGAAGGTGGAATAGTAGGTGCCGTTGATCTCGATGCTGGTCACCTTGGACGAGGCGTATTTCAGCTCGTCCTTCTGCTTGAGATCGTCCGGATAGAAGGTCCCGCGCCAGGGCTCGAACGTCCAGCCGCCGATGCCGGTGCGGATCACGCCCTTGGCCATGTTTGTTCCCTTCCTGTTCCGGCGGGCACACTAGCAGCGTCTCGCGGATCGGCAAGGCCTCAAGGCCCCCTCAGCACTCCACCCGGTTCACCGACAGGCCCACCGCCAAACCGCCCAGCGAGGTCTCCTTGTAGATCTCGTTCATGTCCTCGCCGGTGCGCTTCATCGTGGCGATCACCTTGTCGAGGCTCACCGAGTGCTGGCCGTCGCCCAGCAGGGCCAGGCGGGCGGCGTCGATGGCCTTGATCGCGCCCATGGCGTTGCGCTCGATGCAGGGGATCTGGACGAGGCCGCCGATCGGATCGCAGGTCAGGCCCAGATTGTGCTCCATGCCGATCTCGGCGGCGTTCTCGATCTGGCTGTTGGTTCCGCCGAGGGCCGCGGCCAGGCCCGCTGCCGCCATCGAGCAGGCCACGCCCACCTCGCCCTGGCAGCCGACCTCGGCGCCGCTGATCGAGGCGTTGCGCTTGTAGAGCGCGCCGATCGCCGCCGCCGTCAGCAGGAAGGTGCGGACCTGTTCGGGCGTCCCCTTGTGGAACCGCACGAAGAACCGCAGCACGGCCGGCACCAGGCCCGCCGCGCCGTTGGTGGGGGCGGTGACGACCCGGCCGCCGGCGGCGTTCTCCTCGTTCACGGCCATGGCCCACAGGTTGACGAAGTCCATCGCCGCCAGCGGGTCGCTCATCTGGCGTTCCATGCGGCCCAGGATCGTCTGGTGGATCTGGCGGGCGCGGCGCTTGACCGTCAGGCCGCCGGGCAGCACGCCGTCCACCCGCATGCCCCGGTCTATGCAGGCCTCCATGGCCGCGAAGATGCGGTCCAGGCCCGCGTTCAGGGCCGTCTCGTCCATCCGCGCCCGTTCATTGGCGGCCATGACCTGGGCGATGGTCAGGCCCGCCGCCTCGGCCCGCTCCAGCAGGTCGGCGCTGCTCTCGAACGGAAAGGGAATGGCCGGGCCCTCGTCGGGCGGGGTGTTGCGGCCCATCTCGCTCTCGTCGCGCACGAAGCCGCCGCCGATCGAGAAGTAGGAGCGCTCGCCGACGACGTCGCCAGCCTTGTCGTAGGCGGTGAAGGTCAGGGCGTTCGGGTGCTGGGGCAGGCGCTCGTGACCGGCCCAGACGATGTCCTTGGCCTCATCGAAGGCGATGTCGATCTCGCCGCCCAGCTTCAGGGACTGGGTCGCCTGGCTCTCCAGCAGGGCGGCCTCGCCGGCGTCGGGGTCCAGCTCGGCGGGCACGAAGCCCATCAGGCCCAGGATCACCGCCCGGTCGGTGGCGTGGCCGCGACCGGTCAAGGCCAGGGAGGCGTAGAGCCGGGTCTCGACACGCGCCACATCGGCCAGCCGACCGGCGTCGCTCAGGCGCCGGACGAACATCACCGCGGCCGTCATCGGTCCCATGGTGTGGCTGCTCGACGGGCCGACGCCGAGTTTGAAGAGGTCGAAGACGGAGGCGGTCATGAGGGGGACTTCGTCGTGGTACGCGGGGTAAACTGGGAGCTCGCCCGTTTCCCTGGTCTTCGCCGGGGAAACGGGGATGGGGGGCGATCTATTTCCGGTCGGCCTTGGTCTGGTCGCGCAAGGCCTTGAACTCAGAGCCCGCCTGCCACTCGGGCCAGGTCCGCGAGTTGGCGAGGTCGGCGCCGACTTCGTAGAACAGGCCGATGTCCTGCACCTGGCCGCCCAGGTCCCAGTCGGGCGACCATTCGTCGGCGGGCTGGTGGTAACGGTTGGCCGTGTAGTCGGCTTGGGCCTTCTCGCCGGCCTCGCGGCCGCCCTTGACCAGGTCCTCGCCGGAACCCACCGAGATGGCCGGCACGCCGCGCTTGGCGAACGGGAAGTGGTCGGAGCGGTAGAAGTGGCCGGCCTGGGGCGACGGGTCGGGCGTGAAGTAGCGGCCGTGCGCCTTGGCCTTGGCCACCAGCAGGTCCTGCAAGTCGACCTTGCCGTCGCCCGAGGTGGTGATGTCCTTGGCCGGGCCCGCGGCCGACAGGGCGTCGATGTTCAGGTCGGCCACGGTCTTGGGCAGCGGGAACAGCGGATTGGCCGCATAGTATTCCGAACCCAGCAGGCCGCGCTCCTCGGCCGTGACCGCCAGGAACAGGATCGAGCGCTGCGGCGCCGGCTGGCCCTTGAACGCCCGGGCCAGCTCCAGGATGGCGGCGATCCCGTCGGCGTTGTCGATCGCGCCGTTGTAGATCCTGTCGCCGCGCGCGTCGGGCTGGCCCACGCCCAGGTGGTCCCAGTGGGCGCTGTAGATGACGGTCTCGTCCGGGGCCTTCGTCCCCTTGATCCGTCCGGCGATGTTCTTGGACACGATCACCGAGTGGTCGACCGCGTAGTCGGCCGAGAAGGTCGCGCCCTTCAGTTCCACGGGCTTGAAGTCGCGGCTCTGGGCCTGCTTCTTCAAGGCGTCGAAGTCCAGGCCCGCGCTCTTGAACAGTTCGACGGCCACGTCGCGCTGGATCCAGGATTCCAGGTTCGGATGGCTCTTGGCCGGGTCCTTGCGCACGATGTCGAACATGGTGGCGGCGTTGGAGTTCTTGACCGTGTTCCAGCCATAGGAGGCGGGGGCGGTCTCGTGGACAATCAGCACGCCGGCGGCGCCCAGGCGGGCGGCTTCCTCGTACTTGTAGGTCCAGCGGCCGTAATAGGTCATGGCCTTGCCGCCGAAGTCGCCCCCATTCCTGGTGTCTGGGCCCGCTTCGAAATCGGGGTCGTTGATCAGCACGACCAGGACCTTGCCCTTCACGTCCAGGCCCTTGAAGTCGTCCCAGTGGCGCTCGGGGGCCTTGACGCCGTAGCCGACGAAGACGAGCGGCGCGTCCTTGATCGTCACGCGATCGACATTGGTCATGGCGGCGCGGATGGCGATCTGCTCGCCCTGGGCCAGGGGCACGGCCTTGCCGCCGACGGTGAATTGGGCCGCGACCGGACCCTTGATGTCGAACTTGCCCAGCGGCACGTCCTGGGTCCAGGCGCGGGTCCCGTCGGTCTTCGGGTCGCCGGCCGGCTCCAGGCCGATCGCCTTCATCTGGCCGACGATGTAGTCGACGGTCTTGGTCTCGCCGGCGGTGGCGGGGCCGCGGCCCTCGAATTCGTCGGACGACAGCACCTTGATGTGGGCCGACAGTCGGGCGGGATCGATGGCGGGCGTCGCGGCGGGGCCTTGCGCGAAAGCGGGCGAGGCGAGCATGGGCGCGGCCGCCAGGGCGGTCGCGAGCAGAAGGCGTTTCATCGGTTCGACCCTCAGGAGGGAAATCTTGTCGTTGGGCGCGGACCCTAGCGGGGCTTTGGAGGCGGGGCTAGGGGCGTTCCTGCGACCGCCGCCGGGCGTCCACCGGCCAGCGTTCGAGGGTCTGGCCGTCCCAGACGTGCAGGGCGTCGTAGAGATTGATCGTCGGGTCGCAGTGTCCCGGTTGCAGCCACACGACCTCTCCGACACGGGGAGCGTCGGCCGGACGGGGCTGGCCGGGATCGGCGTCGGCCTGGGCCACCGCCTGGGCGAAGGCCATCGGGTCGCGGCCGCCGGCCTTCAACACCGCCATCAGGTCCGGGTGGGCGATCAGGCCGTGTTCGTCGCCCATGGGGCGCCATAGCGAGCCGGGCGCGGCCCCGGCCACCACCCGGGCGAAGGGGCCGTCGACGGCCACGGCCTTGAAGCCGGCGTCGACCACCACGTGGCTCTTGTGCCGGTCCGACACCACGGCGGCGGCGATGAACAGGCCGGGTGCGAAGGGCCAGTCGCCGCCGCCGGGCGCGCCGCAGTCGGCGTACTCCACGTCCATCAGGGCGTAGGAACCGGCCTGAAGCTCGGTGAACACGCCGGAGGCCAGATCGTGGACATGGGTGCCGGTGCCGCCGCCGGTGATCACGCCGGGGGGCAGGCCGGCTTCGGCCAGGATCGCGGCCGTGGCCCGCAGGGTGGCGAAGGCCGCCTCGTCGGCGGCGCGGCGTTGGTCAAGGTCGTCCATGTGCTGCAGGTGGCCCAGATAGGCCTGCAGCCCGGCGAAGCGCAGGCCTGGCGCGGCGTCGGCGGCGCGAGCCAGGTCCAGGGCGTCGGCCGGATAGGCGCCGGTGCGATGGGTGCCGAGATCCAGGTCGACCACCAGGTCCAGCACGGTCCCGGCCGCGACGGCGGCGTTCGACAGGCGCGCGATCTGGCCAGCGTCGTCGGCGGTGACCCCGATCCGGGCCCCGCCCGCCGCCAGGGCCGCCAAACGCGTCGCGCCCCAGGGGGGGCGGCGGCGCCGTGACCAGGATGTCGGCGATCCCCGCGGCGACGAAGACCTCGGCCTCGCCCACGGTCTGGGCGCACAGGCCCACGGCTCCGCCTTCGATCAGCAGCCGGCCCAGGGTCGAGCACTTGTGCATCTTGCCGTGCGCCCGCAGCCGCACGCCGGCGGCGTCGCAGCGGGCCTGCATGGTCGCCAGGTTGCGCTCCAGCGCGGCCTTGTCGACCACGAGCAGCGGCGTCTGGGGCAGGGCGTCGATCGGCGGCAGGTTCATGTGGGCTCCCCTCTTTGGAGAGAGCCTAGCGTCCGCGCCGGCGAGGGGCCAAGACCTAGATCTCGCCGCGCAGCACCTGGGTGAAGACGTCGGGGTCGACATTGCCGCCCGACAGGATGATGGCCGCCGTCCGCCCCTTAAGGTCGATCTTGCCCGTCAGCGCCGCGGTCAGGGCCACGCAGCCGCCGGGTTCGACCACCAGCTTCAGGGTGGCGAAGGCGTATCGCATGGCTTCGGCCACTTCGGCGTCGGTCACCGCGACGATCCCCGAGAGGGTCTGGCTGTTGATCGCCCAGGTCAGTTCGCCCGGGACAGGGGTCAGCAGCGCGTCGCAGAACGAGCGGGCGTCCGGATCGATGGTCTCGCGTTGGCCGCTCTCGAGAGAGCGCCGGGTCTCGTCGAAGCCGGCGGGCTCGGCGCCCCAGACCTGCGTCGCGGGCGACAGCCCCTTCACGGCCGTGGAGACGCCCGCGACAAGACCGCCGCCGCCCACGGGGCTGAGCACGCGGTCCAGCTCCACGCCCAGGGCGCGGGCCTGATCGACGATCTCCAGCCCCACCGTGCCCTGGCCGGCGATGATGCGTGGGTCGTCGTAGGACGGCACGACCACGCAACCGCGCTGGTCGGCGATCTCCTGGGCGATGGCGATGCGATCCTCGGTGAAGCGGTCGTAGAGGCGGATCTCAGCGCCGTAGCCGCGGGTGGCCTCGACCTTCACCGCCGGCGCGTCGCTGGGCATGACGATCAGGGCCGGACAGCCGACCAGCCTCGCGGCCAGGGCCACGCCCTGGGCGTGGTTGCCGGACGAGAAGGCCACCACGCCGCGTTTGCGCTCGTCCTCGGACAGTTGCGACAGGCGGTTGTAGGCCCCCCGGAACTTGAAGGCTCCCGCCCGTTGCAGGGTCTCGGGCTTGAGGAACACTCGCCCGCCCAGGCGCTCGTTCAGCGCGGGGCTCTCGATCAGCGGCGTGTGAACGGCTAGGCCTTGCAGGCGGGCGGCGGCGGCCTGGACATCGGCCAGGTTGACGGAAGGGGAGGCGCTCATGGCCACGGTTTATAGTGCTCCGGTCACCGCCGAAACCCTTTGCGAGCTCGACCGTTCCGGCGATAAGAGAGCGCACGATCTTGCTGGGGAGCATTCCGTGAAGAAAGCCCTGTTCGCCGCCGCGGCCTGCGCCGCCGTGGCCGCCGCCGCGCCTGCGTTCGCTGGTGAGGCCTTCGTCGGCGTCTACAAGCATGACGTCACCTTTATCGGCGACGCCGTCGGCCTGGGCGCGGCCGGGCGCGAGAGCGGGGTGGACGTTCATCTCGGCTACCGCACCAACCGCATCGAGAGCCTGCGTTGGCTGGGCAAGCCCCAGGTTCACGCCATGGTCTCGATCAACAGCAAGAACACGTCCAACTTCGTGGCGGCGGGCTTCGACTGGCGCATCGAACTGGGCAAGCCGGGCGGCTTCTATTTCCGTCCGGGCATGGGCCTGGCCTACACCGACGGCGAGACCGGCCTGCCGCCCGTCAACGCTCCTGGCCTGAGCCCCGAGGAGATCCAGCGCCGCCTGAAGCTCTACAACACCCGCATCGACTTCGGCTCGAAGGTGCTGTTCGAGCCGGAACTGGCGCTGGGCTACGACTTCAACGACCGCTGGGCCGCCGAACTCAGCTACACCCACCTGTCGAACGGCCAGATCTTCCACCACGGCAAGAACCAGGGGCTTGACGACGCGGGGGTCCGGCTGGTCTACAAGTTCTGAACCGGGCGGCCCCTTTCCCATGCCATTTGGCGAGGCGGGCCGCTGCGCCGATCACAAGAGATGAAACGTCCGCCGCCGAGTCCTGTCGAAGGGCCGCGGGCGCCTTTCGGCAGGTGATAAGGCATATCTGAACATGGCCAACGTAACCGTTGTCGGCGCCCAGTGGGGCGACGAGGGCAAGGGCAAGATCGTCGACTGGCTCAGCAACAGGGCCGACGTGGTCGTGCGCTTCCAGGGCGGCCATAACGCCGGCCACACCCTGGTGGTGGACGGCAAGGTCTACAAGCTGGCGCT
Organism: Caulobacter sp.; assembly: GCA_017745235.1. Classification (GTDB taxonomy): domain Bacteria; phylum Pseudomonadota; class Alphaproteobacteria; order Caulobacterales; family Caulobacteraceae; genus Caulobacter. The sequence continues at coordinate 228,623 of JAGHZU010000001.1, read as the reverse complement.
GCTGCCCTCGGGCGTGGTGCAGGGCAAGACCTCGGTCATCGGCAACGGCGTCGTCGTCGATCCCTGGCACCTGCTGACGGAGATCGACAAGATCGCCGAGCAGGGCGTGGCGATCACGCCGGAGCTGCTGGTCCTGGCCGACAACGCCTGCCTGATCCTGCCGCTGCACCGCGACCTGGACCAGGCCCGCGAGGCCGCCTCGACCCAGAAGATCGGCACCACCGGCCGCGGCATCGGCCCGGCGTACGAAGACAAGGTGGGCCGGCGCGCCATCCGCGTGGCCGACCTGGCCGATCCGGAAGCGCTGAAGCCCAAGATCGAGCGGCTCCTGGCGCATCACGGCGCCCTGCGCCGCGGCCTGGGCCTGCCCGAGGCCGACCCGGCCGAGCTGTTCGACGCCCTGATGGCCATCGCCCCGCGCATCCTGGCCTACGCCCAGCCGGCCTGGCGCCTGCTGGACAAGGCCTACAAGGACGGTCGCAAGATCCTGTTCGAAGGGGCGCAAGGCGCTTTGCTGGACGTCGATCACGGCACCTATCCGTTCGTGACCTCGTCCAACACCGTGGCGGGCCAGGCCTCGGCCGGCTCGGGCATGGGCCCTTCGGCCGTCGGCTACGTCCTGGGCATCGTCAAGGCCTACACCACCCGCGTGGGCGAGGGGCCTTTCGCGGCCGAGCTGGACGACGAGGTGGGCAAGCACCTGTCGACCGTGGGCCGCGAGGTTGGGGTCAATACCGGCCGGGCCCGTCGCTGCGGCTGGTTCGACGCGGTGCTGGTGCGCCAGTCGGTGGCCATCAACGGCATCCATGGCGTGGCCCTGACCAAGCTGGACGTGCTGGATGGCCTCAAGACCCTGAAGATCTGCGTCGGCTACAAGATCGGCGACAAGGTCGTCGACTACCTGCCCGCCGGCATGCGCGACCAGAAGGCCGCCCAGCCGATCTACGAAGAGCTGGAAGGCTGGACCGAGAGCACCGCCGGCGCCCGCTCGTTCAAGGACCTCAACGCCAACGCCATCAAGTACGTGCGCCGCGTCGAGGAACTGATCGGCGCTCCGGTGGCCCTGCTGTCGACCAGCCCCGAGCGGGACGACACAATCCTGATGCGCGACCCCTTCCAGGGGTAGGGGTTCGGCGTCCGAGGTCGCGGCGAGCGTTTCACTCCACCTTGGCGGGAATGGCTGGGCATGACATAAGCGACCGCATTTTTGGGGGACGTCATGAAACGGTCGTTGCTGCTACTGCTCATCAGCTTAGGTGCATGGTCAGCCGCCGCAACGGCGCAGGCGGAGACGACCTGTGAAGTGTCGATGGCCTCGGTCTTCGCCGGCTATGCGGGGGTGATCTGGTTGACCTTCGCCGACGGCTCGTCGGCTGAGGTTCCGCTGTCCAATCCCAGCCAAACGGCGATTCTGTCTCTGGCGGTGTCGGCGCACTTGGCTGGCCGCAGGGTGGCTATCCGCTATAGCGACGGTGTTTGTGAGGGGCATCATGCCAACGTCACGGGCCTCTTTCTGAAGTAAGGCGGACGACTTCGGCGTTGGTGGCTCGCGACTTCGCCAAGCGTTGATTAGCGATTGCTTAGCAGGCCATGGCTTATGACGGCGGCTTCCCCGGAGGAGGTTCGCTGTCATTGGCCGTCGCGCGTCGCCTGATGAAGGTCGTCAACAAGGCCGATCGCCTGACGCGCAGCCTGCGCGCGCTGGAGCGCACGGCGTCGACCAGCCGGGTGCTGAACCTGCTGTCGATCGCGGCCCAGAGCGGGCATCGGCCCGACCACGCCGAAGCTCCGATGTTCCGCAACCGGATCCTCAACACGGCGCTGGTGGTCAAGCACCGCCTGAGGACCGACGACATCTTCCTGTTCGACGAGGCCCGGCCCACCGCCACCAAGATCATCATCCCGTTCGAGCGCAGCGACCTGGGCCTGGGCGGCCAGTCATTCTTCGTGGGCCAGCGCGGCTGGGTGGACCTGCTGCGCGAGGCCTGCAACGAGCACAGCGACATGGCCCGCGACCTGGCGGTGCTGCGGATGATCGACCAGCTGCCGTCGCTGGATCCCTTCCTGCTGCGCGAGCACCTGCGCCGTCATGGCCAGATGGTGTCGCCCTGCTACTTCGCCCTGTCGAGCGGCGACCTGGAGCAGATGCAGAGCTTCGTTTCGGTGCAGATCTCGCGCCTGATCAATCTGGCCTACCAGGGCTCGGGTCGGGTCGTCGGCGGCGCCCACGCCGCCCGTCTGGTCGAGGCCCTGCTGTCCACCGATGTCGACGAGCGGCTGGAGCCGCTGCGCGAGACGCTGGTCATGGACGGCGAAAGCTTCAAGGAGGGTGTCTTCAGCTGGAAGGGCTTCCTCTATTACAAGTGGATGCTGACGCGGCTTTGGCCCGAGCTGGAGACGGTGAGCGGCGAGATCGGCCGTCTGGTCGTGACCGGCGCCCGCGATCCGGAAACCTCGCGCTTCATCGAGGAGACGCGCAAGCGGCTGCGGCGCGGGGTGATCGCCGAGCGCACCGCCATCCTTCGCGCGCTGGCCGTCTATGACCAGGCGTTCGAGGATCTGATCGACAACGGCCGTCCCCAGGCCTTCCGCGAGTTCCTGCTGCGCGCGCCCGACATGTTCCTGTCGCTGGGCGAGAAGGTCGGGGTGATCGCCCATATCGCCAGCTTCTGGCGCTATCGCTTCCCGGAGGGCCAGACCCCCGTGGCCGACGTGGACGAAGCTGTCGACATCCTGCAGGATTTCGACAGCGGATTGAGCGTCAGCCTCAACGTCTGAAGGACGTTCTGTCGCACCTCGGCCGCATCAAGCGGATTTTTACCATCGGCCGTCTAACCTGCCTCCGACTCACCTTTGGAGCCTTCGGGTCGTGTTCGACGGCAATATCCGCACCCTGCAGCGTATCGCGGCGAAGATGCAGCGCGTGCTCATCGTCGATCCGAACAATGCCGCCGTGCGACTGCTGGCCGACCAGCTGCGCCACGTGGGCAACGTCCAGATCTTCAGCGCGCCCACGATCGAGGCGGCCTGGGGCATGGCCCGCACGGTCGATCCGATGCTGATCTTCGTGGAGCACGCCTCGGTGGGTTGCGACGGCCTGGCCCTGGCCCGCAAGATCCGCCGCAGCGACCTGGCCTGCCGCGAGAACCCGATCATCATGTGCACCGCCGAGGCTACGGCCGAGGCGATCTTCGGCGCGCGCGACGCAGGCATCCATGAGTTCATGCGCAAGCCGTTCACGATCAAGGATCTGGAACGCCGCCTGGAAGCCGTGACCCTGAAGCCGCGCGACTGGGTCGAGGCCGTGCAATACGTCGGACCCGATCGCCGCCGCTTCAACTCGGCCGAATACAAGGGGCCGCGCAAGCGCAAGGCCGACGCCGCCGGCACGCCCGCCGCGCGCCTGTCCCAGGCCCTGCGCATCGTCAAGTCGGCCGCCCAGGCCCTGGACACGGATCCGGCCCAGGCCCGCCGCGCCCTCACCGCCCAGGCCCAGGAACTGAAGCGCGTGGGCGAGGCGGTCAAGGACCCGCGCCTGATCGAAGCCGCCAACGCCCTGGAGGCGTGCACAGCCGGCGGCATGGCCCGCAACGAACTGGTGACCCGCATCGACGCCTTGATGGGCTTCATGACCGACGACGGCGGCTCACGGGCGGCCTGACGCCTCACTCCAGCGTCCCATCCTGTCCACAACGCCGTCACAAGCGTGACGCAAAACCTACGTGTCCGCGTCGTCGTTTCGTCGCGGGACGGCAACAGCGCCCGTCTACAGCCCCGACCAGAGACCGCGTGACCTGCGCGGCGAACCCGGGGGCATCCGATGACCATCACCACCAAGGGCGCCTTGCTGCGCCGCGTGAGCGCCCTGGCGCTCGTTTCGCTGGCCGTGTCCGCGCCGGCCCTGGCGGCCGACCTGCGCGGTCGCGTGGTCGACGCCGCCGGCGCCCCGTTGCCCGGCGCCTCGGTGGCGGTGGGTGATCGCCTGGCCATCGCCGGCCCCGACGGCCGCTTCACCCTGTCGGACCTGCCGGCCGGCGCCCGGACCGTGGCGGTGGCCTATATCGGCTACGGGGTCGCCAGCGCCCCTGTCTCCCTGGACGAGGCCAAGCCGGCCGAGGTGACCGTGACCATGACTCCGGCCTACGAAGTGGCCGAGCTGGTGGTCTCCAGCGCCCGCGCCGCCGAGCGCCGCTCGCTGCAGGTCAAGAAGGTCTCGGACAACATCGTCGAGGCCCTGTACGCCAACGACGTGGGCAAGCTGCCCGACCAGAACGTCGCCGAGGCCGTGCGCCGCCTTCCGGGCGTGTCGGTGGCCAACGACCAGGGCGAGGGGCGCTACGTCATCATCCGCGGCGTCGACCCGCGCTACGTCAACGTCACGGTCAACGGTCAGACGGCCGCGGCGCCCGAGCCCGACAGCCGCCAGGTCAAGCTGGACGACATTCCCTCGGCGATGATCGGTTCGGTCAAGGTCATCAAGACCCTGACGCCGGACCTGGACGCCAGCGCCATCGCCGGCCAGGTCGACATCGTCACCCTCAGCGCCTTCGACCGCCACGGCGTGTTCGGCGGCGCACGCGGCGCCTACGGCCAGTTCGACCTGAACGACAAGAACCCCTACGAGGCCGATGCGGTCCTGGGCGGCACGTTCGGCCCCGGCGGCCAGTTCGGCGCGGTGGTCTCGGCCAACTATTCCAAGCGTCCGGTCGAGTCGCAAAACGTGGCCGGCGCTTCGTGGACGACCGCCAACGGCAACCCGGTCCCGGCCGACTTCGATTTGCGCGACTACAATCTGACCCGCGAGCGCACCGGCTTCACCGGCAACTTCGACTGGCGTCCGAACGACGACGTTCAGTTGTACCTGCGCAGCTCGTACTCGAAGTTCACCGATCACGAGACCCGCGACCGCTTCCGCCTGCCCATCGCCGGCACGATCACCTCGACCTCGGCGACCACCGGCTCGTTCACCAAGGCGACGGGAACCCGTTACGTGCGTCGCCGCAACGAGGACGACAACACCAAGACCGTCTCGGCCGGCGGCCGCTTCGCCCTTCCGGTCGGCAGCCTGGAGCTGGACGCCGCCTACAGCCGGGCCGAAAAGACCGACCCGCTGCGCAGCGAGTTCCAGTTCGCCACCGGCAAAACCATGACCGGGACGTTCGACCTGTCCGACGTGCTGTTCCAGGTGACGCCGGGCGCCAGCGCCTACGATGCGGCCAACTACGTCTTCAAGAGCACCAACTACGATCACCGCAAGGCCGTCGAGGAGCTGAAGCAGGCTCGCATCGACTACAGCTATCCGCTGGCCATGATCAGCCAGGACAGCACGCTGAAGGTCGGCGCCAAGATCATCGACCGCTCCAAGACCAATGATCGCGAGTACCAGACCTACGATCCGGGCTCGACGGCCTTCACCCTGGCCGCCCTCAATCCGTCCAGCCTGGCCTCGGTGTACGATGGCCGCTACGCCTTCGGCCCGCTGGTCAACTATGACGCCGCCCAGGCCTATGTGACGGCCAATCCCGGGACGCTGAAACTGAACGCGGCCAAGTCGCTCAGCACCTCGCTGCTCAGCGACTACGACGTGTCGGAAAAAATCTACGCCGGCTACGCCATGGCCACGCTGAAGCTGGGCCGGTTCACCCTGACGCCCGGCGTGCGCGTGGAAACCACCGACGGCGACTACAGCGCGCCCACCTACAACGCCACCACCAGCACGCGCGGCCCCGACGCCGCCGGCTCGAACAAGTACACCAACTGGTTCCCCGGCCTGAACGCCAAGGTCGACGTCAACGACCGCCTCGTGGTTCGCGCGGCCGCGACCACGGCGATCGGCCGTCCCGACTATGTGCAGTTGGCGCCGGCCATCACGGTGGACGCCACCGCCGACACCGTCACCCAGGGCAATCCGAACCTGAAGCCCCTGACCTCGACCAATCTCGACGCGGCGGTGGAATACTACCTGCCCGGTCAGGGCGTGATCTCGGTCGCGGCGTTCTTCAAGGACATCAAGGACCCGATCTTCACCCAGACCCTGCTGAACCAGAACGGCACGTATGGCGGCGTGGCCCTGACCGGCGCGGCGGTGACCACGCCCCTGAACGCCAGCAAGGCCAGCGTCGCGGGCCTGGAGTTCAACATCCAGTCGCAGTTCAGCTTCCTGCCCGGCCCTCTGGACGGCTTCGGGGTGGGCGTGAACCTGGCCCTGATCGACTCGTCGCTGAAGGGCGTGCCCGGGCGCAACATCGACAGCCTGCCCCTGGCCCAGCAGTCCAAGACCGTGGGCACGGCCCAGCTGTTCTACGAGAAGTACGGCTTGTCGGCCCGCGTGGCCTACTCCTACCGCTCGAAGTTCCTCTACACCCTGGGCGCGGACCAGAACTCGGACGTCTGGTGGGACGACCACGGCCAGGTCGACGCCCGCATCGCCTACGCCTTCGGCAAGGCGGCCAGTATCTTCGTGGAAGGCTCCAACCTCAACGACGAATCCTGGCGCACCTTCGTGGGCCAGGACCATCACCTGGGCGAGAACGAGCGCTACGGCCGCACCTTCCGCGCCGGCGTCCAGCTGAGCTTCTGATTTCGCCCCATCTTCCCCTCCGACTGGCGCCTCGCGAAAGCGGGGCGCCTTTTCTTTGGCGGTGATGGCGGAGGCGCGCGCGGAGCTACCGGTCCGTCCGCCCCAGCCAGTGCCTCAGGCCCGCATTGACGGCCTCCGGAGCCTCCATCGGGGTCATGTGGCCGGCGTTGGGAATGACGAGCAGGTGGGAGCAGCCGATGGCCCTGGCCATCTCGCGCTGGCCGTTCAGGGGCGTGATGGCGTCGTTCTCGCCGCAGATGATGACGATGGGGCAGCGCAGGGCGCGCAGGGCGTCCTGGCCATCGACGCGCGGCATGGCGTTCTGGCGCAGGAACACCTCGCGGCCCAGGCGTTGGGTCATGGCCTGGATGCGGTCGGTCAGGGCGCGGTCGTCCAGGCGCGAGATGTCGATGTAGCTGGCCATCAACCGATCGGCGATGCCCAGGAAGGCGCCCGGGCGCTGGGCCGCGGCGTTGGTGGCCTGGCGCCGGGCGGCGCGTTCGGGCGTGTCGACCCGGATGGCGGTGTCGACCAGGGCCAGGCGCTGGATCCGCTCGGGCGCCAGGCGGGCGATCTCCTGGGCCACATAGCCGCCCATCGAAAAGCCGGCCAGGGCGAAGGTCGGCTCGGCCTCGTCCAGCACCTGCCGGGCCAGCTCGCCCAGGGTCTCGCCGCGAGTCAGGTCGGCCACGTGGCAGCGGGCGACGTCGGACAGTCCGGCCACCTGGTCGCGCCACAGTTCGGCGTCGTTCAGCAAGCCTGGCAGCAGGATCAGTTGGGGGCGGAGGTCGGTCATCGCAAAAACGCCCCGGACCTTTCGGTCCGGGGCGCTCCAGGGTCTGGGCCGAAGCGGTCTAGGCTTCGACCATGTTCTTGGCGATGGCGGCGGCGCGCATCGACTTCTGCAGCTTTTCGAAGGCCCGCACCTCGATCTGGCGGACCCGCTCGCGGCTGACGCCATATTCGGCGGCCAGGTCCTCCAGGGTGGTGGGCTCGTCCTTCAGGCGGCGCTCGGTGAGGATGTGGCGCTCACGATCGGTGAGTTCGACCATCGCCTCCTCGAGCAGGCTCATCCGCAGCGACTTTTCCTCGTTCTCGGCGACCATCGTCTCCTGCGAGACCTGGTCGTCGTCGGCCAGCCAGTCCTGCCACTCGCTCTCGCTGTCCGAACGCAGCGGCGCGTTTAGCGAGGCGTCGGGGCCGGACAGGCGGCGGTTCATCGAGATGACCTCGCTGTCCAGCACGCCCAGCTTGGTGGCGATGGCGCTGACCTGTTCGGGGCGCAGGTCGCCGTCCTCGAAGGCGCTGATCTGGCTCTTGGCCTTGCGCAGGTTGAAGAACAGCTTCTTCTGCGCGGCGGTCGTGCCCATCTTCACCAGCGACCACGAACGCAGGATGTATTCCTGGATCGAGGCGCGGATCCACCACATCGCGTAGGTGGCCAGGCGGAAGCCCTTGTCCGGCTCGAACTTCTTGACGGCCTGCATCAGGCCCACATTGCCTTCGGAGATCACTTCGCCGATCGGCAGGCCGTAGCCGCGATAGCCCATGGCGATCTTGGCCACCAGGCGCAGGTGGGAGGTGACCATCTTGTGGGCCGCTTCGCTGTCCTGGTGCTCCTTCCAGCGCTGGGCGAGCATGAACTCCTCGTCCTTGGAGAGCATCGGGAACTTGCGGATCTCGGTGAGGTATCGGGACAGGCCGCCATCCGGCGACATCACCGACAGAGAATTCACGGCCATAAATACTATCCCCTTGGTGCGGATCCGCACGCGGACCGCGCGCCATCATCCCCTACTTAGGCAGGTCAGATAGGTACGCGTTGCGGCGAAGGTAAGGTCGATAACGCATTTGTAATGTCCGACGCCCGCGCTCGGGTATTGAACGTTACGGCCGTGAGAATGAACGTTCATTCTCAAATTGGCAAGCGCAAAATCGTCCGAAAACCTAAGCGCGCGCTACGTCAAGCTGGACCCGCAGCCCGGGGGCGTTGTCATGGTAGCTCAGGGACCCGCCCATCTGCCGGACCAGGGCGTCCATCATCCGGCTGCCGAATCCCACGCGCGGCCCCTGCTTGCCGCCGCCCTGGTCGGCGACCACGAGGCGCAGGCGCTCGCCGTCCTCGGACAGGCTCAGGTCCAGTCGCCCGGGGCGGCCGCGATAGGCGTACTTCACCGCGTTGATGAAGAGCTCGGTCACCACCAGGCCGATGATGACCGCCTTGTCGGTCGACACGGTGACAGGGGCGGCGTCCACGCGCACGTGACGGCTCCAGTCCTCGTCCAGGGTGCCCAGCATCTCCTCGGTCAGTTCCGCCAGGTAGCGGTCCAGGGCCACCGTCTCCAGCTGGTCGCCGCGATAGAGCCGGCGGTGGACCAGGCCCACGGCGGTCAGGCGGCGGCTGGCCTCCTCGAGGGGCGCGCGCGCGGCGGGATCCTCGATCGAGCGCATCTGGATGGTCAGGAAGCCGGCGGCCAGGGCCAGGCTGTTCTGGACCCGGTGGTTCACCTCGCGCAGCAGGAAGTCCTTCTGGCGCAGCAGGTCGTCCTTGTCGCTCAGGGTGGCCCGCAGGTTGGTGTTCAGCTCGCTGGTGCGACGGGCCCGGCTCAGCTCCAGCAGGTCCTGCCGAAGGCGAACGACGGCGGCGACCTCGGCCGGGCTCCAGGGCGCGGCGCGGCCGCGCACGGTCTCGCTCCAGGCGTCGAACGATCCGCGCGGGGTCAGGACGCCATCGGGCGTGACCGCCTTCACAGGCTCGCCGGCCCATAGCACCGTCTCTACCTGTTCGGCCCGGTTCCACAGCACCGCCAGCAGGGGAGAGCGCTCGACCACCACACCCAGCAGGCCCGAGGCCTGGGCGCGGAATACGGCGGCGTCTGGAAACACCGACTGGGCGTTGTCGGTGGCCACGGGGTCTTCCTCCGCCGCGTCCAGCAGCCAGTCGCGCAGCAGGGCCAGGGCGGCGTGGCCGGGAGTCTTGCCGGCGGTGGTGATGGTCTCGCCCCGGAATACGCTCACCCCGTCGGCGGCGGGCAGGCGCAGCAGGTCGCGAACGTGCTCCTCCAGGGCCGTCTCGCCCTCGGCGCGGGCCAGGGCGTCGACCAGGTCGTCGCCCAGCATCCGCAGCCTCAGCCGCTCGCGATAGGTCTCGGCCTCCTCCTTGGCCTTGATCTGGCGCGACAGCCCGCCCGCCAGGGCGCGGCAGGCGGCGCGGAGTTCATAGGGCAGCAGGCGCGGCCGCTCGTCATGGCAGGCGATCAGGCCCCACAGGCGGCCGTCCTTGACAATCGACACCGAGGCCGAGGCGACCACGCCCATGTTGGCCAGGTAGCGCAGATGCACCGGCGAGACGCTGCGCAGGGCGCAGTCGCTCATGTCCAGCGCGCCTTCCGGCTCCGGCGAGAGCGGAGCGGGCGTATAGGTCGCGTCCGGGATCACGCGCACCAGGTTGCGCACGTAGAGGGCGCGGGCCTGCTTGGGGATGTCCGAGGCGGGAAAGCGGTGGTTGAGGAACGTCTGGAGGTGCGGCGCGCGGCTTTCGGCGACCACCTCGCCGGCGTCATCCTCGCCGAAGCGATAGACCATCACCCGCTCGAAGCCGGTCAGGCGGCGGAACTCCAGGGCGGCCCGGTCATAGAGTGTGACCAGGCCGGGGCAGCGTTCGAACGCCGCGGCGGCGGCCTCGAGCTGGGCCAGGATCTGCGAGCCGGGCAGGGGCTGGTCCAGGCCCGGCTCGATCTCGACCAGCACCTTGTCGCCCTGGACGGCGGCGCTGACGTCCAGGCTGTGATCGCGCGGCCGGAACGCGCCGACATAGCCGCCGTTCGGCGTGGAGCCGCTCAACTGGCCCAGCCGCTGGGCCAAGGCGTCGCCCAACACCTCGGCGACCGATCGACCCAGCCAGGCTTCCGCGCCCGTCATGCCGGCCACGTCGCCGGCCGCGTGACGGATCTCCAGCGTGTCGCGGTCCAGCACCAGCAGGACGCCGTGCGGCTGGATGGCGCCGGGTATGTGGATGGGCTCGCGGTCGCAGGCGTTCAGCGAACCCAGCGGAGGGACGGAGGGCATGCCGCTCATGCTCTGTCTCCAGGGCGGGACGCGAAGTCATGGAAAAGGGAAATGGAGATCATCGGCGCAAGGGCTCCAGCGGCCAGGGCCGAGGGCCTTAACGTAGCGCGCCTGCGACAGCGTTACTGTCGGGTTGGCGACACAAGGCTTGCGGGCGCGGATGGCCGCCCCCCCTAATGAGGCGTGTCCATCCAGGAGAGCCTTATGGTCCGCTTCCTCGTCCGCGCCCTGATCGCCGCCGCCGGCCTGTGGCTGGCCTGCGAGATCGTACCGGGGATCGACGCGCCGGGCGGCTGGTCAAGTCTCCTGGCGGCCGCCGTGCTGCTGGGCCTGGTCAACGCCATCGTGCGGCCTGTAGTCTTCGTCCTGACCCTGCCGATCACCGTCGTGACCCTGGGCCTGTTCCTGCTGGTGCTGAACGCGGCGATGCTGGGTCTGGTCGGCTGGATGCTGAAGGGCTTCGTGGTCGATGGCCTGTGGGCCGGGATCTTCGGCTCGGTGGTGGTCGGCGTCGTCAGCTGGCTGGGCCACATGCTGATGGGCGACGAGCGCCAGCGGGGCTAGCGCTCCGGCTGGCCCGGCCGGCTACCCGATCGCCGTCGCCGCCAGGTCGCGCCAGGCGCGACCTTCCTTGCGGAACTGGGCGTGGGTCTTGGCCAGGCGCTTGTCGATGTCGCTGACGATCTCGCGCGCCTCGTCCTTGCGGCCGATCTGCGCCAGGAAGGCGGCGTAGCGCGCCATGCCCTCGAAGCCGGGCAGCTGGTCGGCGGCCTGCTTGAGCAAGGGCTCGGCCTCGGCCTGGCGACCCACCGCATGCAGGGCCCGGCCGCGCGCCAGGGCCAGCTGGGCGGCGCGGCCGCCGGCGCCCTGGGCGGCCACCACGTCGAGCAGCGGCAGGGCCTCGGCGGCGCGGTTGAGCTCGATCAGGGCGTTGGCCCGGCCCAGCAGCAGTTGGGCGTCGTCGGCGTACATGCCCTGCAGGGCTTCGCCATAGAGGCGCTCGGCTTCGGCGTGCTTGCCCAGGCCCGTGGCGGCCACGGCCAGGCGGGCGCGATTGGCCACGGTGGGGGCGTCGTCCACGGCCTTGGCGGCCTCCCGGTATTCGCGCTGCGGGTCCAGCGTCTCGCGCGCGGCCTTGCGCATCTTCTGCGCCGTGCTGCCGCCCATGAACTCGGGCGCGACCACGGCGATCAGATAGACCAGACCGCCCAGCGGCTGGAACATCAGGATGATCCACAGCCAGTACATCTCGCGATGGGTGCGCACCACGTGGACGCACAGGCCGATCGAGAAGACCAGGGACAGGCCGAGCGCCATGAGCGGCGGAAGACCAAGGATCGAAAGCATGGACAACTCCGAGTAGGGCCTGGTCTGTCTCGCGTCGCCGGGCCCGCGTCAATCCGTGAAGCTTACTCCGCCTGGCGCGCGGCCTTCTTGGGATCGGCCTTGGGGGCGGGGGCCAGGCGCAGCACCTCGGCCTGGTAGCGTTCGTCGTCGCCGGCCGCGGCGAACGGCAGGGCGTCGGCCAGGGCGTCCAGCATCGGGTCCAGCCACTGGTGGTCGACCTTGTGGAAGTCGCCCAGCACGTAGTGCATCACCGCGTCCTTGTGGCCGGGGTGGCCCACGCCGATGCGGCCGCGGCGGAACGTGTCGCCGATCTGGCTGGTGATCGAACGGATGCCGTTGTTGCCCGCCGCGCCGCCGCCGGCCTTCATCCGGAAGCGGCCCGGCGCCATGTCGATCTCGTCGTGGAAGGCGATCACGTCGGTCGGCTTGAGCTTGAAGAACTTCATGGCCTCGCCCACCGCGCGACCGGTCTCGTTGTAATAGGTCTTGGGCTTGAGCAGCAGCAGCTTGACCGGCCCGTTCGCCGTCTCGACCTGACCCTCGCAGGCCAGGCCCTGGAAGCGGGCGCGCCACGGGGCCGTGCCCCATTTCCGCGCGATGGCGTCCACGGCCATGAAGCCGACGTTGTGGCGGTTCTTCTCGTATTTCGGCTCGGGATTGCCGAGGCCGGCGAGGATGAGCATCGCAGGGAAATCCAAGCTGGGCGTCGAATGCAAAACGGGCGGGCCTTCGCAGGCCCGCCCGTCCAGATAGTCGATCGGAACGCCGACCGCGAGGTGGTTAGCCCTCGGCGGTGGTGGTGTCGCCGGCGTCCGACTGGGCCGAGGCCGAGGCCTTCAGGGTCGCGATCACGAAGTCGCGGTCCTGGGCGGGCTTCACGCCGGCGGGCAGCTTCACTTCCGAGATGCGGATGGTGTCGCCCAGGTCGTGGGTGGCCAGGTCGATGACCAGTTCTTCCGGAATCTTGTCGGCCGGGCAGGCCAGTTCCACGGTGTGGCGCACGACTTCCAGCGAGCCGCCCTTCTTCAGGCCGGGCGAGGTGTCGTGGTTCTTGAAGTGCACCGGCACTTCGATCTTGATCAGCTGGTGCTCGTCGACGCGGTACAGGTCGAAGTGCATCGGCTCGTCGGTGACGGGGTGGAACTGCACGGCCTTGGCGATGACCGATTGCTTCTCGTCGCCGTATTGCAGGGTGACCAGGTGACCCAGCAGCTTGCCGGTGTACAGGGCCTTGCGGAATTCGTTGGCCTTCACGGCGATGTTCACCGGAGCCTTGGCGCCGCCGTACAGCACGCCGGGGACCTTGCCCTGGCGGCGGGCTTCACGCGAACCGCCGGTGCCCGGACGATCGCGCAGTTCGACGTTGAGGATGATCTCGGCCATTTCAAATCTCCTGAGAGCCGTTGCTCTCGCAATGCAAAGCCGCCGCACAGGACTGGATTGTCCCACCCGGTCGACGTTTTTGGGGTCGCGCTCAATACACAGAACGGCCGCCCGATGCAACGGGCGGCCGTTCGCGTGCGTCGAAAGAGACTGGGGGAGCGCCTAGCTCTTCTTCTTGGCCGAGGCGGCCGCGCCGCCCTTCTTGGCGACGGCCGGCTTTTTCTTGGTGACCACCGGGGTCGGCTTGGGCGGGGGCGGCGGCTCGTAAGGCATGGCCGCGCCCGAGGCCTTGATGACGCAGGCGCCGGTATCGATCATCACGTGCTGGCCCAGGCAGAACACGTCTTCGTAGTGCGGCTTGGCCACGGCTAGGCACTGGTAGAGGTTCAGCTTGGCCATGTTCAGGCACATGGCGCTGTTGGGCTCGACCATCACGGCGTTGATGGTGGCCAGGTTCTCGTCGCCGGCCGCGCCGAGGGCGGCCAGGGCGGCCACGGCCATGCCGCGGATAACCAGCGGGGTGTAGGGCGGGGCGGCCGCGCGGGGCGCGGAGGCGGCGTCGGCCGGAGCGGCGGCGGTGGTCGACAGCGAAGCCTGCTGCAAGGCGGCGACGTCGGCGGTGTCGGCCAGGGCCGGGGTCGTCGACATGGTCTTGGCGTAGGCCAGGCGGCCGTCGCGGTCGGTCACGAAGCCCTTCGACCAGGCCGAGCGCTGGACGTCGTAGGCGGCCTGCTTCACGGCCTTGCCGGCTTGATAGACCTTCAGGCCGTCGGCGCCCAGGGTGTCGATGATGCGGCCGGCGGCGGTGTCGCTGCCCTTGAAGCCCACGGCGTAGGCGGGATCGGCGACCAGCTGGGCGATGACTTGCTGGCGCTGGGTCGGATCGGCGGCGAAGGCGCGCACCGAGGCCACGAAGGTGGGATCCTGCAGGGCCAGGACGGCGGCGTAGGCGGTGGCGCCGGCCTGGAATTGCTTGGGCTCGTAGGCCACGCCAACCTTCAGCGAAGACTGGATCTGGTCGCCGTTCTCGAACGTCGAGCCGATGGCGCCGGCGCGCTGCATGTAGCCGCGGAAGGCGCTGGCCTTCTCGACCAGGCTGGAGGACAGGGTGATGGGCGGCGGGGCCGGCGGGGCCTTGACCACCGGCGGTGCGGGCGGCGGGGTCTCGCAGCTGGCCAGAAGCGTGGCGGCGGCGACGGCCATGACGGTCAAGGCGGCGCGCGTGCGCGAGGCGGAAAACATCTGCGAGAACATCCCCAGTGACTAGGACGCCGCCATAGCACCGGCGGCGGGCGACATTGTGACAGTCAGCTCGTTAACCATGTCTTGACAAGCAGAGCCGTCAAAAATGGGGAAACACGGGCCGGAAGCGTCGGCGGGACGGCCGCCCAACCCTTCGGGACGTTAACGTCCGGAGGGCCGGCGCGCCTCGCGATTTCAACCGAAACGCAGGTGGACGAGCGGGTAGGGACGGCCCTGGCCGTCCAGGTCGCTCCGGCCGGTGGGCTTGAAGCCCAGGCGTTCGTAGAAGCCGACGGCCTGGGCGTTCTGCTCGTTGACGTCGGTGGTCATGGTCGGGTGCAGCGCCAGGGCGTGGGCCACCAGGGCGCGGCCGACGCCGCCGCCACGGCGGGCCGGGTCGACGAACAGGGCCTCCATGTGGCCTTCGTGCAGGAACATAAAGGCCACCGGACGGTCGGCCTCGTCCACCGCCAGCCACAGCGGGGCGGCGGGCAGGAAGTCGCGGACCTCGGCCTCGATGGCCAGCCGGTCCTCGGGGGTGAGAAAGTCGTGCGTCGCGTCGACGGCGTCCCGCCAGATCTCCACGACACGCGGCCCGTCCTGGGGCCGCGAAGGTCTGATCGTTGTCATGGCCGGGCTTCTAGCCGCCCGGACCCAGGTTGTCAGCGCCGTTCGGCGGCAAGCCCTAGTCGAACAGTTTCGACACCGACTCCTCGTTGGCGATCCGGCGGATGGCTTCGCCGATCAGCGGGGCGCACGAGACGTAGCGGATCTTGGGGCAAGCCTTGGTGGTGTCCGAAGCCTCGATCGAGTCGGTGACCACCAACTCGGTCAGGACCGAGTTGTTGACCCGCTCGGCCGCCGCGCCCGACAGCACGCCGTGGGTGACGTAGGCGCTGACCGAGGTGGCGCCGTTGGCGATCAGGGCCGCGGCGGCGTTGCACAGGGTGCCGGCCGAGTCGGCGATGTCGTCGAACAGGATGCAGCGGCGGCCCGAGACGTCGCCGATGATGTTCATGACTTCCGACTGGCCCGGGCCCGAGCGGCGCTTGTCGACGATGGCGAGGTCGGCGTCGCCCAGGCGCTTGGCCAGGGCGCGGGCGCGCACCACGCCGCCGACGTCGGGCGAGACGACCATCAGGTCCGGACCCAGCGGGTAGTGCTTGATGATGTCGTCGGCCAGCAGGCGCGAGGGCAGCAGATTGTCGGTGGGGATGTCGAAGAAGCCCTGGATCTGGCCGGCGTGCAGATCCATCGTCAGGACCCGGTCGGCGCCCGAGCGGGTGATGAGGTTGGCCACCAGCTTGGCCGAGATCGGGGTGCGGCCGCCGGTCTTGCGGTCCTGGCGGGCATAGCCGAAGTAG
This sequence comes from Caulobacter sp., assembly GCA_017745235.1. Lineage (GTDB taxonomy): Bacteria > Pseudomonadota > Alphaproteobacteria > Caulobacterales > Caulobacteraceae > Caulobacter. The sequence goes on along the minus strand of JAGHZU010000001.1, from coordinate 212,639 downwards.
GGCAGCACGGCCGTGATCCGCTTGCCCGACGCGCGCTTCAGGGCGTCGATGCAGATCAGCAGCTCCATCAGGTTGTCGTTGGCCGGATAGCTGGTCGACTGGATGACGAAGACGTCCTCGCCGCGCACGTTCTCGTCGATGGTGACGAAGACCTCCAGGTCGGCGAACCGGCGCACCTGGGCGCGGGTCAGGGGCATGTCGAGGTATTCCGCGATCGCCTGGGCCAGGGGACGGTTGGAGTTGCCGGACAGCAGCTTCATGGTTCGATCTCGGGAGGGGGTGTCGCCGTTGCGGGGGCTTCTAGCAGCCTCGGCCGCTGGAACAACCCCGAGTCTTGCGAGATTCTGGTTATTCGGCGCGCTCATGCCTCGAGCGTGATGGCCGAAAGCAAACGTCCGTAGTCGGATTCTCCGTTCAACACGGCCCTGCGGTTGGAGAAGAACAGGTCGGCCTCGGCCCGGGTGTCGCGACCCACCCATTCCGAGCGCGCCACACCGGCCGTGTTCAGACGATCCAGCACGAAGGCCGGGAGGTCGAACAGGCGCTTGTCCTCACTGGCCCCGGGGGCGAAGAACCGACCCGAACCGGGGCTGTCGGCCTCGAACCGCTGCAGGAATTCCAGGCCCACCTCGTAGGAGGCCGGGCCGATGCAAGGGCCGACGGCCGCGACCATGCGGTCGGGATCGCCCCCCAGGGCCACCATCTGGTCGACCGCGCTCTGCACGATGCCGTCCAGCGCCCCGCGCCAGCCCGCATGGGCGGCGGCCACGATGCGGGCGTCCGGGTCGACGATCAGCACCGGCGCGCAGTCCGCGTGCAGGGCGCCGCAGACCACTCCGGGGGTCTTGCTGACCACCGCGTCGCCTTCGGGCCGGACGTCGCCCCACGAACCGTCCGCCACGATGGTGATCGTGGAGTGGATCTGGAAGCAGGTGTTGAGGTCCTCCGGCGCGGCGCCGAACCAGGCGGCGGCCCGGGCGCGGTTCTCAGCCACGTCGGCCGGCTCGTCGCGGCTGCCGCGCCCGACGTTGAGGCTGTCGTAGAGGCCCGTGGAGACGCCGCCCTTGCGGGTGAAGAAGGCGTGGCGGACGCCGGCGACCTGGGCCAGCAGCGGCGACTGGACGGTGGGGATTTCGTGCATCGCGCGTCCCTTAAGAGACGAAGGAGGAAACGGAGGGCTCGAACAACGGCGGCGCCAGGCCCGGCGAGAACAGGCAGGCGACCTTGAACAGATCGCCCATCTGCGCCCCTCCGGTCAGGCGATCAAGCTGTCTTGCAAGCTTGTCGGCCTGGTCGGGCCGGGCGGCGGCCAGGGCCTGGGTCCGCGCCTCGATTCCCAGCGACCGCAGGAAGTCGCCTTGACGTAGAATGGGGCCGGCTTGCGCCCCGGCTTCGCGCGCGGCCTGAACCACGGCCGGAAAGTCGGCCCAGACCGTCAGGTCGGCCTGGCCGGGCTCGGCCAGGGGCGAAACCTTTTGGTGGGCCTTGATCGCCTGCAGGGTGTCGCCGGCCTCGGGCGCGTCGCGCCCGTAGTCGATCAGCAAGGCCGCGCCGCCGTGGGCCGCCAGCCGATGGCCGAGTTCGTTCCCCAGCGCGGCTTGGGCGGGCGAGGCCTCGACCAGGGTTCCGGGCGGCCATTCCTCCCCCGCCCGCGGAGGAGGGGGGGCGGCGAAGCCGGTGGAGGGGGCGTCGGGAACGGCCAGGGCGTGGGACCCGCGCCGAGCCGGGGCCGAGAGCGCCTTCAGCCCGAACGCCAGGTTCCCGGCCTCGTCCAGCCCCACCATCCGCTCGGCCCAGCCGTCGGCCGTGCGCACGAACTGGCGGGCGGGCAGGCAGTCCAGCAGCTCGTTGGCGTAGAGGATCATCGGCGCGCCGCCGGGAACCTCCTCCAGTCGACCCGCCCAGCGCGGCGTGACCGGCGCATCGGCCAGCCGGGCGGCCTGGGCCGCCCGCAGCGGCGCGGAGACCTCGACCAGCCAGGCGTCGGCGGCGGCCAGAAAGTCGGGCAGCAGCCGAGCGGCGCGCAGGACATCGCTCATCAGCGTTCCGTCCCCCGGGCCCATCTCGACCAGCCGCACCGGCGAGGGGCGGCCCATGCGGTCCCAGGTCTCCAGGATCCACAGGCCGACCAGTTCGCCGAACATCTGACTGACGCCGGGCGCGGTGACGAAGTCGCCACCTTCCCCCAACGCCGGGCGGTTGGCGTAGTAGCCGTCGCGGGGGTCGTGCAGGCAGCGGGTGAAGTATTCCGGAACGCTGATCGGGCCGTCCTGGGCGATCTGCGCCCGCAGGCGGTCAAGCAGGCTCATGGGCGTCCGGCGCGGCTTGCTCGACCGGCGGCAGCGGCTCGCGCAGGGCCCGCCACAGCAGCCAGGCGCCGACCAGCAGCATGGGCAAGGAGAGCATCATCCCCATGGTCAGGCCGAACGGGAAATCGGGCATGCCATGATCGGGATTGCGCACGCCCTCCAGCGAGAAGCGGAACAGGCCGTAGCAGATCAGGAACGTGGCCACGAGCGCGCCGCGCCGCTGCAGCCACTTCAGGCGATGAACCGCCAGGTTCAGGATCAGGAACAGCAGCACGCCCTCGAGCGCCGCCTCGTAGAGCTGGCTGGGATGGCGCGGCAGCTGGCCGGCGGGGCAGGCGCCGTCGTTGGCCAGCCGGATGGTGTCGTTGCAGAACACCATGCCCCAGGGGACGTCGGTGACCCGGCCCCACAGCTCGCCGTTGATGAAGTTGGCGCAGCGGCCGAAGAAGAGGCCGATCGGCACGACCGGGGCCACCAGGTCGCCCAGCTTCAGCAGGTCGATCTTCTGGCTTCGGGCGAACAGGGCGATGGCCACGCACACGCCCAGGAAGCCGCCGTGGAACGACATGCCGCCCTCCCATACCTTGAAGGCGCTGAGCGGGTGGGCCAGCAGCTGGGCCCGCTGGCCGGCGTTCACGAGCATGTAGAACAGGATGTAGCCCAGGCGGCCGCCCAGGATGATGCCCAGGGTGATCCACAGCACCAGGTCGTCGATCTGCACCGGCGTGGCCGTCGGCGTTCGGCCGCCCCACAGGCGGGGATTGCGCACCAGCCGCACCGCATAGCGCCAGCCCAGCAGGATGCCGGCCACATAGGCCAGGGCGTACCAGCGGATGGCCAGCGGTCCCCATTGCAGGGCGATCGGACCAATGTGGACGACGGGGTCGATGTCGGGAAAGATCACGCCTATGGAGCTCCGGGCGGGCAGGTCCTCGAACCTCTAGCGCGTTCGGTCTTCGCTTTCATCCCTCGTTTCCCATATAAGGGCTCGCCCCTGATTTGGGACGAACCGCGCCGCGCCCCGCTCGGCCTTGGGAAATTCGATGCACAGCCAGAACCCCTTCCTCGACGAATTCGCCAAGCTGACCCAGGCGGCCATGGGCATCGCCCAGACGGCCGGCGAGGAAGCCAAGACCGCGATGCGGGCCCAGGCCGACCGTCTGGCCGCCGAGTTCGACCTGATCCGGCGCGACGATTTCGAGGCCCTGAAGGCCGAGGTCGCGGCGTTGCGCGAAGAGGTCGCGGCCCTGAAGGCCAAGAAAGCCCCGGCCAAGAAGGCCGCTCCCGAAGCCTGACGGACACACCGTCGGGCGCCCGATTGGGCGAGTTTCCTTTCGCTTTCGACGTGAAGGCGGTTGTGACGCCGCCCGCGAAGCAGATTAGAGTCCCACCACAAGGGTGATTTGCACGGGTCCCACGATCCGTCGCGCCCGGGGGCCGAAGGTTCTATGGACACCCAACCGGAAGAAGACGACGTCCTGCTGGCGATGGACCCTCTCGAGGTCGTCGAGCACGTCCTCGCGGCCGAGAACCTGACGTTCGACCGCACGGAAGACGGCGACCTGGCCTTCGCCCTGACCGGCGACTGGAAGGACTACGAGCTGTGGTTCGCCTGGCGGCCCGAGGCCGACTGCCTGCAGCTGTGCCTGTCGCTGGACCTGCGCGCCTCCAAGACCAAGCGCGCCAGCGCCTATGAGCTGCTGTCGATGATCAACCAGCGCGTCTGGCTGGGCCACTTCGAGGTCTGGACCGAGGATGGCGAGGTGGTCTTCCGCCACGCCCTGGCCCTGCCGGCCGGCGAGCGTCCGACCATGGCCCAGGCCGCCTCGATGATCGACGCGGCCGTCGAGGCCGCCGACCGCTTCTACCCGGCCTTCGACTTCCTGCTGCACGGCGCCAAGACGCCCGACGAGGCGATGGCCGCCTGCATGTTCGAGACCGTGGGCCAAGCCTGAGCCCAACCTTGGCTTTCACGCCCGGTCGCGTACGCTCCCGCCGATCGCCCGGGCGGGGCGTCGAGGAGAAGGCGCCATGACGGTGACAGGCGTAGGCGGCGTGTTCTTTCGGGCCGAGGAGCCAGAGGCGCTGCTGGAGTGGTATCGCCGTCCATCTCGGCGTGGCCATGGAAGGCTATGCGCCCTGGCGACAGGCGGCGGGGCCGACGTTGATCATGCCGTTCGCCCGCGACACCGACTATTGGCCCGCCGGCAAGTCATGGATGATCAATTTCCGGGTCGATGATCTGGACGCGCTGGTGGCCAGGTTGCGCCAGGCGGGGATCGAAGCCGTGACCGATCCGGCCTGGGATACGCCCGAGACCGGCCGCTTCGCCCGGATCCACGATCCCGAGGGCAATCCGATCGAGCTGTGGGAGCCCCCGGCCGAATAGGCCGTCTCGCCGTCTTGGCGGATGCGGGCGGCGGTTCGACCTGCTAGGCAGGCCGCTCGGAATTCAGCGGAGTTCGCCCATGACCACCCCCATTCTCCTCCTCGGCGCCGGGCGCATGGGCGGGGCCCTGATCGAGGGCTGGGCCAAGGCCGGGGCGTTCGCCGCGGGCGACCTGATCGTGCGCGACCCGGCCGCGACGGCGGCCGCCTTTCCCGGCGCCCAGGTCAATCCGTCGCTCGAAGCCTTGAGCGCGGCCAGGACGGTGCTGCTGGCGGTCAAGCCGCAGATCTGGCGCCAGGCGGTTGCCGACGTCGTCCCGCACCTGGCGCCCGACGCCGTGATCGTCTCGATCGCCGCCGGGGTGCGCGCGGCCGACATTTCCGAGGCCTTCGGCGGCCGGGCCGTGGCCCGGGTGATGCCGACCACCGCCGTCGCCGTGGGCCTGGGCACGGCCAGCATCTACGCCGCCACGGCGCAGGCGCGCGCGCGCGCCCACGCCCTGCTAGCGCCGGTCGCCACCGTGGTCGACCTGGAAGACGAAGGCCTGATGCACGCGGCCACGGCCGTTTCCGGCTCGGCTCCGGCCTATCTCTACGCCTTCATCGAGGCGCTGGAGGCCGCCGGCGCCGGCCAGGGCCTGACCCCGGAGGACGCCGCCCGCCTGGCCCGTTCGACGATCGTCGGCGCGGCCGCCCTGTTGGGGCAAGGCGGCGAGGATCCCGCCGAGCTGCGCAGGCAGGTCACCTCGCCCGGCGGCACCACGGCCGCGGCCCTGTCGGTGCTGATGGGCGAAGGCGGCTTCGGCGACCTGCTGCCCCGCGCCATGGCCCAGGCGGTGAAACGCTCGGAAGAGCTGGGCGGCTGAGGGCGGCCGTGGCGGAACCCTTGTGCCCGGGCCGTTCCCGGGCCATCTGGATTCCATGACCAGTCCCGCCGAAGACCTGCTCGACCGCGCCGCCGCCGCCGCCCTGGCGCTCGCCGCCGACCGGCCCTGGAGCCAGGTCACGTTGCGAGACATCGCCCTGAAGGCCGAGGTCCCGTTCGCCGAACTCTACGCCTGCGCCGACGGCAAGGGCGCGGTGCTGAACCACCTGGCCGCGCGCTTCGACCGTGCGGCCCTGGCCACGGTCACCGCCGACGACGCCTCCATCCATGACCGCCTGTTCGACGCCGCCATGGCCCGGATCGAGGCGATGGAGCCGCACCGCGCGGCGCTGATCGCCATCAGCCGCTCGGAAAGCCCGATGGTTTCGGTGCTGCGCTTCCCCAGGACGGCCCGCGCGGTGCTGGAAGCTGCGGGCCTGGACGCCACCCCCGCGCGCCTGACCGCCATGGTCGCCGTCTGGGGCCGCACCCTGCAGGTCTGGCGCGATGACGAAGGCGCGCTGAACCGCACGATGGCCGAGCTGGACAAGCGCCTGAAGCAGATGGCCGAAGGGCTGGCCAAGGTCGGGGCGGGGTTCTGACTTTCAGCCGTCTTACCGGCCTTCGCCGGGAAGATCGGGGCAAAGCTAGGCCGGCAGGCGCATCACCGCGCGCAGGCCGCCCATCGGCGAGCGCTCGAGCGTCAGGTCGCCGCCCAGCCCGCGGGCCATGTCGCGGGCGATGGCCAGGCCCAGGCCTACGCCTTTTTCGTTCTGGTTGCGGGACTCGTCCAGTCGGCTGAACGGCTTGAACGCCTCCTCGTAGCGCTCCACGGGAATGCCCGGGCCGTCGTCGTCGACCATGATCCGCACCCCGCCCTCGGCCAGGGGAACGGCCGAGACGCGAACGGTCTCGCCATGGGCGGCGGCGTTGTCGATCAGGTTGGCCATGGCCCGCTTGAAGGCCTGGGGCCGCAGCATGGCGGTCAGGTCGTCGGCGATCTCGCAGGTCACCTGGGCGCCGCTGCGCACCGCCCCTTCGCAGACGCCCTCCATCAGGGGGCGCAGCGCCACGACCCGCACAGTCTCCCCGCCCTCGCCGCGCGCGAAGGCCAGGTACTCGTCGATCATGTGCTCCATTTCCGACAGGTCGCGCTGCATGGCCTCGACCTGGGCGCCGGGCTCGGACAGGGCCAGTTCCAGCTTCAGCCGGGTCAGGGGCGTGCGCAGGTCGTGGCTGACGCTGGCCAGCAGGGCTGTGCGCTGTTCGATGTGGCGCTGGATGCGCTCCTTCATCGACAGGAAGGCCTGGGCCGCCTGACGGACCTCGCGCGCGCCGTGCGGCTTGAACGCGGCCTGGTCGATGCCCCGCCCGAAGGCGTCGGCCGCGTCGGCCAGGCGCTCGATCGCCCGCACCTGGTTGCGGATGAACAGGATCGCCACCGCCGTCAGCAGCAGCGTGGCCCCCACGATCCACAGAATGAAGATGTGGCCCTGGGTGGCGAAGGCGCGATCGCGCGGGGCGATGATCCGCAGCACGCCCTCGTTGACCTTGACCCGAATGTCGACGTGGGCCGGATAGTGGTCGCCGCTGGCGTCGAACCAGAACGGGGCGTCCAGCCGGTCCGAAAGCGCCCGGTTCAGCGAACGGTCCACCACCCGAAACAGCGAGTTGCGCTTGCCCGCCGGCAGGGTGCGGCCCTTCTGCAGGGCGATCGACAGGTCCATGGAGTCCTGAGCCCGGTCGGCCAGCTTCTCCAGCGCCGCGGGCGAGGGATCGTCCTGGTAGCTCTCCACCGCCCAGGCCACGTCGCCGGCCAGGCCTTCGGACAGGCGGCTGGTGACGGTGTCCCAGTGGGCGTCGAAGAACGCCCAGGTCACGGCGATCTGCATCACCGCCACGGGCAGCACGATGATCAGCAGCGACCGGCCGAACAGCGAGGTCGGCAGCCAGCGCTTGATCTGGCGCGGAATGTAGAGGCGCGTGCGCAGGCGGAGTTTCAAAGAGAGGACCCCCTCCGTCGGCTCCACCGACACCTCCCGAGGAGGATCTTGTGCGCGCAGATGCTCCCCCTCGGGGGGAGCTGTCGCGAAGCGGCTGAGGGGGGGCGCATCACCCCCATCAATCCGGCGCCAGCCTGTAGCCCACGCCGCGCACGGTCTGCAGGTAGCGCGGGTTCTTCGGGTCGGGTTCGATCTTGCGACGCAGGCGTGTGACCTGCACGTCGACGGCGCGGCCGGTGGCGTCGACGGTGTCGCGGGCCAGCTCCAGGCGGTCGACGGCCTCGTGGGCGGCCTTGGCCAGGCGCCGCAGCAGGGCGACCTCGGCCTCGGTCAGGCGGATGGGCTCGCCGAGACGGGTCAGTTCGCCCCGCTCGGGCTCGAAGGCGCAGTCGCCCAGGCTGAGCACGCGCGGGCCCGAGGGCTTGGGCGCGGCGCGGCGCAGGATCGACTCGATCCGCAGCAGCAGTTCGCGCGGCTCGAAGGGCTTGGCCAGGTAGTCGTCGGCGCCGTGGGTCAGGCCTTCGATGCGGTCGCCGGTCTGGTCGCGGGCGGTCAGCATCAGGATCGGCGTGCGGCCGGCCTCGCCGCCCCGCGCCCTCAGGCGGCGAGTGAAGGAAAAGCCGTCCTCGCCGGGCATCATCACGTCCAGCACCAGCAGGTCGAAGTCCATCGCTTCGGTCAGGCGGTCGGCGTGGGCCGCGTCGGCGGCGGCGCTGACCCGGAAACCCTGCCGGCTGAGGAACTCCTTCAGCAGGGTGCGGATGCGGTCGTCGTCGTCGACCACCAGCAGGTGGCGCTCGGCGCGTTCGTCCGGCGTCATCGGGCGGCGCTCGCGGGGCGGCGGGCGGAGGGCGCGCGCCGGCGCGGGGCGGTGGCGGCCAGGGCTTCCAGGATGCGGCGCGCGCCGGGCACGCCGTCCAGCCCGCCCGAGCGGTAGACCCGGGCCAGCAGAGCGCGCAGGCGCTCCGACACCCGCCGCTCGAACGCCTCGCCCTCGGGCGTCAGGGTGGCGGGGCGGCGGCGCGCGTCCAGGTCGCCGGCGTCCTTGTGGGCCAGGTTCAGGCGCTGGAGATCGGAAAGGGTCTTGCTGGCGGCCTGCTTGGAGAGGCTGGTCAGGCGCGAGAGGTCCTGCACCCCGATGCCGGGGCGGCGGCGCAGGAGGAAGGCGGTGCGCCAGTGCGAGCGACCCAGGCCCGGCGGCTCGGCCTCCAGCGCCTTGTCGACCTCGGCCCACAAGGCGGCCTCGGCCAGCAGCATCACCTCAAGGCCGTTGTCGAGTTCGTCCTCTCGCAGGATCAGGCGGGCGTCGGTGCTTCCCGGCGGTCCGGCGGAAGCCCCGGGCGAATAGGGCGTGGCCATCAGCGTTCGTCCATCCTCATGCCTCTCCCTACGCCTCTTCGGTGGGCGAGGGCGAGGGGGTATGGCGCGATCGGACCTGCAAACTCAACCGGCATGACGGACGTCCGCGCGCGCCGACCAAGGCGCGCCGTCGTACGGTGGCCGAGAACGTCCCCGCTCGCAAGCCAGGGGCGAGGGATCAGCCCGCGATCCGGGCCTCCAGCTCGGCCAGACGGGCGCGGGTGGCGGCCAGGTCGGCGCCGAAGCGGGCCGGATCGGCGGCGGCCAGGCAGGCGGCGACGTCGTAGCTTTCGCGATAGAGGTCCAGGGCCCGCATGCGGTGGCCGCGGTCCTCGCGCAGGTCGGCCAACCGCTCCAGGGTCACCGACAGGGCGCGGCGGGCGCCGGGATCGGCGGTGGAGGCGCCGCTGCTGGTCCGGCGCAGGGCCAGGGATTCCTCGAAGGCGGCCAGGGCCTCGTTCAGCCGACCTTCCAGCTCGGCCACGTCGCCCACGCCCGCCAGGGCGCCGGCCAGCAGCTCGATGGCGACCGGGTCGTGAGGTGTTTCGGCGCGCGCCCCCCGCGCCCACAGCACCGCCTCGTCATAGGCTTCGGCGGCCTGGTCCAGGCGCCCCTGGGCGCGGGCGAAGTCGCCCAGGTCGCAATGGGCCGTGGCCTTCTCGCGGTCGCTTTCGGCGATGCGGAGCAGGCGGCCGAGGGTCTTGGCGGCCTCGGCCCAGGATTCCTCGCGGCCCAGGCCCACCAGGCGCGCGCGCAGGTCGGCGAAAGTCTCGGCCGGCGGCGGGGCTTCGACCGGCGGAACGACGGCGGCGACAGGCTGGGCGACGGGGGCTGCGACGGGGCGGGGAGCGGGAGCGTCCATCGGCGCGGCTTCGGCCGTCGGGACAGGAGCGTCAAGGTTCGCCGGCGCGAAGCGCGTGCGGCGTCGGGTCCTGCGCCGGCCACGCGGGGTCAGGGCGGCGACGATCAGCACGGCCCCCGTGATCGTCGCCGCCCAGCCCACGAACGGACGGTGAGGCTCGAACGGGCCGAGATCCAGGTGCTGCGCCCAATCCCCCAGGACGCCCAGACCAGTGATCACGTATCCCGTCGCCGCCAGGATCGCCCCCAGGACGATCCCTACGAGCCGAGCCATCATGTCCCCCTCCATGACCGCGTTCGTGAGGAGCGGCAGGTGGCCCGAGCGAGGCCTGCGCGTCGAGCCGTCTCAACCCTCAGGGGAGAGGGCGGGCGCAAGCGACGCCCGAGCAGGCGCCCGGCGCCTCTAAAACAGCCAAGCTTGAGGCCGGGGGTAGGGCTCACCCTTGAGCAGATAGTTCAGGCCCAGGATCATCCGCACCACGAACCAGAGGGTTATGGCCGCCAGGATCGCCGCGCCCACGATGATCATCGGGAGGCCGATCAGCACCACCAGCAGGGCCACGCCGAACAGGATCAGGGCCACGCCGATCAGGAACCACCAGATCGACAGCCAGAAGGTGCGGATGGCGAAGGTGTAGTGGCTGGCGTTGACGGGTCCGGCCTCTCCCCGGTTCAGATAGGCCACGATCAGCCCTACGAAGAGCGTCAGGCCGTTGGTGAAGCTGAGCAGGTAGAGCGCGTAGACGACGATCGGCAGGACCTTGTCCTCGGCGGGGCGTTCGGCGACGGCGGTGGGGGTGTCGGTCACGTCAGATGATCCAGTTGCGGGGCGTGGGATAGGCCTGGCCCTTGAGCAGCCACGACAGGCCCAGAATGCAGCGTGCGGCCATCCAGATCCAGGTGGCGGTCAGCACCAGGAAGCCCACGCCGACCGGCAGCAGCGCGAGGCCGGCGATCGAGAACAGAACCCAGAGCCAGAAGGTGCGGATCTGGAACACGTAGTGGCTGGCCATCCAGTCGGGCGCCTGCTTGCGGCTGGCATAGGCGACCACCAGCCCGATCACGGCGGTCAGGCCGTTGGCCAGGCCCGCCAGGTACAGGGCGTAGACCAAGACCGGCAGGGTCTTGTCGGCTTGCAGGGGCGGGGGCACGGACGGCTCGGAGGAACTCATGAAACGATGCTCGCCGACAGCGGTGGGCAAGGCAAGTGAACGTCCTGTCAGGTGGGGAGGCTCCCTACGCCGAGGGCAGCAGGTCCTCGGGCAGGGCGTGGGGGTCGAGGTTCTCGCCCCGGGTCAGCCAGGGGGCCGCCGCGCCCAGGACCAGCAGGAGGAAGGCCATGCGCGCGGCGATGGCGATCGCCACCCCGGCCATGTGCGGGCTGAATGCGAACAGCAGCATGGCTGCGGTCCCGGCCGCCAGCAATCCCATCACCCAGGTCAGGCCTTCGCGCGGGGCCAGGCCGCCGGCGGCGCGCTCGAACCTGGCGCGCGGGGCAAGGTCGCCGGCCACGGCGGCCACGGCGCGCGCGAACAGCGAGAAGCTGGCCAGCCGGTCCTCGATCCGGCCCGCTCCAGTCCAGCTTTGAGCCGTCAGCATCGTCTTGCGGCGGCCGAAGACCAGGGTCAGCACGCGGCGGCGGTCGCCCGCCCGCGGCGCGGCCAGGCGGAAGGCGGTGAGGCTGGAGAGGGGAAAGCGGCGTTCGCGCCGGCCCTGGCGCTCGACAAGGTCCGCGCCCTCCAGCGTCCAGACCGTCTCGGGCCGGAAGGGGGCGAGCCGGGCGCTGTGGGCGAGGGCGCTCACCCCCGGACGGCGGTGATTTCCACCCCGGCGGCGGCGGCGTGCGGGGCCAGGGCCAGAGGCTTTTCGACCCGCACCCGGGCGCGGGTCACGCGGCTGTCGGCGAAGCTGGCCTGGGCCAGGCGTTCGGCGAAGGTCTCCACCAGGTCGATATGGCCCTCGGCCGCGATCGCCTGGGCGGCCTGAAGCACGGTCTCGTAATTGACCGTGTCGCCCAGCTGCTCGCAGTGGCTGGCGGCCACGTCCAGCTCGACGTCGATGACCAGGGGCTGCTGGCGGCCGTGTTCGTGGTCGTAGACGCCGATCCAGGCGTCGACCTTGATGCCGCGTACGAACACCTTGGTGACGATCACCCGGGCGGGCGTTGGGCGATGGTCGGGAGCGTTGGTGAGGGGCTGGGCGGACAAGGGCGAGGCCTTCAGGAACCGAGGATGTCCGGCGTGCGCCAGCCCAGATGCTGACCCGCGTCGACCGCGATCATCTGGCCCGTGACCGACGTGGCGTCAATGAGATAGCGCAGCGCCGCGGCGATCTCGTCGGGCGAAACGGCCCGTTCCAGAGGCGTGGCGGCCGCCTCGCGCTCGAATTCGCCAGGCGCCTGGTGGACCGAGGCCAGCACCGGGCCGGGACCGATGGCGTTGACCCGCACGCGCGGGGCCAGATCCTGGGCCATGGTTCGCGTCGCCCACCACAGGCCCGCCTTGGACAGGCTGTAGCTGAAGAACTGGGGATTGGGTCGCAGGACACGCTGGTCGACGATGTTGACGATCAGGCCCCGCTCGTCCGGGGGCAGGGCGGCGGCCAGGGCCTGGGACAGCACCACGGGGGCGCGCAGGTTGGCCTCCAGGTGGGCGTCCCAACTGGCGCGGCCGGCGTTGGCCAGGCGGTCGTCCTCGAAGGTCGAGGCGCTGTTGACCAGCAGGGTGACCGGCCCCAGCGCCTGGGCGGCGCGAGGAACGAGGCCCGCGGTCTGGTCCTCGTCCGTCAACTCGGCGTCGAGCACGACCGCCCGTCGCCCCAGCGCCGCGATTTCGTCGGCGACGGCCTGGGCCTCGTCGCGCGCCGTCCGATAGTGCACGGCCACGTCGAAGCCGCTACGCGCGGCCTCCAGCGCCAGGGCGCGGCCGATCCGGCGTCCCGCGCCGGTGACCAGGGCCGCGCCGCGCGGAGTCATGGGAAAGCGGTCAGTCGAAGCGGCCGAACTCGAACTTGTTCAGGGCGAAGACGGCGACGAGGAAGAGGGCGATGATGCCGATCGCGAGCATTGGCGCGGGTCCGTTTGTCAGACTGAAGATGTTGCGGCTTTAGCCGCGCGGGGCGCTGACCGCAAGCGACAGACGCGCTAGGCTCGCGCCATGCTCTGGCTTCGTCGCGTCGAACCCGTCCTTCGCCCCCTGATCCACCTCTGGTTCCGGCTCAAGCGCGGGCTGACCCTGGGCGTCCGGGGGCTGGCCGTCGACGGCGAGGGACGGGTCCTGCTGATCCAGCACACCTATGTGCCCGGCTGGCATCTGCCCGGCGGCGGCGTCGAGCGGCGCGAGACCGCCGAACTGGCCCTGGCCCGCGAGATGCGCGAGGAGGCGGGGCTGCGGATTCTTGGCCGCCCGGAGTTGCTGTCGGTGCACAGCAACGATCCCAACCATCGCGGCGATCACGTGCTGTTCTATCGCGTCCGGGCCTGGGAGCCGTGCGCGCCGGCCGCCCAGGGCGAGATCCACGAGATCGGTTGGTTCGCGCCCGACGCCCTGCCCGAGACCACCACCGCCGCCACCCGCCGCCGCATCGCCCAAGCCTTGTCGGGCGAGCAAAGCGACCCGATGTGGTGATGACGGCTTCCCCAGTGATCAATGATCATTAAAATGGCTGTTTGAACGGGCGCCGCTCCAAGAGCGCTCCAGGAGGATCCCATGCGCGACTACCTGAAGTTCTACATCGACGGTCAGTGGGTGGAACCCAAGGGCTCCAAGACGGTCGACGTCATCAATCCCGCCACCGAGGCCGTCGCCGGCCGGGTGACCCTGGGCACGGCCGAGGACGTCGATATCGCCGTCCGCGCCGCCCGCAAGGCCTTCGCCAGCTTCTCCCAGACCAGCCGCGAGGAGCGCATCGACATCCTCGAGCGGATCATCGCCGAGTACCAGAAGCGCTTCGAGGACATGGCCAAGGCCATCACCGAGGAAATGGGCGCCCCGGCCTGGCTGGCCCAGCGGGCTCAGGCCGCCATGGGCCTGGCCCACGTCCAGACCGCCCTGGGCGTGCTGAAGAACTACAGCTTCGAGGAAGATCGCGGCACGACCCGCCTGGTGAAGGAGCCGATCGGCGTCTGCGCCTTCATCACCCCCTGGAACTGGCCGATCAACCAGATCGCCTGCAAGGTCGCGCCCGCCATCGCCACCGGCTGCACCATGGTGCTCAAGCCCTCGGAAGTGGCGCCGTTCTCGGCCTGGATCTGGACCGAGATCCTGGCCGCCGCCGGCGTGCCGGCCGGGGTCTACAACCTGGTCAACGGCGACGGCCCCGTGGTTGGCGCGGCCCTGTCCAGCCACCCCGAGGTGGACATGGTCTCGTTCACCGGCTCGACCCGCGCCGGCATCGAGGTGGCCAAGAACGCCGCGCCCACCGTCAAGCGCGTGCACCAGGAACTGGGCGGCAAGAGCCCTAACATCATCCTCGACAACGCCGACTTCCAGCGCGCGGTCGCCGGCGGCGTGGCCTCGGTGATGATGAACTCGGGCCAGTCGTGCAACGCCCCCACCCGGATGCTGGTGCCCTCCAAGCGCATGGACGAGGTGATCGCCATCGCCAAGGCCGCCGCCGAGGCCCACACCGTGGGCGATCCCAACGGCAATTCCAAGCTCGGGCCCGTGGTTTCCGAGGTGCAGTGGAACAAGATCCAGGGCCTGATCCAGAAGGGCGTCGATGAGGGCGCGACCCTGGTCACCGGCGGTCCGGGCAAGCCCGAGGGCCTGGAGACCGGCTACTATGTCAAGCCGACCGTCTTCGCCAATGTCGAACCCGACATGACGATCTCGCGCGAGGAGATCTTCGGCCCGGTGCTGGCGATCCTCGGCTACGACGGCGTCGACCAGGCCGTCGAGATCGGCAACGACACCGAGTACGGCCTTGCGGCCTATGTCTCCGGCAACGACCAGTCCGAGGTCCGCGCCGTGGCGTCCAAGCTGCGGGCCGGCCAGGTGAACCTGAACGGCGCCAGCCCCGACCTGATGGCCCCGTTCGGCGGCTACAAGATGAGCGGCAACGGCCGCGAATGGGGCGACCACGCTTTCGGCGAGTTCCTCGAGACCAAGGCCATCCTGGGCTACTCGGCCCCCGCCGCGGCGGAATAGGACGCAGGAAGCGCCCTCTCCGACACGAGGCGGAGGGGGCGCTTTCCCCGACCACGTTGACGTTCGGGCACGCTTTACGCGAGCGTCAGGCGCGATAACCTCCCTGGTAAACAATGATAATGGACCGGGAGAGAACGATGGACGGCGTCGACAGCCCCGCGCTCGCGCGCGACGTAATGGCCGCCCCCTTCAAGCCGCTGGAGATGAAGGGCGCCGACGTCGGCGTGGAGCGCCGGCCCGACGGCAGCATCGTCATCACCTCCAACCACGCCCCCGGCGCGGGTCCGCGCACGATCAGCGACCTGCTGGCGCAGAAGGCCGCCCTCCATCCGGATCGACCCTATCTCAAGCAGCGCGAGCCGGGCCACGGCCCCTGGCGCGCGATCACCTACGGCCAGGCCCAGCGAGCTGCCGAGGGGATCGCCCAATGGCTGCTGGACCAGGGCCTGACCGCCGACGACAGCGTGATGATCCTGTCGGGCAACTCGATCGAGCACGCCCTGACGACCCTGGGCGCCTACGGAGCGGGCGTGCCCGCCGCGCCGGTCAGTCCGGCCTACAGCCTGATGTCGGCCGACCACGGCAAGCTCAAGCACTGCTTCGCCACCGTCGACCCGCGCGTGGTCTTCGCCCAGTCGGGCGCGATGTTCGAGAAGGCGATCGCCACCCTGCGCGGCCTGAGGCCTGATCTGCTGCTGGTCACCGCAGATGGGACGGGCGAGGGGGCCGTCGCCTTCGACGCCGTGGCCGCCACGGTCCCGCGCGACGTCGCCGCCGCGCGTGCGGCCCTGACCCCGGCGACGGTGGCCAAGTACCTCTTCACCTCCGGCTCGACCGGCATGCCCAAGGGCGTGCCCCAGACCCACGCCATGATGGCGGGCGTGATCGCCGGCCAGGAGGGACTGCGCACCGACACGCCGGGGGGCGAGGTCTCCAACAGCCTGGAATGGATGCCCTGGAGCCACATCTCGGCAGGCAACATCGGTTTCAACAGCGTGCTTTGGAACGGCGGCACCCTGTGGATCGACGAGGGCAAGCCCCTGCCGGTCATGTTCGAGACCACGATCAAGAACCTCTACGAGGTCTCGCCCGTCGTGTTCGGCTCGGCTCCGATCGCGTTCTCGATGCTGGCCTCAGCCATGGAGAGCGACCCGGTGCTGCGGGCCTCGTTCTTCAAGAACCTCAAGTACATGGGCTATGGCGGGGCCACCCTGTCCAACGATGTCTACGAGCGCATGCAGGCCCTGGCCGTGGCCGAGACCGGCCACCGCGTGCCGCTGACCACGATGTACGGCGCCACCGAGACCCAGGGGGTGACGGTGGTGCACTGGATCACGGAGCGCGTCGGACTGGTGGGCCTGCCCCTGCCGGGCGTCGCGCTGAAGCTGGTCCCTGTCGGCGCCAAGTACGAGGTGCGGGTCAAGGGCCCGACGGTGGCCTCGGGCTATCATAAGGACCCGGAAAAGACGGCGGCGGCCTTCGACGAGGAAGGCTTCTACAAGCTGGGCGACGCCGCCCGTTTCGTCGATCCGCAGGACCCCTCCAAGGGCCTGGTGTTCGACGGCCGGGTGACCGAGGATTTCAAGCTGGACACCGGCACCTGGGTCAGCGTCGGCGTGCTGCGCCCCGACCTGGTGGCGGCTTGCAGCCCCTACGTCCACGATGCGGTGATCGCCGGCCAGGACAAGCCGTTCATCGCCGCCATGGTCTGGCCCTCGCCCGCAGGTCTGGCCGCCCTGGTCGCCGACCCTGCGCCGGGCGCGCCGCTGGAGAAGCTTGAGGCGATCCTTCGCGACCGCCTGGGCGCCTTCAACGCCGCCGCCGGCGGTTCCTCGCGCCGCGTGGCCCGGGTGGCGATCCTGACCGAACCGCCTTCCATCGACGCGGGCGAGATCACCGACAAGGGCTACGTGAACCAGCGCGCCACGCTGGAGCGCCGGGCCAAGGTGGTCGAGGGGCTCTACGCCGACCCACCGGCCGCCGGCGTGATCGTGATCTGACGCGGCGGTCGAGGCCAGGTTGTTCCTTGGCCTCCTCTCGTTGTCCAGTTGCCGGGCCCGGGCGGGCGGAGCAATGTCGAACCCGTCGCAAGATCTAGTGACGCGCGCTCGCGCGCGGTCTGCCAATGGCTGGGATCGGTATCGCGCAGGGGCGGAGGAGAGCGGGATGAGCATCGAAGGCGCGCCGCCGACGCCGCTCCGGGTGGTGCTGGTCGAGGACGATGTCGCGTTCCAGGAAGCCTTCCGCACCGCCCTGGCTGGAGCCGACGACCTGGTCGTGACCGGCGTGGCGGCCACGGCGGCCCAGGCGCGCGCCCTGCTGTCCGGGCCGCCCGCCGAGGTGCTGGTGGTGGACCTGGGCCTGCCCGACGGCTCGGGCATAGACGTGATCGGCGAGGCGCACGGCCGCTGGCCGGATTGCGCGATCATGGTGGCCACCACCTTCGCCGACGAACACCACGTCATCGCCTCGATCGAGGCCGGGGCCAGCGGCTACCTGCTCAAGGACAGCCCCCTGCCGGCCATCGCCCAGGACATCCGCATCCTGCATGGCGGGGGCAGCCCGATCAGCCCGCGCATCGCTCGCCAGGTGCTGATGCGTTTCCGCCCCGACGAGCGGCCGCCCGCCGAGGCGGCGCCTGTCGACAAGACCGGCCCCAGTCTTTCCGAGCGGGAGACCGAGACGCTGCAGCTCATCACGCGAGGCTTCTCGTTCGACGAGATCGCGGAGCTGATGGGCGTTTCGCGCAATACCGTCCTGACCTTCGTGCGGCGGATCTACGCCAAGCTGGAGGTTCGCTCGAAGACGGAGGCGGTGTTCGAGGCCCGGGCGCATGGCCTCCTCTAGCGACCAGGGCCGTGGCGGGATCGGCGAGGGGCCGGTCGGCGGGCCCTGGCTGATCTGGGCGGCGGGCCTGGCCCTGGCCCTCCTGCTGGCCGGACTGGCGCTGGTGGTCCAGGTCCGCGCCGGTGGCGAGCGCATCGTGCTGGCGCGGTCGAGCTTCACCGACACGATCGGCTATCAGGCCCCGCCTCCGGCCCCGCCCGCTCAGGCGTCGACGGCGGGACGCCAGGTGCGCCTGCCCAACGCCCCCGCCCCGGAATGGACGCCCGGCGTCGAGCCTTCGCCCCAACGCATCGCCACCCGCGTCACCTGGTACGCCCTGCAGGTTCCGCCGCTGCCCGACGACGGCCGCCAGCTCTATCTCTACATTCCCCGCTGGAAGTCGGACGGCTCGCTGGCGATCTACGCCGATGGTCGGCTGGTGCGGCAGTCGCACGCCAACCTGCAATGGAACGGCTCAAACCAGCCGCTCTGGATCGCCCTGCCGCGGACGACCGTTTCGCATCCCCCGCGCATCCTGGACATCCGGCTGCAGCACGTGCGCGGCATCGGCGGTGCGTTCTCGTCGGTCTGGATCGGGACGTACCGGCAGCTGGCTCCGCGCTACTACCTGCGCGAGATCTTCCAGGTGGGCTTGCCGGCCTTCTCCGCGACGGCGTTCCTGGCGACGGGGATCTTCGGCCTGCTGGTCTGGTTCGGCCGGCGCGACGAACCGATCTACCTGCTGTTCTTCGCCATGTCGGCGGTCTGCTTCGTACGGATGCTGCACACCTTCGTGGGCGTTCATCCGCTGGTCGTCTCGGACGCCTGGTTCGGCTGGCTCACCGTAAACTCGCTGTACTGGATGATGATTGTGCTGCACCTGTTCGCGGCCCAGCTTCACCATGCGCGGCAGCCGCGCCTGACGTTCGTGATCCTGGCCAACAGCGCGGCCTGGACCATCGCCACCTTGCCCGGACTTCTGGACGCGACCCTGATCGCCTGGCTGGTCTACCTGAACATCATCGGCCTGGGTCTCGTCGTGGGCGTAAACGCCGCGATCCAGTCGGCCAGGGCGGGAGCCCGGCTAGCGATCCTGCTGTCGGCCTGGTGCCTGGTGACCTTGGCGGCCGGAGTCTACGACTGGGCCCTGCAGCAGAACCTCGTGAACATCGAGAGCGTGTTCCTGACCAACTTCACGGGCGTGGGGTTCACGCTGATCTTCTGGCACATCATGTTCAGCCGCTATGTCGAGGCGCTTGAGACGGCCACTCGGGCCAAGGCCGACCTGGCCCGGCGCCTGGCCCAGCGGGAGGCTGAACTGACCCTCAGCCACGCGCGGCTGCGCGAGATCGAGCACCGCGAACTGCTGCACCAGGAGCGCCAGCGCCTGATGCAGGACATGCACGACGGCCTGGGGTCGACCCTGGTGGGGGCGCTGCGGGCCTTCGAGAGCGACCGCGCCGCTGACCTCGACGCGGTGGGCATCCTGCGCGGCTGCATCGACGACCTGAAGCTGACCATCGATTCCATGGAGCCGGTCGAGACCGACCTGCTGCTGCTGCTGGCCACCCTGCGGTTCCGGCTGCAGCCGCGCCTGGAGGCCAGCGGGGTGCGGCTGACCTGGAACGCAGGCGAGATACCGCCGCTGGCCTGGCTGGACCAGCGCCATGCCCTGCACATCCTGCGCATCCTGCAGGAGGCCTTCGCCAACGTGCTCAAGCACGCCGGGGCGCGGGAGGTGGCGCTGGCCGTGCTGGCCGAGGGCGGTCAGGTGCTGGTGCGCGTCCAGGATGACGGGCGGGGCTTCGATCCCGCCGGTCCCTCGACCGGCCGGGGCCTGGCCAACCAGCGTCGGCGGGCCGAGGCGATCGGCGGCGCGGTCCGCTGGGAGACCGGCGATCGCGGCGCGTGCCTGGTTCTGGTCCTGCCGATCGAGAAGGCGGGAAGCGGCGCGGCCTATTCGTCGGCGCCGGGCGCGTAGGCCGGCCAGGTCAGGGCGCCGCGGTCCATGACCAGGGTCTTGTCGGAATAGCCGCTGGCCATCAGGCCCGCCGGCTTGGCGGGCGGCGGGGCCGCGCCGCGCGGCCAGCCGTCGTGGACCTCGACCACGGCCACCTCGATCCGGCCCGCCGCCTCGGCGGTGAAGCTGAGGGTCACGCCGTTCGGATCGGGAGCATGGTACGACAGGCTCGACCATGCGCCGGCCTGGGTGGGCAGGACCAGGGGGCGGCCGTTCAGGCGCGGCTGGCTGAGGGCGAGGCTGGGCTTGAGCCGCACGGTCAGCACCTCGGTTCCGGGCGTGGGCACCACGCGAACCAGGAGGCGCGGCCCCGAGCGGTCCAGCGCCAGGACAGGCCGTTCGACCGGGGCGACCGGGGTCGGCGCCATCCAGACCGGTTGGCGGAAGAGGGGCGGGTAGGGCTGGCGCGCCGGTCGCGCGCCGTTGTCCTCCAGCACCACGCGCGACCAGGGATCCAGCTGCGGCAGCGGAGAAATACGCCATGCCGTGCCGGTCGACAGGTCGGCCAGGTGGCTGGCCTCGGCCAGGCGGGGGCGGCTGGGGCCACCGTCGCCCAGGCCCGCATAGGCCAGCAACCCCGCGCCCGCCACGGCCGCCGCGCCGGCGAAGATCGGGGCCCAGCGATAGGCGGCGAAGTCGAAGGCCAGGGGCAGCAGGACCGGCGCGGCCAGGATGGCGCACACCGCCAGAACCGCCGGCTCGACCAGTCCGACGCCGGCGAAGACCAGGGCGCCCCACGAGCCCAGCTGGCCCACCACCAGTATGGCGACCACACAGACGACCGCGGTCAGCAGCCAGGCCACCCGGCGGTCGCGCGCCCCGCCCACGGCGGTGAGCAGGGCGGCCACCAGGGCGGCGGCCAGCAGCGGCCAGACCACCATCACCGTGACGGCCGGCAGCAGGGCCTGGGCGACGATGGCCACGATCAGCAGCGCCAGCAGCGAGCCCAGCCAGGCGCCCCAGACGCCGATGGGCTTGCCCAGGCTCAGCCAGGCCAGCACGATCACGGCCCCGGCCAGGATCAGTCCGGGCATGTCCAGGCCGGCCAGGCAGCACAGGCCGCCGGCGACCAGGGCCGCGGCGCTGACCCACAGCCGGGCGGAAAGGCCCTGGCTGGCGCGCGACATCAGGATCAGGGCGCTCAGGCAAACGCCGATCAGCAGGATCCCCGCCCCCGGCAGCAGCACGTTGTAGAGACCCAGGACCGCGTAATAGCGCTGCTGGTCGCCGATATGGATCAACCGGCCGGCCAGGTGCAGGGCCAGGATCCCCGCTGCGCCCATCAGCAGGAAGCCGCCCAGGCCGCGCAGGATCTCCAGGAAGGTCGTGCCCCGCCCGCGCAGGGCCCGCCAGGCGGTGTAAAGGACCAGCACGCCCGCCAGGGCCAGCAGGCCCCAGCCGACCGGGACCGGATAGGCCACGATTCCCAGGGCCATGACGTCGGAATAGATCAGGTCGGGCGCGCGGCCGGGCAGGTCGCGGGCCATGGCCAGGGCGCGCACGGCCGGCAGGGCCTGGTCGCCCATGTTCTGCAGGCTGCCCTGGTTCAGGTGTTCGGGCGTCGACAGCGGGGTGTGATAGGCCAGCTGGTCATCGATGAAGGCGAAGTTCAGCCCCGACAGGCCCGCCTTCACGGCGTGGGTGAAGTCGGTGTCGTTGGGCATCCGGGCGTAGACGGCCGCGGCCACCGAATTGGCCGTGGGCTGGCGGGCGACGCCGGCATAGAGGCGCACCAGCGCGCCGGCGTCGGGCCCGGTCTGGAACATGGCCGCGCGGCCGGAGTCGCCCCGGGTCTCCAGATTGACCACCGTGCCCACGTGCTCGCGCAGCGGGTCGCGGGCGAAAAAGGCCTCCGCGCCCAGCAGGCCCGGTTCCTCGCCCTCGGTGAACAGGAAGATCACGTCGCGGGCGGGGCGCGGTCCGGCCTTCAGGGCGCGGGCGATCTCGAGCGCGGTGGCCACGCCGGCGGAATCGTCGGCGGCGCCGGGCGAGTTGTGGACGGTGTCGTAGTGGCTCATCACCAGCACGGCGGGGGCCTGGCGGTCGATCCCGGGCAGGACGGCAACGATGTTCTGCACCGCCCCCACGGTCACGGACCGAGGCGACCACTCCGAGGCGGGCCGCACGCCCTCGCCGGGGCGCACCAGCACCTCAAGTCCCAGGCCGTTGACGCGGGCCAGCAGGTGGTCGCGGACGCGGGCGATCTCGGCCGAACCTGTAGGATGGGGTTTTTGAGCCAGGGCGCGCACGTCGGCCATGGCGCGGCCGGCCGAGAACTGGTCGACCGGGGCGCCGGCGGGCAGCGCCGGTGGGGTGCGCAGGGCGAGATTGGCCAGCGCCAGGCCCAGCAGCAGGCAGATCCACACGCCCAGCAGCCTGATGGTCTTCATGCGACACGCCTCCGCTCGACCCCCGCGAGAGGGTGAGGCGCTTCGGGCGCGGAGAAAAGCGGCGGAAACGGAAAAGGGCGACCCGGCTTGCCGGATCGCCCTTCCCGATCTGTTGGAGGCGGCGGCCGCGGGGACCGCCGGTCTCCGGCCTTAGAACTTCGAGCGCAGCGTCAGCCCGTAGGTGCGCGGCGCGCCGAGGAAGGCGTCGTAGGTGATGGTGTCCAGGGCCGGGTTGTAGACCTTGTTGGTCGCCGACAGGCCCGAGGAGCCTTGCAGGGTGCCGTTGAAGGCGACCTGCACGTACTTCTCGTTGAACAGGTTCAGGCCCCACAGTTCCAGGGTCCAGCTGTCGTCCTGGGCGCCCAGGGCGACGCGGCCGTTGACGACGGTGAAGCCGCTCTGGACCTTCGGCGGGAACAGGTCCGAACCGGTGTTGTAGGACGACGAGTACTTGGCGCCCAGGTTGAAGCGGGCCTTCAGGCTGTCGCCCACCGGACGCTCGTAGGTCACCGAGCCCGAGGCCGAGTACTTCGGCGCCAGCGACATCCGGCTGCCCGGCAGCAGGGCCAGGGCGTTGGTCGGGTCGTTGGGGATCGGCTGGTCGCCGTATTCGGTCAGGGCGTAGGTGAAGCCGCTCTGGACCGTCAGGCCGCGCACCGGGGTGAACCACAGGAAGTCGGCGTCGACGCCCTTGGAGGTCACTTCCGGAACCGAGCGCACCGCGAACGAGGTGCCCAGGAAGGTGTTCAGCTGGAAGTCGGTGAACTTCTGGTAGAAGCCCGAGATGTTCAGCAGCACCCGGCGGTCGAACAGGGTGTTCTTCATGCCGATTTCGTAGCTGTCGACGAATTCGGCCGGGAACGAGGTGTCGTAGATCGGCACGACGCCGACCCCGCCCGAGGGCAGGCCGTTCGACGACTGGGTGCGGTCGAGGTTGTAGCCGCCGCCCTTGTAGCCGCGGGCGTACGAGGCGTAGGTGAACACCTCCGGCGAGAAGCGGTACGAGGCCTTGATCGTGCCCGACCATTCCTTGTCCGAACGCTTCTGGGTGGTGCCGCGGCCGTTGAACTGCGGGTTGGCCCAGGGCAGGCACATGTTGCCCACGACGGTCGAGACCAGGCTGGCGCCGGTCGGGGTGGCGAACAGGGCGGCCGGGACGCCGCGCGCGACCAGGGCCGCGGCGACGCGGGCCTGACCGGCGGGGGTCAGCACCGACCCGCAGCCGGCGCCGCCGTCGGTCGTGGACTGGTAGGTGTCCAGCTTCTTGTCGTCGATCGAGTAGCGCAGGCCAGCGGTGATGTCGAAGGCGTCCGTGACGTGCCAGGTGTTGTTGGTGAACAGCGCGACGGTCTTGGCGCGTTGCTTGTACTGGTCGCGCAGGCCCTGGCCGCCGACATAGGTCTGGCCGTAGGCCTTGCCCGACGCCTGCGAGACGAAGGTCTGCGGGTTGGCGGTGTTGACCGTAACGCCGGCCGGGGCCAGCGAGCTGGCGATGCCGTTCAGCAGGATCGTGGAGAGGTAGGCCTCGTACTGGTTGCCGTAGTTGAAGTTGGCCTTGCTATCCAGGTACTCGTCCGCGAGGAACGTACCCACCAGCCAGTCGAACTTTTCGGTCTTGCCCGCCAGGCGAAGTTCCTGGGTGTAGGTGGTGAACTCGCTGTAGTTCGTGCCGTCCTTGTTTCGGTAGGCGATGTCGGCGGTGGTGAAGTCGGCGTCCTGGCCGTTGTCGGTGCGCCATTGGCGGATGGCCGAGATCGAGGTCAGGGTGCCGATCGGCAGGTCGATGTCGCCTTGCAGCGAAACGCCTTTGTCTTCGATTTCAGACGGGGCGCCGCGGTTCGAATAGGCCACGCGATCATACGGCTTGGCCGGAGTGGCGATTGCGTTCGGGCCGGCCAGGCCGTTGATGATCGCCGCGGTCGGGCCGGTGCGGATCTGCACGGCGCCGCAGCAGTTCTCGTTGCGCTTGGTGTAGTCGCCGATCAGGCGGAAGGTCGCCTTGTCGTCGGGGATGAACAGCAGTTGGCCGCGCACGGTGTAGAAGCCCTGATCGGCGTCTTCGTCGCGATCGCTGGGGCCCTTGCCGGTGACGACGTCGTTGTAGCCGTCACGCTTGCGGGCGGCCACGTACAGGCGGCCGGCCAGGGTCTCGCTGCCGAACATCGGGCCGGTGACCGAGGCCGAGACGCCCTGGGCGTCGTAGTTGCCATAGGTGGCTTCGAAGTTGCCGCCGAAGCTGAACTCGGGCTCCTTGCTCACCACGCTGATGACGCCGGCCGAGGTGTTCTTGCCGAACAGGGTGCCCTGGGGACCCTTCAGCACTTCGATGCGGTCCATTTCGCCCAGGTCGCCGAAGCCGACGCCGTTGCGGGGGCGATAGACGCCGTCGATGACCACGCCGACCGAGCTTTCCAGGCCGGGGTTGTCGCCCACGGTGCCGACGCCGCGGATACGAGCGGTGGTCGAGGCTTCCGACGTGGTCGAGGTCACGGTCAGGCCGGGGGTCAGGATCGTCAGGTCCTTGATGTCCTTGACGCCCGTGTCCTGCAGCAGCTTGGCGCCGACCGCGGTGACCACGACCGGCACGTCCTGCAGGTTCTGCTCACGCTTCTGAGCGGTGACGACGATGCTGTCGACGGTGGGGATGTCGTTGTTGGCGGCGGTTGTCTGGGCCTGGGCCGCGATGGGGGTCAGACCGGCGAGCACGACCGCGGACGCGGTGCCGCAGAGCACTTGGGTGAAGCGCATTTCCTACCTCGGTTCGTTATGACGTGGGCGCTTGCACCGCCCCCGCCTTTTGATTTGGTCTAAACCCGAACGATCGTTCGAATTGACACGCTAGGGTTACGGCCCCGCTGTGTCCCCGGCAAGAAAAAACCTTATGGTTTAAAGGATCACCACCGGATGTTGCCGGGATGCGACAGCGTTACGCGAGCATTCCGTGTTTTCCGTTCCGGGCCTTGAGGAGCGTCGCCGTCGGCGGCGTCTACTTGCGTCCGGCGCTCGAGCGGCTCATGTGCGGGTCATGCCGATCTCCGCCGCCTACCGCCCCGATCCGATCTTCATGCGCCTGGGGCCGGAGTTCGCCGATCCCGTCGCGCCGGCCGACTTTCCCCAGTCCGTCCTGCGTTTCCGCAACGACCGCGCCGCCGCCACGGTGGGGCTGGACGGGCTGGACCAAGCCGAATGGCTGGCGCATTTCGCGCGCTTCCAGGCCCTGCCCGACAACCAGCCCGCGCCGCTGGCCATGCGCTATCACGGCCACCAGTTCCGCACCTACAATCCCGACCTGGGCGACGGGCGCGGCTTTCTGTTCGCCCAGCTGCGCGAGGCCGGAAGCGGGCGGCTGCTGGACCTGGCCACCAAGGGCTCAGGCCGCACGCCGTGGTCGCGCTCGGGCGACGGACGCCTGACCCTGAAGGGCGGCGTGCGCGAGATCCTGGCCGCCGGCATGCTGGAGGCGCTGGGCGTTCCCACGTCGCGCGCCTTCTCGCTGGTCGAGACCGGCGAGGCCCTGGAGCGGGGCGACGAGCCCAGTCCCACGCGCTCGGCGGTGCTGACCCGCCTGTCGCACAGTCACATCCGCTTCGGGACCTTCCAGCGCCACGCCTGTTTCGAGCGGCGCGACCTGCTGACGATCCTGGTCGACCATGCGGTGGAGACCTATTATCCGCACGTGGCCGACGAGCCCGATCGGCCCAGGGTGCTGATGGAGCAGGCCGTGGCCGCGAGCGCCAAGTTGGCGGCCCGCTGGATGGCGGCGGGGTTCGTGCACGGAGTGCTCAACACCGACAACATGGTCGTCACCGGCGAGAGCTTCGACTACGGCCCATGGCGGTTCCTGCCGCGCAACGATCCCAACTTCACCGCCGCCTATTTCGACCATTCGGGGCTCTACAGCTTCGGCCGCCAGCCCGAGGCGGTGTTCTGGAATCTGCAGCAACTGGCCGGCTGCCTGGCGCTGATCACCGACCAGGCGGGGCTGCTGGCGGCGCTGAACGGCTTCTCCGACCTCTATCGCGACGCCCTGCGCGCGGGGATGCTGAAGCGCCTGGGCCTGAAGAGTCGGGGCGAGGCGGTCGACGTCGCCCTGGTCCAGGCCGCCTTCACCGCCCTGGCGGCCGGGGGCGAGGCGCTGCGCTGGGAGCCGTTGTTCTTCGACTGGTTCGGCGGCGAGGCGTCGGCGGCCCGCGCGTTGGGCGGCCCGCGCGGGGCGCTCTACGGCGAGGCGGCCTTCACCGACCTGCGCCACGCCCTGGCCGGGTTCGAGCCTGACCGGCCCGAGCGCCTGGAGCATCCGGTCTTCGCCCGCGACGAGCCGGAGGAGTTGCTGATCGACGAGGTCGAAGCCCTATGGGCGCCGATCGCCCAGGCCGACGACTGGACAGCGCTGGAAGCAAAATTGGCTCGGATCGAGGCTTTTGGCGTCGCCTATGCGTTGGGAGACTGACATACGAGTGAGACATATCTGCCGCATGCTGACTTTTCCGGTAGGCGGCGGGAACAATCGTCACGCTTCGACCTTATGATGGTGGTCGCACGCCCGACGGGTGACTCGACTGGTGGAGAATTTCGCATGCGTTTCTTCCAACCCGTGATGCTGGTCTGCGCGGTGGCCATGTCGTTCATCGGCGCCTTGGGCCTGCCGGGCTGCGCGCGCGCCATCGGCGAATGCCTCAACGACCGCCACGAGATGGCGTAAGGCCCTTCGATCCGTCGCGGCCCGAGCCGGGAACGGCGGGCGGCGTCTCCTATCGTCCCGTCGTCGCCACCGTCCATGGCGCGTGAGCCAGGCGCTTGGCCAGGAAGGCGATCAGCACCTCCACGCGCGCCGGGCGGATCGGGCTGGGCGGGGTGACCAGGTGCAGGGCGATCGGCGGCGGCGCCCAGTCGGGCAGGGCCACCTCCAGCAGCCCGTCGCGAACATCCTCCCACACCAGGAAATCCGGCTGCATGGCCAGGCCCAGTCCCGCCAGCAGGGCCGGGCGCAACACGTCGGCGTTGTTGGCCCGCAGGGGGCTCTTCAGGCTGACGGCGTACTGTCCGTGCTCGGCGTGTTCGAAGCGCCAGACGTCCTTGGTGCGGCTGTTGGTGTAGAACATGCCGCTGTGGCCCGAGAGGTCCTTGGGATGCGAGGGGCGGCCGTGCCGGTCGAAATAGGCCGGCGAGCCCACCAGCAGGATCCGCACCGGGCATAGCCGTCGGGCCAGGAGGCTGGAATCCTCCAGGGCCGAGATCCGGAGCGCCAGGTCGAAGCCGTCCTCCACGATGTCGACCATCTGGTCCGACAGCGACAGCTCCACCGACACCTCCGGATAGAGAGCGAAGAATTCGGGCAGGGCCGGTCCCAGGTGGGCGATGCCGAACGACATGGGCGCGGCCACGCGCACCAGGCCCCTGGGCGTCTGCGACTGGGCAGAGGCCTCGGCCTCCAGCGCCTCGCCCTCGGCCAGCAGCAGCGAGGCTCGTTCCAGCGAGGCCTTGCCGGCCTGGGTCAAGGACAGACGGCGCGAGGTGCGATGGAACAGCGTCGCCCCCAGCCTCTGCTCCAGTCGGCCCACCGCCTTGGACACGGTGGCCTTCGAGAGGTTCAGCTGGCTGGCCGCCCCAGCGAACGAACCCGTCTCGGCCACCTTGGCGAAGATGGCCCAGGCCTCGAAGTCGGGGAGTTTCATGGGGTCAATTTCCGAAACGGTTTGTTTCGATCATTTCCATTTCGAAGTTCCACGCAAGGGGCCATCTTCCTCGTCAACGGAGACGGCCACACGGCCTTCCCACCCAGAACACACCGAGGAGACACGACATGATCGACGTCCGCACCTTCGAAAGCCTCGGCGGCGCCAACCACGGTTGGCTGGACGCCAAGCACCACTTCTCGTTCGCCGACTATCATGATCCCAGCCGCGTCCACTGGGGCGCCCTGCGCGTCTGGAACGACGACACCATCGCCGCCGGGACGGGCTTCCCGCCTCATCCGCATGCCGACATGGAGATCATCACCTACGTCCGCGAAGGCGCGATCACCCACCAGGACAGCCTGGGGAACAAGGGCCGCACCGAGGCCGGCGACGTCCAGGTGATGAGCGCGGGCACCGGCATCCGCCACTCGGAGTACAACCTGGAAAGCGAAGCCACCCGGATCTTCCAGATCTGGATCATCCCGAACAAGCGCGGCGAAGGTCCGGCCTGGGGCGCCAAGCCGTTCCCCAAGGGCGACCGCTCGGGCAAGTTCGTGGCCCTGGCCAGCGGCTTCGAGGGCGACACCGACGCCCTGCCGATCCGCACCGACGCCCGCGTCCTGGGCGCCACCATCAAGGCCGGCGAGACGATCGAGTATCCGCTGGGCCCGGGGCGCAAGGCCTATCTGGTGCCTTCGACGGGCAAGGTCGAGCTCAACGGCGTGACCGTCAACACCCGTGACGGCGCGGCCGTTCAAGACGAGGCGGTCCTGACCGTGAAGGCTATCGAGGACGCCGAGCTGGTTCTCGTCGACGCCGCCTAAGCTTTGGTCGTTTTTCCGCCTCCCAGGCGTTGGCTTGGGAGGCGGGTAGCCGACCGGATTTCGTAAGTTTCAAACCAACCCTTCGATCTAAAGGAGGCCAAGATGGCCAAGGTTCTCGTTCTCTACTACTCGTCCTACGGCCACATCGAGACCATGGCCAAGGCCATCGCCGAGGGCGCCCGTGGCGTCGGCGCGCAGGTCGACATCAAGCGCGTTCCGGAAACCGTGCCGGAAGAGATCGCCCGCAACGCCCACTTCAAGCTCGACCAGGAAGCCCCGATCGCCAAGATCGAGGACCTGGCCAACTACGACGCCATCATCGTGGGCACCGGCACGCGCTTTGGCCGCATGAGCTCGCAGATGGCCGCGTTCCTCGACCAGGCCGGCGGCCTGTGGGCCCGCGGCGCGCTGAACGGCAAGGTGGGCGCGGCCTTCACCTCGTCGGCCACCCAGCACGGCGGCAACGAGACCACCCTGTTCTCGATCATCACCAACCTGCTGCATTTCGGCATGACGATCGTGGGCCTGCCCTATAGCCACGCCGGCCAGATGACCCTGGAGGAAATCACCGGCGGCGCGCCTTACGGGGCCACCACCATCGCCGGCGGCGACGGCTCGCGTCAGCCCAGCGAGATCGAACTGGCCGGCGCCCGCCACCAGGGCGAGCTGGTCGCCCGCACGGCGGCCAAGCTGACCGCCTAAGCCTCGTCGGGCGCGAATCGTTCCGGTTCCGGAACCTCGCGCCGGCAGGAACATCCGGGTCTTTCCCCCTTCGTCGGCATCCTCCCCCAAGCGCCGATGGGAAAGGCCCCCAGCGGTCGGTCCGTCCTCCCCCAAGGGATCGACCGCACAGGCCGGCCGGCTCCTCGCCCCGGAGCCGGCCGGTTTTGTCTTGCCGCCGCTCCGCCTCCGCGAGAGCGCCAACCAACCCCCACGCGAAAACACTACCTGCGGCGTTTGTTTTCTGCCTTCATGGGCGAGACGGTTTCGAGGCGCGGGCCCGGTTCGAAGCGGGCGCCCGCTCTCCAGGGAAGGGGGCTGGAATGTCTCTGCTCGACTGGCTGCTCAATCCCTCGGGCCTGACGCCGCACGGCTTCTGCCTGAGCTGGGCGCCGGGCCTGGTGGCGCTGCACGCCGGCTCGGACGTGGTCATCGGCCTGGCCTACCTGTCGATCCCCCTGGCCATCGCCGCCTTCGTCCGCCGCCGACCCGACATCAAGTACAGCTGGGTGGCCTACCTGTTCGTGGCCTTCATCCTGGCCTGCGGCACCACCCACCTGATGGCGATCCTGACCCTGTGGGTGCCGGCCTACGGAATCGAGGGGATCATCAAGCTGGTGACGGCCCTGCTGTCGATCGCCACGGCCGCGCTGCTGTGGCCGCTGATCCCCAAGGCCGCCGCCCTGCCGTCGGCCGCCGAGCTGGAGCGCCGGGTCGACGAGCGCACGGCGGAGCTGGCGGCCCTGGTGGAGGAGCAGAAGGCCACCCTGGCCCAGCGCGACCTGCTGCTGCGCGAGGTCTATCACCGGGTGAAGAACAACCTGCAGATGGTCGACGGCCTGCTGGTCATGCAGGCGCGCCAGCTATCGGATCCTGACGCCCGCAAGGCCCTGCGCAGCCTGCGCGACCGGGTCTACGCCCTGGGTCTCGTCCATCAGCAGCTGATGGGCTCGTCCGACCTGAAGACCTTCGACATCGCCCCGTTCCTCAGCGAGCTGTCAGGCAACATCGTCCACGGCGCCGGACCCGAGGTGGCGCTGTCGGTCGAGGCCATCCCGCTGGACGTGGGCCTGGATTTCGCCATCCCGTTGGGCCTGCTGGTCAACGAACTGGTCACCAACTCGCTCAAGCACGCCTTCCCGGAGGGCAAGGGCGAGATCGACGTCAATCTCAGCCGCGACGACAATGGGGCCCTGGTCCTGGTCGTGGCCGACAACGGCAAGGGCTACAGCCGCGACGACGCCCCGCCCCGGACGTCCAAGGTCGCGCTGGGAGCCACCATAATCGAGGGTCTTGTCGCGCAGATGGAAGGAACGATCATGGTCGAAAGCAAGCGGGGCCTGACCCGTAGCGAAATCCGTGTCGCTGCTCCGGTGGCCGCATGAACGCCCCCGCCGTGCAGAAGAGCCTGGTCCTTGTCGTGGACGACGAGTTCCTGATCGCCCAGGGCCTGTGCATGCAGGTCGAGGACATGAACATGGCCGTGTGCGGCACGGCCACCAACGCCGACGAGGCCCTGGCCCTGGCCATGATGTACCGGCCCGAGGTGGTGCTGATGGACATGCGCCTGCGCGGCGAGAAGGACGGCGTGGACGCCGCCCTGGCCATCCACGCCACCGTCGGCTCCAAGGTGATCTTCATCACCGGTTCGCGCGAGCAGTCGACGATCGAGCGCATCCACGAGGACCATCCGGCGGGGGTGCTGTTCAAGCCGGTGTCAGACCGCCAGCTGCGTGTGGCGATCGACGCGGCCCTGGCGCAGAGGGGGTGACGAAAGGCCCCCTCCTACGAGGGGAGAGAGCCTTGGACATCACCCCGTTCGGGTCATCTTGAAGATGCCCTGGGCGTTGGAGCTGTCGAACCGCAGGTCCAGCTTCTCCACGCCGGCTTCGTCGACGTAGCGATCGCGGCTGATGAACTCGTGGAACGAGCCGGGGACGGTGCGGACCACCTCGCCGGCGTCGGTGACGAAGGTCCGCTCCACCGGCTGGGCCTTGAACGCGGTCTGGCGCACGCGGCCCGAGGCCGAGACCTCGACGGCGTCCTTCACCGGCCGGCCCAGGGCCTTCTGGCCCTCGGCCACGGCCTCGACGTCGGGCACGCGGTCGGTGGCGTGGTTGAAGGCCTGGCCCTCGGTGGCGATCCAGGCGGCCTCGGCCGACTCGGCCTTCAGCGCCTCGTAGTGCTCCAGACGCAGGGGGCCGTGGGTGCGCTCGAAGGCGGCGATCACCTGGGGCAGGGCGGCGCGGGCCAGGTCCAGGTCGCATGCGCCCTCGGTGGCGAAGGCGGCGAGGGCGCGGGCCGCCTCGGCGCCCAGCACGTCGGCCGTCTGATCGAACACCGCATGGGCGATCACCTGGAAGGCTGGCGAGAAGCGGTCGACATGCAGCTCGCTGACGAAGAACTGCGGGATCGCCTCGGGATGGTCGAGGTGGGCGAAGGCCCTGCCGGTCATCTTCAGCCGCTCCAGCGGATAGAGGTCGGCCACGTGATAGCCCAGCGGCTCCAGGATCCGCGCGAAGGCCAGGTGGCCGGCGGGCAGGGCGCCGGTCGGACCCTCGCCGAAATGGATCGTGCGCAGGGCGCCGTGATCGAACAGAACCTTGTGGCCGGCCGCCCGGCGCTCGGTGACATAGGCCGCGCCCAGGGGCACGCGGCCCATGATGTCGTGGAACAGCACCGCGTTCATCGCCATGGCGAACACCGCGCGAGAGACCGGACCGTCGGCCTCGGCGGCCAGGGGCGGGGCGATGTCCAGCACGTCGAGGATCGTGGCGGCGGCCTTCTGGCCGACGGCTGCGGCGACGAGGGTGGAGAGATGGCTCATGGAAGGGTCCGGTGAGTTGAAATTCGCCGTCATCCCGGAAGGGCTTCCGGGATGACGGCCGCTGTGAGGAGATCAGACGTCGAACACCACCCCCTGCGCCAGCGGCAGGGTGGTCCCGTAGTTCACGGTGTTGGTGGCCCGGCGCATGTAGGCCTTCCAGCTGTCGGAGCCGGCCTCGCGGCCGCCGCCGGTTTCCTTCTCGCCGCCGAACGCCCCGCCAATCTCCGCGCCCGACGGACCGATGTTGACGTTGGCGATGCCGCAGTCGCTGCCCTCGCCGGAGACGAAAAGCTCGGCTTCGCGGACGTTCAGGGTGAAGATCGACGACGACAGGCCCTGGGCCACGTCATTCTGCAGGGCGATGGCCTCCGAGAGCTCGGCGTAACGCATCACGTAGAGGATCGGGGCGAAGGTCTCGTGCTTAACGATTTCGGCCTGGTGGTCGATCTCGACCAGGGCCGGGGCCACGTAGAAGGCGTCGTGTCCGGCCACGTCCGCGCGCTCGCCGCCGATCACCTTGCCGCCGGCCGCGCGGGCGGCGTCCAGGGCGCGTTGCATGGCCTGGTAGGCCGGCTTGTCGATCAGAGGGCCCACCAGCACGCCGGCGGTGCGGGGATCGCCCACCGGCACCGAGGGATAGGCGGCCTTCAGCCGGCCGACGAAGGCGTCATAGACGCTGTCGTGCACGAACAGGCGGCGCAGGGTGGTGCAGCGCTGGCCCGCCGTGCCCATGGCCGCGAAGGCGACGCCGCGCAGGGTCAGGTCCAGGTCCGCCGAGGGGGCGACGATGGCGGCGTTGTTGCCGCCCAGCTCCAGCAGGGCGCGGGCGAAGCGGGCGGCCAGTTTCGGACCGACCTGGCGGCCCATGGCCGTCGAGCCGGTGGCCGAGACCAGCGGGACCTTCGGATGATCGACCAGGGTTTCGCCCACCTCGCGGCCGCCGATCAGCAGGACCGAGAGCGCGGCCGGAGCGTCAGGGCCGAACTTCGCGCACGCCCGCTCGAACAGGGCCTGGGTGGCCAGGGCGACCAGCGGGGTCTTTTCCGAGGGCTTCCACACCACGCTGTCGCCGCAGACGAAGGCCAGGGCCGCATTCCACGACCAGACCGCGACGGGGAAGTTGAAGGCGCTGATCACGCCCACCACGCCCAGCGGATGCCAGGTCTCCATCATCCGGTGGCTGGGGCGCTCGGTGGCCAGGGTCAGGCCGAACAGCTGGCGCGACAGGCCCACGGCGTAGTCGCAGATGTCGATCATCTCCTGCACCTCGCCCAGGCCCTCGGACGTCACCTTGCCGGCCTCGATCGTGACCAGGGCTGCAAGGTCGGCCTTGGCCGCGCGCAGTTCCTCGCCCAGCAGCCGGACCAGCTCGCCGCGGCGCGGGGCCGGGACCTTGCGCCAGGCCAGGAAGGCTTCGTGGGCCGCGTCGATCGCGGCCTTGGCCTCGTCGGCGGTGTGCTCGCGCAAGCTCGCCAGGATCTCGCCGGTCACTGGCGAGCGGGCGGTCAGGGTCCCGCCGTCGAGCGCGGCCGGATCGACGCCCAGGCGACCCAGGATGGCGCGGGCGTCGGCGATGGCGGAGGGGAGGGTCTGTGGCATCGGTGATCCTGAACGAGCAATTCAGATCCGCTCGTCCCGGCGAAGGCCGGGACCCAAGCGGGGCTTGAAGGAAGGTCGCGACGGCTCGATCGTCCGGAGTCGTTCCGGACGATCGGCTCGGGTCCCGGTCTTCGCCGGGTTGAACGGAGGGCCGGGGTTGAACGGAGGGAAAGGGGTCATGCTGGCCCCAGCCTTACGCTGGCCGAGCCCTGGCCGAACACCGCGGCCACGGCCGCCGAATAGTCCTGCACGGCGCGGGGAACGTAGCGGTCGTAGGCGGCCTGGACGGCGCGGCCCAGGCCGTGTTCGCCGCTGAAGCTGGCGCCGAAGCCCTCGACGGCCAGGTCCAGCACCGCATGGCGCAGGGTCTCGCGCCGGGCGGGGTCGGTCGAGCCGACCAGGTTGAAGTGC
The DNA here is from genome assembly GCA_017745235.1 of Caulobacter sp. Classification (GTDB taxonomy): domain Bacteria; phylum Pseudomonadota; class Alphaproteobacteria; order Caulobacterales; family Caulobacteraceae; genus Caulobacter. The sequence goes on along the minus strand of JAGHZU010000001.1, from coordinate 178,412 downwards.
ACCCCGCCGTCGGCCACGTGGCCGAAGTCGCAAAGGGCGAAATCGGGGAAGTCGCGCTCCAGCATGGCGATCGCCTGGCGACGGAAGGCGGCCAGGTCGCGGCGGCGGAAGCTGAGGTCGAAGCCCACCACGGGGCCGCTGGCCCGCAGGCCTTCCGAAAGCGAGTGGCGCAGGGTCCACATCTTCTCGACCGGCCCGAACAGGGCGTCGACCAGCGGGCCGTCCTCGCGTTCCAGCAGGTCGCCGGCGATCTGCTGCAGCACTTCGTCCAGGCTGGCCTCGCCTTGGCGCGGGGACCAGGCGCGGGTCAGTTCCACCAGCACGGCGTAGTCGGGGATTCCTTCCGCGAACGGGTTGGCCAGCGACGGCACGTGGGCGATGGCCCGCTCCATCGCGGCCTTCGACATGCCCTCGAAGGCGGTCAGGGTGGTTCCCGCCTCGGCCTCGAAGGCCTGGAGCAGGGGCAGCACCGCGTCGGCGTCGCGCGGGACCAGGATGGCCGCAGCGGTCTGGCGGGGGCGGTGGTGGACCTCGACGGTCACCTCGGTGACGATTCCGAACGCCCCGCAGCCGCCCACGAACAGCTGGCGCAGGGCGATCGCGGCGTTGTCCTTGCGCAGGCCGTGCGACAGTCGCAGGACAGTTCCCGCCGCGTCGGGCAGCACGACCTCCAGGCCCAGCACGTGGCGGCGCATGTCGCCATAGCGCAGGAAGCGCGCGCCGCCGGTGTTGGTGGCGGCCATGCCGCCCAGGGTGGGGTCCGCGCCCAGGTCAATGGGCAGGAACAGGCCGTGGGGCTCCAGCGCTGCATTGAGCGCCGACAGGCGCACGCCCGCGCCGCAGGTGGCCGTGCGGTCGGCGGCGTCCACCTCGAGCGGGGCGACCAGACGATCCAGCGACAGCACGATGTGGTGTCCCGAAGCGTCGGGGGTGGAGCCTTCGGCCAGGCCCGTGTTGGCCCCCTGGGGCACGAACCTCAGTCCCTCGCGAACGCAATAGCCCACCACGGCCGAGACCTCGGCCGTGCTCGCCGGGCGCACGACCGCGGCCGCCATCCCGGGGGCGTAGCGGGCGGGGATCTCGTAGGCGGCGCGGCCGGCCGGGTCGAGCACCAGGCCGGCGGGGCCGACCATGGCTTGGAGCGCGGCCGTGTGGGCGGAGTTCAGCACGTCTGGCGGCGATGTCTTCGGCATGCACGGGGGCATAGTGCCGCCAGAAGCGATTGGCCAGGAAATCGGCGAAGGCGACGCCCTTCTGGCGCCCGAAACCCTCGCCCGCCGCGGCTCGTCCGGCGGCGTCCGGGTTGACGCCTGATATACCTGTGTGCCACACAGTGTGTGCCATACACTATGTGATGCACATCATGCCCGCCGACGCCGACCTGTTCGAGACCCTGCGCCAGGAGTTGCGGCGCGGCACGTTGATCCTGGCCGTCCTGGCCCAGCTGAAGGTCGAGCGATACGGCTACGGCCTGCGCCAGGCTCTGGCCGAGGTGGGTCTGGAGATCGACGAAGGCGCGCTCTATCCGATGCTGCGCCGGCTCGAGAGCCAAGGGCTCCTGACCAGCGAGTGGCGCGAGGAGGACAAGCGCAAGAAGCGCTTCTACCGCCTGTCGCCCGAGGGCGAGGCCGTGCTGGCCCGCCTGTCCGCCGAGTGGCGGGCGATCAACGACACCCTTCAGAACCTGATCTGAAAAGGAGGCCCGCCATGGACCTGCTCGACCGCTACCTGGCCGCCGTCGCGGCCCTGCTGCCCAAGGATCAGCGCCAGGACATCGTCGCCGAGCTGCGCGACGTGCTGCTGACCCGTATCGAGGCGCGCGAAGCCGAACTGGGCCGAACGCTGGACCGGGGCGAGACCGAGGCGCTGCTCAAGGCCTTCGGCCACCCGATCGCCGTGGCGGGCCGTTTCGGTCCGGTCCGCGGGCTCATCGGGCCCGAGCTCTATCCGTTCTACGCCTTCGCGGTGAAGGCGGCCCTGGGGTTGGCGGCGGTGGTGGCGGTGCTGTCGGCGGGGATCGCGGCGCTGAAGACCGGCGACGCCTACGACGTGGTTCCGCGCGCGTTCTACGCGTTCGTTTCGCTGGGCCTGGGGTTGATCGGCGGCCTGACCGTGATCGGGGCGGCGATCGAGCGGGGCTGGATCCGGCTGGGCCGGTCGGTCGACTGGAAGGTGTCGGAGCTGCCGCATCTCGGCGAGGGCTGGAATGTCGGCTGGGGCGGGAACAGGCGTTCGCCGCTCAAGATCCGGCTGGAAGCCCTGTTCGAAGCGATCGCCCTGGTGCTCTTCATCCTGTGGATGTCGGGCCTGGTCACTGCGCCCTGGATGGTGGGCGAGGTCCGCCAGGGGCTGGTGCTGGCTCCAGCGCCGATCTGGACGGAGCTGCGCTGGCCGATCCTGGCCTGGGCGTGCGTCCAGTTGGCGGCCAGCCTGACCAGCGTCGTCCGCCCGGACTGGGTGCGGGCCAGGGCCGCGCTGGACCTCGTGACCGACCTGGCGGGCCTGGGCTTCGTGGCCCTGTTCTGGCGGTCGGGGCGGCTGATCCAGGTGCTCGCGGAACCCCGTGTGGCCGACGCCGCCAGCCTTCAGCGCGCCCTCGACACCAGCTTCCAGATCGCCGTCGGGGTGGCCGTGGCGGTGTTCGCGATCAAGGTCGGGATCGACCTGTGGCGGCTGGCCCGGGGGCGTCGTGGGGCAGGCTCGGGCGGGGCCTGACAGCGGCTGGGCGATCGCTGGCGTTAACCCTACGGCATTGGCCGTCAAAGGCTGCGGAATCCGCCCTAGAGATGACGCAATGTCCTGAAGGACAGATTTCACCGGTCGCTCTAGTAAAGCCGGGAAAACCCGGGGTCGCTCAGAGAACGGGTCAGGCGAAATCTCGCTTTCCGGATCAATATTCGACCTGCGACCGATTTTCACGTCTGTCGCGTTTTTGCGCCGGAATCAAAGCGTTAACCATCACGTCTCGCGCGGATGGAACCAAAATTGAAGGTGCGACCTCGCGCCGGGTTGCGAGTCGGTCACGGATGCGTCATAAGGCGGCTCATAAGTAGGAATTCGGCCACCATCGTGAACCGGCCGAACCTCCGCTTCCTGGCTGCTCCGATAGTGCTTTTCCCGGAGTCCACGAGGCGTTTTTGTCGGGGGGCGGTCCGCCCTCGCCGCGCAGGACACGAGTTTTGAATATCAAGTCGCAGACGTGCGCAGACGCGCGCGCGCTGATCGGCGCCGTTTTGGTCGGATCCGTCACGGGTCTGGCCCTTGGCGGCGTCTACATGGCGGGGGGCATGGCCCAGACCGCCAGTCAGCACGCTCAAGTTTCGCGCCTGGCCGACGGCGCCGACGGGGATTTCTCCGATGCGGCGCTGTATCAGGCCGCGTCGCGGATGGACGCCGGAGCCCTTTCCGTGGCCCGTCGTCACGATCCCTACACCATCTCGGGCTCGGCCCAGCGCGACCGTCAGGCCGCCCTGCTGGCCGAACGCCTGGAAAACCGCCAGGGCGACAGCCGTCCGCAGCCGCTGCTGCGGGCCAGCTTCGGGGGTCCCTTCAATCCGGCCGTCGCGCCGTTCCGCCTGACCAACGCCCTGGAAAGCTCGCGAGAACTCGAGTGCCTTTCCGAGGCCGTCTATTACGAGGCCCGGGGCGAGACCCCCAGCGGCCAGGCCGCCGTGGCTCAGGTGGTTCTGAACCGCGTGCGCCACCCTTCGTTCCCCAAGTCGATCTGCGGCGTGGTGTTCCAGGGCGCTTACACGCGCACGGGCTGCCAGTTCAGCTTCGCCTGCGACGGCTCCATGCGTAAGAGCCGTGAGCCGGGCGCCTGGAACCGGGCCCAGAAGGTCGCCGCCAGGGCCCTGTCCGGCGCGGTGATGAGCGAGGTCGGCTCGGCCACCCATTTCCACACCACCGGCGTCGCGCCGGGCTGGGGCGGGCGCCTGATGCGCGTGGCCCAGGTGGGCATGCACGTCTTCTATCGCTACGGCGGCTCCAGCGGCTCGCCCGACGCGTTCAGCCGCAAGGTCCGTCCCTCGACAGCCGACGAGCTGCCGGGCGCGACCCTGGTCAGCCTGCCGGTTTCGGGCGAGGTGACGGCCGCGCCGACCCTGCGCGTAGCCAGCGCCCTGACGGTGACGCCGTCGCCGGCCACCGTCCAGGGCGGCATGGGCGGTCCGCTGGGTCCGGTCTCCGAACCGGCCTCGGCCCCCGCCCTGCACCCGACCAAGAGCTCGACCGGCGCTTCCGCCGACGCGGTCAGGTCGTCAGCGGCTGTCGCGACCGGAGCTGCTTCCTAAGCGATCCGGGCATGTGGTTGCTGGCGAAGCGCATCTGCTTGGCCCGCTTGCCCACGAAGTAATGCAGGTCCTTCCCGTGGGCGGCGCGCCAGACGACTTCGGCTGCGTCCTCCACGGGATAGACCGGCAGGCCGCCGCCCTTGAGCACGTCCGACATGTTGGCGTTACTGCCCGGCTGGCTGGCGTTGAGGATCGGCGTCTCCACGAACCACGGCATCACGCAGGACACCGATACGCCCTGCGGGGCGAACTCGACGTCCAGCGCCTCCGACAGGCCGCGCACGGCGAACTTGGTGGCCGAATAGACCGCCAGGCCGGGCGAGCCGTAGAGCCCCGCGCACGAGGAGATGTTGACCAGCCGCGAGCCAGGCGTGGCTTTCAGATGGGGCAGGCCCGCGCGGGCGCCGTTGATGACGCCCTTGATGTTGATGTCCAGCTGCAGGTCGATATCGGCGTCCTCGTGGCTCTCGAACGGGCCGAAGCGGGCGACGCCGGCGTTGTTGATCAGCACGTCCAGCCGCCCGCCCGTCTGGCGGGTGAAGTCGGCCAGAACGCCGGTCCAGGCGTAGCGGTCGCGCACGTCCAGGCGGTGGGCGGAGCCGTTCTCGGGACCGATGGCCGCCAGGGCCGCCTTCAGCCCGAGGGAATCGATGTCGGACAGGCCCACGAACCAGCCCTCGGCGGCGAAGCGCTTGGCGCTGGCCAGGCCGATGCCGCTGGCGGCGCCAGTGATGAACACGGTCTTGCGGCCGTTCGCGCTGGCGGTCATCGCCTCTTCTCCCTCTGGTTCGCTGAACTGCGTCATTATTGGTTATCAGTGATCAGAGAACGATCGGCGCGGCCAGGTCAAGGCGTGCCGGTCCATTTGGGAGATCGTCGGTATCGAATCCGGTCGCCATCCCGGACGGCGCGCCGCCGCCGGGATGACGACCGGATCGGCGTCAGGCCGTTTCGTCCACCACTTCGGCGTCAGGGCCGTTCTTCTTGAAGGACTCGATCGCGTTCTTGGCCGAGGCCTTGGCGCTGTAGCCTTCGGTGGTGAACATCGTCTCGCCGTTGGAGGCGACGAATTTCACCCGGAACTCTTCCTTCTTGTCCTTCCAGATCACGAACTTGTAGGCCATGGGGGAACGCCTTTCATGATGGTTTGAACGTCGGCCAGCCGACACGACAGCCTCGCCTCACTCGCGCGAGGCGTCAATCTCGACGCGGCTGCAACCCGGGCCGCACTGGGCGCTTGCGCTTCCTTCGGCAAGGGCCATCCTCGGCGGGTCGCCAGATTCCGGAACCGCCATGAACGCCGATCTTCGCCTCGACCAGCTGTCGCGCGAGCTGTTGTCCACGCCATACCAGGCCCTCAACGACGTCCAGCGCAGCGTCATCGACCTGATCGCCGACGAGACGCCCACCGGGCTGAACGCGGCGCTGATCACCGACGATCGGGGCTTCTGGGACAGGCTGGCCGACAAGGTGGCCGCGGTCGGCGGCTCCTGGGCGTTCATCGGCGGTTTCTCGGCCTGCCTCTTGCTGTGGGTGGCGGTGAACGTGATCCTCAGGCCGCTGAACCTGGCCTTCGACCCCTATCCCTTCATCTTCCTCAACCTGGTCCTTTCGACGGTGGCGGCCCTGCAAGCGCCGATCATCATGATGAGCCAGAACCGCCAGGCCAAGAAGGACCGGCTGGGCGCCGAACACGACTACGTGGTCAACCTGCGGGCCGAACTGGAGATCATGCGCCTGCACGACAAGCTCGATTCCCTGCGCCAGCAGGAGCTGATGGAGATCGCTCGCTGCAACGCCGAGGCCCTGGAGATCCTCAAGGCCCAGGTGGCGCGGATGGCGGAGGCCCAGGGGAACGGAACTTCGAGCTGACCTGCTCGTCTCAGGAAAGGGGGGGCTCGCCTAGGCCGCGCTTGCTCGGGCTGAGCGCCGCAAGGCCTGTGGCGGCTGGCCGAAGGCGCGGATGAACGCCCGGCGCATGCGCTCGGGATCGCCAAAGCCGGTTTCCAGCGCCACGTCCTCGACCTGCAGCGGCTGGCTGTCGAGCAGGGCGCGCGCGGCCTCGACCCGCAGGCGCTCGACGGCCTTGGCCGGGGTCGTCCCCGTCTCGGCGGCGAACAGGCGGGCGAAGTTGCGCGGGCTCATGGCCGCCCGTTCGGCCAGGGTCTCGACGGTCAGGGGCCGGGCCAGGTTCTCTCGCGCCCAGGCCAGCACGGAGTCGAACCGTCCGCCCTTCAGCTCCAGCAGGGCCGAGAACTGCGACTGTCCGCCCGGACGGCGATGATAGACCACCAGCTGCTGCGCCGTGCGCCTGGCCACGGCCTCGCCCAGGTCGGCGCCGATCATGGCCAGGGCCATGTCGACCCCCGCCGTGATGCCCGCCGAGCTCCAGAACGGGCCGTCCTGGATGAAGATCCGATCGGGTTCCAGCCGCACCGCCGGATAGCGCCGCTGGAAGTCGGCCGACCTCTGCCAGTGGGTGGTGGCCCGGCGACCGTCCAGCAGGCCCGCGGCCGCCAGGACGTAGCTGCCCGAGCAGACGCTGGCGGTGCGGCGGCAGGCGCGGGCGGCGTTGCGGACGAAGTCCAGGGTGTCGGGGCAGATGGCGGGGGAGCGCGTGCCTTCGCCTCCCGACACGATCAGGGTGTCCAGCGGCGGAGCCTCGGCGAACGCCGCCGCTCCCATGGCCACGCCCGACGAGCTGGCCACCATGCCGCCGGCCTTGGCCAGCACGTGCAGACGGTAGGCGCCGGGAACGATGCGGGCGGCGATCTCGAACGCCGCGATCGGCCCGGCCGCATCCAGCAACTGGAACTCGGGGAAGATCAGGAAGCCGATCGTGCGGGTCATGACGTGCGTCTTCGCCTTTCGCCTCGGGACGATGGGTTGGCGGAATTCGAGGGAATTATGTCATTTCTGACAGACGGTAGGCGGGCGATGCTGCGGCGTCAATCGGAGGTCGCCCCCATGCCGCAAGCCGCGCCGTTCCACATTGTCTTCGCTCTGTTTCCCGACGTCACCCATCTGGACTTCACCGGTCCGCACCAGATCCTCAGCCGCCTGCCGGGGGCCAAGGTCGTCATCGCCAGCCAGGCTGGCGGCGAGATCGAGGCCGAGGGCCTGGTGTTCTCGCACGTGGCGCGGCTGGACCAGATCCAGGCGTGCGACCTGTTGTGCGTCCCTGGCGGCTACGGCACGACCCGGGCCATGGGCGACGAGGCGTTCCTGGCCCAGATCCGCCGCCTGGCCGGCATGGCCCGCTACGTCACCTCGGTGTGCACGGGTTCGCTGGTGCTGGGCGCGGCCGGATTGCTGGAGGGGAGGCGCGCGGCCTGCCACTGGGCCTGGCGCGATCAGCTGGCCCTGCTGGGCGCGATCCCCGATCCGTCCCGCGTGGTCCGCGACGGCAATGTGGTCACCGGCGGCGGGGTGACGGCGGGGATCGACTTCGCCCTGACCGTCGTGGCGGAGATCGCCGGGCCCGAGACCGCCCAGGGCATCCAGCTGGCGGTCGAATACGCTCCCGCCCCGCCTTTTGACGCGGGCCGTCCCGAGACCGCCCCGCCCAAGGTGCTGGAACGCATCCAGGCCTTCTACGGCCGAGGCATGGGCGAGCGCCGCGCCGCGGCCGTGGAGGCGGGCCGGCGGCTGCACGCGCCGGCGTGAACGGACGACGGGCGAACGCTCGGGCCGCCGGCGTCACGCCGCCTTGGCGAAGGCGTCGACGGCGTTCTTCAGCAGGGCCGGGTTGATCGGCTTGTTGATGACCGGCACGTCCTCGAAGCCGGCGCGGGGCAGCGATCCGTAGCCGGTGGCGAACACGAAGGGGATGCCCGCGTCGCGCAGCCGCTCGGCCACCGGGAAGACCATGGTGCCGCCGATGTTGACGTCCAGCACCGCCCCGTCCACCCGCGTGGCGGCCGGGGGCGGGCTGGCCAGCCAGTCCAGGGCCTCGTCCACGGCCCCGAACGAGCCGCTGATCTGGCAGCCGAAATCGGTCAGCAGGTCCTCGACCATCAGGGCCACCAGGGCCTCGTCCTCGACGATCATGATGCGGGGATTGGGGCCATGGGGCGTGGTCATGACGCGGCGACGCTCCGGATGTTCTGGGGAGTGATGCGATCGGAAAGGGGGGCGCAGAAATGATAGGTCAGGCCGGCCGGCTGGAAGCCAAGGGTGGCCGCCCCGCCCAGGTCGCGCGCCAGGCCGTGGCGCAGCAGGCGTGTTCCGAAACCTTCGCGGGTGGGCGCGAACACCGGCGGCCCGCCGCGCTCCACCCATTCCAGCACCAGGGACGCCCTACCCTCGACGGGTTCGATCCGCCAGACCACGGTGACCTGGCCGTTGGCCGAGGTCAGGGCTCCGTACTTGGCCGCGTTGACCATCAGTTCGTGCACAGTCATGTGCAGGGCCACCGCCGTCTCGGCGGTGACGGTCACGGCCGGACCGCGCACGGTGAAGCGGGGGTCCATTACGCCGCCGAACGGCTGCAGGGCGGTCTCCATCACCTCCAGCAGGTCGGTGCGGCCCCAGGCGCGGCGCGTCAGCATCTCGTGCGCCCGCGACAGGCTCATCAGGCGCGACTCGAAGGAGTCCGCGAAGTCGCCCGGCGTCTGGGCGTTGCGCAGGGTCTGGCGGGCGATCGACTGCACCGAGGCCAGGGTGTTCTTCACCCGGTGGTCCAGCTCGCGCAGCAGGAAGGAGCGCCGCTCCAGCGCCTCGTTCAGCGAGCGGTAGAGGTGGGCGTTCTCGATCGCCGCGGCCGTGGCGCGGGCCACCACCTCCAGCTTGGTGACGATGTCGGGCGGCGGGACGTGCCGCTTGGCCCAGTAGGCGCCCAGGGCCGCGATCGGATCGTTGGGCCGCACCGGCGTCATCACCAGGCTCTGCACGAAGGTGGGCCGGTAGGCGTCGTGGGGAATGCGGTCGTCGCGATAGATGTCGGGGATCACCACCGTCTGGCGGTTCAGCATGGCCCAGCCCGAGATGCAGGCGGTCATGGGGAAGCGCTGGCCCTTCCACATCGGGCCGATGGCGTCCTCGTCCAGGTACCAGCACAGGTCCCCGTCGCGCAGCACGAAGCACACGCCGTCGGCGCCGGAGATGCGGCGGGCGGCCGAGCGCACGACCGCGGCCACTTCCTCGATGGTCTTCACCCCCGCCAGGGCCTCGATCGTCTCGACCAAGGTGACCAGCGCAGCATGATCCGCGCCGCTTGCGTATTCGGCGTTGGCCGCGTTCAACACTTCGACGTCCTCGCGCACGTCCCCGACGGCAGACCCTAAGCAACCAGAGGCGTCGCGGCAAGGTAGAGTGTGATTAAGTCTCTGTTTACTAAGGGTTGTCGAAGGCTCTACAGCCTGGTGAAGCTTCAGGCTGCGGAAATATCCTCAACAACATCAAGGGGCGGGGCGTTGGGACCACGGTCCAGCTCCCGCGACAATCGGTCGCGATCCAGCGCGCCTTCCCAGCCGGCGACGACCAGGGTCGCAACGCCGTTGCCGACGATGTTGGTCAGGGCGCGGCATTCGCTCATGAACCGGTCGACCCCGACCAGCACCGCCAGGGCGGCGATCGGGATGTCGGGCACCACGGCCAGGGTGGCGGCCAGGGTGATGAAGCCAGCCCCCGTCACGCCGCTGGCCCCCTTCGAAGTCAGCATGGCCACGCCCAGGATGGTGGCCAGGTGCATGGGCGTCAGGTGGGTGTTGGTCGCCTGGGCCAGGAACAGGGTGGCCAGGGTCATGTAGATGTTGGTGCCGTCCAGGTTGAAGCTGTAGCCGGTGGGGATCACCAGGCCGACCACCGACCGCTTCGCGCCCAGCCGCTCCAGCTTCTCCATGATCTGGGGCAGGGCGCTTTCCGACGAGCTGGTGCCCAGCACGATCAGCAGCTCCTCGCGGATGTAGGCCAGGTACTTCAGGATCGAGAAGCCGCTGAAATGGGCGATCGTCCCCAGCACCACCAGCACGAAGAGGATGGACGTCAGGTAGAAGGTTCCCACCAGCGCGCCCAGCTGGAGCAGGCTGGCCAGGCCGTACTTGCCGATCGTGAAGCCCATGGCCCCGAACGCGCCCAGCGGCGCCAGGCGCACGACCACGTGGATGATGCCGAAGAACAGCTTGGCCAGGTCGCTCATCGCCGCCGCCGCGCGGTCGCCGAACGGGCCCAGTCGGGTGCAGGCGAAACCGGTCAGCACGGCGATCACCAGGACCTGCAGCAGGTTGCCGTCGGCGAACGCGCCGAAGAACGTCTCGGGAATCAGGTGCAGCAGGTAGGGGACCAGCCCCTCGGCGTGATGGGCCTTGTCCAGGTAGCCGGCGGCGATCTTGGGATCCAGCGTCGCGGGATCGATGTTGAAGCCGTGGCCAGGGCGCAGGATCATCGCCACCACCAGGCCGGTCGCCAGGGCCAGGGTCGAGACCACCTCGAAATAGACCAGGGCCTTCACCCCCACCCGGCCGAACGCCTTGATGTCGCCCATGTGGGCGATGCCGCCGGCCACCGTCAGGAAGATCACCGGCGCGATCACCAGCTTGACCAGCTTGATGAACGCGTCGCCCAGGGGCTTCAGCGCCACCCCCACGTCCGGCCACAGCGCGCCCACCAATATGCCCAGGGCGATGCCCGCCAGCACCTGGACGTACAGCGTCTTGCCGTGCCGCAACCAACCCATCGGCTTCCTCGCCAACCTTTTCAGCCCCGGGGTTCGCACGCCCGGCAACTTGCGCTATGGACCCGATGCGCGACGCGCAGCGGCTCAGTAGCTCAGCAGGATAGAGCAGCGCTTTCCTAAAGCGAAGGTCGGGGGTTCGAGTCCCTCCTGGGCCGCCAGCGCGCGGGCTTTAAAATCAACTACTTATCCAGCGTTTTGCGCTGACGCCGCTTGAGGCGGACCCAGAACAAAACCGATAAAATCGGACGGTTCGGGACTCGAATCCCCGGAATAGTCCCGAATATTGTTCCCCTTTCATTCGTGCCGCTCGGTGTTCCGTCCGAGCCTGATTGATAGGGTCGCATGGCGCCTTCAACAGACAAAAAGCCAGCCCCCGCCTTGAAGTCTGGGCGGCGTGGTCGGAAACCAAGACCGATAGAGGACCGCCCTTCGGCTCTCTGGTCAGAGTGGGTCGACCCTGAAAGCTTTGCAGAAGCTCTCGACCTTCATATGCGCCGTCACGGAGACACCGCCTACCGATTGCGCAAGGCGCTCTGTTCTAAGGACGCGACGGTGAACGTAACGACGTTGGGAACTTGGCGGCGCGGCTCTAAGACGCCCGGTGACGCTTCCAGCTTGAGGGTGCTGCAGCGGATCGAGGCTCGATACAATCTTCCGCCAGGTTATTTCCGCGCCAAGATCCCATCGACAGGCAAGGCAGTCGCAAACCATCGCCTGCCCAAGCTCAGCGCCCCTGAACGACGTCACCTGACCTGGCATCTACCTCACGATTTCAATCGGCTTCCAAAGGCTAAGCAGGAGGAGATCGTCAGCTGGGTTCGCAGAGTCATCATATCCGGATCCACTGACTATCGCCGCTATCAAGCCGCCGCCGCGCGCCAACGCTTTTCGGTGCGATTTTCGTGCGCGCCAGGAGGCGTTGTCGCGGAGAGAACCTCCCGAGAAGCTGGGCTGGAGCCGGCGTTCGCATCGGGCACGGCTGGCGCGCCGGAAGCGCTCAATGAAGAGATGGCCAGCCTCTTGGCCTTCAAGACAGCCACCTTGAGCGCTCTTGGCGTCCAACGCTCTGGAGTTTGGGGACAGGAGACTGCCTCGCTGAAGGCCGACCATCTCGGTCTGCTGTTCGGAGCGCTGTCGGCGCCGCCAGACAGTGAAATCCGTGGCGCGGGCGTTCCCGCTCATCAACTTACATTCGCCCTGCTCGTCATTCCTTCGGTCTGGGATTGGTACCTCGAGTGGCGTCGTGCGAAGCGCGGCTTCTACACCGGGTGGGAGATCGAGATGCTCATGCTTTGCGGGGCGCTCACCCGAGAGGGGGTCGGCTGGCTAAGGCAAAATCCTCAGCTGGGCCAGCGGCTTAGTCCGATCAGCGGCCTCATATCAGAGGCGGAGATCAGCGAGGCGCGCGCAGATTGGAGCGCGGCCTGCGATGTAGCTCGGCGTCATGCGCTCCACCGTGCGAAAGAACTTTCGCGCCTGGTGACCGTGCATCGGGATCCCTTTGAACCAGTCTTGGCAATCTTGGAATCCGAGAGCCCACTGAACGAATACCGCAAGATTACCGAAGAGATCCTACGCCGTGCGCCTAACCCGCGCCGGTATCCGGTTGCGGCGGCAGAGGCTTGTCGGGCCTTTCTGATGCTCCGGCTTGGGCTCCATCTCGGTGTCCGTCAGAAAAACTTGCGCCAGTTGCTCGTCTGCCAATGCGGTTCGACGCCGTCTTCGGAGCGCCGCCTCGAGATGTTGAAGTGTGGCGAGATGAGATGGAGTGAGCGAGAGGGCGTCTGGGAAGTTTTCATCCCGGCATCGGCATTCAAAAATTCAGGCTCGTCGTATTTTAGCCGTCAGCCTTTCTATTTGGTGCTCAGAGACCTCGGTGGCCTGTATGATCAGATCAAACTCTACCTGAACAAGCACCGGCCGCGTCTGCTGGGCACGATGCCGGACCCTGGGACGTTCTTCGTCAAGACCGTAAAGGCCAGCAGCAAGAGCGCCGCCTACGATCAGAACACTTTCTACGAAGCGTGGCGTCTCGCCATACAACGATACGGGATATTCAATCCGTACACAGGTCGAGGCGCAATCAAAGGCCTTCTACCGCATGGCCCCCACAACGTACGCGACGTGCTCGCCACGCATGTTCTCAAGCAGACCGGCTCGTACGAGCAAGCGAGCTACGCGATCCAAGATACGCCGGAGACTGTCGCCAAGCACTACGGGCGGTTTCTGCCAAGGGACAAGGCTGCTCTGGCGGCCCAGGTTCTTAATAAGGTCTGGGAAGATGCGTGAGTTGCTGTCCTCGCGTAACGCGTCAGATCTGCGCAGCGAGATCCCGAGCGTCGTAGTCAACGGAAAGTTCCTGCGATTTAAAACAGCTCAAAGTCTCGGACACAGGACAATCGTAAACCGGATGGGCGGCGAACCAGCTCACATTCCTCAGTCAGACCTCGCGCTGCGCCTGCGCTTCACGCCCTTGCGGCATCAACGGTTGGGCGACGGGAGCGCGCCATTTGCGGAACCTTGCCTGCGCACGAAGCTGACACTTAGCCCTTCTGCGCAGATCGCCTCAGGCTGAAGGGAAGAAATCCTGCGCTCCACAATAAGATAGCCTTGCGCCTTCCACTAAGATTGAAGGAGTAAATCGAGCTCGGCCATCAACTGTTCAAGGATGTCGCACTTAGCGGACTTTTCGTTGACCAACCATTCAGCGAAGGTGGTCTTGCATTGCTCACTGGGCTGATGGAGGTAAAACCTGTGCTCGGCGTGCGCCAGCGCCTGGCCGACTCGAGTCAGATCGCCGCTTCGAACCGCGTCTCGGGGCGGCCCCAGCCCAAACGCGCCCGCGTCCAGCGCCGCTTGCTTCACTGCAGCCGGATAACAGTCCTCAAGTGCGACACCGGAGGCGTCTTCGCCTTTAATCCCCGCTGCAGCGAAAGCGGCTTTGGCCTCGGGACTCGGTGGCAGGCATCGCCAATAAATCCCATTCGCCGATGCAATCCAACCGCGCCGCACATCGTCGCGTGACAATGCCTTTGGCAGGGCCTCGCGGCCGGCTCGGTCGGAGTCCAGGAGGACGAAGCCCCGTCGCCCTGCCAAAAGCTTGGCGACAAGATCTGGAGTCATGCTCGAGAACCGTCCGGCATGGTTCACGCCGCCGAGGCTTACTACTTCGACCCGCTTGTCCATGCGCCGCGCGCGCAGAAGCGCAGTGATTACTGTAGCGTCGCTAGGCCCCTCCACAAATAGCAGGGGCCGGCTATTGGTCTCAATCTTCTCAGACAGGGCGTCGCATACAGCGCGCAGTTCCTCGTTTCGGCGTTCAGCGGCTTTTAGCGCCTCGGACATGGCCGGAAGCAGAAACTGGTCGCCCATGAATTCCATGAGTTCGACGGTCGTGCGGCTGGTTCCGTCTTTCACCTCAACGTCGCTATCGGCCTTCTTTAAGAAGAACTTTGCAACGTCGTCGCCCTCGAGCGCATAGAAGGCCGGACTATGTGTGGTGATGAAGAGCTGAAAGTTCTTCTTTTCGCTTGCCACCATGCCGCGCAGACGCTTCGCGGCTGCCACTGCGGAGTTCATACTAAGCGAATTCTCCGGCTCCTCGATACCCCAGACATGGTAGGCGTGCTCGTCGCGGTCGGCGATAAACGAGATCAACTCTGGGATATGCCGGGCCTGGATGCCGTCGCCGCGCTGTTTCAGCAGTGACATGCTGCCGCCGTCACCAACCAGTGTCTCGAAGTCTAGCGAACTGAACAGCTCTGCTAGATCGGTTGGTGGAGCAAGCGCGCTCCTCAAACCTAAGGACAGGTCCAGGCGCTCACTTAGGGCGCGAGTTTGGTTGCGAATCTCTTCAGTGAATACCTGCAGCGCCGCTTCGAAACCCTTGGACGATGCGATTGCTTCATAGGCTTCCATGAGAAGCTTGGCGTATACGTTGCGGTCCTTTACCGCCGGGATGTAGGTGAATTTTGTCTTGTTAAGAAAGCGCGTTAGCGAATTCTTTTGACCAGCGTTTTGAATGTGGGTCGAACACTCTTGTCTGGGTACGGAGCCGGTCGAGGGGCTCCAGGTCCGCTTCACATAGAATTCATCACCGAGCGCGGTGCGATGCTCTTTGGGCGTGCGGAAGAACACCTTCACATAAACAGTCGTGCGTACGTCGCTACCGCCTTCGATGTCGGCACGGCGACGGCTAGATAGGTCGATATTGAGGTCAAATTCCTCGGATGGCGAAGTCTCGCCATTAAAGAAGAGGTTCAACGCCCGCATCACGTTCGACTTGCCGGTGTCGTTCTCGCCGAAGATCACGTTCATCTTCCGGGTCGGAGAGAAGTTGATCTGATAGAACGAACGGAAATAGCGAATCTCGACAGCCTTTATCAGTCCGGCTGGTTCAACCCTGCGCTGCCGTACCATCACCCCCCCGCGCGGCCTCGTTCGTCAGAGCGCTACTGTGTTCGACCATAGCTCGCGAGTCGCTCGAAAGTCACGGTTAAGCTGTTTTCGCGCAACCCAGATTGCGCCCTGGACCGTCTAAGCGCTCCGCAACGTTCGGAATTCCGAGTCGAAAACACCGCCCGCTCGCGCCAAGTGGCGCTCTACAGATTAAAAGACGAGTTTGTTCCAAGGCCGACAGCCGCTTGCCGCCGCTATCTCAGCCGACCATGCTAACGTCCGTTGACGGTGACGGGCATAACTGAACCCGGTAAGGCCTTTCCCGGCGTACGCTGCCGGTCCAAACTGGCCACGCGTTGAACATCGCCATTGGCAGCTGCGCCCCATCGGCAACGTGAACCTGCGGTCGCTCAGCTTCAGACCAAGGGGGGCTCCAACCCTCGATCAGCGTCGCTGTTCCGTTTTAGGAAGAGCTTCCCCATCATCGTCCCAGGCTTGTTCCTGCATCGGGCTGTCGGACCGGATTGAGCTAAGAATCAACCGTCTCCCACGCTCCACGGATTTCCGCTTTCAGCTCCGTATCCGCTAGCCACGCACGAACCTGTTCAATGACAACGGATGGGGCAAGCCGCGCGCGGCCCCGGAGCGCGCATTCCCACGCGGTCATGGTGCGCCACCCTAGCTCGCGCAGTGCCGCGCCAACCTGTATGTCTCTGACCTGATTGCGGGCAATCTTCTCGCGCCAGAATTCCTGTCGGGTTGCGGGCAACTTAAACATCGGACAGTCATGACCGTGCCAGAAGCAGCCGTGAACGAAGACCACGGCCCGGCGACCAGGGAACACCAAGTCCGGCTTCCCGGGCAGATCCTTAGCATGGAGGCGGTAACGCAGGCCGGCCGCGTGAAGTCTGCGGCGAAGAAGCATCTCAGGTTTTGTGTCCTTGTCGCGGATGCGCGACATGTTCATCCGACGCTGCTCGGGCGTCAGCGGATCGACCCCGCTGGTGATCCGCGGCGGACGGGTCATGTCTCTTCCGCGTCCGGCCAAGCGAGGTCGACCGGGTCGGACCATTGGAAAAGGGCCGGATCCAGGGAAAAGCCGTCAGGCCGAACGCCCTTGGGAAGCGCGTCCAGCGCGGTGAGAATGCTGATCGCGACAGGAGGAACACCTTCAGCGATACGGAGCACTCCGCCATCGTCATCGAGTTCGCTCACTCGATAGAGGTGGTAGCGAGGCGCATGAGCAGCGGCCTGCAGTTCAGCCAGCGAGATGTGGAAGGGCGCCTCGTGAGGGCTCCTGGTGGCCTTCACCTCAACAAGAACTACGTCTCCGCCGGCGGTGATCTTGAAGTCCCACGCCGAGATCGCGTTTTCAGACGAGCTCCAGACGGCGGTCTCAACGCCGGGAACGCCCTGGTCGAAGTAGGCTCGCACGATCAGTTCACCGTCCGCGCCGATTTCCTCAGCCCGACGCCGTGCGGCCGCCAGCTGCTCGGCAGACACCCGCCGCTCACCTGGGCGGGCCAGCAGCCTGCCGGTCGCCTCGGCGTCGCCCTGCGCGGCCTGCTCCAGATCGTCGACGAGGGTTCGCTCGATGAAGAGGTCGTGGACCGGATGGCTTTCGGGAGCCACGGCGATCAGCTCGGCAAGGCGATCAGCTTCGATGGCTGACATCGATGATCCGGTTACCGCCGAGAGCGCTTCATACAGGGCCAGGTCGTCCGGATTGGATGCCGCTACCGCGAAGAACGAAACACGAGAGGGCGCGCCCGCGCCGTCAAACCCCAGCAGGGCGATGTCGCCGACGGTCAGTTCTGCGAAGCGGGCAGTATCTTCCTTCGGATTGGCGACCAGCTCTCCATTGAGCCGGTAGTTGCGGGAGCTCTTCTTCGTGATCTTGCGGGAGAGCTGAAGGGTGCGAAACGACGCGCCCGGCCCGTTGAGCTCCAGCGCCACAGGCATGGCCCAGTCGCGCTTGGCAAGCAGCTCAGGCAGGTCAGGGTAGAGGCGGTCGATGAAGACGCGACGATTGAGGTTCAGGCCCTTCTGACCGCTGACATTGGCCTTGTCGAAATGGACCTCGAAGAAGCCCAGGTCCGAAATGGTCAGCCGTTTGAGCGCGAATTTCAATTTGAGGCTCCTTCCCCTGAAACCTCTGCATCCTGCAGGATGGCGTCGAGCGCCAGTCCGATCTGCGCTGCACTCATGCCTGGCGCAAGGGAGACGGCTCCGAACCGGAACTGTCCACGATACGCGGGATGGAAAAGGCGGCCGGGCATCGGCGCATCGCTCCATGTCCCGGCGATGATCGGAGAAGCCGGGCTGAGAAGATAGGCGGCGCTGACCAGCTGGCGCACGCTTCCCTCACCGTCTGCGACGACCAGCGCATCACGATACATGTGGGCGGAGGCCAGGGCGTCATTCAGTCCTGCGCCGATCCGATACTTGGCGTCGAGTACAATGAGCCGGCCTGCACCATCGAGCGCCTCTACGGCCACGTCAGGGCGCATTTCCCGGCTGAAGCTGCCGCACCCGTCCTTCTCGAGCCAGTATTCGCGGTAGCGCCGCTGGAAGCAGAGCGCCACGCCTGCCGCGGGCAGGCGAACCACTGCCTGCCCGGCAGCAAGCGTCACGCCCTTACCTGCTTCGAAGAGGCCGGAGACGTCGACACCGTCCGCTCCAAATCGTTCGATCGACGCCCGTACGAGGCGCAGATAGGCCCAGAGTTCATAGAGGTCGAAGGTCCTGGCCAGCGGCATCTGCAGGAACTCACCGAAGACCTCGGCCACCCCCCGGGAAAAATCACGATGGAGCGCGGCGAAGCGGCGGTATTGGGGCTCCCCGCGCCAGATCGGCGAGGCGTCCGGCCTGGGCTGCCCCTGACTAACCTCACTGAACAGCGGCAGCGACAGAAGGCGTCGCATGTCGCGGGCCATCAGCCGTGTGCGCTGCGCCCACACGCGCGCCATGCGGCCATCTTCCGGATCTTCCGGCAGACTGCTGCGCAGGACCACGGCGACGCTTTCGAGCCATCGCGCCCAGCTCTCCAGGGAGGCCTTCATCTGGCGATGAGCCGGGATGTCCAGGCTCGGGCGGCGGACGCTCCGCCGTATGGTGGCTGGCACATGGCCCTTGAGGGCCGGAGGGAGGCGCGGCAGGCCGCTCTCGGCCAGCAGCATTCCCGATCGGAATGACTTCAACACCTCAGGCGCGGTTGCTCTGCCCGCCCGCCAGAACGGAGTCAGGTCGTCCTGCGCCTGCAGAACACGCCGTGGCCGGGCATCTATCGCGCGGATAGTCTGGATCAGCGCAGCCATCCGGCTGCGCAGGAACTCCAGACGCGCTATCGGTGGCGGCCGACGGCCAGCGCCCCTGGCCACGCCCTTTCGAAAGGGACTGAGGGCAAAGAGCGCAAAGGTGTCTTCCAGGACCTCACGGACCATGGTGTCAAACGCGTCGCGGCTGAGCTTGCGGACCGCCGGGTCGGTCGTAACCTCGAACCTGTGACTGGCTCCAGGGAGCCGGAGCCGGCATTCGACGACACCCGCGTGAAATCCCGGGAGCCAGCGCCAGCGTGCTCCGTCTGGCTCTGGGGCTCGAAGCGCCTCGAGCGGAAGCTCGTCGATGAGCAAATCCGCTTCACTGGCGCCTGGCGCGCCTGCGAGGACGAAAAGGTGCTCCTGCGCCTCCTCAATCGCGCCGGGATCGAGAGCTTCGGGATCAGGCCAGACCCGAACAGCGCGGGCCGGATCCCGGCCCGGCCAGATGTGCAGCGTCGGGCTCACCGGCTTGTCTGGAACGCCCCGAGCTCCTCGAGGTCTCGCTGAAGCCGCTGGATGAGGTTGAGCGAACGCGGCCGGCCGGCAAGCTCAGCGGCAAGCGCGGTCAGAAGGTCGCGCTGGGCTTCAGAGCCTCTAAGGCGCGCCAGCGCCTTCTGCACGAGCTGATCGTCTATCACCTCGCCGGAGGTCCGCCCCAGCTTACCCGTGGCGAAGGCGTGATACCGGACAAACTCTTCAACGAGGCGATAGCCAAAGCCGAGGCCGTGCGGTCCAAGAAGCGCACTGAGTGGTTCAAGCGCCGGGCGGCACGCCTCGATCGAGGCCATGAGCGCGCTCTCCCGCGCGCCCAGGCCCGCGAAGAAACCGGCCAGATCCACCTCGGACATGTCGATGACGACGGCCCGGTCCATGACCTTGTCGCTGAGCGTGCTGGTCGTTTCGTCGACGTTGATCGTGCCGATGAGGAAGAGATTGGCCGGGACCCGCAGGCTTGCCGGAACCTCGCCCCCTGTGCTGCCCATCATTGGCACGCCGCTGGAATGAAGCTGCAGCTCGTGGCGGCTCTCAACGGCACTGAGGATGTCAGAGAAGTAGTATTCCACCCGCGCCAGGTTCATCTCATCGAGGACGACGAACACTGGCGAAGCCGGGTTGGCTGTGGCGACCAGCAGCGCTTCGAGGAAGGGCGGCACGACGTACTGGCCTGAGAGGCGGTCCTCATAGCCGGTCAGTCCGCTAGGATCCGTCCACTCGGGCCGGACCGGACAGACGAAGAGTAGCGGGTCGGGAGACTCCATGCTGTCGAGGCCGTGAACCGTTCTGGCGTACTGAAGCGCCAGCTGCGTCTTCCCCGTCCCCGAGAGGCCGGACAAGATCACGAAGTGCTTGTGCGCGAGGTGATTGAGCCCCGCGTGGAACCGGTCCACGAGCGCATCCGGGTAGACGCCGCCCAATGCGGCGACGCCATCACGGATAGCTTTGGGATCCAGGTCTGCGGGCGTCCGCTGCATGAGCGGGCCGACGCTAGTTTCCGAGGTCCAGACCTTCAGCTCATGAACCTTCTCGCGCCCGACGAGGCGGCCCAGCAGGCCGACGAACTCGCGTGCGAGCAGGCTGCGGCGCGCCGAAACCGTCGGTGGCCAGATGGCGAACTGGATCGAGTCGACAGCGGCCGAACGCTCGCGAAGCGAAGGCTCAGCGGAGATCGACTCGAAGAAGTCGTTGCTGAAGCCGATCCGGCCATCTTCGTTGAGGTAGAACTTGACGTTGTTGTTGATCTCACCCGGCTTCTTGCCTGCAGCCACCCGCGCCCTGCTGCGCTCGACCGCGTCGTGAAAGAGGTCGACCAGCGCCTTGTTGAAGGTGTCCCGGTCGTGCCGCACTGTGATGGCGAAATAGACCTCGTCGTACGGCGGGAACGTCAGGACCGACACGAAGACATAGGCCGCTGCGCCGTCACCGCCGGCGACGAGCTTCTGGGACGTTGTCTCCATGTTGTTGGTGCACGCAAACAGGCCGCCCTCCAGAAGGCGGGCGCTGTTGGAGAAGCCAAAATTGACGGCGACTTTCGCGTCTGGGCCGGCGCCCGTCTCGATCGCCGCCCTAAACTGCTTCTGCCGTTCCTCGAATGACATCGTCTCGCTTTCTGAGCGCGGATTTCAGGGTCGCCATCATCTCGGTCGCCACGGCCTTGGAGAGCAGCGGCGGCACTGCGTTTCCAATCTGCTTGAAGGCAGGGTTCATCGTGCCTGAGAAGACGAAGCCGTCTGGGAAGGATTGAAGACGCGCAGCCTCGCGAACTGAAATCGTGCGCGCCTGGTCGCTGTCGTAGTGGATGTGGCTGTAGCTGTCCTTGCCAAGGTGCGCCATCAGCGTGCGCGCGGGTAGGTCCGGCTCCATCTTCCGCCACTTGTTGGGGAACTTGCCGACGTCGTACGGCGGCACGAAGCTGTCGCGCAGCTCCTGCCACCTCGTCGTTCCAGTCTCGGGCGCAGAGCCTTTGGTCCTGCGCAGGTTCTCGAGCGCTTCCTCGAACATCCGGACGGCGTGAGCATGAGCCTGAGGATACTGATCACCCGGGTTGAGGCGGGCGAACAGCTTCCAGTCGCGCGGAAGATACCGGATGACGTGATCGCTGATGCCCTGGCTGTTCTCACGGCCGGGCCAGCCGCGCATGAGCTCACCGTAGCTGCCTGGCGGAGCCTCGGTCTCATAGGAGATCAGGGTGTCGAAGCGGCGTGCGCCCTTGGTGAGCTTGCCTTCAAGGTGCAGCGTGATTGGCGGAAGGTCTTCCAGGGCCGCCTTCGCGGTGACCGCCGGCGGAAGCTCGGTACTGGCCTCGGGCGGGTCCATGTAGCTGACGGGCGCCCCGCTCACCGAGCGGCGGGCCAGAAGCTTCAGGGCAACCTGGCGGCTGCCGGCATAGCCGGGCGGGAGCTGCATGTAGTGGGTCGGCTGCGGGAAGCTGATCTGAGCGCCAAGCTCCTTCCGGTAGGCGACTAGGATCATCCGCTCACGCATCTGCGGCACGCCGAAGAACGAAGCATTGAGCAGGGTGTAGCCGGCGACATAACCCTTGTCGCGCAGGACCTCGCAGGTCTCTTCGGCGATATTCTGACCGCCGTGATTAAGCATGTCCGGCACATTCTCCATCAGGAGCGCCAGCGGCTGGAACGCCTCGACGTAGTGCAGGTATTCCAGATAAAGGCGCGCCCGCGGATCGTGCTTGAACGCCTCAGGGTGCTCGTCGATCTCGCGCAGCTTCGAACGACCGACGCGAGCGAACGCCTGACAGGGCGGGCCGCCGACGATCACGTCGACTGCAGACGAAACGCCGCCCAGATCGAGCTCCTCGGCGAGAGCCTCTGGAGAGAGCTTGGTAATGTCGCGCGGCCTCGCGTGCCGCGGATCACCAGGGTGGAAATTGGCGCCGTGCGACGCGGCCGCATCAGGATCGAACTCGACCGCAGCAGCGATCTCGAATCCCGCAGCCTGGAAGCCAAGGGATATGCCCCCGCAGCCTGCAAAGAGGTCGAGAACTCGTGGTTTCCCGCCAGCCTGCAGGCGCGCGATCTTTGAAAGGATAGCCTGATCGACGCTCATCCCACCGCCCTTCGGACAACCCGCACGGGGCGTGTTTCAAATTCTTCGCGATCCAGGTGCTCCCGGATCAGGCGAGCGATCAGCGTGGACTTCTTGTGGCCCTGCTGGGTGCAGAAGCGCTCGAAACGCTCCGCCTCAGCGGGCTGCAGGAGGACCTGCACACGGGCAGTTTCGTTCATCCCGAATCACCTTTTGTTCTCGATCCAGGAGTGGGGGAGACAGGTGCCTGGGTCAACACAAGTGTGCAGAATTACTCTGCCGGCTCTGGCTGCCGTGCGGCGAACAGAGTGGCCACGTTTGCGGTCAGAAACTTCATAGGGTCAGCCCGGAATTCCGCACTGTCCAGGAGCCCCTGAATAAATGCAGATTCCCAGTAGTTGACGCCGAACGCTCTGACGGTGGAGCGCAGGTCGCCACGGAGGCTCGTCGCCAGTCCGACCCAACCGGCCTCGGCAGCCTCCTCCCACGCGTACTGTCGCTTTTGAAAAAACAGAACCGCTTCGTTCCGATAAAAGCTGTTCACCTGCAGCTCTGCGAACTGCCATCGCAGGCGCGCTGTGAGCTCCCCGTCGATGCCGTCATGATCGACGATTTCGAACTGAGGGCTCAGCACACCATCGGCGATCACCTCAGCGCGCAGAAACGGCAGGTCCGTTGGAATTGGCTCAAAATAAGGATGAACGAACTGCCGGGCCGGGTCGTCGTGGCACTTGTTCGACTTGATGCGATTGCAGTCCGCGCAGGCGCCGATGAGGTTCGGCGCATAGATCGAGAGCGCGGGATAGTCGCTCTGCGGAAGAAGGTGATCGATCGTTCTGGGCTGCGCGGCATTGCACAGGAGGCAGATCCCCCGTGCGGCGGCAAGAACATCGGATCGAACGTCCTCGAGCCATCCCCCTTCCCAGGTGTGCTCATAAAGGCCCTGCTGGAACCCAACGTCGGGGTCACCCCAGTCTTTGGTTCTCGCCACAAGATGGGGACGGCCTCGGCCGGCGGCGTAGGTGCCATAACCGGTCTCAACATCCGCCCTTCGGTTCGTGAGATGCGTCTTTCCGGGACGATAGGAACGCCTGACACAAGCGTCGTAGTCCGTCAGCGAGGGCCGGGTCGGAGCGTCAGCGCGTCTCATCGCAGCGTCCCAGCACGGGCCTGGATCGCGATGACAAGCGCACGTGCCTGACTGCTCATCCCGCCCTCGAACAGGTTTTCAAGCGACTCTAGAGAATAGCGCGAGGCCAAATCCTGCAGAATGGAGACGAACTCACCACGGCGACTGTCCAGCCGGAAAACCTCGCGACTGACCGTGCCGATATCCTCGCCAAATGTTTCAGTGCGCGGGCTTTCGACAGCCGTTCTGTTCACGTATCGCGTGACGACGCGGACATAGCGTGCCGGGGTTTCCTGAACGACAAAAGGCGAGTGAGTTGCGATGATGGCATGCGAGTCCTTCGCGTCCAGAAGTTGGCGAAGAACCTTCAAAAATGTCGCAAGAAGCGGGGGGTGCAGGTGCGCTTCCGGCTCGTCGACCAGCACCAGGCTGCCGTCACGAACGTGGGCAACCAGCTGCGAGATCATCAGAAGAACGAACTTGTGCCCCGTACTTGAGGCCGAGAAAATCCGGTCAAGCTGAGAACGAAGATCCTTGTCGAGACGCGCCGGCGCTATTCCCGCGGATCCGAAAGACGGCTCCTCCATGAGGTTGTTCAGCAGCGAGACGAAGAGGGCCGGCTCTTCGTCAATGGCCCGCTCGACGGCGTTGCGGAAGTCATAGCTGATCTGGCCAGACGTCTTCAGCGCCGAAGCGCGCGCGTTCCCTGACCGGGTCTCGGCAAGGTTCCTGAGACCGAAGTATCGATAGCCCAGCGACGAGTCCTGTCCCAGAAACGCTGAGCGCTGGTTGGCATTCGCTCCTGGGACATCAAAATCGTCGAAGGCACTGTAGGAGAATGCGAGCACGCGGCTGAGGAACGGGTTGCCCTTCAGCGTCCCCCAAGGCCGCTCGGATCCGCCTTCAGGTGAGTCAAACGCCGCCATTGCAAGGTTCGCCAGCAGTCGCGTTTTTCCTGACCCGTTCGCTCCGACGATTACGTTGATGCGACCCGGGATATCGGTCCTGACTTCGAAATCGAAGTCGACTGAAAACCCGGCTCCCCCGGTGCTGGTGTTGAAGGTCAGGGACGCGGCGCTGCGTTCCCGAGGCGCCCTTGCTGCATTGAAGATGTCTGCGGCCTCTTTCAGCGCGGCGCGAGCCGGGGAGAACCGCAGAAGAGACGCCTCATAGCCTGGATCTTCGGCGAATCTGTGCCGACGGGCCGGATCCGTAGCAATATCGCCCAGTGCCTTAAGAACGTCGCGCGCCTCAGCGCCGGCGATGTCCTTCAGGTTTCTGTAGTAGTCGAGCTCAGCGCCGAGCGATGCGTAGTTGGGTCCAAGCTCATCAAACGACGAGTTCAGTGATGGCCGGCCTGTCATCATCCCCTTTCGGATGATTTTGACCGTTCCAACCGGGTTCAGCTCACCGCGAGAATCCACGCGAAACAGCCGAAACGTCGTGCGGAAGCCGTTGTCTTCGACGGTTTCGGAGCGGAGCAGCCAGGAGGACGGCTGCAGTGGCGGAGTCTGGAGACCTCTTCGCTCGCCTTGCACATAGAAACGCGCCACGACCTACTCCCCCGCGGCTTGTCTGAAGTGTTCCGCCACTTCCGCTCGTAAGGCCGTGTAGTCGAGCGAGGCCAGGTACAGGACCTGGTTTGTGATGCGCAGAGTGATCGCGGTCCGTCGCATTACATTCTCAAGCGCCGAGCCCATCGGCCGTCGATAGAGCAAGAGCCATTCCTCGCCGATGGCCCTGGCCACAGCTGGCGAACCCGCGAGCGAGGGGCGCTCAAGGATCTGGAGATTGGCATCCTCGCTCAGGCTCTCGACGATTTCCCACCGATCTTCACCCGAGCCTTTGCGGAACGAAGCGCCCCTCAGCCAGAGACGCTGAAGAGCGTTTCTGACACCGCCGCGATACCGCTCGGTCGTGGCACCAAACCGCCAGCTCACGACGTCCGGGACCAGGACCGCCGCGATGAACGACCAGACTTCGTCGTTCATCGCCTCCGGACCCGCTACGAGATCCTCATCGAAAAGGGCCTTTGTAAGCTCGATATCGAACGGCGACAGGTTTCGGAGCTGCCGTTCGGGAAAACCATAACCCGTGGCCAGCTCGACAATTCGCGACCTTAGCTGAGACAGCTCTTCGTCGGAGACCCGCCTGCCGCCAGTAGCGGCGTGGCTCGTCCATTTCGAGACCAGCAGCCGCCTGTCGGTCCAGTCGAGGCTTAGTGATGCGACATCATCCAGGATGACTTTCACGCCCTGTACGGCAAGGCGTGGATAGAGGAGGGCTTCGCTCATCTTTCGTCCTCCTCGAACGGATCGCCCAGCGCCATGAGCTTTCCTTCGAAGCCTGACGGATCCAGAGCTGCCGCTCGACGAACTGACGCCAGATCCTGACCGGGAAACGCCAGCTGCAGCCAGGCTCCGACGCCGGCGGCGACCGAGGTTGGATGGTCCGTGATGAGCAGTTGATCGAGCGCATCATTGTCGAGCGCTCCCCGTGTGATCTGCAGCCGTACAGATCCCATCAGCAGTCGGACGGTAGTGGGGTCACCATCGCTGAGCTTGCCGACGAAATCGGGCACATCGGAATTGATGAAGAGACGGAAGGCTCCCACGAATTCCTGAGAAAGGTCCGCCGCAGACCATTCGAGTTTCCAAAGCGCGTCGCGGCACTCTGGGAACTGTGTATCGAAGCTGGCCGTCTCGATTGGGAACCGGATCTCCTCCGGCTCGAGCCGCAGGTAGTGTGAGTCGTCCCACAGCCTTGTCCCTTCGCGTTTTGGCGTGAGGAGCCCCCCCGCGTTGACGGGCGCCTTCAGCAGAAGCTCGGTCCGAAGGGTCAGATCCTGAGAAAGACTGGCGCCGTCTACGTCAAACTCAGCCTCTAGATCCTGGTTTTCGGCGTCGACGAAATCTGACCAGCTCAGCCATCGGTGTCGTCCTGCGGTCGCCACAGTGACGACCAGTCTGAGGCGCAGCTGTTGAGCGTCAAGGCCCAGACTGGCCGCGACTTGAGTCAGGTTGACCCGGATCCGCCGCTTTAGTCGCAGGTTTGTTCCGTAATCCCAGAGCGGCAGGTAATAGCCGAGATCAGATGCGACATCGTCGTCGATGATCTGCCAGACATCAGCCATGACGTCTTCAGCTCGTACGCGGTGGAAGGGGAACGCGATCGCCGCCATGCCCTAGTCCTCCACACCAAGAAGAACACCGACCGCGCCACCGTCGCCGGGAATGCGAATTCTCACTCGCATATCGGCGCTCGCGCCGGCGGCCACTTCCACGACGTCCCCTATGGCCAGGGAAACGCCATCCGGTGTTTCCCAGCCCAGAACCGTAACGACACCACCGCCTGGCACTTGGACGACCTTGGAGACCTTGTCTTCGAGGATCAGACCTGGTTTGGCAGTGATGCGGAGCGGCTCATGAGAGCCGTTCTGCGCCACGACCTGGAAGACGGCTTCCACAGCACGCTTGACCTCTGAGATCGACACGTAGCGGGCCGGTTGGACCGTCCAGCGGCGCCTGGCGCCCCGTAGTGGTCTCCCGCTTCCGAAAGCCTGTGAGTCGGGCGCGAGGGGGGCCATCTGGCCCAACAGAGAGGCAGTCCTGGCGAGCGGTGGCTGATCGGGAGCGCTGCCTTTCTGGTTAAGCTTCGGGTAGATGATCTGGTTGGCCGTTTCGGCAATCCGCCGAAGACCTACGTTCACGAACGTCTTCGCCCGGCGCTCTTCAAGATTGTTCGGAACCCAGTCATCATGGGCAGGTGGCTCCGAAGCCGCGAATGCCCGCTCGACCTCGGTCTCGGCGCTGCAGATGAAAACTCCGGCCCATTCATGAGTTCCAATCGGCAGAGGTTCGCCGGGGAGATAGCGCACGACCAGCTCAACGGGCCGCATCAGCGCCACGTGGTGAGTTGTCTTGTGAACGAGCGTTTCCTTCGCCGGCAGGCGCCGATCCCCCCTGAAGCCCTTGGAGACAGCCATACGGCCGAGGTCCATTCGGGGATTGCCGCATTTCACGACGCGGCTGGCCGCCGTCTCCTTTTTCACCGCAAGGAACGCTTCCACGTAGAGATCCAGTGGTGGAAACGACTCAGGCGGCGGTATTGGAACGTTCACGCCGTCCTCGAAGAGCGCAAACTCCATCGGTGACGCAGCGCCGTTGACGCTGACCATCTTGGGCCAGAAATACCAGAGCAGCGCCTCGCGAATCTCCGCGATCGCCTCGTCTACGGTCTCCAGGCGCGGCATAAGAATGCCGACTGTGGTTCCGGTTTCACCGTTTCCCCGTTCCGGAAGTCCGATCCGGGACGCCAGACCCGCAGCGGTTTCGCCCGTCATCGGATCGACGAGGCCATCTCCTCGAGGCACACCCCACCAGTGCCGGCCGGTGTAGCGCTTGCCGGACGGGTCAGCGAATTCCTTCCCGGTGTGACAGGCGATCAGCCGCCGCTCGGTCGAGCCATTGTCCTGGGCGAGACTGTCGACAATGATCGTCTTGAAAAAGCTGGCTCTGAACAGCGAGCTCTTGCCAAACCCGTAGGTTCCGCCGCCCTGGACCACATCGCTCGCGCTCCCAAGATTCCAGACGAAGTTGACGAACCTGCGTGATTGGGTTGCGGAGACGGCATCGTCGGCACGTATCGGGCCACCGAGCCCGACAGTTCCGAAGTCGGCTATTTCGAGGATCAGCGGCCGCTCTATCGAAAAGGCTTCGTTGAAGGCAGTCCTGGAAGCAGGAGCCAGCGGAGGCTGTCCGAACACCTCGGATCGCAACACCGCGGTCTGGTCATCTTCAAGGTGCCTCAGCCGGACAACAAAGCGCACCCGGTGTCCCGGCTTCCTGGCATCCCAGGCATTCTGACCGGCCTCCCGCACCAGGGTCGCCAGCGTCGTCAGCGGCGGCTTGCCCAGCAGCTTCACCGCGCCGTCGCCCGTCATCCCGCCATACGGCCCGAATGGTTCAGCCGCCATGGTCAGGGGGGGTAAAGCCCGCTCGTTCAATCCTCTTCTCCAGGCAGATCTGCCAGTACGTCTTCTCCGTCCTCATCCCGCGCGAGGCGCACGCGAACGTACTGCTTGCGCGCCCCCCGATCAGGCAGAACCAGACCCACACCGAGGACCTCCGAGACTGCATCGAGGCTCGTGCGGTACTTGCTCTCGGCAGCGGGCGTGGAATTCGGATCGATAGCGTAGAGCAACAACAGCGGGACCTGGTCGCCTACGGAAGCTTGGCGGTGGAGCTTGACCGCCTCCCAGTCGTCCGCCGGGGCTGGCGCTTCAACGTCGGCCAGAACGTCACGGCGCGACATCAGGGCCTTGATGTCGGCTGCGCCGTCAGCTCTGGGCATGTTCAGACGCGAGCGCGTCACCATCCGGGGCGCCCCGAACGCGCCCAGCGCCTGGCTCGCCGGCTTCCCGGCCGGCGGCTCAATCAGGGCGATGTTCCAGTGTCTGAAGGCGTCGCTGTCTGCCGCCATTTCTGTGGCGATATAGTCGAGTAGACCGTCCGAAAAGCGGTCCTTCTCGGATGCGGCGTAGGACCTGAGAAAGGTCCTGACGTGATCGAACGAGACGTCGCGGATAAGGCGCCCCTGCGGCCGGCCTACAACCTTTCCAGCGCTCGCTGCAGCGCTGACGAGTGCCGCCCCCGCCTGCCAGTTCCGGTCCAGCAGCGCACTATCTCTGTGCTGGAACCTGATGGTCTGAAGGTGCTCGCCCGAGAAGCTCACATCGCAGCTCTCAGCGGCGACCATCTTGCTGGCAGCGGTGATCGCCATACCCGGAAGCTGACGGATGCGGACAGCGAAGTCGGCCGGCGTCAGGTCGCGGCGGGCGTACTCTGCAATATCGGCGCGGATCTCTGACTCGACGCCGCCCAGATCCCTGAACGCCACTGCCAGATCAGGGGACATCCAGATCCGGGGAAGATCCTCGTAACCCGGGCGATAGCCGAACCAGCGGCCCATCTGCAGAAGTGTGTCGTACTGATTGGAGCTGCGGACGAAGTAGCTCACCGTGAGGCCTTCGATCGTCAGACCCCGGGCCAGAACTGAGCCACCCACGACGATGTATTTCCGCGGCCCGTCCTCATAGGCCAGCCGCATGTCGCTGGAGCTGTTCTCGACGACGATTTCCAGGTCCTCCAGGACCTGCGGCAGTTGGCGCAGCACCTCCTCGAAATCAACGGGAGAAAGATCCCAACGCGCTGAATCGACCGATGCCAGTTCGCGATCCCAAAGCGCCTTGAGCCGCGCTCTGCCCTCGGAGGTGGTGCTCATCTCAGGGGCGGCGTCCAGCCAGTCGCGGATCGCGCTGGCCAGGCGATTATGAATGACCGTGTAGACCGTCGTATGGACCAGCATTGAAGCGTGCTGGTCACGCTGCCCGCGTGCATACCTAGCGGCCGTAGCCATCAGGAAGTAGCTCAGGGCCTCATCGAGAGAGGGAGGAACCGTCGGATCGAACTGGTCGCGGTCACGCGCCGAGGGGGGGCGGACTGCAGCAGCATCAGGAACCGGAATTTCCCGGATCATGTCGAGGCCTGTCTCTTCCGGAGTCTCATCGCCGGCGTCGGCGGGGGCCTTGCCGAAGAGGCTTTCGGCGCCGAAGTAGCCCGCCGGTGGCGGGAGGGCTGAAATGAAGTCTTCGGGATAGAGGTCGTCCAGCTGCCCGTCGGTCAGCTCAGGATTGATGAGCACGTTGGCAAACGGGGTTGCGGTGTAGCCGATGTACTGGACCTTCGGCAGGAGTTGGAGCAGCCGGCGGATCGCGCCGTTGATCGCAGTCATGTCGAACTGGCTGCCGCTGGAATTGACGCTGGCCTGATCGCATTCGTCGTCGATGATGAGGACCGGCATGCGCTCGCGCAGGGCTGGCGGCGTCTTCTCGATCGCTTTGATCAGGCGGCGAAGGGGCGTGACGTTCTTTTTGACGATGGCCACCTGCGCCTGGTCCATGACCGAGAACCAGAGATTGGGCGGGGTACGGAAATCATCGCGCGAGGTGTGCAAATGCCAGCCAAGCGGATTTCGCGCCCTGAGGTCGGCCTCAAACCGGCCCTGGGTCTGCGTGCGCAGTGAGTTGGTCAGCCCTGCCAGGACGATGACGAACTTGTAGCCAGCGTCCACGGCCTTTGCGATCACCGCCATCATGTTGGCGGTCTTGCCGCTCTGCACATAGCCTACGACGAGGCCCCTGCCCCGGAAGGCAGGCTGGGTCGGCGCCTCGAGCAGGGACACGATCTCCGTAGACGTCGTGTCGAGGCTGTCGACCGTGCTCTGCGCCCAGCGCTTACGTTCAAGCAGATACGCTTTGAAGGCAGGCCAGTTCGCATCGCTCGCTGCCGGGCCCTTGTACCACTGGGGGCGCCGGGGCTTACGGATCGCATTGGGCTCGACGCGCTCGGGCGGTGCCTCAAGGCTCCTGCGGATTTCCTCCTGCGCGGCCAGCCAATGCGCCTGCTGGGCTTCAGTCAACGGCTCCCCAAGCGCGCTTTCGAAGGAGATCCTGGCCTCTCTCGCGGCGGTTTCCAGTTCCAGGCCCGTGGCCTGTTCCTTCTGTATCTGCCGTATCCAGCCCAATACCTGGGGGCTCGCACGGATGCTCTGGCTATTCTGTGTCATGCCCTCTCCCACCGCCAGTTTTAGAGGTCGCTCCATCACAAGCAAGAGTGGATTTGGCGAGATACTCACGCGAAAAATTGCATTGAACGATCGGCCTGATGACGGCCCACGCCCGATGGTGTGCGAGCTTCGCCGAGACTCGGTCGTTGATCGTGAGTCCGAGCGCTGGGTCTGTCGGCGAGACGCCGATTCAGCACCACAAATACTAGGGCAAGATAAAAGCACAGGGACCATTCAGTCCCATGTGGTTGATGGTGTTCAGCTTTTACCGGGACCTCCCTTGAGGGCACTGCCCTAACAACGGCATTTCCCCAGCACAATCAGCACCCTTTTAGGGACCCTCGCGCGTTCCCCACCACCTTCCACCTTCGGCAGACCGCGCCCTGGATCGCTTGGTGGAACGAGGGCCGGACGCCCAGATGAGCGTCAAGGGTGCGTGCCCGGCCAGCCGGGCACGCATCGCGGAGCGACGGCGAAGCCGCCCTTGACCCTCATCTGGCCGCCCGGCAAGAGGCTCTCCAAGCGCTCCAGGGTGAGCCCCGACCGTGGCCGGTCATGGCTCCCGCCAGCACCCTACTTCGCCAGGCGCACGCCTGGCCCGCCGTTAGCGTCGGCGGGCAGGAACACTGCGCCGGCTTCCTCAAGCGTCGTCTGCACCTTGTCCAGGTTCGCGGCCAGGATCCCACCCCGTCCAGTCTCAAATCTCAGGATCGTGGACTCGGCGACCCCTGCCATGCGGGCGAGTTCCCGAACGCTGATCCCGAGGGCGGCGCGCGCCATTCGAACCTGGGGTGGTGCGAGAATAGTCAACGTTTTGCTCCACAAGTGAACGAATTGCGTTGACTTGGTCACCGTAATTCGTTTGAATGTACGCTCATTCCTTTCAAACTCCACCGATCTGCGTGCAGGTCGGGACGAGCGCTCGCGCTGGGAGCGGCCTCATGTCTGAATACCAACTTGACCCAACCGTGCTCTCTCGCCGGACGCTCCTGGCCATCGCTGGGGCGGCGCCCGTGGTCTGTGCAGCGGGCAGCGCGTCAGGAGCCGCCGAGACGCTGATCGGGCAGTGCGCCCAGTGGCTCACCCTCGACTTCGAGAGCGATCGCTTGGCGCGTCGCTGGGCGGCGTTGGAGACGCAGGCGGCCGCCGGCTTCGACTATTTCCGCATGAATGAGCGCGAGCGCCTGGCCCTTCCGATGGGACCCGAGATGGCGGCCATCGAGAAGGCGCTCGATGTCCTCTTCGGCCGTCGCAAACGTCTCTACCGGGCCATCACCAGGATGACCCCGACCACCATCCATGAAGCCGCCAGCCTCATCGTCATCGCCGCCCGCATCGAAGTCCACGACCCTGGCCCGACCGCGCCGCTGGTGCGCAGGGCGATGGACTTCATCGCCCGAGGGACGTGCCCGCGTTGCGGAGAGCCCTATGTGCCCAAGAGCCTCCCCACGGCCTGAGGACCGTCACGGCGATCTTTCCGCCAGATTGTCTTTCATTCCTGGAGTTTTCTCCGCGCCGGAATTGCTTGCGGGGTGCGTCTCAGCCCGCACCGTTGGCGGATGGTTCGTCGACATCGGGCGGCCTTGCCGCAACCTGACCTCTTTGCCGACCACGCCGAACCGCCGCAGCCGGCGGCGCCGGCCCGACCGCCGCGCGCGACGGTGCATGCGGCCGAAACCCGCCAAGACCCAGCCCAGGAAGTCGGACCGCGCCTCGGCCCCATCACCGAGGAGCGCTTCCGTCAGGCTTTCGCGCAAAGCGCGCTGGTGTCGACCAAGGACGCGGCGCGCCTGGTCGGTCTCGACGTCGAGACGCTGTCGAGGATGGCGGACGACGGGATCATCCGCGCCGTTCGCAAAGGGCGGCTGCGCAGCTACACCGAGCACGACCTGCGCGCCTATCTGCTCGCCGGCCCTGACGCGCCGTCACATCGGGCGAAAAGTCGCTCACCGAGCGCCCCAAGACGCCTTCACGCGGTCCCGTTCTCCCAGCGCGCCGCCACTCACCGGTAGGGCCGCGCCATGAGCGTCTACAAGCCCGCCAAGAGCCGCTTCTACCAGTACGACTTCCAGTACAAGGGAAAGCGCTATACCGGCTCGACCGGGGTCGCGACCATGCGCAAGGCCGAGGACGTAGAGCGCAAGGTGCGGGCCGACGTCGCGCTCGGCCTCTACGACGACCAGGCCGGCATGACGCTCGACGAGGCGGCCGGCCAATGGTGGGAGGAGGTCGGCAAGCACCTGCGCACCGCGCGGGACGTCGAGCGGCGGCTCGAGATCCTGCTGCGCCTCATGGGCCCGGAAACCCGCCTCGTCGACATAACCACCCGCAAGGTGTCGACAGCGATCGAGAAGCGCCGGAGCGAGACCTTCCAGAAGGCGCCCGATCGTCCCGGCAAGCCCGCCAAGCGCTACCCCATCAAGAACGCTACGGTGAACGGCGACATCATCGGCATGCTTCGGCGGATCCTGCGCCGGGCCGAGACCATCTGGGAGGTCAAGCCCATCCCCAAGATCAGCTGGCGCGCGCTCACCCTCAAGGAGCCCGAGCCTGAGGTGCGGCTCTATTCCGAGGCCCAGCAACAGGCCTGGCTCGACCAATGCGACCCCGTCACCCGCACCGCGCTTAGCCTGCTGCTGACCTACGGTCTGCGGCTTGGCGAACTCTTCTTCCCGCCCTCGGCCTTCGACCCCTCAGG
This sequence comes from Caulobacter sp., assembly GCA_017745235.1. Taxonomy (GTDB): domain Bacteria; phylum Pseudomonadota; class Alphaproteobacteria; order Caulobacterales; family Caulobacteraceae; genus Caulobacter. The sequence continues at coordinate 144,730 of JAGHZU010000001.1, read as the reverse complement.
GCCACGGCTGGTGATCAACAAGCGCAAGCGTGGGGCGCTGCTGCTGCCGCTGCGCCAGGACCATGCCGACGACATCGCCGCCCGCGTCGCGGTGGCGATTAATGAGGGTCTGGGGACGGTCTGGTTCGAGGAGCTGGTGATCCCGGCCGCCGGCAAGCGCGAGCGGCGGGTGATGTACATCCCGCTGACCTATGGCGGCATCCAGGCGCGCATGCGCACGGCCGCCAAGCGGGCGGGGCTCAACATGCCGCGCCTGATCCACGGCACGCGCCACCACGCCGGGACGATGATGCTGGCCAAGAGCGGAAACTTGAAGCTGGCCCAGCAGTTGCTCGGCCATGCGGACATCAAGTCGACGATGCGATATGCTCACGCCATGGACGGGGCGCTGCGCAATGTCCTCGAGAATTTGGACCCCGTCCGCAAGTCCCCTGATAGTCCCGAACCGGTCGTCAGGCGCAGGTCCCGGAGCATTAAGTCCTGAGGGAATTATAGGGGTCTGTCTTCCCATTCCTAAAGCTTCTGGGCTCGCGTCCACAGCTGTTTTGAATCCTGGAAACGGCTTCGCAACCGGTGCGGACGCTGATCGCCGGCTTTTTCGCGCGGTAAGCGCGTCAGTCGTGTCGAGTTGAATGTCGCGTACAGTTTCAGAGAACCAGCCCTCCTCGATCTCCGATCAGCCCGGGCGGCCGGGCAGGAAACCGAAAGCCATCGAGGACAAGCCGAAGCCGCTTTGGACCGAGTGGACGGACCCGGACGATTTCGCCGAGGCGTTGGACCTGCACATGCAGCGGCATGGCGATTCAGCCTACCATCTCCACAAGGCGCTTGCGGCCAAGGGGGCGACGGTGAACGTGACGACGCTGCGGATGTGGCGGTTGGGGTCGAAGGCGCCCAATGACGCGCCAAGCCTGCGCGCGCTTGGGAGGATCGAGGCGCGGTACGATCTGCCGCCAGGCTATTTCCGCGCCAAGATCCCGCCGTCGGGCAGGGCGATGGCGAACCATCGCTTGCCTGGCCTGACGACCGCCGAGCGGCGTCGCCTGGCCTGGCACTTGCCCGACAATTTCAACCAGCTCTCGCCGGCGAAGCGGGAGGAGATCCTGGACTGGGTGCGCACGGTCGTGGTGTCCGGGTCGACCGAGTATCGCCGCTACCAAGCCGCGGCCATGCGTCAACGCTTCGCCGTTCGCTTCGCTGGCACCTGCGGCGACTACACGGTCGCCGTCGAAGATGAGCTCGAAGGCGGCTTCGACCTTCCGGAACCTGATGCCGAGTTGACGGCGGGCACGGTCGCGGCGCCGCCAGCGCTGGAGCAAGAGATGGCCAGCCTGTTGGCGTTCAAGACAGCGGCGCTGACCTCCCGTGGTCTGCAGCGGTCGGGCGTGTGGGGATCGGAAACCGCCTCGCAAAAGGTCGAGCATCTAGGCCTGATGTTCGGCGCGCTGGCGGCGGCGCCGTCGGGCGAGATCGCCGGTGCGGGCGTGTCGCTGTCCAAGCTGACGTTCGCCATGCTCGTGTTTCCAGCCGTTTGGGACTGGTACCTCCAGTGGCGGCAGGGACGCCGCGGCTTCTACACCCAGTGGGAGGTGGAAATGCTCATGCTCGGCGCCGCGCTCACGCGTCGGGAGACGGGGTGGATCCGCCAGACACCGGGCTTGGCGCAGCGCCTGAAACCGGTCTCTGGATTGATTTCTCAAACAGAGATCGATGCCGTTCGGGCGGACTGGGACGCAGCGTGCGACGAGATGCATCGCCATGCGCTTCATCGCGCCAAGGAAGTCGCGCGGATCGCGCGCGTCCATCGCGATCCCTTTGAACCCATCCTGGCCATTCTCGAGTCCGACAGTCCTTTGGCCTCCTATCGCCAGATCACCGAGGAAATACTGGCGCGGGCGCCGAGTGTCCGTCGCTACCCGGTGCCAGCGGCCGAGGCTTGCCGGGCCTTCCTTATGCTGCGGTTCGGGCTGCACCTCGGTGTGCGGCAGAAGAATCTGCGGCAACTGCTGATCTGCGAGCGCGGGGCGTCGGCGTCGTCCGAGCGTCGGCTGGAAACGCTGAAGTGTGGTGAGCTGAGGTGGAATGATCGGGAGGGCGGCTGGGAAGCGTTCATTCCCGCGGTCGCGTTCAAGAACGCCGGCTCCTCCTACTTCGGTCGCCAGCCATTCCGCTTGGTGCTGCCTGACCTTGGCGGCCTGTACGACCAGATCAACGCCTATCTCAGGACGCATCGGCCGCGGCTGCTGAGCCGTGCACCTGATCCTGGAACCTTCTTCATCAAGACCATGAAGGCGACCAGCAAGAGCGCGGCCTATGACCAGAACACGTTTTATGAGGCTTGGCGCTTGGCGATCCAGAGGTACGGGATCTTCAATCCGTACACCGGCCGCGGCGCCATCGCGGGCCTGCTTCCTCACGGGCCGCACAACGTGCGCGACGTGCTGGCTACGCACATCCTCAAGAAAACCGGCTCCTACGAGCAGGCGAGTTATGCGATCCAGGACACGGCGGAAACAGTGGCCAAGCACTACGGCCGCTTTCTCCCGAAGGATAAGGCCGCGCTCGCCGCGAAGATCCTGAACAAGGCTTGGGAGGACGCTTAGCGGCCAGCCTAAGGTTGGCGGATGGGCAATGGTGGTCAGCGTTAAATGGTGACCTCAAGTTGTCGCGTTTCGCTAGCCGTCTGGGATCAAGGCCTTACGCGGACAGGGCTAGGCGGCCCCGACACCCGGATTACATACGACGATCTGCACACCGCGCTGACGGGCTCGCCGGAGGCTCTCAGCGTGCACCTTGAGCTTATCGAACGCGACATCGAGGTTGACGGTTACTCGGTTCGAATCCACTGCCATTGCCTGACTGTCGACGCTAACGGCCGTGTGCACCCGAGCCGAACTGAGGGCTTTGCAGAGCCACGCCGACTTCAGCCTCCTACTGCGGACAAGATCATGCGGCAGGCGCTGAACTCCCCCGCTTTCTGACCGCCCAGTTGTTGGGACAGGTTCTTCGGAGCGGCGGCCGTGATGGGCTGGCCGTTATCGGTCTGACGGCCGCCGTTTTGACCCTCTGTGGGCTGGTGATCGGGGCCAGCCGGTTTCTCGCCAACACATTCGCCGACGTCTTCATCTGGAACAGCAATCAGGATCGCGACCAAGAATTTCAGCGCCGACGCGAGATTCTGGACAACACGCGAGGGCTGTTCGAGCATGTCATGGCGGACGACAAGTGCGAGCGGCTGGTTGTCGTCGCCCATAGCCTGGGTACGGCTATCACCTTGGAGACGCTATCGCTAATGGGGCGTCGTAAGGTGGCTCGCGCGCAAGGCGAGGCGTTCGGCGGCCTGGATAAGCTTAGCCACCTATTCACGCTCGGCTCGCCGATCGACAAAATCTTCTACTTCTTCCACACCTGCGAAGGCGGGAACTATCGCGCGGGCCGGCTGGTCGATGACCTGCGTGGCGACCTTTCCCAGGAGCCCTTCTTTAAGGACGAGGTCGCGCAGCTGCGCTGGGTGAACATCTGGGATCGCGTCGACATCGTCAGCGATCCGTTGTTCACCCCGCTCGGCAACCTGGTCGATGGAGCGCGGCTACGCTCGGCGCAGATCGAAAATTACGCAGTGGAGAACACGACCGATCTCGACCCCGTCGAGAGCCATATCCGCTACCTGTCAAACTTGGACGTGGTGCGGTCGGTGGCTTCAACTAGCTCAAGCGCCGGCGGCGTTAGCTGGTCCCGGGAAGATTGCAGTCTACCCGCGGCACCGGTTCGGAGCGAATCCGAAACGCTTTGGTAGGCGTTCGGAGCCCTCTCCCCACAGCGCGGCGAAGTCAGCTTCTGGCGCGGCTCGGGCAAACGCCTCAAGGCGCGGCGGAGCGGGCAGCAAGTCGAAGCGATCGGCCGCGCGCTGGGCTCTGGTCGGAAACTCTCCTTCGGGCGTCGTCTCCGGCCACCAGGGCGCTCCCATTGTGGAGCGCGCCCGGTTAGATTTTGGTCTGGGGTAATCCCAATATTGCGCTGATCAAGCGACCGTGGGCCCGAGGGCAGGGCTCGTCTTGTCGGAACGTGCTCGGCCGCCGAGGCCAAGCCATACGCTCGGTCAGGGCCTCTCCGCCTAAAGGCTAGCTGTGCTCCCGCCCATCCGCGTCGTAGCTCATCGTCGGAAGTGCACGCCTTGGACGATGGAGATGCGAATGCCGAAGGCCCGCCTGGAAGCCTTCAGCGACGGCGTGATCGCCATCATCATCACGATCATGGTGCTGGAGTTGCGACCGCCTCAAGGCGCGGAGCTGTCGGCGCTTAAGCCGTTGCTGCCGACAGCCCTCGGCTATGCGCTGAGCTTTATCTACGTCGGCATCTACTGGAACAATCACCATCACATCATGCGGGCTGTAAGCGGCATCAGCGGATCGGTGATGTGGGCCAATTCGCACCTGCTGTTCTGGATGTCGCTGATCCCGTTCGCCACGGCCTGGATGGAACAGCGCCATTTCGCGCGCGGGCCGGTCGCGGTTTACGGCCTGACCCTGCTGCTGACAGGCGCAGCGTTCCGGATCTTCTCGGCCTGCCTCGTCCGCCGCGAGGGCCGGCAATCGGCGCTGGCCGAAGCCTTGAACGGGGACCGCAAGACCGATCTGTCGATCGCCGCCTATGCCGCCGGCGTCGCGATCGCATTCTTCGCGCCGGTCATCTCCCTGGCGCTCTACGCCCTCGTCGCGGCGATGTGGATCCTGCCCGACCGCCGCGTGGCGCATCTGGCCGACGGCGTCCGCCACGGCCAACCCCAGTAGCAGTGAGGTGTCCCATGGATTTCGAAGGCGTGCATGACGGAAAGGTGGCCGTGGTGCTGGGTGGTTCGCGCGGCATCGGCGCGGCGATTGCCGAGCGCTTGGCGATGGACGGCGCCAAGGTGATCTTCACCTACGCCGCCTCGCCCGAGCCGGCGCAGATCCTGCAGGCGCGGTTGAAGGGAGCCGGCTGCGAGGCTGTCGCGCTCCGGGCCGACAGCGGCGATGCCAACCAGGTGGCGGCGACGATCGAGGCCGCCCTCGACCTCTTCGGCCAACTCGACATCCTGGTGGTCAATGCCGGCATCCTGCGCAACGCGCCGATCGACCAGGTCTCTCTGGAGGACTTCGACCGCGTCCTGGCGGTGAACGTGCGCGGTGTGTTCGCGGCCCTGCGCCATGCCGCGCCGCGCATGAGGCGCGGCGGCCGGATCATCACGATCGGAAGCAACATCACGATGCGCGTCGGCTTCCCTCAAGCGAGCGTCTACGCCATGACCAAGGCGGCCGTGGCGGCCCTGGTCCGGGGCGCGGCGATCGACCTGGGCCCTCGTGGCGTCACCGTCAACAACGTCCAGCCAGGCCCCACGGCGACCGACCTGACCGAGGGGAGCCATGAGATGATCCTCCCCTTGATCCCGCTTGGACGGCTGGGTCGTCCGGGCGAAATCGCGGGCTTGGTCTCCTACCTCGCGGGCGAGGAGGCGGGGTTCATCACCGGCGCCAGCCTGACCATCGACGGCGGCGCCTCGGCCTGATCGCCGGCCGCCGCGCGGCGATTGGAAGGGCGTCCTGCTGCGGCTGGCGGCCGGTCGCCTATCCAGCGCATAAAGGCGATCTGATCCGACAATCTTCGGGGACCGGACTGGCGCACCCTGGCGTGGACTTCAGGAGCCAGCCCATGCCCCGAGACCACAGCCTGGCCTATGACGCCGGCGCCGACCCGCGGATCGACCTCATCGCCGTTCTTTCGAAGCGCATGATCGGCGAGATCACGGCGGCGGTGGCCATGCTCCGGCTAGCCGCCGCCGACGAGCCGACCGACGCGGCCCGGCAGGCGCTGAACGACGCGGCCGATCACCTGCGCGACCAGGCGCGCCTTCAGCACGCGCTCGAAGCGCCCGAAGGGGGCCAGACGGTTGACCTGTCCGATAACCTCGAGGCGCTGTGCGCCGCGCTCAGTCACGCCAAGCTCCAACGTGATGGAATTCACTTGGGCCTGGTGTGCGATCCTGTTGCGATCGACGCCCGGCGTTGCTGGCTGCTCAGCCTCATCGTGGCCGAGCTCGTGGACAGCGCGGCCTCGCACGCGCCCTGGGGAGAGGGGCGCCAGATCGCGATCCGCGTCGGTGTCGCCGACGGAGAAGTCTGCTGTGAAATGGGCCGGGTCGGCCGCGGCTGGGGCTGCGGTCTCAGCCGCGTCATCAATCTCGTGAGCCTGCTGCATGGCCGGATCGAATGGTCGATGGGACCGCACGGCGAGGGCGCCCGGCTGACCTTCCCGGCCGATTGCGATCCGGTTCCCACGACCCGCCACTAGGCGGCCTCAGAGAGGTGGCGGCTTGGCGGCGGTCAGCCGCTTTGGCGACCCTGCGCCGATGACGTGTGAGGCGCGCGACTTGGGATCTTCGCCAGAGCAACCGGCCGCGTTCGAACGGGAGGCAGCGGAGCCCTGGGTGACGGGCCTTAGGTCCGTGGTCCCTGGCAGGCGGGCCTGAGAGGGCCGCTTAGGGGGAGGCGTGAGGTCGCGCCGCCAAGGGCGGATGGTGGATCCGCCCTTGGCCAGCGCCGGGTTGATCGGATCAGTAGTCCCAGACCGCCGCCACCCAGCGGAAGCGATCGCCGTTGAGCGCGATCCGGCCGACAGACGGGAAAGGCAGGTGCGAGGCCACCACGATTTCGCTGCTGGCCGCCGCGTCCTTCATGAGGCGCAGGCGCACGCGGGTGGCCTCTTCCGGGTCATGCTCGAAACCGTTCTGCCAATCGGGGTGGTCGAAGGCGACCGGGAAGAGCGCGTCGCCCGCGAATGTCAGCTGGTCGTCGCCGGATGTGACCCGCACCACGCTGTGACCCGGCGTATGCCCACCGACACGTCGGGCGACCACGCCCGGCGCAACCTCTTTCTCGTCCACGAAGGTTTGGATCTTGTCCGCGAACTGCTCCGCGAACTGCTGGGCCGTCGCACGAAGTACGTCCGGGATCGGCGGCGGCATGGCCGTGCGCGAGAAATCCGGCGCTTTCCAGAACTCGACCTCGGCCTCCGAAACGTGGATACGAACGTCGGGACGCAGCTGGGCCTTCACCTCGTCGATCAGAAGGCCGCCGACGTGGTCCATGTGCATGTGGGTGATCACGATGTCGGTCAGTGACGCCAGGTCGATGCCGGCGGCTTTCAGACGCCGGGGAAGCTGGCCCGCGCGGGGGAAGCCGTCGAATTGACCGCCAAGGCCGGCGTCCACGAGGATCGTCTGTTCGGCGGCGCGGATCACCACCACGTTGAGGGGCCAGTCGAACGCGTCCGGACCCAGGAACATGTCGTTGAACCACGCCTTCCGCTCGGCGGGATCGACATTGCTGGACATCACCTCGGTCGCGATCGGCAGGATCCCGTCGCTGATCACCAGCACGTCGATCTCACCAATCCGAACCGCATAGCGGGACGGAACCAGGTCCGCCGAGCCCGTTCCCAGCACGGGCGAGATATTGCCTACGGTCATGTACCTATCCTTCTCGAGGCCGCTCAAACGCGGCGTCGAAGCCTAGGAGGCGAGGGGCCGTGGGGTCGATTTGGGCCGAGGCATAGGACGCGCCATACCAGGGCATAGGTCTTGGGGGCGGGCGTCTAGCAGGGGGCGCAGAACTTAGGGAATTGCATGGCGGCTTTGGCGCAGGGGAGGCGCCCGCCGGCGGGCGAGCGCCTCCGCGCCGACGGCGCTAGGCCTTGATATAGGCCAGCAGGTCGGGGTTGATGATGTCGGCGTGGGTCGTGGCCATACCGTGCGGCAGGCCCTTGTAGACCTTCAGCGTGCCCTTCTTCAGCAGCTTGATCCCGACCAGCGCGGCGTCGGCGATCGGAACGATCTGGTCGTCGTCGCCGTGCATCAGCAGGACCGGCGCGTCGATCGTCTTCAGGTCGTTGGTGAAGTCGGTGGCCGAGAAGGCGGCGATGCAGTCGTACTGCGGCTTGGCGCCGCCCATCATCGCCTGGCGCCACCAGTTGTCGACCAGGGCCGGACGCACCTTCGCGCCGGGACGATTGAAACCGTAGAACGGTCCCGAGGCGAGGTCGCGGTAGAATTCGGCTCGATTGGCGGCCAGCGCGCTGCGGAGCCCGTCGAACGCCTCGACCGGCATGCCGCCCGGATTGGCCGGCGTCTTGACCATGATCGGCGGCACGGCGCCGATCAGCACGAGCTTGGCCACGCGGCCGGCGCCGCCATAGCGGGCCACGTAGTGGGCCGCTTCCCCACCGCCGGTGGAGTGGCCGACGTGGATGGTGTTCTTCAGGTCCAGGTGTGTGGTCAGCATCGCCAGGTCGGCGGCATAGGTGTCCATGTCATTGCCGGTGTCCGTCTGGCTTGAGCGCCCGTGGCCGCGGCGATCATGGGCGATTACGCGGTAGCCCTGAGCCAGGAAGAACAGCATCTGGTTGTCCCAGTCGTCCGCCGAGAGCGGCCAGCCATGATGGAACACGATCGGCTGAGCGTCCTTAGGGCCCCAGTCCTTGTAGAAGATCTGGACGCCGTCCTTGGTGGTGACGAAGCTGCTGCCCATGGTCGTGGTTCCTGACTTGCTAAGGGAGGTGGAGGGGGTGTTCTGCGCCGCGCCTTGGACCGGCGCGGCGGCGACCGCGGCGGCGGTGGCGGCAAGGCCTGCGGTCATGACGCCGCGCCGCGAGGCGGTTTGGCTTTGCTGTGTCATCGAGCTTCTCTTCCGTTGAGGGGTGTCCCGCCGCCAGGGCCGGGGGACGTTCCGGCCTTCCGAAACAGCCGCGAGGGTGGGACGGTCGGAGGAACCGCGCGCCGCGGCGGCTTGGCGAGGCGCAGGCCTTCGATCGCTCCCTTGAGCCGATCGCTCGGCCGCTCCGTTGGCGCTGAACTCTACGGCGGGGCCGTGGGCGCCCCCACCCGTCCGGTGGTCTGGGCGACTAGGGCGGAGGTTGGGTGAGCCTATTCCAGCGCATAGGTCGGAAGACCGAATGGGCGTTGAAGGACCTGAAGCTGCCTGGGTCTGGGCAAGCACCGAAGGCCGGACGCTGGCCATTCGGCGTCGCCGCTTGGCCTTTAACTGAGCCCGGAGGGCTTTGGGGGAGTGCTGCGGCTGTCCGTCGCTCGGACGGCCAAGCTCGTTGCAGGCGGTATGGGGGCCGGCGACCACGCGGCGCCGGCCCCCAGGCGGCTACTCTTCGAACGGGCCGTTGGCGATGACGTCGACCCAGGACGGCGCCGTGTAGCCGGGAACCAGCCGCTCGCCGAAATCGCGGATGAAGTTGGCGTAGGTCGTCTCGGGTCGCGATCGGGCCAGCTGGCAGACGCAGGCCGTGAACTGACGCTTCATGTCGAGGCGCGGCGCGGCGGCGAGGGCCAGGGCGATGGGCGAAGGGCCCAGGAGGTCGTTGTCGGGGGTTCCGAAATCGACGCCGATGCCGCGCGCGCAAAGCGCGACCTCAGGCTCCTTGAACGCGCTGATCGACGGCGTCGCATGGAGAGCGATGCTGTCCCAAACCAGCTGGGCGCGGCGATCGTCGAAGCCCTGCTCGCGCACGAAGGCCGCCGCCAGGTTCGCGCCATTGACCTCGAAACGGTTGGGACCAGGGGCGTGATCGGTCAGGCCCAGGTCATGCAGCAGGGTCGACACGGCCAGGATCTCGGCGTCGTGCGCCAGGTTTTCCTGCGCCGCCAGCCAGCTCGCGAACGCCCATGAGCGGGCGACGTGATTGAACAGGAAGGCTGGGCAGCGCTCGCGGGCATAGTCGAAGGCCCGGGAGATCAGCGGGGATTGCGGCAGGCTCGGAAAGTGGGCCCGCAAGCGGACCTCGGTGGTCGGAACGGCATCTGTCATGGTCTGGTGGCTCTTGGAAAACGGGATCGGGGGAGGTGGTTCGCATTCGACCGCGGGGCGGTCTTGGAGCGCTGGCGCTTAGCCTGGCCGGCGCGCGCATGGCTGATCGGCCTTTCGCGCTCGCCGGGAAGCGGGGCGCTCTAGTCGAAATGATCCGCCGCTGGTGGGTCGCTGGCCGGAAAGCTCTCCTCCAGCGCCTCGTCCAGGAGTTCCTCGCCGTCTTCGGGCGTGACGGTTTCGGGCGTCTCGCGGTCGTCGGTGTCTTTCGTCGTCATGGTCTTCTCCTTGCCCGGTTCGGGGCGGGCAAAGCGTTGACCGCGCGGCCGCGCGGGTCTTGTCGGCCCATGCTCGGCGAGGCCGAGCCCGGGCCATACCATCGGTCAGGGCGGACGAGCCTTAAGGCCATCTGGGACCGCGGCGCCCACGCCGGCTTTACTCCCGGCTTGGTTCGAAGCTCTGCAGGGAACGCGCATGTCCAAGACACGGCTGGAGGCCTTCAGTGACGGCGTCATCGCCATCATCATCACCATCATGGTGCTGGAACTGCGCCCGCCCCAGGGCTCTGGCCTGTCGGACCTTGCGCCCCTGGCCCCGACGGCCCTGGGCTATGCCCTGAGCTTCGTCTACGTCGGCATCTACTGGAACAGCCACCACCACATCATGCGGGCCTCGAGCGGCATCTGCGGCTCGGTGATGTGGGCCAATTCGCACCTGCTGTTCTGGATGTCGCTGATCCCGTTCACGACGGCGTGGATGGAGCAGAGCCATTTCTCCCACGGGCCGGTGGCGGTCTACGGCCTGATCCTGCTGCTGACGGGCGCGGCGTTCCGGATTTTTTCGGCCTGCCTCGTGCGGCGCGAGGGGGCGCAGTCGGAATTGGCGACGGCCCTCGACGGGGATCGAAAGACCGATCTTTCCATCGCGATCTATGCCGCGGGGGTGGCGATCGCCTTCTTGGCGCCGTGGGTTTCCCTTGGCCTCTACGCCGTGGTGGCGTGCATGTGGATCCTGCCCGATCGGCGCGTGGCGCATCTGTCCAACGGCGAGCGACACCACCCGGGGCGGTAGGCGCGGCGCCGGGGCCCAAGGGCCCGGCGCCGCCGCCGTCTAGGTCGCGGGCTTCTGACGACAGGCCCAGATCGTGGCGACCCAGCCGAGGATCGCCGGCAGGGTGACGGCCGGGAAGTCCCGGGGCAGGACCGAGGCCGAGCAGATGCCCACGGCCACTTCCCAGAAGTGGAACAGCGCGTGGCCCGAAAGCCAGATGGTCGGGGCCGCCCAGAAGAACAGGCGGTATTCCGGCTTGCGCGCACCGATCAGGAAGGCCGCGCCGATCAGCATGAAGATCAGGCCGATGTCGCGGATGAAGTGTTGGTTGAACGGGCCGGTGGTCGTCACGCCGGGCACGGCGAAGTACCACCCGTCAGGCGAGACGAGCATGAACAGGCCGTTGGCGACGGCGGCGATCCCCAGCACGACGGCCAGGGTGATGGAGATGGATTTCCACATCAGACGGATCCTTGAAATGAGAAAAGCCACGCCCCGGCGCTATGGAGCCGGGGCGTGGCCGGAACGACGCGACATCCGTGGGAGGGATGGTCGTCGTGGCGCATCGACCATGGGGGAGGGGCGTCGATGCGCCTCAGGCCGGCGGCGGCCTGATCGGGTTAGGCCGCGGGCGCGGCGGGAGCGGGGTGGGTCGCGCCGGCGCCGATCTGCAGCCGGTTCCAGGCGTTGATCATGCTGACGAGGGCGGTCAGGGCCGCGATCTCGGTTTCGTTGAACTGGCTCTTGACCAGGTTGTAGTCGGCGTCGGAAGCGTGGGTCTTGGCCACGCGGGTCAGGGACTCGGTCCAGGCGAGCGCCGCACGCTCGCGTTCGGTGTACAGCGGGGACTCGCGCCAGGCGTCAAGCAGCTGCAGGCGCAGGTCCGTTTCGCCGTGCTTCTTGGCGTCCTGCACATGCATGTAGATGCAGAAGGCGCACCCGTTGATCTGCGAGGCGCGCAGGCGGACCAGCTCGGCAAGGCCGATCTCGATGCCGCTTTCGCCGAGGGCGGTTTCGACAGCCATCATCGCCTTGGTGACGTCCGGCAGGAGCTTGAACGGGGCGAAGCGCGGGGTGGAGGTCATCGTCGTTTCCTCTGTGACGGTGAAGACCCTCCGACAGTGCGCTTGCGACCCTGCGGGCCGCCATTGTGCGCCAAGCGCGCGGGACTACGCCGTTGGCGCAGGCGGCCAAGCCGCCGGTCTCGCCAGGCGGCCCGTCAACCTATGCGAAGGTCGTGTCCTGGGCGGGCCCATCGTCCAGGCTTCTACGTCCTTGGTGGGCGCCCGCTCCGCCCAGGTCACCATGCCGCCCGACCCTTGGGGGCCATCCCCCCGCGCCCGCGCGCGCGCGATGCTGCGCCGGCCATTCCAACCGAGGAGATGCCTCATGAAGTTCGTCGTCATCGGCGGCACCGGCCTGATCGGGTCCCGTGTCGTCTCCAATCTCGCCGCCCTGGGCCACGAGGCGGTCGCGGCCGCGCCCAACACCGGGGTCAACACCCTGACCGGCGAAGGGCTGGACGCGGCGCTGGCCGGCGCTGACGTCGTCGTCGACGTCGCCAATTCGCCCCAGTTCGACGCAGCGCCCGCCCTGGACTTCTTCATCACCTCCGGCCGAAACCTGCTGGCGGCCGGCCAGAAGGCGGGCGTCAAGCACCACGTCGCCCTGTCGGTGGTGGGGACCGAGCGGCTTCAGGACAGCGGCTACTTCCGCGCCAAGATCGTCCAGGAGGCCCTGATCCGGGCCTCGCCGATCCCCTTTTCCATCCTGCGCTCCACGCAGTTCTTCCCGTTTGTGCAGGGCATCATCCAGGCCGGCCAGATCGGCGACGAGATCCATGTCTCGCCCGCCCTCGTTCAGCCGATCGCCGCGCCCGACGTCGCCGGCGCCTTGACCGACGTGGCGGTGGGCGAGCCGGTGAACGGCCTTGTCGAGGTCGCGGGGCCCGAAGCCTTCGGCCTCGACAAGTTCGTCGCCCGCTACCTGCAAGCCACGGGCGACGCGCGCAAGGTCGTCGTCGATCACAAGGCGCTCTACTTCGGCGTCGAGCTGGAGGAGCGCTCGCTGACGCCCGTCGACGCCCGCGTCCATGGCCTGACGACCTTCGAGGATTGGCTCAAGGCCGCCGTTCCGGCCGCGGCCTGATCGGCTGAGGAGCGCTTACGAAAGAGCGGGCGGCCCGAAGGGCCGCCCGCTGTGTTCGCGTTCGAAGAAGGGGGGGCGATCTCAGGCCGCCGCCTGCGCCGTGCGCCGAAGCCACAGGTCGAACTCGGTGTGCCCGAACCGCGGCGCGGGGCCGGCGATCAGGGTCTGGTCGTCCAGCGTCGCGCCGAAATAGAGCGCATCAGGGTCGGCGACCACTGTCCGCTCGTCCTGCTTCGCCGCCAGGTAACGCTTGACGAGGTCGTCGAGGCGCAGCGGGTCGGGACCGGCCACCTCCATGATATCGTTGGCCGCCGCCCGGCCGGTGATGTCGGCGAGGGCGGCCGCGACATCATCGGCGGCGATGAATTGCACCCGCGCAGGGGCAAGGCGCACGATGTCGCCGTCGAGGCTGTCGTCCACGACCGCGTCGAGGAATTCGAAAAACTGCGTCGAGCGCAGGATCGAATAGGGCAGGCCCGCTTCGCGGATCAGCTGCTCCTGGGCCAGCTTTGCCCGGAAGTAGCCGCTCGCCCGCAGCCGGTCCGCGCCGACGATGGACAGGGCCAGATAGTGTTTCACGCCCTCGGCCGCCGCCGCCTCCAGAATGTTGCGGCTGGAGGTCTCGAAGAAGTCCAAGGCCGGACCGTCGTCGAACGAGGGCGAGTTAAGGACGTCGACCGCCACGTCGGCGCCGACCATCACCTCATCCAGGCCCTGGCGAGTCAGGACGTCGACGCCCTCCGACCGTGCGGCGATGCGGACGTCATGACCCTGGCGCCGCAGGATATCCACGAGCTTGGAGCCCACCACGCCGGTTCCGCCGGCAACCACAATGTTCATGATGCTCACCCTTGCCTGCGCTTGTGGACAATCGGCGAGGCCTGCAGGCTGGCGCTCAGCCAATCGTGGAACCGAGTCTCGGCGATCAGCGGCGCGTCCTGCGGCAGCAAGGACGTGTCGCCGAGGAGGGCGCCGAAATAGCGCGCGCCGCAGTCGGGGGTGACCTGGCGCGGATCCTCGAAGGCCGTCAGCACCTCCCGGGCCACCTCGTCGAGCTGGAAGCGATCGGGCCCGGCCACCTCGACCATGCCGTTCAGAGGCGCGCTGAGCGCGATATCGGCCAGGGTCTCGGCGACGTCCTCGGCCGCGATCGGCTGGACGCGCGCTGGCGAAATGACCACGTCGCGGTCCGTGCCGTCCTGCACCAGGCCGCTGATGAACTCGAAGAACTGGGTGGAGCGAAGGATGCTGAAGGGAAGGCCGGAGTCCCTGGCCAGATCCTCCTGCAGCTTCTTGGCCTGGAAGTAGCCGCTCGCCTGCAGTCGCTCGGTGCCGACGATCGACAGGACCACATGGTGGCGGACGCCGGCGGCCTTGGCCGCGGCCAGCAGGTTTTTGCCGGAGGTCTCGAAGAACTCGAGCGCGGCCGGTCCGTCCAGGCTGGGCGACTGGGTGACGTCGACGACCACGTCCGCGCCGGCCAGGGCCGCGTCCAGGCCCTGCCGGGTGATGGTGTTGATCCCGAAAGACGGAGACGCCTCCAGGACCTTGTAGTCGTCCTGGCGCAGATTGTAGACGAGCTTCTCCCCGATGCGGCCGCTGCCGCCCACCACCACGATCTTCATCTCTGTCGCCTCCGTCTTGAGGTCATCCGACCCGTGACGGAGGCTAGGACCGCGGGGCGGCCGGACGCGATTGGGCGAAAGGACGTGCGGGACCTATACCGGCGCATAGGTCCCGGTCGTCGAACGGCGCGCCTAGGCGTAGAGGCCTTCGCTGGCCAGGGCCGCGGCGACCGTCGGACGCGCCTTCATGCGCTCGTAAAAGGCGGCCAGGGGCGGGGGCAGGACGACGCCGTTGGGCTTGGCCCAGCGCAGCATCACGAAGAGATAGGCGTCGGCCACGCTCATCCGCGGCCCAAGGAGGAACGCGTCCGAGAGGCCAGCCGCCAGATAGTCCAGCCGGCGGCCGACCACCTCGCGGGCTGCCTGCTTTTCGTCCTCGGTGACGCCGGGCGTGAAGAAAGGGTGGAAGCTCTTGTGAACCTCGGTCGAGATGTAGGCGAGGGCCTCGAGAAGCCGGAACCAGCCGAGCGGACCCTCGGGCCGCAGCTTGGGCGATTGTTCGGCGATCCAGGACAGGATGGCGACGTTCTCGGTGATCATCTCCCCGCCGTCCAGGATCAGGGCCGGGACGTAACCCTTGGGGTTGATGGCGGCAAAGTCGGCGCCGGTTTCGGTGATGCGCTCGGGCAACTCCACCCGCTCGAAGTCGCAAGGCATCTCGGCTTCCGCCAGAGCGATCTTGTCGGCGAGGCTGCAGGCGCCGATTGCGTAATAGAGTTTCATCAGGATCTCCCGGAAGTGGGGCCGGCGGAGAAAGCCCGCCAGGGCGTCCGGGCGACCCTAGGGTGTCGGGGCGTCGGCCACGATTTGGCCAAAGGGGCAGGGCGCCCCATACCAGCGTACAGGCTGTCAGCCTCGTCCGGCGGCGGCAGCCAAGTGCGCCAGCAGCATCTCGTCGCTGATCGGCTTGGTCAGGTACGCGATCGCCCCCGAGGCCAGGCACCGAGCGCGGACGCCAGGCTCCGATTGCGCGGAGACGACGATCACCGGCAGGCCCGGTTCGACGCATCGCAGGTGGTGCTGCAGCTGCAGGCCGCTCTGTCCCGGCAGGTTGAGGTCGGTCACCACCGCCGCGAAGCGTCCGGGCGCATGGGCGGCGATGAAGGCCGGAGCGGTCGAGAAGGTCAGGCAGCGCCAGCCCGAGACCTCGAGCAGTTCGGACAGAGCCTGGCGGACGGCCTCGTCGTCGTCGACGATCGCGAAAAGAGGCTCGGTGGACAAGCTTGGGGCCCTTTACGCGGCAGGACTTTGTCGTTGGGACAATTCATCCGCGCAATCGGGCCCACCTCCTACCTATACAAAGGTCTAGCCGCCGGCCTCCTCGCGCAGCTCCGCGGGCAAGGACTGCCAGGCGCGCACCAGGTGGGTCACGAAGGGCGCGCGCATCTTCCTCATCAGGCTGCTCCGGTGCAGCTTGACGGTGACTTCGGTGATCCCGAGCTCGTAGGCGATCTGCTTGTTCAAGGCGCCTTGCACCACCGCGCGCATGACCTGGCGCTCCCGGGGCGTGAGCCGCTGGAAGAGCGCGATGTTCTCGCGCGCTGTGCGCGCGTCGCCGCGCTTGGCCAGATCCGCGGCGATGGCGCGGGTGACCGCGTCGAGCAGGGTCTGGTCCCGCGCGGGCTTGGTGAGGAACTCCACCGCGCCGGCCTTCATCGCCTGCACCGTCATGGGGATGTCGCCATGGCCGGTAAGGAAGATGATCGAGGTGGGTATGCCATGCGCGGCCAGATGGCTCTGGAAATCCAGCCCGCTGAGGCCGGGCATGCGGACATCGAGGATCATGCAGCCAGGACGGTCCAGGACGCTGGCCTCCATCAGCTCCCGAGCCGAGGCGAACGCCAGCGAGGCGACACCCACGGATTCCAGCAACTCGCAGATCGACAGACGCACCGCATCGTCGTCGTCGACCACGATCACGACGGGGGCCAGGTCATCATCGCGGCGCCCGGAAATCTCCAGGTCGGTCCGCGCTTCTCGGGCGGCGTTGGTCATCGGACAGGCTCCCTGCGCTTGATGCCCGCGACCCGCGCCTGTTCGCGAACCTCGATGCGATCGTCCAGCCAGCGTCCGACCTCGACGCCGAACTCGGGCGGCGCGGGCACGCCCTGTACGATCTGCAGCAAGCTGGTCTTGGCCATCTCGTCGCGCATTGTCTTCTGCGCGCGCAGCATGACCGCATGGATCCCGCACACCTTGCGGGTCGCCCAGTCCGGCGGGTCGGCCTCGAACAGGGCGCAACTGCGTCGGATCTCCCGGCATTCGAAGAGCGGCCTGCGGCCGTCGATCGCGTCGGCCACTTGCAGCACGGAAATGGTGTCGGGCGAGCGGGCGAGCCCGTAGCCGCCGCGCACGCCGTCGCTGGCGACGACGAGGCCCGCCTTCTCCAGCTTGGTCATGATCTTGGCGACCATCG
Organism: Caulobacter sp.; assembly: GCA_017745235.1. Lineage (GTDB taxonomy): Bacteria > Pseudomonadota > Alphaproteobacteria > Caulobacterales > Caulobacteraceae > Caulobacter. The sequence goes on along the minus strand of JAGHZU010000001.1, from coordinate 127,646 downwards.
CCGTGGGCGCGCCCTGAAGGGCGGCCAGGTCGCGGCTGCTGGCGGGGCGCTCGCGGCCCACCAGCCATGTAAGGCAGTGCAGGCCGTACTCGAGCGCCGCGCCGTAGAGACCCGCGCCGCGCTTGTCCCGTTGAGGACCGATGTCGTCCGCCGTCTTGCTCATAACGCGACCCTTCTAGGTCGGCGTTATAAACTTCGCGGCTGCGTAGCGGACGCCCCGAATTGGGGATCGACACGCCCCCCGATCAGGCGGGGCTGATCTCCTGGTCATCGTCTTCCTGAACGTCCGCAATCGGGTGGCCTTCGACCTGGAAGTCGACATGGGCCGGATGGAAGGCGATGCGCCCGGCGATGGCCGCGAAGGCGGGCGGCGGCGCTTCGTAGGACCAGGCGACGTTGTCGACGATGTGCTGGTCGCGGTAGATCGTGAAGTAGCGCGCCTCGCCCTTGTCGGCGTTGTGGGTGACCTTGTCGGTCTCGCTCAGGAAGACCATGAACACGTCCTTGCGCGGGAAGTAGTAGACGGGCGGATGGCCTGGATCGCGCACGACGACCACGTCGGCGCTGTCGGCGATGTCGTGACCTTCGAAAAGGGCGCGCGCTCGAACGCCCTGGGTGATGGAGCTTTCCGAAGTGGTCATGGTCTCACCTGTTTTCCGCCCGGGCGCCGAGAGCCCGCGTCGAATGGTTTGGGCTGAGCCGGACAGGTTGGGCGCTCGCCTACCGTTTCGTTGGTCGCAGGGGGAAACCGGAAAAACCCCTGCGTCCACCATCCCTGTCGCGTCCGATTAACACGGCTCGACCTACTGCTACCCAAGCGCCCGTCGGACCGACACTGTACGCTGGGCGGCGCTTGGGTCGCCAAGGTCGGCGACGGGCTCGCCCAAGGTCGACGACCGCCTAGGCCAACGGATAGGGCGGCCCTGCGCAGGGCGAGGGCCGAGCTCTCCGCTTCGGGATTAGGCGAGCGGGCGACGTTGCAGCGTCCTTTACGGCCGTCGAGACGACCGTCCACGCGAAAGAGGGGCGCCCAGGGGGCTCGTTCGTGGGGGGAGAAGGCGGGGAGGGCGCGATAACTTGACTCATGATGTTCTGCTGCGCTTCCCATACCGACCGGACCCTGCTCGCCGCGCGGGCCCAAGCCTCATGACCGCCCTCTTTCGCGCCCTGGGGCAGGACGATTGCGGCAATCTGGTCGACTTGGCCGCCGAGGCGGTGGTGGTCACCGATCCCACCGGGGTGATCCGCTACTGGAACCCGGCGGCCGAGGCGCTCTACGGATGGCCGGCCATGGCCATGGTCGGGCTGCCCTTGCGCGACATGGCCGACGATCCGGGACGGCACGCCGAGCAATGGGCGCTGCTGGTCCAGGAAGGCGGCTGGGCCGGTGAGGTCACGCGCCGCAGCGCGGCCGGCCGAATCGTCGGCGCGCGCGTGCGGCGAACGCTCAGGCGCCATCCCGACGGCGGCATGAGGGATGTGGTGGAGTACGGTCAGCCCGTCCGCTTGTCTCCGCACGAAACCGCCCTGGACCCGATCGCCGACCTGCGGCGGACGACGGCGGCCTGCTGGGAGCTGGGTATGTTCGCCAGCGCCGAGGCTCAGGGCCTGGCGCTGCTCGACGCCTGCCGCATCGTCGACGCCAACGCCCGAACCGTACGGCTGTTCGGCGGCATGGCCGACCGCGATCAGATGATCGGTCGCCCGCTGAGCGACTATTGGCCGGCTGAGAGCCGCGACGACATCGCCCGGCTGATCGCCGAAGTCCGCCAGCGCCCGATCGGCTCCCCCCTGGTTCGCACGCTTGGGCCCTACGGGCGCCTGGCGGGCGCGACCGCCACCGCCTGGCGCTCGGCCGAACCCGACCGCTCCAGCAGCCTGTTTCTGATGATCAACGGCGCGGTCAGCGACGACCGCACCGCCTGGGAGCTGCAGGCCAGCGAAGATCGCTATAGGAAACTCATCCATTTCACGCCGGTGCCGTTGCTCTATGTCGACGCGCGCCAATCGGGCGAAGCGCTCGAACGACTTCGCGCGCAGGGCGTGACCGATATCGCTGGCTATCTCGACGACCATCCCGAGCTTGTCGAACACGCCAAGGACATCGTCCTCGTCACCGAGGTCAACGAAGCGGCGGTGCGCTTGTTCGGGGCCAGCAACGCCGCCGAGCTGATCCAGTCGGTGCGCTATCTCTTCTCGGCCACCCCCAAGATGGCCAACCGCGTGATGCGGGCCCATTTCGAGGGGCGCCGGAACTATTTCGAACAGGCCAAGCTGCGCACGTTCGACGGGCGCCTGCGCGACGTGGTGCTGTCGGTGACCTATCCCGCACCGCCGGAATATCTCGACACGACCTTCATCACGCTCGAGGACGTCACCGACCGCCTTCGCACCGAAGCCGAGCTCCGCCGGCTCCAGGCCAACTTCGCCCATGCGGCGCGGCTCTCGACGCTGGGGGAACTGGCGGCGTCGATCGCCCACGAGGTCAACCAGCCGCTCTCCGCCATCATGACCAACGCCGACACCAGCCTGCGGTGGCTGGGCCAGCAGGAGCCCAATTTAGAAAAGGCTCGTCTGCTGACCGAACGCATCGCCGCCAGCGCCGGACGCGCCAGTCAGATCATCGAGCGGATCCGCGGCATGGCGATGAAGCGCGAGCCGCAGCGGACGCGACTGGACGTGCGCGCGACGATCGAGGAGGCCGTGATGATCGTGCGCCACGAGATCGAGGCCAAGGGCATCACGCTGATGATGGCGCTCCAGCACGACCTGCCCGCCATCCACGGCGACCGGATCCAGTTGCAACAGGTCGTCGTCAACCTGCTGGTCAACAGCCTGCAGGCGATCGATCTCCACGGTTCGGAACGGCGCGAGATCCATCTTTCGGCCTCACCGGCGCCGACTGGCGTGGCGATCGTCATCCACGACAGCGGGCCCGGCATCGCGGCCGAACACCTGGCCAGCGTTTTCGACAGCTTTTTCACGACCAAGGACAGCGGCATCGGTATCGGCCTGGCCATCTGCCAGTCGATCATCAACGAGCACAGCGGGACCATCTCGGCCGCAAACCACGCCGCGGGCGGGGCCATGTTCACGATCTTCCTGCCGCTGGATCATCCTTCGGCCTGATCGACCGCGCCGGGCCAGCCGTGCGCCCGCCGCCAGGCGTGCGGCGGCGCGCCGAAGCGGCGGTGAAAGAGCCGGGTCAGATGGGCCTGGTCGGTCATGCCGCAGGCCAGGGCGACATCGCTGATCGACTGGCGGGTGCTCCGCAGGAGCGTGCGCGCCCGTTCGAGCCTGAGGGCGATGACATACTGCGAGAACGGTTGTCCGAACGTTTGCTTGAAAGCGCGGGAGAAATGGCTGGCGCTGACGCCGACGAGGGCGGCGATCTCTGGGAGACGCAAGGGGGCGTCTAGGCGCCGCACAAGGTGAGCCATCAGGCGTTTGACCTGCCAGGGCGCGAGACCACCCGTATAGACGATCGGCGGCGATGGCCGCCTGTCCTCGGTCAATGCGCCGCTGATCGTGTTTGCGCGGCTGTCCTGGTCGGCCAGCGGGCCGCCGAGCGCCTGCAACGTCAGCGCGTTGAGGTTCGGAAAAGGCAGGCTGGACGTCTCGGTGAAGTTGGTCGCTGGCGGCATGGCGGCGGTTCCGTGGCTCTCTTCGGCCCGCCGGCCGGTGGCGACGGGGGTTCGAGCGAACGGTAGGCGCGGCGCGGACCAGCATCGATCCGGCGAAAAGGCAGGCCGATCCTATGCCTGCGCATAGGGTTGGATGTGGCCGCGTCTAACGCGACAGCCGGGCGAGCTGGCCAGCGACGAAGTCGGAGAACAGGCGCGCCCTGAGCGGCTGGAAACGTCCGAAGGCGTGCAGGATCCTCAAGGGCACCACGGGCAGGGGCCTTGTGGGCATGACGACCTCGAGCCGTCCGGCCCGAAGATCCTCATCGACGGTCCAGCGCAGCAACTGGGCCACGCCCACGCCGTTGATCGCCGCCGACCTCAGCGCAAAGCCGCTGTCGCAGTCGAGAACCCCGTCCGGCCGCAGCGTGGCGCCGTCGGCGAACCGGATCGGGAAGGGCTCGCCGCCGTGGCGGTAGCGGACGTGCCGGGAGGCCGCCAGGTCCTCGAGGGTTTCGGGTCGTCCATGGCGGTCGAGATGCTCGGGCGAGGCCACCAGGGCCAGGGGCGCGGCGCCAAGCGGGCGTGCGACGAGATCGGGATCGTGCGCGACGCCCGCCCTGAGCGCCAGGTCGTAGCCTTCGCGGACAAGGTCGACATGGCGGTCGCTCAGGTCCAGTTCCAAGCTGACGCCGGGGTGGCGCGGGATGAAGATCCGGGTCAACGGATCAAGCAGTAGTCGGCCAAGGTCCGTGGGAAGGGAAACCCGAAGCCGCCCCTGGGCCGAGCCCGTGCGGACCACGTCCTGCGCCTCGGCCAGGGCGCGTAGCAGCGGCGCGACGCGCTCGAAATAGGCCGCGCCCTCGACGGTCGGGGCGACGCTGCGTGTCGACCGGACGAACAGCCGCACGCCCAGCCGGCGCTCCAGCCGCCCGATGCTCTTGGAGACCGACGAGGGCGTCGTTCCGGCGCGCCGCGCCGCTGCGCTGAACGAGCCGGTCTCCACGGCGTCGATGAAGGCCGACAGGCCCGCGGCATGGTCTAGGGGATCGATCATCTGGGCCAGCATGGAACAGGCCCTGTGCCGCCGGCTTGTCTTATCCGATCCACATCCGCGGCCATCTGGGACGGTGCAATCAACCCGTCGCCCGGAGGCGTAAGAACAGTGGACACCCTCAAGAACAAGGTCGCCGTGATCACCGGCGGCGCCAGCGGCATCGGCCTGGCCTCCGCCAAGCTCTTCGCGACGGAAGGCGCGCAGGTCGTCGTCACCGGACGTCGCGCCGAGGCGGTCGAGGCGGCGGTCGCCGAGATCGGCCCCGCCGCCCTGGGCCTGGTCGGCGACGTCGCCGACCTCGGCCACCATGACGCGGTCGCGAAGGCCGTCCGCGAGCGGTTCGGCGGACTGGACGTCTACATGGCCAACGCCGGCGTCAACACGATCATGCCGTCGCCCGAGGTCACCGAGGCCGAGTACGACGCCCAGTTCGCGGTCAATGCGCGCGGCGTGTTCTTCGGCGTCCAGAAGATCGAACCGCTGCTGCGCGACGGCGGAGCGATCCTGCTGACCGGGTCGATCGCCAGCCAAAAGGCGCTGCATGGCCACGCCGCCTATGCCGGCTCGAAGGCCGCGCTGGAAGCGTTCGCCCGCGTCTGGGCGCTCGAACTGAAAGGCCGCGGCGTTCGGGTCAACGTGCTGAGCCCCGGTCCGACGGACACCGCCATTTTGGGCAAGCTGGGCGTCAGGCCCGAGGATCGCGACGCCTTCGAGGCCGGCATGGCCGAACGCATACCGCTGGGGCGTCTGGCGCGCCCCGAGGAATTGGCGCGCGCGGCCCTGTTCCTGGTCTCCGAGGCGGGCAGCTTCGTCACGGGCGTCAACCTGGCGGTGGACGGCGGCATGACGATGCTCTGACCGCGGGGGGCGGCCGCCTAGACCTTTGGAGGGGGCGACCACTCCCTTCCGCGAGATGGGCGGCCGGCGCCGGACGCCGCATGGTTGGCAAGACGAGGCGTAGGCCTCGAACCCACGGAGTTCTCCATGCGCAATTCCCTGAAGGCCGCGATGCTCGGCCTGGCCCTGCTTCTGCCCGCCGCGGGCCAGGCCGCGACCCCCGCCGCCAAGCCCACGATCGTCCTGGTTCACGGCGCCTTCGCCGACGCCTCGGGGTGGAACGACGTCGTGACCAAGCTCACCCGCGATGGCTATCGGGTGGTCGCGGCCGCCAATCCGCTTCGCGACCTGAAGTCGGACGCCGCCTCGGTGTCGGCCCTGGTCCGCTCGATTCCCGGTTCGGTGGTTCTGGTCGGCCACTCCTACGGCGGCGAGGTGATCACCGAGGCCGCCAACGGCCAGGCCAATGTCAGCGCCCTGGTCTATGTCGCCGCCTTCCTTCCGGAGGCCGGGGAATCGGCCAAGTCGCTGTCGGGCAAGTTCCCGGGCGGCACCCTCGGCGAGGCCTTGTCGACCGTGACCCTGCCCGATGGCGACGACGACCTCTATATCCAACCGGCCAAGTTCCGCGCCCAGTTCGCCGCCGATGTGCCCGCCGCCAAGACCGCCCTGATGGCCGCCACCCAGCGTCCGATCACCGGCCGCGCCCTCTCGGACATGGCCACCACGCCGACCTGGAAGCGCCTGCCGTCCTACGTCATCTACGGCACGGCCGACCGCAACATCCCCGCCGAGGTCGAAGCGTTCATGGCCGCCCGGGCTCAGGCCCGCAAGACCGTGGTCGTCGAGGGCGGCTCCCACGCCCTGCTCGTGTCGCAGCCGGCCAAGGTCGCCGCCTTGATCGAAGACGCGGCCTCGGCGCGCTGAAGCTGGGAACCAGGCCATGACCATGGATCAAGCCGGCGCCCGCCAACGGGAAGTCATGGCCTATGACGTCGTGATCGTCGGGGCGGGCCCCTCGGGGCTCGCCGCGGCGATACGCCTGAAGCACCTGGCCAAGACAGCCGGCGTCGAGCTCTCGGTGGCGGTGCTCGAGAAAGGCTCCGAGGTCGGGGCCCACACGATCTCGGGCGCGGTGATCGACCCGGTCGGCCTCGCCGAGCTTTTTCCCGACTGGAAGCGCCTGGGCGCGCCGCTGGAGACGCCGGTTTCGTCCGACCGCTTCTTGCTGCTGGGACGCAAGTGGTCCTTCCAGATCCCGATGTGGCTGATGCCGCCTTACGTCCACAACCGCGGGAACTACATCGCATCGCTGGGCGTGCTCTGCCGCTGGCTGGCGACCCAGGCCGAAGCCCTGGGCGTGGAGATCTATCCCGGCATGGCCGCCTCGGACCTCGTCCTCGACACGAGCGGCGCCGTCAAGGGCGTGGTCGCCGGCGTCTTCGGCGTCGGCCGCGATGGAAAGCCGGGGTCTGCGTTCGAACCGGGCGTCGAGCTCCACGGGCGTTACGTGATGATCGCCGAAGGCGCGCGCGGCTCGCTCGCCAAGCAGCTCATCGCCCGCTTCGGCCTGGACAGGACGAGCGAGCCGCAGAAGTACGGCATCGGGCTCAAGGAGCTCTGGCAGGTGCCCGAGGCGGTTTTCCGGCCCGGCTTCGTCCAGCATACGCTCGGCTGGCCGCTGGACGACAAGACCGGCGGCGGCAGCTTCCTTTACCATTTCGGCGACCGGTACGTGTCCGTCGGCTTCATCGTCCACCTCGACTACCAGAACCCCTGGCTGTCGCCTTTCGACGAGTTCCAGCGCGCCAAGCAGCACCCGGCGATCGCCAAGCACCTGGCGGGCGGCCGGCGGATCGCCTATGGCGCGCGCGCCGTGATCGAAGGCGGTTTCCAATCGACCCCCCGCCTCTATTTCCCCGGCGGGGTTCTGCTCGGTGATGCGGCGGGATTGCTGAACTTCCCGAGGATCAAGGGCAGCCACAACGCCATCACCAGCGGCAGGCTCGCCGCCGAAGCGGCCTTCGCGGCGCTTCGCGCAGGCCGGGGTCGTGACACGCTGGTCGAATACGAGGAGGCCTACGAGGGCTCCAGGATCTGGCGGGAGCTGCACACGGTGCGCAACGTCAAACCGCTGTGGTCGAAGTTCGGAACCATCTTCGGCAACCTCCTGGGTCTGATCGAGATGTTCACCACCCGCTTCGGCGGCTTCTCGTTCTTCGGCACGCTCAAGCACGGCGGGACGGATGCCGCCGCCACGGGACTGGCCGCCGAGCACCGGCCCATCGCCTATCCCAAGCCCGACGGGGTGCTATCGTTCGACAAGCTCTCGAGCGTGTTCCTGTCCAACACCCATCACGCCGACGACCAGCCGTCGCACCTGAAGCTGAAGGATCCCTCGATCCCAATCGCCGTGAACCTGCCGAAATATGGGGAACCGGCCAGACTCTACTGCCCGGCGGGCGTATATGAGGTGCTCTACGACGAGCAGGGCGCCAACCCGCGCTTCCAGGTCAACTTCCAAAATTGCGTGCATTGCAAGACCTGCGACATCAAGGATCCGTCGCAGAACATCACCTGGACGACGCCCCAGGGCGGCGACGGGCCCAACTATCCGAATATGTGAGGGACCATGAACGCGCGGCCGACCCGGATTTTGCTCCAGACCACCATCGCCAAGACCGAAGACGACTGGTCCATCGCGCGGTTTGGCCTGCTCCGCGACCTCCTGGCGGCCGCGACCGACGACGCTGGCCGGCCGCTCTACGCGGTTGAGGCCCGCGACCGCGCGGCCATGGGCGAGCCCGACCCGGTGCTCTCGCGCCTGGACGAGAGCGATTTCGACCAACTGTGGCTGTTCGCGGTCGATGTCGGCGATGGCCTGACGGAGGCCGATTGCGGCGCCATCTCGCGCTTCCGCGCCGCCGGCGGCGGCATGATGGTGACGCGCGACCATATGGACCTGGGATCCTCGGTCTGCACCCTGGGCGGCGTCGGCGCCGCGCACCACTTCCACACGCGCAATCCCGAGCCGGATACCGGCCGGCATATCCGCGACGATGAAGAGACGCAGGCGATCTCCTGGCCCAACTACCGGTCCGGCGCCAACGGCGACTACCAGCTCATCCGACCCCTGGAGCCGCTCCATCCCGTGCTGGCCGACCCCGCTTCGCCGACCGGGGCCCTCCGCTACCTGCCGGCCCATCCCCACGAGGGCGCGGTGATGGCGCCGAAGGACGCCGATGCCCGGGTGATCATGACCGGGCGCAGCCAGAGCACCGGCCGGGACTTCAACCTCGCCGTCGCGTTCGAGGTTGACGCGCAGGGCGGACGCGCGATCGCCCAAAGCACCTTCCACCACTTCGCCGACTACAACTGGGACCTGTCGCGCGGTTGCCCCAGCTTCGTCTCCGAAACCCCGGGCGAGGGCATGGCCCGCGAGCCGCAAGCCCTGCGCGACACCCACCGCTACGTCCTCAACATCGCCGCGTGGCTGGGCCGACGGCCTTGAGGCTTGCCGGCCCCTGGCTAAAGACGCCTAGAGCTGGATGATCCCGCGCCGCGCCGCGATGGTGACGGCGTGGGTGCGGTCGGCGACGTTGAGCTTGGTGAAGATGGCCTTCAGGTAGCCCTTCACCGTCTCCTCGGAGATGCCCAGCTCGAAGGCAATCTGCTTGTTGGCCTTGCCGATCGCCACCAACTGCAGGACCGCGACCTCCCTCTCGCTCAACCCGTCGTCCAGGATGTGCAAGGCGATCTCGTCGGCGATGTTTCGATGCAGGTAACGCCGCCCCTGGCTGACGCTGTGGATGGCGTCGAGCATCTCGGTGCGCAGACTGCTCTTGAGTAGATATCCCATGGCCCCCGCCTTGAGGGCCCGGACCGCCTGGACGTCGCCGTCGTAGGTGGTGAGCACCACGATGCAGGCGTTCGGCTGCTCGTCGCGGATCGCCTTGATGGCCTCCACCCCGCCCATTCCGGGCATCTGGAGATCCATGAGGGTCACGTCGGGCTGCAGGGCGCGATACTGCTCGATGGCCTCGGCGCCGTCCCGCGCCTCGCCCACCAGCTGCATGTCGTCGCGGTCTTCCAGGATCGCGGCCACGCCCTCTCGAAGGATGGGATGATCGTCGACCACGAGGATACGGATGGGACGCGCACTGGGCTCAGACAACGGGGGATCTCCCGAAAAGGCGAAGGAGGGACGAAAGCCGCGACCGGGCCGACGCCTTGTCGGCGTAGGCTAGTTTCGCGGGGATCTTGACCGTGATCTCGGCGCCGGCGCCGGCGCAATTGGCGATCGACAGTCGACCGCCGATCCGCTGGGCGCGCTCGCGCAGGCCCACCAGGCCGAAGTGCCCGGGCTTGTGGCCCCTGGCGACCACATCGGCGGGAATGCCCACCCCGTCGTCGCAGATGCGCACGGTCAGCTGCTGATCGGTGAAATGGATGGTCATGTCGACGGTCTGGGCCTTGGCGTGGCGCGCGATGTTGAACAGCGCCTCGCCGGCGATCCGGCCAAGTTCGGCGGCCACCAGCGGGTGGACCGCGCGCGAAGCGCCTTCGGTGACGACGTGCACCGGAATGGGCGGATCGAACCCGGCGGCGGCCCCGCGTTCCTCCAGGATGGCGGCCAGGTCACCGGGGCTTTCGGCCATGCGCAGGTCCCGTACGCGGTTACGCCCGTCGATAATCACATCGTCCGCGCGCTTTAGGGCCGACTCCAGCAACTCGCGGGACTTGGTGTCCGGCGGCATCTTGTTGGCGACGGACTGGAAGCGAAGGACCAGGCCCTGGACGCTCTGCAGCAGGGTGTCGTGCAGTTCGCGAGCGATGCGCTCGCGTTCGCTCAACCGGGCTTCGTGGCCGACGTGGATCCGCTGCTCCATCTGCGCCAGCCGCAGCCGGTAGAAGAGCCAAAGCAGCGTCGCCGCCGCGAGCACGCAAAGGGCGATGAACCACGGCGACTGGAGGAACGTCGGCGGTATCTCGATGGCGACCGTCGCGCCCTCCCGGTTCCAGACCCCCTCGTTGCTGGCGGCGATCACCTGGAAGCGGTACTTGCCCGGCTTGAGGTTCGTATAGAAGGCTTGGCGCCGGGGACCCGGGTCGATCCAGTCCTTGTCGAAGCCCTCGAGCCGGTAGCGCACGCTCACCTGGCGCGGATCGGCGAAGCTGAGGACGGCGTAGTCGATCTCCAGGCTCGACGTTCCTTTCACCAGCCGAAGCGCGGTCGGGTCGCGGACCAGGCGGCCGCCACCGACCACCGAGCGCACCGCGACGCCAGGGGGCAGGTTGGTGCGCGTGATACGCCGTGGGTCCATCCACATCGTCCCGGTTTCGGTCGCGACCCAAAGGCGGCCGTCGCCACCCTGGACGAGGGTTCGCTGGCTATGGGAATGGGGGCGGCTGGTCAGGCCGTCGCCGAAGCCGAGCGAAAGGTTGGGCGGGGGCAGCGCACGGCTGGCAAAGCCGCGCTCCAGGTCCGGCGCGGCGATCCTCACCAGGGCCCGAGGATAGGCCAGCCACGTGCCGCCCTCGGTCTGGACCACGCCGCTGATGCGCCCGCCCGGACCCTTGTCCGACGCGATCGTATCGACGCGCTCGTCCTTGTATCGGGAAAGTCCAAAGGCCCCGCCGGCCAGAACCTCGCCGTCGGCCGTGGGGTAGAGGGTCACCGCGGTTGGATCTCGGCCTTGCGCCAGGGGAGAGAAGCGTGGGGCTGGACCATCCAGCCAGGCCAGACGACGCAACGACCACTGCACGACGACCCGGCCGCGCGCGTCGCGCACCATGGTCATGGGATGGAAGCCCTCGCCGTCAGGCTGCTGGAACATCGTGCTCCACCGCCCACCGCTATAGCGAAGCAGCCCGCCCGCCGCGGCGGAGATCCAATAGTCCCCGCGCAGGTCGAAGGCGCAGTCATAGACGATGCTGTCGGTGTCGGGACGGCTGAAGGTCCGGATCGTGCGGCCGTCCCGCAGGACGACGATGCGGGTCGCGAACGCCACCCACACCGCGCCGTCGGGCGCTTCGCATAGGCTCTGCGGTTCGTGGCTGCGCAGGATCGCCCTGGGCTCTCCGCCGGGGGGGACGCGGTAGATCGCGTCGGCCTCGCCGATGTAGACGCTGCCGTCGGAGGCCGACAGCAGTTTGTCACCGAAGGCGGCGGGTCGCGCCAGCAGGGGCTCGGACCTGAGGGTCGCCGGCCGCAGCTTGTCCAAGCCCTTTTCAGACCCGACCCAGATATTGCCCTCCCGGTCTTCGAACACCTGGTTGGTCAGGTCGGACGAGAGACCGTCCCTTCCGTGCCGCGCCTCGATCAACGGCTGGGCGCGCGACCCCCAGGCGGATGCGGCGGCCACGCGTTGGACCCCGTCGTAACGGGTGGCGATCCAGAGGTTTCCGCCGCGGTCGAACAGCGGCGCACCGCGGATTTGCGCGCCGTCCGTGCGGTAGGGCGGCCCGGGAGCGGGCCGGCCCCGTCCGCCGGGGCCGGTCAGCGGGTAGCTGCCGCCGCGTTCCGACAGCCAGACCCGTCCCTGGAAGTCCTGCGACAGCATGCCGTTGGCGCGGGGCGTGGCGCGCACGACCTCGAACCGGCGTCCGCCCAAAGGCAGGCGTGCGACGGCGTTGGTGAGGGAAACCCAGACCGCGCCGTCCGCGGACGTCAGAAGGCTCAGCGCGTCGTCGCGCGGCAGGCCCTGGCGGCTGTCAAACGCCTCCCAGTGTCCGTTATGAACCCGCAGAACCTGGGCGTCGAAGCGGGCGGTCAGCGCCCAGACGGCGCCGTCGCGGCCCTCGGCCATCGACACCACGCGGTCGGGCGCCGGGGGCATCGCGGAGGGGCGGAGCGATCCGTCGCGATAGACCGCGAAACGGCGCGAGCCCGCGAAGCTGACCCAGATGTCGCCATTGCGCGCCGCCAGGATCGCGCTGGGAAGGTCGTCCTGGTCTGCGCGGCCATCGAGGGCGATGGGCTCGAAGGTGATCCCGTCAAAGCGGAACAGGCCCATGCCCGTGGCGAGCCATAGATAGCCGTCCCGTCCCTGGGCGATCGCCGAGACCGGAGCGGGCGCCTCGGCCTCCTCCGTCCACCTTTGGTGGGTATAGTGGGTCAGCCGCCGGACTTGCTCGGCCGCGGGCGCCATCGCGGGATGGAGGGTCAGAACCGCGATGAGGACGGCCATGATCGATCGCACAATCGGATTCCGCAGCTTTCCCAACTCCGAGCGCCGGAGCAGGCCGTAGTTGCCGCTGTTCCTGGGGGGGCTGGCAAGCCCCAGTTGGGGGGACACAGCCCCCTCGGACAGGGCGGCCCTTGCGCCTGGTTCTGGCGTAAGACCGAACGCGTCTTGCCAAACCACTTTGTCCGAACCGCCGTGCGCGCGACCCTGGCCGCCGCCCTAGCAACCGCCGCGCCCTCGGCCTGGGCGGCCACGGTCGGTTCGGTCGACGTACGCGCGGGCGATCTGGCGGTCGCCCTGGCCGACCTTGCGCGGCAGACCCGGGTGGAGCTGTTCTTCGACCGCGATCTCTTGCGCGGGCGAAGCGCCCCGTCTGTTCGCGGTCGCCTGAGCGGCGAAACCGCCCTGTCTCGACTGCTGACGGGCAGCGGACTTGCCTGGCGCAAGACTCCCGACGGGGTCCTTGTCATTTTCGCGCTACCGCCGCCTGAGCCCTCGAAGACCGACCCGGGCGACGGCGCCGTGGCCGAGTTGCTGGTGGTTGGTCGTCGAACCCAGAACGCCGACATCCGCCGCACCGAAAACGACATCCAGCCCTACAAGGTCCTGGGATCGGACGCGCTTGCGACGACCGCTCGCGGCACGCTGGACGAGGTTTTGCGCGTGGGCGAGCCGGCCAACGCCCAGGCGGGTCCGTTGGCCCTCGGCGGCGGCGACGTCCGCTCGAGGATCGACCTGCGGGGGTTTGGCGAGGCGTCGACGCTCGTGCTCGTGGATGGCCGGCGCATGCCGTTCGTGCCTTCTCCGATCGGTGACTTCAGCCAACCGGACGTCAACGCGATCCCGCCCGGCGCCGTCGACCGCATCGAGGTGCTCGCCAGCACGGCGGGCGGCATTTTCGGTCCGGGCGCGATCGGCGGCGTCGTCAACATCGTGTTGCGACGGGACTATCGCGGCCTCTCCTTGACCGCCCAAGGCGGCGTCAGCGATCGCGGCGACGCAACTCAGTCCCGCCTCGAAGGCCGACTGGGGTTTACGCCGGACGATGGGCGCACCGACATCATGCTCTTCGTCTCACACGGGCGGGCCGGCCCGCTCGAGACCGGGCGCAGGGGCTATGTCGAGGACGCCGCCCGCCTGCGCTTCGACAACAATCCGGCCGCCTACGCCGTTTCGCTGCCGATCCGAAACGGCGTTTCGGTCGCCAGCCTCGGCGGCGCTCTCGTGCTGAAGACAGGCCAGGGCCCAAAGGCGCTCGGCTCGGCCTTCACCTTCCTGCCGCTGGGGTTTGAAGGCGCGCCCGCCCAGGCCGAGGCGGCGCTGGCCGCGAACGCCGGAAAGTTGCCGGCGGACATCTCCGACGACCTTTCCGGCAAGCGCCGCTATATCGCCACGGCGCCAAGCGCCACGTCCGGGCTCTTCAATGTCCGCCGCCGCCTGGGGTCTCGGGCCGAGCTCTTCGCGGACGGCGTCTTCCTGCGCGACGCCGGCCGATGGGCCGGCGCCCGGTCAGACGGGACGTTCCTGTTGTCGTCGGACGCGCCCGGCAATCCCTTCGCCCAGCCGATCGCGCTCAGTTTCCCCATCGGCGTTGTCAACGACCAGACCGCCTATACGATCGAGACCTCGCGCTGGACCCTGGGCGCGATCGTCGACCTGCCGGGCGGATGGAAGACGGCGATGGACTATACCGCCGGGCGGACCCTTTACCGGCGAGACGCCGCAAGCATCGGGGCGGGGCTCCTGACGGCGGTCTCCACGGGTCGACCCGGGCCGGGCGGCGAGCCGCCGATCGCGCCGTTCGCAAGCTGGGCGGCGGTGGTCGCGGCGCTCCCGGCCTACTCGACCCCGAGCGAGCAACGACTCCAGCTCGACGGAAGGCTTCTCGACGCCTCGTTACGCCTGTCGGGACCGCTGACCGTCCTGCCGGGCGGGCCGCTGACCACCACCGTGCTGGTGGAGGCGAGGCGCGAACGCGTCGCCGACGCCGAAACGATCCTGTTTGGACAAACCGTCCCCTTGCCGAGGCGCGTCGAGAAGGTGGGTTCGGCTTATCTGGAGCTGCGGGCGCCGCTCGGCTCTCTGGAAGCCGCCAGCCCGCTCGTCAGAGGACTTGAAGCGCAGCTGGCGGTGCGACACGAACGGACGGTCCAGGAAGGCGCTGCGCAGATCCTGCCGTCCGGCGCCAACGCTTCCCGGTTCTCGAAGCGGCATGACACGACCATGTTCACCCTCGGCGCCCGGGTGGCGCCGACACGGCGGCTGCTTCTGCGCGCCAGCCTGGCGACCGGCGGTCGACCGCCCATGTTGGCCGACTTCCAGGGCGTCACGCTGTCAAAGCCGGCAGGCTCCGCGGCCGTGCCCGATCCGCGCCGGCCGGGCCGGCCCCTGGGCGGCGAGGGATCCTGGGAACTCCTCACCGCAGGGGCGACGCACATCGGCCCCGCCAAGGCGACGAGCCTTTCGGTTGGATTCGTCGTTAATCCCGAGACACCCGGCGCGCCGCGCCTCTCCGTCGACTATACGCGGATCTTGGCGTCCCACGAACCGGTGCGCTTCCTGCTGGATCCGGCCGGGCTCCTGGCGGCCGAGCATCGCTATCCCGACCGGGTGATCCGCGCGCCCTTGACCGACGCCGATCGCGCGGCCGGCTACACCGTCGGACGGATCACCGCGCTCGACATGACCTTGATCAACACCGGGCGAACCAAGGTCGAGGCCGTCGACGCCAAGCTTGACTGGCCGCTCCCGGCCTGGCGCGAGGTCGAGACGCGCCTCTATGGCGCGGCGACCTGGGAGCCTCGCTTCACCACCGGCGGATCGCCTGGCGGGGTGCGCTACGACAAGGTGGGCTTCGCCGATGGTCCGTTGCGGTGGCGCGGCAATGTCGGCGCGGTTTGGCGCCGCGGGTCGGTGTCGGTCGATCTCAACGTCCAGTACTACGCCCGTTACCGCGTGAGCCTGGCGGACCCGTCGACGGTGGGGAACGCCCAGAACATCCTGAATCAGGGGCGTGATCGGGTTGCGGCCCAGGCCTATGCCGACCTCAGCCTACGCCGGCGGTTCAGCGCCTCGTCAAAGGCTTTCGGTTCGCCGGTCCTGGACGCGAGTCTTTCGATCCAGAACCTCTTCGACAAAAGTCCGCCGATCATGGCGTCGTTGCCCGATCTCGGCTTCAGCCCGTACGGCGATCCCCGTCGCCGGCGGATCGTGGCCTCGCTGTCGACGCGCTTCTAGCCGACGGCCTCGAACGACGAGATCTCCGCTGCCTGGATGTGAAGCGGCAGCGACTGCCAGGCGCGCAGCAGATCCGCCACCGTCCGCACGCACATCTTGCGCATCATGCTGCTGCGATGGAGTTTCACCGTCACCTCGCTGATCCCCAGCTCATAGGCGATGCGCTTGTTGAGGCCGCCCTGCACGACGGCGGCCATCACCTGTCGTTCGCGAGGCGTCAACGCCGCGTAGAGGTCGAGGGTCCGTCGCCGGGAAAGGCATTCGGCCCGCTGGCGGACATCGACGGCCAGCGCCAGCGACACCGCGTCGAGCAGGGTCTGGTCGCGAAAGGGCTTGGTCAGGAAGTCGATGGCCCCGGCCTTCATCGCCTTGGCCGTCATTGGGATGTCGCCGTGGCCGGTGAGGAAGATGATCGGCTTGCCCTCGCCACGGGCGATCAATTGCTCCTGCAGCGCCAGGCCGCTGACGCCCGGCATTCGGACATCCAGGATCAGGCAACCGGGTTTGCCCAGCAGGTCGCCGTCGAACAATCGCTCGGCGGAGCCGAGGCCCAGCGCCAAGATTCCGACGGAGGCGAGGAGTTCGCATACAGAGGCGCGTACCTCATCGTCATCGTCGACGATGACGACGATCGGCTCCTCCTCATCCGCCGGCGAAGGTGGGGCGGGCAGGGAAAGGCGGCCGGCATAGGCGATCACGTCGGGGCGCGACGCGTTGCCGTGGATGTTCTGGTCGAGCAGTGCAGGCATACGGGGACCTCCTGCGCACCAAGAACGCAGCCCGTGGCCAAGCTCACACCGACGCGGAGAAAAAAACGTCGTTCGTCGCTGTGCCGCCGTCAGCGCGCGACGATCTCCGCGGCGCCGTCGGCGGCCATGCGCACCTTCAGGCCGTAGGCGTCGGCGACGGCGCGGGCGAAACGGGCAGGATCGCCGGCGCGATACTGCCCGCTGATCCGGATCGCCGCCACGCGGGGGTCGACGATCCTCACGCGCCCCCCGCCGTAGCGGTTCACGGCGTCGGCGGCCTGGGAAAGCGGGGTCGAGGAGAAATCCAGGAGGGGCTTGCGCCACGCCAAGGCTTCGGTCAGGTCCGCTTGGCCGACCCTGTCGGCCCGCCCGGGCGCCGTGGTCACCTGCTGCCCTGGGCGTGCAAGCAAAAGCGCCTGGGCGCTTCCCCCGGCGGGTGACAAGGCGACCGCGCCCTTGGCGAGCGTGACCGTCATGGCGCGATCGTCGAGCCGAACGTCGAATTCGGTGCCGATGTCCGTGATCGTGCGACCGGCGGCCGTGACCTCGAACGGCCGTCCAGCATCGTGGACGACGCTGAAATAGGCCTCTCCACGCAGGAGGCGCACGGCGCGGCTTCTGGTCGGGTCGTCAACGGCGATGGCGGTGTTCGCCGCCAGGGTCACGCGGCTGCCGTCCGCCAAGGCGATGGTCTGCGGGACGCCGCCGGTGGCATAGGTCGCCGCCGAACTGGGCTGCGGGGCGACAAGCGATCGCCCGTCGAACATCTCCCGTATCCAGGGCGCCGCCACTAGGACGACGCCCACCACGACCGCGGCCGCCATCGCAGCGATGGTCCAGGCCGGTCGCCGCGGCCGCGCCAGGAGCGCATCCCGCCTCAGCGCCGCAAAGAGCGGATCATCCGCGACCGGTCCGTCGACCAGGTCCCAGACCGCCGTCGCGTGGTTCCAGGCCTTTGCGTGTCCCACGGCCCCGTCGCGCCAGGCGACGAAGTCCGGGTCGCGTTCGATATCGTGGCCGGCCTCCCGCCGCAGCAGCCATTCGGCGGCCGCGTCCTCCGGGGGTGAGGGATCCGTTCGAACGATGGCGTGGATCATCGGGCGTCCCTCGTGCGCGCCAGGATCCAGGCCATGGCTTTGAGCATGTGCTTGTCCACGGAGCTTGGCGATATGCCGAGCCGGCGGCCGACCTCGGGAGAAGACAGGCCCTCTATCCGCCGAAGAACGAACACCTGTCGCGTTCGCTCGGGAAGTTGCAGCAGGGCGACGCCGACGGCCTGCAGCGCCTCCTGCTCAAGAACGGTCCGTTCGGGGCCCGGCGCCTGGCCGGCATGGATTTCGGGTTCGAAGGCGACATGTAGCGCGGCGTGGCGCACCTTTCGCCGGCGCGCGCGGTCGGCGAGCACGCTCGCGGCGGTCTTGAAGACATAGCCCTCGAACTTCTCCAGTTCGCTGGCCGCGCCGCGCTTGACGATCCGAAGGAAGACGTCCTGCACCAGGTCGTCGACCTCGCCGAGATTGCCGACCCGCCGAAAGAAGTACCGAACGAGGGCCCCGCGCAGGGACTCCGAGCGGCCGGCCAGGAAGACGTCAGGTGTGGGGGCGTCATCGGCCGTGGGCCGGGGAGCGGCGCGCCTGGAAGGTGGGTTCATCCTGGACGAGACGCCTCCATGCGCCGACGCAAGCCTCTAGGCGGCGTCTCCCGCGCGGCCGACGCCGAGCTCGATCACGTCACCACCGATGTCTGAAGGCTAGCATCGCGACTTTCCGCCAGCGACCGGACCATGGGCGGGCTGCGGCTATACTTTGGTATTGAGCCGAGGGTCGGGCGACGACGCGCGAAACCTGGTCGGCAAGCGCCGGCGCTGTCAGATTTCCTTTTCAGGACAATGCCTTGTAGCCCTCTGGCGTGGAAGGGGCGCAGGCGCGTCTCGCTCCAGAGACATTCTTGGTACAGCCCTTCGGGCGCCAAACGGTCCTACACGTCGGCCGCTCCAGCGGTCATGGAGCGAGGGCCCCGGCGCCCATTTTCGGGCCGGGCCGCGAAGGGAATGCAGAGATGATGGCCGTGACCCGCGAGAAGATTGTGCATGCGCTTTACGAAGCGGCTGAACTCGAGCACTGCCTGATGTGCGCGTATCTCTACGCCATGTTCAGCCTGCGCGACGGCGAAGGCGAAGGCTTGACGGCGGAGGAAGCCGAGGCGGTCGCGCACTGGCGGCGTACGATCCTGGAGATCTCGGTCGGCGAGATGAGCCATCTGATCGCGGTCTGGAACATCACGGCCGCGTTGGGCGCGACGCCGCGCTTCGGACGCGACAACCTCCCCCTCGCTCCAGGCGTCTTGCCGGCCAATCTCGTCGTCAGGCTGGCGCCCTTCAACGACGCGGTGCTCCAGCATTTCATCTATCTCGAACGTCCCGAAGGCGCGGCCGAGCGCGACGATCCAAGCTTCCAGCACGGGGAAACCTTCTCCCGGCATGCGCCGGGCGTGCGTCTCACCCCGACCGGATATCAATACAACAGCGTCGGCGAGTTCTACGAAGAGATCGCCGCCGACCTGCGCCGCTTGACCGCGCAGATCGGTGAAGCGGCCGTGTTTTGCGGCGATCCCCGTCTGCAGCTGACCCAAGCCGAATCCAAGCTCCCAGGCTCCACGGCGGTGACCGACCTCGAAAGCGCCCTGGCGGCGATCGAGCACATCGTGCTGGAAGGTGAGGGCGCGCCACGCCACCGGGAAAACTCGCACTACGAGCGCTTCCGGCAGATCCGCGCCGAGATGCGGTCGCTGAAGGCGAAGAACCCGTCTTTCAACGCGGCCCATCCCAGCGCCGAGAACCCCGTCCTGCGCCGACCGCCGGAACCGCAAGGCCACATGTGGCTCCATGACCGCGATGCGATCGCCACCGTCGATCTCGCCAACGCGACCTATGCGCTCATGATGAGGTTGCTCGCCGCCACCTACGGATTGCCGGCCGGAACGGACGAGAAGCTGCTCTACGTGCGCAGCGCGGTCGGGCTGATGCAGGCCATGACGCCCCTGGCCGAACGGGCCGCCCGCCTGCCTGCGGGTCCCTCGGCGCCGGGTGTCAACGCCGGGATGTCGTTCACGGCCCAGCGGAACGCCGCGGCGCTCCCGCCGGGCCCGGGCGCGCGGCGTTTCTTCGCCGAGCGCATTCAGGAGCTGAGCACGGCGGCGGACGCGCTCGACCGGCGCGATCCCCGTTGCGTGGCGGCGTCGAAGGTGCTCGACGGGCTCCGAGCCAAGCTCCTGGCCGCGTTCGACGCCGACGCGGAGGCGACGCGCGCATCGGTCTGACGGCGCGAACAAAGCCGTTCGTTGGGGTGGGGCGATGCCGAGGTCTGTCCCACCCTAGTCCTTCGTAGTGTACGACCTCGCCTCGACCCTCTGGCCTGGGGTTCATAGCTTCAACGGCGACCTGCAGTCGGTAAGGCGCCGTGTAGAGCCATGACTTCATCGCCGGCGATCAAGAGTTTCCTGCCCGTGGTCGACCGATCGGGATCGAACTCGATTTCGGGGCAGATCTCGGGGGCCCTGCGCTCGGCGATCCTCGACGGCCGCTTGCCGCAGGGCGCTCGATTGCCCAGTTGGAAAGACCTGGCCGACCAGTTGGGCGTCGCGCGCGGAACCGTTCGCGCGGCCTACGACACCTTGGCGGACGAGCTCCTGGTCGTCCCGGCCGGCGCCTCGGGCACGCGCGTGCGCCACGACGGGCGATCCTCCGCGCCGGTTGCCGCCGCCCGACCATTGCCGCTAGCCGGCATTGTGTCGGCGCCGCTTCCCTTCCAGCTTGGTCTGCCGGCGCAGGACGCTTTGCCGGCGAAACTATGGTCGCGCCTCTGCGCCAGAGCCGCGCGGCGCGAGGCCGCCAGCCTAGGGGGGCGACCCGACCCACGCGGCAGCGCCGCGCTTCGCGAGCAGATCGCCGCGATGCTGGCGATCACCCGGTCGGTGTCGTGTACGCCCGACCAGGTCTTTCTGACCACCGGCTACGGGAGCGGCCTGTGGCTGACGATCCAGGTGCTGGAGGCGGCGGGCAAGCAAGTTTGGCACGAAGATCCGGGCTGTCCGCTCACGAGAAGGGGCCTTGGCCTGGCAGGGGTCGATCTTGTCCCTGTCCCCGTCGACCAGGACGGCATCCGCGTCGACCATGGCCTGGCGATCGCGCCGACGGCGCGGCTCGCGGTCGTCACGCCATCCGCGCAGGCGCCGACCGGGGCCAGTCTTTCGCAACATAGGCGGAAGGATCTCCTCGGCTGGGCCGAACGCGTGGGCGGCTGGATCGTCGAGGACGACAGCCGGGGTGGCCTGCAACTGGTGCGTCCCTCCGCGCCTGCCCTTGCCGCGCAGGATTCGGCCGGCAGGGTCATCCACATCGGCGCCTTCGAGCAGACCCTCAGCCCGGCCGTGGGGCTTGGATACGTCGTCGCGCCAAAGGCGCTGACGGCTCGGTTCGCCCAGGTAGCCGCCGCCCTCAACCCAGCGCCAGGCGTGACCACACAGGCGGCGCTGGCCGCCTTCATCGGCGACGGCCACTACCTGCGCCACCTACGGCAGATGAAGCGTCTCTATCGGGACAGGAAAGCGGCGCTCGAAGCGGCGCTCCAAGGGAGGGTCGCCACGGCGGACGCAGCGCCCCTGGCCTTATCCGTGCGGCTTGCCGCCGGCGTGGACGACGTCGCCTTGGCGCGCAGAGCGCTGGATTTCGGTATCGCCCCGGCGCCCCTTTCGTCGTGGCGCCACGATCGATCTGCCGCGCGACCGGGCCTGCTGCTCGGGGTCACCAACGTTCACGCGGGCAATCTCGACGCAGCCTGCGCGGGCCTTCTCGAACTCGTTTCCTAGCCACAAGGGCTCTCGCCAGAGGACGCTTTGGTCCCGACGTGGCTCGCCAAGCGGCGACATACCTTCGTCTAGGTGAGGCACGACCTGGGGCCAGATGCCGCTATCGCGCCGACGACGGTACGAAAGGAGCCTGTCCCGGGAGATGCGCTTGCCAGACCGCCGTTTGATCACGTTCGCCCTCGCTTCCATGGCGGCTGCCCTTCTGGCTCTGACAGGCCCCGCCAAGGCCCAGGAGGCGCCGTTTCCGGCCGTATTCCGCGTTGAAGATATCAAGGTGCGCGACGTGACGCTCCATGTCCGCATCGGCGGCAGCGGACCTGCGGTGGTGCTTGTCCATGGCTTTGGCGAAAGCGGCGACATGTGGTCGCCGCTCGCCGTACGCCTCATGCGGGACCATACCGTCATCGTGCCCGACCTTCGCGGCATGGGGCGGTCGTCGAAACCCGAAGGCGGTTTCTCGAAGTTCAGCCAGGCCGACGACATCGCGGCCTTGATGGATCGCCTGCACGTAGCCCGATCGGACCTCGTGGCGCACGACATCGGCAACATGGTCGCCTTCGCCTTTGCCGAGAAATACGCCGACCGCGTCGCCAAGCTCGTCGTGATCGATGCGCCCATTCCCGGCGTCGGACCTTGGGATGAAATCGTAAAGAGCCCGGCGACTTGGCACTTCCGTTTCGGCGGGGCCGATGTGGAGCGGCTCGTCAAAGGGCGCGAGCGCATCTACCTCGATCGCTTCTGGAACGAATTCTCGAAGGATCCGGCGAGCTTCACGGAGCCGTCGCGCCAGCACTATGCCACGCTCTATGCGCTACCCGGTGCGATGCACGCCGCGTTCGAGCAATATCGAGCCTTCGACCAGGACGCCGAAGACAACCGGGCCTGGCGCCTCGGCCATGGCAAGCTGGCGATGCCCGTCCTGGCCTTGGGGGCCGAAGCGGGCCTTGGCCAGCAGATGGGCGAAATCATGCGCACCACTGCAACGGACGTAACCGCGGCGGTGATCCCCAACTGCGGTCACTGGATCATGCAGGAAAACCCGGCCGCAACGATACAGCTCGTCGTCGCCTTCCTTGAAAAGCCGGACCTGGCGCTCCCGAATGTCGACAAAGATCGTGAGGCGAACAAGTTAGGCGCCTAGCCGTTCTTGTCGATTGGTGGCCAACACCTTAGGCGGCGGCCCGCGAGGGTTAGCGATCGCACAGGCCATGATGGTCCGTCGTCTCATAGAGATAGACATCGCTTCACCTTTAGGCATGGCGAGTCGGGTGTGGCTCGTTGCGCGCCGCTCTTTCTCGGAAGGGGCAGGCCGATGACCATCTCGATCCGCTTCACCCCCGGGCGAGCCGTGGTCCTATCGCGGCAAGCGGCTGAGGTTTGAGCGTCACCTCGGCGGCAATTTGCTGTACTTTCTGGAGGAGCGGACGCTCGCCCCCTTTCAAATCGAAGGCGACGACGAGCTCCTGGCTCTCGATAGCGAATGGGCGATCCGGGCTTTCGTCGTTGGAGACCTGAAGCGCGAGAGGGATCTCCACGGCCCACCGGCGCGCAAGTCGGCCGCCCTTCAGGACATTGGGCCAGCCGAAGCGGACGAGCGAGATCCGATGGCGCGGCTGAGGGCTTTTGTGGTCCGTGGTCTGGACGCCATGCCTGAAACCCCAAGGACCGATAAGTCCTATCGTATTGCGCTCGCCAAGCTCTGGGCGGCTCACCCCGACCAGACTGCTGATCTCCCCCAAAGCCATGTCCCCGCGCCGCTCGCCACTGGATGGACGAGCGGGGCTCACCTGGTGATCGGCCGCTTGCGCAAATGGTGTCTATGTCAGGCCGGGTGAAGCGGCGCGACCGCCTACTGCCAGAAGTGAAGGCCAACATCCGGGCATTTACCCCACGATTTCAACCGGCTTCCAAAGGCTAAGCAGGAGAGATCGTCAGCTGGGTTCGCAGATAGCGGTCGCGATAAGACGCCCATGGCCCGCCGGGTGCGTGATCGCCGCACGAACTGTGCTGGAATCCGGCACAGTCCGCCCGAAAGTCTTCACTCAATGGTTGCGTGCCCAGAATCGCTGAAATATGGTCAAGCTGCACAATCGAGGGATGTGCTTCGTGGCTTGCTGGATGGGGCGCGCCACGCGATCAGGGCCATTGTGCTGAGGACCCCATTGGCTACGCCCCCTCTCGTTATGGGAAGATTTTTGACGGGTGGCGTGATGAGGGGGCATTGGGATGAGAGCGGTCTCTAGTACGAAATCTACTTCTACGGTAGAGAATTGAACGGCGTTCTCATGCTGGAGAAGAACCGCTGGTTCGCCAATCCGGATCTTCGCGAGGGCCATGGCTGCCAGCCGACGAAGATGGGCGCCGCTGGCTATCCCGACTTCGTCCAGGACGTCAGGACCTTCCCGCTTAGCGACAACGTGAACCGGGCCAGGTGCAGCAAGCCGCCAACAATCGCCGACAGCGACGCGACTTATAGCGACGACGACCCACGGAGGCGTCTTGACCGAAACTAGGCTCGCCGATGGCGCTGGCGTCCAAGCCGTCGCTCGCCGCGTTCATGTTCCATGCTTCGCCTGGGTAAAGAACAGCTCTAGCGCCTATTCTGGCGAGCTGACGGTCTGGCTGCCGTCTGTGGATCGCACCCGCCGCACGACCGCGACGACCGGCAACACCTGCGCTGGCGGAACGGCCGGAGCGACCGGCGAAATGGTAACGACCTCCGACGATGGTCCGAATTCACGTCCGAACACCTTGCTGTTGCGCGGCATGGCGGTGACCGCCGACGGTGTCGCCCTGCCTCCCGGCTATATCTGTGATCAGCAGGGCAACAAGATCAGCGAGACCAGCCCCCACACGGGCCTAGTGTCGTGCTCATGACCGGAACAGCCCAAGGAAAAGCGCTCAACATGCTCAAGTGGATGATTCGCGCCCTGCTGGGCGGAGCGCTGGTCGCGAGCGCGTCTGCGGCCTTGGCGCAGTCCGCGCCCGGCGCGTTCACCACAGGCTACCGCTACGATGCGGCGCGACGTCTGACGGGGACGATCAGCGCCGATCCCGACGGCGCTGGACCACGAGCCTTCCGGGCCACGCGCAACACCTATGACGCCGCAGGCCGGCTGACCCGAGTCGAGACAGGCGAACTCTCCGCATGGCAGGCCGAAACCGTGGCGCCGTCGGCTTGGGGCAGTTTTTTCACGGTCATCAACCAGGCGGACACCGCCTACGACATCATGGGACGCAAGATCCGCGACAGCGTCTCTTCGAACGGCACGACCCTCACCCTGACGCAATACGGCTACGATGCCGTTGACCGGCTCGAATGCACAGCGGTGCGGATGAATCCAGCGATCTATAGCTCGCTTCCGACAGACGCCTGCACGCCCGGGGCCGAAGGGGACTACGGCCCCGACCGGATCACCAGGAACGTCTATGACGATGCGGGCCAGCTGCTCAAGATTCAGAAGGCCTATGGCACGCCTCTGCAGCAGGACTACGCGGTCTATACCTACAGCCCCAACGGCAAGCAGAACAGCGTTGTCGACGCGAACGGCAATAAGACGGCGATGGAGTATGATCGGTTCGATCGCCTGTCGAAGCAGAGCTTCCCGTCGAAAACCACGCCCGGCGCGGTCAGCACCACGGACTACGAGTCCTATACCTACGACGCCAACGGCAATCGCCTGACGTTGAGGAAGCGCGATGGCCGGACCATCGGCTACACCTATGACGCCCTGAACCGAATGACGGTCAAGGACATCCCCGATAACACCGCGACCGACGTCTATTACGGCTACGATCTGCGCGGCTTGCGGACCTACGCCCGGTTTGGCTCGACCTCAGGCGCCGGAATCACAGACACATATGACGTGGCCGGCAGGCTGACGTCCTCAACCAACTCCATGGGCGGTTTCAGCCGCGCGCTGTCCTACCAATGGGATGCCGACGGCAATCGAACGCGGGTGCAGCATCCCGATGGCGTGCAGTTCGACTATGTCTATGACGGCCTGGATCGTATGGCCTCCGGCAGCAATCCGGCGACAGGCGCCAAGACGCTGGAGATCACCTACGACGCGGCGGGCCGCCGCTCGAAGCTGGCCAGCGACAACGGCTACACCAGCTACGGCTATGACGGGGCCTCTCGGCTCAACTCAAGCGCGCTGGTCTTCTCGACCGCCTACCACAATCTGACCTCCGGATTTACCTACAATCCGGCCAGCCAGATTCTGGTCCGATCGAGCGACAACGACAACTACACGTCTTTCTTCCCCGGGGCGACGACCCGCGCCTATGCGGTCAACGGCCTCAACCAGTACGTCACCGTCGGGGCGTCGGGGGTCGCCTATGACGACAACGGCAACCTGACCTCCGACGGGACGACGACATATGTCTACGACGTCGAGAACCGGCTGATCTCGGCCAGCGGCGCCATGACCGTGAACCTGGCCTGGGACCCGCTGGGGCGATTGTTCCAGACCTCGGGAGGTTCGACGGTCACGACCCAGTTCCTGTACGACGGCGATGAACTGGTCGCCGAGTATGACGGCGCGGGCGCGCTGGTCCGGCGGTATGTCCACGGCGCGGGCAACGACGATCCGGTGGTCTGGTACGAGGGCGCCAGTACGGCGGCGACCAACCGACGGTTTCTGTATGCCGACCACCAGGGCTCGATCGTCGGCGTCGCCGATGCTGGAGGCGCGGGGATCGCCATCAATGCTTACGACGAATACGGAATCCCCAAGGCGAGCAATATCGGGCGTTTTCAATATACGGGTCAGGCCTGGATACCCGAACTGGGGATGTATCATTACAAGGCCCGGATCTATTCCCCGACCTTGGGGCGGTTTCTCCAAACCGACCCCACGGGCTACGATGACGGCCTCAACTGGTATGCCTATGTCGGCAATGACCCGCTGAATCGGAGCGATCCGACTGGCAACGAAGCGGTCGCTGCTGGCGCCGCGATTGGTTGTGGTCTGACGATAGAAGTAGGGTGCGCCCCGGGAGCGGCGGTCGGTGCTGCCGTTGGGGTTGTGGTGGACGTCGCGGTTGCAACAGGCGTGGTCGCTGGCGGGATCTATGTCATAGATAAATTCATTCATCGAAATGATGGCGCCAAGGAAAGCGACAGGCCAGCAGGAACGGATGGTAAGAAGGGATCAACCGGCGGTCCGGGCGAAGGAAAGCGTTTCAAGCCGGAGTCGCCTGAAGTCAAAGCGGGCAAAGAGGGTGTTCCCTGTCGCTATTGCGGGAGGCCGACCACGAATGAGCCTGGCAGTGGCGGGTCACGAGAGCGGGACCACATAGATCCAAAGAGTCGAGGCGGTAATAATTCTCCTGAAAATGAAGGAGATTCTTGCCGAGATTGTAATCGCGGAAAAGGTGCGAAGAATCCCGATGAGTGGAAGCCGGCAAAAATATGGCCATTCTGATGCTCCGCGCGCTGTTGTTTCCTTTCCTGTCGACAGTGCGGGTATGCAGTATGAAAACATGCACGCGAAGCATGTGTCTGGCGATGTATATGAGTTAGATAACTCCCCGTTTTATGTATTTGACATAAGTGCGGGGGATGTTTTCTCTGTAAATGAAGTTGATGGAAGAATTTTATTCAACAAAATAGAGAGCAGGGGCGGACATTCTACCTATAGGGTTAAAATGCCATTTGGTGCTGGGCATGATAAGTTCGAAGCCCTATGGGGAGAACTTTCCGAAATTGGGTGCTCCTACGAAGGGAGCGGTAAGGGTGATCGACTTCTTTACTCTATCGACGTCCCGCCTGGGGTCAGTGTTGACAAAGTTTACGAAATCCTCGGGAAAAACGAGGAGTTAAATCTTTGGGAATTTGAGGAAGGTCATTATTTTAAGTCTATGCAACACTAGCGGGTTGCCATGGCGTTATGACTGCTCTTGCTGCACCGATCACTCGCTATGGCACCCTGTGTGGCGCGCTCCGTGATCGGCTCCGCTAGCGCCGAAGCTTTGTCGATATTCAGTCGATAAAGTGTAATTATCTGTACAGATATTGTCGATAAAGAGCGAAATGTATTTACTGTAACGATAAGGTCCACCTCGTCGAGAAGCATATGCATATCGGTGGATGATTGGCCCAATCGGGCCGGAAACGTTTCTGGCGGTAGTGGTCGAGCGGAACTCATATCAAGCGGCGGGTCTATTGCGTCCAGAGATACTAATTTTGGATATTGCTCAGGATCATCCTGTACAATTAAAATCAAATCTAAATCATCTATATCTGCTGACGTAAATTATGCCGAGTTTGGGTCGATTGAATTTGTTAAGAACATTAAAGATAGGCGGTTGAACTACAAAATTTTACCTACATACTGCAAATAGAACGCGATGGTGGTAGATTTTGAGTCGTGATGGGGCTTTGAGGAAGGAGTGTGCACTTTGGGCGCGCCATGACGCCTTCGCATATGCACCCACGCCCTAACCTGGCGACCGCCTCGTTGCCGCCATCGAGGCGCAGACCGTGGCGATCGAGCGCGCGAGGGTGAAAGCGTTCTGGACCCAGCTTGCAGGCCTGAATCGCATCGGGTGTAGCTTGGCTTTGGGAAGCACGCCTGCACTATAGACGCCGGTTGGCGCCGAGAGGCGCGGTCGCCACAAACATTTGACGAATACCGGATATCCGAGGGACGCCAATGCTCGACAGCCACAACTTCACGGCGGGCGACGCCATCCAATCGCTTTTCCAAGGCGCTATCAGTTCGAAGGGCTTGGGCGACGCGGCATGGAAGGCGGCCCAGCGCGTGAAGACCTTGGCGACTGTTTTCGTGACCTGTCTTCTGGTCAACGGCCTCTCGTCGGCGGACGCGCTCGGGCAATCCTACACGCCGCCTAAGCCGGACAACTTCGACGGAATGACAAGCCAGGGTGTCAACGTTACCACCGGGTCATTCTCTCTCACCTCCAGAGACTTGACCGTCGGCGACGAAAGCAGCCTGCTTGCGATCTCGCACACCTACGCCGTACCGGCAGGGGCGAAGGTCGGCGACTACATCACCTATTACGGCTTCATGGGCATCGGGAACCTGATCAGCCTCCTGCCCACCCTGTACGTCTATGCGGATCCGGAAGGCGGCCCGTCATTGGGCTACGTGACGATAGGCGACCGTTCTTACGAGTTCTACAGCATGTCCACGGCCGTCTGGGGCGTGTTCAACGCGCCCGGCGCCAGCCTGAGGGCAGGGCCCACCACGGCGCCCGGCGGGCGAGACCTTGGACAATATACCGAGGAGTTTCGGGATAAGGACGGCAATCGGATCATCTTCTCGCCGATCGGCTCCTCGTCGCAGGGGCTCGTGATCGGCACCCCCATCGTCTACACGCCCGTGCTGATCGAGTCCGCTAACGGGGAAAGCACGACGATCGTCTATGAGAATTCAACGACTTCCAACACCAATCTGTTCTATCTGCGTCCGGCTTATGCCGTGAATTCCAAGGGTTTCGGAGCGCGGTTCTACTACACCCAGCCCGCCGGCGGCGGCAGCCTGCTCAACCGGATTGAAGCCTATCGCAATACCTGCGCGATCGCCCAGACGTCCGATTGTGACAAGCCCAACCTGGCGAACGTCTATTTCGGCTACACCCTGCTGGCGGGCAGCAACGCCAGCAGCGTCCACGGGTTAACCTCCTATACCGATCCGAACGGACTGGTCACGACCTACCAGTACGACTCCTCACAGCGGCTCCAGTCGATGCGCAAGCCTTCGGCGCCTTCGACGAATGTGTTCTTCAACACCTACGACATCCAGAACCGGGTGACGTCGCAAAAAGACGCCCTGAACAGGACGACGACCTATGTTTATGGCGGTGGCATGACCGAGGTCACCGACCGCAACGGGAAGAAGACAACCTACGAGAACAGCTCCCTTGGCCGCCCGCTCGCCATCACCGACCCCCTCGGTCATAGGACCGAGTTCCAGTACAGCCCCGTCGACCCGCATATCGTCACCTTTCAGAAGAACCCCGAGGGCGACACGATCACCCGCACCGTCGACAGCCGAGCCAACGTGATCAGCACTGTTCTGAAGGCCAAGCCTGGAACAGCGCTGCCCGACATCACCACGACAGCGACCTTTGTCGATTGCACCGACGTCAACTACAAAATCTGCAACAAGCCTGTCTCACGAACCGACGCCAACCTGAACACCACAACGTTTGAATGGGATGCCGCGACCGGGAACATGAAGTGGGAGCAAGGACCCGGGATCGACGGACAGAACGCTAGAGCCGACTACACCTATACGACGCTTTCCGGCGTCGAGACGCCCGCCTTCGCCGCGCTGGCCTCGGTCACCAAAAGGATTACCGCGAGCCAAAACGAAGTGACGACCTACGAATACGACGGCCAGAATGGCCGCCTTTTGAAAACGGTCACCATCGATCCGAACGGCTTGAATATCCGTTATTGCCGAAAATACGACGCCATCGGCAATGTGATCGCCGCCACAAATCCCCGTGCGCCATCTTGCTGAAATTTGTCTGCAGATGCCGGTCGCGCATCCTCCCTCCGCTTAAGGTGGCCTTGAGTCTCAGCGGCGCCGGACGACGTCGACTCGCAACACGACTGGTCGACTTTCCCAATCGGGATGTGGAGAGGGACGCAGAGCCAGCGTCGAACCGACGCGTAGTTCCCCCCCACCCCGGACTTAATTACAAGATTAGAACGGGGGTTGGGCGCCGACCTGCCCGTATTCCGTTGATTTTATTGGGGAAAATGTCGCGCTAAAGCGGTGGGTACTGAGAACTATGCCTACGCCATGGCGCTCTAGGAAGCACCTTTTGGCCGCATCGAAGGTCCGCTTGGGGTGGTTATCGGATGTTCCAGAAAGGCTTGTCGACGCCTTTAATCCAGACCGCATCGAACTCCCCAAGCGTGATTTCCTCGGCGTCTACACTGCCAAAGCCCTCAGCCAGCGAGCAGTCGATAAGCGAGGGGCACGGCTTCCCGTCGCGTTCCTCGATCTCGATGCTATTTCGGGCGACGCTTCCGTCCGCAAATACGCCAGCCGAGCGAACGACCGCGTCCGCCTGCTCGTCCAATTCGTAGAGCAGCCACGTCGGTTCGCCTGGAGGAACGTCGATCTCGGGCCAGCGTGCGCGGATGTGTTTCAGCATCCGAGCAGGATAGCTGACCTTTCTGACAACAGACCAGGGTGGCTGTTGGTCTTCGGCGCACCTAACTTTCCAGGCTGCGGATCGGAGGCGCGTGGACTTGGCGACGAGATGGGATGAACTCTCCGGGACCTTCTACCGCATCATGTTTGAATCAGACGAACATCTGGTGCTAGCCGGCGCGAAGAGCCCGGAAGGTCGGTTTCATCACAGCGGTCTGCCGGCCTTGTATCTGTCCTCCAAGATAGATTGGGCCGCCAAGGCCATCGACACCTACCGCCGTCCCGGTGACGCGCGTCGCGTGGCGGTCCCCTTGCACGTCGATCGCGCTCGGATCGTCGATCTGCGCAAGGCCGACGTTTGTGCGGACTTGTCGATACGGAGACTTGACGCAGCCGTTCCGTGGCGGCCGCAGCGCCAGATGGGGCAACCGGCAGACAGTTGGAGGCCCGCTGATATCGTCAGGTCGAGCGATGCGGATGGCATGGTCTACACGGCGCGGTCAGCGCCCGATCGATGGCACTTGGTGCTGTTCCGCTGGAACGCGTTGGGAGGGCCGAAGATCACCGTTGCCGGACCATCCACGACTGTCGCCGACATGGACTAAGGTCCGCTAAGGGTCGGAAGCGGTCGTTGGACCGGCTGCTGAATCTGGGCGCCAGGCGCGTCGGATAGCTGCATGGACGCCGATGTCGGCTTCCGACCCTAGTCGGACCTTCGTGTCGCTTAATCGTATAGTGGCTCCGGCTGCGCGACATCCGGGATAGGCGGACTTTCCGACGTGATTTCACATCGGAACTTTTCAACGATCTGTCTTCGCGCCTGCTGCGGGCCGTTGGGAAGGGAGCTCGAGCCCCAGGGCAGTCGCGGTTCGCGGCGTGCCGAATGCGGCCAAACGGTATCCCAGTTATTCACTGCTGCCCTGCTCGGCATCTAGCCTCGCACATTGGAAGGTTATCGTCGGAAGGCCGGCGGTCCGCTGTTCGTGGCACTGTCGCGCAACACCGTCCGTTACAGGCCATCCGATCTCAAGGCGTGGCTGGACAGCCGAACCGCATCACACACGGCCAAGGCTCGCGCTCTGTTGGCAGCCTGACATCGCAAAAGGGACCGTCGCGAAACGCGGCGGTCCCGAGGTCGGATCGTTTTTGGGTCAGGTATCCGAAGTGGCATATCGTGGCAGTCGTCGGCGTCGTTTCCCCCCCCCCCGTGCCCCTGCACTCGTAAGAGCGCCTGCCCTGCCTTTTTCGCGGGCGGCACCAGAGGAGGCGGCGCGCACCATCGGCGGCCAATTAGATGCACGCGGCACCACCACAGCACCACAGCCCTGGCCGAGCACTTGGAAAAATCCGCTAAGTCATTGAAGTGTATGGCGCGCTGATACGGATGCCTGTGAGAACTATGAATGGGCGCTGGCGATCTAACCCGCAATCCTGGCGCCATTGGCGACTATCGGGCGGCATCGAAAATAAGCTCCGCGAACCCGCCGGTCATCATGTCCGAGAAGGGTGGAACGCCTGGGATCCTAAGGCCAAAGACACCGTAGAGGCCGTTGCCGGTCGAGCCTCCTCGGCAAAGTCAGAAGGCTAGGGGGCGAGCCAGTCTCGATCGGGTCGAGCCAGTTGCCGAGCGTTGTTATAAGCCATATCGAGCGTGAGGCAGGTCGAGGCGCGGTAGAAAGATCCATGGTCCTCGGCGACCAGGGCGAGATCTGCGCGCTGGGGGTTGCCGAGGCAAAGCGGGAGAAGCAGCTGTATCTTTCCCTTGTAATATTGCGGGATAGCCGTTTTGTAATTACGCCGGACACGCTCCTTTGCGTTGTCGATCGCCCCTTTTAAAAAGGTTTGAAGCGCGTAGTCGTCCATACCATTATAGGGCGCAGGAAAACGCTCCTTGTTGTCAGCGATAATATGCTCGACGTTCGCTCGCAGTTCCTTCGCACTGTCGAAAACGAGGCCGGCGGGATTGGCGAAATAGTTCGCCATATCGGGCAGGGACTGGAACCTGACCATATCGTGTTCGCCCTTCCGGCACCATTTCCTCAGGTACCAAGGCTGCCGATCCGGGATCGCATTGCGTTCAAAAACAGCAAAGATCGGCTCCTGGTTGGGCGTCACTAGACCCGTATTGAAGGCCGTGTTCATGCCGTCGGCCGAAAGCTCAACCTTCTCTTCCTCTGCCACTCTGGCGTAGGTGTACCTCAGGTAGTTGAGGAGGACGGGGTGGTTTCGCTCTGATGCCGTGGCTTGGTAATCCCAGTCCTCCTGCTCGGCGAGCTTCACGAGCTCCTCGAGGCGGGAATCCAAGTTGCTGATGAACGCGAACTCGAAGAGATCGCTTGGCCAAACCGACATAGACCCTCCCGACCGGCAGTGTGAGGACCGCAAAGCAAATAGCAGTCCTTTCAAATCACGAAGACCGCCATATGGAAGCTGACGGTCCGATCGCACTCCGCATTCCGCGAATGCGCCTTTGGCAGTGATTATGCGTCAGAATCTGCGAGGACAGGTGCGGGCGCGCGCGCGTCAGCACTGATACGCGAGATGCTCTCCCCATCGTCGAGAATGAGCCAGTCATGGATAGCTGCGACGTAGTCCGCCTCATCCTTGCTCACGCTATATTCATGATCGGCATTATTTCTAATAGAATTCAACTGAACTAGCCAAGAAGTTTTCTCTTCCTTCTTGCGGCCTTCCTGACCAGGGATCGTATATCTCTTCTGGAAATAATTACTCCATTGGGCCTGATGCTGCATGATATCGCGCAGATGGATCAGCATCAAGCAGTCCCACGGAGTCTTTTCGTCTTTCTCGTTCTCGATGAGGCGGTTTTTCTTGGCCGCTTCAGTCACGAGATAGGTATATAGCTTTTCTGGCATGCCGCGCTTCATCCACATGTTGCCGTAGGCATCCATAAGGACCTCCTTTACGTCATCTCGTAGACGCGTTTCTATATCGGCAACCCGTGAATATGTGTCTATATTGTATTGCTTTGACTGATCTCTCCAGTACTCAGCAAGCCCTTCGGGCGCGAAATCGTCACGTTGATTTTGAATCCATTGTTGGAAAATTCTGCGAAGTCGCGTCGGAGCGCCACTACCGTATTTTTTCCGAAGCTCGCCGCGCTCAACTTCGGAAAGTTGATCGAAGAACCCTTTAATCCCGTCAACGTAGGTCGACGCGATTTCCATTATCTTCTCTGGGCTTGTGGTCAGCGGTGCAATCTCTTTGCGCTCCACCATGTGCTGAACGACATCGCCGAACACAGCGATCAGCGCCGTGATGCCGTCATTTATCGTGAGAATCCCATTGTCCTTAGGCAGCCTTTGCCACTCATCTGGCATGGTCTGCGCGACATACGTGAGATATTCACACAATATACGCTTCGTTTTATCAAGTGTTGTCTTGCTATTTCCCGTATAGAAATACCCAGACTCACGAATGGCGTCCTTCGTGAACTTCCCTATAAACTTGGTCTGATTGAGACCCTTAAGAATGGCCTCAAGCGTAATTACCCGGGCCTCTGTTCTATGGTCTTCGCCGATCAATACACGATTGAATAGCGGGGAGGATATGTCCTCGCCCAACTCCTGCGCCAGCGTCTTCTTTATGCCGTCGGCGCGCTCCGCTAAATTCTTCGAGTCCCACTTCAAATCAGCATCGAGCGTGTGCTTCAGATTTTTGGACACCGCCTTTTGATTTTCGTTTATTTCCATAAACAGCTTCAGCTGTTTCTGCCTGTCCAAATCAATGAAAGCTACTACAGGGACCGTATTACTTTCTGCGTAATCACTGTCACTGTATGCGTACAAGCGATGCTGACCGTCAATGATATACATCGATCTATATTTCGGCGGCAGATGCAAGATACCGACAGACGTGTTTGCATCGGAGATACTCGACCCCCCTCGATCGAACGATAAATCCTTTCCAGTCGTATCAATATTCACGACTATAGAATTCGGAAAATAACCGCCGTTCTGAATAAATTTTCGGATGGATGAAAGGCGGGACTTCTTTATGAGGCGTTGATATGACGGAAGCACCCGGATCGATTTTGATCGATGCAGAACATATCCCAATTTAAGGAGCCGTTCCGGTTCCATTGCAAATGAGAAATATCGAACGCCGCCCATTGAGCCCTCAATGGCATATACTCGATTTTCAATGCTCGGAATGTCCTGATTGCCAAACAGATCGCCCTGGAACTGATATCTCGCGGCACCCCCTAGGTGCTCCACCAGTTGCGTATAGTATTCTAGATCCGGTTCGGCAAAGTGATGTATTTGAAAGGTCTTAAGTCTATCAATATCACTCTGGCTAACAATATAGTTTTTGGTAGCTAGAACATAGGCGATTTTAAGATCCGGGTTTCCGAACCTGGCGCGCAGCTCCCGATGAAGTCCTGCTTTTTTTCCTCCAATTGCCTCGATCTCGCTTTTGAAATTCACGGGCCGGGGGAGATCGGAGTCAGCACACTTGCATTCAAATATGACCGCACACTCGTCATCGACCGCTAGAACATCGATCTGTTGCGCAGAACTGCCATCAGCATCGTACCTGATCCGGCATAACCGATTGCGGGAAAGATACTTAAAGCCCATCTTCGAGAGAAGAACCCAAAGCTGATCTTCAAACTGCTCAGATCTCGGCTTGTCCTTAGCAAGCTTAACCTCGCGCTGCAGCTTGTTGTCTAGGACGTACCAGCCATCATCTGGCGTGGCGAATTCCGCCTTTCGCACCTTCCGTTCAATGTATGACCTGCTCCGAGTGCGCAGAATTGCCCGTTGGTCGTCACGGTCGGCCATGACTTCGGAGAAATTCTCGTCATTCAGGATCGTCATTCTTCTCAATCTCAAGATTTGTGAAGAGAAACTCGGACACCGCGCCTCGACTTGCATTTCGGCCGCCGATCAAACTCGCGCGCGATACCTCAACCATTCGACCGCCAAGCTCGAAAATTTCCGTAATTATCGGGTGAGCGGCATTGGTCATTATATAGTTCGCACCAGCGTCCCTAACCGACTTTATGTATTTGCAAAGTCGATGCTGGTCTTCGAGTGCGAAGAGGTGCTTATTGTATTTTATGAAGCCGTTGTTGTTGTGTGACACCGTGTATGGCGGATCGATGAACACGAGATCGCCCGGCCCCACCTGCCCCAAAGTCTCGTCAAAATCGCATGATCGGAGGGTGGCCTGCCTCAGAGCCCTAGATGCGGCGATGAGGGCAGCTTCATCCAGGAAAGGCTTGGTTCGGTAACCGTAAGGCACGTTATAGACGCCGTTGAGGTTTACCCGGTAGATGCCGTTAAACGATGTGTGATTTAGATAGATGAAGTGCGCAGCGCGCTCATAATCTCTGGTCGGACGCGCGTCACGCGTGGCGTAGTAGCATTCCTTAGTGTTTTCTAAGGGCAGCATGTACTCTATGACGCGAAACGGGTCTGCTTTAAGACATTCGTAGACCTCGATCAGCGCTTCATTCTTATCTGAAAGCAGCGCATCAGCGCCGCTCGCCACCGCGAAAAAGAAAGACGCTCCGCCTAGAAATGGCTCATGGTAGCGGGCAAAGCTGAGGGACCCGAACAGGGCCTCAATTCGTGGCACCAGCCAAGATTTACCACCCGCCCAGCGAAGGAAGGCTTTAGCTCGGACGGCACTGGCTGGCGGATGATAGTTCATCGAATCTCTCATAGTCACGCTATCCGGCACGGCCATTCCCGTCTATGGCGAGTTGTTTCGGCGCACCGATCCAACTCAAACGTGCTGCAACTGGCGTTAGACACGTAGGCGCCGGTGGCCGGTGGCCTCGAACGCATCCAGCAGTTCGCTGATCTTTGCAGCCACGGTGTTCATGGCTCGCGCCTCATCGCGAGTGCGGTCAGAAATTCCGCCCTGCTCTTGTTCGAGAAGAGTCCGGACCGTCTGGAGTTGCACGTTTCCTCTAACCGGAGATGTGGTGCCTGCAACAAGGTCGCGGAACTCGTCTATGGCGAGCTTGATTGGTCCCCACTCCCGCTGGAGCGACTTGTCGAGGAAAGCGTACGAGCTTCCCTCCCAGTGCACGCCTACCTCCCGTACTCCCGCGATTTGGCCGAGCGCGAAACTTCCAAGAAAGTCGTGCGAACGCAGAAATGTCCGTTCGGCAGGCGAGACGGTCTCCGTGAGTTTGGTGAATAGGCGAACGTCATGAGGCAACGGTGTTGCTGCACCTTTGATTGTCACCGTAAGCCAAGCGAGCAGCGCAACCGCGAACGCAATTCCCTTACCTGGGTCTGGTGCCCAGCCGGGCGTCGGCGGCATGAAGTTGACCAATGCGGCCATCATGGCCAGGCCCGCTACCAAACGCGCCTGCCACGTTTCCAGGCTATTCAATATCGATCTCATTCCGCCCCCTTCGGCTTCCGCCTGCCCTATCAATATAATTGGAACAGAGCCATCGTGGTCGGAAGCGGGCTCACCGGCGTAACGCAAGATAAAAGCACAGGGACCATTCGGCCCCATGTCATTGATGGTGTTCGCTTTTTTCAGGGACCCTCCTTGAGGTCACTGCCCTGAGATCGGCATTTCCTGAATGTTTTCAGCGCCTTTTTAGGGACCGTCGCTCAACAACGCTGAGATCGCTTTGTTTCAGGCTGGGGTTCCTCGCCAGGCTGTTTCCGCCGGAACAATTGGCGCGACCGCTTCTTCTCCATGGGCCCGAAGCGGAACGACGGCAACGCTAACGTATGGACGACATGGAGGATGAGGCCGACGCGCTGCTCGCGCGGATCACGATGATCCGTGACGACCTCAATGCAGGTCGTCTCACGCGCGAGCAGGTCGACTGCTATCGAGAGCTTGGGCGGCGGGTGGAGCGAGTCACGGCCCACATGGACGCCGCCGCCGACGTCCACGCGGCCGACGCGTTGTGGCGGCAGGGCGCGGAGATGATCAAAGCCTTCCTAGCCGAGCACTTCCCCACACCGACCTGCCATTAGTCCCCTCAGCCTCGGCCTATACCGCGCCCTGGGTCGCTTGGTGGAACGAGGGCCGGACGCCCAGATGAGCGTCAAGGGTGCGCGCCCGGCCCGCCGGGCACGCATCGCGGAGCGACGGCGAAGCCGCCCTTGACCCTCATCTGGCCGCCCGGCAAGAGGCTCTCCAAGCGATCCAGGGCGAGCCCCGACCGTGTCCGGTCCTGGCTCCCAAGAGCGTCCTACTTCGCCAGGCGGATACCGGGGCCGCCGTTAGCGTCAGCATGAATGAAAATGATGCCGTTCTCCTCCAGCACCTGCTGGAGACGCTCCAGCGTGCGCGTTTGCATTCCGCCGATTCCGGATTCGAAGCGTTGAACCGTCGATGGCGAGATTCCAGCCGCAGCGGCGAGTTCTCGCACGCCAAGACCAAGTGCCGTCCGAGCCAGTCGGATCTGCATAGGCGTCAGCACTTGGGTCTCCGTAACAAGAATTTCATACGTGGTATTGACTCTGTGGAGTCCACGTGCGAAGTATTGCGTACACTGTTCTGAAACTCC
Organism: Caulobacter sp.; assembly: GCA_017745235.1. Classification (GTDB taxonomy): domain Bacteria; phylum Pseudomonadota; class Alphaproteobacteria; order Caulobacterales; family Caulobacteraceae; genus Caulobacter. The sequence continues at coordinate 89,440 of JAGHZU010000001.1, read as the reverse complement.
ACCGATCTGCGTGCGGATCGGGCCGAGCGCTCGCGCCGGGAGCCGCCCTATGCCCCACGACCAGGCCGATCCGACCTCCCTCTCGCGCCGCACGCTGTTGGCGGTCGCTGGCGCAACGCCGGTCCTCTGCGCGGCGGGCGGCTCGTCGCCCGCGCCACCCGCAGAAACCCTGATCGGCCGCTGCGCAAAGTGGCTGACCCTCGACTTCAAGAGCGACGATCTGGCTCGCCGCTGGTCGGCTTTGGAGACCCTGGCGGCTAGCGGCTACGACTACTTCCGCATGAACGACCGCGAGCGCCGTAGCCTGCCCATGGGCCCGGAGATGGAGGCCATCGAGAAGCAGCTCGACACGCTCTTCAACCAGCGCAAGCGGCTCTTCAAGGACATCGCCAAGATGACGCCGACCAACGTCCACGAGGCGGCCAGCCTCATGGTCATTGCCGCACGGATCGAGGTGCATGATCCAGGGCCGTCCGCGCCGCTGATCCGCAAAGCGATGGAGTTCATCGCCGATGGGACCTGTCCTCGCTGCGGAGAGCCGTATGTGCCCAAGAGCCTCCCCACGGCGTGACCGCGCCGCCAGCGCTATTGGCTATGGATTGTCTTTCTTTCCCGCCGATAGCGCCGCGCCGGATTTGCTTGCCGCGCGCACGGTCACTCGCACCGTTGGGGTATGGCCCCTCGTCAGCCACAGCGCCATGAGCCCGAGAGCGCGACAGCCGGTGTCGTCCGGCGCCGTCGTCGGCGTGCTGACGCCCCCATCAAGGTCACCGACGATTGGCCGGGCGCCATCCCGATCAGCGACCTTGAGGTCCGCCTCATCGAGGCCTTCTTCGCCGATCTGCTGGACGAGCTTTTCGGCCCCATCCCCTGAGCAACATCGGAGGTCGTCATGGGCCGTGCGCGCCTAGCCCCTTCCGCGCCGCCCGCTTCCAAGGCGGCGCTTTATCTTCGCGTCTCCACCGGCCGTCAGGCCGAGCATGACCTGTCCTTGCCCGATCAGCGGCGGCAGCTCGAAGCATTTAGCGCCGGGCGCGGCTGGAAAGTGGCCGTCGAGTTCTTGGAGCCGGGCAACACCGCCACCGACGACAAACGCCCGGCCTTCCAGGAGATGATAGAGGCGGCGATGGCCAAGCCGCCGCCCTTCGACGTGATCCTGGTCCACTCATTCTCGCGCTTCTTCCGCGACCAGTTCCTGTTCGAGTTCTACGTCCGCAAGCTCGCCAAGAACGGCGTCAAGGTCGTCTCGATCACCCAGGAGCTGGGGGACGATCCGATGAGCCAGATGATGCGTAAGATCATGACGCTCTTCGACGAGTACCAGTCCAAGGAGAACGGCAAGCACACCCTGCGAGCCATGAAGGAGAACGCCCGCCAGGGCTTCTGGAACGGCTCTCGGCCGCCGCTGGGCTACCGGGTCATCATCGCCGAGCAACGGGGCTCCAAGCTCAAGAAGAAGCTGGAGATCGACCCGGTTCAGGCCGAGAAGGTCCGCAAGATCTACAAGCTGGCTCTCATCGGCGTGGATGGCTCAGGGCCGATGGGCCTAAAGTCCATCGCCACCTGGCTCAACGCCAACAACATCAGGACCAAGGACGGCGGCAAGTTCGGGATCGATGCGGTCCACAAGGTGCTGACCCGCACGACCTACAAGGGCGAGCACCGGTTCAACTTCACCGACCACAAGAACCGTTGCCGCAAGCCGGACGAGGAGCACGCGGTCGCCAAAATCCCGGCCATCGTCACCGAGGCCGAGTGGCAGGCCGCCCAGGATCATCTCAAGCAGCGCAGCCCCGCCGTCATGCACTCGCGGTTCGTCAACAGCCCGGTGCTTCTAGGCGGCATCTGCTTTTGCGGTCTATGCGGCGGGGCGATGACCCTGAGGACCGGCAAGAACGGCGCCTATCGCTACTACACGTGCTCGACAAAGGCTCGGATGGGCAAGGACGGCTGCGTCGGCATCACCGTGCCGATGGCAAAGCTCGACGACGCTGTGGTCAGCCATCTGGAGCGAAAGCTTTTCCAGACCGACCGCCTCTGCAATCTCATGGGCAACGTCCTCGACAGGCGCGAGGCCTGGATCGAGCGCAGGCGTTCGCACGTGGGCGAACTGCGCAAGCGCGCGGCCGAGGCCGCCAATAAGCTCACGCGCCTCTATGCGGCCATTGAGGACGGCCTTGTCGGCGACGGTGCCAACGGGCTCAAGGACCGGATCAGGGAGCTTGAGGCGATCAAGGTTGAGGCCAAGGCCGACGCCGATCGCGCCGAGGCGGCCATCGAGAAGCTTGGACCGATGATCACCCCGGAAAGCATCGAGCGGATGGCCACGGCCACGCGCGAGGCTCTGCGCGACGCCGAGGGCAAATATCGCCGCGCCCAGGTGCGCGCCGTGGCTCAGCGCGTCGAGGTGCTATCGACCACAGAGATCAAGATCATGGGGGGAAGAACCGAGCTTCTCAGAACCATGGCCGCCTCGGCGGGCGCTCACTCGGTTCTTACGGAAGTTCGCAGTTCTAAACCGAAGTGGCGCGCCCGGAACGATTCGAACGTCCGACCCTCAGATTCGTAGTCTGATGCTCTATCCAGCTGAGCTACGGGCGCGCACTGCCTTGCGGCGAGGCGGGGGAAATAGCCCGGACCTTCCGGGGACGCAAGCGCCTTTTGATGCAAAATCCGCCTAAGTCTGTGGAGAATTTATTCCGGGCCTTGACCGGCAAGGCTTGGAACCCCTTCTGGAGGGCGGGGACGACCTTGACCGGGCGCGGCGCGCGGGGGCGAGATCGCCTCCGCCTCTCATAAAGAGGCCGCGTATCAACGAGACCGCCCGCTGAGCGGCCTCCAGACGAAAGTCCGTCCATGCGTCTGATCGCCCCCTCGCTGCTCGCCATCGCCCTGCTGGCCGGATGCGCCCCCACGGCCGCGCCGCCGAAGACCGCGGTGAGCGCGTCGGCGGCGGCGCCGGCGGCCTCTGCTTCGCCTCCCGTCTCGACCCCGGCCGGCGCGCCGGCCTATTCGCCGCGCGGCATGGTGGCGGCGGCCAATCCGCTGGCGGTGGAGGCGGGCCTGCGGGTGCTGCGCGACGGCGGCTCGGCCGTCGACGCCGCCGTGGCGGTCCAGGCGGTGCTGGGCCTGGTCGAGCCCCAGAGCTCGGGCCTGGGCGGCGGCTCGTTCCTGATGGTCTACGACGCCAAGACCGGCAAGGTCACCGCCTATGACGGCCGCGAGAAGGCCCCGGCGGGCGCCACGCCCCAGCTGTTCATGGGCGCGGACGGCAAGCCGCTGAACTTCGCCACCGCGGTGCTGTCGGGCCGCTCGACCGGCGTGCCGGGCGCTGTGGGCATGCTGGCCCAGGCCCAGAAGGAGCACGGCAAGGTCGCCTGGAGCACCCTGTTCGCCGACGCCGAGAAGCTGGCCGACGACGGCTTCGTGGTCAGCCCCCGCCTGGCCGGCATGATCAACAGTCCGCGCGTGCCCCAGAACACCGCCACGGACGTGATCCGATACTTCACCAAGCCCGACGGCAAGCTGTACCAGGCCGGCGACGTCCTGAAGAACCCGGCCTACGCCGCCACGGTCCGCCTTCTGGCGTCGAAGGGCGCGGACGCGCTGTACGAGGGGCCGCTGGCCGAGCAGATCGTGGCGCGCCTGCACCAGGGCGACCTGCCCTCGACCATGACCCTGGCCGACCTGAAGGCCTACAAGCCGCGCTCGGCCGACGCCCTGTGCCGGCCGTGGAAGGTCTACACCGTCTGCGTGCCCAATCCCTCGTCGAGCGGCGTGTCGCTGCTGCAGGCGCTGCAGATGCTGGAGCACACCGACATCGCCTCCCGCGGCCCCTCGGACCCGATCGCCTGGACCCAGCTGGCTGAGGCCGAGCGCGTGATGTACGCCGACCGCGACCGCTATGTGGGCGACCCCTCGTTCGTGAAGGTCCCGGTCGAGGGCCTGCTGGATCCGGACTACGTGGCCCAGCGCGCCAAGCTGATCGGCGTGAGCGCCGGCCCGGCCCCCACGTTCGGCCAGCCCAAGGGCGCGCCCAAGGTCGGCGCCGACAGCACGCTGGAACCGGGCGGCACCACCCACATGGTCATCGTCGATCCGCAGGGGAACGTGGTGTCGATGACCACCACGGTCGAGAGCGTGTTCGGCTCGGGCCGGATGGTGGGCGGCTTCTTCCTCAACAACCAGCTGACCGACTTCAACTTCGATCCCAGGGACGCGGACGGCGCGCCGGGAGCCAATGCGGTCGCGGGCGGCAAGCGGCCGCGCTCGTCGATGGCCCCGGTGATCGTGCTGGACAAGAACGGCAAGTTCCTGGCCGCGGTGGGCTCGCCCGGCGGCTCAGCCATCCTGTCCTACAATCTCAAGGCCATGGTCGGGGTGTTCGACTGGGGCCTGACCATGCAGGAGGCGATCAACCTGCCCAACATGGTCGCGCGGGGCGACGCCTTCTCGGCCGACGTCGACCGGCTGGGTCCGGACCTGACCGCCGCCCTGCAGGCGCGGGGCGTGATGGTGAAGGTCGGCCAGAACGAGACCTCGGGCCTGCACGGCGTGATCGTGCGCCCGGGCGGGGTGCTGGAGGGCGGCGCCGATCCCCGCCGCGAAGGCGTGGCCAAGGGGCTGCAATAGCGCCCCTCCAGCCACTCACCGCTCCCCAAGGCCCGACCGTCCTGCGGCTGATCGTCGTCCCCGGCGACGACTTTCGGCCCTGGCCTTGTCCGCGCCGCAATGGCGTAGGAGACGGTCCTTCCAGTTCACACGACGCGGATTCGATCTCGACGCCCGCGGCGACGATTTCGGCGGACGACGACTGACCCGGCTCGACAACACCCCCCGCGCCTTCGGACGGCGCCCTTCGCGCCGCCGGCTGCTGGCCGGCGCGGCCCTGGTTGTGGCCCTGGGCGCCGCGGCCCTGGGCGTCACCCACTGCGCGCGGTCTCCGAAGACGCCGAAGACCGCCGTGGCCTCGGCCTCGGGCGCGGCGGCGCTTCCCGACCTGCGCGCCGACCTGCCCACCCGACCCCAGGACTGGCGCGGCGCCATCGACTACCGCGCCCTGGACGCCCGCATCCGGGCGATGATGGCTGACCGGTCGATGGAGGGCCTGGCGATCGCCGTGATCGAGGACGGCCGGCTGGCCTTCGTCCAGGGCTACGGCCGCACCGCGCCCGAGGGCGGCGAGAAGGTCGAGCCCGGCACCCTGTTCCGCTGGGCGTCGCTGTCGAAGACCGTGGCCGGCTCGCTGAGCGCGGCCCTGGCCGACGGCGGGGCGTTCTCGCTGACCGACCCGCTGGGCAAGTTCGGCACCAGCCTGCGCCTGCCCGGCGAGGCCGAGCGGACCCTGACGGTCGAGCAATTGCTGTCGCAGCGCACGGGCCTGCCGCGCAACGCCTATGACGGCTGGCTGGAAGGCGGGCGCGACCCGCGGATGATCCGAGGCAGCTTCGGGGCCGTCCCCCTGCAATGCCCGCCAGGCACCTGCCACAGCTACCAGAACATCGCCTACGACACGATCCGCGAGGTGGTGGAGACCACCACCCACCAGCCCTATGCCGAGGAGGCCCGCCGGCGGCTGTTCCGGCCGCTGGGCATGACCAGCGCCAGCATCGGGCTGGACGCCCTGCGCACGGCCCCCCATTGGGCCCGCCCCTCGCGCGGAGGCCGCGAGATGACCCTGGTCGACGCCTACTACCGGGTGCCGGCCGCCGCCGGCGTCAATTCCGACATCATCGACCTGGCGCGCTGGATGCAGGCCCAGATGGGCCTGGTCCCGGCCGTGCTGTCGGGCAAGGTTCTGGACGACATTCAGCGTCCGCGCGTCAACACCGGCCGCCCTTATGGCAACTCGCCCCTGGGGCGGACGCTGGAGCATCCGGGCTACGGCCTTGGCATGCGCAGCTTCACCTACAAGGGCCACCGCCTGGTGGGCCACAGCGGCGCGGTGACGGGCTATCGCTCGACGATGATGTTCGATCCGGCGACCAAGACCGGAGTGGTGATGCTGTGGAACAGCGAGGGCAGCCTGCCCTTCAAGCTCCAGGCCGAGGTCTTCGACAGCTACTACCACCTGCCGTTCGAGGACTGGCTGCAGCTCAAGGACGCCGAGCGGCGGAGCGCAGAGGCCGACGAGGGGATCTAGAGCACCAGGGTGTTGAAGGAGTCGGCCGGGAGGGTTGCGGCATAGACCGCCCCGTCGAGGCCGAACTTCACCGGCAGGTCCGTGGAAAGATCGTTCTGGACCACGACGATGGTCGAGCCATCGGGGTTCTTGAACGCCAGCATGTTCTCATAGCCCGTATAGCTCAGCGCGCGGATGCGCACCGCGCCAGGCTTCACGAAATGGCTGAGGTGCTTGAACACGTAATAGTCGTTCGTATAGCGGAGCGTCTGCCTGGTCCCGTCGACCGTGACCAGCGAATTCTGGGCCCATCCCCAGCGGCTGACGCCGCCGTCGAGCAGCGCCATGTTCCAGTACTGATAGACCGAGGCGCCGGCGCCGAAATAGGTCTTCATCAGGGTCCAGGTGTAGCGCGCATAGCGCCAGTCGTTCTTGCCGTCGCCGCATTCCTGCTCGGTCTGGAAGAGCTTCAGGTCCGGATGCAGGTAGTGGATCGGCGTCACCGCATTCTTGCCGGCCCATTGCGCGCCCACGCCCCTGATCAACGGGCCGGCCTGCGGATCCTGCAGCACCTTCTCGAGCAAGAGCGGATCCCCCCGCTCCAGGGTGCCAAAGAAGATCTCGACGCCAGCCGGCCCCATCTCCGCGCCCAGATAGGGAATGAAGCGCGCCAGGCCTTCAGGGGTCCAGCAGCAGCTGGGGAAGGGCTGAACGGAGTTGAACTCGTTCTGCGGCATCACCATCGAGATCTTCACGCCTTCGGCGCGGTAGGCCTCGATGAACTTGCTGAAATATAGGGCGTAGGCGCGGAAATAGGCCTCTTCCTGGATGAACATGTCCTCGCCCTCGCGTCCGGCCTGGTCGGGGCGCAGGTTGTTGGCCGGCCAGCCGGGCGAGTTGGGGCGCATGGCGTAGTGCTTGTTGCGCTTCATCCAGGTCGGCGGACTCCAGGGCGAGGCCCAGAGCTTGAGGTTCGGCTGCAGCGCCAGGGCCGACTTGACGAACGGCAGGAGGTGCTCGCGGTCCTTGGCGATCGAGAAGTTCGCCATCGCAAAGTCGCCGGCGATCTCGTTGTAGGAGTACCAGTCGGTGGAAAAATCATTGGCTCCCACCGGCATGCGGCAATAGGTCAGGCCAAGCCCGCCTTCCGGCGAGAAGAACTCGCGCAGGACCGCGGCCCGGTCGGTCGCTGAAAGCCGCGCAAGGGCCGTCGCGCCCAATTCGTTGAAGCAGGCGCCAAAGCCCTCGATCGTCTGGAAGGTCTGGTCGGACAGGAGCGCCACGTCCGCCTCGAGCGTCGGTCCGGCGGCGAGCTTGGAAAGGCTCGTGGAACGGTCCGACCAGGCCGCGGCGCGCGAGGTCGACACCCAGCGGGGCGAACCGGCTGCGGGCGCGGAGAGCGCCGGGGCGGCGGCCGCGCCGGCCAGGCCGGCCGCGCCGACCATCAAGCCTCGGCGCGTGGGCGAAAACGGGGTCGAAGGCATCGGGCGGTCTCTCTCCTGGCGTCACGCCGGACTGGCGGCCTTGGAGGCGATGAAGCCGTTTGCGACGGCGCCGACCAAGATCGCGCCCCTGGTCGTCGCTCGCTCCCCAAGGGGGGGTCCTTCGGGCTCGCAAACCTGGTTGGCGGGCCCGATTGGTAGCGCTACCCATGCGCCAATCAGCAGATCGGGGCAACGCCCTAAAAATTTCCGCGTGAATACAAGAACATCAAGCGGCCATGCGCTTGCTTGCCCCGATGGCGACAGGGCTGTCGGCGTCTGGCTCGGTCTCGAACGGCTTTCATAACGCCCCCCCGATCGACGTCCAATATTGATTCCTCCGGTCTCTGTTCCCGGATCGGCGGCGAGCCTCCCACGCCCCGGCCGCACCAGGGCCGCGTTTCGGCCGCGATCGCCGCTCATGACCTTGGGCCAGGATCGGAGACGCGCCGATGAGGTTAGCCGAAGGGCTGATGCTGGCCCTGATCGTCAGTTGCCTGGCCGTGCTTGTGCACTACGAGGCCCTGCGCTGGATTTCCGCCTGGGTGGTCGACCGGCCGGGCGCCTCGCGGGTCCGCGTGCTCACGGTGATCTTCGGGGTCCTGGCCGCCCACGCGGTGGAGGCCGGTCTCTTCGCCGTCGGGTTCTGGCTGGGCGCGGACGTCTTGTGCTTCGGACGCTTCGTCGGCCGGGCTCCGTCCGACGTGTTCCAGTACTATTCGTTCGCCCTGGAGACCTACACGACCCAAAGCGTCGGCGACCTCTATCCCGTCGGCGGGCTGCGGCTGCTGGCCAGCGTCGAGCCGCTGGTGGGGCTGATCCTGATCGGCTGGTCCACTACCCTGACCTTCATGGCCATGCGCCGCGACTGGCGCTCGGGCGGCCGCCGGCCGGCTTTGTGAGGCGCGTCCGTCCCGCCGGGGAGCCTTGCGCGCCGGTCAGCGCCGCAGGAACCGGCCGGTCCGTTCCCCCTCGGGGGCGCCGTCGCGCCAGGCCAGGGCGCCGTTGACGAACACTAGGGCCACGCCGCTGGCCGGGCGGGTGGGGTTCTCGTAGGTCGACTCGTCGATGATGGTGTCGGGGTCGAAGACGGTGAGGTCGGCCTTCAGGCCGGGAGCCACGCGGCCGCGGTCCTTCAAGCCGAAGGTGTCGGCCGCCAGGCTGGTCATCTTGCGCACGGCGGCTTCCAGGCTCAGCAGCTTCTGGTCGCGGGCGTAGTGGCCCAGCACGCGGGGGAAGGCCCCCCACAGGCGGGGGTGCGGGCGCTTGTCGTGCGGCAGGCCGTCGGAGCCGACCATGCAGCAGGGGTGGCTGAGGATGGCGCGCATGTCGTCCTCGGCCATCTGGAAGTAGCTGGCGCCGCCCGGCATCAGGCGTTCGGCGGCCTGCGCCTGGGTCAGGCCCCACGCCTCGGCGATGGAGGCCAGGGTGCGGCCGGCCATCTCGGGATGGGGCTCGGACCAGTTGACCAGGATCTCGACCTCGCCGTCGGCCAGGTCGGGCCGGATGATGGTCGAGCCGGCGGTGTAGGGGTAGCAGTCCAGGTGAACCGGCTGGCGCTGGCGCGTCTGGTCGATCAGGCCCAGCGTCTCGGCCGCCCGGCCCCAGTTGCGCACGCCCGCGCACTTGTGGTGCGACAGGATCAGCGGCGCCTGGCTGGGCTCGGCCACGGCGAAGGCCTCCTTCAGGGCCTCGATGATGCCCTCGCGCTCGTCGCGGATGTGGGCGGTGTAGACGCCGCCGGCCTCGGCCACGGTCTTGGCCAGCGCCTGCAGTTCCTCGACATCGGCGGCCCAGGCGGGGGCGTAGAATACCCCCGAGCTGAGGCCCAGCGCCCCCTCGGCCAGGGCGTCGCGCAGCAGCGCGTCCATCTTCTCGCGCTCGGCCGGGGAGGCGGGGCGCTCGATGTCGTCCAGGCACAGCACGCGCAGGGTGGAGTGGCCGACCAGGGCCGCCACGTTGACGCGCGGCGCGGCCGCCTCGATGGCGCGACGGTAGGCGGCGAAGGTGTCGTAGGCGAAGTCCTCGCGCGCGCCCAGCAGGTTGAACGGCTCGTCGACCGTCTCGGAAAAGCGCAGCAGCGGGGCCGAGATGCCGCAATTTCCGGTGATCACCGTCGTCACGCCCTGGCTGATCTTGGCGACCATGTCGGGCTGGGTGATGCAGATCAGGTCGTCGTGGGTGTGCACGTCGATGAAGCCGGGCGCGACGACCAGGCCGGACACGTCGATCTCGCGCGCGCCGGGCGCGGTTAGGCCGGGGCCGACGGCGACGATGGCGTCGCCCGCCAGGGCCACGTCGGCCGCGCGGGCGGGACCGCCGTCGCCGTCGATGACCAGGCCGCCCCGGAGAACGATGTCGGCGGTAAGGGTGTGGCTTGCCATGTCGTGCGTCGGGTCACTCAAAAGCGGTCACTCAGAAAAACGTCTTCAGGCCGCCCAGCACGGCGTAGGATTCGTCGACCTCCAGCAGCACCGACCACTTGTCGAAGGTGGTGCAGGGATGGGAGATCTCGAAGCCCAGCAGGTCGCCGACCTTCAGGTCGGCGTCCGCAGCCACGGTCAGGAAGCCGTGCTGGTCGGCCAGCTTGGCGGTGGTCACCCCGTCGATCGGCTGGGCCGCCTCGTGCAGGCCCGGGCGATACCAGCGGCGGGCGAGCGGCAGGTGAAGGTCGAACGAGACGTCGCGCTTGCCCATCATGACGATGGCCATGTCGGGCTGGGGGCGCGAGATCACGCGGGTCCAGACCTCCAGCGCGGGCTGCAGGCGCGGCGCCGCGCCGCGCGCGTTCATCCGGCTCAGCAGTTCGCGATAGAAGCCGCTGTCGTGGGTGACGTAGCAGCCGCTGCGCAGCACGATCGTCGCGCCGGGCGCGCCGCCGGCCAGGGACTGGGCCACCAGGTCGTAATAGGCCGAGCCGCCGGCGGTCAGGATCACCTCGTCCGAAGCGAAAAGGTCCGCTTCCGCCAGGCGACGGTAAAGGTCCAGCAGGCTGTCGAGATAGGCGTCCACCTCCACGGCGTCCTGGCGGGCGTGGTCGGTGAAGACCAGGCCCTCATAGCCCTCGACCCCGTGCAGCTCGACGCCCGGCAGGTCGCCGATCAGCCGCGCCAGGGCCAGGCCCTCGTCGGCCGAGCGCACGCCGCAGCGGCCGTCGGCCATGCCCAGCTCGATCAGCAGGCGTGCGGCCGGGGCCTGGGGCGCGCGGGCGAAGATCTCGGAGATCGCCTCCGCGCCCGCGGCGCTGTCGACCAGCACGTAGCAGGGGCGGTCCGGCGCGGCGGCGGTCAGGCGCTGGAGGGCCTCGATCTCGGCGCGGCCGACCAGCTGGTTGGCCAGGATCACGCGGGGCGCTCCAAGGTCGTGGCACAGCTTCAGCTGGGTCATGGTCGCCGCCGACAGGCCCCAGGCGCCGCCCTGGATCTGGCGGGCCAGGATCTGCGGGCACATGGTGGTCTTGGCGTGCGGGGCCAGCTTGGTCCCGGCCTGGTCCACATAGGCCTGCATGACGGCCAGGTTGTTGTCGATCGCCGCGCGCCTGAGCACGGCGGCCGGCATGGGGATGTCGCCGCCCAGCAGGCTCAGGCCGCGCCCGGCCAGGTCGCCCAGCCTGCGCACCGAGCCGTCCAGCGGGATCGCCTTGGTTCCGGGCGCCAGTTCCAGGCCGTCGAGGTCGGGCGGCGTCATCGTCAGCCCTTCGGCGCCAGGGCGATGACCTCGATCTCGACCTTGCAGTCGATCATCATCTGCGACTGCACGCAGGCGCGGGCCGGCAGGGCCTTGCCGAAATAGGTGTTGTAGACGCGGTTGAAGGCGTGGAAGTCGCGCGCGTCGTCCAGCCAGACATTGGCCTTGACCACGTCGTCCAGGGTGCAGCCAGCCTTGGCCAGGATGGCGATGATGTTCTGGATGACCTTGTGGGTCTGGGGCACGACGCCGCCGTCGACCACTTCGCCGTTCTCGTCCATCGGCACCTGGCCCGAGACGAAGACGAAGCCGTTGGCGACCGTGGCCTGGCAGAAGGGAAGGGACTGACCGCCGGTGCCGGTGGTCGCCGCGCCGATACGCTGGATGGACACGAAAAATCTCCTGACTCAGGGTCGAGTTCCTGTCGCAGGAGCCATGTCGGATGTAGCGCTGTCAACGAAAATGTAGCGAAACTATCATTTCGGGTGATGGTATTGCGCTGGCGTTGATTGCGACGCGACATCGTTGTCAGTATTCATCGTTCCCCGGCCGGGTGAGAGCCTTGGTCAGGCACGACGGCGGGGCGCGATGGTCGGGAAGGGGATGGGGCGAATGGGTCAGTCTGACAGTCCGGCCGAAGGCGGCGACATCCTTCCGCGTCTCGAGGCGATGATGGAGTCGATGACGCGCTCCGATCTCAAGATCGCCAAGCTGATCCTGAAGTCGCCCAATGACTTCGTGCGCTCCAGCGTCCGCTCGGTCGCCGCCGACCTGGGCGTCAGCGAGCCCACGGTCCTGCGCTTCTGCCGCACCGTGGGCTGCGAGGGCTTCAAGGACCTGAAGTTCCGCCTGATCCAGGAACTGGCCCTGGCCCAGGCCCAGGCCGACCAGCGCGAGCGCGTGGCGCGGCCGGCCGCCAGCGCCGGCGAGGCGCGGCCCGTCGGCGAGGCTGGCGGTGGCGAGGGCGTCGCCGACCGCCTGTTCGACACCATCATCGGCGCCCTGACCCAGACCAGGGATTCCTTGAACGAAAAGGACTTGCAGGCCGCCGCCGCCGCCATCGCCAAGGCTGGCCGCGTGGTCATCTACGGGATCGGCGGCAGCTCGGCGGCCCTCGCCACCGAGATCCACAACCGCCTGTTCCGCCTGGACGTGCCGGCCATGGCCTTCACCGACGGCTACGCCCAGCGCATGTCGGCGGCGATCCTGTCGCCCGGCGACGTGGCCGTGTTCCTGTCCTCGACCGGCCGGCCGCGCGAACTGCAGGAAAGCATGGAGCTGGCCAAGTACTACAAGGCCGTCTGCGTGGCGATCACCGACGCCGACTCCCCGCTGGGCCGGGACGCCGACATCTGCCTGCACGTGGGCCTGTCGCCCTCGGGGGTGGAGGAGTTCCAGCCCAACCCCATGCGCTTCGCGCAGCTGTTCGTCATCGACCGGCTGGCCTATGCGGTGGCCTCGTCCCTGGGCGAGCGGGCCCACCTGATGCTGCGTCGCGCGCGGGGCAGCGTCGCCTGGCTACATGGCATCGCTCCGCAGCAGCCGATCGGCGACTAGACCGACGACATCCCCGGCGGCTCGGAATGGCGGGCCTGGATGATCGTTCGAGTTCCCCGATGCCGAAGATCGATGGAGCTCCGGACCTGTCGAAAATGATCGCTTTGCTTCCGTTGTCGCGCCATCGAGATGGGCGGGTCGCGTCCCACGTGTATAGAACTCGCCTCTATGTGGCGAATGACTTGCGACAACCTGTATTTCAGGTCGATGGAAGGCGTGTTTTCTGTTTCTGAGCTTTGAGAATCGTTCTCGGAACGGTTTCCCTTCCGGCATGCTTCACGCGGGCGCGCGCGGCCTATATGGCGGTGTCGTTGGCGGCGCCATATTCTCAGGCAGCGATTATGTTGTTGGAATTTATAGGAAATTGTCGACTATGGCGCGCTTGTAGTGCAATTTTTATGATTGCTACATAAATGAATGTTTTGTGATTGACGTTCTTTGAGGCCTGTGACAATCCTTTTGGGGTCCCGTCGAGGGGCGGCATTTGAGATCTGAAGTTCGGTCCGGGCCAATGTACCGGAAGCCGATGCCGATTAGATAAATATAAAACGGCGCAAGGCGTTCTTCGGAAAGTAGAGAACACCTATTGGAGTCGGCCCAGAGAGCGCTTGCAGGCGCCCAGGCGCGGTCTCCTCAAGCAAGGGGGTAGGAACTTTGTTCAAGTTGAATCGCCGAACCTATGCCGGGTCGGCCTCGGCGCTGGCGCTATTGTCCTGGGGGGCGATGGCCTGCGCCGCCGAACAGTCGGAAACGCCCACGTCCGCCGACAACGCGGTCGCTGAAGTCGTCGTCACCGGCTCGCGCATCAACGCCCGTGGCTTCACCCAGCCCACGCCGACCACCACGGTCACGGCCGAGGACCTGGAAAAGGCCAGCCAGCCCAACATCTTCCAGGCCATCACCCAGATGCCGGCCCTGCAGGGCAGCACGGGCAAGACGGTCTTCGTCAACAGCACCAGCAGCGGCATGCAGGGCCTGAGCTCGTTCAGCCTGCGGGGCCTGGGCCCGATCCGCACCCTGACCCTGCTGGACGGCCAGCGGGTCACCCCCGCCAACATCAACGGCGTCACCGACGTCAGCCAGTTCCCGCAACTGCTGATCAAGCAGGTCGACGTGGTGACCGGCGGCGCCTCGGCCTCGTACGGCTCCGACGCCATCGGCGGCGTGGTCAACTTCGTCACCGACAAGACCTTCGAAGGCTTCAAGGCCCGTCTCGAAGGCGGCGAGAGCAAGTATCGCGACAACGACACCTTCGTGGCCCAGGGCGCCTGGGGCAAGTCGTTCCTCAACGACCGCCTGCACGTGGTGGCCAGCGCCGAGTACAGCCGCGAAGCCGGCGTCCTGGCCGGCGACTTCGGCCTCAAGCAGGCCGGCGGCCGCGACTGGTTCACGGCCCCGGCCATCCAGGTCCGCCCCGTGGCCTCCACGACGGACGGCCTGCCGCAGTACCGGGTGATCAACTACGCCCAGCAGACCCAGTACGCGAAGTACGGCCTGATCACGAACGGCCCGCTGCAAGGCATCGCCTTCGGTCCGGGCGGCGCCCCGTACCAGTTCCAGTACGGCTCGAACGGCTCGCCCACGGGCACGGGCTCGGTGACCAACTGCTTCAGCCCGTTCTGCGTCGGCGGCGACCAGTCCGGCGGCATCGGCGCTTCGCCGACCCTGGCCGCGCGCCTGAAGCGCAAGGTGGCCTACAACCGCGTCAGCTATCGCTTCGGCGACGACGACGAGATCTATCTGACCACCACCCTGGCCCAGGTGAACTCGCTCAACCAGCCCAACATCGGCGCCGAGCGGACGGGCCTGACCATCCAGTGCGCGAACCCGTTCGTCCCGGCGGCCATCAAGTCGGCCTGCGCGACCAACAACATCACCAGCTTCCAGTTCGGCACCAGCAACGGCGGCTTCGGCCCCATCAACGTCAACGTCAAGCGCGAGCAGGAACGCTTCGTGCTGGGCGCGACCGGCACGCGCGAGGTGTTCGGCAAGTCGTGGACGTACGACGCCTACTACGCCTATGGCCGCAACCGCATCAGCATCGACGTCGACAACATCTCGCTGACGCCGCGCTACAACGCCGCCATCGACGCGATCGCCGGCCCCAACGGCACGGTCATCTGCCGTGACCCGGCCGCCCGCGCCGCCGGCTGCGTTCCGCTGAACATCATCGGCCAGGTCCCGCTGGACCCGGCGGCCCTGGCCTATGTCATGCCCGCCAACGGTCCGCGCCAGCGCTCGACCCAGATCGAGTCCGTGGCCAGCTTCAACGTCAGCGGCGAGCCCTTCTCGTCGTGGGCCGGTCCGGTGGCCGTCGCCGCCGGCGCCGAATGGCGCGAAGAAGACTACAAGACGCTCGGCGACCCCTATGGCGACGGCGTGTGGGCCGAAAACCCCTACACCGACGACTATCCGGCCGACCCGGTGGTGCGTCCCGCCGGCAACAACTGGTACGCGGGCAACTACCACAGCGGCCACGGCTACTATCACGTGATCGAGGGCTACCTCGAAGCCAACGTGCCGGTGCTGAAGTCCGACAGCCTGGGCGAGGCCAACATCAACGGCGCCGTCCGCCAGACCAAGTACAGCACCGCCGGCAACGTCACGACGTGGAAGCTGGGCGGCGTCTGGAAGACCCCGATCGAGGGCCTGCGCTTCCGCGCCGTGACCTCGCGCGACATCCGCGCCCCCAACCTGGGCGAGCTGTTCGCGCCGCCGGTCGTGACCAACGCCACCGTCCTCTACAAGGGCACGGCGGTGAACGTCCTCCAGGAGATCGTGGGCAACAGCAACCTGCGTCCGGAAATCGCCCGCAACAACGAGGTGGGCGTGGTCCTGGCCGACCCGAAGTGGCTGCCGGGCTTCAGCTTCTCGGTCGACTACTTCGACATCAAGGTCGACGGCGCCATCAACTCGCTGGCCGCCCAGGACCTGGTCGACCTCTGCGTCGCCGGGAACCAGGAGATCTGCGGGGCGATGCTGCTGACCAGCACCCAGCCCAACACCAACTACGTCCGGGTCCAGGCCTTCAACGTGGCCTCCCTGCGCAACAAGGGCTTCGACTTCGAGGCGGTCTACCGCAAGAACCTCGAGGACTGGGGCCTGGCCGGTTCGCTGTCGCTGCGCGCCCTGGCCACCCACACCGTCAGCTTCAAGACCACCTCGGGCGTGCTGGGCACGATCCCGGTCGAGAGCGCCGGCGTGAACCTGGGCAACACGCCCGACTGGAAGGCCACCTTCACCCAGACCTGGTCGTACGGTCCGGTGAACCTGTCGCTCTACGAGCGCTGGATCAGCGATGGGGTGTACAGCAACGAGTACATCCAGTGCACCTCGGGCTGCCCGGTCTCGACCGTCGCCCACCGCACCATCGACAACAACAAGATGAAGGGCGCCACCTACGTCGACGTCGGCGGCTCCTACGACATCAACGACAACACCACGGCCTACTTCAAGGTCGACAACCTGTTCGACAAGGACCCGGCGGCCGCGCCGACGACCAACGTCAGCCCCGGCGTGAACCCCTACCTCTACGACACCATCGGCCGGATGTACCGCGCCGGCGTGCGTCTGAGGTTCTAGGTCCTCTCCGATCCGGGCGCGTTTCTGCGAGCGCGCCCGAAACGGCCGTGACGTAGCCTTCTCCTCCCCGGCGACGTCACGGCCGCGCCTGCCCCCGGCGGTCCCCCCTGCCTGACGGGCTTTCGATTCCCCGGCGCCCGAGGTCGCACCCGACGGCGCCGGGGAATCACTCTTTTCTTCCGCTCCGGGACCGGGGGATTTCCCCGCGCAATCGAGGCTGGCCGGTCATGATGGTGTTCGCCGTTGTCGCGCTGATCGCGCTGCTGGTCGTGCTGATCGCCTGGGGCAAGGTTCCGCCGTTCCTGGCCTTCCTGGTCGTCTCCCTGGCCGGGGCCCTGGCCTTCGGCATGCCGCTGGACAAGATCGCCAAGTCGCTGGAACGCGGCGTGGGCGACATGCTGGGCGGCCTGACCGCCATCATCTGCCTGGGGGCCATGTTCGGCCGGGCCATCGCCGACAGCGGCGCGGCCCAGACCATCGCCCGCACCCTGATCGGCTGGGTGGGGCTGTCCCTGATCGTCCTGGCCATGGCCGTCACCGGCCTGATCGTGGGGATCCCACTGTTCTACAGCGTGGGCTTCGTGGTCATGATCCCGCTGATCTTCTCGGTGGCCAACCGCGCCGCCCTGCCGCCGGTCTATGTGGGCCTGCCGCTGCTGTGCGGTCTGTCGGTGGCCCACGGCTACCTGCCGCCGCACCCCTCGCCCGCCGCCCTGGTCTCGCTGTTCGGCGCCAGCACGGGCCTGACCCTGGGCTACGGCCTGGTCGCCGCCGTAGCCGCCCTGCTGGTGGGCGGCCCGCTGCTGACCCTGGCCCTGTCGCGCGCGCGCCTGCTGCCGGCCGGCGGCCCGTCGCCGGACTCGCCCTTCGCCGCGGCCCCCGTGGAGGAGGCCGATCCGCCCGGCGCGCTCAACAGCTTCGTGACCGCCCTGGCGCCGGTGGCGCTGATCGCGGCCACCACCATCCTGACCACGGTCCTGAAGCCGTCGCCGGTTCGCGACGTCGTGGCCTTCGTCGGCCAGCCGGCCGTGGTGCTGACGATCTGCCTGATCTACGCCACCCTCAGCCTGGGGGTCCTGCGCGGGGTCCCGTTCCAGGCCCAGATGCAGCGCTACGGCGACTCCCTGAAGGACGTGGCCTCGATCCTGCTGATCCTGGCGGGGGCCGGGGCGCTCAAGCAGGTCTTCGTGGACAGCGGCGTCAGCGATGCCATCGGCGGCTGGCTGGGCGCCTTGCCGCTGCATCCGCTGGTGCTGGGCTGGCTGATCGCCATGGTCATCCGCGTGGCCCTGGGTTCGGCCACCATCGCGGGCCTGACGGCGGCGGGCCTGCTGGCGCCTGTCGTGGCCTCGGGCCATGTCGATCCCAACCTGATGGTGCTGGCGATCGGCGCGGGCAGCCTGATGTTCTCCCACGTCAACGACCCTGGCTTCTGGCTGTTCAAGGAGTACTTCAACCTCAGCCTCAAGGAGACGCTGCTGTCCTGGACGGTGATGGAAAGCGTCGTGGGCGTGGTCGGCCTCGTCTGCGTGCTGGGGCTGAGCCTTGTCCTCTAGCCCCCGCATGACCCGGCGCGGCCTGATCGGCGGCGCGACCCTGGCCCTCTCGGGCGCCCCCCTGGCCCTGGCGCGCGAGGCCGACTGGACCTGGCTCAATCCCCCCGACGACTGGCGCCGCGACGGCGACGCCCTGACCTGCCGCGCCAGGGCGGGCTCGGACTTCTGGCGGCGCACCGCCGGGGCGGGCCTGATCGACACCGGTCACTTCCTCCATCGCCGCCAGGCCGGCGACTTCGAGATGACCGCCGTGCTGGCGGGCGACTACGCCGCCGACGCCGACCAGACCGGCGTGATGCTGCGCGTGGGTCCCGACACCTGGATGAAGACCGGCGTCGAGCGCCTGGGCGGGCAGCTCCACGCAGCGACGGTGTTCACCCGCGACTGGTCCGACGGCTCGTCGCTGGCGATCGGCGCGCCCCGTGCGGTGACCGTTCGCCTGCGCCGCACCGGCCAGACCCTGGCCTGCGCCCACGCCGTGGACGACGGTCCGTTCGTCGACAGCCGCATCGGCCGCCTGCCCATGCCCGACGCCGTCGAGCTGGGCGTCATGTGCGCCTCGCCGGCCGGGGCCGGCTTCCAGGCCCGCATCACCCGGATAACGATCAAGAGCCTCTAACCGGGGCCGACCTCAGGGAGTCGACCATGCCTTTCCCCCTCCGTCCTGTCGCGGCCGCCGCCCTTGTCGCGGCCCTGGCGCCGTTGCCGGCCCTGGCCGCGACAAGGGTGGCCGCCCAGGCCTCCATGCCCGTGGCCCTGACCCCGGCGCCGGCCCACATGACGCCGGAAAAGGGCGCCCTGACCCTGGGCGAGGGGCAGGCGGTGTGGATCGCCCCGGGCGACGCCGAGGCGCGGCTGGCGGCCGACTGGCTGGTCGACACCCTGGCCCGCACCCGCGGCGTGCGGCTGGTCGTCCGCGAGGGCCAGGCTCCGGCCAGGGGCGGCGGGGTGGCGCTGTCGCGCGGCGGCCCGGCGGGGGAGGCCTACGACCTCGACGTCTCGCCCCACCGCGCCGAGGTCCGCGCCCGGGACAAGGCGGGCCTGTTCTATGGCGCGGTGTCGCTGTGGCAGCTGTCGGCCCAGGCCAGGCCGGGCGCCCCGCTGCGCATCCAGGCCGTGAAGGTGCAGGACGCGCCCCGCTTCGCCTGGCGCGGCCTGATGCTGGACAGCGCCCGCCACTACCAGAGCCCCGAGGCGATCAAGCGCGTCATCGACGGCATGGCCAGCCTCAAGCTCAACACCCTGCACTGGCACCTGACGGACGACCAGGGCTGGCGGCTGGAGATCAAGAAGTATCCGCGGCTGACCGAGCAGGGCGCCTGGCGCCAACCGGCCGGAGCGGCCGGCCGCACGGCCTCGGGCGAGCCCGTGCGATACGGCGGCTTCTACACCCAGGACCAGGCGCGCGAGATCGTGGCCTACGCCGCCGCCCGCAGCATCACCGTCGTGCCCGAGGTCGAGATGCCCGGTCACGCCCTGGCGGCGATCGTCAGCTATCCGCAGCTGGGAACGCGCCCGCCGCCCCCGGGCGTGGGCGCCGACTGGGGCGTCTATCCCGACATCTTCAACGTCGACGATTCCACCTTCGCCTTCCTGGAGGACGTGCTGGACGAGGTGATGGGGATCTTCCCGTCCACCTATATCCACGTGGGCGGCGACGAGGCGCTGAAGGCCCAATGGGAGGCCAGCCCGAAGATTCAGGCCCGCATGAAGGAACTGGGCCTGGCCGACGAGCACGCCCTGCAGAGCTACTTCGTCCAGCGCATCGAAAAGCACCTCAACGCCAAGGGCCGCCGCCTGGTGGGCTGGGACGAGATCCTGGAAGGCGGCCTGGCTCCCGACGCCACGGTGATGTCGTGGCGTGGGCTGGACGGGGCGGTGGCCGCGGCCAAGCAGGGCCACGACACCATCCTGGCGCCCGGCCCGGTGCTCTATTTCGACCATCGCCAGAGCGCCTCGCCCGACGAGCCGCCTGGCCGGGGCAAGATGTCGACGCTCAGGAGCGTCTACGCCTTCAACGCCGAGCCGTCCGAGCTGACGCCCGAGGAGCGCAAGCACGTGCTGGGCGTGCAGGCCACGATGTTCAGCGAGCACATCCGCACCGACGAACGAGCGATGGCCATGCTGTTCCCGCGCCTGGCGGCCTTGGCCGAGAACGCCTGGACCCCGAGCGAGGGGCGGAGCTGGGACGGCTTCGCCGCCCGCCTGCCGGCGACCCTGGGCCGGATGAGCGACCTGGGCCTGGGCTACGACAGTGTGCCCTTCGAGCCCCAGGCGGCCTTCGACCCGCCCGCCGCCGGCCAGGTCACGACCCGCCTGGACACCGGCCTGCAGGTCGGCGAGGTGCGCTACACTCTGGATGGCGCCGAGCCGACGGCGGCCTCGCGCCGCTACCAGGCGCCGCTGTCGGTGAAGACCGGCGCCACGCTGAAGGCTCGCACCTTCCTGGGCGACCAGCCGCTGGGCCGCGCCCAGGCCTGGACCGTCACGGCCGAGCGCGCCATGACCCGCCGCTCGCACGAGCTGAACCGCTGCACCGAGGGCCTGATCCTCAATCTCGAGGACGACGCCCCGGGGCCGGACGGCAAGCGCGGGACCTTCATGCTCGACATTCTCAATCCGTGCTGGATCTGGAAGGACGTCGACCTGGGGACAGGCGCCCGTCTCAGCGTCACCGTCGGCCAGCTGCCCTTCAACTTCCAGCTGGGCAACAAGCTGGAGCCCTTGCCGGTGCGCCCGCCCTCGCGTCCGGAGGGCGAGCTGGAGGTGCGCTTCGGCTGCAAGGGGCCGCGCCTGGCGACCGTGCCGCTGACGCAGGCGGCCGCCAATCCGGGCCGCACCACCCTGGAGGTCGACGTGCCCTCGCGCGGCAAGGGCGATCTGTGCTTCACCTTCTCCAGCCTGGCGATCGATCCGATCTGGGCGCTGTACGGCGTGACGATCACGCCGGCGGCGGCCTTGCCGGCCAAGGCCGACTGAGGAAGCCCCCTAGAACCGGTACTGCACGATCGCCATGCCGAAGTCGGTGTCGCGGCCGCCGGCGGCGATCGCCGCCGCCCCGGCTTTCTGGCGCACGGCCTGGACCTGGACGCGCACGTTGCGGCTGGCCTGCCAGGCGGCGTCCAGCTGTATCGCCTGGCCCACCGCCCGGGCGCGCGAAGCGTCCGAACCGGGAAGAACGGCCATGGGCTGGAGATAGATGGCGTCGGCGGCGGTGGCCCGGCGGCGGACCAGGTAGCTGGCTTCCAGCGTCAGCGTGCGGTGCGGGGTCAGGGTCAGGCTGGGCCGCGCCGCGCTGAGGTTCGACCAGCCGGTCAGGCCCGTCTCGTTGAAATAGCCGCCGCGCGGAAAGTAGGGGTTGAACGTGCCCAGCCGGCCGTCGGCGGGATCCTTGTCGCCCGAGCCGTTGTCCAGGCGCAGGCCCAGGCGCGGCTTCCACGGCTGCTCCAGGGTGTAGCCGGCGCCGGCCCCGACGGCCCAGGCCCGGATGGCCTGGCCCGCGAACCGCCCGCGCTGGACCACGGCCTCGATCTCGTAGTCGAACGCCCCTTGCGTCCCCGCCAGCCGCAGGCCCGCCGAGAGGCGCCGCTCGTCGCCGCGCGTCCGGCCGAACCGCACGTCGTCGCGCTCCAGCCCCATCACGTAGACGTCGAGGCTCGTGGCCTTGTCCAGGCGGCCCGCGCCATAGGCGCCGTAGAACCGCTGGCCGTGGTTGCGGTGGTCGTCGAACGATCCTGGCTCGTTGACGACGGGCTGCAGATAGAAGGCGTCCAGCCGCAGGCCGTTTCGGTTGCGCGTCACGCGCAGGCCGTCGAACGCCTGGCGGATGTTGGCCGCCTCGCGCAGGGCCACGAAACGCTGGCTGGGGCTGATGGCCACCTCCTGCCGGCCCAGCCGCACGCGCCAGCCGTCGACGGGCGTCACGTCCGCGAACAGCAGCTGGGCGTCCAGGCGATCGCGGTCGCTGCCCCCGGGCGGCGCGGTCTTTCCTGTGTCGCGGTGCGCGCCCAGCTCGCCATAGACCCTCACGCGCGAACCCAGATGAGCGTCGGCGCTGAACAGCAGGCGGGTCAGGGCGTAGGTGTCGGCCTCCTCGCCGGCCACGCCGAAACGTGGCGCGTCGAAGGCGTCCACGCGGATCCGCGCCTCGCCGCCCAGGCTCAGATAGGCGTCCCGGCCCAGGGCGATGTAGCGCAGCCGGTCCAGGCCCGTCCGCTCGTCGGCGTCGCGCAGGTAGCCGTAGTCCTCGTCAGACCGGACAGGCCTGAACGGCCGAGCCTCGGCGGCGAAGGCTTCGGCGCCGTCGGCGGCCAGGGCCAGGCCGCCGGCGATCATCAGGTTGCGGACGAGCACGCGAAACTCCAGAGATGGGCGCGCGCGTGCTTAACCGCATCTCGTTCATGGGGCGTGAACGGCGCTCAGTCCCGCAGCGCGATCTTCCAGGTGTCCAGTGTCGTGCCCAGGCGCAGGTCCAGGCTGGTCAGGGTGTTCAGATAGCTGATCTCGGCTCCCAGGGCCTGGGTCTCGGCCGAACGCAGGGACGTCTCGAAGCTCAGCACCTCGAAGTTGGACGTGCGGCCCACCTGCAGCTTCGCTCGGGCGATGTCCAGGCTGCGGGCCGCCAGGTCGCGGGCCAGGCGGGCGGTCTCCAGGCGCCGCCAGGCCAGTTCCACGCCCTGGACGGCGTCGCGCACCTCGGCCTCGATCCGCTGGCGCTG
This sequence comes from Caulobacter sp., assembly GCA_017745235.1. Classification (GTDB taxonomy): domain Bacteria; phylum Pseudomonadota; class Alphaproteobacteria; order Caulobacterales; family Caulobacteraceae; genus Caulobacter. Next base: position 66,738 of record JAGHZU010000001.1, on the reverse strand, counting down.
GTCCTCCAGCTGGTTCTCCTGGATGCTCACGGCCGTGCTGGCCCGGATTTCCTGCTGGCGGATCGAGAAGTCGCCCAGGGGAATGCTCAGCCGCACGCCTACGCGGCTGTCGGTCCCGCCCGGCAGATTGGCCACGGGGATCGGCGCGCCCGTCACCGGGTCGATCGTCACCCCGCCGCCGCCTCGTGGGGTCTGGCGCTGTACGCTGGCCCCCACCGACAGATCCCAGAGCTGGGCGTTTCGGGCCACGATCAGGGTCTGGCGGGCCTGCTCCAGGGCGTGTTTCTGCGACAGGTAGTCGGGCCGGTTGTCCATGGCCACCGCGATGGCCTGGTTCAGGTCGATCACCTGCCGACGCGGCTCCGGCTCGTCGATGGCCACGACGTCGGTGTGCAGATCCATGGCCAGCAGGCTCAGCAGCGACAACTGGGCGGTGTTCTTCTGCTGCTCCGCCGCCAGCAGGGCCACCTGCTGGTTGGCGATGTCGGCCTGGGTCTGCACGATCTCGGCGGCCGCCATCCGGCCCGCCTCGATCAGCGCCTGGTTGGTGCGCAGCTGGTCCTGCGAGCGGTCGAGCGACTGCCGGGCGATCACCAGCTGCTCCTGGGCCTGCAACAGGTTGCGATAGGCCAGGACGATGCCGGCCAGGGTGTTGGACGCCGCCGCCTTCAGTTGCAGGCGATTGATCCGCTCCTGCAGCACCGCCTGGGTCAAGGGCGCGGTGTTGACCGCTATGCCGCCGCCCCGCAGCAGGGGCTGGGTGACGCTGAGGCTGGCCGTGTCCGCGCCGCGCGACGGGCCCTGGTCCTTCAGCTCCGCCCGCGTCCAGCCGAACTGGAACTGGGCGCCGGTGGGAACCAGCCACGCGCCGCCGGGTGAGATCAGGGTGCTGGAGCTGTCGACTCCGCTGGTCCGCGCCCAGTCGGCCTGGGCCTCGATCGAGCCGCGTGGCAGGAATCGGGTCTTGGCCACGAACAGGTCGTACTTCTCGGCCGCCCGCGACAGGTAGGCCGACTTGAGCTGGCGGTTGTCGCGCAGGCCGATGAACACCGCATCGGCCAGGCTGAGCGACAGGCGAGGCCCGTTGGCGGCGGGCGGGGTGTCCAGGCCCGGCGGGGGCGGTACGGCCGGTGCGGGACCCTGGGCGGCCACCGCCGTTCCGATCCACATCGTCGCCAGGGCGAGCGCCGCCGCCAAGCCTCGAAACGATCGCCGGGTTTCGACCTCAGGTCGCATGAGGCTGTTCCAGGCGCGCGACGCCGGCCGCCGCCTTCACCCATCGGGTGTCCAGCAACGCGATGACGCGCATTGTCTCCTCCCTCGTTTTGCCTCCATCCGACCAAATATCCCGCCGCCTGGCTAGGTCGTTCGACGGTGGATATTGAGAAAACGAAGTCTGTTGGTGCGGGCCAATTCAGAAAATTTCGCCGTTCATGGATGAAGGGGCGTCACGACGTCGGCCAAATCGATTTGGGGGGATATTCCAAATCAAAAATTCCCGTTCATATACTTTTGTCCTCGCTGCGCCTGGCGACCGACAGGGCGCGCGGGGACCGGTGCGGCGGCGCGTGGCGGCTCATGCTGAAGTTGTTGAACGTCGACAAGCATTACGGCCCTCCCGAGCGGCCGGTCCCGGTGCTGCGAAACGTCAGCTTCACGGTCCAGGCCGGCGACTTCTGCGCCATCCTGGGACCTTCCGGCTCGGGCAAGAGCACCCTGATGAACATCATCGGCCTGCTGGATCGGCCCACCACGGGAGAGGTGGTCGTGGACGGCGAGACGGTCGACTTTTCCACGCCGGAGATCACGGCCGGCCTGCGCAACCGGCTGATCGGTTTCGTCTTCCAGGCCTTCCACCTGCTGCCGCGCCTGACCGCCTGGGAGAACGTGGCCCTGCCGCTGCTCTACCGCCGGGTCGCGCGCCCCCGCCGTCGCGAGATGGCCCTGGCCATGCTCGACCAGGTGGGCCTGGCCGATCGGGCCGACCACCGGCCGTCCGAGCTGTCGGGCGGGCAGAAGCAGCGCGTGGCGCTGGCCCGCGCCCTGGTCGGCGGGCCCAAGGTGGTGCTGGCCGACGAGCCGACCGGCAGCCTCGACAGCGTCACCGCCGGCGAGGTGATGGCCCTGCTGCGCGACCTCAACCGCCGCCTGGGCGTGACGATCGTGATGGTGACCCACGACCGCGATCTGGCCGGGCTGTGCGACCGGCGGATCGAGGTGCTGGACGGCCGAATCCTGCGCGACACGGCCGCCGCATGAGCTCGCCCGGCCTTTCTCTGCGCGAGGCGGTGGTCGAGGCGCTGGACAACCTGCGGGCTCACCGCCAGCGTTCGCTCCTGGCCCTGCTGGGCATATTGATCGGCACGGCCTCGATCGTGGCCATGCTGACTATCGGCCATATGGCCCAGCTGGAGACCCTGCGGATGTACCGTCACCTGGGGGTGGACATCGTACAGGTCCACGCCGCCCAGACCGGGCTGGCGCCGGCGACGATCGATCGGGGGCTGGCGGAGGCGTTGCCGGGCCGCGATCCTCGGATACGGGCCGTGGCGTCGATGGGGCTGGGCCGGTTTCCCGTGGCGTTCGGCGACCAGATCAGCGACTTGAGCGTGGCGCCGACCACCCAGGACCTAGCGCGCATGACCGGCATGCGCCTGGCGCAGGGGCGCTTCCTGGCGCCGATCGATGACGGCGGCCTCTCGGCGGTGGTCGGGTCGGAGGTCGCGCGCAAGCTGTCGGCGCCGGGCAGGCCGTTGCGCGTCGGCGAGCAGATCCGGGTGGGCGGCTATGTCTATCGCGTGATCGGGGTGCTGGCGCCGATGCCGTTCACCAGCTTCGATCCGGTCAATTTCAACGAGACCGTCCAGGTGCCCATCGTCGGCGGCCAGCGGCTGATCGGTGTGGACCAGCCCAGCACGGTGCTGGTCCGCATGGCGCCGGACGCCGACATTAAGGCCGCCGCCCAACGGTTGACGGCCCTGCTGGCGAGGCCGGGGGCGTCCCTCCAGGTGCTGAGCGCGCGCGAGATGATCGACGGCATGAACGCCCAGAAGGCCATCCACTCGCGCTTGCTGACTGCGATCGGAGCGATTTCGCTGCTGGTCGGCGGCATCGGGGTGATGAACGTGATGCTGATGGGGGTCATGGAGCGTCGCCGCGAGATCGGCCTCCGCTCGGCCATCGGCGCCACGCCCCGTGACTTGCAACTGATGTTCCTGATCGAGGCTGCGACCCTGGCCTCCGTCGGGGGCGTGGCCGGCCTGCTGGCGGGACTGGCGGCCGCGGGGGGCGCGGCGGTCTTCTCGGGCTGGGCGTTCGCCGCCCCGCTCTACGTTCTGGTGCTGGGCCCGGCCATGGCCGCGCTGGTCGGCGTGGCGTTCGGCTTCTATCCCGCCCGCAAGGCCTCACGGCTGGATCCCATCGAAGCGCTTCGCGCGGAATAGAGGTTGCGCATGTCTCCCGGTTCATCTGTTCCGAAGCTGCTGAGGTCTCGCCAGAGAATGGCGCTGCTGGGCGCGGCTGCGGCGGTTCTGACGGCGGCGGTGGCGATCGGCGCGCATCGCGGCGGTCAGGCCCGTGACGCGGCGACGGCCGCCGCCGGCGAGCAGAGCGCGGTGATTCAGGGGCGGCCCTTCGTATCCACCATCGCCGTGGCCGGCTCAATCGCGCCCGGTCCCGGCGGCGAACTGCTGGCGCCCTTCGAAGGCGTGGTCCGCAGCGTGGGCTTCGCCTACGGCGAACCGGTGACGGCCGGTCAGGTGCTGCTGGTGTTCGACACCGCGGAGGTGGAGGCGCGGCGCAACGACGCCGAGGCCTCTATGCTGAAGGCCTCGCAGGCCGCCCGGGACATGGCGGATTGGAACAACGGCCCGGAGATGTCGCGCGCCCGTCAGGCGGTGGCGAGCAGCGAAGCCGACCTTGTCGACAGCCAGCGAAAGCTGGCCGAGACCAAGGGCCTGCTCGACCGGGGCCTGGTGCCGCGCACGGAGTTCGAGACCGCACAGCGGCAGCTGCTCACCCAGGAGGCTGGCCTCGCCGCCGCCCGGCGGGATCTGGCGGTGGTCGAGGCCCGGGGGCGCGGCGCCAACCGGCGCGTGGCCGAGCTGGAATTGAGCAACGCCCGGGCGCGGCTGGCGAGCTTTAGCGGTCAGGCCGCCGGTGCGGTGTTGCGCGCCCCCGTCAGTGGGGTGATGGTCAGGCCGCCTGCCGACAAGGGCGAGCCGGTCGCCGTGCATGCGGGCTCGCCGATGACGCGGGGCCAGCTGATCGGCGTAATCGCCTCGGCCGACGCCCTGAGCGTGACGTTCAAGCTGGGCGAGGTCGACGCAAACCAGGTCAAGGTCGGTCAGGCGGTGACCGTGACGGGCGCGGGATTCCCGGGACTGGTCCTGCGCGGCCGGGTGGCGTCGGTGGCTGGAGAGGCTCTGCCGCCCTCGGCCGGCTCGCCCACCTCGACCGTGGCCGCCACGGCGCGGCTGGAGGGCCTAGCGCCCGAAGAGGCCGCCCAGGTGCGCATCGGCATGTCCGCCAACGTGTCGATCGAGGTCTACAGCAATCCCACGGCGGTGGTGGCGCCGCCCGCGGCTATCCAGGGCGCAGCGCCGGCCGCCACCGTCACGGTGCGCGATCCGCGCACGGGCAAGACCCGATCGGTCGCCGTTCGCCTGGGACGCGTGGCCCCCGACGGGGTGGAGGTGCTGTCTGGGCTCAAGGCCGGTGATACGGTCGTCTGGACGCCGCCGTCCATGCCCCCCGCGCCCGTCTGACGCCGACCGACGGCCTCCGTTCGAGCCCGCCCCCAAAAAGAAAGCCCCGGCCCTTGGACCGGGGCCGGGGAGTGGGAGCGCACCCCGAGATATGGGGGATGGGAGGCGCGCTCCGGGCTCGACCGAGGAGAGTCTCTCCGGCTTACGGCCAGACGATCGAGACGGTCGGGGTCGTGACGATCGGGGACGTGGTCCACACGTGGCAGTTGCCGGCCGTCATGGTGTAGTTGAAGGTGATCGCGCCGCCGCTCAGGGTGACCGGCAGATCTTCAGCGCCGCAGGGGCCCAGCGGGCTGTTGAAGCGGACGGCCTTGATCGTCGCGGACGAGGGGCCGGTGGCGATGGCTTCCCACGGCAGGCCCGCGGCGGTCACGCTGGTGCACAGCGAGCTGCCGGTGAAGGCGGCGGTGTCGATGAAGGCCCGGCCCGTCGCATCGGTGTGACCCGTGAAGTTGGCGGTGCAGGGGATCGGGCCCAGCAGACCCTTCATCAGGTTCGTGCCGCCGGCCGCGGTGAACGAGGTGCCGGTGGGGCTGAACGAAGAGGCCTGGGCCGAGGCGGCCATGGCCAGCGACGCGGTGGCGGCCAGGGCGATAAGCTTGAAGATTTTCATGACGTTTCCCTTTGTTGCGACTGACGCGCATTTGGTTCCTGGAATGCCGGAGCATCCAATGAGTAAGACGCCTGATTTTCGCGCGAGGGGGGATCGGGTCGAGGTTTTTCGCCAGAAAATTGTACAAGTATCGAGGTGATATACTGCAGTGCTTGTTTTTATCATTGCCTGGCTACGGAAAAATGCGAACGATCTTGACTCGTAATTGGAGTCTATATGAAAGTTTTTGCTTGACTCTTATTATCCTTCCATGCGCAGGGCGTACGTCACGCGCGAGGTTGCGCGCTGGAGCAACTCCTTCACGGAGTCGCGTGAAATCCCCATTCGTTCAGCGATGACGGCATAGGTCAGGTCGTCGAAACGGCGCAGGCGGAAGGCGTCGCGAGCGCGCGGAGGCAGGGCCTCCACGGCCTTGACCAGGCGGATGATTTCCTGCCGGCCGGCCAGGATCCGCTCGGGCGACAGGTCGCTGGCCTGTTCCGGCGCATTGTCCAGCGGATCGTGCAGGGCTGAGCGACGCACGGTGCGGTGGCGGCGCAGGTTCACCAGGGCGTGGTGGGCGACGGTGAACAGGTAGCGCTCGACGTCGACGATGGGCTGGAGCGGGCGGGCCGACTGCAGGTTCAGGAACACGTCCTGGACAAGGTCGTCAACGTCGGCGGTGGGGGCCCGGCGGGCGAAGTAGCGGCGAAGCCGGTCGCCGTAGCAGGTCATCCAAGCCGCCAGGTCGGGGGCGGGCTCGTCGCGGCCGGCCTGAGCGGGAGAGGTCTCGAGGTTGGAACAGGGGGGAAAGGCCATCGGAGAACTCCAGGGCGACGCCGCCGCGCCGCCCCGGGGCCGTGCCCGGTGCGGCGCGGCCTTTCTCGTCAGAAGGTCTTGCGTACGCTCACCCCGATCAGCCGGGGGTCCAGGACGAAGACGTTGGTGGTCAGGGCGGTGTCGTCGCTGTTGACGAAGGCGCCGGTGATCGGCGTGTCGTCGAGCAGGTTCTTCACATAGGCCTCGAACTCGAGACCGGCCTCGGGCTTGGACACCGTCAGGCGCAGGTTGACGTTGTACCAGCCGTGCAGCTTGTCGACCGCGTCCTCGTAGACCCGGGCCCACGACTGCGACTGGTGGTAGACGTCGCCGCGGATGGTGGCCTTCCATTCCGGACCGAAGTCGTGGGTGTATTCGGCCCCCAGGGCCTGGGTCCACTTGGGCGCGTTCGGCAGGCTGTTGCCCGACACGTCGGCGTAGAAGCCGCGCCCGCCGTTGGGCAGGTCGGCGTCGGTCATCAGGCCGAAGTTGTAGTAGCTGAACGCTGAACCGGGACAGGCCTGGTTCAGGCCGGCGTCGTCGGGCTGGCCGAAGTCGCGGTTCATCTGCAGCAGCATCTCCATGAACTTCTTGGAGACCACGCAGTTGGACGGGACGTTCGCGATCGGCTTGACGATCGTGTAGTCCGGATTGCCCTGGGTGCGGTCCATCACGTCGATCGACTTGGAGCCGCTGGCCAGTTCGCTGTGCTGGTAGCCCAGGCTGGCGTTGAAGCGCAGGTTCGGCGTGGCCTGCCAGACCGATTCCAGCTCCGCGCCCCAGATCTTGGCGTCGAAATTCTCGTTGACCGTGGTCCGGTCCTGGATCTGCGAAACCTGGTAGCCGCTGTAGTCGTAGTAGAAGGCCGCGCCGTTCAGGATGAGGGCTCCGCCCAGCAGCGAGTTCTTGGTCCCGATCTCGAACGCGTTGACGTATTCGGGCTTGAAGGTGGCCGGGTAGCTGGTGAGGCTGACGATCGGAGGGCCGCCCGGGAAGGCCGGTTCGTCGCCGAAGCCGACGCTGGGCGGGTTGGCGCCGCCGCCCTTGTAGCCGCGGTTATAGAACGCATAGACCAGCGTCTTGTCGGTGAACGACAGCTCCGGCGTCCAGTCCACGCCCAGGCGGCCGGTGACCACGCCCCACTTCTGTTTGATCTCGGCGCCTTCCGGATAGCCGCCGTCGACCGTGCCGCCGGTATAGGACGACAGCAGCAGTTGCGTCGGGGTCGGGGTGAAGGTCTTTCGGTCGTCGGTATAGCGCAGGCCGGCGGTCAGGCGCACGTTGGGCGCCAGGGCCACATAGGCCTCGCCGAAGATGGCGCTGGACTGCAGGCGATAGGGATTGATGCTGCGGAAGTAGTTGTGACCCTTGCCGTCGATCTGGTTCAGCTTGTTGGGGTCGATATAGATGCAGCCGGTGTTGCTGGTCGGCGTGACGGTGGTCGGCGGCGCGCCGAACACGTGGTTGCACTTGGTGATGTCGCCGCTGTTGTTGCCGATGCCGCTGGCCTGGGAGATCGCCGACAGGATGTTGAAGAAGACGTAGTAGTCCTCGCGCGTCTTGTAGCGGGTGTAGTTGGCGCCCAGGCTGAAGTTGAACGCGCCATCATAGGCCGACTGCAGGCGGAACTCCTGGGAGAACTGCTTGCTCTTGGCCTGTGAGCGGTCCATCCCCACGATCGACGAGGAGCAGCCCAACTGCGGATCGCAGTAGACGCCGCCGGGCGTGATGTTGATGCCCGGCCCGCCGAACGTGCCGGTCAGGCCCGTGGAGTCGTTGAAGACGTTCGAGACGGTGTTGAACCGGTTGTAGTCCTGCGTCGCGAAATAGTGGTCCTCGCTGTAAGCCGTCTGCGAGGTCAGGGTCAGGTTGGTGGCCACATCGACATCGAAGTTCAGCTCGATGACGTCGGTCTTGGCCTTGTAGCGGGGGTCGAACTGCGAGGCGATCCGGCGCAGGTCGTCCGACTGCATCTTGCCGCCGTAGGGGTCGACCGTCTGCAGCAGCGGCACGCCGCCGCTGGAGTTGTTGCCGATGATGGTGCTGGCCTGGGCGGCGGCCAGGACGAACGGGATCGACAGGCCATTGGGCGTGCCATAGGCCGACTTGTCGTAGAGCGAGGCGTTCTTGCACCCCTGGCTCATGAAGGCGCTGGCCAGCAGGCCCAGGTTCTGGACCGCCCCAAGCGACGAGGGGCCCGGGTCGCGCGTACACAGCTGCTTGGTGCTGCGGGCGCGGTTGTCGTCCTCGTTGAAGTGCTCCCAGATCAGGGCGCCGTGGAACTTGTCGTTCGGGCGGAAGCCCAGGGTGACCCGGGTGGAGTAGAGGTCGCGGCCGTCGATGTGGTTGCCGGTCGTCTCGTTGAAGGCGAACCCGTCGCGTTGGGTGCTGGCGCCGGCGACCCGCAGGGCCAGCTTGTCGTCCAGCAGCGGGACGTTCAGGAAGCCCACCAGGCGGCGGCTGTTGTAGTTGCCCACCTCGCCCTTGATGTCGCCCTCGAACCGGTCGGTCGGCTTGGCGGTGATGATGTTGACCGCGCCGGCGGTGGCGTTGCGGCCGTACAGCGTGCCCTGCGGGCCGCGCAGCACTTCCACGCGCTCGACGTCGAAGAATTCCTGCTCGAACAGGCGGTTACGGATCAGCGCCGTGCTGTTGTAGTTCACCGAGACGCCGGGATCGGTGGTGACCGAGACGGCCTGGGTGCCGATGCCGCGGATGGTGAAGTTGTAGCCGCTGAAATTGGTCTTGGTGAAGCTGACGTTGGGGATGCCCTTCACCAGGTCCGGACCGCCCTCGATCTTCTGGGCCGCCAGGGCCTCGGCCGAGAAGGCCGAGATCGAGATCGGCACGCTCTGCAGCGTCTCTTCCTTGTGCTGGGCGGTGACCACCACTTCGTCGACCACGGTCGAGGCCTTGTCGCCGTCGGCCCGCTGGGCGTGCGCCATGCCCGCCGTCAGGGTCAGGATCGCCGCCGAGCTTCCGGCAAGCAAAAATGCGCGCATGCGCGTTCGTTGAGACATGGCGGCCCTCCGTCCCGACGAACCCCGCCATCAAGGTTCGCCCCAAGCGTTTCCTCGCCGCTGATTTTGAACGGGGATAGGCCCGCGGCCGTGGCGCTTCCCTTGGCCACAACCATGCGTGTATTCACGGTCCTGTCAATAGTTATTGACGTTGATGTCGATTTGATCGATCAGCCCGGGCAGGAGGTGGGCGGCGATCCGGCGGGCCGATTCCGCGTCTCGGCCCAGCATGGCGCGCAGCGGGCCGCCGATCATGGCGTCGCCGAACGCGCACAGCGTCAGCAGCAGCAGCGCCGAGGGGATGTGCTGGGGCGGGGTTCCGTCGGCCGAACGGACGGTCTCGTCCAGCGCCGCGACCAGGTCGCCAACCGCCTCGCGCACGGGCTCCAGGTGCTCGTAGCGGTTTGACAGCGCTATCCAGGCGGCCAGCTGGCCCGCGCCGCCCTCGTCGAAGGCGTCAAACACAATGTCCACAAGGGCCCGCGGCGCGTTGGCGTCGGACCGCACATGGGCCACGGCCGTCTCCAGGGCCTTGGCCAGGTCGCGGACCATCGCGCCCATCAGGGCCGACTGCAGTTGGGCGGCCGAACCGAAGTGGTGGATCAGGTTGCCGTGGGTCACGCCGATCTCGCGGGCGACGGCGTTGAGCGTCACGCCGTTGGGGCCCTGGGTCAGGAGCAATTGCCGGGCGCAGGCCAGGGCCTGGGTCCGGGCTTCGTCCGGCGAGCGGCGGCGGCGGGTCCTGACTTGCCCCTGGACGTCCCCTTGGGGGCCTTCGCTCCGCACCGTTTCCCGCTCCGTATTTATACCGTTGTCAATTCGAGCATGGCTCGGTTCGGAACGGGATGCAAATCGGCGGGCGGGAAGCTCCGGCTGGAAAGTCGAAAATCAACTTAAGTTAGAAAAGAAAGCTGGGCAGGAGGCGGGCCACGATCTTTCGTCCGCTGTCGGGTTCGCGGTCCAGCATGTCGCGCAGCGGCGGGCCGATCACGGCGTCGCCAAAGGCGCACAGGGCAATGAACAGCACGGCCGAGGTGACGCGGCCGTGGGTCTGCTCGCCCTCGGCGGCGAACTTCTCGACGATGGCGTCGACAAGGTCGTGGACCGCCGCGCGGACGGGCTCCAGGTGCTGCAGGTCGCCCGACAGGGCGATCCACGCGGCGAGCCGTCCGGCGCCCCCCTGGTCGAAGGCGTCGAACACCGCGTCGACCAGGGCGCGCGGCGCGCCGGTGTCGGAGCGCAGCTGGGCCACGGCCGCGTCCAGGGCGTCGGCCAGATCGCGGACCATCGATTCCATCAGGGCCGACTGCAGGCCGGCGGCCGAGCCGAAGTGGTGGATCAGGTTGGCGTGGGTCACGCCGATATCGTCGCCGACCCCCTTGAGCGTGATGGCGTTGGGCCCCGACTCGATCAGCAGCCGTCGGGCGGAAACCAGGGCCTCGCGGCGCAGCTCCTCGGGCGAGCGGCGTCGGCGCTTCGGCGGCTGTTCGATCCGGGCGGGGTCCTGTATTGACATTGGTGTAACTTACATCTATGTAGATATCGTCGAGCGTCGATATATTCCGCGTTCGCCGGCCGCCCCGCTGCGATGGAATCGGCCGCCTTATTGACAGGAAGTTTAGGAGATACCGCCGTGTTGGCCCAGGCCTTTCGCGCCGTCCCAAACCAGGTTTCCGGCCAGGCTTCCGCGACGTCACGGCGTCGCTACGCCATCGATCCGGTCCGCGCCATGCGGGGCTTCCGCCGCCTCGTCGCCGACAAGGAGGACACCGGCCAGGTGTTCGAGATCATGAGCGCGCTGTCGGGCCGTTCGATCCCGAACGGCTATCTGCGCATGCTGCGGACCGACGAGGGCGGCCGCCAGGCCTATCTCGGCATGGAGTTGGCCGACCGTCTGGACGACGAGGCCTGGCTGGCGGCTTGCCCCGAAGGCAGCGTGGGGGCCGCCTATCGCGATTTCCGCGCCGCCCGCGGCTTCACCGCCCAGGGTCTGGCCGAGGAAAGCCGCAAGGTCGCCGACGTCGAGATCGACGCGGCCCATCCCAACGGCTGGTACGCCCGCCGGCTGCGCGACGTCCACGACGTCTGGCACGTGCTGACCGGTTACGGGACCGACGCGCTGGGCGAGGCCTGCGTGGTGGCCTTCTCCTATCCCCAGACCCGCAGCGCGGGCTTTGCGTTCATCGCCGCCGGCGCGGCGCTGGAGTTCGAGAAGCTGCGCAAGGGCCACCCGTACGGCCGGGCCATCCTCCAGGCCTGGCGGCATGGCCGCCGCGCCAGCTGGCTGCCGGCTCTCGACTACGAGGCGCTGCTTTCCGAGCCCCTCGAAACCGCCCGGGCGCGCCTGCGCATCGCCCGTCCCTCCTTCTACGAGGCCGTGCCGCAAGAGGCGCGCAACGGCTACCGCTTCGACGGCGAAACGTCGGGAGACCCCTCATGACCGGTTCGACCAAGCCCCAGGCGGGCGGCAAGACCCCCGCCGACCTCGACATTCAGCCCCGCGACATGAGCTTCGGCCGCGACGCGCCCGGCGACCGCTGGTGGCTGGGCGGGGATCCCGTGGCCACGGCGTTCTACAACGCCCTGTCGGCGACCTTCCCCCTGGGCGAGCGCTTCTTCATGGACGCCGTGCGCCGCTATCGCAGCGCCGCGCCCAAGGCGCTCCAGGCCCAGATCAACGCCTTCCTGGCCCAGGAGGCGATGCACACCCGCGAGCACATCTTCTTCAACAAGCAGATCGCCGACCACGGCTACGACATCGCCAGGATGGAGCTGCGCACCCGCGAGCGGCTGGAATACGCCCGCAGCCGGCCCGCCCTCCAGCAGCTGGGCGCCACCATCGCGCTCGAGCATTTCACCGCCATCCTGGCCCACGCCCTGCTGGCCGATCCTCGCCACCTGGAAGGCGCCTCGGTCGAGGCCAAGGCCATGTGGCGCTGGCATGCGATCGAGGAGATCGAGCACAAGGCCGTGGCGTACGACACCTTCATGGTCGCCGCCGCCGGCCTGCCGGGCTGGCGCCGCTGGACGCTGCGGGCCATGACCATGGTGGTGGCCACCCAGTTCCTGTTCGCGGTGGTCGGGGCCAACATGGCCGACCTCTACGCCGCCGACGGCCTCCGCAACGGCGCGACCTGGCGCAAGACCCTGCGCTTCCTGCTGGTCCGCCCGGGCATGCTGACCCAGGTGCTGGGCGCCTATTTCGCCTACTTCCTTCCGGGCTTCCATCCGTGGAGCCACGACAACCGCGCCCTCGTGAAGGAGGTCGAGCAGAGCCTCGAGGCCGCCTACGCCCAGGGGGCGCCGGCATGATTTCGGCCCTGGCCTTCCTCGCCGGCCTGGCGGGCGCCGATCCCGCCACGGCCACCGCGGCCGACCTGGCGGGGCTGTGGCATACGCCGGTCGACGGCGGCTCGGTGGTTCGGCTGGTCCCCTGCGGCCAGGCCCTGTGCGGCCGCATCGTCTCCTCGCCCCAGCTCAAGGCCGTGCCCGACCAGAAGGACGTGCGCAACCGCGACGAGGCCCAGCGCGGCCGCGCCCTGGCCAACCTGATGTTCATGCAGGTCAAGCCGATCGGCCCGGGCCGGTGGGGCGACGGCTGGGTCTACAACCCTGAGGACGGCGGCACCTACAAGGGCGTCATGGAGCTCAAGCCGGACGGCACCCTGCGCCTGACCGGCTGCATCGTGCGCCCGTTCTGCAAGACCCAGACCTGGCGCCGGGCCTAGTTCTTCTGTTCCCGGATGACGGGGCGGGCGTGATCGGGGCTTGATCCTCCAGCGCGGCTTGGGTCCCTCCTTCGCGGGGATGAGCGGCGTTTGGGAGCCTACCGGAACCGCACCACGATCAGGGCGGTCACCGCCATCAGCGCTCCCGCCAGCAGCAGCACCGAGCGGGCCGGAGGCTCGCCGCCCAGGGACGGGATGGCGACAGCCTCGGCCGCCGGGCGCGGCGCCGTCGCCAGGCTGCCAGCCACCAGGGCCGCGACCGAGACCAGGAACACGATCACCGCCACGTGCAGGAACTGCACCGGCCAGGCGCCGCTGACGACGCCCACGAACAGCGCCGCGCCCGTCAGGCCGCCGCAGACGATGGCGGCGAAGGCGCCCTGGGCGTTGGCGCGGGGCCACAGCAGGCCCACGCCGAACAGGGCCACGACCGGCGGGGTCACATAGGCCAGGACCCCCTGCAGGTACTCCCACAACGAGGGAAAGCGGGCGATCTGCGGCGCCCACAGGATCGAGGCGGCCATGCAGCCCAGCGTCGCCAGCCGTCCCCAGCGCACCAGCGCCCCGCCGTCCATCTCCGGCCGGGCCCGGCGGATGAAGTCCATGGCGATCAGGGTGGCGGCGCTGTTGTAGGTGGCCGACAGCTGGGCCATCAGCGCCCCGACGAAGGCGGCCAGGATCACGCCCAGAAGGCCGCTGGGGATCAGGTCGAACAGCAGGCGCGGATAGGCCTCGTCGCCGTGGTCCAGGCGGGGATAGAGCAGGATGGCCGCGCTGCCCGGCAGCACGATCACGAACAGGGTCGTCAGCTTCAGCAGGCCCGCGAACAGCGCGCCCTTCTGCCCGTCGCGCAGCGATTTCGCCGCCAGCATCCGCTGGACCATGAACTGGTTGGTGCACCAGAAATAGAAGCCCAGGATCGGCGCGCCGAACACCAGGCCCGTCCAGGGCATGTACGGGTCGTGGGCGGGGCGGATCAGCGACAGCTTGGCCGGGTCGACCCGGCTCAGCACCGCCTCCCAGCCGCCGGCCGCGCCGATCGCGAACCAGGCCAGGGTCAGGGCCGCCAGCAGCACGATCACCGCCTGCACCGCCTCGGTGTACATCACCGCCCGCAGGCCGCCGCTGGCCGCATAGACCCCCGCCAGCACCGCCAGCAGGGCCACCGCCTCGAACAGGCTCAGCTGCGGGGCCAGCAGCCGCAGCAGCAGGCCTCCGCCGTAGAGGGCCCCGGCCGCGTCCAGCAGCATGTTCAGCAGCAGGGTCAGGCCCGCGAACCACAGTCGCGCGCGGCCGTCGTACCGCCGCTCGAGGAACTCGGGCATGGTGTAGACGCCCGCCTTCAGCACCACGGGCAGGTAGACCAGGGCGAACAGCGCCAGGATCACCGCCGCCATCCACTCGTAGTTATAGACCGAGATGCCGATGGCGTAGGCCGAGCCGGTGATGCCGATCAGGGCCGTGGGCGAGATGTTGGAGGCCACCAGCGACAGGCCGATCACGGGCCAAGGCGCGGCGTGCGAGGCCAGGAAGAACTCCTGGGCCGAAGCGCGGCGGCGCGACAGCACCAGGCCCAGCCCGATGATCGCCGTGACGTAGATCGCGATCAGCCCGGCGTCGAGCGCCGAGAGGCTGTGTGGCGGCATGCGCGTTCTTCCCCGGAAGGCCGTTGGATCGGCCCTTGGCCCAGCCTTGGACGATTTCCGCCTCGCGCGCAAACCTTCCGCCGTCCGGGTTCACATCGGTTGTCCCGGGGTCTTGCACAGCCCTGCATTGTGGCCTCAAGCTGCCGGCAGGGAGCAACCTTGGGGGAGCCGTGATGCGGCCCGAAACGCCTCGCGAACCGATCGCCCGCTACCAGGCCGTCGATTTCGCCGCGCCCGCGCGCGGCAACTGCGATCTGATCATGAAGGGCGGGATCACTTCCGGGGTCGTCTATCCCTACGCCCTGCTCGAACTGGGCAAGTCGTATCGCTTCAAGTCGATCGGCGGAGCCTCGGCCGGAGCCATCGCCGCCGCCTTCGCGGCGGCGGCCGAATACGCCCGCACGGTCCGGGGCGATGCGGCCGGCTTCCTGCGCATGCAGGCCCGCTGCGACGAGCTGCCCGCGCGGCTGGCCAGCCTGTTCCAGCCGGCCCCGCGCTTCCGGCCCCTGATGACCTACCTGTTGCGGGCCCAGGCCAGGAAGGGCGCGTGGTCCTGGATCTGGAACCTGTTCGCCGTCTTCTGGCTGACCACGGCGGCTGGCCTGGCGGCGGGGGCGGGGGTCATGGCCCTGCTGGGCGCCGACCTGGCGGGACTGGTCCTGGGTGCGGCGGTCGGCCTGGCCGGCGCCCTGGCCGCGCGCATTCTTCTGCTGCTCCTGACAGACCTGCCGCGCAACGGCTTCGGCTTCTGCACAGGCATGACCGAGCCGGGCGCGGAAACCCCCGCCGTCACCGACTGGATCCACGCGTCGCTGCAGGACATCGCGTTCGGCGATCCCAATCACGCCAGGCCCCTGACCTTCGGCGACCTGTCCGGACCCGATCCCGCCGCCCCGGTCATCACCCTGAAGATGCTGACCACCAACCTTTCCATGCGCCGCCCCCATCGCCTGCCCGAACTGGGCGTGGTGGCGCGATTCAAGGTCTCGGAATGGTCGCGCCTGTTCCCCGCCCCGGTGATCGACCACATGCGGGCCGTCGCGGCCAAGGACGTGCAGGACGGCGCCGAGGACCTGCCGGGAAGCGAGAGCTTTCCCCTGCCGTCCGACCTGCCCGTGCTGGTCGGGGTGCGCATGAGCCTGAGCTTCCCCGTCCTGTTCCAGGCCGTGCCGCTCTATACGCGCGACGTCGAGACCGCCTCTGTGATCCAGCAGACCGGCGCCCCCTCGCGCATCGAGCACCGCCGCATCTGGTTCAGCGACGGCGGCCTCAGCAGCAACTTCCCCATCCACCTGTTCGACGCCCTGCTGCCGGCCTGGCCGACCTTCGCCCTCAGCCTGGACGAGCTGCCCCAGGGCGCGCGCAAGGACGGCAAGCGGGTGTTCCTGCCCGAGACGGCGGGGCAGGGCTTCATGCTGCCCGTGCACGAGGTCGCCGGCCTGGCCGGGTTCGCCGGCTCGCTGCTGGGCGCGGCCAAGGACTGGCGCGACAACATGCTGGGAGCCATGCCCGGCCACCGCGAGCGGATCGCGCGCGTCTATCTGTCCAAGGACGAGGGCGGGCTGAACCTGACCATGCCCGAGGCCCGCTCGCGCGCCCTGATGACCTATGGCCTGCAGGCGGGCCAGGCGTTCGTGAACACCTTCGACTTCGACGAGCACCGCTGGCGGCGCACCCTGACCGCCTTCGAGCAGCTGGAAGACACCGTCCACGCCACCCATCGCCTCTGGACCCAGGGCGGCTACGACGCCTGGTACGCGGCCTACGCCCCGCACGCCCTCAGCTACAAGAAGGTGACCAAGGCCGATCGCGAGAAGATCGGCGCCCGGCTGAAGGCCTTCGCCGGCCTGGTCGAGGCCTTCACCCCGCCCGTGCCCAACAAGCCCAAGAAGTTCCCCCGCCCGGCCGGCCGCCTGCGGATCGTGCCGGATATCTGAGGGGCTAGTCCACGCCCTCGTGCGCCAGCAGCCAGCGCTTGCGCTCCACCCCGCCGCCATAGCCGGTCAGCGCCCCGTCGGCCCCGACCAGCCGGTGGCATGGCACGACGATGGCCAGGGGATTGGCGCCGTTGGCCGCGCCCACGGCGCGGGTGGCGCTGGGGCGGTCCATCGCCCGGGCCAGGCCCGCATAGGTGTCGGTGCGCCCCGCCGGGATGGCGACCAGGGCTGTCCAGACCGCCTGCTGGAACGCCGTGCCGCCGATCGTCAGCGGCACGCTCGCCAGCGCCGCCAGGTCTCCGGCGAAATAGGCCTCCAGCCCCCAGGCCACCGCCGTCGGCGTCGTTCCCGTCACGATCGGTGCGCCCGCATGGCGCCTCAGGGCTCGGGCCAGGCGCTGGGGCTTGTCGGCGAACTCCAGCACGCGCAGGCGTCCGGCCCCGTCGGTCGCCGCGTCGAGGTCGCCGATGGGCGAGGCCAGGCGCGACAGGATCAGTCCGTCAGGCCGCATGTCAGGCCGCACGCGAGACCTTTCGAAGCGGCGGGGCGTCCTCGTCGCCCAGGAAGGCCCACAGGTGCAGGGCCGCATAGGCGCGCCAGGGCCGCCAGGCCTCCGCCCGGGCCAGCAGCTGGTCGGCGGTGGGGCGCACGCCGTCGGCGTCGGCCAGGGCGCGCATCAGGGCCACGTCCGCCGCCGGGAAGGCGTCAGGCTCGCGCAGCTGGCGCATGGCGATGTACTGGGCCGTCCACTCGCCGATGCCCGGCAAGGCGCGCAGGCGGGCGACCATCTCAGGAAGGCTGGCGTCGGGGCTGAGCAGGTCGGGATCCAGGGCGACGGCCCGCGCCATGCCCGACAGGCAGCGGATGCGCGCGCCGGGCATCTTCATGCCCGACAGGTCGGCCTGCGCCAGGATCTCGGCCGAGGGGAAGGCGTGGGTCAGGCCCGGTTCGGCGAACGGGGCGGCCAGGGGCGTCCCGTGGGCGGCCACCAGGTCGCCGGCCAGCTTGCGGGCGGCCGCGACCGTGATCTGCTGGCCCAGGATCGCCCGCACCGCCAGCTCGAACCCGTCCCAGGCCCCCGGCACGCGCAGGCCCGGGCGGCGGGCGACGATGCGGCCCAGCAGAGGGTCGCGCGACAGGGCCTCGGCGATGGCGATCGGGTCGGCCGACAGGTCGAACACCCCGCGCGCCCGCGCCAGGATCCTGGGCAGGGCCGAAGGTTTGGGGAACCGCGCCGCCACGGCCAGGCGGTCGCCGCCGGCCGGGCGCACGCTGACCGTGCCGACCGCGCCGTCCAGCGCGATGGTGCGGCGATAGACGCCGGTCTCCACGACCTCGACGCCGGGAATGGCGCGCATGGCCAGGAATTCCAGGATCGCGTCCCAGTCGTAGGGCGGACGGTAGCGCAAGGTCAGGGTCACCGCCTCGCCCGGCGAGACGGTGGCGGCCTTGCGCCGGCGCAGGGCCGCGGGCGGGCGGTCGTAGAGCTGCTGGAAGGTCTCGTTAAAGCGCCGCACGCTGCCGAAGCCGGCGGCCAGGGCCACCTGGGCCATCGGCAGGTCGGTCTCGTGGATCAGCTGCTTGGCCAGCAGCACGCGCCGGGTCTGGGCCACACCCACCGGCGTGGCGCCCAGGTGCTCGACGAACAGCCGCCGCAGCTGGCGTTCGCCCACCCCGACCCGTCCGGCCAGGGTCTCGACGTCGCTCTCGTCCAACGCCCCGGCCTCGATCAGCCGCAGGGCGCGCGCCACCGTGTTGGACGCACCTTTCCACGCCCCCAGCTGGGGCGAGGTCTCGGGCCGACAGCGCAGGCAGGCGCGGAAGCCCGCCTCCTGGGCCGAGGCGGCGGTGCGGTGGAAGGCGACGTTCTCGCGTTTGGGCGTGCGCGCCGGACAGACCGGGCGGCAATAGATCCCGGTGGTCTTCACCGCCACGAACAGCTTGCCGTCGAAGCGGGCGTCGCGCGTCTGGAGCGCGCGGTAGCAGGCGTCGGGATCGAGTTCCATGCGGTCAATCATAGCCCCTGGCGGGCCGGCGTCTCGCGGTTTTCGGACGTGACCGTCGCCCTGGTCCGCGCGACCCCGGCGGCGCGAATCCACCGCGATGCAATCCTTCCGTTCAAATATTTCATCGAGAAATAAATGTCGTTTGCTCGACATTTCTCGACTGGAAGTGTCGAGAGATAGACTTTCAATCCATATGGCGGCCGTGGTGCGACAAAATGCGCGGTCTATATAGTCAAAAGTCAGTACTTTAACGCGATATTTCCGATGAATATTAGGTCCCGGGCAACCGCGCGGCTCGCCCAATACGCCCCAGGTTTGGTTGTGGGGCCATGTCATGAAGTATCGGGTTCTTGTGGCGGCCAGCGCGCTGGTCGCGGTCGCGGCGGCGGGCGGGCTGTCCGCGCAGGGAGCGTTGGCACGGCAGGAGCGGGGATCGCCCGGCGTCAGCCTGGCGCGCGACCTTGTCGCCTCGGCCAGCGCCTTCGAGACCTACACGCGTGGCGGAGCGGCCATCACGGCCGGCTTCACCAGCGGCGACGGCGTGGCCGAGGCCCTGGCCAGGGGCGCGGCCTACAAGGCCGAGCAACTCGACCAGGGCATGATCGCCTACGGCGCCATCGCCGCCCTGCAGGAGCCGGCGTTCCTGGACGGGGTGCGGGCCGCCATGCGCGACACGCCCCCGGACGTCCTGGCCGCCCGGCTGATCGAAGACCCCGAAAGCGTCGTCGCGTTCGACGGCGTCGGCGTGGCCGCGGCCCGCGCCCAGGCGGCCCTGCTCAAGCGCGGGGCGCCTCTGGGCGCGGCGGGGCGAGCGGTCAAGCAGGCGGCCTACGACATCCAGCGCCAGGACTGGTCCAAGGGTCCGGTCGCCGACAATCCCGGCCGCCTGGCCCGCATCAAGGCGATGTCGTCGGCGGTGTTCACGCCCGGCGAAGGCGACGCAGGCCGCCTGATCATGGCCGCCACCGCCCCCAGCGAGGCGGCGGGCGGCGTCGAGGGCGCGGCCTTCACTCCCGTCACCGTGCGCGCCGCCGCCCTGGCGGCCCTGGCCGTGCTGGGCGCGGCCGGAGACGACGACGTGGCCCGCCTGCAGCCGGTGCTGGAGGAGAAGAAGAGCGCCTTCTGCATGAAGATGGCCAAGCTGAACCTCTACCAGTGCCTGGCCGTGGCGGGCCCCCACTACGAGGACGTCTTCTGCCTGGGCCAGCACGCCCTGATCGACACCGCCCAGTGCGTGGGCGAGGCGGCGGGCGGGGGCGGGCCGCCCCTGGCCTCGCCCGTTCCGGCCGCTGGGCCCCGCCCCGCGCCCGGCTTCCTGATCCCGATCGGCGGCCAGGCGCCGGAGGGGCGGACGGTGACGGCGATGGCGACCGCGACGCCCGGAAACTGAGCGGTTTCCGCAAGGGGCCGGGCGCGCGGGGAGTTTACATCCGCCGCGTCCGCCTCTAGAGAGCCGGCGATGTCCGTCGTCATGACCAAAGCCATTATTCGCAAAACGACCCGCCTCGGCGGGGCGTCTGTGGGTGTGCGCGAGGTCTAGAGCGCGACCATCCGGACAGAAGCCCCGCCGATGCGCGGGGCCCGTCCTTCCCAGACCGGCAAGAACCCGCGCCTCCGCACCCACAGGAGACGCATGAACATGAGCCCGGCCCTTTCCTCCACCAATCCGCCCCCCAAGGCGCTTAACGTCGGCATCGTCGGCGCGACCGGACTGGTCGGCGAGATGATGCGCAACCTGCTGGCCGAGCGGAACTTCCCCCTGAAGTCGCTGCGCCTGTTCGCCTCGGCGCGGTCGGCCGGCAGCGTCCTGCCCTGGAACGGCCAGGAGATCGTGGTCGAGGACGCCGCCGTCGCCGACTATGCCGGCCTGGACATCGTCTTCTTCTCGGCCGGCGGCGACACCTCGCGCGCCCTGGCGCCCAAGGTCGCCGCGGCCGGCGCGGTGGTCATCGACAACTCCTCGGCCTGGCGCGACGATCCCGACGCGCCGCTGGTGGTGGCCGAGGTCAATCCCCACGCCCTGGACTCGATCCCCAAGGGCATCGTCGCCAATCCCAACTGCACCACCATGGCCGCCATGCCGGTGCTCAAGCCCCTGCACGACGCCGCCGGCCTCAAGCGCCTGGTGGTCTCGACCTACCAGGCCGTGTCGGGCGGCGGCGTGGCCGGCATCGACGAGCTGGACGAGCAGGTCCGCGCCACCGCCCAGGACGCCTCGGCCCTGGCCCACGACGGCGAGGCCGTGGCCTTCCCCGCGCCCCGCAAGTGGGTGGCGCCGATCGCCTTCAACGTGGTGCCGCTGAACTACAAGTTGGGCGCCGACGGCTACACCGAGGAGGAGGCCAAGCTGCGCGACGAGAGCCGCAAGATCCTCGGGATCCCCGATCTGCCGGTGTCGGGCACCTGCGTGCGCGTGCCGGTCTTCACCGGCCACTCGCTGTCGATCAACGCCGAGTTCGAGCGTCCGCTGCCGGTGGCCCAGGCCCTGGAGCTGCTGGGCCAGGCGCCCGGCGTGGTGGTGACGCAGGCCCCCAACCCGCTGCAGGCGGCGGGCCAGGATCCGGTCTTCGTCGGCCGCGTGCGCCAGGATCCGACCGTGGCCCACGGCCTGGCCCTGTTCGTCAGCGGCGACAACCTGCGCAAGGGCGCGGCCCTGAACGCGGTCCAGATCGCCGAGGCGCTGGTGGCGCGAGGCTGATCCCGACGGCCGCCGCCCCGGCCGCGCGCAGCGCGGTCCGGGGTGGCGGCCGTTGCCGAATCGCCCGCCCAAATCGCCTGGGCGCCTCCAGGGTGCGGACGGGCGCCAGCGGGAGGACGGAGCATGCTGGAACGGCGCGACGAGGTGAGGATCGCGCGGCGCACGCCGGAATCCCGCGCCATGGCCGCCGACACCCGCCGGGCGATGAGCCTGACCCCGGTCCTCAATCGCCTGACCTTCGAGGACGGCGACGAGATCCGGCGGCTGTTCTCCGAACTGACCGGCCGGCCGCTGGACGACCAGTTCCGCCTGATCCCGCCGTTCCACACCACCTGCGGCAAGAACCTGGCGATCGGCCGCAACGTCTTCATCAACCAGAACTGCACGATCTACGACCTGGCTCCGGTGACGATCGGCGACGACGTGCTGATCGGCCCGAACGTCAGCCTGATCACCGACGGCCATCCCGTGGCCCCGTCGCAGCGCACGGCCTATGTCGTGGCCAGGCCCATCGTCATCGAGCGCGGGGTCTGGATCGCCGCCGGCGCCATCGTCGTCGGGGGCGTGCGGGTGGGCGAGAATTCGGTCGTCGCGGCCGGTTCGGTGGTCACCCGCGACGTGCCGGCCAACACTCTGGTCGGCGGCAATCCGGCCCGGGTCATCCGCTCGATCGAGGGCGAGTAGGCGCAGGCGAGTCGCGGGCAAGAAAAAGGGGACGCCGTAGCGTCCCCTCGATCTCAGACTCCCATCCTCCCCCGTGCAACGGGGGAGGCGGCCCGAAGGGCCGGAGGGGGCGTCGCCGCGTTACCGGATGCCCGGCACGTGCAGGGCGGCTTCCTTCTCGGCTTTCTGCTTGAAGACCAGGTCGCCGTACTTGCCGTACTCCATGCGGGCGATGGTGCGCTGGTGCACCTCGTCCGGACCGTCGGCCAGGCGCAGGGTGCGGATGCCGGCATAGGCTTTCGCAAGGCCGAAGTCGGTGGTCACGCCGCCGCCGCCGTGGGCCTGGATGGCGTCGTCGATGATCTTCAGGGCCAGGCGCGGGGCCGCGACCTTGATCATGGCGATCTCCAGGCGGGCCGACTTGTTGCCGGCCTTGTCCATCATGTCGGCGGCCTTCAGGCACAGCAGGCGGCACATCTCGATGTCGATGCGGGCGTCGGCCACGCGCTCTTCCCACACCGAGTGGTCGGAGATGTATTTGCCGAACGCCTTGCGGCTCATCAGGCGCTTGCACATCTTCTCCAGCGCGACTTCCGCCGTGCCGATGGTGCGCATGCAGTGGTGGATGCGGCCGGGGCCAAGGCGCCCCTGGGCGATTTCGAAGCCGCGGCCCTCGCCCAGCAGCAGGGCGTCCTCGATCGGCACGCGCACGTCCTTCAGGATCACCTCGGCGTGGCCGTGCGGGGCGTCGTCATAGCCGAACACCGGCAGCATGCGGACGATCTCGATTCCGGGCGTGTCCATCGGCACCAGCACCTGGCTCTGCTGCTGGTGGCGGCTGGGATTGTCCGGATCGGTCTTGCCCATGACGATGGCGACCTTGCAGCGCGGGTCGCCCACGCCCGAGGACCACCACTTGCGGCCGTTGATGACGTAGTGGTCGCCGTCGCGCTCGATGCGGGTCTCGATGTTGGTGGCGTCCGAGCTGGCCACGGCCGGCTCGGTCATCAGGAAGGCCGAACGGATCTCGCCGTTCATCAGCGGGCGCAGCCACTTCTCCTTCTGCGCCAGCGTGCCGTAGCGCATCAGCACTTCCATGTTGCCCGTGTCGGGCGCCGAGCAGTTGAAGACCTCCGAGGCGAAGCCGATCTTGCCCAGCTGTTCGGCGATCAGGCTGTATTCCAGGTTGGTCAGCTGGACGCCCTCGAACTGGAAGGTGTCGTCCACGTGCTGCTGGCCGCTGTGGGGCGGCATGAAGAAGTTCCACAGGCCGGCGGCCTTGGCCTTGGCCTTCAGCTCTTCCACGACCTGCACCACTTTCCAGCGCTCGGCCCCGAGCACGTTCATCTCGGCCTCATAGCGCGGCACGGCCGGAACGATGTGCTCGTCCATGAACGCGGTGACGCGGTCCAGGAAGCTGCGCTGCGTGGGGGAGATGTCGAAATCCATGGCGTTCCCGATCCCGTTCGTTTTGGCGTGTCAAACAATTGTTTGAACGCAAGCTAGCGCTGGTTCACGTTCAGGGCAAGCTGGGAAAACCGAGAGGGCGGGGGAGGGCGCTACAGCACGTAGTTCACCGCGATCACCGGCGTCACCGAGGCGGTGACGTTGCGACCGGCCGGGATGATGCGGGCGCCCATGATCACGCCGATGGCGGGGCTGAAATTGTACTCGACGGCCGGGGCCAGGATCAGGGCCTGGCTGATGGGCGAGCGGCGTTCGTAGGGCGCGCCCGTCCCGTCGACTCCGCGGACCTCGGCCGAAGCGTCGCGCTGGTAGGCCAGGTCCAGGGCCGCCACCCACCGACGGGTGATGCTGTATTCGAACGCCAGATCCACGTTGAACGAGTCGCCCGGCTTGGCGCGGCCGTCGAAGCCGGCCGGCGTGCCGTAGACGCTCTTGCCCTCGACGTCGGCGTGACCCGAGACCGTGTAGGCGAGGTTCAGGCGGGTGCGCAGGATGCGGCCGTTGGGCGTCCAGAAATAGGTCTGGGAATTGACCGCCAGGGTGGTGGCGTAGGCTCCGCTGCCGAAGCCGTCGTGCGGGCGGTCGTCCAGCCTGTCATGGCGGCCGGTGGGCAGGGTCTCTTGCAGCAGCAACGAGATGGTCGGCGTGCGGCGGCCCTCTTTCCACTGGGTCAGGCGGTATTGGCCCTGGACGGTGAAATCGCCCAACTGGACGCCCGAGCTGGAGCCGGCGCTGGTCTTCGCATAGCCGAAACGCGGGATGACTCCGGCCGTGAAGGTGTCGGTGACGCCATATAGAAGATAGGTCAGCGAGCCGTAGGTGTCGGCGTCGGGGACGTCGTGGCGGTGGCCGTCGCCGTCGATCACGCCATAGGGCTTGGCGTCGTAGAGATACGGCTCGATCAGGGCGCGGCCCTTGGGCAGGGTCGAGGCGCCCGAGGCCATGATCGGGCCTGTCCACCACGCGTCGCTGACGGCCTGGCGCGTGTCGCTGGCGAAGGCGTGGGCAGCCGCCAGGAAGGCCAGGAGCGTTCCGGCGAGCGCGGCTCGGCATGGGGTGGCGGTCATCGGTTTCTCCCTCTCGCGTCGCGGTCCCTGACGGCCGCGCGTCGTCGTTAGGCGCTCGTCCGCACGATCGCCGCCCGGAACTTGCGACCGCGTGGCGTCAAGGCGCGTCAGCAGCTCGCAAAGATCGAATGAGGCGCTGGAGGGCGGTCGTCCGTGCTTGCGCGACGGCGCCGGTCAAGGCCATGTTGCCGCCCATGAACATCCAGATTCACCCCCTCGAAGGCCGCTATGTCCGGCTGGAACCGATCACCGCCGAACTGCGCGACGAGCTGAAGGCCGCGATCGACTGCGATCCCGAAAGCTGGGAGATCATGTCGACCAACGGCTGCGGCGAGGGCTTCTCCGACTGGTGGGGCGCGCTGAAGGGCGAGACCGAGCGCGGCGAGCGCATCGGCTACGCCATCCGCCGCCTGTCGGACAACAAGGTGGTGGGCACCACCAGCTACCTGAACATCCGCAAGCTGCACCGGGGCCTGGAGGTCGGCTCGACCTTCCTGCACCCCGAGGCCCGCTCGGGCCCGGTCAATCCGGAGTCCAAGCGCCTCCTGCTCAGCCACGCCTTCGACAGCGGCGCCATCCGCGTGGAGTTCATGATCGACGTGCGCAACGCCCGCAGCCAGGCGGCCGTCGAGAAGCTGGGCGCCTACAAGGACGGCGTGCTGCGCAACCACAAGATCACCTGGACCGGCCACGTGCGCGACACGGCCGTGTTTTCGATCGTCGACAGCGACTGGCCGGGCGTGAAGCAGCGCCTGGACTTCCGCCTGACCGAGGACTTCATCTCGTAGGGGTTGAGGCTCGCCGTCGCGTGCGGCGCGCCCGCCGGAACCCGCGAACGGCGGAAAGGGGGCGGCGGACTTAGGCCGTCGCCGAAGGGCGGACCGCGTCGGGCAGAAATCTGACTTCCGCCTGGGTCCGGCAATCACTCCATTCGGTCGCAAGGGCCGCACCGCGCATGCACGCCCGGTTCGGTCCATCCATGCCACCAGACCCGCAGCATCCGTTGACTTTCCCGACAGAGCGCAAGTGTGCTGCGACAACATTCTCGGGGTTGGCGGCAATTGCGCCGGCCGGCGAGCGCGCCTTGCGCTCTACGACGCCGTCAGCGCGCCTCACATCGACAGCATCCTCGAGGCTCAGCCGGATCGGCAAGCCGCCAGGAACTGCGGGTTCTCGATCCGCGGATGCGCGATCGTAGTCTTCATCTGCTCCCAGTCGCAGGGCGCTGTCAGGATTTGGCCGCAAGAGGCGCACAGGAGCCGGATGGACATCGGCTAGCCTTGCCAAGCTAGACGACGGTCTGCAACGGGAGGGCGGCCGACTGGAGGACGCCAGGCCGCTGGGCGTCCAGCGTCAAAATGGCTGGTCAGTCAGCGCCGCGCCCCTGGGCGCCCCAGAGCGGACACCGCAAACGGCCGCGATGGGTGAACTCCTCTGCGAGACATTGTCCAAGAGCGACTGAAGGTCATGCGCCGCCGTCGCCATTAAATTGCGTTCATCCGCATCCGTAGCCGACTTGGCGAGCCTCTAGTCGTAAAGAACTGGAGATCGAAATGAAGCGCGGCTTCTGTGGCCTTGTCCTGCTGGCGACCCTGTTTTCGGGGGCTGCGGCCGCCGACCAGCCGATGACCCGCGAGCAGGTCGGGCAATTACTGGGCGGGACCCAGAAGATCGTCTCGTCGAACGGCGTCGACGAAGCCAGGGCCGTTACGATCGGCGGAATCCAGCAGTGGATCACCGTGCGAGGACGCGATCGGCGCAATCCGATCTTGCTCGTTCTGCACGGCGGGCCGGCAGCGCCCGACCTGGCCAACCGTTATCTGTTCGAAGGGCCCTGGACGGACTACTTCACCGTCGTCGAATGGGACCAGCGCGGGGCGGGCAAGACCTACGGCCTGAACGATCCCAAGGCGGTCGCCGCGACCCTGTCGCGCGAACGCATGACGCAGGACGCCGAGGAGCTGGTCGACTACCTGCGAAAGACCTACGGCAAGGAAAAGATCTTCGTGATGGGCCATTCGTGGGGCTCGGTGCTGGGCCTTGGCTTGGCGCAACGTCATCCCGAATGGCTCTATGCCTATGTCGGCGTGGGCCAGGTCATCGACACGCGCGAGGGCGAGAAGATCGGATACGACTTCGCCCTCCAGGCCGCCAAGGCCGACCACAATGGCGAGGCGGTGCGGGAACTCGAAGCGATCGCGCCCTACCCGGAAGCCGACGGCGCCCTGCCGCTGGCCAAGATCGGCGTGCAACGCAAGTGGAGCGTCCACTATGGCGGCTTGGCCCACGGCCGCGACAACTATGGATACTGGGCCAACGCCCAGACCTTGTCGCCGGACTATTCCCAAGCCGACCTGGACGCCATCGCCAAGGGAAGCGCCGTCACCCTGCCGGCGCTGTTGCCGGAACTGGCGAAAATCGATTTCAACGATTTGCGCAAACTGGACTGCCCGATCGTGATGTTCGCGGGCCGCTACGACTACACGACGCCCTCGAGCCCTGTCGAAACCTGGTACCTTCGATTGAAGGCGCCGGCCAAGCGCTTCGTCTGGTTCGAAAATTCCGCGCACATGATCGCCGCCGAGGAGCCCGGCAGGATGTTGGTCCATCTGGTGCAGGACGTCCTGCCCTTGGCCGAGCCCGGACGCAAACACCTTCGATGACGTCGCGCCCGTCGCGCGACGGACAGCCCGGCCGTCCGATACCCGTTGGACGGCCCTGCAGCGCGCTGCGGGGTGGCGGATACCGTTCGGCCCCACCCAGCACGCTGCGAGCCGCGCGCCTTGGCCGGCGCTCACTTCGCAACCAGGCCCTCGCGATGTGCGTAAAGGGCCGGGTCCGGAAGTCAGCTCCTCCGCCCCGAACGGACCTTGGACGCCCTGGCCGCCAAGGCCTGGAAGGGGTGGGGAGCAGCCGTTGGCGCGGTGTGCTCAAGCTCGTAACCTGTAACGATGAACCGCGCGCCCCTCCTTGCCGTCCTTCCGGACCATCTCGTCGCCGCTGTAGAGGTGATTGGCGGAAATGCTTCGTGGCCTTTCACCTCGATTGAGCTTGTGATCGAGGCTTACCGGGACGCCGGGATGATCAATCGGGGCGGCGACCTTCAAATCGTTCAAGACGGTTGCGCTTGGGAGTCGCCGAAC
The DNA here is from genome assembly GCA_017745235.1 of Caulobacter sp. Lineage (GTDB taxonomy): Bacteria > Pseudomonadota > Alphaproteobacteria > Caulobacterales > Caulobacteraceae > Caulobacter. The sequence goes on along the minus strand of JAGHZU010000001.1, from coordinate 39,186 downwards.
CTCGGCGTCTGGGTTTTCGACAGCGAGCTGACCGGATCAGATGAAAATGGACTGGTCAACGAAGCGGCTGACTTGGCGTTGTCGAAGCTAGCCGCACTGGATCGCGAGGCTCTCCGCGAAGATGCTGCTGCCGGCTGCCCGTTTTTCGCAGAGACCGCCCCTGCGATCGATCTCGCTATCCTACGCATGACTTGGCGCGCTGAGCCGCCTCTGCCGCGAGCTGACGTTACGAGCGCCGGCTGAGGGTGGGAGACGGACAGCGCGCGTGGATTATTTCGCGGGTCGCTGAAGATAAAATATCCACTGGATGACGCAGATCACAGCGAATGCAGCGAACGCGCACCCACCCCAAACCGGCATCGCCCCGCCGTCGGTCGTTCGAAGGATAGCAAAGCCTCCGACCGCCCAAGCGGGAAGGCCGACAAACCAAAGTAGCCATCGTGACCATTTTGGCTGCGCCGCTCGAAATCGCGCTGCAAAGTTTGATCCAGTCATACCGAGGGTGTCACATCAAACCCGCTAGTCCGCAACGGGTCGAGTCCGGAAATTGACGTCGACGCCGAGGGCGGATCTTCGCGATGCGAAGTCGGGGGGGCTCCGGCGCCTGAGGCCGGCCTCTAGCGTCGGAGCCGCGGAGCGGGCGCGCCTCCGGCTGCCTAGATCACGAAGCCGTTCTCGCCGGCCACCCGGATTTGGCAGGCCTGGCCTTCTCCTATCCGCTCCCGGGCCCGGCGTGCGGCCGAAGCCTTGGCGATATCCTTGTCGGGAGACGCGCCGAAGAAGAGGCCGGCTTCCTCCACCGCCCATAGGCCGTCGTTGCGGCAGACCGTGATGACGATGCGATGGATCGGGGGCTGTTTCATGGATGTCCTGTTGTCGGCGGTCGATGGCGTCGGCGATCGCGCTAGGCGTTGCGGCGCCGGGAGGGGCGCGAGGCGTTGAACGCGGCGTCGGAAAAGCGCCGCCCCAGCTCGTCGGCCAGGCCGCCGACCTGGGAGGTGACGTCGTTCAGCTGGCGCTGGAGTTCATCGCAGCGCTGGCGAAGTTGGTCGCACTCGTCGCGAAGGCGTAGCAGATCCTCGCTCATGGGCTGTCTCGCTCCGCGGGCCGGCCTGGCCCGCTGATCGGTGGAAGGCTGACCTGGCGGTTGCGGCGCTAGACGGTTGCGGCGGCTTCTCCGCCGTGCTCGCCAAGATATTTCAGGCCGTCGCTGGTCGGCCGCCATCCGCCGCGGCCATGGTGCGCAAGGCCGAGCGCGGCCAGCGCCTGGGCGTCGCGGATGTTCACCGCGTCGAGCGCGCCGGTGCGCAGCCGGCGCTCCAGCTGGCGGAGCGTCCGGTATGCGCCTTGCGACAGCCGGCCCGGGCCGGTTCCGCATTCGGCGTCCGGAACGAGGCTCGGTCCCAGGGGAGCGGCGGCGAAGTCCACGGGTTCGAGCATCTGCGATTCCTCACTTCGCCGCTTGGCGGCGGGCCTGGTGGCCGGGGCGCTGCGATGGTCCACGGCCCGCGCGCAGCCGCGCGACCATCGAGCGGCGGAGATCCCGGCCTCGGGCGGCCATCGGGCGTGCGTCGGACGGCGCGGCGAAGGCGGCGACCAGGGTCTCGTGGACCAGGAAGCGCGCGGCGTTGCGATCGGGCAGCAGCCGATCGGCCAGGCGCTGAAGGTCGTGAGACAGGATCATGACCTGAAGGTTGCGCTGAGGCTGAGACAGCATCTTGACGTTCCTTTCCTGAATTAGGTGAAACCGAATGACGCGTCCCCACATCAGAAGGATTTATAGCGCTCCCGTTCGAATTTCGGCGATGTCTTGGCGTGCATGAAAAATCATATTCGCGCCTTCTATTTTATGAACCTACAGTTATATTGATGAAAATGCCAGGATTGACTGGAATATTTCTCCAAATTTATTTCGATTCAATGCGCCCTGATTGGGCGTGAGTGGCGGCGTCGCCGCCTGAAGGGTGCGCATGCGTTTTGAGATCGAAGCCTCCCTCACCTACGATTTTGCAGCGCCCTGCGAAGTTCTTCTGCTGGTCGAGGCCGCGCACGGGGAGGGCCAGCAGGTGACATCGGATGCGCTCACCTTCTGGCCGCCCGCGCCGGCGAGGCGCATCGACGATCCGCTGACGGGCGAGCGCCGGACGGTGTTCGCGGCCTCGGGCAGGATCAATGCGCTCTATCGCGCCACGGTCGAGGCGGCGGGGGCGGACCATGGCCTGGCGGGCGCGGGGGAGATGGCGATCGCGGACCTGCCCAGCGAGGTGCTGCCGTACCTTCGGGCCAGCCGCTACAGCCCTTCGGATCGGCTGATGCGTTTCGTCGAGCGGGAATTCGGCGGTTTGCGCGGCGGCGCGAAGGTGGCCGCGATCCTGACCTGGATCGCCGACCATGTGGACTATCGCGCCGGGGTCAGTCACGCCGCGACGACGGCGGTCGACACCCTCGTCGATCGCGCCGGGGTCTGCCGGGACTTCAGCCACTTGGCGATCGCGCTCTGCCGGGCTGGCGATATCCCGGCCCGGGCCGTCAGCGCCTATGCCTGGAGGCTGGAGCCGCCCGATCTTCACGCCGTTGCGGAGGTCTATCTCGGCGGCCGCTGGCGATTGATCGACCCCTCCGGCCTGGCCCCGCTGGACGGCCTTGTCCGTGTCGCGACCGGGCGCGACGCCGCCGACATCGCGTTCATGACGATTTTCGGCGCCGCCACGCTCGTCGAGCAGAGCTTCAGGATCGACAGGATCGGAGGATGAGGTCGTGACCCAGCCCCGGCGCCGCCAGCTTCTGCCCGACGCGCTCGGGCCGTTCCATTATCAGTTTCGGCCTGGTCCGGTCGGGCGCTTCGGCGCGGTCCTGATCCGAGCGCCCGTCGGCGCGCCGCTGCCGGCGCGCGGCGATGCGATCACGCTGACGACCTACGACTGCTACGACGCCGATTTCGAGGTGACCCAGGTCGATCGCGACGGCGATGGATGGCGGATCGGGTGCGAGCGCAAGCCCCGATAGCGGGGCGGGTTTCGAAGGGTTTCGCCATGGCGATCCATGGCGTGATCTCACGGTTCGTCGGTCCGGCCGGCGGATGCCGGCGGGGGCGTTCGATCGGCCGCGCGGGCCTGGGCCTTGGCCGCCGCCTTTTCGGCGATCCTGTCCGCCTTGATGCGCAAGCGCTCGCTGCGTTCGTGCCGGTAGTTCGGGGGCCGCGCCATCGAGCGGCCTACCGCCGCGCCTGGCGGGCGGCGTAGCGCGCATCGCGCTTGGCCTTGGCCTCGGTGGCGGAAAGCGCCTTGCGCTCCTTACGGTCGTCGCGCTTGGCGCTCAGCGCCGCGGCTTCCTGGTCGGCGAGCGTGGCCGCCTTGCGCGCCGCTTTGGCCTTGGCGCGCTCGTCTCGAACCTGTTCGAGGCGCGCGGCGCGCTCGCCGGCCCTGTCGATTGGCCCGGTCGCCGGTTGCGCCGGCTTGGGCTTGAACGCGGCCGTCAATGCGCTGCGGGCTGCGGCCGCGGTCGAAAGCCGATCGGCGAAATGGTCATGGGGTCTGTTGGCCACGATGGCTTTCGTCTGGAGGAGAAAGCGCTCTCCGCCCCCTGCGGCGCGGAGAGCAACTGCCTAGGCGGCCTGGAGCTGGCCGGCCGACGTCTTGCCGCTGCGCTGGTCGCGCTCGAGCTCGAAGCCGACCTTCTGCCCCTCCTGCAGCGTGCCGAGGCTGGAGCGCTCGACGGCCGACGCATGGACGAACACGTCCGGGCCGCCGTTGTCGGGCTGGATGAAGCCGAAGCCCTTGGTGGCGTTGAACCACTTAACAGTGCCAAAAGTCATGAGAACACCTTTCAGGTGCGAGTGTTCTCGCGCGGAATACCCGGCGCGAGATCAAATTCGAGAGGATCAGGGGGCGGACTCGGAGCTCGATCCGGAGATCAAAACCTGGAGAGCAACCGAAGCCAAGGCGATATTCGATGCCACAATATTTGCACGCTGCCGGCGAATTAGCGAGAGATATTTATTTTCATGGCGCCATGAATTCAAAATTCCGACCGCGCCCGGCGTTCAGTTCTACGGGCGGGAGCATCCTGTCGTCCGCTGCGGCGCGTGGAAGCCGGAAGGCTGGATTTCTCGACGCGCCCCCTATGCGGAACCGGGTTGCGCGCGGGACGAAGGCTCATTTCTCGCGCTCTACCGCGTCCAATCGTCGCGATTTCTGAAGAACGGCGATTTTCGAGGTAAAGATCGCGTTTCCCCTTTTCCTGTAAAGAATTCGCCAAGCCTTCGGCGCTAGTTTAGCGGCCCATGACCGCTATCGCGTGCTTGAGAATTCTGATCGCCGAGGACGCCTCGGGCCCCGGCCGGGTCTCCACCGCCCAGGTGGAGGCGGCCGCCGACCTCTATCTGAAGCACCGCTGGAAGGCTCCTCGCCGCTATGGCGCGGTCGCGCCGCTGGCCTTCGTGCTGGCCGACACCCGAGCCGAGCGCCTGGACCCCGAGGAGATGCAGGCCCTGGCGGTCGAGCTGGAGTCGGGCCTCTTCCCTGGCCGCAAGGCCGGCCAGGTCTGCCTGATGACCTTCGAGGGCGACGAGACCGCCGTCCTGCAGTTCGCCAGCCTTTCCCAGGCCCAGCTGGCCGGCCTGATCGCCGGCCGAGGCTACGACGGTCCCGCCGGCCACGTGCAGGTGATCACCGCCGAGGAGATCCGCGCCGTTCCCAGCGCCCAGGAGGCCGCGCCCGAATCCGCCGTGGCGACGGTCGAGGTTCCCGCGCCGGCCGCGGCCGGCGCAACCGCCGCGCCGATCACCCCCGATCCCAAGCCCGCCGCCGCCAAGTCCGCGCCGGCGCCCAAGGCCGAGGCCGCGCCGAAGCCGGCGTCCGCCAAGGCCGCGGCCAAGCCGGTCGCCCCCCCGCCCGCGCCCAAGCCCAAGGCCGAGATCAAGCCGCCCCCGCCGCCCTCCACCGGCTGGTGGGGCCTCTATCATCCGCCCTCGGAAGCCTTCGTCGGCGCGGTGATCGGCCTGCTGGCCGACCTGGAAAAGCCCCGCCCCGAGGACGACGCGGCCCTGCTGACCCGTGACATGACCTGCCTGAACGACGCCCAGAGCGCATTCGGCAAGTCGGCCGAGGCGGGCATGCTGTTCCTGCCGTTCAGCTTCTGGAACCTCACGACGCCCGCCTCGCAGGAGGCCTACAAGCGCCGCATGTCGCGCTATCCGCTGGACATGCAGGGCCGCCTGGGCGCGACCGTCTACGATACCCCGCGCGAGCCGTCGCTGGGCCTGCTGGCCCAGATCCGCGACTTCCTGCGGCCGACCTTCGCCCATATCGACCTGAACATCGCCGATCCCAGCTTTCCCGTGGCCACCCTGCCGGGCGACCTGGCGGGCAGCATCAGCCTGGCCCTGACGGGCGATGATCCGCGCCAGCGCATCGAGGCCATCGCCCGGTTCGCCGCCGCCCAGGCCTCGTATCGCGGCAAGGGCGTGCGCCAGGCGGTCACCAACGTGCGCGACGCCCGCGAGCTGGAGGCCTGCCGCGCCGCCGGCCTGCGCTTCGTCTCCGGTCCGGCCATCACCAGCATGATGCCCAGCCCGATCGGCGCGGCCCCCACGCGCGAACTGCCGCTGAAGGTGGCGTAAGCCCCCGGGACCCGCCGTCCCGCGCGACCAGCATTTGCCAAGCGCGGCAAATCACCTTGCAACAGGAGGCCGTTGCGAGGGGGGCAGGGCGATGGCCGGGAGCAGGCGAGGGTTCGGAGGTCTGGCGATCTACGCCGGGGCGCTGCTGGCGATGGTCGGGAGCCCGGCCGGGGCCTCGCCCGCCGCCGCTTCCCCCACGCCCGAGGCCCGCGCCGCCGCCCGCTTCGACGCCGTCGTCCATGACCGGGCCGCCCTGCGCCTGTTCCTGCGCGGCATGCCCAAGGGCGGCGACCTGCACAACCACCTGTGGGGCGCGCCCTACGCCGAGGACTTCCTGGCCTGGGCCGGGGCCGACGGCCAGTGCGTGACCACCGGGGCCCAGCCCGCGATCGCCGACGGTCCCTGCGACGGCAAGGACAAGGTCGCGGCCAGGGACCTGGGCCGCCGTGACCCGGCCCTCTACAACCGCGCCATCAACGCCCTGTCGGTGCGCAACTACACGCCCGACCCGGCCGCCGCGGCCTCGGGCCACGACCAGTTCTTCTCGACGTTCGAGCGCTTCGCCGCCTCGGCCGTGCGCAACGGCGGGGCCATGCTGGCCGTCACCCGCGAGTACGCCGCCGGCGACGGGGTGCTGTACGTCGAGAGCTCGACCAATCCCAACGCCCTGCGCGCCTTCGCCGTGGACCACCAGAAGGACTGGACCGGCGATCTCGAGGCCAGTTTCAAGGCGCTGCAGCCGGGCCTGGCGGCGATGGTCGAGGCCTCGCGCCGCGAGATGGACGCCGACGAGCGCGAGGCCGACCGCCTTCAGGGCTGCGGCGGCGCGGCCCGTCCGGCCGCCGGCCCGTGCGCGGTGGTCCTGGGCTACCAGCCCTTCGTCGAGCGCGCCCAGCCGGCCGGCTTCGCCTTCGCCCAGATGGCCGCCGCCTTCGCCCTGGCCGAGGCCGACCCGCGCTTCGTGGGCGTCAACATCGTCAATCCCGAGGACGATCCCACGTCCCTGGCCGACTATTCGCTGCACATGCGGATGTTCCGCTTCCTGTCCGCTCGCCATCCGAAGGTGAAGCTGGCCCTGCATGCGGGCGAGCTGACCCTGGGCCTGGTCCCGCCGCGCGACCTGACCTTCCACATCCGCGAGGCCGTCGAGACGGCCGGCGCCCGCCGCATCGGCCACGGCGTCGACATCGCCTACGAGGACGGCGCCCAGGCTCTTCTGGCCCGCATGGCGCGCGACAGGGTGGCCGTCGAGATCAACCTGACCAGCAACGACGTCATCCTGGGCGTGAAGGGGGCCGAGCACCCGCTGGCCCTCTACCGCAAGGCCGGCGTGCCGGTGGTGCTGTCCACCGACGACGAGGGCGTCTCGCGCATCGACATGACCAACGAGTACCTGCGCGCGGCCACGGAGCAGGGCCTGGGCTACCGCGACCTGAAGGCTCTCGCCCGCGACAGCCTGGAATACGCCTTCCTGCCCGGCGACAGCCTGTGGACCTCGGTGGGGCGCGCCCGCGTGGCCGCCTGCGTCAAGCCGGGCGCGTCTTGCGACGCCTTCCTGGCCAGGAGCCCCAAGGCCGCGGCCCAGCAGCGGCTGGAGACGGCCTTCGAGGCGTTCGAGCGGGGTTTCTGAAGTCCCGGGGTCCGTACTCCGCTGAGCCCTGGCGGGAGGCGGCTTCCTTGTCCTGCAAACCCTGCTGCACTATGCTCCGACCCGCGTGGAGGACTGAATGGACCCGTTCGCCCAAGCCATCCTCATTCTGCTCGCGGGCGCGCCGCTGACCCTGCCGGCCTCGTGGCTGGCCAACAGGTTCGCCCGCCGCTGATCCTCGCCGTCATCCAATCCCGCATGGGCTGGCCCGGCCTGCCCGGGCGGCCGTCGATGCCGCTGGCGCGCGCGCCGCTGCTGGTGCGCCAGATCGAGCGGATGGCGCGGTCGCGGCGCATCGACCGCATCGTGGTCTCGACCACCACCGACCCCGCCGACGACGCCCTGGAGGCCGTGGTGCGGCGCGAGGCGATCGCCGTCCATCGCGGTCCCGCCCACGACGAGCTGGCGCGGCTGACAGGCGCGCTGGACGCCTGGCCCGCCGACCATGTGCTGCGGGTGGCCGATGACAGCCCCCTGATCGATCCCGACCTGATCGACGCCGTCCTGGACCTGCATGTCTCGGAAAGCGCCGACCACACCACCAACCGCGCCCCCGGGGCGGCCAGCCCCAGGGGCCAGGGCGTAGAGGTGGTCACCGCCGACGGCCTGCGCCGGCTGGCGGCCGAGGGCGCGGCCCTGCGCCTGCGCGCGGCCGGCGCCCCCGATGCTCCGCCGCCCCTCGCCCGCTGGGCCTCCCGCGCCCTGCTGGCCCAGCCGGACCAGGGCGCGGTGGCCTGGGCGGTGGAGTCTCCCGCCGACTACGCCTTCGCCGCGGCGGTCTATGACGCGCTCTATCCGGAGAACCCGGCGTTCGGCACGGCCGAGGTGCGGGCGTTCCTGGCGGGGCGCGAGGACCTGGCCACGTTCGGCGGGGCGCGACGGCTGTGAGCGCGGAGCGGCCACGCCTCGCCTCCGCGGGGATCAACGGAGCGGGGAAGCGATGACCGCTCGTCCCCGCATTCTCTTTGTCCCCGACGCCGGCCCCGCGGTGGGCGGCGGTCACGTGATGCGCGACCTGACCCTGGCCCGGGCGCTGGAGGCCCGGGGCGCTGTGTGCGTGTTCCGGGCCACGCCGGCGGCGGCGGCGATCCTGGACGCCTTCGCGCCCGCCGCGGCGCGGACGCCGGACGAGACGACGGACAGGGCCGGCGACGACTTCGACGCGGTCGTCATCGACCACTACGGCCTGGCCGCGCCCGAGCACCGCGCGATCGCGAACGGACGGCCGACGATGGTGGTGGACGACCTGGCGAACCGGCCGCTGGCCGCCGACCTGGTGCTGGATTCCGGCCCGGCCCGGCGGGCCGCCGACTATGCGGGCCTGGTTCCGGACGGGGCCGAGCTGATGCTGGGCGCAGCCTTCGCCCCGGTGCGGCCGGCCTTCACGGCCTTGCGCGAGGCGGCCCTGGCCCGGCGGGCGGCCCAGGCGCCGGTCCGCCGGGCCCTGGTGTCGCTGGGCCTGACGGACGTCGGGGCGATCACCGGCAGGGTGGTCCAGGCCCTGCTGCCCCACCTGGGCGACGTGGCGCTGGACGTCGTCGCGGGTTCGGGCGCGCCCAGCCTGCCGCTGCTGCGCGAACTGGCCGCCCGGGACACGCGGGTGGCGCTGCATGTCGACGCCCAGGACATGCCGCGCCTGACCTTGGAGGCCGACCTGGCCGTGGGGGCCGGCGGCTCGACCGCCTGGGAGCGCTGCGTGCTGGGCCTGCCGACCCTGCAGGTGGTGCTGGCCGACAACCAGCGGCCGGCGACGGACGCCCTGGCCAAGGCCGGCGCGATCATACCCCTGGACGCCGCGTCCCCAGGCTTCGAGGCCGAGCTGGCGGCGGCCTTCGTCCAGCTGGCCGGCGACGAGCGCCGGAGGGCGCGCCTGGCGGAGGCTGCTGCGGCGGCCTGCGACGGACACGGGGCCGAGCGGGCGGCCGAGCGCTTCCTGGCCCTGATCGCCGCACGCGCCGCTGGATAACGGCGTTCGCCTGGGTCATCCTGCCGCAAACTAGCGGGAGCGGGGCATGAACAAGCGATCCGTCGTCGTCACCGGCGCGTCCACCGGCATCGGCTGGGCCACCACCAAGGTGCTGGTCGAAAGCGGCTTCCACGTCTTCGGCAGCGTGCGCAAGGGCGCGGACGCCGAGCGGCTGGTCCAGGCGTTCGGCGATGGGGTCACGCCCCTGCTGTTCGACGTCACCGACGAGGCGGCCGTGCGCGAGGCTGCGCTGCAGGTCGAGGCGGTGCTGGGCGGGACCAACCTGGCCGGGCTGGTCAACAACGCCGGCGTGGCCGTGGCCGGGCCGCTGCTGCACCTGCCGCTGGACGAGTGGCGCAAGCAGCTGGACGTCAACCTGACGGGCGTGGTGATCGCCACCCAGGCCTTCGCCCCGCTGGTGGGCGCGCGCAAGGCCGCGGGAGGGCCGGCCGGGGGAACGCCTGGCCGGATCGTCAACATCGGCTCGGTGGGGGGGCGCAACGCCAACCCGTTCATGGCCCCCTACTGCACCACCAAGTTCGGGCTGGAGGGCCTGTCGGAATCGCTGCGGCGCGAGCTGCTGCCGTTCGGGGTGGACGTGGTGGTGATCGCGCCGGGCGCGGTGGCCACGCCCATCTGGGACAAGGCCGACGAGATCGACACCGCCGCCTACGCCGGGACCGTCTACGCCCCGGCGCTGGAGCGGCTGCGGGCCTACATGCTGTCGATCGGCAAGTCGGGCCTGGCGCCGGAGGTGATCGGCCAGGCGGTGCGCACGGCCCTGACGGCGCCCCGGCCCAAGACCCGCTACACCCTCACGCCCCAGCCGTTCCAGTTCTGGCTGGGCCAGGTGCTGCCCAAGCGGATGGTCGATCAGGCGATCGGCAAGCGGCTGGGGTTGCTGGAAGCGCCCTAGCCGAGCGTCATTCCGGCAGCCCGCAGGGCTGTCCGCGCCCTACCAGACGCCGATCTTCTCGGCCTCGTGGTGGCTGATCGGATGATGGGCCTTGCGATGGTCTTCCTCGGCCAGGAAGCGCACGGCCTCCAGGGCGGCCATGCAGCCCATGCCGGCGGCGGTGACGGCCTGGCGGTAGACGTCGTCGGTCACGTCGCCGGCGGCGTAGACGCCCTCGATGGCGGTCGAGGCCGAGCCCGGCTTGACCTTCAGGTAGCCGCCCGGGCCGGTTTCCAGCTGGCCGGCGAACAGTTCCGACGACGGGGCGTGGCCGATGGCGATGAACACGCCGTCGGCGGCCAGGTCGCGGGTCTCGCCGGTCTTGACGTTCTTCAGGCGCACGCCGGTGACGCCCGCCGGTTGTCCGTTCTGGGGATCAGTGTCGCCCTTCACCTCGTCCAGCACGCTGTCCCAGACGATCTCGATCTTGGGATGGGCCTTCAGGCGCTCCTGCAGGATCATCTCGGCGCGCAGTTCGTCCTTGCGGTGCACCAGGGTGACCTTGCTGGCGAAGTTGGTCAGGAACAGCGCTTCCTCGACGGCCGTGTTGCCGCCGCCCACCACGATCACTTCCTTGTTGCGGTAGAAGAAGCCGTCGCAGGTGGCGCAGGCGCTGACGCCGAAGCCCTGGAACTTGCTCTCGCTCTCCAGGCCCAGCCACTTGGCCTGGGCGCCGGTGGCGATGATCAGGGTCTCGGCGTACCACTCCTGGCCGCTGTCGGTGGTCAGGTGGAAGGGGCGCTTGGAGAGGTCGGCGCTCAGCACGATGTCGCTGACGAATTCCGTGCCCATGTGCTCGGCCTGGGCCTTCATCTGGTCCATCAGCCAGGGGCCCTGGATCACGTCGGCGAAGCCGGGATAGTTCTCGACGTCGGTGGTGATCGTCAGCTGGCCGCCGGGCTGGATGCCGGCGATCAGCACCGGCTTGAGCAGGGCGCGCGCGGCGTAGATGGCGGCGGTGTAGCCGGCGGGACCCGATCCGATGATCAGGCAGCGGGTGTGGCGGGGTTCGAGCTTGGACATGGCCGCAGATATAGTATCGATTCCGCCCGCGCGCGATGGGGTTGGGCGCGACGGAGTCCCCCAGGTTTGGCGGCGACGATCAGTCGAGCCAAAGGGCCATGAGGTCCGAGTTCACCGCCGTGCAGGTGGAGGTGTCCTTGGTGAAACGGAAGGTCACCTGCTTCGCGCTGGCCTTGGCCGTCAGCAAGGCCGAATAGTAGGTGAGCTTGTTGGGATTGGTGGCCACGATCTCGACCGATCCCTCGCCGCCGCCGGCCAGGGCGACGTTGACCCAAATATAGCCCGCATTGTCGACATAGAGCCTGCCGACCGTTCCGCTGCACTCGCTGTAGGCGAGGGCCGGCGCGGTCCAGGCGAGCGAAAGAGCTAGCGCAGCGCCGGCGGTCCAAAGCGGTTTCATGGTGGCGTTCCCCATCTGGAACCAGTTCGCGCCGATTCCGCGACCCAAGGATAGGCCAAAGTTCGCGCCAGGGTGGAAGGTTATTGTGAGGTGACCGGTTAGATTATCGGGCAGCAAGCGCTTCCCGGATCGGCTCCTCCTCGGAAGCCCTCCGAGTTGACGCCTCGTCCACGATTTCAGGGTTAATCTCCGGACAAAGCGTACAGAGCAACCCGCCATGACCGCCCCTTATATCGAGATCGCCGGCCGCCGGATCGGCGCCGACCATCCGCCCTACGTGATCTGCGAGCTGTCGGGGAACCACAACGGCAGCCTGGAGCGGGCCCTGCAAATGGTCGACGCGGCCGCCGACACCGGCGCCGACGCCATCAAGATCCAGACCTACACCGCCGACACCATCACCCTGGACGTCGACCGGCCGGAGTTCCGGATCCACGGCGGCCTGTGGGACGGCCGCACGCTGCACGAGCTCTACCAGGAGGCCCAGACCCCCTACGAGTGGCACGCGGCCATCTTCGAGCGGGCCCGCGCGCGGGGGGTGACGATCTTCTCGAGCCCGTTCGACGAGACCGCCGTCGACCTGCTGGCCGGGCTGGACGCCCCGGCCTACAAGATCGCCTCGTTCGAGGCCGTCGACCTGCCGCTGATCCGGTACGCCGCCCGCCAGGGCAAGCCGCTGATCATCTCGACCGGCATGGCCAACATCGCCGAGATCCAGACCGCCCGCGACACGGCCCTGGACGCCGGGGCCGCCGGGGTGCTGCTGCTGCACTGCGTGTCCAGCTATCCGGCCAGCTTCCACGACGCCAACGTCCGCACCGTGATCGACATGGGCCAGCGCTTCGGCTGCCCGATCGGCCTTTCGGACCACACGCCCGGCACGGCCGCCTCGGTGGCGGCGGTGTCGCTGGGCGCCTGCGCGGTGGAGAAGCACTTCACCCTGGCCCGCGCCGACGGCGGGCCGGACGCCGCCTTCAGCCTGGAGCCGGCCGAGTTCAAGGCCCTCTGCGACGACACCCGCAACGCCTGGGCGGCCCTCGGCGGGGTCAATTACGACCTGCTGGGGTCCGAGCGCGGCAACATCCTGTTCCGCCGCTCGCTCTACGTCACCGCCGACGTCGCCGCCGGCGAGCCCCTGACCCGGGCCAACGTCCGCTCGGTCCGCCCCGGCAACGGCCTGCCCCCCGCCGACTACGAGGCCGTCCTGGGCCGCCCCGCCGCCCGCGCCCTGACGCGCGGCGAGCCGCTGGCGTGGGACATGGTGGGGTGATCCTCTCCGGTCGAGCGAAGTCGGCCCCCAATCGTCATCATTCGCAAGCGCGTGGCGCCGGCCGGCGCCCAGAGGCAAATGCAGGGCTATGACCGCTGGCGTCCGACCGGGATCCTACTCCGGCATCGTCTCGAACACCTGCAACCCCTCGGGCAGGGCCACCCACGCCGGTCGGTCGCGCTCGAACAGCACCATGCTGGGCTGAAACCACGACGGGTCGTCCAGCGAGCCGGCGTAGAGGGTGTGCGAGGTGTCGATCCCGACCTCGCCGCCGAACACCAGCCCGCCGCATGAGGGGCAGACGTTGCGCACGGCCTCGGTTCCCCGATACGCCCGGCTGCGCACCTGCCGGGCTTCACCGCTGAACCGCATCACGGCGGCGGGGAAGCCCATGAACGGGATGAAGCCCGAGCCCGAGGCCTTGCGGCAGTCCACGCAGCAGCAGTAGCCGGCGAAGCCGGGCGGAGCCGAGGCCTCGTAGCGCAGGGCGCCGCACAGGCACCCGCCGGTGATCGGAAGCTTGCTCATGCGTCAGTGGTAGGCCCGCGCCCCTCGGCTGTCACCTGGCGCCTATTCCTCCCAGGTCAGCACCACGCTGTCGGCCGAGCGGTGGGCGGGACCGTGGAACACCGCCTCGATGTTGTTGCCGTCGGGGTCGTAGGCGAAGGCGGCGTAGTAGCCGGGATGGTAGGGGCGCAGGCCCGGCGCGCCGTTGTCGCGGCCGCCGGCCGCCAGGGCGGCGGCGTGGAAGCGGCGCACCGTCTCCTCGTCCGGCGCCTGGAACGCCAGGTGGACGTGGGTGCGCGGCTCGCCCTCGTCGACCCACAGCTCGTCGGCGTAGAAATAGCCGCCGCCGTCGGGATGCTGGCCCTCGACCACGGGCGCGCCGATCACCGCCAGCACGGCCTTGTAGAAGCGCTTGGTCGCCTCCAGGTCGCGGGCGCGCAGGTGGATGTGGTCGATCAGTCGGCCGCGATGCAGTTGCATGGGGGAGCTCCGGCGAAAGGGGTTCGGAGTCCAACGTAGCGGGGGGCGTGTCGGTTTCTGGCAGCAGCGAGTTCTGGCGGCGGCGAGGGGCGCTCTGCTACGACGGCAGCAGATATCCCAGCACCAGCTGCGTGGCCTCGTCCGCCAGGGGCTCGCGCGCGGGGCCTTCCAGCACGTCGGGGCGGTACAGCACCGCGGTGTGGGTCAGGGCCTCGATCGAGGTCATGCAGACGAAGGCGGCCAGGTCCAGGTCGGTGGCGCGCAGCTCGTCGCGGTGGTCCTCCAGATAGGCCCGCAGCAGGGCGTGGGCCTCGCGGTTGAACGGCTCCAGTCCCGCCAGGGGGCCGGTGCGCGGGGTCTGTTCCGAGAGCACCCGGTGCAGGGCCGGGTCATGGGCGTGGGCCGTGATCGCGGCGGCCACCAGGGTGCGCACGCCGGTCCTGACCGGCGCGGCGGCCACCTCCGCCAGGGCGCGGCGCACGATGTTCATCAGGTCGCGGTTGTGGCGCTCGGCCACGGCCATCACCAGCGCCTCCTTGCTGGGGAAGTACTGGTACAGCGAGCCGATGCTGACCCCGGCCTGGGCGGCGATGCGGTTGGTGCTGGCGCGGTCGAAGCCGTCGCGCACCAGAATGCGAGCGGTGGCCTCGACCAGGGCGTCGACCGTCGCGCGCGACCGCGCCTGGGAGGCGGTCTTGCGGGGCGTGATGGGCGGCTTGCGGGCCAGGGAAGGGCGCTCCCAATGCGAGTATGGAACACGAGCGATCGCTCATATTCTGGCCTTGGAATTCAGGGAAATCAATGGATTGAAAGGATGCGCCAGATGAACCGCCTGCCCTATGTCCAGATGATCGAGGTCAAGCGCTGGGCCGACCGCGGCCTGTGCGACACGCTGGACCGCGACCTCGCCAGGCTGGGCGAGGCCGAGGCCGGCCTGATGCTGCGGGTGCTGGACCACATCCACGCCGTGGACCGCATCTTCCAGGCCCACCTGCTGGGCCGCCCCCACGCCTACCGGGCCGCCCGCTCCGAGGTCCTGCCCACGTTCGAGACCCTGGCGCGGGACATGGCCGAGGTCGACGACTGGTACGCCGAGCACGTCACCGCCCTGCCGCCCCGGGCCTTCGATCAGCCGGTCGACTTCGTCTTCACCAGCGGCAAGCCCGCCCGCCTGAAGCGCGGCGAGATCGTCCAGCATGTCTGCCTGCACGGCGCCTATCACCGGGGTAACGCCGGCGCCCTGCTGCAGCTGCGGGGCCTCACGCCCAGCCGGGACTCGATCACCGACTACCTGGAGGCGGCGGCCTGAGGCGGGCCTAAACCGTCCGCTTGCGGATGGCCGCCGCCAGGCTGTCCATGTGCGCGGGCGTGTTCCAGAAGCTGGGGGTCACCCGCACGCAGGCGCCCTTGGCCGGGCCGTCGCGCTCGACCGTGAAGATCCGGTCCTTCGCCAGGAGGTCCTTCCGCAGCTCGACATTGTCGGCCAGGCTGGTCCGCCCCGCCAGGCGGAACGAGGTGATGCCGGCGTGCAGGGCCGGATCGTCCGGCGTCAGCACCTGGACCCCGGGCAGCGACCGCACCTGCTCCACCCAGCGGTCGCGCAGGTAGCGCAGGCGCGCGGCCTTGGCGGTCACGCCGATCGTGCGGTGCAGGTCGATGGCGTCCGAGGCCGCCAGGAGGGCGGCGAAATTGACGGTGCCGGTGTGCACCCGCGCGTCGATGCGGTCCGACGGACGCTCCAGGGGCGAGGGATCGATGTCGGCGATCCGCTCGCGGCGGATGTAGACGACACCCACCCCCAGCGGCGCGCCGATCCACTTGTGCAGGTTCAGGCCGGCGAACTCCACGCCCATCGCCGGCAGCGAGAAGTCTGTCTGGCCCAGCGCGTGGCCGGAATCCAGCAGCACGTCGACGCCGCGCGCCCGGGCCGACGCCACGATCTCGGCGACGGGAACCACCAGGCCCGTGCGATGGCTGAGCTGGGTCAGCAGCACCAGCCGCACGTCCGGCCGCTGGGCCAGCGCCGCGTCATAGGCCGCCACCAGGGCCTCGCGCGTGGCGGGCTCGGGCAGGTCGATGCGGTGGACCCGCACGCCCCGCAGCCGGGCCAGCGACTCCATCGAGGCCTGCATGCTGTCGTAGTCCAGGTCGGCGTACAGCACCCCGTCGCCGGGCTTGAGCCGGTTGTAGCCGCCGATCAGGGTCTGCATCGACTCCGTGCCGCCCCGGGTGAAGGCGATCTCGTCGACGCCCACGCCCAGCAGGTCGGCGACCTTGGCCCGCACCGCCTTCAGGTCCTGGCCGATGGACCCGCGCGTATAGAGCGTGGTCTCGCGGTTCACCCGGTCGGTATAGGCCTCGTAGGCCACGCGCACCGAGCGGGCCATGGCTCCGAAGTTGCCGTTCTCCAGCTGGATCACGCCGGCCGGCGGCGGATCATAGAGCGCCGCGACCCCAGCCCAGTAGGCCTCGTCCCGCGGACCCCGGCCGGCTCCCGGACCCGTCCCGGGCGCGGCGGCGGCCATGCCGGGACTGGCCAGGCCGGGACTGGCCGTGGCGACGGCGAGTAGGCTGCGGCGCGAGAGCTCGACCATGGGACCCCCTTAGAACCTGACGTCGACCCGTGCGTAGTACTGGCCGCCATTGGTGTCGTACGGCGAGTTGCGCGAATAGACGAGCCCGCGGCTGGCCTGGAACATGGCTTCGTCGGGATGGGTGTCGAAAACGTTCTCGGTGCCGACGCGCAGCGACACCCTGTCGGTGGCCTTCCAGGTGGCGCTGACGTCCACGAAGGTGATCGCCCCGAACTCCTGGAAGATGTCGCCGGTCGAATTGCCCGTCGAGTCGGTCCACTTGCCGTAATAGCGCACGCGGCCCAGGACCTGCAGCTTGCCGACCGAATAGGTCGCCGAGCCGGTCAGGTTGTTGGCCGGCCGCGACTCCTCGAAGGTGCGCCGCTGGCTTTGGCTGGCGGTGAGCGAGCCCGAGGTCACCTTGGTCTCATTGTAGTTGTAGGCGCCCATCAGCCCCAGGCGGCCCGGACCCAGCGCGCGGTCGTAATTGACCACCACGTCCACGCCGCGCGTGCGGGTGTCGAAGTCGTTGGTGAACCAGCTGATCGAGGTGAAGGACGAGGCGCCAGGCAGGCCCAGGGCGGCCAGCTGGGCCCGGATGGCCGGCGTCACCGTGACGGTCGGCGAGGTGGAGAAGCGGTCGTTGACCTCGATCTGGTAGGCGTCGACCGAGCCCGACAGGCCCATCTCGGTGCGCCACACCAAGCCGCCCGCGAAGGTCTGCGACTTTTCGGGCTTCAGCGGCTTGGCGCCCAGGAAGGCCGCAACCGGGTTCAGCGGCGACAGCCGGCCCGAGGTGAACAGTTGCAGGGTGACGGTGTCCAGGCCCTGCGAGGTGCTGGTGCTGTTCAGCTGGGCGGGCGTGGGCGCGCGGAAGCCGGTGTTGAAGGAGGCGCGCAGGGCCACGTTCGGGGTGAACTCGTAGCGGCCGGCGATCTTGCCGTTCCAGGTCGAGCCGAAGTCGTCGAAGTGCTCGTAGCGCGCCGCGCCGTCCAGGCTCAGGCGATCGGTAAGCTCCGCGGCCACGTCGAGATAGCCGGCATAGCTGCGTTCGCTCCACGATCCGGCCTGCTGGGGCGAGAAGCCCGGGAAGCCGTTGGAGTTGGGGGCCAGGCCGAAGGCCGCGCCCGGGCCCACCGCGTAGGACGCAGGATCGCCGGCCTCGATGCGATAGGTCTCCTCGCGGGTTTCCGCGCCGAACGCGACGTTCAGCGGCGTGGCCAGTCCCGCCACCGGCACGCGCCAGACGGCGTCGGCGTTCAGGTTCGTCTCGCGCTGGACCAGGCGGCCCAGGTTGAAGCTGAAGGGGCTGTCGGGACCCAGCGAGGCGTTGATCGAATTGTCGAGGAAGAAGCGGCTGGCGTTCTCGCCGTAGGAGGCGCTGAGATCCCAGGTGAAGGTCTCGCCCGTGCGATTGCGCACGCCCGCCACCGCCTGGCCGTCACGCCCGTGGATCCCTTCGCGCGGCGTGAAGCCGGCTGGATAGATCTTGTTCAGGTCGAAGCCCGGGAAGGCCGCCGTCGGCTTGTAGATCGCCGGGTTGGCGGCGGGGTTGCGCCAGTTGATGTCGTTGACCCCGTCGGTCTTGCTGTAGGTCCCGAAGGCGTAGGCCTCGGCGGCCCCGCCCAGCGGCAGGGCGGCGTCCAGCGCGAACTGCAGGGTCTTCAGGTCCGGATCGCCCCACCGCTGCACCGGGTTGGGGACGGTGACGCCGCTGGACTGCTGGAAGGCGATGGCGTCGGGGCGCTGGCGGCTGCGCGAGGTGGCGTCGGCCTTGGACCATTGCACCGTGCCGGTCAGGTGGCCGCCCTGGCCGATCTCGACGCCGCCGTGCGCGCCCAGACGATAGGTGGTTCCGTCGCCCTCGTAGGTCTGGCCGGCCTGGCCGAAGCCCGAGAAGCCCGGCTTGTCGTCCAGCATGATGTTGATGACGCCGGCGATGGCGTCCGAGCCGTACTGGGCCGAGGCCCCGTCGCGCAGCACCTCGATGCGGCCGACGGCGAAATCGGGGATCTGGGCCAGGTCCGGCCCCTGCGCCCCTCGCGCGCCCAGGAACGCCGAGCGATGGAAGCGCTTGCCGTTGATCAGCACCAGGGTCTGGTCGGGCGAGAGGTTGCGCAGGGTGGCGGGCCGCACGAACTGCAGCCCGTCCGAGGTCGGCAGCCGCTGGACGATGAAGGACGGGATCTGCTGGGCCAGGTTCGCCGCCAGGGACGGCGCGGCCGAGGCCTGGATGGACTCGCGCGAGAGCACGTCGACCGGCGCCAGGGTCGTGAACTGGGTGCGCCCGATCTGGCGGGTGCCGGTGACCACCACGGCCTCGACCTCCGACGCCGCCGAGGGCGCGCTTGCCGCCGCCGTATCGTCGGCGGCCCTGGCCGACTGCGCGGCCATGACGGTCAGGCTGGCGGCCGCCAGCAGACAGGACTTCGAAAACCAGGCCATGAGCATCCCCGAGCTGATGGGCGGGGTAGCTGACACGGCTGCATGACGGCTGTTTAGCTTTGCTGCTACGAATCTGTGAAGGCGGGCCCCGGAGCCGGTTACCGCCGTCCGAACAGCTTCTCGATGTCCGCCAGCTTCAACTCCACGTAGGTGGGTCGGCCGTGATTGCACTGTCCCGAGTGGGGCGTGGCCTCCATTTCGCGCAGCAGGGCGTTCATCTCCACGGCGTTGAGTCGGCGGCCGGCGCGGACGCTGCCGTGGCAGGCCATGGTGGAGCAGACCTCCTCGAGGCGCTCCTTCAGGGCCAGGGCCTGGCCGTTCTCGGCCAGGTCGTCGGCGATGTCGCGGACCAGGCCGGCGGCGTCGGTCTTGCCCAGCAGGGCCGGGGTCTCGCGCACAAGCACCGCGCCGGGGCCGAAGCTCTCGAGCACCAGGCCCAGGCTCGCCAGCTCCTCGGCGCGAGCCACCACGCGCTCGGCCTCGGCGGGGTCCAGCTCGACCACCTCGGGCAGCAGCAGGGTCTGGCGGGCCACGCCCCCGGCGGCCATCTCGCCCTTCATCCGCTCATAGACCAGGCGCTCGTGGGCGGCGTGCTGGTCGACGATCACCACGCCGTCGCGGGTCTGGGAGACGATGTAGGTCTCGTGCACCTGGGCCCGGGCCGCGCCCAGCGGGTGGTCGATGGGGTCGAACGCCGGGGCGGGGGCGTAGGCGGACGCTCCGGGACCGCCTCCGAACGCGGCCTCGCGCACGGCCTGGGCCATGCCGCCGACGGTGTCGTAGGCCTGTTCCGGCGCGGCCTCGTGCCGGGCCGAGACGTCCGACAGGCCCGGCAGGTCCCCCGTCTGCATGGATAGGGGCCGCTGGGTCGGGGGCGTCCACCCGCCGTCCCGCCACGCCGAGAAGCCGGCGGGCGAAGGGCCGGGCTGGTAGCCGGGATAGCCGCCTCCGAACGACGACGGCGCGGCCATGGCCTGGGCGCGGATGCTCTCCAGCGCGCTGGCGGCGGTGGTGGTGGAGGCGCGGTGGCCGGCGCCGGCCAGGGCGTGGCGCAGGGCCCCCACGATTAGGCCGCGCACCAGGGCGGGGTCGCGGAAGCGCACCTCGGCCTTGGCCGGGTGGACGTTGATGTCGACCTCGGTCGGCTCCAGCGTCACGTAGAGGGCCGCGGTGGGGTGCCGGTCGCGGGCGAGGAAGTCGGCATAGGCCGCGCGCAGCGCCCCCTGGAGGAGCCGGTCGCGCACCGGGCGGCCGTTGACGAACAGGTACTGGTGGGCGGCGTTGCCGCGGTTGTAGGTGGGCAGGCCCGCGAAGCCTGTCAGCCGCACGCCGTCGCGCGTCTGGTCGATCTCGATGGCGTTGTCCTGGAAGTCGCGGCCCAGCACCGCGGCCAGGCGCGCCAGCCGGCCCTGCGGACCGGGATGCTCGGGCGGCAGGCGCAGGATGCGGCGGCCGTCGATGTCCAGGCTGAAGCCCACCGATTCGTGGGCCATGGCCTGGCGCTTCAGCTCCTCGGTGATGGCCAGGGCCTCGGCGCGTTCCGACTTCATGAACTTCAGGCGGGCGGGGGTGGCGTAGAACAGGTCGCGCACTTCGATCCGCGCCCCGTGGTCGCCGGCGAAGGCGGCGGGGGCCACCTCGCCCACGCTGCCGCCCTCGACCAGGATCGACCAGGCGTCCCTGGAGCCCTTGGCCCGCGAGGAGATCGACAGCCGCGCCACCGAGCCGATCGAGGGCAGGGCCTCGCCCCGGAAGCCCATGGTGTGGATGCGCAGGAGGTCCCACAGGCCGTCCTCGTCGGGGGCCAGCTTGGAGGTGGCGTGGCGCTCGATGGCCACCGGCAGCTCCTCGGCAGACAGGCCGCAGCCGTCATCGGCCACCAGGATGCGGGTCAGGCCGCCGCCATGGGCCTCGACCTCGATGCGGGTGGCGCCGGCGTCGATGGAATTGTCGACCAGCTCCTTGATGGCGCTGGCGGGCCGTTCCACCACCTCGCCGGCGGCGATGCGGTTGACGGTCTCGGGCGGCAGGCGGCGGATCGGCATGCGAACTGAACTTTCCGGAGGCGGGCCGAGGGGGCGGCCGCGCCCTGTCTTGCGTCATCGTCATTTGACCGGCCGGGCCTGGCCGATCCAACTGCGAGGGACCGGTCATCCTAGATCGATTCCGCAGCCCATCGAGGATCCTAGATAGTGACGCGCCGCCGCTTCGCCGCCTGTGCCGCCCTGCTCCTGCTTTCGGCCGCCGCCCCGGCGGTCGCTCAGGTCATCGACGATCCCGAAGCCAACGTCGTGGAGGCCCTGGTGGTCAGCGCCAGGCTGCCGGGACCGGCCTGGTGGAAGATCTCCGACGGCGACACCACGATCTGGATGCTGGGCGCGCTGCAGTCGATGCCCCAGGAGCAGGGCTGGGACACGTCGGTGCTGGAGCGGCGGCTGGACGGCGCCTTCGCGGTGATCCTGCCGCCCGAGGGCAAGGCGGGGCTGAGCGACCTTCCCGCCGCCCTGGCCCTGCGCGGCAAGCTGCGCTCGAAGGTCCCGCTGGACCAGCAGGTCGGCGACCTGGCGCCCAAGCTGGCGCGGGCGCGCGGGATGCTGGGCAGGAAGGCCGACGCCTATGACGGCTGGACGCCGCTGGGGGCGGGCGTGGCCCTGGCCGGGGACTATCGCAAGAGCCTGCGCCTGGAGCCGGCCGAGCCCGAACGCACCGTCACGCGCCTGGCCCGCAAGCACGGGGTGAAGGCGCGCCCGGCCGCCACTTACAAGGCCATGCCGATCGTGAAGACCGCCGTGCGGGACGCCTCGCGCGAGGCGGGGCTGGTGTGCCTGGAGGGCGTGCTGGACGAGATCAACGCCGGTCCGCAGGCCATGCGCGCGGCCGCCCACGCCTGGGCCGAAGGCGACGTGCGCGGCGCCATCGCCGGCCCCCGCAACTTCCAGCGCTGCTTCCTGGCCCTGCCCGGCATGGCGGAACTGGAGCGCAAGGGAACCGCCGACGAGGTCGAGGCCCTGACCCGGGCGATGAAGACGCCGGGCCACGCGGTGGCGGTCTACGGGATCCGCAGCCTGGTGTCGCGCGGCGGGGTGCTGGACCAGATGCGGGCCCGGGGGTTCGAGGTCGGGGCGCCGGAGTAGGGGGCGTCAGCACTTGCCCCACCCGGCGGCTTCGCCGCCTGTCCGCCCCCGCAGGGGCGGATCGCGCGACCTCCTTCTTCCCCCTGCGGAGGGGGCAAGTCGGTTCATTCAGGGGAAGGCCCCAAAGGAAAGGCCCGGAAGCTCTCGCCTCCGGGCCTTTCCGAAACTCAGCTCAAGAGCCCGGACCTACAGGCCCGGCAGCTTGATCTTGCCCTGCTTCTCGCGGGTGATGACGATCGTGCCGTTGCCGGTCAGGGCCTTCAGGCGGGCCTCCTCGGTGGCGGCGTCGACCGGGACGGAATCGGTGGCGCCGGTTTCCGAGGCGGTCGGGGCGGCGGTCTTGTCGCCCTTCTTCCAGAACATGACCTTCTGGGCGAAGCTTTCGTCCTTGTGGGCCAGGTCGCCGTTCTCATCGTCGACGACGAAGCGGATCAGCGGGTCGGCCTTGTCGACGCCGGCCTTGGCGACCAGCAGCTTCTCGCCGTCGGTGCGGCTGGCGGCGTTGCTCTGGCCGATCAGGGCCTGGCGCGCGGCGCTTTCCGGCTGCAGTTCCTGCGGGCGCGGCTCGCCGGGCGCCGGCGGGCGCAGGCTGTAGTCGGGCGGCACGACCAGCGGAGCCTTGGTGACGACGCGGAATTCGTCCGGCACCACCTTGTTCATCCCCAGGGCCTTGGAAGCCGACTGGCAGCCGGCCAGGCCGGTGGCGGCCACGGCGACCAAGACGCTCAAGGTCGCGACCCGATTGAAACTCATGAACCTGCTCCAGCGGCCCCCCGGGCCGGTATATTTCGGACGCACTCGATACGACATCCGAGGCCGGGCGCCAATCTTCCTTGAGATCGTGGCCACGTTAGGGCGGCCCGCCCCTTTCCCCGGGGCGTTCAGAGCCCGTGCCCTTCGGGATGGGCCAGTTCCTTCTCCTCGGCCAGGAAGCTGTCCAGCAGCAGAAGGGCCACGCCCACCGAGATGCCCGAGTCGGCCACGTTGAACACCCACGGGAAGTGCAGGCGGGTGACGTCGATGAAGTCGACCACGTAGCCGAAGCGGATGCGGTCGATCAGGTTGTTGCCGAACGCACCGCCCATGATCATGCCGATGCCGACGGCCATCAGCGGCTTGGTCGCCTTCCGCGCCCAGACCGCCAGGCCGATCACCACGGCGGCCGAGAACAGGGTCAGCAGCCAGCGGCTCAGCTCCGAACCCCGGAAGAGGCCGAAGCTCATGCCGTAATTGTGCACCAGGGTCAGGTAGAACGGACCGCCGATCGCCTGGCTGGCGCCGGGGGCCGCGCCCAGCGTGTTCAGGATCCAGACCTTGCTGACCTGGTCCAGCACGATGGTGACGAGGGCGATCGCATAGGCGGTCCAGCCGAGGCGGGTGATCTTCATTCTTCGTCCTTAAGCCGCCCGATCTGAACTGTCATCCCGGACAGCGCTGCGCGCTCCGGGATGACAGCCAGAAGGGCTAGGCCGCGTGATGCGCGTCCCACCAGGCCACGGCCTCGGCGTCGCGCAGGCTCAGCTCCGGATAGCGGGGATCGGTTCCCACTTCCGGCAGGATCCGCCACGAGCGGGCGCACTTGCGGCCCTCCGCCAGCTTCGGCTCCACGGCCACGCCCTTGACCTCGTCCAGCGCGAAGGCGCCCGGCGCGGTTCCGGCCGCCAGGGTCGCCTGGCTGGTGCGGAACACCTCGGCGGCGTCCACCCCGTCGAAGGCCGCCAGCAGGTCGGGCTCGGCGATGTGGACCACCGGGGCGGCCTCCAGGGCCGAGCCGATGCGCTTCTCGCGGCGCTCGACCTCCAGGGCGGCGGTCACGACCGAGGTCACGGCCTCGACCTTGGCCCAGCGGGCGGCCTCGGCGTCGTTGCGCCAGGCGTCGGGGGTCTGGGGCGCCACGCGCAGGACGTTCGAACCCGCCTCTGGGAAGCGGGTGGTCCAGGCCTCCTCCATCGTGAAGGAGGTGAGCGGCGAGAGCCACACCGTCAGGCGCTCGAACACGTAATCCAGCACCGTGCGATAGGCCCGGCGGCGGATGGCCGTGGGCGCGTCGCAGTACAGGCTGTCCTTGCGGATGTCGAAGAACAGGGCCGACAGGTCGCCCTGGCAGAACTCGATCAGCGGGCGCACCACGTCGCTGAAGCGGTAGGCCTCGTAGGCGGCGCGCACCTGGCCGTCCAGCTCCCACAGGCGGTGCAGGATGAACTTCTCCAGCGGCGGGAACTGGTCGAGGTCGGTGACCCGCTCCTCTTCCGTGAACCCGGCCAGGGCGCCCAGCAGGTAGCGCGTGGTGTTGCGCAGCTTGCGATAGGCGTCGGTGGTGGTGGCCAGGATCGTCTTGCCGATCCGCTGGTCCTCGGAATAGTCGACCATCGCGGCCCACAGGCGCAGGATCTCCGCGCCGCTTTCCTTGATGATCGCCTGGGGCTCGACGGTGTTGCCCTTGGACTTGGACATCTTCTCGCCGTTCTCGTCCTGGGTGAACCCGTGGGTGAGAAGGGCCTTGTAGGGCGCGCGGCCCCGCGTGCCGCAGCTTTCCAGCAGCGAGGACTGGAACCAGCCGCGATGCTGGTCGCTGCCTTCCAGGTAGAGGTCGGCCGGGTTGCGGCTGTCGGCGCGGCCGTCCAGCGTGAAGGCGTGCGTCGAGCCGCTGTCGAACCAGACGTCCAGGATGTCGACGACCTTCTCGTACTTGCTGGCGTCCAGGTCGCCCAGGAAGTCGGCGTCGGGTCGCTCGAACCAGGCGTCGCTGCCGCCTTCGCGGATGATCTGGAGGATGCGGGCGTTGACGGCCGGATCGACCAGCGGCTGGCCGGTGTCCTTCTCCACGAACATGCCCAGCGGCGTGCCCCAGGCGCGCTGGCGGCTGATCAGCCAGTCCGGGCGCGTCTCGACCATCGAGCCGATGCGGTTGCGGCCGGTCTCGGGGTGGAAGGCGGTTTCGGCGATGGCCTTCAGGGCCACCTCGCGCAGGGTCTGGCCGCCCAGGCTTTCGACGGCCTGGTCCATGCGGATGAACCACTGCGGCGTGTTGCGGAAGATCACCGGGGCCTTCGAGCGCCAGCTATGAGGATAGCTGTGCTCGACGCGGCCGCGCGCGAGCAGGTTTCCGGCCTCGATCAGCTTGTCCATCACCGCGCCGTTGGCCGCGCCGAACTTGCCGGCCTTCTTGCCCTCGGTCTCGATGACCTTCAGGCCGCCGAACAGCGGGACGTGGGCGAAATAGGCCCCGTCCGGATCGACGGTGTCGGGGATGGTGGTGTCGACGCCCGCGGCGGCCAACTGGGCCTGATGCTTGAGCCAGACCAGGTAGTCGTCGGCGCCGTGGCCCGGGGCGGTGTGGACGAAGCCGGTGCCGGCCTCGTCGGTCACATGCTCGCCGGCCAGCAGCGGCACGTCGAAGCCGAAGCCGGGATCGAAGGCGGCCAGAGGGTGGGCGCAGACCAGGCCGGTCGGGTCCACCGGCTCGGCCCGGCGCCACCGGGCGACCTTGGCGGCCTTGCGCACATCCTCGGCCAGCTTGTCGGCCACGATCAGGCGGTCGCCGACCTTGGACCAGGGGGCGAACTCCAGGTTCTCCTCCATCGCCTCGACCTCGTAGAGGCCGTACTCGACCTTGGGGTTGAAGCTGATGGCGCGGTTGGCGGGGATGGTCCACGGCGTGGTGGTCCAGATCACCACGCTGGCGTCGTTGGGCTGCAGGCGGAAGACGTTGTCGCCGGCCTTGTTGCCCGACAGGGCGTAGTGGGCCTCGTCATAGGCCTTGACCGGGAACTTCACCCACACCGTGGGCGAGACGTGGTCGTGGTACTCGATCTCGGCGTCGGCCAGGGCCGTGCGCTCGACCGGGCTCCACATCACCGGCTTGGAGCCGCGATAGAGCTGGCCGGTGGCGGCGAACTTGTGGAACTCGGCCACGATCGTGGCCTCGCTGCCGAAATCCATCGTGGCGTAGCGGTCCTTGAAGTCGCCCAGCACGCCCAGGCGCTCGAAGCCCTCCTTCTGGACCTCCATCCAGTCGGCGGCGTATTCGCGACAGCGCTTGCGGAACTCCGCGGCCGGCACCTCGTCCTTGCGGCGGCCCTTGGCGCGGAACTCCTCCTCGATCTTCCACTCGATCGGCAGGCCGTGGCAGTCCCAGCCGGGCACGTAGTCGACGTCGTAGCCCAGGGCGAAGCGCGAGCGGACCACGAAGTCCTTCAGCGTCTTGTTCAGGGCGTGGCCGATGTGGATCGCGCCATTGGCGTAGGGCGGGCCGTCGTGCAGCACGAACAGCGGGGCGCCGTCGGCCTGGCGCCTGGCGCGCACCGCGCCGTAAAGCCCCTTGTCGGACAAGGCGGCCCAGCCCGCCAGGATCTCGGGTTCCTTCTTGGGCAGGCCCCCGCGCATCGGGAACGGGGTGTCGGGCAGGAAGACGGTCTCGCGGTAGTCGCGGGCGGTCGTCGTGGCGTCGTCGGCCATGGGTAAGCGATCCAGCTCTGAGGTGTCGGAAGAATGCGGGGAAACCCGGCGCGCGCTGGAGTCTTCGTCCGGCGGCGTCACGCCGGGCGGTTAATTCGCGAAGTCTTCCGAGCGAAGGTCATGCAGCGGGGATAGCAGAGGCGGCCCAAGGGGGCAAACGGCGAGAGGCTGCAGCCTCCGCCAAGAGGACGTGACAGGGGGCGGCGGCAACGCCAATCTAGAACATTATGGCAACATATCACGTTTACCTGCTGGCCAGCCGGCGCAACGGAACGCTCTATGTGGGGGTGACCGGCGACCTTTCCCGGCGTGTCTGGGAGCACCGGGAAGGTCGCACGCCCGGTTTCACCCAACGTTACGGGGTCACGCGTCTGGTCTGGTACGAGGCGTTCGCCGACGTCAACGACGCCATAGCCGCCGAGAAACGCATCAAGCGTTGGCGGCGCGGGTGGAAATTGCGACTGATCGAGGAGCGCAATCCGCAGTGGCTGGATCTGTACGAGACCTGGAACAACTAGGAGGGCGGGAGGCGCGTCTGCCTATCTCCGCCCGACCTGCTCCCCTCCGGATGTCATCCCGGCCGCAGCGAAGCGGAGAGCCGGGACCCAGGGCCGGCGCAGTGCGTTGGCCCCTGGGTCCCGGACAGCCTCTTCGAGGCTTCCGGGATGACATCGAAGAGAGAGAGCGACTAACCCAACCCCTTCCATCCGCCGCCCAGGGCCTGCACCAGGGCCACCGCCGCCGTCTGGCGCGAGACGCGGGCCGACAGCAGGGCGCGGCGGGCCGAGAAGGCCGAGGCCTGGGCCGTGACCACGTCGGTATAGGCCACCTGGCCGGCCTTGTACTGGTTCAGGATCATCTGCTCGGTCTGGTCGGCCGCCCGGGAGGAGGTCTCCAGCAGGGCGTAGCGCCGCTCCAGCACCCGCACGGCGGTCAGCTGGTTCTCCACGTCCTCGAACGCGCTCAAGGCGGTCTGGCGGTAGTCGGCCACCGAGGCGTCGTAGGACGCGCGGGCCTCTTCGACCCGGGCCTTGCGCGCGCCGGCGTCGAACAGGGTCTGGGCCGCCGACAGCCCCAGCGACCAGGTGTTGGCCGAGGCGCTGAACAGGTCGCCCAGTCGCGAGCTGGACGAATTGCCCGAGGCGGTCAGGTCGAAGCTGGGGAAGAAGGCCGCGCGGGCCACGCCGATGTCGGCGTTGGCGGCGGCCACGCGGCGCTCGGCCGCGGCGATGTCGGGCCGGCGCTCCAGCAGGGTCGAGGGCACGCCCGCCGGGATCTCCGGCACGGTCGAGGACCAGTTCGGAACGGCCGCCAGGCGGAAGCCGCTGGCCGGCTCGCCCACCAGGGTGGCGATGGCGTTCTCGTAGGCGGCGCGGGTCTGGACCAGGCTCTCCAGGTCGGCCTGGGCGTTGGCCAGCTGGGTCTGGGCCTGCAGCACGTCCGACCTGGGCGCGATGGCGGCGGCGTAGCGGTTCTGGGTGATGGTCAGGCTGCGGCGATAGCCCTCGATCGTGCGGTTCACCAGGTCGATCTCGGCGTCGGCCTGGCGCAGGCCCAGATAGTTCACGGCCAGCTCGCCCTGCATCGACAGGCGGGCGGCGGCCAGGTCGGCCTGGCTGGCCTCGGCGCTGGCCCTGGCCCCGCTGACGCCCGCGCGGATGCGGCCCCAGACGTCGGGCTCCCAGCTGGCGCCCAGGCTGGCCTGGTAGCGCCGGCCCGTCCCTGACGCGCTGCTGCTGTTGGCCGAGCCCGAGCCGCCGGCCCGGGTGGCCGACCCGCTCAGGTCGATGGCGGGAAACAGGCTGGCCCGCTGCTCGCGCACCAGGGCCCGGGCCTGGCGGTAGTTGGCCTCGGCCTTGGCGACGGTCTGGTTGGAGACGTCGATGCGGGCGGCCAGGGCGTTCAGCTGGGGATCGCCCAGCAGGGTCCACCAGTCGCCCCGGTCGGCCAGGTCTGCCGGCGCGGCGGGACGCCAGCCGTCCAGCGCCTTGAACTCGGCGGGCAGGGGCGTGGCCGAGGCCTGCGGCTTCTCGTAGGCCGGCCCCACCGAGCAGGCGCCCAGGACCAGGGGGCCCAGGACCACGGCACAGGCGCCGATCAGCGGGAAGAGCGGGCGAGGCATCAGGCGGGCTCCGAGGCGGACGGCATGTGGGTCAGGTGGCGCTCGTCGCGCCTGCGGCCCCGCAGGCGGTCGAGATAGACGTAGACGACGGGCGTGGTGATCAGGGTCAGCATCTGGCTGGCGATCAGCCCGCCGATGATGGTCACGCCCAGCGGGCGGCGCAGTTCCGCCCCCTCGCCGAAGCCGATGGCCAGGGGCAGGGCTCCCAGGGCCGCGGCCAGTGTGGTCATCAGGATCGGGCGGAAGCGCAGCAGGCTGGCCTCGCGCACCGCCTCGATCGCCGACAGTCCGCGCGAGCGCTGGGCCTCCAGGGCGAAGTCGATGATCAGGATCGCGTTCTTCTTGACGATGCCCAGCAGCAGGAAGACCCCGATCAGGGCGATGACCGAGAACTCCATCTTGAACACCAGCAGGGCCAGCACCGCGCCGACCCCGGCGGCAGGCAGGGTCGACAGCACCGTCACCGGGTGCACGTAGCTTTCGTAGAGGATGCCCAGCACGATGTAGATCGCCACCACGGCGGCGGCGATCAGCATCGGCTGCTGGCGGTTCTGCTCCTGGGCGCTGCGGGCGCTGCCCTGGAAGCTGCCGCGGACGCTGGTGGGCAGGCCGATGTCGGCCTCGGCCTGCTTGATGGCGGTCTTGGCGTCGCTCAGGGCCTTGCCGTCGGCCAGGTTGAACGACACCGTCGTGGCCAGTTCCCCGTTCTGGTGGTTGATCGATGTGGGGGTGGCCGACTGGGCCACGCTGGCGATGGCGTTCAGCGGCGTCATCGGCGTGACGGCGGTGTTCAGGGCCGAGCCGGTCGAAGGATCGCGCAGGCCCGGATTGACCGCCGCCCCGCTGCTGGTCGAGCCGCCCGTCGTACCCGCCCTGGTCGGCACATAGACGTCGTTCAGCGCCTCGGGCCCCTGCGAGAAGGCGCGGTCCCACTCCATGATCACGGCGTACTGGTTGACGTCCTCGTAGATGGTGGCGACCTGCCGCTGGCCGAAGGCGTTGTAGAGCGCGTTGTCCACCGCCCGCGGCGTGACCCCCATGCGCGAGGCGCTGTCGCGGTCGATGGTGACATAGGTCTCGACCCCGTTCTCAGACTGGTCGGAATCGACGTCGGTCATGACGTCGGCGTGTTCCTTCATCGCCTCGGCCAGCTTGGGGGCCCATTCCTTGAGGGCGGCGCTGGAGTCGCTGGTCAGGGTGTACTGGTAGGTCGAGTTGCTGGAGCGCCCGCCGGCCCGCACGTCCTGCACGGGGTTGAGGAACACGCTGATCCCGGTCACCTGCTGGAGCTTGGGCCGCAGGCGGGCGATGACGGCGCTGCCCTTCTCCTTGCGGTCGCCGGGACCCGAGCCCAGGGGCTTGAGGTTGACGAACATGAAGCCGCCGCCGGCCCGCGCCCCGCCGGTGAAGCCCACCACCGTGTCCACCGCCGGGTCGTCCTTGATGATGTTCACCACCGCCCGCAGTTTTTCCTGCATCGCGCGGAAGGACACGCTCTGGTCGGCGCGCAGGCCGGCCATCAGCTGGCCGCTGTCCTGCTGGGGAAAGAAGCCCTTGGGCACGGCCACGTACAGCCACGCCGTCATGGCGATCACCACCACCAGGATGAACAGCACCAGGGGCTTGGCCGCCAGGGCCCAGTCCAGGCTGCGCTCGTAGAGGCGGTGGATCACGCCGAAGCCGCGCTCGAACAGGCGGGCCACCGGCCCCTCCTCCTGGCCCTCCTTGGGCGGCCGCAGCAGGTAGGCGCACATCATCGGCGTGGTGGTCAGCGAGATCACCAGCGAGATCAGCACCGCCGCCGACAGGGTCACGGCGAACTCGCGGAAGAGGCGCCCCACCTGGCCGCCCATGAACAGCAGGGGGATGAACACCGCCACCAGCGAGATGCTGATCGACAGCACCGTGAACCCCACCTCGCGCGCGCCCAGCAGGGCGGCCTTGAAGCGGTCCATGCCCTTCTCGATGTGGCGCTGGGTGTTCTCCAGCACCACGATGGCGTCGTCGACCACGAAGCCGGTCGCCACCGTGATGGCCATCAGGCTGAGATTGTTGAGGCTGAAGCCCAGCAGGTACATCACCCCGAACGTGCCCAGCAGCGAGACGATCGTGGCCGCCGCCGGGATGAAGGTGGCCCGGCCGCTGCGCAGGAAGGCGCTGACCACCAGCACCACCAGCACGATGGAGATCAGCAGGGTGACCTCGATCTCCTTCAGCGAGGCGCGGATGGAGTTGGTGCTGTCGCTGGCCACGGCCACCTTGATGTCGCCGGGCAGCTGGGCCTCCAGCTCGGGCAGCACCGCCCGCACGCTGTCGACCGTCTTGATGATGTTGGCCCCCGGCTGGCGGGTCACCAGGATGATGATGGCCGGCTTGCCGTTGAAGAGGCCCAGCGTGCGGGTGTCGGCGACGCTGTCGGTCACGTCCGCCACGTCCTGCAGGCGCACCGGGGCGTCGCCGCGCCAGGCCACGACCAGGCCCTTGTAGTCGGCCGCCTTGCGGCCCGCGCCCGAGGTGTAGACCTGGAACCGCCGCCCGTCGCCCTCGACCGCGCCCTTGGGCCGGTTGGCGTTGGCGGCCTGCACGGCGGCGCGCACGTCCTCCAGGGCGATGCCGTAGGTGTTCAGCTGGAACGGGTTGACCGACACCCGCACCGCCGGCAGCGAGCCGCCGCCGATCTCGACGTCGCCCACGCCCGACACCTGCGACAGGCGCTGGGCCACGATGTTGGACACCGCGTCGTAGATCTGGCCGGGGGTCTTGGTGTCGCTGGTCAGGGCCAGGATGATGACCGGCGCGTCCGAGGGGTTCTGCTTGCGGTAGGTGGGGTTGCTGCGCAGCGTCGCGGGCAGGTCGGCGCGGGCGGCGTTGATGGCGGCCTGCACCTCGCGCGCGGCGCCGTCGATGTTGCGGTTGAGGTCGAACTGCAGCGTCACCCGGGCCGAGCCGGTGTTGCTCTGCGAGGTCATCTCGGTCACGCCCGGGATCACCCCCAGCCGCCGCTCCAGGGGCGTGGCCACGCTGGAGGCCATGGTCTCGGGACTGGCGCCCGACAGGTTGGCCGACACCGAGATCGTCGGATAGTCCACCTGCGGCAGGGGCGAGACGGGCAGCACGAAGAAGGCGGCGATCCCGGCCATGGCCAGGCCGATCGTCAGCAGGACCGTGGCGACCGGCCGCTTGATGAAGGGCGCCGACAGGTTCACGACGGCGCCCCCGGAACCGCCTCGGCCTCGCCCGGCTCGTCGCCGTCCTCAGCCAGCACGCGGCCGGGACGCACCGGCGCGAAACGGTCGAACGCCAGGTAGATCACCGGGGTGGTGAACATCGTCAGCAGCTGGCTCACCAGCAGGCCGCCGAAGATGGCGATGCCCAGCGGCCGGCGCAGCTCGCCGCCCTCGCCGAAGCTGAGCATCAGCGGGATGGCCGCGAACAGGGCCGCCAGGGTGGTCATCAGGATCGGCCTGAAGCGAAGGATGGCGGCCTGGAAGATCGCCTCGCGCGGCGGCTTGCCCTCGTTGCGCTGCGCGTCGATCGCAAAGTCGATCATCATGATCGCGTTCTTCTTCACGATCCCGATCAGCAGGATGATGCCGATGATCCCGATCACCCCCAGGTCGTTGCCGGTGACCCACAGGGCCAGCAGGGCGCCCACGCCCGCCGAGGGCAGGGTCGACAGGATGGTCAGCGGGTGGATGTAGCTCTCGTACAGCACGCCCAGCACGATGTAGACGCAGACCACGGCCGCCAGGATCAGCCACAGCTGGTTGCTCAGCGAGTTCTCGTAGGCCCCCGCCGCGCCCAGGAAGGTGTGGGTGACCGACACCGGCATGCCGATGTCCTTCATCGCCGCGCGGATGTCGCCCACGGCCTTGCCCAGCGACACGCCCGGCGCGGTGTCGAAGCCCAGGGTCGTGGCCGGGAACTGGGCCACGTGGGTCACCTGCAGCGGCGCGGTCTGTTCGCGGATGGTCGAGATCGCCGACAGGGGCGTGGGCTGGCCGCCGCCGGTCTTCAGGTGCAGCAGGCCCAGGGTCTGCGGATCCTTCAGCAGGCCCGGCTTGGCCTCCAGGATCACCCGGTACTGGTTGGTCTCGGTGAAGATGGTCGAGACGATCCGCTGGCCGAAGGCGCTATACAGCGCGTCGTCGATATCCGCCGCGGTGATGGAAAGACGGGCGGCGGTGTCGCGGTCGATGTCGACATAGGCCGCCGCCCCGCTGGCCGAGGCGTCGCTGTAGACGTTGCGCACCGACTTCACGGTCTTCAGCCGCTGCGCCAGCTTGCCCGCCCATTCCTTGACCGTGGCCGTGTCGGCGCCCTCCAGCGACAGGCGGTAGAGGGTGGGGCCGGTCTCGGCGTCGATCGTCAGGTCCTGGGTGGGCTGGAGGTAGAGGTGGACGCCCGGCACAGCGGCGACGCGGTCGCGCAGCCGCTGCATGATCTTTTCCTGCGAGCCCTTCCGGCCGGGCTTGAGGTTGATCAGCATCTGGCCCGTGTGGAGCATGCTGTTGTTGGCCCCGTCCACGCCGATGAACGAGGACAGGTTCTCCACCGCCGGGTCGGCCAGGATCGCCTTGGCTGCCTCCTGCTGCAGCCCGGCCATGCGTTCGTACGAGACCGACTGCTCCACCTCGGTGCGGGCCTGCAGCTGGCCGGTGTCCTGGGTGGGGAACAGGCCCTTGGGGATCACCACGTAGAGCAGGCCCGTCAGCACCAGGGTCAGCACGGCCACCACCAGGGTCGCGGTCTGGCGCTCCAGCACCCAGGCCAGGCCCTTCTCGTAGCGCCGCTCGATGTCGTCGAACACCGCCTGCGATCGGCGGGCGATGCGGCCCTGGTGCTCCTCGCCGTGCGGCTTGAGCCAGCGGGCCGACAGCATCGGCGTCAGGGTCAGCGACACCACGGCCGAGATCAGGATGGTGATGGCCAGGGTGATGGCGAACTCGCGGAACAGCCGCCCCACCACGTCGCCCATGAACAGCAGCGGGATCAGCACCGCGATCAGCGACACCGTCAGCGAGATGATGGTGAAGCCGATCTCCTTGGCGCCCTTCAGGGCCGCGGCCATCGGCCGGACGCCCTTCTCCAGGTGGCGGCTGATGTTCTCGATCATCACGATGGCGTCGTCGACCACGAAGCCGGTGGCGATCGTCAGGGCCATCAGGCTCAGATTGTTCAGCGAGAAGCCCAGCAGGTACATCACCCCGCACGAGCCGATCAGCGAGATCGGCACGGCCAGGCCCGCGATCAGCGTGGCGCGCAGGCTGTGCAGGAAGAAGAAGATCACCACCACGACCATCACCACGGCCAGGATCAGCTCCATCTCCACGTGGTGGACCGAGCCGCGAATGCCGGTGGTGCGGTCGGCCAGCACCTGCACCTTCAGGCTGGCGGGCAGGCCCTCCTCCAGCTCCGGCAGGCGGGCCTTGATGGCGTCGACCGTGGCGATGACGTTGGCGCCGGGCTGGCGCTGCACGTTGACGATGATGGCCGGGGTCTCGTCGGCCCAGGCCCCCAGGCGGGTGTTCTCGGCGCTCTGCACCACCTGGGCGATGTCGCGCAGGCGGATGGGCGCGGCGTCCTTGTAGGAGACGATCAGGTTGGAATAGTCGTCGACCGTCAGCAGCTGGTCGTTGGCGTTGATGGTGTAGCTGCGGGTGGGGCCGTCGAAGCTGCCCTTGGCGCTGTTGGCGTTGGCGTTGCTGATCGCGCTCTGCACGTTGGCCAGGGTCAGGCCGTAGCTGGCCATGGCCTGGGTGTCGGCCTGGATGCGGATGGCGGGACGCTGGCCGCCGCTCAGGGTCACCAGGCCCACGCCCGACACCTGGCTGATCTTCTGGGCCAGGCGCGTGTTGACCAGGTTCTGCACCTCGGTCAGCGGCAGGGTGTCGGAGGTCACCGCCAGGGTCAGCACGGGGGCGTCGGCCGGATTGACCTTGGCGTAGACCGGCGGGGCGGGCAGGTCGGCGGGCAGCAGGCTGTTGGAGGCGTTGATCGCGGCCTGCACCTCCTGCTCGGCCACGTCCAGGCTTTCACCCAGGTTGAACTGCAGGGTGATGATCGAGGCCCCGGCCGTGCTGGTCGAGCTCATCCGCGCCAGGCCCGCCATCTCGCCCAGCTGACGCTCCAGCGGGGCGGTGACGGTCTGGCTCATCACCTCTGGGCTGGCGCCGGGGTAAAGGGTCTGGATCTGGATGGTGGGATAGTCGACCTGGGGCAGGGCCGACAGCGGCAGCAGCCGGAAGCCGACCAGGCCGGCCAGGACGATGGCCGCCATGAACAGGGCCGTGGCGACCGGCCGCTGGATGAAGGGGCGCGAGGGGTTCATCGACGCGGGCCCCGGCTACTGCGCCGGCTGCTGGCGGCGATGGCGGCGCTCGCCGCCTTCGCCCTGACCCTGGCCCTGCCCCTCTCCCTTCGCGCCCGGCTTGCCGCCCATGCCCGGCGGGCGCTGGCCGGGCAGCTGCACGCGGCCGCCCTCGACCAGGCGGTCGCCGCCCTCGGTGATGACCTTCTCGCCCACCTTCAGGCCGGTGGCGATCGAAACCTGGGTGGTGGTCGACGGACCGGCCGTGACCTTGCGCTTGTGCACCTTCTGGCCCTCGCCCAGCACCCAGACGAACGCGCCGTCGCTGCTCTGGCGCAGGGCCGTGGCGGGCACCACCACCGCGCCGCGGATGGTGTCCAGCACCATGCGCACGTTGACGAACTGGCTGGGGAACAGCGTCCCGCCGGCGTTGGGGAACCGGGCCTTGGCCTTGACCGTGCCGGTGCCGGTGTCGACCAGGTTGTCCAGCGTGGCGAAGGCGCCCCTGTCCAGGGTGGTGGTGCGGGTGCGGTCCAGGGCCTCGACGGCCAGGGTCTCGCCGGTGTTGGCCCGCGCGCCGATGCGCGGCACGTCGTCCTGCGGGACGGTGAACTCCACGTCGATGGGCGAGACGGTGGTGATCACCGCCACGCCGTTCGCGTCGCCCGCCCCGATGTAGTTGCCCACGTCGACCACGCGCAGGCCCACCCGGCCGTTGACGGGCGCCACGATCTTCGCCCAGCCGATGTTCAGTTTCGCCGTGCCCACCGCCGCGCGATCGGCCATCACCGAGCCTTCCAGCTGCTTGACCGTCGCGGCCTGGGTGTCGACCTCCTGGCGGGCGATGGAGTCCTGCGACAGCAGGGTCTGGTAGCGGGTCAGGGTCAGCCTGGCGTTGGCCAGCTGGGCCTCGTCGCGGGTCAGGTTCCCCTGCGCCTGCAGCAGGTCCATCTGGAACTGGCGCGGGTCGATCTGCACCAGCGGCTCGCCGGCGCGGACCATCTGGCCCTCGCGGAAGAACACCTGGGTGATCACGCCCGACACCTGCGGGCGCACCGTCACCGTGGCGGCCGGCTTGACCGTGCCCAGGGCCTCGATGATCACCGGCAGGTCGGTGGTGGTCGCCGTGGCCACCGCCACGGTGCTGGCCGGACCGCCGCGCCGCCCGCCGCCGCCCGGTCCTCCCGGTCCCCCGGGGCCGCCGAAACCGCCGGGGCCGCCCTCGCCCTTGGGCGCGTGCATCAGGCTCCAGGCCAGCCAGACGATCCCGGCCAGCACCAGCAGGGCGATCGCCCCGCCGATGATCTGGGCCCGCCGGCTGACCGGACGGATCGGGGAGGACGGCGGGGGCGTGGCGGTCATGCAGGGCCTCGGGCGGGACGGGCGGAGAAACGCATCCTGAGCGACAAACGCTGCAATGGCCAAACGGATGCTTGACCATAAGGCGCCCAGGCCGCGCCCCCTGTCTTTGGCCAGTCCGCTTTGCCGCTACATTTCAGAGTTGAAATGTCCGAGGCGCGAGTTTGGACGAGAGGCGCGAGGCTTTCGGCGGCTAAGGGTGGATCGCAGACATTGCGCAAAGTAGGCTGGCCCCTATGCGAAACGCCAAACGGACACAACACGGGACGATAGCCGTTGACGGGGCCGAGTTCGCTTGGCGGCTTCACCGGGAGCCTCAATGGTGCACCGTCGATGGCTGGCGAGGCCTTGTTCTGGCAGTGCGTCATGTTGATGGTCAACGCGAGGCCTTGGTTGAATGGCCGATGCCGAAGGCGGGTAGCAACAGCGTGCCCTATCGGCAGCGACCCAAGCTCGACACGCCACTCCTATTGCAAGGAGTGCGCTCGGCGCTCGATGCGGGCTGGGATCCGCTTTCAAAGGGAAAAGCCGTAACGGTGCTGGTCGGGTAGCCAAGCTCCGCTCAAGATCGCAAGCGGTCGCCGCCTTTCGGCGGCTTCACGCCAGCAGGGCGCCCTTCAGCACCACCAGGCGGCCCGGATTGAAGAACGGCAGGGCCAGGGTCACGGCGATCAGCAGCTCGAAGCCGAAGCGGCCGGCGTTGAAGGGATGCTCGGCGCGGTCCAGCAGGCCCGAGACGCCCCGGCCCATGGCCATGCCGAACCAGGCCATCGACAGCGCCATGGCCATGCCCGCCCCCACCGAGGGCTGGTAGCCCAGGAAGAGGGCGGCCGTCGCGTGCGACAGGAACAGCAGGCCGCCCACGGCGCGGGCCTCGGTCGGGGCGCTGGCGGCCTGGCCCGGCGCGCCGGACGGACGCACCAGCATCAGCCCGCCCTGGACGCCGCCGATCACGCAGGCGATCACCGCCAGGACGAGGGAAAGGCCGAAGCTCGACATCAGGTCTCCTGTCCGCGATCGGGCGGACGCGTGGTCTTATCGCCTCGGGCGGGGTCGCCTCAGGCGGGGGCGTGGCAGACGGCCTCGACGTTGCGGCCGTCCGGGTCGAGCACGAAGGCTCCGTAGTAGTTGGGGTGATAATGCGGCCGAATGCCCGGCGGCCCATTGTCGGTCCCGCCGGCGGCCAGGGCCGCGGCGTAGAAGGCGTCGACCTCCTCGCGCGTGCGGGCCACGAACGCCACGTGCATCGGGGCCGAGGGCGCCTCGCCCCCCGCGATCCAGAAGCTGGGCTTGCCGGCCTGATGGCTGCGGCTGTCGGCGGTCGGGCCATAGCCCATATAGGCCACCGTGCCGGTCTCCTCGGCGCTGACCGCGTGCAGGACGGCGATGCCCAGCGGGGCGAAGGCCGCGTCGTAGAACGCCTTGCACGCGGCCACGTCGCCGACGGTCAGGCTCACATGGTCGATCATCCGCTCGGGTCCTCCAGGTTCGCCGGGCAAGCCCCGCGGGCGGGTCCTGGTCGGGAAAGTGGCGCGGAGATCGGGGCCAGGCAAGGGCCGTCGACGGTCTCAGCGAACCCTTACGTGGAACACCGCCTTGCGGTCGTCGGGCCGGTCCGGCTCCCACGGGCGCTTGAGGGTGAAGGCCAGGTCCGTCCTGCCCCGCGCCAGGGCGGTGTAGCTGTAGACGCTGGTCACGGGCCCGCCCGGCCGCTCGGCGTCCGTCACCCGGCTGGAGCCGCCGCCCAGCACCAGCGGGCGGGCCTCCGCGTCCAGTCGCCAGGCGTAGCCCGTGCCGGCGTTCAGCGGCAGGCGGATCTCCAGATCCTGGCCGCGAACCAGCGACACCGCGCCCGCGTCGGCGTCGGTCAGCACCAGGGGCGGGGGCGTCGGGGTGGTGGCGCAGGCCGCCAGGCTCAGCGTCATCAGGACGGCGGCGATCGATGTCTGCGCGGCGAGGGTCTTCATGCGTCCGTTGTCCTTCCCTATCTGTTCAGCCTGCGCCGGACTCCGATCCGTGCGCGGACCGAAACGGCTCCCGGCTCCGGTTCGAGTCGCGTTTTGCTCACAGCAAAACGACAGGCCTCGTCCTTGACTCCCTCATACCCCGGTCCTAACTCCTGGCCGGCGTTGGCACTCGGTGGGAGCGACTGCTAACAGTCCCGCTCCCCGGCGCCAGCGAACCATAATCGAAACCCGTCCCGACGGAGAGCCACAATGAAGTTTCGTCCCCTTGGCGACCGCGTCCTCGTGAAGCGCGTCGAAGAAGAAACCAAGACCAAGGGTGGGATCATCATCCCCGACACCGCCAAGGAAAAGCCGCAGGAAGGCGAAGTCGTCGCCGTCGGCCCCGGCGCCCGCAACGACAAGGGCGAGATCGTCGCCCTCGACGTCAAGGCCGGCGACCGCATCCTGTTCGGCAAGTGGTCCGGCACCGAAGTGAAGGTGGACGGCCAGGACCTGCTGATCATGAAGGAAAGCGACGTCCTGGGCATCGTCGAGGCCTAAGCCTCGGATCGCCCACCGCTTTTCGACTCCAGTTTCTCTTTTAGAAGGGCTCGCAAATGGCCGCTAAAGACGTCTATTTCTCCTCCGACGCGCGCGACAAGATGCTGCGCGGCGTCAACATCCTCGCCAACGCGGTGAAGGTGACCCTGGGCCCCAAGGGCCGCAACGTCGTCATCGAAAAGTCGTTCGGCGCCCCGCGCTCGACCAAGGACGGCGTCTCGGTCGCCAAGGAAATCGAACTGGCTGACAAGTTCGAGAACCTCGGCGCGCAGATGATCCGCGAAGTCGCGTCGAAGACCAACGACAAGGCCGGCGACGGCACCACCACCGCCACCGTGCTGGCGCAAGCCATCGTCCAGGAAGGCCTCAAGTCGGTCGCCGCCGGCATGAACCCGATGGACCTGAAGCG